>NZ_BAAHXW010000001.1:0-1444175 GCF_054657875.1 Halanaerocella petrolearia
TTCTAAAGGTAATTGCTTCAGGTGGAGTATCTAGTATAGATGATATTAAAGAAATTAAAGAGTTAGAGAAAGATGGAGTAGAAGCAGTAATTACAGGTAAGGCCTTATATAGTGATAGTTTAGATTTAGAAGAAGCGATTGAAATAGTTAACAGTTAACAGTTTACGGTTAAAAATAAAGCTTGAATTTAAGATTGAGTTTGAGTATAGATTTAAATTGGTTTTAACTGTCAACTGTGAATTGTACACTGTAAACTGAATACGAGGGAGTGATCTAAATGTTAGCTAAGCGAATTATCCCTTGCCTTGATGTTGATCAAGGTCGAGTAGTAAAGGGAGTCAATTTTGTTGATATTAAGGATGCCGGTGATCCAGTAGAATTGGCTGCTTTATATGATAAGATGGGAGCTGATGAATTAGTCTTTCTAGACATTACAGCTTCTAGTGATAAACGAGAAATCATATTAGACCTAGTACGTCAGACAGCAGAAGAGGTATTTATTCCTTTTACTATTGGTGGTGGGATTAGAACTACTGATGATATGCGAGAATTATTAAAAGCAGGTGCTGATAAAGTATCAATTAACTCAGCAGCTGTTAAGAACCCAGAAGTAATCAAAGAAGGGGCCAAGAAATTTGGTAGTCAATGTATAGTAGTAGCTATAGATGCTAAGCAGAAAGGAGATTCTTGGGAGGTGTATATTCATGGAGGTCGCAAAGCAACAGGGTTAGATGCAATTGATTGGGCTAAAAAAGCAGAAGAGTTAGGAGCTGGAGAGATATTACTTACTAGTATGGATAGTGATGGAACAAAAGATGGTTATGATTTAGATTTAACTAAAGCAATCTCTCAGGCTGTAGATATTCCAGTTATTGCTTCTGGAGGAGCAGGAAATTTAGAACATATTGCAGAAGCATTTACTAAAGGAGAGGCAGATGCTGCTTTAGCTGCTTCTATATTCCACTTTAAAGAATATACTATTCAAGAAGTAAAGGAATATTTACAACAGAAGGAGGTTCATGTCAGATGTCTATAAACAATTTACAGTTTGATGAAGATGGTTTAATTCCAGCAATTGTACAGGATGTAGAGACTAAAGAAGTATTAATGATGGCTTATATGAATCGAGAATCTTTATTAAATACAATTAAGTCAGGTCGAACTTGTTTCTGGAGTCGTAGTCGCCAAGAGTTATGGTGGAAGGGTGAGACATCAGGTAATATTCAAGAGGTAGAAGAGATTAAGTATGACTGTGATGGAGATACTTTATTACTTAAGGTTGAGCAGACAGGAGGAGCATGCCATACAGGGCATAAATCTTGTTTTTATCGTGGAATAGAGAGAGAACATCTTGATGATGAAGAGAAGGTTTTTGATCCAGATGAAGTCTATGATAACCTAGATGCAGAGATTTTAGATGAATTGTACCAAGTCCTTAAAGATAGAAAGGAGAATCCTCAGCCAGATTCTTATACATCTTCTTTATATGAAAAAGGAGAAAATGCTTTTTTAAAGAAGATAGGAGAAGAGGCGACAGAAGTAGTGATGGCTGCTAAAGATACTGACCAAGGTGAGTTGATTTATGAAAGTGCAGACTTAATATATCATCTTTTAGTATCATTAGTTTATTATGATATTTCTATTGAAGAAGTTTTAGAGGAATTAGAAAGTAGAAGATAGGTAATGTAGCTTCTGTCTTAAAGGCAGAAGCTTTTCTATTAGTATTAATATTCATTAAAGATCTTTGTTGCTAAATCAATCAATTTATAATACTATTTATTATAGTTAAATACAGAATAATATATAATTTTTAAATTCACAAGGAGGTGGTTAAATGGGAAATAGAGTAGAACCGATTAGAGATAGAAATAAGATAAAAGAGATCAAAAGAATGTTGAAAGAGAATAATAAGTATAGAGATTATGTATTATTTGTATGTGGAGTTAATTTTGGTTTGAGAATCAGTGATTTGTTAAAGCTTAAAATTAAAGATATAACTAATTTGGATGGAGCAGTAAGAGAGACTTTCGAAATAATTGAACAAAAAACTGGTAAAAGAAATGTTATTAAGATTAATCAAGAAGCTAAAAAGTCAATTCAAGTTCTTAGTAAGAATACTAGTATGATGACTAATCGCAATAATTATCTTATTTATAATACTAGAGCTAAAACAAAAGGTATCAGTAGAGTACAAGCTTATAAATTAGTCTGCAAGTGGTGTCAACAGGTAGGTTTAGTGGATGTGAGGGTAGGTACTCATACGTTAAGAAAGACTTGGGGTTATCATGCCCATAGACAAGGTATAAGTATAGAAACAATTCAGGAAAAATATAAACATGCTAGTACATCTACAACAAGACACTATTTAGGGATTGAGCAAAAAGATGTAAATAAAGCCTATGATAAGGTTAACTTGTAAATACAAATGTAATTTTTTAGTTCAATAATTAACATAATTAATATTATGTTAACTAAATTATGGCTTTAACCTTTAAAAGAAGAAATAAATCTCATTTTTTCTATTTTTGGCTTGTAAAAACAGAACTTAATTTATTATAATATGTAATATAATAAGAAATATTACAACAAACAATTAAATATTACTACATTTTTTTACAAAACAATTATTTTCAAATCAAATAAATTAACATAATATTAATTATGTTAACTAATAAGGAGGCGTAATATATCAGAAAGAAATTAAAAGAGGAAATTGAGTCTCTTAGAAAGAAACTAAAATTAAAGTCTAAAAAAACTAGTCTGCAAAGTAAGGAAGTGTACAGATTAAGTAGAGAATTAGATGAGAAGATAGTAGCTTATATGTCAAGTGAAACCTCTGATAAATAAAGAAGGGTAGAGTTAGTCGATTATATAACTATTTTGTAACTTTTGCAGGAGTTAATATTTTAAATCACGAATTATTAACAAGTGAAAGTAGTTATTAGGAAGGAGGAGCTTGCATGGCTAGTCAGACAGAACAGATGATAGTTTTTGATATAGGAAAAGAAAAATTTGGTATTAAAATTACTCGGATTCATGAGATTATTAGGATGAAAGAGATTACTGAGTTACCTGATGCTTCTGAATACTTTGCAGGCATTATTAATCTTCGTGGTGATATTATATCAGTTATTGATTTACAACGTCGTTTTGGTATTAAGGAAGCAGAGGTAACTGATGATACCAGAATTATTGTGGTAGGTTATGAAGGTCAAGATGTTGGTTTAATTGTTGATGCAGTATCAGAAGTAGTTCATATTGATAAAGAAGAGATTGATGATCCACCACAGAGTATGGTAAGTATAAAGAATGATTATTTAACAGGAATTGCTAAAGTAGAAGAAGATATGATTAATATTTTAGATTTAGATAATCTGTTAGCTTCTAAAGAAAAGATTGATTTAGAACAAGATAGTAAATAGTTGTGATTAAGAAAGGAGGAATAGCTTATGGATATGAATGACTTTCAAGAGTTATATGCTAGTGAGTCACGAGAGCATTTAGACATATTAAATGATGCTTTACTTACTTTAGAGAATAATCCTGAGAATATTGAAGTAATCAATGAAGCTTTTCGAGCCGCTCATACTCTAAAGGGTATGGCTGGAACTATGGGTTTTGATAAGGTTAGTGAATTGGCCCATGCTCTAGAGAATGTAATGGATTTATTTAGAGATGGTAGTTTGACTGTATCTACAGCAGCTATTAACTTATTATTTAGAGCTGTTGATAATTTAGAGTTATTAAGTAGTGACCCTGATGAAGTGACTACTGAAGATTTAGAATCATTAATTGCAGAATTAAAGGCTGTAACTGATGAAAAGGAAATCTCTGATGAAAGAAAGACATCAACTAAAGAAAAAGAAACTGGTTTTAATTTAAATAATGATGAGATGAAGATTGTAGCTGATACGCCAGGTCAACCAATGGTTATTAAGGTTAAATTAGAAGATGACTGTGTGTTTAAGTCTTTACGAGCTGATATGGTATTTGAAGCTTTAGAAGAAGAAGGTGAACTAATTAAAGCTAATCCTACAATTGATAAGATTAGAGATGAAGAGTTAGAGAATAAATTTTATATTTTATTCTTAACTGAAGAAGCAGAAGAAGTAATTAGTGAGTCTTTATCTCAGATTTCTGAAATTGATGCTGTTAAAATTAATGTAGTTGATAATGTTGATCAATTAGCTATAGAGAATGAAGTTGAAGATAAGGCAAGATCAGCCAGTAAAACTAATAAAGCTGATAAATCTAAAGATAAGAAAGAGACTGGTAAAGCTAAATCTAAGACACAATCATTGTCTAAAAGGTTAAAGTCTAGTAGTACAATTCGAGTTGATGTAGAAAGATTAGACTCTTTAATGAATTTAGTAGCAGAATTAGTAATTAAGAGAACTCAAGTAGAGTCAGTAGGAGAAAGTTATGATTTAGATGAGTTAAATAAAAAATTAAAGCCTTTAAGTAAGGTAACTACAGAGTTGCAGAATGCAGTAATGGAAATGCGAATGGTGCCTATCAGTCTAGTATTTAATCGGTTTCCAAGATTGGTGCGGGATTTGGCCCAAGAGTTAGATAAAGAAATTGATTTAGTAATTGAAGGAGAAGAAACTGAATTAGATCGGACAATTATTGATGAGATTGGTGATCCATTAGTTCATATGATTAGAAATGCTATTGATCATGGTATTGAAGAACCAGAAGAAAGAGAAACAGCTGGTAAGAGTGAGGAAGGGTTAGTAAAACTATCTGCTTTTCATGAAGGAAATAATGTAGTTGTTCAGATAAAAGATGATGGTCAGGGAATTGATCCAGATATAATTGAAGATCTAGCACTTGAAAAAGGTGTTGCTGATCAAGCTGAGTTAGATACTATGTCTGAACAAGAGATAATCAACTTAATCTTTGCTCCAGGTTTTTCTACTGCTCAAGAGGTTAGTGATGTTTCTGGACGAGGAGTAGGTATGGATGTTGTTAGGAACAAAATTGAATCTCTAAATGGTTCAGTAAAAATTGATTCTCAATTAGGTAAAGGTTCAACCTTTACTATTAAGTTACCATTGACTCTATCTATTATTCAAGGTTTCTTGACTAAGGTAGCTGATCAAAAATATGTAATTCCATTAGAGTCTATTCAAGAAATTGTAGATGTTACTCCAGATGAAATCCAGACTATTAGACAAGAAGAAGTGATTTATCGTCGTGGATCTGTGATCCCATTGATTTCTTTACGAGATAAATTGAATAAGGAAGAGAATTTATCAGATAGAGATGAGATATCTACTGTAATTGTGGAAGTAGGTAATGATTATTATGGTTTGATAGTTGATTCTGTTATTGGTCAACAAGAGGTAGTGATTAAGAGAATTAATGATTTATCTGAGAATATAGAAAAGATTGCTGGAGGAGCTATTTTAGGTGATGGAGATATAGCTTTAATTATTAATGTAGAAGAAATTACTACAGGTTAAAAAGGAGGGCTTAGTTTTGGCTAAGAGTGTTTTAGTTGTAGATGATGCACAGTTTATGCGGACAATGTTAACTAAATTAATTGAGGAGAATGGATATGAAGTAGCTGGAGAAGCTGTTAATGGTGAAGAAGCAGTACAGAAATATCAAGATTTAGCTCCTGATTTAGTAACTATGGATATTACTATGCCTAAAATGGATGGTATTGAAGCTATTAGAGAGATTATGAAGTTGAACTCTGATGCTAAAATTATTGTGTGTAGTGCTATGGGCCAAAAGCCAATGGTAGTTGAGTCATTGGAGGCAGGAGCAAAGGACTTTGTAGTAAAGCCAATCAAACCAGAAAAGGTAAAAGAAGCTTTAGATAATTTATTATAATGCTAGTATCTATTAAAAAATATTCTTCTTAGTTAATGAGTGGAGGTGGATGTGTGGCTTCCCAAATAGAAGTCCTAGTAGTAGATGATTCTGCATTTATGCGTAAAGTAGTCAGTGAATTGTTAGAAGAAGATAGACAGATAAAAGTAATAGATAAAGCACGTAATGGTGTAGATGCACTACGAAAAGTTGAAAAGTATAATCCTGATGTAATTACTCTTGATGTTGAGATGCCTAAGATGAATGGATTAGAATTCTTGCAGCGTTTAATGACTAAGAAGTCTATTCCAGTACTTATGCTAAGTAGTGTAACTACTAAGGGTAGTGAGATAACTATTAAGGCTTTAGAGTTAGGAGCCTTTGATTTTATTCCTAAACCATCTGGATCTATTTCTTTAGATATAGATAAAGTTAAAGAAGATTTAATTAAAAAGGTTAAGTTAGCTGCTCAATCTAGAGTAAGAAAAAAATTAAAGCAGCAGATTAAACGTGATAAAGATAAAGAAGAAGTAGAAAAGGTAAAGCAACAACAGTTTTCTCAAAAGAAAGATAAAACTAACCAAGATGATAATTTAGTTGTTATTGGTGCGTCTACTGGTGGGCCAAGGGCTCTTAAAGAAGTGGTAAGTAATCTACCAGCTAATTTAAATGCAGCTGTATTAATTGTACAGCATATGCCAGCTGGTTTTACGTCATCGTTGGCCCAGAGGTTGAATAAGTTATCACCACTAACAGTAAAAGAAGCTCAAGAAGGAGATAAATTAGAAAAAGGGGTAGCTTTAGTAGCTCCTGGTGATTATCATATGATAATTAAAAATAATAGTGTAAAACTTACTAAGGGGTCTAAAGTTCATAATGTAAGGCCAGCAATTGATAAGACAATTGGTTCAGTTGTTAAAGAATACAAGAGTCAATTAGTAGGAGTATTATTAACTGGAATGGGTAAAGATGGAGCTAAAGGATTAAAGTTGATTAAAGAATTTGGTGGACAGACTATTGCTCAAGATGAATCAACTTCAGTAGTTTATGGAATGCCCAAAGTTGCTTATCAGTTAGGTGCCGTTGATAGTGTTAAATCAATTTATAAGATAAGTTCTAAAATTACAGCTATGATAAATAATTTAGATAAATAAAGTTAGGGACACGATATATCGTGTCCCTATTATATTTATAATTATAAAGTTGGTAATTTAATTATTTTCACTAGTTTCTGATCTTCTTGATCAAGTTGTGAATACATACCGCCTAATCGTTTTGTTTCTGTAATCTGGTCAATTTTCTTTCTAATAAGTTGATCTTCATCAGTAATTAACATTAATTCATCTTCTCGATTACCGGCTATTATATTTAATAACTTATAATTATCACTGCTCATAGTTTGTAATCCTTTACCATTTCGTTGTTGTAAGTTATAGTCTGTTATTGGACTAATTTTACCACGACCATTTTCAGTTAATGACACCACAACTTGATCTTCATTAGTAGTATGGAAACTGATTACTTGGTCATCTTCTTGTAGTTTAATTCCTTTTCTTCCTTTAGTATTTCTGCCAGTAGGAGATACTTCAGTTTCAGCAAAGTGAATAGTATACCCTTCTTTAGTACCTAAGAGCAGATTTTCTTCTCCATTAGTTACTTTAATTCCAATTACTTCATCATCTTCTGCTAAGTTAATAGCTTTAAGAGAAGAGACACTGGTCTTATATTCTTTTCCTTTAGTCTTCTTAACTAAGCCATTCTTTGTAGCAATTGTAATATAATCTTCTTGGACTTCTTCATTTAAGATAACTATATCAACAATTTCATCATTAAGTGGTAATTTAATAAAGTCAGATAAGGGATCACCAGTTGATAAGCCATGATGTTCAGAGATCTGGTGAATCTTTAGTAAATGTACTTGTCCAGTCTGAGTAAAGAATAGTATCTTATTATGACTACGACCTGATAATACGTGAGTAATAAAGTCATTCTTTCCAGATCGAATATTTTCTTTACTATCAGTTCTTTTTATTTTATGATTATGTGATAAAGATATAACAGCCTTTTTATCTTTGATTAAATCCTTTTTATCTAACTTAGCTTTTGAATCATCTTCAATAATTTTAGTTTTACGTTGATCTCCATATTCTTCTTTAACTTCAATTAATTCTTTTTTAATAAGTTCTTTTAATTTTTCTTCTTCATTTAAAATTATGTTTAATGATTCAATTTCCTCTTTTAGTTGGGCTAATTCATCTTCTAGTTTCTCTATCTCTAAACTGACTAAGCGTTGTAATTTCATATTTAAAATTGCTTCAGCTTGTTTTTTAGTTACTTCTAACTGGCGCTGTAGATTCTTTTTAGCCTTTTTACTAGAATCTGATTGTCGAATAATTTTAATTACTTGGTCAAGGTTATCAATAGCTTTTTTAAGACCAAGTAAGATATGTTCTCTATCTTTAGCTTTTCTTAATTCATATTCTGTACGTCGAGTTACAACCTCTTTTCTGAAATCAATAAAATGTTTTAGAATAGTTTTAAGATTCATCACTTTAGGTTGTTGATCGATTAGAGCCAACATATTAATTCTAAAGTTGGACTGTAATGAAGTATATTTATAAAGACGATTTAAAATAATTTCTGGATCTGCTTTTTTCTTTAAGTCAATAACAATTCTTAAACCTTCTCTATCAGATTCATCTCGAACATTACTAACATTATTGACTTTATCTTTTTTAACAGTATTAGCGATTTCTTTAATTAATTTAGTCTTATTTAACTGATAAGGAATTTCTGTAATTACAATTCGTTCTCTACCTCGGCCACGATCTTCAACTGTAGTTTTTCCTCGCAAAGCAATTTTTCCTTTTCCAGTTTCATAGGCTTGTTTAATTCCTTTATTACCTACAATCTCTCCTCCAGTTGGAAAGTCTGGTCCAGAAATAGTCTTTATTAAATCTTCCACTTCTAGATCAGGATTATCTAATAATTTAATTAACCCATCAGTTAACTCACTTAAATTATGTGGAGGGATATTAGTACTCATCCCGACAGCAATACCACTAGAGCCATTAACTAATAGATTAGGTACACGAGAAGGTAGAACAGTTGGTTCTTCTAAACTACCATCAAAATTATCTATAAAATCAATAGTATCTTCTTCAATATCTTTTAATAGCTCTAAGGAAATAGGAGCCAATTTAGCTTCCGTATATCGCATAGCTGCTGCGCTATCACCATCTATAGAGCCAAAGTTACCATGACCATCAATTAACTTATATCGTTGGCTGAATTCTTGTGCCATTCTGACCATAGCATCATAGACTGCTCTATCACCATGAGGATGGTATTTACCTAATACTTCACCTACAATTCTAGCTGATTTTTTATGAGCTTTATCAGGAGTTAACCCTAATTTTTTTGTAGCGTATAATATTCTTCGGTGTACTGGTTTAAGACCATCTCTAACATCAGGTAATGCGCGACCAATAATAACACTTAAAGAGTAATTTAAATATGAATCTTGCATTTTATCTTCGATAGATACAGGGTTGATTTGTTCTTCTTGTTTCATTACATTTGCTCCTTTCTTATTTATGCTTAAAGTTTTTAATTTAAATTATATAAGTTAGCAATATCTATTATATCATTAAAAATTTAGTTGTAAAATTTTTATATCCTATTTCTTGTATAGCTTTTATCGCTTTTGTAGAGATTATTTATAGATTATTTCATAATTTCAGAAAGATTTGTCATCTTAAATTTTATATGCTATTATAATAGATGTAATATCAGTCTTACAAATGATGGTAATAAAGGAGTGAAATTAATATGGTAGCAGATAAAAAATATAATGCAGAACAGATTCAAGTTTTAGAAGGACTAGAAGCAGTTCGTAAAAGACCTGGAATGTATATTGGATCAACAGGCTCAAAAGGACTGCATCATCTTATTTGGGAGGTAGTTGATAATAGTATAGATGAATTTTTGGCTGGTCACGGAGATAAAATCGAAATTGCTTTACAATCTAACCAAATAGTAAAAATTCGTGATTACGGAAGAGGGATTCCTGTAGATATTCACCCACAGAAAGGTTTGCCAGCTGCTCAATTAGTATTGACTACACTTCATGCAGGTGGAAAATTCGATGGAAGTGGGTATAAAGTATCAGGCGGACTACACGGAGTTGGTGTATCAGTAGTTAATGCTTTATCTGAATGGTTAGAGTTAAGGATTTATCGGGAAGGATCTGTTTACCAGCAAAAGTATGAACAAGGTTATCCAGTAACTGAATTTGAAAAAGAAGGAAGTACTAATCAGACTGGAACAGAGATTACATTTAGACCTGATCCAGAGATTTTTGATACTTTAAAATTTAAATTCGAAGTGTTAAAAAATCGTTTACAGGAGTCGGCTTTTTTAAATAAAAATTTAAATTTAGTTCTTAAAGATGAGAGAAAGGATGAAGAAAAAGAAGTTAATTATTGTTATGATGGAGGTTTAGAGGCTTTTGTTAAACACCTTAACCAAAACAAAACACCATTGACTGATGATATTGTCTATCTTGAAAGAGAAATAGATGATACTTATGTAGAAGTTGCCTTTCAATATAATAAAGGTTATAATGAACGGATTTATAGTTTTGCTAATAATATTAATACTCATGATGGTGGATATCATTTAACAGGTTTTAAAGCAGCAATTACTAAATCTTTTAATAGATATGCTGACGAAAATAACCTTTTAAATAAGACTGACCCTAAATTGACTGGTCGAGATTTAAGAGAAGGTTTAACAGCAGTAGTTAGTGTTAAATTGACAGAGCCTCAATTTGAAGGACAGACTAAGACTAAGCTAGGGAATAGTGAAGTTAGAAGTATTGTTCAAAAAGCTGTATCTGATTATTTACCTTCCTATCTAGAACGGACCCCTGAATTAGCCAAATCTGTAATTGAAAAAGCTCTAGAAGCAGTCAGAGCTAGAAAGGCTTCTAAGCAAGCTAGAGAATTAGCTAGAAAGAGAAAAGGGCCTTTAAGTAATAATTCATTACCAGGGAAATTAGCTGATTGCAGTAGTCGTAGTCCAGAAAAAAGTGAATTATATTTAGTTGAGGGTGATTCAGCAGGGGGATCAGCTAAACAAGGTCGTAATCGAGAGTTTCAGGCTGTTTTACCACTTAAGGGTAAGATTATGAATGTAGAACGAGCTAGATTAAATAAGATTTTAAAGAATAATGAGATAGCTTCTATTATAACTGCTTTAGGAGCAGGAGTTGGAGAAGAGTTTCATCTAGATAAATTAAGATATCACAAAATAATAATTATGACTGATGCTGATGTGGATGGAGCTCATATTTGTACTTTACTATTAACTTTATTTTATCGTTATATGCCACAACTGATTGAAAATGACCATATTTATATTGCTCAACCACCATTATATCGAGTAACTTATGGTGGACAGAAGAAATATCTATATACTGAACAAGACTTAAAAGAATATTTAGAAGGTAAGAACAGAAGTAGAGTTAGTATTCAGCGTTATAAGGGTCTAGGGGAGATGAATCCTGGACAGTTATGGTCAACGACTATGGATCCTGAAAATCGCAAATTACAGAAAGTAGAAATTGAAGATGAAATTTTTGCTGATGATATCTTTAATCGTTTAATGGGTTCTAAAGTTAGTCCCAGAAGAGAATTTATTATGCAGAATGCTAATTTAGCTAGTAATATTGATATTTAAAATTGTGTCGGTTTTCACAGAAGTTGCGACTGAGATGAATATACAATGAGAAGTATAATTATTCAATATAATATTTAATAAATGGAGGTAATATTAATGGATGGCAAGAAACGAAAAAATATAAAGCCTGGATTGGATGTTTCAGTTGTTCAAAAGAAAGATCAACGTTCAGGAAAATTAACTGATGGTGTGGTGAAGGATATTTTGACTAATTCTGCTACTCATCCCCATGGAATTAAGGTACGTCTTGAGAGTGGAATAGTTGGTAGAGTAAAAGAGATTAATTCTTAAAAATCAAGTTTTGTATTTAGACCCTCTGGAATTTATCCAGCGGGTCTCTTTTTTGTTTAGCAAATTGGATATGTCATTTTTTATTGTATAATATTGGAGGAATATGTTTATTAAGACAGAATATTAAAACAAAGAGTAATATTCATCATTAAAAATATAAAGAGGATTCAGGATTGATTAGATAAGATACTAGAATAAAGTTAATATATATAGAATATTAACGACATACGTCGTAAAGATTTTATATAGGTGAGTATTAACGACATATGTCGTTAATAAAAGAGTTATACGCCAGAAATAGTTGATTAGGTTTGTAAGATATAGAAAATAGGTTTTTAGGTTAATAGTTTAGGCTAGAGTTTCGTAAATATATGCAAATGTTATAAATTAGAGAAGTATTTCTAAGCTATAAAATAGTAGTTTAGTAATTAGGTTTAGTGTGATTTAAACTTAGCTTACTTGATTAGACTTTATTGCTGAGGAATATTTAATTGGGTTTTACACTAATTAAGAGGATGAGACAAGGTGATTGGTTGGCTAGGTTTTAAAGTAGTTAAGAAGAAATAATAAATTTTGACTAGTAGAGATTAGGAAATGAGAGGTATTGAAGTTGCAAAGCACAGAAGTTAGATTAGCAAGTAGTAGTTTTTATAATTCTCAATTAGTTTAAGAAGGAATGTTCCGCTAGATTCTCTGAAGTAAAATCTAGCTCTTTGCTAAAATGTTAGAGCAGTTTACTCAGCATTTCAAAAAGGGGCAAAATTTATTATTTAGCAAGAGTTAATTACAAATAATGTTAGTTTGATAGATTAGTCAAAGTAGCCAACCAATAGAGGGGTTTGCAAGAGAAAGGAAATATATGCTCCACTATTTCCAGCGTATAACAGCACCTTGGCGACATCCAGTTAAAGTGCATAGTTGAGAGTTGGGAATGACTTATGAAATTTAGGAGTTTTAGGATTAGGTTGCAGAGGATAGGCAGGACATCGCAAAGCTGCGAGACGTTATACGACATGGGACTTTGGAAGTATGTTTTATTATTAAAAAGAATTGTGGTGATAATTTGATTTCATTAAAAACAATTAGCATAATAGCTGGAATAATTTTTGGGTTTGTTGGAATGATTATAGGAATTATAACACTAATTATTAAAATTAAAGAATATATTTCAAATAAAAAAGTAAAAGAAAAACAAAAACCTGATTTAGATTTGAATATAGAGAATTTATTTGCCAAAAATATGGATGATTTTAAAATTTATGCAGTTCGTTTAGCTATAAGTAATCCTAAAGATATAGACAATTCAATACAAGATATTCATTTATTGATTTCTTGTAAGAAACGTCAAGGAGTTGATTCTGTTTTAAAACTTGACCATAAAATTGAGCTAAAAAACTTTTTAGAAAACAATGATATTAATGTGTTAAAATCTTCTGATGAGATACCTGCACATAATAATATATCAGGTTGGGTCTTTTTTAAAGTTAATAAAGAATTATTAGAGGATTATATAATTGATTTTTATAATATTTTAATCACTGATGTACATGGATTAGAAAACAAAATAGAACCAATTATTTTTAAGGAGGGAGTCGATGAAACAAAATTGGAATAAACAGAAAATTGAATTAAATGAGCATGAAAAAGAACCACTAGAAATTATATCAGATGGGATGATAATGACAAAAGGAGTTGGGAATGGAAGAGGGATACCTATTGTTATTGTTGATTCTTCATTGCGAGAAGATTTTGAACAGTTAGTTAAAGCTCATAAACAGATGAATTTAGGAGATGTAAAATCATTTTGGGCAAAAGAATCTAAAACAGACAGAAACATAATGCTAATATTATTTTTTAAAAAACCCAGCGAGGTTGTAATAATATTGGAATTCGAAATGCCTGAACAAGGTATGCTTGTTGATAAAATAGTTCAATCCCAAGCATTATATATTCAGCCAGGAAAAGAAGGGGACAGTATAAGTAATACGAATGATAATCCCAAAATATTAGCTGAGATTCCTTCTCGAAACTTTAGAGAAGAGTGGGAGAAAATTTGGGTTGAAATATTAAAACAAGATTTTAAAAAGCGAGGATTGAAAAGAGGAAAAGCGGAAGAGGCAAGTGAAAAATTTATAGAAGAGATGCGAGAGTTAGATTATTGGAGAATGAAATAATTTTTTTTAATGTCCCACATCGTATAACATGGGGTTAGCGACATCTAGGCTAAGAGGATAGGTGAGGCTCGGGATTACATATGAAAGTTTTAGATTATGGACAAGTTATAAGAGGGTTGAGCTAGACGTCGCGAACCCCAGGGACGTTATCTGACATAGCTAACTAACTGCGGTGGTTTTAAAAGCCCAATATTATTTTATTTTTTTACAATCAGTTGGAAGTATTAATCATATAAGGAATAGATTAAGTAAGATTGACGAGTATTGAAGAAAGATTAAAATTAGGAAGTTAGCAAAGGATTACTGATATAAGCAGTTAACTATAATATTAGAGTATAGATTTGTTTAGATAATAGTTGCTGTTTAAGTATTTGGGAGCAGAAATGAATTTAGCTAAGTTTAAAATTAGCTACTTTTAGAATGGTTGCGGAGATAGATAGAAGTCTAATAAGGGGAAGTTGCAGGGGGATTAGAAAATTAATCAATCCTCTTTTTTTAATTTTTATAGCTAGGATAATAAGAGCAACTTTTATTAAGTAGTAGAGAGTTTATATGAAATTTGAGAGAAAAGAGTAATTTGTGTGCTTTTAAAAACTGAAAGGTTACAGAGGTAGAAAAAATAGAGTGGATTTTAAAATAGTATAGAGCAAAATGATGTTAGCTACGGTCACATAACATAGGCTTATAGACATCAATGGAATTGCGGAGCAGAAAGAAGTGTTGATTTATGAAATTCAGAGTATAGAAAAATAATTGCGGGTACATTAATGGACGTCTTGAAGCCTAGGGACGTTAGGCGACATAGTGTTATAATAGATTACTAATTGAAAAATACTATGTGGTTATAATAACTAAAAGGAAAAATATATTCTATTATTTATTTGATAAGGGGAGTATTTGTTATGGATAAATATATTAAAATTACTGGAGCTTGTGAAAACAATTTAAAAAATATTTCTTTAAGAATACCAAAGTATAAATTGGTTGTTTTAACTGGTCTTTCTGGTTCAGGAAAGTCCTCTTTAGCAATGGATACCTTACAAAAAGAATGTCAAAGACAGTATATGGAATCCATGGGGAAAGTAACTGATTCTTTAAGTAAACCTAAGGTAGATTCCATAAAGGGACTATCACCATCAATAAGTGTTGGACAACATAATAATAATAAAAATCCACGTTCTACCGTGGGAACAGTTACTGAAATTTATACTTATATCAGGGTTTTATTTGCAAAATTAGGAGAGAGACCATGTCCTAATTGTGGTAAAATTATAAAACCTACTTTTGAACAGGATGAAGAGATAGAAATGTGGGATGATGAATTAGAAGATGAAAAGATTGTCTGTTCAAAATGTAAAGAAGAATTAGAAAAGTTAACAATGGCTCATTTTTCATTTAATAAGCAGAAAGGGGTGTGTCAAAAATGTAAAGGATTAGGACTTGTTACAGAAGTTGATTTAGATAGTATATTAGATGAAGAAAAAAATATTCTAGAAGGAGCAGTTAGTGAGTGGAAAGGATGGCAAGTTGAATATAATGCAGATGTATTACAAGCAGCGGCTGAACATTATGGCTTTTCTTTTGACCCTAAAAAAGCTGTTAAAGACTATAATGAAGTACAATGTGATTTATTATTACATGGAGTTAAAAGTGAAGAATTTAAAGAATATTTTCCGAATATTAAAGCTCCTAAAAAAGTTGGGGATGGTAATTTTAAAGGGATAGTTACTAGAATATTAGAAAATTATTCTGAAAGTACTGATAATCCTAAAAAGCGTAAAAAACTTAAGAAAAAATTAATACAAAAAGAATGCCCTAAATGTAAAGGAACTAAGTTGCGTGAAGAAAGCCGATTAGTAGAAGTTAATAATACTGTTATTACAAGTTTATTTAAATTCTCTCTTAATGACCTTTTAAATTGGCTTAAAAAATTAGAAGATAATATTTCTAAAGCATCATTAGCTGTTGTAAGACCAATTATTGATGATTTATTTGAAAGAATAAAAGGATTAATTGATGTAGGATTAGACTATTTAACTATAGATAGGCCAGCTGTATCATTATCTGGTGGAGAAGCACAAAGGCTTAGGTTAGCTTCATTATTAGGTTCTGGACTTACTGGAGTTTTATATATATTAGACGAGCCTACTGCTGGATTACACCCTAGAGATACTGATAAGTTAATCAAGGTTTTAAAACAATTGCGTAATCGTGGTAATACTATATTAGTAATTGAACATGATATAGAATTTATGAAAGAAGCAGATTATGTGATTGATATAGGACCTAAAGCAGGAGAAAAAGGAGGAAAAGTCGTTGCTACTGGAAGTCCACAAGAAGTAAGTAAAGTTAAAAAATCAATTACTGCTTGTTATTTAAGAGGAGATAAGACCACTAAAAATATAGAAAATAATAGAAAAACTAGTGAAGATTACTTAAGAATAGAGAAGGGGTCTGAACATAATCTTAAAAATATTACAGTTGATATTCCACTAAAAAATCTAGTAACTATCACAGGAGTTTCAGGGTCAGGTAAATCAACATTAGTTTTTGATATTTTGGATAAAGCAATTAGACGTAAATTTTATGGTTCAAGTGAAATGCCTGGTGAGTATGATAAGATTAATGGATTAGATAAGATTAATAAGATTATTACAGTTGATCAAAGTCAAATTGGGAGAATGTCAAGATCAAATGTAGCAACTTATACTGATATTTTTACCCCAATTAGAAAGATTTTTTCGAATTTAAAACAAGCCAAAAATAAGAGATTAACTTCAAAACATTTTTCTTTTAATTCAAGTGGAGGTCGATGTAAAAAGTGTAAAGGGTTAGGAGTAATAAACCTTGATATGCATTTTTTACCGGATGCTCAAGTTACTTGTCCAGTCTGTCATGGTAAGCGTTTTAAGAAGGGTGTATTAGAAGTAAAATATCGTGACTATAATATTTCTGATATATTGAATCTTACTGTGAATCAGGCTATATCTATATTTGAAGATGAAAAAAAGATAATAGATAAATTATTATTGATGTCTGAAATTGGATTAGGTTATTTACGATTAGGTCAGCCTACTACTACATTATCTGGAGGGGAAGCTCAAAGAATAAAGTTAACTAAGGAATTAGGTAAAAATAGTAATGGTAATACTTTATATTTACTTGATGAACCTACTACAGGTTTACATCCTCACGATATAGATGAGCTATTTATCTTATTAAATAAATTAGTTAACAGAGGGAATACGGTAGTTGTTATAGAACATAATCTAGATTTGATAGCTAGGTCTGATTGGGTGATAGATTTAGGGCCAGAAGGTGGTAAAAATGGAGGATATATTGTGGCAGAAGGTACTCCTGAACAAGTAATGAAAAATAACCAAGGATATACTGGAAAATATCTTCAAGAAGTAATAAATTAGCATAAAAGCCACACTACGTCGCCTAACATGGAGTTAGCGACATTCAGCTTTATGGTTAGAAGTAGGACAAGTGGTGACTTATGAAATTCAGCAGTTGAGATGTAGATTGAGAGGGGTATCCGAACGTCGCGAACCCCAGGAACGTTATACGCAATAATACCTAAGTAACTTATAATATTGAAAAAAACAATTATTTATAGTAATATCTTAGTTGGATAAGATCTTTTATATCAAAATATGAATAAAATAAGTTTGTATGAAATAGAGTAGTTAGTGAAATATTATTACTTAAAGGAAATGTTTTCAATTTTAGAATTATGGAGGGAAAAAAATGATTGAAAAAGTAGAAGTTGAGAATTTTAAAAGTATAGAAAAACTTGATTTAGAATTAAATGATTTTTGTGTATTTATTGGAGCTAATAGTTCTGGGAAAAGTAATATAGTTGATATTTTTAAATTTATACGTGATATTTTAAAAAATGATTTAAAGAGTGCAATTAATAGCAGATTTGGTTGGGAAAATTTATTAACTAAGTGGAAGGATAATTCAGAAAAAATAAATATTAGTTTATCATTAGATATGTCGAGATATATACAAATGATAGATTTTAATGATGAAATACAAGCTAGTCCACTTAAGTTTGATTATAATTTATCAATTGGTAGCAAAAAGAAAAACCCATATGTTTTTAAAGAAAAAGTTTATGGGGAATGGGAAGTTGAAAATAGAGTGGAAAGTGATAGCTTTTATCGCGATAGTGAAGAGATTAAATTTGATTCTCAGATTGGAGAATTTCAAAAAGTTGAAGAAGGAGATTCTATTAAAGTTCCTAAAAAATTTGAAAATGAATTATTTTTAAATGCTCCATTTTTTTCTCTTACTGCAATGATTCTATCAGACCTTATGGAGGAATTTAAGTATTATGAAATTGATGCTAATAAAGCTAGGAAGACTTCTAGTAATGATTCAAATGATTTTTTGGAGGAAAATGGTAGTAACTTATCGCTAGTATTAGAAAACTTAGAAAGTGAAGAAAATAAAAAGACAAAATCTAGAATAGAATCAATTATGCGAACTTTGGTGCCAGAATTTAAAGGTTGGGAGACTGAAAGACAATTCGATGCTACATTGGGGTTCAAAATATTGGAAAGAGGAGTTAAAGATGGATTTTTACCTAAAATGATATCAGATGGAACGATTAGATTACTATCAATATTAATAGCATTATTATTTCAAAGAGAGGATAATAGATTTATTGCAATAGATGAGCCGGAAAGATGTTTACATCCTCAAGTATTAAAAACTTTAGTAGAAGTTATGAGAGAAGTTTCAAAGAATAAACAAATTTTTGTTACAACACATAGTCCTGAAATTGTAAAATGGTTAAAACCAGAAGAAACTTATTTAGTAGATAAGAAAGACAATAAAACTTTTGTTAAAAGAGCTGATAATATAAATAATATGGATAAATTTTTAGAGAATTTTTCTATGGAAGAACTATGGCTTTCTGGTTATTTAAAAGGAGGAAATATTGTATGAAGATTGCTTTAATAGTTGAAGGAACTTCAGATAAAATTATATTTAAGAAGTTAAGAGATTGGTTTGAAGATAAAGGATTAGAAATTGTTAATATTATTAATGCGAATGGAAAATCAAATATGTATAAAAAAGCTCATGATCATTATGAAGTATGCAAATATGTTTATCAAGTAGATTATATGATTTTTATTCCAGATTTAGATAATGATAGCGAAGAAGAAATTAAGGATAAATTGGATTTTGATGATGAAATTTGTAGGACAAGCATTTTAATTAAAAGTTTAGAAGCATGGATTTTAGCAGATGGACAATGTATAAGAGATTCTTTAAATATTAATTATTCACCATCAGGAATGACTGACGTAATTAATAATCCAAAGCAAAGGTTATTTAATTTATATAAAGGGAAAAAAGATTATGTACCTACCGAAGTAGAAGCAGCCAATTTTTTTGCTTCTAACTTTTCTATTGAAAGAGCTGTTAATAAAAATAATAGTGTATTAAGTTTCAAAAGATTAATTAAAAATATAATAACGTAAAAAGATGGCATTACTGCGTATAACAGCAGATTAGCGACATCCTACCTTGAGAGGATAAATGGAAGAGTGGATGACTGATGTGAGATTGTTAGTTTTGATTAAAGGTTGGAGGAATATGGGGACGTCGCGAGATGCTAGGGACGTTATAAGACATTCTGCTATCGGAAGTTTTTATAGTTTTGTCCAAAAAGAAAAACCTCTTGGTAAAAACTTTAATTACCAAGAAGTCTAGATAGAAGTAGTATTTTGTTTTAACCAATTTGTTAAGTCATCTTTTGAAAGACCTTCAGAGGACAGTTTTATCATTATTGTATAAGTTTTTTTCTCAGATGCAGTTATTTCATAGCCATTATTTTGAAGAAATGTATCCATAGCAACAAGAGCAATTCGTTTATTACTATCTACAAATGGATGATTTTTGCATAAGTGAAATCCATAGGCTGATGCCATCTTGAATATACTATCATGCAGATAGTTACTTTCAAAAGTGATTTTAGGTTGTTGGATAGCAGAATCAAGAAGTTTTTCATCGCTTATTCCTGTGCTACCACCGTAAATTTGAATTAATTGTTCATGAAAATAGAGTATAGCCTTTTTAGGAATAAAATTTATATTCTTCATTTAGATAGTTCCTTTAATGTATTCTTAAATTTTTGATTCGTTTTTTCAAAAGACTTAGTCCATTTTTCAAATTCAGGGTCATAAGGAGTTAATGTAAAGCCATCATTTTCTTCAATAAGATGGAGTTCTTCTCCTTCTTTTAAATGATATTTTTCCATAAGTTCTTTAGGAATAGTAAAACCATAACTATTTCCAACCTTACGAATTTTTATAGTTTGCATAATAATCACCTCACTAATATTATAACATTTGTATTACACAATATTCAATAAAAATTTAAATGTTGACTGAAATATAAAGGGGATTGTAAATTATGGAGAACGCAAAACGTCTTATAACAGCACATTAGCTACATCCCAGTTAATAGTATAAACGAGAGATGGAGCTGACTTATGTAAGATTTAGAGTTTATCTGAGATTAGGAGTGTTATTAGGGACGTCAACGTCGTAAATCCCAGAGACGTTATGTGACATAGCACAGCAAAATAACAATTAAACCATTATAAAAGGAGATAAAAAATGAAAAGACGGGTTCTTAATAGTCATTTGAAGAAAAATAGAAAGAAAAACATTAGTATTTTAGGATTTATTCAAAATTATCCAGTTAATAAAATTATTCAGGAAGGCAGTACGTTTTTAATTTTAGGAGAAAGTGATTGTTTATGGACATATATTTCTAGTAATGATGAAAAAGAATTAGGAAAAATTATAAAGAAATTTGATTATGAAACTAAGTATTTTGCTTCACTTGAAGAATGGATGATTCCTATAGTTACTAGAGATAAACAAATAGATTGGGAACTCAATACTTATCGATATATTTTACCTAAACATGAAAAAATTAATTCCTTATCTTATTCAATTAAGGAGCTTAATACAACTCATGCTGAGTATATATACAATAATTTAAATTATCAAGCTCTTACTTCTGTTGATTATATTAAAGAACGTATAGAAAATGGAATATCAGCAGGAATATTTGAAAATGGTGAATTGGCAGCTTGGGGATTAACTCATGATGATGGAGCTTTAGGGTTTTTAAATGTCATACCTGAATTTAGAGGAAAAGGCTATGGAAAAAATATAGTTAAATCACTAATAAAAAAGAAGAGAAAATTAGATCAACCAGTTTTTGCGAACATAGAACCTCAAAATATTAAATCTAAAAATTTATTTACTACATTAGGATTTTCATTAGATAGGGAAATAAGTTGGGTAAAAGTTATATAAATATTTAAAAATGAAACTTTAAAGAGATAAAAGTTGCTGAGAAAACCCAGCTGTGCTACGGTCACATAACATGGGGTTAGCGACATCTAGGCTAGGAGAATAGACAAAGATAGGAATTACATATGTAAGTTTTAGTAGTATAGACCAGTTATAGAGGATTACCCTATACGTCGCGAATCTGCGGGACGTTAGGCGAAATACTTTTACAGTTTATTATTGGGGTGATAACTATTAATAATTTTAATTCTAAAAAAGAAATATTAAATGAGTATCCAGAATTAAAATTAACAGAATATGGAGATTTTGTTATTGATCCTAAGTTAGTAGAAAAGTATGAAATCATTGATTTTCACACTCATATTACAGAAGGTATCGCTAATACTATGTTGCCTCCCTTATTTCGTAATTCTGTTATTGATTTTGACATGTCTTTGTTTGATAAATCGCCTTATCATAGAAAAGGAAAATATTTAGATTTTGATAGACCTAGTTATCAAATTTGGCCTAAATCACTATTCAGTATTTTTGGGTTAAAAGTAATAATAGACATGTTAGGTTTAACTGGATTTATTTCTTCATTACGAAGAGCTAGTACAAATAGATTGATTAGAGATATGGAAAAGGGATCTGTTAATCAAGCAGTAGTTTTACCAATAAATGGACTAGATTGTGATGATACTACTAGAATGTTAACTGAAACTGATAAATATAATAATTTTATTAATTTTGGTTCTATACATCCCTATGATTCAAATCAACAAGATAAAATTAAAAGATATATAGAACTTGGAGTTAAAGGCTTTAAACTAAATCCTCATATATGGGATATAGAATTTAATGATCCTAAATTAATTAGTTTAATAGAAAAACTAGCTAAAACAAATTTGCCGATTATTTCTTGTAGTGGATTAGCAGTTCCAGACTATTTTGATTTACCTAATTTTATTAAAGACAAACTAGAATCTCAAAATTTAAATAAGTATGAAGAAGTTCTAACTAAAATTCCAAATGTTACTTTTGTTTTTGCTCATGGTGGGATAGAACAAAATAATAAAGTAATTGAATTAATGAATAAATTTTCTAATACCTATGCAGAAATAAGTACTCAACCTCCACAAAATATTAAGAGAATGATAAAAGAAGTTGGAAGTAATAGATTATTATTTGGTTCAGATTATCCAGTTTTTAATCAATCATTTCCAATATTAGCAGTTTTAAGAGCAACAGAATATGAAGATGATAGAAAAGCAATATTTTCTAAAAATGCAAGAAGGATTTTAGCTTTGAGAGAGTAAAAGAACTTCGCCTAACATGGGATTAGCAACATCTAGGTGCAGAGGATAAGACAGGGTTAAGCACTGACTTATGAAATTTAGAGGATGACCAAAAGTAAAGGAGCAGTAGCGAGAAGTCGCGAACCTGCGGGACGTTAGATGAAATAGTGCTAGTAAGTGTTTTGTATAAATTTTATTAAGTGCAATAAGCAAATTAAGGTTTAATTTAAATATTTAAAAGGAGAAGATATTTTATGAAAGAGCAAGGATTAGAAAATTTAAGTGAAAGTTTATCAGAACAGCCAAATATATTAGGTAAAGAAGAGTATTATTTTAATTCAGCAGTTTCTATTTTATTAGTTAAAGTAGATACGGGATATCATTTTTTATTTCAACAAAGGGCTTCTGAAATGAAACAATCAGGAGAAATTTGTTTTCCTGGAGGAAAGTATGAACCTGAAATAGATGACAATTATAGGCAAACAGCTATTAGAGAAACAATTGAGGAGTTAGGGATAAAAGAAGAAAAAGTTGAAATTGTAGGGAGATTAAATACTATAGTAGCTCCTATGGGAGTAACAGTAGATAGTTTTATTTCTGTTTTGAATATAGATAATTTAGATGAATTAAGTGTAAATGAAAATGAAGTAGCTAAAGTATTTACTATACCTGTATCTTATTTTGAAGAACATAAACCAGATAATTATAAAGTCAGATTGGAAATACAACCATCTTATACAGATGAAAAAGAAGAGAAAAAAGTGTTATTTCCAGCTAAAAAGTTAGGATTACCTGAAAGATATACTAAGCCTTGGGGTGGAAAAAAATATGATGTTTATGTTTATGAGTTAGATAAAAAAACAATTTGGGGTATTACAGCTCAATTAATTCGAGAGTTTGTAAGAAAATTGAATAACAGTTAGTTAAGGGGGAACCGAGCACTACTTCGTCTAACAGAGGCTTAGCGACATCTGGTAGTGGTGCATAAACGGAGGCTGGAGCTGACTTATGAAATACAGGGGGATATGAATGAGTTGATTCCGCAGACGTCTTGAAGCCTAGGGACGTTATGCGACAGTCTAAGTAATTGTACATTGATTTAACTATTTATTCTCAATTGATTAAGTAAAATAAAAAATATGAGGTGAAAATAATGAAATCCAAAAAGATTATTGATGAAAGAGTACATGATTATTATTGGGAAAATGATTTAAACTGTGCTACTACTATGTTAAAAACTTTATCAGAAATATTTGAGATTAAATTAGATGCTCAACTTATAGATTCCGCTATTGGTATGCATGGTGCAGGAAAATTTGGCGCACAATGCGGGTTAGTAGAGGGTTCATTAATGTTTTTGGGTGTATTTGGGGAAGAAAAATCGGTTTCTAAAGAGAAAATTATAAACACATGTTATGATTTTGCAGATAAATTCCAAGAAGAATTTGGGAGTTTGCTTTGTAGAGAACTACGTCCAGAAGGTTTTAAAAAAGATAATCCACCACATTTATGTGAGGATATAACAAAAAGTGCAGTAAAATTTACTGTAAATTATATAATGAATGGCACAAATTTTAATTTTGACCAGTAATATACTTAAATTATTAATCATAAATGTCAATTTTAGTTGGAGAAGCAGATCGTTGCATAATAGGGGTTAGCGACATCTAGGTAAAGAGATTAGGCAAGGCTAGGGATTACATATGTAAGTTTTAGGGAATGAGCAAGTTATAGGAAGTTTGAGCTAGACGTCGCGAATCTGCGGGATGTTATGCGCCATTGAAAATTACTAAAGGGGGGATTTATATGTCGAAAGATAAAAAAGTTGAAAAGGCAGTTAAATGGTATAAAGAAAATAGAGGGATTTATAGGGATTTAGCAGTGAAAGTGGAATCTATAATTGAAGATGTTTTGAGTAGTGAAGATATTTTTTATCATAGTTTAGAAAGTAGAGTAAAGGAAATAGATAGTTTTAAAGAAAAAGCTGATAAAGATAAATATGATGACCCTGTAAACGAGATTACTGATTTAACAGGAATTCGTATAATAGCATATTTTGAAAAAGATGTTTACAAAATTTGTAATATTATAAAAGAATTATTTAAAATTGATTACAGTAATAGTGAAGATAAATCAGATTTACTTGAAGCGGATAAGATGGGATATAAATCTGTACATTATATAGCAAGATTTACAAATGAACGAACTAATTTATCTGATTTTAAACAGTTTAAAGATCTTTTTTTTGAAATTCAGGTTAAAAGTATTCTTCAACATGCTTGGGCAGAGATTGAACATGATAGAAATTATAAGTTTAAAGAAGATTTGCCCCAACATTTACAAAGACGGTTTTATTCATTGGCTGGAATGCTAGAAATGGCAGATAGAGAATTTAATTCTTTAGCCAAAGAAGTAGATAATTATAAAGCAAAAGTAAGAAAATTAACTAAAAATGGTGAAAGAGGTCTTAGAATTAGTAAAGATTCATTAAATGATTATTTGCTAGAAGAATTTGATAACGAAATAAAAAATAATGTTTTACAACCTTCTTTTGGAAAAGAAGATTCAGGTTTAAATAATATTATAAAAGAGTTAAATAAATTTGGAATTTATGATTTAATAGAATTGGATTCAATTTTACCAGCAAAATTTCATGATAATATAAAAATTGAATTAGAGGGATTACCTAATGCAAATCTTATAGGTTTAATTAGGTCAATGATGATAATATCTGACCATAGAAAATATTTTGAAAAGGTATGGGAAGATGAATCTTATTATTTTCATGAACCTTTTACCAAGGTTTTAAAAAAATATAATATTCCTATAGAGAAGTTATCAAAAGAATATGATTTTAAAATTGAAAGTAGGAAATGATTTTCAACGGCGCATAGCAGCATCTTAGCGACATCTGAGCTAGGGGCTGGATTAATGTCAAAGCTGACTTATGTTAGATTGCAGTATTAATTATAGGTTAAGAGTGTTAATAGGGAAGTTTCGAAGCTGCGGGACGTTATGTGCTATAGCTAACTAACTGCGGTGACTTTAAAAGGCCAATCAATATTATTTTTTAAATTAGATGGAAACATTTTTTTAATTTTTTTAGATAGGAAAACAAGAGTAATTTTTATGAGACAGTAGAGAGTTTATATGGTCTTGCGAGTAACATATATATCTTTATCTTTTTTTAGTCTTTGTTTGCTAAATTATATTAAAGTTCATTAGCACCTTATAAAAGAGAAATAATTAAAAAGGAAGAATATATGATAAGTTCAACAAAATATCATTGAAAAATATGTTTATAATATTCTCTTTATCTCAATCAATATTATTAGTTTTGTTTACAAAAATAAATCGATTAAAAGTAATAATTGGAATTTGGTTTGTTTATGAATTAGTATCTAATATAATAGAAATATATTCAAGAGATACAATAAATAGAAATCTCTTTACAAATATCGGAAAGAGATTATCAAAGTTCAGAATAAGTATAGCAATAGAAAGTATATTAGGACAGATAGTTGTAAGTCAAATTTGGGACAAAATAGGTGTAAATGAAATCAAGTATAGTATTAATTATATTATCAATTATAATTGCATTAAAAGAAAAAGAGTTTAAAAAATCTTAAGTATAGAAAAAGTGATTTAAGTTAATTGAATGCTTTAAATTAATATTTATGTTTAGCAAAGTAGTTATTTTTATAATAATGATAAAATTAGGAGGGAGATTATGTTTGAATTTTCAAGAAGATATTTCGTATTATTCATTTTATTTTTAATAGTATTAGCAGGTTGTGAAGGTGGAAGTTATACGATAATAAAAGGTGATATTGATACAAATGAAAATTCAATTATAGGAGAATATAGTAAATTTTCAGGAACTTATTTTAAGAAGTTATACCTAAAAAGAAATGATAAAGTTTTTATTAAGTTAGAAGATGATACAAAGAAAGGGAGCTTAACAGTAAATTTAACTAATTCTACTGGGAAATTAATTTTAGCAATAAATGAAACGGAGAAAGTTAATGAGAAAAAAACTGGTATTAAGAAAGATGATAACTATAAGATAACAGTCATCGGTAATAATCATAAAGGAAGTTTTAATCTAAGCTGGGACATAAGGTAAAATGGATAGGTATTGATTTAAATGATGATATAATAAAAGAAACTAGAAAACTAAAAGGGGGGGCCATGCTTACTTATAAGAAGATAAAGGGGCTGATAGAATTATTACGACCAGAGTTGCCATTCGCTGCAGGAATATGTGTAATCATAGGGGAGATCATTACACTTGGTAATTTCCCTTCTTTGTCAGAATTATTTATGGGTTTTATATGGGGATTTTTTCTGTCAGGGTCTGCAATGATTTTGAATGATTTTTTTGATATTGAGGTTGACAGAGTCAATGCACCAAACAGACCTTTACCATCAGGATTGATTTCTTTAAGTACGGCTATAGTTTTTACTATTATTATAACTTTGATAGGATTGGTAGCATCATTTTTTATTAATAGATTAGCTGTTTTTTTATACATTATTTTCTGGGTTATAGGTTTCTTGTATAATTGGAAATTGAAAGAAAAGGGATTGTTGGGTAATTTATTTGTCAGTTCTTCGGTTGCAATTACAATTATTCTTGGAGGTATAGTGGTTGGCGAACTCTGGAATAATACTATTTTGATTTTTAGTATAATGGTTTTTATTTTTAATCTTGGGGAAGAAATCGCAGCAGATGCAATGGATATCGAAGGAGATAAAAAGAGAAATATAAAATCGATTGCGATACTAATTGGGAGAAAAAATGCTCTTTATATTTCATTCTCATTATTTGTTTTTGAGATAGTATTAAGTTTTTTGCCTGTGATTTTGGGTTTTTTTGGAATTAGCTATTTAATAATTATTTCGCTAACAGATATTATGATATTATTTTTGGGAATCAAACTTATAAAAAGTCAAACTATAAAAAAAGGTCGAATTTATATACGTATGTTATACTTTAGTGCACTTCTTGGAATGTTTTTAAGTATTATTAGTATGATGATTATTTAGATATATAATTACTAAACGTATGTAATTAAAATGTTACTTAAACATTAAAAAGAAATTCCTTATAGAGTATTAACTAATACAACTAGTTTAATAATACAGGAAATAAAAGATAAGTTATCATTGATGGGAATTAAAGTGAAGAAAGAAGAAGATATAAACAGTTTTTATTTTGTAGGAAAAAGAAAAATGAATTTTGAAACTAAATTTAATTTAAGATATTTATATAAAAGAATGTTGTAGCTAAAATCAAACACAAATGACGATATAGAAAAGAAGAGTATAAGTGTAGAGTAATCATACAGATAAAATAGAATAGCAGCACATAATGTTCCTAATAGCTTGAAAAATCCGATAGCTAGCGATTGTCCAGCAGTGCTGTTTCGGTGAATTAACATAGTTATAAATAATATTGACATCATTAAATTCTGTCCAAAAGCCGTATACTTACCCATATAATCATTAGTTTCATAAGAGATAAATAGAATGGTCATAAAGTTAATAGTTAATGCTATTAGAAATATAGAATAGAAATGCTTTTTATAAAATTTTTCTTTTAAATTATTTCTCCCGAAGATAAGGAATTGAGATAGAATAACTAGATCCAAACTAAACCAAACTAACGTGAAATATAACTTTGGTGTCGGAAGAGGTAAAATAAAGGAGAAGATAAATTCCCATGAAATATTGGCACAAAGAGCTATAAAAGGCATACCATAAGTCTGGTCATGAAAACCTTTAATAATTATTAGAATATAAGTTAAACACCAAAATATTCCTGCGCCTGACTGTAATAATAAACCTAGTAGACTATTAATAATAAAAGCCTCCTATCTATTAGGAATATAGTTAAGCTTAAAATATAATCTACCTGATTTTTAATATAAGTTTATTTAAGTATAGATTCAAATATTTATAAAACTTATTATAATATATTAATATAGTACTAATTATAATCATTTTAGAAAACAAATTCCATCTAAATCATAGTTTAGAGGGGGAGGTTTACTAAGCTCTGAGATAAGTTTATAGTTTTGATAAGCCATGTAGTTGATCAACTACATGGCTTGTTATATATAGGATATCTAATTGTTTATTATATTTAACGAGGAATACATATAGGAGTTCCAGCTTTTAATTGATCTGGATCTTCAATTTGTGGGTTAGCAGCCATTAATTCATCTAGTGGTGTTCTAAATTGTTGAGCAATAATAAATAAATTGTCTCCAGGTTTTACAATATAAATTGAGCCTCCAGGACATGAAATTGGACCAGCACCAGGAGCAGGTGGTAAGCAAATTTCTTGTCCTGCTCTTAGATTTTCTGGTTTTATTCCAGAGTTAATAACTAAAAGAGCATCTAGAGTATATCCAAACTTTTTAGCTATGCTAGTAAATGTTTCTCCTGGTTTAACGGTATAAAATCGACCTGGACAGGGTTTTACTGGAGGCGTTTGTGCTGGAATACATATTTCGTCTCCTACTTGTAATTTATTAGGATCAATATTTGGATTTGCTGCAGCTAGTGCTTCTGTAGAAATATCGAAACGACGTGCTATATTAAAGAAAGTATCCCCTAAAATGACTGTATAGAAGAATCCGCCAGGACAGGTTTTAGAGATATCTTCGATTGGTATGCATATTTGTTGGCCCTCTTGTAGATTATTAGGATCAATATTAGGATTAGCATTGATTATAGATTCTACAGTAATTTCAAAACGTTGTGCTAAATTATATAATGAATCTCCTGGGCGAATAGTATATAATGTTCCATTTGGACATTCTGGAGATTTAAAATTATTAACCATTATTTATTTCCTCCTTTCATAGTAGCTTTTTATATAATATGATTGATAACGTTAATTTGAGAGTTTTAATTATTTTAAGATATATTGATATTACCAAGTAATTAACAATAATGGATTAAAAATTAAAATCACTAATTATGTAAATATAATAACTACACTTGAAGCTTTAGATAAACAGGAGAATTTACTAGTAATTTTGGATAAGTTATTGGTAGGTATGAAAATAGAATTACTAATGAAAGTTTTACTTTAAATTAAAAAATATTATATAGTTCAAAATAATAGAGATAATTATTTGTATGGTGGATTTGTTGGTTTTGATCAGTGAGTATGGAATATTAAAGTTAGAGATCAAATAATAAATGCAGATTATTATATCCCTATAGATAAAGAATGAATACCAAAAGATCCATTGAGTCAATAGCTAATACTCTAATTGATTTCAGTAAGTCAACTATGGTTGATAAAAGAGCTAATCAAGGATTTTAGTAATTAGAAAATGGTGCTTGGTTATGATCATAATCATGTACTTAATACTGCTGAGAATTTAGATGAAGTAGTAGCTTTGATTTGATAGACCAGACATAGTTATGTCTGGTCTACTTCCTAGTAGTTATTTATTTTTTTTCTTGCTTTTAGGGGTAATATTTTTTCCCATTTCTACTAAATCATTAGTTATCTCTCGCTGATATTCTGATGTTATCCACCCAAATAAGGCTGGCATGCTATGACCATCAGGATAGCCTTTTGGAGTTTCATCTTGATATTGTTTTGCTCCTAATACCTGCTCAACAAACTCTTTACTACTAGCTAGGTCATTGGCTGGGTCGGCTGGATTATCTTTATGCGAGTGGCTTACTTCTTCATATTTATCCGATCCTTCTGTCATTCCCATATTATATTGCCTCCTTTCATTTTTAATAGTTTGTTCAGATTATTATAATTTTATAATAAATAATCAAACCTTACTTTTGTAATTAAAATCAGATAATAAATTTTTTGGTGATCTAATTATAGTTTAATAGTTGATATTATTGTTTTTAGGAAGGATTTAGAAATCAAGTATTTAATAATATAATTAGTAATAAAATAATAATGAATGGAGGGATTAAGTTGTCTGACTATAAAGGTAAGTTAAATCGCCAATTTCCAGCTAAAATTAGTACTACAGCTTTTACTTCAATTTATATTCTGCATTTAACTGATAAATATGGGAAGATGTATGGACAAAAGATCTTAGATACAATTAATGAACAGATGGGTACACGATGGAAACCATCACGAGGAATGGTTTATCCATTACTTAGAGAAATGGAAGAAGAGGGTTATCTAGAAGCATGGTGGGATGAACCAGATAAAAGATCTATTCGTTATTATCGGTTAACAGAAGAAGGGGCTAAGCATTTAGAGAAGATGAAAATTAAATATAAAAGTTCTTTTAGAGATGCACGTAAGATTGTAGATACGGCCATTGGAGAAATTTATAGCGGAGAAATTTGATATTTTAAAGATTAATAGGTAAAATTAATACTTGACAGTGAGTGATTGATATATTATATTAATAATAGTAATTGTTACTAATTTAATAGGAGGGATACATATGGATAAGTACGAATGTACAGTTTGTGGATACGTGTATGATCCTGAAGAAGGCGATCCAGATAATGGAATTGAACCTGGAACTTCCTTTGAAGAACTACCAGAAGATTGGACATGTCCAGTTTGTGGTGTAGGAAAGGATATGTTTGAGAAGGTTGATTAATTAGTAACTAGTAAGGAGCTGATGAAAATCAGCTCCTTTTTATTTTACTTAAATAATATTAGATAAGTTGCAAATAATAGAATTGAGGGGGGATAGAATGCAATTAAATAATGGTGAAAGAATGCAGGGGTTTGTTGATGGTAATTATTGCTTACAAGTTGCTCATGATATGTTAAATATATTCAAAGAAGCGGAAGTAGAAAATGATGGATTTAATAGTTTAGAGATGTTGATGATTAAATCTTTATTTGATGATATTTTTGAAAATACAGTAAAGGATAGTTATAAAACAGGAAGAGAGGAAGTAGAGAATAATTTAAGTCAAATGATTGATGATGATTTTTTGAATTTATTTTAATTAAGTATCGTGGGGGAGATTCCCCAGCCCCCCCTCAAACATAGATTTTTAGCCAGGTTTATACCTGGCTTTTTTATTTTTAATATTTTAGTATTTTCATTAGTAAGCAAGGAGTATTAATAGGATATATATAATATTATGTAATAGAAAGTAGTATATTTATATTTAAGGGGGGAGTTAAGTGGATAGAATAAAAAATAAGCAGTTGGTTTTATTAGTAGTTTTATTGGGAAGTATGTTGATATTTGTAGGGTGTAATAATAAAAAAGTAGTAAATGTGAATGTTCAAGTAACAGATCAGCAAGGGCAGCCAGTAAAAAATGCTAAGGTAAGATTTAATGATCAAACTGAAGCAGTTACTGATAAAAATGGGTTGGTTTCTAAAAAACTATTAGTTAAAGATCTTAAGAATTATCAGTTAACAGTTACTAAAAGGGGTTATAAGAAGATTAGTAAATCATTAACTTCTTTAGATTCAGGGAATTTATTAAATCAAAGCAAAGATGCAATAATTTCTATAACTTTGAAAAAAAAGAATTTTGATGCAACAATTAAAGTTAAAGATAGAGAAGGTAACAAATTAGAGGCTAAAGCAACAGTAATAAATAGCGATAAGACGATAAGTAAAGAGATAAATATAGAAGGAGTATCACAGATAAAACAGTTACCTCCAGATAAGTATAAGCTTAAAGTAACAAAGGATGGATATATAGGAGCAACTGAAGAGTTTGAGATTAAAGATGAAGATTTAACGGTTCGTATTCCTTTAAAGAAAAAAGAAATAGAAAAATTTGATGCAACAATTATGGTTAAAGATAAGTCGGGTAAGATGTTAGATGCACAGATAACAGTTACAGATGATAATAAAACAATTACTAGAGAGACACAGCAACTTGGTCTATTACAAATAAAGGATCTAAGTCCTGGAAAGTATCAGGTTAAAGTAACAAAGAAAGGATACAGAAAAATAACAGAAGAGTTAATTATAAATCAAGATGATTTATTAGTTATAAACTTGAAAAAGAAAAGAATGGAAAATGATGGTCAAAAGATTGATAATGGTGATTTAAAAATAAATATTACTGATGTTAATCATAATAAATTATCGACACAAGTTATTTTAAAAAAGAATGGTAAAGTTAAAAGTAAGAAACAAGGAAGTGAAGTAGAGTTTTTAGACTTAGCAACTGGAAAGTATGAAGTTAATATTTCACGAAAGGGATATCAAGATTGGTCTAAAAAATTAAAACTTGATCAGAAAGAAATGCAGTTAGATGTAATTGTTAAAGGTGGTAGAGTTCGTCAGTATTTAATTGGAAATCAAAATAAAAATAAGACAATAGCAGTTGAAAATTTAGTTAAAGACGAAGAGGTAGTTGTAGCTTTATCATATTTGGATTGGGCCAACATACCTCATAACCTTATTTACAAAGTAAGAAGAAAAGGAAATAAATTAATTAAAAGGTATGGGTCTGATTTTGCTGTTTCTAATTTAGATTATTCAATAGGTGATACTGAAGAATTTGAAATGCCAAGTAAAGTTAAAGAAAAGAATGTAACAGCTACTTTAGCAGCAATAGGTAAACATGTCTATGTTTTTGTGGATAATCAAGTAGAGATTAGACAGCAAAAGGTTGATAAGTTGGTTTCTCAGTTTGATAATAGAATTCACCCTCAAATAGCTAATAAGAATAATCAAAATAAGACAGCTATTTTATTAACTGATTTTTCTGATTATCATATGACAGGTTATTTTGATCCAGCAGATCTATACCCTGACTTAGGTAATGAAGTTCCTATCTTCTATTTAAATGCTGATCGTACTAAAAATACTTTATTAACGGCAGCAACTCATCAATATCAACATTTAAACTTTTTTACAGCTAAAGCAAAAGCTGGAAGAATAACTAATGATGCTTGGATAAATCAAGGTATGGCTCAACTAGCTCCTCAATTATTAGGCTATATTAACCCGGAGAAAAAAGGTTGGTCACAAGATCATGGTAATGGTTGGGTATATAGTAAAGATTATGGTTATTTAAATAACACTGAAGAAGTAAACCTGTTAGTGCAAGATGGTAGCTTGCCTTATATAGGAGGATCTTCTTTATTTGTTAATTATTTATTAGATCAATATGGCAAAGAGTTATTAAATAAGATTATGATTAGTTCTCAATCTCCTAGAGATGTAATAGAAGATTATACAGGTAGAAGATTTAATAAGATTTATCTTAATTGGGTAACTACTAATTTAACTGATACTATAGAGGGTGTTGATAATCAAGTTTATAATTATTCTAAATTTGATTTACAGATGAGTCCTAATTTAAAGAAGAAAGAGATCAATAAATTAGGAGTTAATTATTTTAAAATTACTGATCAAGAAGGTATGGTAATTATCAAACGTCCGGCTGATATTAAAGGTGAAATTGGAGTAATAATTATTAGAAAACCAAAAAATTAACTACTGAATTTAATATTTATAATCTATTTTGCAAATAATATAAACTGGGGTGACAAAGTGAGTTTTAAAGAAGAATTGATTAGTCGATTAAAGGCCTATCCAGATCTCTATAATGAGGTAAGAAGTGAAATAATTATGCCTCGATTTGACCAGCTACCAAAGAATAATCATTTAAGTTATGTTGATGAAGTAGATAGTGATAATACTTTAGAAGAAGTAGAAGATAAAGAGTTGGTTACAGCAGTTATTAATAATCTTAAGTATTATATTGAATATGAAAGAGAGATAGGAGAAAGTGATATATAACTGACAGGGGGAGAGATTATGGCTAATAGTCCTGATCATTTTTTGAAGTATGGTGGAGTTAAGTTTGAGTATAAAGCCTCAGAAGAAGAAGTTAGAGAGTTTATTAATAGCCTACCAGAGCATAAGCGGGAAAGTTTAGCTGAAGTAAGTCAAATTTTGGCCCAAGAAGATCTGATTGAACTTAAGAATGATTTTTCTACTATTGATAAAGAGTTATTAGATGCCCAAGTAGAAGAGAATAGACGAATTTAAGATAATGGGTCCCTCTCACATGAGAGGGACCCATTTCATGTATAGCAGTTATCTTATTGGTAATATCTTTCTCTTTCAGCAGCTAAATCAAATAGAGACTGAATATATTCTTTCATTGATATTTCTTCTTTGATAAGTTGTTTTAATGAATTGGTATCTTGATTAGTATGACTCATATTAGATCAGCTCCTTTAATTATTATCTGCTACATTACTTATTATTATTTATGCTAGAAAATAACATACAATAAAGTTCATTTATAAATTTTGTAAAAACAGATAGAAGAATGAAAATAGGTTAGTAATTTAATTAGCAGTACTTTAAATAGCAAGATAAAATTAGAATAAAATTAAGATTAAAGTAATATACTATATAAAAAGTTAGGAGGGGTAATAATGAGAGCAACAGGGATTGTACGTAAGATTGACAACCTAGGTAGAGTAGTAATTCCTAAAGAGATTAGAACAAAAATGAAGATTAATAATGGAAATACATTAGAAATTTTTGTTGATGAAGATGATACAGTTGTTTTAAAGAAGTATAGTCCAGTTAAAGAGCTTGGGAATTTAAAAAGTTATATAGATACATTAGAAGAGACGACAGATTGTAATGTTATTATTGTAGATACTGATAAGATTGTTGAAACATCTTCTCTATTAGAAGAATATAAAGGACATTCATTAGGAGAAAAAGTTAAGGAAATAATTAAATCAAGAAAATCTGATTTAATTTCTAATGCAGGAGATGAAGACTTATGTATTGACTTTCGAACAAAAGAGGATAAATTAGGTTCATTGTTGGTTACCCCAGTTGTTAAGCAAGGAGATATTTTAGGAGCAGTTATATTATCTTCTAAAGAGAAAGAACTAGGTGATTTTGAAAAGAAGATAAGTACAATTACTGCTAAGGTAATTAGTAAGAAGTTAGGTCTATAAGGTACGGTATAGGGTGCTTTTAAGCACCCTTTTTTCTATTGTTAGCAATTAATTTTATATAGTTTCTTGACATTGATTATATTAGTTACTATAATATGAATGTGCTAAGAAAGCACTAAAAAGTTATTTTAACTAGCGTGTTACTGAATTATTAGGCATTAGCTAGGGAAAGGTATAAGTATGTCATTTTCTATTATAAGAATGGTGTATTTATATCTTTGCCTAGTCTTTTTTATTTATAATAATGTATTCTGGCCAGTAGTTGTAAGTAAATAGGAGGAAGGTTAAAATGACCAAGCTTGGTGATGAGAAATATCAATATCAAATTAAGAAGATTTTTAATAATAATGTTGTACTAGCAGTCAGAGAAAATGATCATGAAGAAGAGTTTGTGTTGATTGGAAAAGGATTAGGTTTTGCTAAAGATAAAGGAGATATTATTTCAGCAGATGAAGTTGAAATTGAAAGAGAGTTCATTCCAGTTGAACAGGAAAAAGAAAAAGCATATCAACAATTAGTCGATACAGTTGATGAAGAGATAATTGGGTTGACTGAAGAAATTATAGCTATGGTCTCTACTGAATTAGACGAAGAATTAAATAGCCATATTCATATTGGTTTAGCAGACCATATTGGTTCTGTATTAAGTCGAATTAATGAAGGTATAGAAATAGCTAATCCTTTTTTACCTGAAACCAAAACTTTATATAGCAAAGAGTATCAGTTGGCTAAAAAGGCTGTTAAAATGATAGAAGATAGACTTGATATATCTATTCCTAGAGAAGAGATTGGTTTTATTACTTTACATATTCATGGAGCTAGAGAAAATAGAGGAATGTCTAAAACAATAAAATATACCACATTGATTGGAAAGATGGTTAGGCTAGTAGAAGAAGAATTAGGGCTTGAATTATCTTATCAGAGCTTAAATTATGCCCGATTAGTAACTCATTTAAGATTTGCTTTAGAGAGAATAGAGCAAGATAAGATTAATGAAAACCCTTTATTAGATAATATTAGAAGTGATTTTACAGATTCTTATCAATTAGCTGCTAAATTAGTTAAGTTAATTGAAGAAAAATTAGATTATAAAGTTCCAGAGGATGAGATTGGATATTTAGCCATGCATTTACAGAGATTAGAGAAAGATTTAGCTTAAGATTGACTTTATAATATAAAATTAATAATGTGGCAAACTAATAATTGATTAAATCAGAGGGGGTAAAATAAGATATGTTTAATATTTTTGGTAGTAAAGAGGAAGAAGTAAAATTAGTCGCACCTTTAACTGGAAAGGTAGTAGACTTATCTGAAGTACCTGATGATGTATTTGCTACTAAGGCAGTAGGTGATGGATTAGCTATTGAACCTACAGCAGACACATTAGTGGCTCCTGTAGAAGGAGTAGTAAAACAAGTATTTCCTACTAAACATGCAGTTGGATTAGAGACTTCTCAAGGTATAGAGTTATTAATGCACATTGGTATCAATACAGTTGAATTAAATGGAGAAGGTTTTGAAAAATTAGTTGATGAGGGAACTGAGGTAAAACCAGGAGATGAATTGATCAGATTTGATGCAGATTATATTAAAGATAATGCAACTGCTATAGTAACTCCATTTTTAGTAACTAATATGGATGAAATAGAAGAAATAACAGTGGCTGATGTTGGTCAAGTGACTGCTGGCGATGATGAAGTATTAACAGTTAAAGTAAAATAATTTCTGTGGTTTAATGTTGAAATTTAATAAAAAGTTAGAAATATATTGACAAAATAAGAACTAACATGTATAATATAATTGAAGTTGAAAAATTAATATAACTCTAAACTAGCGTGTTACTGGTTAAGCAGGCATGAGCTAGAAGGAGGTATAGGTTATTCCCGTTATATTATTAGGGGATTTTATGCCTTTTTCTAGCTCTTTTTATATTTTTAAAAAGCTTCATATAAGAAGTATAATAATGGGTATAATATACTTTGATTATAACAAATAATATGCCTGGTATGAAGCTTATAGTTGATGTTGCAACATCTTAGATTTTAACCGGTTATAATTTTATTAATATTCTCAATATTCTAAGAAAGAAATAAGTGTATATAAGACTAATAAGAGTTCTTTCTTAAATTAAAAAATTTAAGGAGGATTCTTAAATGAAAGCATTTAAGAAACTACAAAAAGTTGGTAAAGCATTAATGACGCCGGTAGCAATCCTACCAGCAGCAGGACTATTATTAGCTTTTGGTAATAAGTTAGGTATTACAATGATGGAGCAAGCAGGTAATGTTATCTTTGGTAACTTGGCTCTATTATTTGCAGTAGGATCAGCTATTGGACTAGCTGGAGATGCTGGTGTTGCTGGTTTAGCTTCTATTGTGTCCTTTTTAATTCTAAATACTACTATGGGCCAAATGGCTGGCGTAACATCAGAGATGGTAGCTAGTAGTAATCGTTATGCAGAAGTTATAGGTATTCCTACTTTACAGACAGGAGTCTTTGGTGGTTTGATTGCTGGTATTATTGCAGCTGCCATGTATAATAGATATTATGATATGGAACTACCTGACTTCTTAGGTTTCTTTGCTGGTAAACGATTTGTGCCAATTGTTACAGCAGTTGTGGCATTTGTAGTAGGTTTAATTATGCCAACGATTTGGGCACCTGTACAGGACGGACTTCAGGCATTATCTTATTTAGCTAATGAGACTAATACAAATGTTGCTACTTTCTTATTTGGTATCTTTGAAAGAGCTTTAATTCCATTTGGTTTACATCATATTTTCTATTCTCCATTCTGGTTTGAATTCGGTGAGTATGTTAATGAAGCTGGAAAAACTATTAGTGGTGACCAGGCAATCTGGTTTGCAATGTTAAAAGATGGAGTGCAGAACTTCAGTTCTGAAACTTATCAAGGCGCAGGTAAGTTTATGACTGGTAAGTTTCCATTCATGATGTTTGGACTGCCAGCTGCAGCACTTGCTATGTATCACGAAGCAAAAGAGAGTAAGAAGAAGGTTGTTGGTGGTATTTTATTCTCTGCTGCTTTAACATCTTTCTTAACAGGAATTACAGAACCACTTGAGTTCTCATTCCTTTTTGTTGCTCCAGTATTATATGGTATTCATGTTATATTTGCTGGTCTATCTTTCATGTTAATGAATATGTTAAATGTACGAATCGGTATGACTTTCTCTGGAGGACTTATTGACTTCATTGTTTTTGGTGTAATGCCAGGTATGACTCCATGGTGGAGAGCAATCTTTGTTGGTTTAGTGCTTGCAGTTATTTACTACTTTGGATTTAGATTTGCAATCAGAAAGTGGGACTTAAAGACTCCTGGACGTGAAGAAGGAGAAGTTGAGTCTGCTGCTGGTGCAGTAATGTCTAATCCATCTGATGATGATAATGATGGTCAAAGCAAACCGGCACAGATTCTTGAAGCTTTAGGTGGAGCAGAAAATATTGAAGATATTGATGCTTGCATTACTCGTCTAAGAGTATCAACTGTTGATCCGGACAAAGTAGATGATGATAAGCTTAAAAATTTAGGAGCTTCTGGTGTAATGAAACCAGGTGGCGGAGCTGTGCAAGCTATCTTTGGTCCAAAATCTGACGCTCTAAAAGATAAAATTAAGAAGTTATTATAATATATTTATTAAGGACAGACCTTTGTGTCTGTCCTTTTAATTAGTTTAGGTTATTATTTTGTTAAATTGGTTTATTATAACTTGATTTTTATTTAATGATAATATAAAATTATTATTAATACATAAGAAGTATAAGTTCATAAGGAGGTAAAGGGTAAATGTTTAATATTTTTGGTAAAGATAAAAAAGAATTAAAATTAACTGCACCACTGACAGGTGAGATAGTAGATTTATCTGAAGTACCTGATGATGTATTTGCTAATCGAGTAGTAGGAGATGGTTTGGCTATTAAACCAACAGAAGATACTTTAGTGTCTCCTGTAGAAGGAGTAGTTAAACAGGTATTTCCTACTAAGCATGCTGTAGGAATTGAAACACCTGAAGGTGTGGAATTGTTAGTACATATTGGTATTAATACAGTTGAATTAAATGGAGAAGGCTTCGAGAAACTAATTGATGAAGGAGCTAAGGTAGAGCCAGGAGACAAGTTGATTAAGATAGATTTAGATTATATTAAAGAGAATGCAACTGCTCTAGTAACTCCGGTATTAGTAACTAATATGGATGAAGTAGAAGAGCTTGAAATAGCTAATAATAAACAAGTTACTGCTGGCCAAGATGAAGTATTGACAATTACACTTTAATAAAACATTAAGATATAGATAGGAGTGAATTATTAATGAAGAAAGAAAAAGTTATGGTTAATAATGAAACTGGAATTCATGCGCGACCGGCTTCTATGATTGTACAAGAAGCCAATAAATTCAATGCAGATGTAGATATCATCAAAGATGATAAAGAGGTAAGTGCTAAGAGTATTATGGGAATTATGAGTTTAGGAGTTAATCAGAGTACAGAAGTTACTATTAAAGCTGAAGGTGAAGATGAAGAAGTAGCAGTAACAGCTTTAGTAGAATTAATTGAAGATGGTTTTGGAGAGTAATCTACTCTAAGCATCTGGGATATCCCAGATGCTTTTTATTTTTTTGTTTATATAAAAAATAATTAGATAAGAATAAAATAAATAAATTCTCTAAAACTAAGTGTTAAAGATATAATACAAAGGAGTGGCTAAATGGATAATTGGTTATTTTTTTTAGTGGCTATAGTTGCTGGAATGTCAATGGCAATTCAAGGTTCCCTCAATTCAGTGCTAGGAAAGACAATTGGAGAATTAGAGGCTACTTTAGTTGTTCATATAATAGCTCTTATGTTATTAGTAATTTTATTAGTCTTTAATTTAGGAAAAGGTGATTTAAGTAATTTATCTTTTGCTCCTTGGTATAGTTATCTAGGTGGGATATTGAATGTAGTAATTTTATATGGAGTATTATTTAGCATTTCTCAGCTAGGAGTAGGGAATGCTACGACAGCTATTGTAGCAGCTCAGATTTTGACTGCAGTAATAATTGATCATTTAGGACTGTGGGGGTTAAAGCAGATTTCTTTTCAGTGGCTTCATGGCTTGGGGGTATTATTTTTGGCTCTAGGAGTTCGGTTATTATTAATCCAGTGAAATTATTATAAAAAATAGTTGAATGGCTTGATTTTTCCTAATTAATTAGATAAAATATATCTGACCCCCCTAGGAGGGGGTAAAACAAAGATGAGGTGATAGTAATGGCAGATAATATTATTAAAGTAGCTGAAACAGATTTTAAAGCAGAGGTTTTAGAGTCTGATGTACCAGTGGTAGTTGATTTTTGGGCACCATGGTGTGGGCCATGTAAGATGATTGCTCCAGTTTTAGAAGAATTAGCTGAAGAGTATGATGATGTTAAGGTAGCTAAGGTAAATGTAGATAATAACCAATCTTTGGCCCAAGAATATCAAGTAACAAGTATTCCAAATCTTGTCTTCTTTAAAGATGGTGAAACTGTAGATAGACAGGTTGGATTCTCGGGTAAAGAAGATTTAGTTGCTAAGATAAATGAAATCAAATAGATTTATTAAGGGTGGATTTAAATCCACCCTTAAATTATGTACTATTTTTTGGCTAGATAAGGAGAGGTTTATATGCTATCAGATAAAGCAATAGAATATTATCAACAAGGCTATAGTTGTTCTGAAGCTATTTTGCAAGCAGTTAATGAAGGATACAATTTAGAATTAGACCAAGATATATTACGTTTGGCAACAGGATTTCAAGGTGGTATGAGCAGTGGTAAGACTTGTGGATCAGTTATAGGTTCAATTATGATAATTAATTACTTTTATGGACGAGCTAGTTTAGAGGAAGATAGTTCTGCTTCTAGTATTACTAAAGAATTTATTAAAAATTTTGAAGAAGAATTAGAGACAGTTACTTGTAAAGAATTAATAGGTAAATACTTTGATAAAGATAATAAATGTAGTTATGTAGTTGATAAAGCAGCTAAGTTGTTAGAAGAAATTATAGCTGAAGAAAATAGAGATGTTGCTAGTTAAAATATAAATTATCTCTTCAGGAGTGAGTTTAATGGCAACTAGTGAAAATGAGAAGTTAAAGAAAGAATTATTGACTAGATTAAAGACAGTTAAAGGTCATATTGAAGGTGTAGAACGTATGGTAGAAGAGGATAAAGACTGCCAAGAAGTATTAATTCAACTTTCTGCTATTAAATCTTCATTAAATAAGATAGGTTTATCATTATTAGAGAATGATGCTTGTCAATGTATTGCCGAATCAATTAGAGAAGAGGAAGATTTAGAGGTGGCAGTTAAGGAAACTTTAGATACAGTATTAAAATTTACTAAAAAAGATTAATGGAATTAAGTTAACCTTGCTAACGTTAAATAGCAAGGTTGTTCTTTTGTTAGATAGATTATTTATTATTTGCAAATCAAGAGATTAGCAGTTATAATTTAGAGTGCATTTATTTTATTGAGGAGGTTTTACAATTGGCATTTGATTTGTCGGAAAATGCAATAAATTTGCTAGAAAAGAGATATTTACAACGAGATGAAGAGGGAAGTTTAAAAGAGACGCCTAAAGAGTTATTTCAACGTGTATCTAAAAATATTGCTAGTGCAGAAGAGAGTGAAGAGTTACAAGTAGAATATCAAGAAAAGTTTTATCAGTTGATGACAGAATTAAGGTTTTTACCAAACTCACCTACTTTAATGAATGCTGGAGCAGAACTACAACAGTTAGCAGCTTGTTTTGTATTACCAGTTGAAGATAGTATGGAAGGAATTTTTACAGCAGTTAAGAATGCTGCCCTAATTCATAAAAGTGGTGGTGGAACTGGGTTTTCTTTCAGTAGATTACGGCCTAAGAATGATGTAGTAAAATCCACTGGTGGAGTTAGTTCAGGGCCATTGAGTTTTATGAAGGTCTTTAATCAAGCAACTAACACTGTAAAACAAGGTGGAAAGCGCAGAGGAGCTAACATGGGAATGTTACGAGTTGATCACCCTGATATTTTAAGTTTTATTCATGCTAAAGGTGAATTAACTGAGGAGAATCAAGAGTTATATGATGACTTTAAAGAGAATCTAGAAACTACTATTCTATCAGATGATGAAGTTGAACAGAAGACTGAAGAATATAAACGAAAGCTATTAGATAATCAGTTTGCTAACTTTAACTTATCTGTAGCTGTGACTGAAGCCTTTATGGAAGCAGTAAAAAATGATGAAGAGTATGATTTAATTAATCCTCGGACTGGAGATAAGGTTGATCAGCTTCCAGCACGTAAGGTATATAACTTAATTGTCAATTATGCTTGGAAGAATGGTGAACCAGGAATTGTCTTCCTTGATGAGATTAATGATAAGCATCCATTAACTGAAGAAGTAGAAGCTACTAATCCATGTGGAGAACAGCCATTATTACCTAATGAAGCCTGTAATTTAGGTTCTATTAATTTATCTAAGTTTGTAGCTGAGGAAGAAGTATTATGGGATGAGTTAGAGGAGACTATTAAGTTAGCAGTTAGATTTTTAGATAATGTAGTCTCGGTTAATAAGTATCCATTACCAGAGATAGAAGAGAAGGTACTAAAGTATAGAAAAGTTGGTTTAGGAGTTATGGGTTTCCATGAATTAATTATTCGATTAGGAATCCCATACAATAGTAAAGAAGCAGTTGAAATGGCAGAGAAGGTAATGAAGTTTATCAATGATAATGCTCATCAGTATAGTCAAGAGTTAGCAGACGAGAAAGGAGCTTTTCCTGCTTTTGATGAGAGTGAATATGAAGTTCCACAGAGAAATGCTACCTTAACGACTATTGCTCCAACAGGGTCTATTAGTTTCTTAGGAGGAACTAGTGGAGGAATTGAACCTTTCTTTAGCTTTAAGTATTCACATACTGATGCCGATGGAAATGTTAGCTGGTTTGAGTATGACTTTACAGAAGAAGCACCAGAAAAAGCATTAGTTACTGCTATGGATATTGAGCCAGAGTGGCATATTAAGGTCCAAGCTGCTTTTCAACAACATGTTGATAATGCTGTAAGTAAGACTATCAATTTTCCTAATGAAGCTACTAAAGAAGATGTAGCAGAAGCTTATAAGTTGGCCCATAAATTAGGTTGTAAAGGATTGACTGTTTATCGAGATGGTAGTAGAACGGCACAAGTATTAAGTACAGAGGATAAAGAAGATACAACAGAAGAGGTTACTGATGCTAAAGGAAAGATTTATCCTCATAAACGTCCATTAGCAGCAACTGGTGAGACAATTAAATATGATACAGGTTGTGGAAAATTATATTTAACAATTAATACTAATGATGAAGGAGAACCAATAGAGACATTCTTGTCTACTGGTAGTGATGGTGGATGTCAAGTGATGACAGAGGCAGTGAGTAGATTAACTAGTTTAGCATTACGAAGTGATATTGCTCCTGAAGAAGTTATTGATCAACTTGAATCTACAAGTACTTGTCCAAGTTTTATGTATCAAAGGGGTAAAGGAAAAGAATTAAGAGGAAGAAGTTGTCCTGATGTAGTTGCTAGAGCATTACAAGTGATAGATAAATCTCATAGTTTTAATGAGCTTAATCAGAAATTACAAGAACAAGTTAAAGAAGAAGCAGTTAGCCAAGAGGAAGAGCCTTGTGAAGAGTGTGGGAATATTGCTTGTAAAGAAGCTAAATTTCAAATAGAGGAAGCTCAAAAGGAAGTAGCAGTAGAAGAAAATAATATTTGTCCAGAATGTGGTTATGAGTTGGATTTTAAAGAAGGCTGTAACTTCTGTAATAATTGTGGATATAGTAGTTGTAGTTAAGAAGAAAGGAGGCAATTATGCCTCCTTTTTTTAATTTAAATTAAAAAACTGTGGTATGTTACCTAACTGAAAATCAATATACCCCCGTTCAATACAGATAAAAAAGAAGGTTAAGGTAACTATAATCAAGAAGAAGAGATTTTCTCCCCAACTGCTAGTAGTAATATTAGTGTGGAATTTAAAACGTTGTTGATTAGGGTAAAAGAGAGGGACGCCTTGTTTATTAAACATATCAGCAATAAGATGACTAAAGTAGCCAATTATTAGTCCAAGCCAGACAATTAAATCAATCCAGTTAAGATCTATTAGTTGTTTAGTTAGTAATCCAAATAAGATCATTCCTAATAAGCTATGAGTAACTCCTCGATGCTTGATACCGAATAGTTTAAGTGGTTTGCTAATAAACCACAGTTTCTTACCTGCTTTACTGTTAGCATGATCAATATCAGGTATTAAGGCTCCAATAATAGCTGCTATGTAGAACTTAATTAAGCTACTATCTAATAATGAGCCAGTAATTAAAAAGGAAATATCTAAAATGTTAAATGTTGCTAATAGTTTGATTACAATTATTGCTAGTGTAAATCCAAAGAATGAATGAGTATGGTAAGTCATTTTCTGCCTCCTAATTTTTTATTTTAATTTATAATTTATTGTATCAAAGATATGGATAAGATTGTAGGAAATTATTTCAAACAATATTTATTTTAATTATACATAGGGATATTATTGTTGTTTGGAATTGAAGGAGGTAATAAGATGGCTTGTAAGGACTGTATTTATTTTATTTATGATAGATTTTATTGTAAAAAGCTTAAATGTCATGTTTATTTAACTGATAGGTGTTGTTATTTTAAACGGCAAGAAGATGAGTAGCAGGATTTAATTTTATAATCTAGAATAAATTAAGTGAGATATAGAAAGTGAGGTGGTTATTTGCGGCGGATAATTATTTTATCTATAGTGTTGGTTCTGATGATAGGTCAACAACTGGCTTATAGTCAACAGCTATTGACTGAAAGGATAGATCATTTAACTATTGAATTAGTTAATAATTATTTACAATCTAATCAGGGGTATATTATAGAGATGAAAGGAGAGCAAGTTTATATCAATATAGGAAAACAGGATGATTTAGTCAGTGGAGATAGATTTAAAGTACTGAAGATGACTAAATTAATCAAAGATCCTGTGACTAGAATAAAATTAGGGGAGATTGAAACAAAGATAGCAGAATTAGAATTAAAAGAGGTAAATCAACAGTTTTCTATAGCTAAAATTATTAGACAGACTAGTTATCCTAAGATAGGAAACAAGGTAGTGAACCAGAAAAAACGTATTGGAGTAGTAAATTTTTCTGATTCTAATTTAATATCTGGATTTACTAAATTAGTACAAGAACGAATGATAGCAACCTTGAAACAACAAGATAAATTAATTGTTATCTCTCAAAAAAAAATAGAACAGATATGTGATGAATTAGATTTATCTAAGCAATTGGGCAAAGAAGATTTACAGTTAATAGGAAAGAAACTGAATTTAGATTTATTAATGGTAGGAGATATTCTATTTGATGAGTATGAAATCTTGATTAATGAACAACTTTATAAGGTAGATTTAGGTAATACTATTCAACAGAAAGCAATAACTGTTGATAGAGCTAATAAATTGATTCGTTATTATCAGAAACAAGCTAAGAAGAATCAACCTAGATTTGAGTTACTAACTAAAGGTAAACAGCTTAATTATCAAGCTTTAGATATAGAATTAGGTAATGTTAATCAGAATTCACAATTAGAGGTTATTGTTAATACAGACCAAAAGCTAAATATTTTAAGTTATCAGGGCCAAGAACTTTTAGAGGAGACTAGAATAACCGATTATTATAGAACCAAGTATGATGATTACAAGTTATTAGTTGAAGATATAGTCGGTGATCAGACTGCTGAAATAGTAGTTGAAAACTATAATCAATTAATTAATTTTAAGTGGCAAGCAGATAATTATCTAGTCAATAAATTAGTTGATTTTAGACAGCAACGTCCTAAAGCAGTAGCTAGTTTATTCGATAAACAATATTTAGTCACTAGAAATAATAATCATCAATTACAATTTAACATAGTAAAACAGAATGGTTATAAAGAAGATTTTAAGTTACAATTAGAATCAAATGAAGGATATCGCATAGCTATAGGGGATTTAGATCAAGATAGCCAACAAGAATTGATTGTTACTTCTTATCAAGGAGATAATCAATATAAGATCAAGTTATATACTCTAGAAGGTGAGTTAGAAACAGTTTTACCAGGAAGATATGGTGCTGCTGTAGCAATTACAGATATAGAGTTAGATGGACAGAAAGAACTTTTGGTTTATACTACTGAAGAAGGTAATAATCGAGTAATGGCCTATACTTGGCAGCAGAATCAATTTAAGAAGAAGTGGGAAAGTAAATCTTTTAGTTGGTCAATTAGAGACTTGGCTTTAGGGAATATTAATAGACAAGAAGGTGATGAATTATTTGTTTTATTAACTAAGGATAAGAATAGTAGAATTGATATTTATAAAGTGAATCCTTATTTTAAAGAATTAAATAGTTCAGGTAGTTAAAATAGGTCTTTAAAGAGTAATTAGTGAATATAAATCATATGAGAAGTATAATTATTCTTATTAGTGAGTTAAAAGAATAGATATGTTAGAGATTGGGGCAGATAAGGAGGATAAATATTGTGAAACGAATTCATATTATAGGTATTGGGGGGATTGCTATGTCAGCAATTGCCCAGTATTTTATTGAATCTGAGTATCAAGTGACTGGATCTGATCTAGAAGAGAATGAGTTGATTACAGAATTGAAATCTAAAGGAGCTAAGATAAGTATTGGACATACTGCAGATAATATTAGTTCTAATATAGATAAGGTAATCTATTCTGATGCTATTCCTAAAGATAATATAGAACTGGAGCGAGCAAGAGAGTATAATTTAGAAGTACTTAATCGCTCTCGAGCTTTGGCTTTAATTACAGCTGAAAAGAAAGTTATTTCTGCGTCAGGAACCCATGGGAAGACTACTACCTCTGCTTTGTTGGCCCAAGTCTTATCAGCAGGAGAAAAAAAGCCTAGTTTTATTATTGGAGGTATTGTAAATAACTTTGATAGTAATTTTGCTATTAACTCAGGAAATTATTTTGTATTAGAAGGTGATGAGTATGGAAAATCATTTTTACAGTATCCTTCTGATATTGGAGTAGTAACTAATATTGAATATGATCATCCAGATATTTATCAGGATTTAGATGATATGTTGGCTAGTTATAGAGAGTATGTAGGAGGATTAAGTGAGTATTTAGTAACTAATAAACAGGTTTTACAACAGTTAGAACTATCAGTTACAGAATTATCTTCTCAAGTAGCAACAGTTGCAATTAATGATTCTAAAGCTGATTATAATGCTACTGAAATTATAGAAGAAGAGTTGACTTCTTATTTCACTTTAGAATATCAAGGTAGCGAAGTTGATAGATTTCAGTTACCTGCTTTGGGAGATTATAATATCAAGCATGCTTTAGAGGCAATTGCAGTTGGTAGATATTGCGGATTGTCTTTTAAACAACTTAAAGTAGGGTTGAGAGAGTGGCAAGGAGTTAAGAGAAGATTTGAGATTTTACAAGATAATGATAAAGAGATTGTAATTAGTGATTATGCCCATCATCCTAGTGAAGTAGAAGCTGTTGTTAATAACTTGGCCCGGATTAAAACTAAGAAAAAGAAAGTAGTTATCTTTCAGCCTCATCAGTATTTGAGAACTACTAATTTGTTAGATGATTACCAAAAAGTACTCAACCAAGAATTAGATGAGCGAGTTATTTATCAAATTTATAAAGTAAGAGAAAAAGTGGAAGACAAAGAATTAGAAGAGTTAGGGAAAAGATTAAGTCAACTGATAAGTGACAAATCTGTTACTTATATTAATCAGTGGTCTAATTTAGATAAGTGGTTAACTGAATACAATCAAGATAACAATGCTATGTATCTTTTTTTAGGTGCAGGAGATATAGATCAATTTGCTCGTAATTGGATTAAAAAAATTTAAGATTGACTATTTATATCATCAGGAGACATTTAGTTGTCTCCTATTTTTTTACAAAACTATTGAAAATATTTGGTAACAATGTTATAATAAGTATAGATTAAACAATTAATTGTTCTAATATATGAAGTTGTTATATATTTTGGAGGGGTAAAAATGTCAGAGATAAGAGAAGATATTATTACAGGTGAAAATGTAGTGATTGCTTCTAAACGAGGTGAAAGACCTCATGATTTTAAGCAGAACAATAAATTAAGCCATAATCAGAAAGAATGTCCTTTCTGTTATGGAAATGAGGAAAATACTCCACCAGAGATTTTAGCAGTGTTAGATAAGCATAATAAAACAGAAGGTAATGCAAATTGGAAAATAAGAGTAGTTCCTAATAAATTTGCTGCTCTTAATATTGAAGAAGAATTAAGCAAGAATAGAACTGGATTTTATAATAAGATGGCAGGAGTTGGTGCAGCAGAGGTATTAATTGAATCTCAAGTACATGATAGTACTTTAAGTAATCATGATGTATCTCATATTGAGGATATTCTTAAAGTTTTAAGGTATCGCTATAATAGTTTAGCAAAAGATGAAAGGCTAAAGTATATTCAAATTTTTAAAAATTTTGGTGGAGCTGCAGGAGCTTCTTTAGAACATCCTCATTGGCAGATAATGGCTACCCCTTTAGTACCAGCAGTGATTAAAAAAGAAATAATAGGGGCCAAAGACTATTATCAAGAAGAGGGAGAATGTGTATATTGTCAGATGATAGATCATGAATTAAAGCAAGATAAGAGAGTTATAGAAGTAAATGATGATTTTGTAGTTTTTAATCCTTATGCCTCTCGTTACCCATTTGAAACTTGGATTTTACCTAAAGAACATCATGATAACTTTGGAGCTATCACAACCTCTCAAACTCGGAATTTGGCACAAGTATTAAAACAGACTATGAAAAGATTGGAAAATGGTTTGCAACAACCACCTTATAATTTGATCTTACATACTGCTTCTTTAATAGGAGAAACTGAATATGATTACCACTGGCATATTGAAATTTTACCACGATTATCTATATCAGCTGGTTTTGAATTAGGTACTGGTAATTTTGTTAATCCGACTCCGCCAGAAATAGCTACAGAGACTTTGGTTAGTGTTAATTTAGAATAAAAGGAGGGATGTTTATTGGGTTCATCAACATTTGAAATAGATATTTCATTTTCTGAATTAAAGGAAAAAGTACCTTCCTTAATAGCTCAGATAGATAATTCATTTTTTAAAGAAGCAAGATGGTTTCAACAGAAGAATGCTGTAATTAAAGATATTGCGATAGTTGATAATGCACAGTTATTAGATAATGAGAGAGAACTATTGTCTATATTAATTTTAGAATTTAAGTTATTAGATAAAGTCAGTAATGAGGTGTTTGAAGAAAAATATTATTTTCCCTTATTATTAAGTAAATATAAGTTAGATACTAAAATATGGATAGAAGTAGTAGGACCTGATTATCAGGTTTATGGTTATGATGGAGTGCATAAACTTACTTATGTACAGAAAATGGAAAGTTTTATTCGAAAAGGTGATAGACTGGAATTAGAGACAGGAGGAAAATTCTTAACAGACCATTTTACTGATCAGGAAGTTAATTCTGCCAGTAAATTAACTGATGTTTCTAGTAATAGTATAACGTCAGTTAAAGAGGATGAAGTAGTTAAAACTTTCCGGAGATTACAACCAGGAATTAATCCTGATTTAGAGATTGGCTTAAATTTGCAGCAGAAGACTGATTTTGATAAATTTCCTAGAATAAAGGGTTATACACTTTATCAAGATACAACAGGTAAAGAATATAATATAAATTTAATCCAAGAGTTTATAGAAAGTGAAGGCGATCTGTGGGCTTATACACAAGATTATTTAGCAGGATTATTCGATTATATTCAAGAAAGTAAAGAAGAAGTTAGTCAGTTAGTAGCTGATTATAATAATGACTATTGTAAGTTAGCAACTAATATAGGAGAAACAATTGCTGATTTGCATCTAGCTTTAGCTTCTATAGATAAAGAAGAATTTAAACCACGTTCTCCTAGAGAAGATGAGTTACAGAAGTGGACTCAAGAAGTAAAGGATAATTTTTATACTTTACGTGATTCTTTAAGGCAGAAAAATTTGCCAAAGCAACAGGATGTTATTGGAGAATTGTTGGCCCGAGAAGACAATATAGACCAGTTAATAGAAGTGATTTTTGAGTTAGGATCAGATTTAGGTTATTTTATGCGTTGTCATGGAGATTTGCATTTAGAGCAGCTTCTTAAACAAGGTTCAGATATAATTGTTCTTGATTTTGAGGGAGAACCTACTAAAAGTATATCTGAAAGAAGGTCTAAATGTTCCCCACTGAAGGATATAGCGGGGTTACTACGTTCTTATAATTATGCTGCTTATGCTGGTTATTTTAATAATTTATCTGATAGTAACAGTAATAACCGTTTATTAAAGGCAATTGGTATTTGGGAAGAAGAGGTTGTTGAATCTTTTTTAGAATCTTATCTAAAGCAAGTAAGAAGAGAATCAAATCTATTACCAACTGATGACCATATCGTGCAATCGATTGCATTATATAAATTAGAGAAAGCTTTGTACGAGGGATTATATGAGGTTAATAATAGACCTAGTTGGTTAAAGATACCACTACAAGGAATTGTTAGTTGTTTGGCTGATTTAAAATAACTATAAGGAGGAATACTAATGTCAGATTCAAAAGTAATGATGTTAACTAAGGAATTTCCAAATAATATCTATGGTGGAGCAGGAGTTCATGTTGATAATTTGACAAGTAATTTAGCAGATATTATGGACGTAGAGGTGCGGGCATTTGCTGGTGATGAAGAATTAATAGAAGATGAACGTGATGCAGTAGCTTATGAGCCTTGGGAGGAAATGAGTAAGAATACAGATTCTCGTTTTGTTAAAGCTTTGGATGCTTTGTCAGTTGATTTAGAAATGGCTAAAGATGAGTCAGAAGCTGATATTGTTCATTGTCATACTTGGTATACTTTCATGGGAGGTTTTTGGGCCAAAAAATTATATGATATTCCTCTAGTAACTACTATACATAGTTTAGAACCACTTAGACCTTGGAAAGAAGAGCAGTTAGGTAATGCTTATCAATTATCTTCTTGGATGGAACGAACTGCTGTTGAGGATTCTGATAAAGTGATAGCTGTTTCTAAAGAAATGAAACAGGATATTCTTGATTGTTATGATGTCAATCCAGATGATATTGAAGTAATCTATAATGGAATTGATTTAGATAAGTATCAATATACTGATAGTAGCGAATATCGAGATAAGTATGGAATTGATCCTAATAAGCCTTATGTTTTGTTTGTAGGTAGAATTACTCGTCAGAAGGGAATTATTCATTTAGTAAATGCTATTAAAGATATTAATGAAGAAACTCAAGTTGTACTTTGTGCAGGTGCTCCAGATACTGAGGAGATTGAACAAGAGATGACCGAAAAAGTTAATGCAATTCAAGAAGAACGAGATGGAGTAATCTGGATCAATGAAATGGTATCACGTGAAGCAGTAATTGAATTTTATTCTAATGCTACTGTCTTCTGTTGTCCATCAGTCTATGAACCATTTGGTATTATTAATTTGGAGGCTATGGCTTGTAAGACACCAGTAGTTGCTTCTGCTGTAGGCGGGATTAAGGAAGTTGTTGTTGATGGAGAAACTGGATTTAAAGTTGATTTTGAACAGGTGGATGATGGCACTGGTGAACCAAAAGACCCTGCTGCTTTTTCTAAAAAATTGGCTAAAAATATTAACCAAGTCTTAGACGATAAGGAGTTGCAGAATAAATTTGGTGAGAATGGTCGCCAGCGTGTAGAAGAAGTATTTAGTTGGAAGGCAATTGCCCAACAGACTAAAGAGATGTATCAAAACCTAATTACTGATAATGAGTAATAGAAATAAATGTTATAGAAAAAGTATCTCTCCTAGTTGGGAGGTGCTTTTTTTATTCTAAACATTATTATTATTTTTCTTGCAAATACAAATAACATGTGTTATGTTAAAGGTAACAAAAAGAGAATATTTTATACTCGTATAACGTTAGGAATATGGCCTAAGAGTTTCTACCAAGTAGCCGTAAACTACTTGACTACGAGTGAAAGAGTGCCTAGGGTTCCGTAGTAGAGCAGTGTAAGAAATTTTTAATATATACTGTTTTTACTGGCTGGTTCAAGCGGCATAATACATATGTATTACACCAGAGGGAGAAAAGCCCAGATGGATAGGTTTCACTTGTTAAGAGTGGAATTTATCTATCTGGGCTTTTTTATTTTTTGTAATAATAAATTAGGAGGTAATAAAAATGAAGTTATTAAAAGAAAGAATTAAAGAGGTAGGGAAAGTCTGTTCAGAAGAGATCTTAAAGGTTGATTCTTTTTTAAATCATCAAATTGACCCGCAATTAATGAAGAAGGTAGGAGAAGAATTTGTTAGGCGATTTAAAGGTCAAGAAATAACTAAGATTTTAACTATTGAAACTTCAGGAATTGCAGTAGCTTCAATGGTAGGTTTAGAATTGAATGTACCAGTTGTATTTGCTAGAAAGAATAAACCAGTGACCATGAATGATGATTCTTATGTTTCTAAAGTAAAATCCTTTACTAAAAATAAAGTCTATAATATTAGTGTAGCAACAGAGTACTTACAAAAAGACGATAAAATATTAATCATTGATGATTTCATGGCTATGGGCCAAGCTGCTCAGGGGCTACTAGAGGTAACAGAAGAGTCAGGAGCAGAGACTGCAGGAATAGGAGTTGTAATTGAGAAAGGATTTCAGCCAGGTGGAGATAGACTGCGAGATAACGGGATTCAAGTTGAATCATTAGCAATCATTGATAACTTAAAAGATAACCAAGTTACTTTTGCATAATAAATAGAATTTTTTAAATTATAAGGAGGAGTTATAATGGCAGAAGAAGCTGTTTATCAACAGGATTATATTGAAGAAGTAGAGGCTAATCAAGAAATAACAGGTGAAGAATTACAATACGGTATCGAAGATAAACCATCATTAGGAGTGGCAGTTCCTTTAGCAGTTCAACATATTGTAGCAGCTTTTAGTGGTATTGTTGCTGTTCCATTAGTTGTTGGTGGCTCGTTAGGCTTATCTACAACACAGATGGGTGCTTTAGTCAGTATGGCATTATTTATGGCTGGGTTGGCTACTTTTATTCAGGCTAAAGGTCTAGGACCAGTTGGTGCTAAGTTGCCTTGTGTAATGGGGACTGATTTTACATTTGTTGGCCCATCAATTGCTGTAGGAAGCCAGTTAGGATTACCTGGTATTTTTGGTGCTACACTGTTAGCAGCTCCAGTTGAGATGATTATTAGTAGATTTTTTCCTAAAATTAAAGGTTTCTTTCCGCCGGTAGTAACTGGATGTGTAGTAACTTTAATTGGGTTAACTGTCTTACCAGTTGGAATTGATTGGGCTGCTGGAGGAGTAGGAGCAGCTGATTATGGTAGTCTACAAAATATAACTGTTGCATTAATAGTTATGACAATAATTATTATCTTAAATCAATTTGGAAATGCATTTTTTAGTTCAGGATCAATTTTAATTGGAATTATTTGTGGATATATAATCTCTTATCCTCTAGGTATGTTAGATTTTTCTGCAGTTAAAGAAGCAAGTATAGTTAGTCTACCAACTCCATTTAAATTTGGGATAGCTTTTAGTTTGACTGGATTTTTGTCTTTCTTACCTGCTTATTTAGTAACTAGTGTAGAGACTATTGGAGATTTATTAGCAGTAGGAGAAGCTAGTAATAAAGAAATATCAAGTGATGATATTTCTGGTGGTTTATTGGCAGATGGAGTAGGGAGTATGTTAGCAGGAATTTTTGGTGCTGGTCCTAATACTTCCTTTAGTCAAAATGTAGGGATTATTCCATTGACAGGAGTAGCAAGTAGATTTGTAGTAGTTTTAAGTGGTATTGTTTTAATGTTGTTGGGTATTTTTCCTAAGTTAGGTGCTTTAATTGCAATTATGCCTAATCCAGTATTAGGTGGAGCAGGAATTATAATGTTTGGTATGATTGCAGCAGGTGGAATTAAAGTATTACATAAATGTGATTTGACAAGAAGAAATATGATTATTATAGCTGTATCTTTAGGTTTAGGATTAGGTGTAGTTGTTAGACCAGATATCTTAAGTAACTTACCTAAAGAACTAAATACATTCTTTCAATCAGGGATTACTACAGGTACTATAGTAGCTTTATTATTGAATATTTTATTACCAAAAACCAGTTAATAGTTATTTTATATAAAGTCCTGCGTATATGCAGGACTTATTTATTTTTTGGAATAGGCGCAAATTAAAAGATTAAATAGCTATAGAACTTAACACGTCATTTTTATAGATTGATAATATTATTAAATGAAAGTAATTCATTATGAAAAGAATATTAATAATTATTAAAATATAAAGGGTTAATATTATCTTATGTAGAAAATAATGTTAATAAATAAAATTAAAATATTATTTAAGGAGGAATATGAAATCTTGAAAGTTATATCATTATTTTTGAATCTATCTATTTTTATTTTGGTTATAATTGTTATATTAGTTGTCGTAAGCAATATGATGTTTGATAGAAAGGTAAAAAGTGAAGTTGAAAAGTTATTTGCAAAAACTAATATAGGTGAGCTTGAAGTTATTACAGAAGAAGATTTAGTAGGTCTACCAAAACCAGTTAAAAGATGGCTTAGAAATTCAGGAGTTATAGGTCAGGAAAAGATATTTACAGTCAGATTAAAACAGAAAGGATTTCTACGAACTGAAAAAGAAGAACCATGGATGCCTGCTGAAGCGGAACAATATTTTACAATAGATCAACCGGCATTTATATGGAAAGTTAAAGTTAAAATGCATCCATTGTTATATATCACAGGAAGAGATAAATATTATAAAGGTAAAGGGAAAATGCTGATTAAGTTGTTGTCATTGATAAATGTTGCAGATAGTAAAGGAAAAGAGGTAGATCAAGGTTCTTTATTACGGTATCTAGGGGAGATGGTCTGGTTTCCAACTGCAGCTTTAAGTAGTTATGTAGATTGGGAAGAGATAGATTCTAATTCAGCTAGAGCTACTATGAGTTATGGAGAAATAACAGCATCCGCAGTATTTAAATTTAATGAGAAAGGAGAAGTAGAGAATTTTACTTGTCAGAGATATATGGTAACTGATGGCAAACCTACTTTAGAGACTTATTCAGTTCCACTTGGTAATTATAAAGAATTAGATGGTATAAGAGTTCCTACTGAAGGAAGGGCAATCTGGAAGTTAAAATCAGGTGATTTCAGTTATTATAAGATGGAAGTTACTGAAGTTGAATATAACAATCCTGTACTTTATTAATAGAAGTATAGTATCAGTGTCAGTAAAATTGGCACCTTGTGATTATCTACTGACACTGACTTTTGAAACTGATAATAGACTGTATTCTAATATAAAAATTTTATGTTAGTAATGGGCTTTCACGCCTACAGATACTCCACTTCCTGTTCCAGAAGTTGTTGCTTTATATTTATAGCTGATTTGAGTTCTAAAGTTATTGGTTAACTTAAACTCCATTCCTACTTGTCCATCGAGTCCCCAACTACTATGGCCTAAGTCAGCAATTAAATTAAGACTAGAAAATAGATTATTATCTTCAAATCTGGAACGACTTAACAAGCCAAAAGTAAGATATGTTCTATTTACATTCTCCATTGTATCAGATTTAGGATTTAGTTTACTATCACCACGTAAGTTTCTTAATCCTACCTGAATAGCATTTAAGGAGCTATCAGTTACAAAGAGAGGGTGGGCTGGTATGTACTGATACATAACTTCTAAAACTGGCCCTGTAAGATAGAAATTATTATCTCCATCTGTCCCTTTCATATCTTTATAATAGGGAGCTAAAAAGTTAACTGGTTGTGGCTCTTTAGAATCGCTTGTGTTAGTTAATCGGAAATTAATAGAAGATTGTTTATCAATTCCAAAACCAGCAAGGAAAGATTGTAATCTTAATTCTGGTGTTGGTCTAAAAATATCGACTTTAAAAGTATGTTTCCCTTTCCCTGTAGTAAAAGTAGCATGAGAAGCAGTAGTATAAGAGATAATTAATACTGCAATTAGAAGTAAAGTTAATTTTTTATTTGAGTTCATTACTTGACTCCTTCCTTTTTTATAGTTATCATAGATTGTATTCTATATATGCAATTAATATCCTTTTATTAATAAGAATAATTAAAAGCTGATTAGTATTAAGCAGGAAAAAAGTATTTTATAAAGAATATGTTAAATTAGCTAGATTATTAATAATTGAGAAAGGGGTAATTTTATGTCTAAAATTAAAATTTTAGTTATTTCAGCACTTATAATAGTATTATCTAGTAGTATATCATCTGCATCCACTTTAAATTTAGGATCAGAAACTTATAGATTCAAAGGAACTAATTTTCATTCTAGTGAAGGAGATTATATTCAGTTGAATTTTGGTTATGGGATAGATAAATATAGAGGATATGGTGCAGAACTTACTGTGGGTAATCAAAAAGGAATAATGGGGTTAGAGTATCAATTTATTCCTGAGGGTATGCAAAAAAGAGATAAAAAGTTCAATTATGCTTTTAAACTAGGAGGTATAACAGGAAGTTTATTTGATGATTCTTCTAGTGGGCTAAAAACAGGTTTTATAATTGAAAAAAAGTTAGAGAGAAAAGAAATTTATTTTGATGTAGATTTAGTCAGTGGATCTGAAATTATGATAGATTCTGAATTAGGTATTTGTGGTGAATTAGCTAATGGAATTACTGGTGTATTAGGTTATAAAGTAATAGGTAGTGAAACTAATACTCTCAGTGGAGTTAATTATGGAGTTAAAATAGATTTCTAGTAAATTATAATTATAAATCTAGGATATAATATATTAAAGTATAGTATTAGTGGAGGGATATAAGTGAGTTATTTTAAAACGAAGATTAAAGATGTTTTAGCAGGTAAGGTAGAAGATATGTCCAATGTAACAGTCTATGGTTGGACAAGAACTAAACGAGGTTCTAAAAATATTGCTTTTATTGAGTTAAACGATGGAAGTTCACTTGAAAACTTGCAGGTCGTTGTTTTAGAACCAACTGATTTTCCTATGTTAGATAAGATTAATACAGGGACTAGTTTGAAGATTCAAGGTTATTTAGAAGAGGTAGAAGGTAGAGAACAAAGCATTGAAATGAAGGCAGAAGAAATTGAGATTGTTGGAGATTGTCCAGAAGATTATCCATTACAGAAGAAAGCCCATTCTCCTGAATTTTTACGAGAGATTGCCCATTTAAGACCTAAAACTAATACTTTTGGAGTAATTAATCGTTTTAGAAGTAAGATGGCTTATGCTGTTCATCAGTTTTTCCAAGAACGTGACTTTAATTATGTACAGACACCAATTATTACAGCTAATGATACTGAAGGAGCAGGAGAAATATTTAATGTAACTAATTTTGATTTGGCAGAGGTGCCATTAACAGAAGAAAGTGAAGTTGATTATAGCCAGGACTTTTTTGAAGAAGAGACTGGTTTGACAGTCAGTGGTCAGTTAGAAGCTGAGATTTTGGCTTGTGGTTTAGGTGATGTTTATACTTTCGGGCCAACTTTTCGGGCTGAAAACTCAAATACCTCTCGTCATGCAGCAGAATTCTGGATGATTGAACCTGAGATGGCTTTCTGTGATTTAGAAGAGAATATGGCAGTAATAGAAGACTTCTTAAAGTATCTCTTCCAGTATGCTCTAGATGAATGTCAAGCAGAGTTAGAATTCTTTAATCAAGAAGTTGCTGATCATGATAAGATAGCTATCTTAGAAGAATTAATAGATACTGACTTTGGTCGCATTACATATACTGAAGCAATTGATATTTTAGAAGAGGCTGACCAAGACTTTGATTATCCAGTTGAGTGGGGGATTGACTTAAAGACTGAACATGAGCGTTACTTAACAGAAGAGCATTTTAAAAAGCCAATTATGGTAACTGATTATCCTTTTGATATTAAAGCTTTCTATATGAGATTAAATGAAGATGGCAAGACAGTAAGGGCTGTTGATTGTTTAGTACCTGGTGTAGGTGAGATTGTCGGTGGTAGTCAACGTGAAGAACGTTATGATGTTTTAGTTGATCTTATGAAGGAGCAGGATATGGATCTAGAGCAGTATGATTGGTTCTTAGAATCTAGAGAATACGGAACTGTACCACACTCTGGATTTGGATTAGGTTTTGAACGGATTTTAATGTATATTTCTGGTATCAGTAATATTCGTGATGTAATTTCCTTCCCACGAACTCCTGGTAACGCTAAATTTTAAAAGATTTTAAGGCGCCTGCAGAGGTGCCTTTTTATTTTGCATAAATTAATTATTTATATTATAATAAATGTTAATCAAAAAATAATTTGGATTATCTGTATCTCTTTCATTTTTAATGATTATTTCTGTCGAAGGAAGAATAATTTTACTAGGTGGTTTTAAGTTATGAAGTTTTTAAGTTCTTAATCTCGATCTAAAGTTATATTTTATATTAATAAGTGATTTAATTAGTTTATAAGAGGAGGAGTAAAAGTGTTTAATAGTATTAAAAACAAGATGATGTTATTTATTAGTTGCTTGATCTTAGTATTATTAGTTGGTAGTTCATTAGTTACATATAATCAGTCTAGAAATATTTTAGAAGAGACTATCTCTGATGCAGCTACTAGAAGTGCTAAACAGAATGCTAAGATTATTACTCAATGGTTAGAAGAGATGCAGGGAAAGGTAAGTTTATTAACAGATACTGATATTATTAAGAGTATGAACTGGAAGAAACAGAAGAGTATACTTCTTAAATTAATGGAACATCAGAAGGATATAGAGAGTATGTTTATAGCTGATTCTAGTGGTAAGTATACGATTACTGCTGGTAAGAATGGTAATATTTCTGATCGTGATTACTTTCAAAAGTTATTAAAAACTGAAAAACCAGTAATTTCTAATGTAATAATTAGTGAGGCTACAGGAAGACCAGTTATTGTAGTAGGTAGCCCTATCTTTAAAGATAATCAATTGGTAGGAATGATAGGAGCTAATATAAACCCTGGTTATATGCAGAAGTTGGTTAAGGATATGAAGATAGATGGTTATGGATATGGCTGGATTGTTAATAGTAATTTAAAGACTGTTGCTCATCCTAAAGAAGAGTACTTAGGTAATAAAAAGATATTTGATGGTAACCAAAGTTTAAAAGAAGTAGCCCAACAGATGAATCAAGGAAAGTCAGGTCTAGCCCACTATAAGTTAAATGGAGTTGGTAAGGTGTTAGCTTTTGCTCCAATAGAACTGACAGGCTGGTCAGTAGCTATGACAGCTGAGACTAATGATGTATTGAGTCCATTGACATCTATCCAAAAGTCTAGTTTAATTGTAGGAATAGTAGCTATTATAGTAGGGTTAGTGGTTGCTTATTTACTAGCTACTAGAATTGCTAATCCAATTGAGAAGGCTGTTGAGTTAGCTAATAAGTTTGCAAGTAAAGACTTAACAGCTACCAAGATTGAAGTTGATACTGAAGATGAAATTGGTGACTTAGTTGACGCTTTAAATAGAATGCGAGATAGCTTAAGAGATATTATAGTCAGTCTATTAGAAACAATAGAGAATCTATCGGCTTATAGTGAAGAGTTATCTGCCTCTGCTCAAGAAGGAAATGCTACAATAGAAACTACTAACCAATTAATTAATGATATGTCAGCTAGTATTCAACAGATTTCTGCTAGTGCTCAGGAAGTAACTAGTTTTGCTCAAAAGTCTACTGATAAGACTCAAGCTGGTAGTGAGAATATTGATCAGACTATATCAAGTATTGACCAGATTAAAGAGACAGTTGAGGGCACAGTAGATATAATTAATGATTTAGATAGTAATTCTCAAGAGATAGGACAGATTGTAGATTTAATTAATAATATAGCTGAACAGACCAATCTATTGGCTCTAAATGCAGCTATTGAAGCAGCTAGAGCAGGTTCTACTACAGATGGTTCAGGACAAGGTTTTGCTGTAGTAGCTGATGAAATTAGAGAGTTAGCAGAAGAGACTAACCAGGCTACAGAAGATATTAAAGAGTTGATTGAGGATACTCAAGCTAAGTCTACTCAAAGTCTGGAAGCAATTGAGCAGTTAGCAGATATAACTGAAGAGAGTCAGGATATTGCTCAACAAGCAGGAGACGTCTTTTCTGAAATTGAAGAGGTCAGTCAGGAGACTACAGTTCAGATTAAAGAGACGGCTAATGCTACTCAGAATTTAAGTCAGAATAGTAATCAAGTTATTGATGCGACTGAGGATATTGGTAATATCTCTGATGAAATTACAGATTCATCACAGGAATTAGCCTCTATGGCACAACAATTACAACAAATAATAGATGATTTTAAAGTTTAATGTTAAGTGAGAGGGCCAACTCCCTCTCACTATTTTATTTGGCCCTCTTATTGTTGACAAATAAGATTTATTATTCTATAATTTTATTAGCACTCGACGTTAGTGAGTGATAATAATTCAAAATACATATTTAAACCAGTAATATATAAGTAAATGGAGGTGCTAGTGAAAATGAAGATGGATGATTTAACGAGAAAAGCTCAAGAAGGTTTAATGGAAGCCCAGTATTTAGCTGATGATAAAGGGCACCAAGAGGTTCAGCCTGCTCATTTACTATTAGCATTACTCGAGGGAGAAGGTATAGTTGGCCCTATCTTACAGAAGATTGGTTTAGATATAGAAGAGTTAAAAGATGATCTAGTGAAGACTATGGATAAATTTCCTAAAGTCTATTCAGATGACAATGAATTATATTCTTCTCGAGCTTTAGGTAAGGTGCTACGCCAAGCTCGTAAAGAGGCTAAAGAGTTAACTGATGAGTACATATCTACTGAACATCTATTGTTAGCTATGTTAGATACAGATAATAAAAGTGAGTAAACTATTACAGAATAAAAGTGTCAATAAATCTAAACTAGAAGAAGGAATTCAAGAGATTAGAGGAGGTGAAAAAGTGACTAGCAGACAGTCTGAAAATCAGTATCAGGCATTAGAGAATTATACTGTTGATTTGACTGAACAGGCTAAAGAAGGGAAGTTAGATCCAGTTATCGGTCGTGATGAAAAGATTCGTCGTTTAATGCAGGTATTATCGCGAAGAAAGAAGAATAATCCAGTTTTAATTGGTGAACCTGGTGTTGGTAAGACGGCTATTGTTGAAGGGTTGGCCCGGAGAATTATTAATGGTGATGTACCTAAAGCTTTAAGGAATAAGCGTGTTATCTCCTTAGATATGGGTTCATTAGTAGCAGGTACTAAGTATCGTGGTGAATTTGAAGATAGATTAAAGTCAGTTTTAAAAGAAATTAAGAAGGCAGAAGGTCAAATTATTCTCTTTATTGATGAAATGCATACTTTAGTAGGTGCTGGTGCTACTCAAGGTGCTATGGATGCTGCTAACCTACTTAAACCTGCTCTAGCTAGAGGAGAGTTACATTGTGTAGGAGCTACTACTTTAGAGGAGTATAAACAACATATTGAAAAAGATGCAGCTTTAGAGGCGGAGATTCCAGCCTGTATTAGTTGAAGAACCAAATGTTGGAGATACTGTTGCTATCTTGCGTGGTTTAAAAGGAAAGGTATGAGATTCATCATGGAGTAAAGATTCAAGATAATGCTTTAGTAGCGGCGGCTAGATTATCAGATAGATACTTGACAGAACGGTTTCTACCTGATAAAGCAATTGATCTAGTAGATGAAGCTGCTTCTAAGTTGAAGATGGAGATTGATTCTATGCCGCGAGAATTAGATGAGTTAAATAGAAGATTAAGAAGGTTAGAGATTGAAAGAGAAGCCTTAAAGAATGAAGAAGACAAGTCAGCTAAAGAAAGATTAAATGAGATAGAATCAAAGATAGCTAATTTAAAAGAAGAAATGAGACCATTAAAAGCTCAATGGGAGAGAGAACAAGGAGTCATCCAAGATATTCAGAATTTAAAAGAAGAGATTGAAGAGACAAAGTTGGCAGCTGAAGCTGCTGAACGAGAGGCTAATTATGAGAAAGCAGCTAGGTTAAAACACGGTAAGTTACATGAATTACGTAGAAAATTAGAGGAAATTAATCAGAAGGAAACTAGTTCAAAGACAGAGCGAAATCTATTAAGAGAAGAGGTCAAGGAAGAAGATATTGCTCAAGTGGTAGCTTCTTGGACTGATATTCCTGTAACTAGAGTAATGGAGAGTGAAAAGAAAAAACTAATTAATTTAGATGAAGAACTGTCTCAACGAGTAGTAGGCCAAAAAGATGCTATTAAAGCAGTTAGTAATGCAATTCGTCGTTCTCGAACAGGACTGCAAGATGAGAATCGACCTTTAGGAATCCTTTCTCTTTATGGGGCCAACTGGTGTTGGTAAGACAGAATTAGCTAAGACATTGGCTGAGACATTATTTGATGATGAATCAGCTTTAGTTAGATTAGATATGTCTGAGTATATGGAACGTCATGCAGTAGCTAAACTAATTGGTTCACCTCCGGGTTATGTTGGATTTGAAGATGGTGGGCAGTTAACAGAAAAGGTTAGACGAAAGCCTTACTCAGTTATTTTATTAGATGAGATTGAGAAGGCCCATCCTGATGTCTTTAATATCTTATTACAGATCTTAGATGATGGCATCTTAACTGATAGTCAAGGGAAGGAAGTTGATTTTTAGAAATACAGTTATTATTATGACTTCTAATATTGGTTCAGATTATATTCAGGAGATTGATAATGAAGAAGAGATGAGAGAAAAGGTATTAGAAGAAGTGAAAAGCCATTTTAGACCAGAATTTATTAATCGAATTGATGAGCAGATTATCTTCCACTCTTTATCTAAAGAAGATCTAAATCAGATTATTGAACTTAGATTAGCAGAGTTAGAGGAGAAGTTGGCCCAGCAGAATTTAACAATTGAGTTGACTTTAGAGGCTAAAGCTGAGATTAGAGAATTAGGTTATGACCCAACTTATGGTGCTCGACCATTGCAGAGAGTAATTCAAAAATATATTAAAGATGAGTTGGCTATGGAAATGTTAGAAGGAAGAGTTAGAGAAGGAGATGAGATTATAGTAGATTATAATCAGGAAAGTTTCCAATTTACTACTACTTAATATATTATGGGTCAGGGCCAACTTCCTGACCTTTATTATTTTATCTTATCTTTAAAAGTAGCTAATCCTTCTTTACAGTAGTTATACTCACTCCATTCACATAAGTTACAAAGTTCTTTTCTATCTTCTTCATTAGATTCTTAATATATAGAATTATAAAGGTTTTAATTTTAATTGTCAATCTGTTATATATAGTAAATAATAGGTTGAAAAAGGGATTTGGCAATTAGTAGAGAAGTATAAAGTAGTACTTAATTATTAAGGAGGAATAGGATATGAAAAGGAGTAATATTTGGTTAGTATTGAGTCTATTGTTAGTGATAATGTTAGTAGGTTGTTCTAGTCCAGATAATACTGAGACTATAAGTAATTCATCTTCGCAGACTACAAAGCAGGAAACAACTGTAAAGGAGTCAAAAAATAAGAAAGAATCTAATAAGGAGAAGGCAGCAGAGTCAGATGCAAAAACTACTTCTGGAACTAATTTTAAGTCGGCTAAATTGGCATTGATTAAAGCTGCTAAAGAAGGTAATTTAGATTTAGTAAAGCAATTGTTGAAAGAAGGATCTAAAGTAAATTTTCAGGATCAAAAAGGAAGAACTCCTTTAATCTATGCTGCTTATAATGGTCACTTAGCAGTTATAGATCAACTGCTTGATTATCAGGCAGATTATAATTTAAAGGACAAGAAAGGGCAGACAGCTTTAGATTATTTACAGCATTATCTAGAAGCTAGTAAAAGGTCACCTGATAGTGTAGAGGTTTATCAGCGTTTAAAGAAACTTAGTAATGGAAAATAGTCTGTTATAATAATTTTTTAGATACATAGGGTTTTAGGTACATAAAGAGGGATTGGTATGTTACTACAATAGAAAGAGAGATATAAGTTAGGTATTGATAAGAGTTGATAATAATTAGTCTTTAGAGTGCCTACTAAGGCACTCTTTTATATTTTTCTAGGAATATAATTTTAAATAAAGAAGAATAATAAATGAATTAAAATTAGGAGGGATAGAAATGGAAAGTTTGTATAATGAAGAACGCCGTAAATTAGCTAAAGAATACAATCAAAGCCAAAAACGTTTTAGTATTTATAAGTTAATATTTAAACTTTTATTTTGGGGGATTGTTATTAGGCTTATCGACAGAAGAAAAATTTTATCACTTATTAGAAGTAAAGATCAATAATTTTGATTTAAGGTTAATTCTATTTATTATTGGAATCTATGCAGTCTATTCTTGTTTGGCTTGGTTATTAGATTATCATCTTAGTTACAAGTTAAATCGTAACTATGATTTATCTAATCAAAGTTCAAAAGAATGGCTGATAGATAAAGTTAAAATGTTTATTTTAAGTAGTTTACTTTTATATTTAATAGGGCGAGGCTTTTTAACTTCTGTAACTTGGCTTGGTGATAAATGGTGGTTATTGTTTACTATAGGAGGAATATTATTTGTTGTAGTGCTCAACTTTTTATTTCCAGTTGTAATCTTTCCTCTCTTCTTCAATTTAACTTCTTATCCTGACTCCCCTTTACGTAAGAGGTTAATGGATCTTTTTAGGCGAGCTAATATTCCAGTAGAGGACATTTATGAATTTGACTTGAGTTCTAAAATGAATGCAGCTAATGCAGCTGTAATGGGGATGGGCCAAACTAGAAAGATAATTTTAGGTGATAATCTTAAGGAGAGATATAGTAATGCTGAAATTGAGGCAGTGTTGGCCCATGAGATTGGTCATCATGTACGTAATGATATATTCAAGTTATTATTTATTCAAGCTGGAGGTCTATTGGTGATGACTTTAGGGGTAGTAACTTTTTTTCCTTCACTTACTAAATGGTTAGGTTATAATCAAGTTTATAGTATTGTGAGTCTACCATTATTCTTTATTTTAATAGGTTTATTGAATTGGTCTTTAAGCCCTATTGAGTTATTTATTAATCGGCAGTTAGAGAAGAAAGCAGATAAATATGCCTTAGAATTAATTGATGATCCAGAGAAGTTGGCTACTGCTTTTGCTAAATTAGCCGATGAAAGTCTATCAGAACTAGAGTTTGGTTGGTATAAACTATTATTTGAGGCATCACATCCACCTATTGGAGAACGAGTAGAGCGTGCTTTAAACTGGAAAGAATAAAGATATAATATAATGAGTAATTTTGTAAAGGTTACATATACTAATGATACATTTTCTCAGTAAAGGAGGGGCCAAATTGCAACTGACAGCCAAAGAAGAAGAACTAATTTTAGATAATTTAGCTGCTGAAGAGATTTGTATTCACAAATATGAGATGTATGCTAATAATGCTTCTGATAAGCAGATTAAAGGTTTATTTAATAATTTAGCAAATCAAGAAAGAAAACATGCTCAAGCCTTAACTGATATGTTAGATGGAGACTTTCAAAGTGTAAAACAAGGTGGACAACAAGGACAAACAGAGCAGATGCAATCTGTTTCAGATCTGGCAATGACTGATAAGCAAAATAATATGGAAATAGCTAATAGTGCTATGGCAACTAAAAATGATCAAGATTATGATTCTTTTAGTGATCGTCAGTTATTACAAGATGCGTTAATGACAGAAAAACATGTTTCAACTTCTTATGATAATGCTGTTTTAGAGTCTGCTAATCGGAAAATAGTTCAGAACCTTGAACATATCCAACAAGAAGAACACAATCATGCCCAACAGTTATTTGAGATGATGAATCAAAAAGGATGGTATACAGTCAGTCCATCTCAATAGAGTCTTATAGGTCAACTTCTATGAAGTTGACCTTCTTTTGTAACTTTTCTACAAAATAATATTGAAAAATTAGTTTGTGATAATAATTACAAATCAGTTTATAAGAGATATCATTATTTATGAGAGATAGTTATAAATATCTTTCATTAGTTATTTTTGATTGTGAAAGATAAATCAAGTACAATAAGAATAAGGGGGCAGAAAAATGAAGAGTAAAAAGATGAAGTTGATTGCAGGTGTATTAACACTTATTGTAGGACTTATGTTAGTATCTGGATGTAGTAATAGCCAGCAGGCCAGTAGTGATAGTGATTATGTACCAATTAAGGAGCGAGGTTATGCTCATCCTGAATCTGTAATTAGTGCTAAAAAATTAAAGGAGATCAAAGATAAAGATGATGTAGCAGTTTTTGATTTTAGGCATAAAGCTAAATATTTAACAGGACATATTCCAGGAGCAGTTCAGATTTATCGTAGTGATGAAGAGAATTCAAATCATAAGTTTGGTGGTATGCGAGCTACTCCTGAGCAGATGGAAGAGATGTTACAGAATAAAGGTGTCAATAAAGGTGACTTAATTGTTATCTATGATGATCGTGGTGAATATGATGCTGCAAGAATGTGGTGGCTATTAACAATGTATGGTTATGATAATGTTAAATTGTTAGATGGAGGAATTATACGTTGGAAGGCGTTAGGTTTTGATACAAATCTTACTGGACCTGATGTTAAGAAAGGTAACTTTGAATTTGATCAAGCTAAAATTAATAAAGAACAGTGGTTAGCTACACTTGAAGATGTAAAGAAGGCTCTTGATAGTCAAGATAACATTATCTTAGATACTCGTACTCGTGAAGAATATACTGGAGAAAAGACATATACTGATCGGGCAGGGAGAATTCCAGGAGCTACTTGGATTGAATGGAAGAATGCTGTTAATGGTGGTAAGTCTGAAGGCCCACGTACTTTCAAGACTGCTAAAGAGTTAAAGAAAGTTTATCAATCTAAAGGTATAACTGATAGTAAAGATATTATTCCTTATTGTCAGTCAGCAGTTCGTTCTTCTCACACTACATTTGTTTTAACTCAATTACTAGGTTATGACAATGTAAGGAATTATGATGAATCTTGGATTGGTTGGAGTGCCAGAGAAGAATTGCCAATTGAACAAGGAGAATAGCGATCAGTAATAGAAGTACATAGGAGGGATGCTATTGCAGCATGCCTCTTTTTTTATATTGATGAAAATTAGGAGGTAGAAAATGATTACTGATCAGAAAGAGATTAAAGTTGGAATTATTGGAGCAGGTGAAGTAGGTACTGAATTATTAAAGATATTCTTACAGATGGATTCAATAACAGTCAAATATATGGCTGATATTGACTCTGAAACTGCTGGCATGTTATTAGCTAGAGAAGAAGGAGTAGAAGCTACTACAGAAATAATGGAATTAATTGGTGATTCAACTTTAGATTTAATAGTAGAAGTTACAGGTTCGCAAGAAGTATTGACTACTATTGAAGATGAAAAAACAGCGACTACTGAACTAATCAGTGGTGAGGTTTCCTATCTAATCTTTAATATTATTCAAGAGTATAAAGAGCTAGAAGGTAGTTTATTACAGACAGTAATTAAACATTTAAATGAAGTCTATACTTCTATTGAGTCAGATTCGAAGAATATTAAAAGTTTATTAAATGAAATTAATAAGATAACTAAAAACTTAAATATATTAGCTATGAATGCTTCAATAGAAGCAGCTCGGGCTGGTAAAGAAGGAGAAGGATTTTCAGTAGTAGCTAATGAGGTAAAAGATTTATCTTCTGAATCGAATCAGATAGTAGGAAAGATTGAAGAGATTAATACAGATATTATTAGTTTAAATGAGAAGATTAGTCAAGCTATTGATGATCTTAAGTAGAAGAGGAATTGTTTTAGATAGGAGGAATAACAAATGAAAAAAGTATTATTTGATTGTGATAATACAATGGGGCTAGATGAAAAAGATGTAGATGATGGACTTGCCTTATTATATTTATTAGGTAGAGAAGATGTTGAATTACAAGGAGTTACTAGTGTTTTTGGTAATGGAACTTTAGCTGAGGCTAATCAAGTAACCAATCAGATGCTAGCTGAATTAGAAGAAACTAGTCTTTCTGTTCATTCTGGGGCAGTAGATAAGGATGATTTAGATACTGATGCAGCTAGTTTTTTAGTAGAAGAGGCAAAAAGGTTAGCTGGAGATGTAACTTTCTTGGCTACTGGGCCATTAACTAATCTTAAGGCTGCTTATGAATTAGATAATAATTTCTTTAGTTATCTAAAAGAGATTGTAGTAATGGGAGGGATTACAGAAACATTATGTTTTAATGGTAAAGAAGTAGAAGAACTTAATTTCTCTTGCGACCCAGAAGCTACAAAATTAGTTTTAGAAGCAGAAGTTTCTGTCACTGTAGCTACAGGTAATCTCTGTTTAGATGCTTTATTTAGTTCAAAGGAGTGGAACAGGATACAAAATAGTGATTTGGAAGTTTACCAGTATATTTATAATTATATTAGTCACTGGTATAAGTATGGAGTAGAGTTGATAGGTGAAGAAGGATTTTATATGTGGGATTTAGTATCAGCTTTATATGTTACTTCTCCTGAACTATATGTTGATAAGTACTATACTTTACAGTCTACAGCAGATGATTTAACTACAGGAAGATTGATTTTAAAAAGAGCAGCTAGTAGTCAAGAGGAGAATAAAGCAGTTATTAATATTCCAACTAGAATTAAAGATATAGCTAAATTTAAGAATTTAGTTTTTGGAGCTTGGGCCAATATTTAATTAATAAAGGAGTTTGTAATAGTGGATACTAAAGATCTATTTTCTTTACAGAATCAGTATCAACAGATACTACTTAATAATGGTGGATTAAGGACCTTATGTAATAGATTACAAGATGATATTACTAATCAAGTCTTTATTCTAGATAAGTATCGAGAGAATATAATCTATGTAGACCGTAAATTGCGGCGCGAGAATGAAGAATTTTACTCTTATTTAGATGAAAGAAAATTAGTTACCAGGCAGGTTGTCTTTAGTGAACATGGGGTATGTATAGAAAGATGTAGTTATGATTGGCAGCAAGAAGAAGTAATAGAGTTACAGGTTAAGTTGAGAAATGAAGATAAAGTTTTAGGTATCTTATCTATTTTGGAAGAGGAGCAGCTAACAGAAGATGATTTTCTAGTAGTTGCTCAAGCTGTTTATGCTTTATCTTTAAAGTTGCATCAGAATGATTTGGTCCAAGGGTTGGCCCAAAAATGCAGTAATGATTTAATTGAAGATTTATTGCAAGGTAAAATTAAAAATAAACAAGAGTTGATTAAACGTGGAGAACTAGCTGGCTGGGACTTAACTGTTTCTTACCAGCTATTTATTTTGCGATTTACTTCTCAAAAAGAAAAGCAAGTTGATATTAGTGATGAACGAACATTATACAAGTATGAACTAGAAGAAAAGGTTATCCATAGTCTGCACCGGATTATTAGGTCTAATATTTCTAGCAAGTATATTATTTTTTCTTATGATGGAGATATTTTACTATTAATTCATTATTCAAAAGCAGAAGAAAAGATTAAAAGAGATATTCAGGACATTCATTCTAAACTACAACAACGATTCTCTAACCTATCTTTCTCTATTGGAGCAGGTGATTTCTCACATGATTGTTCACAAATTCCAGATAGCTATCAACAAGGTCTTTATACATTAGATTTTTTATCTTCTACAAATCAAGAGAATCGAGTATTCTTTTATCAAAACTTAGGCGTTTTACGGCTCTTATGGCAATTAGGTAATGAGCAACTTGATCAATTTACATCTGAGTTTCTAGTTGAACTATTAGACTATGACCAGCAGAATAATACAAATTAGGTAGAGACATTAGGGGTCTTTTTACAAGAGGGAGGTACTATTCAGCAGGCAGCTGAAAAGTTACATATTCACCCTAATACTATGCGTTATCGAATTAAAAGGATTCAAGAGATTATTGGCTTAAACTTAAATGATTTTGAGAACCAGCTAAATTTAGCTATTGCTTATAAAATTAATAAATTTATTCTTGCTAAATCAGATGAAGGAGAATGATAGTATGAGGAGACTGGCAGACCAATTACAGATAGAAGTCATATGGCAGAGAAAATTAGGCTTAGGGTTGGTTATTATAGCTGGAGTAGTCAGTTATTGTATTTATAATTTATTGGCTCCAGAGTTAGCTTATGCTTGGATCTTTGGTTTATTAGTTGGTTTTACTCTACAGCGTTCTAGAATCTGTTTTACTGCTAGCTTAAGAGATCCCTTACTATTTGGGATGACTGAGTTGGCACGAGCTATAATATTGTCATTAATAATTACTAGTTTAGGTTATGCTGGGATTCAGTATTATCAATTTGGGCAAGGATTAGAGCCAGCAGGAAAATTTCTTTCTTTGGGATTACATATACCTATTGGTGCTTTTGTTTTTGGGATTGGTGCTGCTATTAGTGGTGGTTGTGCTTCTGGTACATTGGTTCGTTTAGGAGAGGGATTTCAATTACAATTAGTTGTATTAATAGGTTTTATTTTAGGTTCAACGCAAGGAGTACATGATGGAGCTTGGTGGTATCAATTATTTACTAATTATCAAATAACACACCTTCCTTCTTTAGTTGGCTGGAAGGTAGGATTATTATTACAATTGTTACTATTAATAGGATTATATATAGTAGCTTATAAATGGGAAAAGCATAAGTTTCCCTCGGCATAGAGCTATGAATAAAGAGCTAGTTTTAACTTAAATTTTATATTGGTTAGGAGGATTAAAAATGGAAGATTTAGATTGTATTGGAGAGCCGTGTCCATTACCACTAATGAAGGTAGAGAAGAAGATTAGAAGATTAAGTCCTGGAGAAACATTATCTATTTCTATAGACCATACTTGTGCTATGACTAATGTGCCAGAGTGGGCTAGGAAGCAGGGATATGAAGTAGAAATTCAAGAGGTGATTTTTGGTGAATGGGAGATCAAAATCACCAAATCAAGATAATAAATGGTGGGCTAAAGTAATTAGTTATATTTTTGAAAAGCCTTGGCCTTATTGGGTAGGAGGAGTAGCTTTAGCAGTCTTTAATATCATATATTTATTATTGACTGGTAAGTACTGGGCAATTACTACTGGGTTGGCCCGTTATGGAGCTTGGTGTTTGCAGTTGGTAGGCTATAATATACAGAGTTGGTCAGCTTGGAATTATTATGATTATATACATCCTATCCAAGATAGATATACTTATTCTAACTTAGGAATTATCTTGGGTAGCTTAATAGCAATTCTATTAGCTAGACAGTTTCGGATAAAGAAAGTTAAGAATAAGAAACAACTATTAATTGGATTGATTGGTGGTTGGTTAATGGGCTATGGGGCTAGAGTAGCTATTGGTTGTAATATTGGTGGGTTATATAGTGCTATTTCTTCTTTGGCCCTTAATGGTTGGTTATATTTGCCTTTTTGTATGTTAGGTATTTATTTAGGTAGTAAGCTTTTAACAAAGTGGCTTACTTAACTGGAGGGATAGATGATGAGATTAGGTTTAATCAGATGTTTATAGACAGAAGATAATTGCCATGGAAGGCATTGTTTAGGATCTATAATATCATTTTTAGATCAAGTGGTAGATCATAATAAGATATTAGGTATTAGTTACTAATTACAAATAACTAGGATATATTATTAGATCTAATCTATTTTAATCGGTTTTTTTGTAGGTAATACACAAAAAAAGGCTTAAAACTTATTTTGAAGATATAAAGACAAAGTAATCATAACAGGTTATAATTTTAATAGTAAGTTGATTTGTGAAATTTATATCTTATTGTTTAGAAAGGAGAGGTTATTTTGTTATCAGAAAAAGTAATTAACAAAATGAATGAAGTAGTTGATAATTGTATGGGTGATGCTCCGCCTGCTTGTGTAGCAACTTGTCCATTACACATTGATGCTAAAGGTTATATTGATTTAATTCAAGAGGGGAAATATAAAGAATCTCTAGAATTAATTCGAGAGACTACACCTTTTCCAGGTATTTTAGGACGTATCTGTGCTCACCCTTGTGAAGAAGAGTGCAAGCGACAAGATTTAGAAACAGCTTTATCAATTAAAAATTTAAAACGATTTGCTGCAGATCATGACGACCCAAGTAATTGGGATCTAAATATTGCTCCTGAGACTGGAAAGAAAGTAGCAATTATTGGTTCTGGTCCAGCTGGTGCTTTGGCAGCTTATGACTTACGTAAGAATGGTCATCAGGTGACTATTTATGAAAAGTTACCAGTAGTTGGTGGTATGTTACGAGTTGGTATTCCAGCCTATAGACTACCACATGAAGTAATCGATGAAGAATATAGTATTCTAGAAAAGTTAGGTGTTGAGATTAAATTAAATATTGAAGTTGGTGAAGATATAGCTTTTGAAGAGTTAGAATCAGATTATGATGCTGTATTTGTAGCTATTGGTGCACATGAAAGTGTTATGCTTCCTTTAGATGGTGCTGACCTAGATGGTGTTAAGCCAGGTGTTGATCTATTAAGAAAAGCGGGCTTAGAGAAGTATGATGAGATAGATTTAGGTAAAAAAGTTACGGTTATCGGTGGCGGTAATGTAGCTATGGATGTCGCTCGAACTGCTTGGAGAACAGGAGCAGAAGAAGTTGAAATTGCTTGTATAGAAGAAAGGTCAGAAATGCCTGCTCATGAGTGGGAGATTGAAGATGCTGAGGAAGAAGGTATCAAAGTTCATGATGGTTGGGGGCCAATGAAGATTAATGGTAATGATCAAGTAGAGAGTATTACTTTAAAGAAATGTACTAGGGTATTTGATGAAGAAGGAGATTTCAACCCTGAATATGATGTCTGTAAGACAAAAGAGTTAGATGTAGATAATGTAATCTTTGCTATTGGTCAAAGTGCTCAATCTGAATTCTTAGAGGAAGAGTCATCTATTGAACTAAATCGTGGTGGCAAAGTTGCTGCTGATTCTGTTACTTTACAGACAGATAGAGAACATGTCTTTGCTGGTGGAGATGTTGCTGGTAGACCACTATTGGCTATTGAGGCTATGGCTCATGGTAGAAAAGCAGCTGAATCTATTGAACGATACTTTAATAGAGAAGATCTACATGAAGATAGAGCTAATGAAGGTAGTTATAAGACTTGGTTAGATAAAGATGTAGATGAGCCATGTAAGGACCGAGTTGACATGAAAATGCTACCAGTTGAAGAACGAAAAGATAACTTTAAGGAAGTAGAATTAGGCTTTGATGAAGAGATGGCTCAACGTGAATCTGACCGTTGTTTACAGTGTGAGTGTAAAGACTGTGTTGCTGAGTGTGAATTCTTAGAAAACACTTGTGAACACCCAAAAGAATTAATGCAGAAGATCTTAGAGAATCCAGAAGCTAATACAGATATGTCTTACTTCTGTAACTTATGTGATACTTGTACAGTCTATTGTCCAAATGACTTTGAATTAGCAGATATCTTCTTACAGGTTAGACGCGAGTTAGTTAGACAAGGAGAAGGGCCACTGGAAGGGCATAATCCAGTAACTAAATTCCATCAACCATTAGGATTTTCTAACTTCTTTACTACAAAACTTAATGATGATCAAGTTGGTGAGACTAAGAGAGTATTCTTCCCTGGCTGTAGTCTATCATCTTATGCACCTGATGTTGTACAGGAGACATATCAGTACTTACAAGATAATTTACCTGGGACTGGATTTATCTTAAAGTGTTGTGGTGCACCAACTAATATGGTAGGACAGGAAGAAGAGTTTGAAGAAAGATTCCAAAGTTTAATTGATGATGTACGGGCTTTAGGAGCAGATGAGATAATTACTGCTTGTCCAGACTGTAATCATAATATCATTGATCATAAGCCAGATGATATTAAGGTTACTCCATTATATGAAGTGCTAGATGAGATTGGCATTCCTGAAGAACGTAAGGGAGTAGCTCAAGGTAAGACAATTTCTATTCATGATTCTTGTACAGCACGCCATTTCCCTGAAATTCATGAAAGTGTACGGAATATTGCTCAAGATTTAGGATTAGAAGTTGATGAGTTTGAACATAATCGTGAGGATACTCGTTGTTGTGGTTTTGGTGGTATGGTATTACTTGCTAATCAAGATTTATCAACAGATGTAATGGCTAGAAGAGCTAATCAAACTGATAGAGAAGTTGTAACTTATTGTGCTGCTTGTCGAGAGTCTATGGCTATGGTTGATAAGCCAGCTTATCATCTGCTTGAATTTATCTTTAGAGATAATTGGAAAGCAGGAGCAGAAGGGCTTGATAATCCAGTTAAGCAGTGGTTTAAGCGGTGGAGAACTAAAAGAAGAGCCAAAAAAGTTAAGTAATAAATTATAGAGGAGGCTATATAGATGAGTAAAGAGTCTAAAGCTCAGGAAGAAAAGAAAGGTGGCTATGGTAAGATAGTAGCTTTTGTATTAGTAATTGCTGCTGTTATATTGTTTGTTAACCAGATGGGATATATGAAGTATTTTAAAGACCCGCAAAAGCTTAAAGTAGCAATAGATGGATTGGGCGCTTGGGGACCAGTAGTATTTATCTTGTTATGGGTTGCTTCAGCTGTCTTCTTACTACCAGGTGGTGCTTTAGGTTTAGTAGGAGGTCTGTTGTTTGGCCCTTGGATGGGAACATTGTACACTATTTTTGGAGCAACTATTGGAGCAGTTTGTTCTTTTTTAGCAGGTAAGCATGTAGCTCGTGATATGGTAAAAGGTATGGTAGAGAATAATCCTAAGTTACAGAAGATTGATAAAGGGGTAGAAGAAGAAGGATGGCGTTTTGTAATGTTGACGCGTTTAGTACCTGTTTTTCCATATAATGTGCAAAATTATGTGTATGCGTTGACAAGTATTGATTTATTCTCTTATACTTTAGCTACATTTGTATTTATGTTACCTGGTTGTTTAGCTTTCTCATTTGCCGGTGGAGCAGTTAGTTCGGGAGGAAGTCCAGTCAAGATTATTGCTTATTTAGCAGTTGCTGGTGTCTTATTATTTATTATTTCCTTAATTCCTAAATGGTTAAAGAAGAAGAATGGTGACTTATTAGAGGAAGAAGAGGAAGAAGAAGAAGAAGAAGTAGCACAATAGTATATTCTTAAAGGTAGGTCTATTACATAGAGTAATAGGCCTATCATAATATCAAATTTGTAGTTTAAATTAAAATTAATATGCTATAAAATTGGTAGCTGATATTATAATTAATCAAAGGAGTGAATAAAGTGGAAAAGAAGAAGTTGTTTATATTGACTATAGTTTCATGTTTGCTTATTTCTTTATCTATGACAGCTAGTGCTTGGTGGATTTTTAGTGATGATAATGAAACAACAGAAGAGAATCTATTAAAGCAAGATTGGAATAAGATTGTAAAATCGGCTCAAGGAATGGAAGTCAACTTTTATATGTGGGGTGGAAATAGAACAATAAACCATTGGGTTGATACTTATGTAGTTTCTCAATTGAAAGAAGAGTATAATATTGAATTGAATCGAGTTCCAATGGGGCCTGATGATTATCTAAATAAGCTATTAGGTGAAAAACAGATTGGAAAAGAAGAGGGAAGTATTGATTTATTATGGATTAATGGTGAAAACTTTAAGACGGCTAAAGAGAATGACTTACTATTTGGCCCATTTGTTGATGAGTTACCTAACTATCATAAGTATATAGATAAAAGATCTGATAAGAATACTACTGACTTTGGATTTTCAACTAAAGGTTATGAGGCACCTTATAGTAGAGCACAGTTTGTTTTTGTCTATGATCAAGCCAAAATTACAAATCCTCCAACTAGTTTTGATAAATTAGTATCTTGGATTAAAGAACATCCAGGTAAGTTTACTTATCCTGCTCCACCTGACTTTACTGGGAGTGCTTTTGTTCGGCATGTTATCTATCGTTTAACTGGTGGTTATAAGCAGTATTATGATATGTCAAAAGAAGAGTTTAGAGCCAATATTCAGCCTGCACTTGAATTTCTAGCTGAATTAGAGCCTTATTTATGGCGTAAAGGTAGTACTTATCCAGCTACAATAGCCCAATTGGATAATATGTTTGCCGATGGTGAGATCTGGATGAGTATGGGCTATGATCCAAGTAAAGCTACATCTAAGATTGCTAAAGGAAATTATCCTGATTCTGCTAGAACTTTTGTGCTAGAGAAAGGTACTATTTCTAATACTAACTTTTTAGCTATTCCTTTTAATGCTCCTAATAAAGCAGGAGCTTTAGTTACAGCCAACTTTTTAGAGAGTTTTTCTGCTCAAGTATCTAAGTATAAGCCAACTAACTGGGGAGCGTTACCTGTCTTTGATTATGATAAGTTGAGTAGTGAAGAGAAGAAGAAGTTAGATAACGTTGATACAGGAGTGGCTACCTTATCTCAAGAGACTTTAGATGCTCATAGTGTACCTGAAATACCAGCCCATTTAGTTCCTATTATTGAAGAGGAATGGCAAAAGGTAGTAGGGAAATAGCTAGATTATAGATCGGAGGAATAGATAGTGAAATTAGCTAATGATTCAACTTGGAAACCATATCTTCTTTTATTACCAGTATTAACTGTACTAGTTGGTCTCTTTTTAGGGGGAGTAACTTTAGCTTTGGCCCAAAGCTTTGGTTATTTCCCTCTTTTGGGTTTAAAGAATATAACTCTTAAGTATTACACTGAGATATTATCTAGTCCAGAATTTATCGATGCTTTGGGATATAGCATTTATATATCATTGATTTCTGCTTTTGTGGCTGTAGTTATTGGAGTCTTTTTAGCTTATCAGTTAGTTAAACTGTCTCCTAAACATCAATTAGTAAGATTAGTCTATAAGTTACCGATTATTGTACCACATATTGTTGCCTCATTATTAGTCTTTTTATTCTTTACTCAGAGTGGATTATTATCACGTTTATTACATCAGTTAGGTTTAGTTGATAAATTACAACACTTTCCTCAGTTAGTCTTTGATCGTTGGGGAATAGGAATCATTTTAGTCTACTTATGGAAAGAAGTTCCTTTTGTTGCTTTAGTAACTTATACTGTTTTAAAGCATATTAATAGTTCATTTACTCAGGTAGCAGCTAATCTAGGAGCCAATAGGCGACAGATATTCTGGGATATTTATTTTCCACTATCCTTACCTAGTATTGGTTCGGCATTTATTATTGTTTTTGCTTTTTCTTTTGGCGCTTTTGAGATTCCTTATTTATTAGGGCCAACTTACCCGAAGACTTTACCAGTTATGGCCTACCAAAGATATGCTAGCTCAGACTTGACCCAACGACCATATGCTATGGTAATAGCTATGATTCTGACAGTAATCTGTTGTGGACTTATCTATATATATAAACGGATACTTGATTGGATGTTGTGTTATGAATAGAGGAGGAGACAAACAATGATAGATAGAACTAAACTAATAAGGCTAATAGCTGTATATGCATTAGTATTTATTTTAATTATTCCTTTAGTAGTCTTGGCTATATGGTCTGTAACTGATAGTTGGTCTTGGCCTTATTTAGCACCTCAGAAATTAACTTTAGAAGGTTGGGAATATTTTATTAATCCTATTAATGAAGGTTGGCAGGCCTTAAAAATTAGTTTCATAATTGGTATCTGGGTTACTTTATTAGCCCTATTAATCAGTATCCCTGCTGCTAAAGCATTAGGGTTGTATGATTTTCCTGGTAAAGAGTTAGTCAAATTATTGGTTTTAGCTCCTATAATAGTCCCTCCATTGGCTGTTACAATGGGGATCCATGTTAATTTTATTAAGTATGGACTAAGTGATAATCTATTAGGAGTAGTTATAGTTCATTTAATACCTACTATTCCTTATTCAATTCGAATCTTGACTCATGTCTTTGAAGCTCTAGGAAAGAGATTAGAAGAGCAGGCAAGAGTATTAGGGGCTAGTAGTTGGCAGACTTTTATTAAGGTTACATTACCTTTGATCTATCCAGGAATTTTTGCAGCTGGAATCATGGTCTTTATTGTTTCTTTTAGTCAGTATTTTTTAACTTTTTTAATTGGTGGTGGCCAAGTAATAACTTTTCCTATGGTCTTATTTCCGCTAGTTAAGAGTGGAGATAGAATGTTAGCTGCTGTGTATAGTTTAGTATTTATCGGCGCAGCTTTAGTATTTACTTTAATTATGGAAAGGTTATTTAAGAGTGATCAAGTAAGTGATCAGTTTTATATGTAGTGGAGTACTAACAGAACTAATAAGGAGATTGATAATGCTAGAAATAAAGCTACAGGATTTAACAAAGAGTTTTGATCAAGATATAGTAATTGATTCCCTAGATTTAACTATTGAACCTGGAGAAGTTATGGCTTTATTAGGCCCTTCAGGTTGTGGTAAGACGACGACTTTAAAGATAATAGCTGGTCTGTTAGAGCCAGATCAAGGTGATTTATTATTTGCTGGTGAATCTGTATTGGATACTTCTACTGAAGAGAGGGAAGCAGTTTTAGTCTTTCAAGATTATCTATTATTTCCCCACTTAACAGTAGCTGAAAATATCTCTTTTGGATTGAAGATGCAAGGAGTCAGTAGTACTAAACAGAAAGAGAGAGTTAAAGAGTTATTGGTTTTAGTTAATTTAGAAGGTTATGAAGAATATTATCCTCGTGAGTTATCAGGGGGCCAACAACAACGTATAGCTTTAGCTAGAGCTTTGGCTATTAATCCAGAAGTCTTATTATTAGATGAACCATTAAGTAATTTAGATGCTAATCTACGTGGTGAAATGCAAGAGCTAATTCGCAAGTTACACTTGAAAGAAGAAATGACTACTGTTTTTGTAACTCATGACCGTGATGAAGCTATGTTGATTGCTGATCGAATTGCAGTTATGAATCAAGGTCAAATCGAGCAGGTTGGTAGTCCAGAAGAATTATATAAATTGCCGAAGACGAAATTTGTAGCTGACTTCTTTGGGCAGGCGAATTATTTAACTGGGCAAGTAAAAGATGACTTATTTCAATTTGCAACAGGTCAGTTACCTATTAGTCGGCAATCAATGGCTACTAATTTCAACTTAAGTTCTGGTCAAAAGTTAAAGGCTATGATTCGTCCTGAGTTTATTAATCTTACTACTGAAGAGGATACTAGAGAAGTCTTAAATGGTACTATTATTGAACGTAAATTTGTAGGAGAACGTATTCTTTATCAAGTGAATATTGGTGAACAAAAGTTAGCAGTAACAGCTTTACCTCCTTCTGACTTTAGAGTTGGAGAGCAGGTTAAATTAAAGGTTGATATAGATAATATCTGGTTTATGGATCTGGAGTGATTTGTTATGGTAAATCTTATTTCTGTAATTATACCTGTTTTAAATGAAGAGAGTACAATTAAAACTACTATTAAGCAGGTGCAGAAGGTGGCTGGAAATAAAGAGATTGTAGTTGTTGATGGTGGTAGTCAAGATAGAACTGTTGAATTAGCCAATCCATTGGCTGATAAAGTCTGCCAGACTAGAGCTGGACGTGGCCATCAGATGAATGTAGGGGCCAAAGCAGCTAGGGGAGATATTCTATTCTTCTTGCACAGTGACTCTCAGTTAGAGAAGGATGCTCTGTTAGCTATTGATACTGCTATGCAAGAATCTAGAGTGATTGGTGGCTGCTTTAGCTTTAAAATAGATGATGATTCCTGGCCACTTAGATTTATCTCTTGGACATCTAACTTGCGGGCCAAATACCTAAATTTAATCTTTGGTGACCAAGGGATTTTTGTACGGGCTGATATCTTTTCTCAGATAAGTGGTTATCCAGACCAAGAATTGATGGAAGACTGGGAATTCTCTCGTAAACTGGCTAAGGTTGAAGGAAAACTTGTCCAGCTGGAGTCTAAAATCTATACTTCGGCCCGAAGATGGCATGAGTTTGGTATCTGGAAGACTATTCTGTTAATGCATAAGATTAAGTTTCTTTATCTATTAGGAGTAGAGCCATATAAATTACGAGAGATATATCGTGATGCAAGATAGAATCAATTAACAGTTAACAATTTACAATGTACAATTGACAGTTGAAAACAATAAATATAGTGTGAGGAATCAGTGTCAGTAAAATCAAATCCTTAATTCTTATGCCCTTAAAGTTGCTCACACTTAATAGCAATAGTTATAAGTTATATTTTGATTTTATGGATTTAACTATAAACTGTAAACTAAATAAGTGGGGGAGGTGAGATTATGTCGGTAGGAGTTATCTTAATGAGTCGGGCGCCTATTCCTGGTCAGACCAAGACTAGATTACAGACCCATTTGACTGGAGAAGACTGTGCTAGGCTGCATAAAGCTTTTTTACAAGATTTAAGTCAGATGCTAACAGAGGTTAGTGAGGCAAGAGATAATATTAATTTATATCTAACTTATACACCTCAGGGTAAAAAGGATATGTTTGATGATTTAGTAGCTGATGACTTTCATTTTTTTGCTCAACGAGGTAGTAATTTAGGAGCCAAGATGTATCATGCTTTAGATTATGTAGCCTGTGAAAATGATAAACAGATTATTTTAGGGAGTGACTTACCTACTTTACAACCTAGTGTTATTTTAGCTGCTATAGATAAACTAGAAAGGCAGGATCTAGTAGTTGGCCCTTCACAAGATGGTGGCTATTATCTATTAGCAACTAAGGAACCAGCCTCTTTCTTATTTAATGATATTATCTTTGGTGAAAATGATGTATTACAGGCTACTATAAAAGAGATAAAGGAACATAATTTAAGTTATGGTTTAGTAGATACTTGGTCGGATATAGATATTTATCCTGAATTAGTAGAGCTTTATCAAGAGTTGATTATAGATAGTAAGTGGGAGAGCTATCCTCAAACTACAGCTGATTTAGTAACTGATTTATTAGAAGATGACCTAATGGAAGGAGGAAAAATATATGGGAGACAAGCTAAGTAAAGAAAAGCTATTAAAGCAAGTAAAGAGTTATGTTAAAGAAGATTCACTACAAGAGAAGTTAGGGTTAAATAAGGCTCCTGAAGTCTCTTTTTTGGCCCAAGGAGAATATAATATTAATTTTTTATTAACTGGTCATCAGAATAAGTTTGTACTACGGTTGAATACAGGCAGTCAGATGCAGTTAGATAATCAGATAGAGTATGAATATCAGGCCCTTGATTATTTACAACGCTCGAGAGTAACTCCTGAGCCTCTATTATTAGATGATTCTTGTAACCAACTACCATTAGGAATGTTAGTGATGGAGTATCTGCCAGGGAGAAACTTAGATTATAGAAGAGATTTAACTAAAGCTGCTAGGGTGTTGGCCCAAGTACATGAGGTTGAAGTTCCTCCAAAACACCAGTTAATTATTGAAGATGATCCACTATCTGGTATCTGGAAGGAATGTTCTAATTTAGTGCCTACTTATCTTGATTCACCATTAGGTAAAGATAATATTAAGCAGTTTTTAGAAAGAATGGTAGCAGAGCTAGATGAGTTGCGTAGAGAAGAAGAGGAGATTATGAAGCTACTTCCTTATTCTATTGTTAATACAGAAGTTAATTCAGGAAACTTTTTAGTGGATGATAAGAATAATAATGCCTATTTAGTTGACTGGGAGAAACCATTAGTAACTTCTCCACTGCAGGATATAAGCCACTTTATAGTACCAACTACAACTCTCTGGAAGACAGATTATCGTTTGACTGAAGAAGATATAAAAATGTTTCTACAAGCTTATTGTGATGAACGAGGTTTGGATAATGAAAAATTAGCAGAGGTTAAGAAAGCTTTAGATGTATTTGATAAATTTTCTGCTATGCGAGGTATTTCTTGGTCAGCTATGGCTTGGGTTGAATATCAACAATCTGATCGGTTATTAAAGAATGATGATACCTTTAAGACAATGGATAGCTATTTACAAGATAAATTTTTAGCAGATTTATTTCCTAACCTTGTATAGTTTTACAGAGCCCATAAGGGCTCTTTTTTAATTTTTTTGATAACTAAAATTGTTAAATTAACATTTTGGGAGGCAGAACCCAGATTTCCTATTTAGAAGATAGTTATCAGGCTTTAGAAAGATTAGGAGTTAAAGATGGAAAGTTTGCCATAGCAGCTTTAAATCCTCATGGTGGAGAGTATGGCTTATTTGGATAAAGAGATAGATCAAATAGTACCTGCTATTGAAGAAGCGCAGAAAAAAGGTTATAATATAGTTGGCTCAGTCTCAGCTGATTCAGTCTTTCATCAAGCATTAAATGGTAATTATGATGCTGTATTATCTCTATATCATGATCAAGGACATATAGCTACTAAAATGGTAGACTTTGAACGGACAATCTTAATTACTAATAGTATGCCTTTCTTAAGAACTTCTGTGGATCATGGTACAGTTTTTGGTACATAGTTAAAGATTAATAGAGGAAAAATCATACTAGATGGCTAAAATGAATAATGAATCTAATAAGGAGGGATAGAATGAGCAAAGAATTTATGCTTCCTGGGCAAGTTCGTAAGGATTATCAGGAAGGTCAGATATCCAAAGAGGTTTATGAACTTCTCTGTATTATCTATAATAATTTCTTAGATAAGAAATTTGGGGCGGCGGATTTAGTAGAATATATTTCAGAAGAGAAGGTTGTTATTGAAAATAATTTACAGCAAGCAGCTAGAACTGATTATGTAAAACAAGCAATGAATAAAGAAGGTAATTATGAAGTTAATGATTTTTATCGTCAAGGTGTCAAGCTTGCTTTAGAGCAGATGAAAGGATAGTTTAAGAAAAAGGGGAGTAGCCAACTGGCTACTCCCCTTTTTTATGTATAATTATTTTAGAAAAAATATAGTTAATTAAACCTTCTTTTTTGTTTCTGCAACTTATAAAATATAGTAATACATGAATTATTAGGTAAGGAGGACAATATATGTTATTGGATTTATTAACTAAAAAGCGAATAGAAATTAAAGTTAAGGCTAGTGATTGGCGTGAAGTAACTAATGAAGCAGGAAATCTACTTTTACAAGATAATTTAATAGAACCGCAGTATATTCAGGCAATGATAGATTCTATTATAGATAAAGGGCCTTATGTAGTTATAGCTCCAGGAATAGCTCTTTTACATGCTCGACCAGAAGATGGAGTCAAGGAATTAGGTATGAGTTTAATTACTCTTAATTCCCCAGTAGAGTTTGGACATCAGACTAATGATCCAGTTAAAGTAGTTTTTGCACTTGGAGCAGTAGATCAAAAAAAACATATCAAAGCAATATCTCAATTAGTGACTATTTTGATGAAATCTAATTCTATCAATGATATGTACCAAAAAAGTAGTGTTCAAGAGTTATATCAATATTTAGAAAAAACTATAGATGAGAATAAGGAGGGATAAAGTGAAGATTTATGCTGTTTGTGGTCATGGATTAGGTAGTAGTATGATGCTTAAAATTAATATTCGGAAAGTATTAAAGAATTTAGAAAAAGAAGCGGAAGTAGATACAGTAAGTTTAAGTGAATCTACAGGGTTAAATGCTGATTTATTTGTTACCTTTCCTGACATTGTTACTAAGTTAGTTGAACAACATGACCGAGATAAGATTGTAGTTATTAATGATTTCTCAAATATAGAGGAAGTAGAAGAGAAGATAATTCAAGCTTTGAATGATTTAAATTTATAGAAAGAGGTGATATTTGTGGGAGTTATTAATGTATTTGTTAAACAGATCCTAGGGGACCCAGCAGTTCTGATTGGGTTAGTAGCTTTAGTTGGCTTAATAATTCAAAAAGAAAAACTAACTAAAGTTGTTTCTGGAACTCTAAAGACTACAATTGGTTTTTTAATTATTGGAGTTGGTGCTGGAGCAGTTGTTGGTGCTTTAGCTCCTATGGGAGATTTATTACAGGAGACTTTGAATGTTAAAGGTGTTGTTCCTAATAATGAAGCTGTAATTTCAATTGCTATGAAACAAGTGGGAACTCAAGGCGCTTTAATTATGATTGGTGGATTTATAGTAAATTTAATTTTAGCTAGAATGACTAGATACAAATATATTTTCTTAACTGGTCATATTATGTTATATATATCTTTATTTTTAGCTGCTGTATTAGTTTCAGTAGCTGGTTTTAGTGGAATAACATTAGTAGTTATAGGTAGTCTCTGTGCTGGTTTATACTTTACTTTTATGCCAGCTCTAACTCAACCCTTTATGCGCAAGATAAAAGGCCATGATAATATTGCCTTTGGTCATACTGGAGCAATTGGTAATGTTATTTCTGGTTGGCTTGGTAATTTATTTAAAGAAGATACTAGAGATGCAGAGGAAATAGAATTGCCTGAAGGATTAAGTTTCTTTAGGGATAGTACAGTTTCAATGGCTATTACAATGGCTCCTATTTTTTTGATTTTGACTTTATTAGCTGGGCCAGAAAATGTGCAAGAAAATATTAGTAATGGTACTAATTTTATAGTTTTTTCTTTAATGCATGGGTTTGAATTTGCCGCTGGGGTTACTGTTATTTTATCAGGGGTTAGAATGATGTTAGGTGAGATTGTTCCTGCTTTTGAAGGTATCTCTCAAAAGGTTGTTCCTGGTGCTCGTCCAGCTTTAGATTGTCCAATTATATTTAATGATGCTCCTACTGCTTTATTAATTGGTTTTTTATCTAGTACTGTTGGTACAATTATAGGAATGTTTATTTTGATTTTATTTAATGCGCCAATTATTATTTTACCTGCAATTGTTCCAGCTTTTTTTGCTGGGGGAGCAGCTGGAGTTTTTGGTAATTCTACTGGAGGTTGGAAAGGTGCTATTTTAGGTTCTTTTGTAGGGGGAGTATTACTTTCGTTAGGTACTGCAATTTTAATTCCTATGTCAGGAATGTTAGAACAAGCTGGAACTACTTTTGGTGATCCATTTTATGCTATATTAGGGCCAATATTTACAGGGTTATTACATTTAATTGGAGGTTGATCTTATAAAAAGGATAATATAAAACAGCTACCAATTTTGGTAGCTGTTTTATATTTAGACCGACATAGTATCAGGTCTATATCTTAGCTGGATAGCATTTAGAGCCAACTCAGTATTTATTTCATCAAGTGGATCTAGAGTATCATTAACTGACATGCCAGAATCACCAGTAAATAAGTTATGAGCAAGATGTAGTAAGCAGTGCTCACTAGTTGGTAGCCAATGGTTATGTATCGATTGAGGTTTTATCATTTTATATTCAAAGTCATATAACTCTCCTTGTTTTAATTTACTTCTTAACTTTTGATTGCCAGTAACTAGATAAAAAAGTGATTTGTGACATGCATCATTTCTTTGAGCTTGTTCTAAAGCTGTGTAGTAGGCTGATCTATGTTCTTGATTAAGAAAATCCATTAATTATCTACTCCTTTAATATTCACTTGCAACCTTTCACTTTTTTCATTTTATCACCTAATCATTATTATGATATTAATCTACTACTAATATACACAAAAATAGATAAACTGCAATTTAAAATATATTCTCTTAAAAAGGTTAAACTAAAAATATAAATGAGTTTACTAGTTTAAATGCTGAGATTTTAACAATTAGTAAGGAATATAGAAGAAATAATAAGAAAACTTAAAGCTCTTCAGCATAATGAAGTAACTGGGGAAGTATTACCAGCTAATTGGACTGATGGAGAATAGACCTTATTTAGTGATCCTAGGTATTCAGGAGAGATATGGAGGCAGTGGCAAGTAGATAATGAGAAATCAAGAATAGAAGTTTTATCTATTTAGAAACACAGAGGCAACGTGCTTCTGTGTTTCATTTGACAATAGGTAAGATGGCTAATAAAATAGTAGTACATAATTGATTATTATTTCAGAGGAGGAATTTAAATGGGTGATGATATATTAGTCTGTGAAGAGTATTGTCTTCATCAAGGAGCAATTCAGCAAATAAGAGATGAGGAACTATCAGAAGAAACAATTAAGCAGTTAGCTGCTACTTTTAAGGTGTTAAGTGATCCGACTCGAATTAAAATTATCAATGCGTTAGCTAATAAAGAATTATGTGTCTGTGATATCTCAGAAATATTAGATATGAGCCAATCAGCTATCTCCCATCAACTACGGAAGATGCGTGATTTAAATTTGGTGAAATATAGAAAAGAAGGAAGGGTTGTTTATTATTCTCTAGATGACTGTCATATTTGGCGTTTATTTAATCAAGGATTAGAACATGTACTAGAAGAAAACTAATCTTATTATTGACATAATCTAAGTCAGCTACAAAGTTTTTAGTGAGTAAAGCAGGAATAGTTACAGCACCTAAAACTGAGGCTATAAAAGCAGTAAGAAAAAGAAGAAGCCTACTTTGGTAGACTCCTTCTTTAAGAATATAAGAAATAGATTCTAGAATTTATATCCTACTCCAATCTTTAATCCAGTAAAATGTTCGTTGCCAATAAAACCATCAAGTCCTGCTCTTAAATCAACTTGATTATCTAAATCAAGTTTAACTCCTAGGTCATAATGGACTGATAAATCATGTCCATATGTTGATAAATCAACTTCATAAACTCCAGTCAGATCATTAGTGATCATTCTAGCTCCATTGATACCAAGAAAGGGACTGTCTTCAGTAATTCCTGCTACTAGAGCAAGACTGGGACCTACTTGATACTTCCCTCCAATTCTTGAGAAATAATCTCCAAATTCACCTATTAAAGCTATTTCCGATGTAAGACCATATTTTCCTTCTAGTGTTAGTCCATTATCACTAATTATCATACCAGTTACTACGCCATGATTATAAGAAACTTCTGGAGTAGTAAAAGCTAGTGAGGTTCCAGTAAATAAAAATAAAGTTGTAATTATAGAACAAATAGCTATCAATCTTTTCACCAATATTCCTCCTAGTTTATTAAATATATTGTCATTATATATATTCTAATTTAGTTACCTATTTCCTGTTAGAAAAAAATGGTTTGAATATAATAATAAAAGTTGGTTTTTATGAGATAATATTTAGTGTGTAAGGAAAAAGAATTATAATAGTAGGTGAAACTAGCGTGCAGATAATTGGGAACCGGGCTTTATTCTGTCTAGTATTAATATTTGTACTTGGTAACACAGGGCTTTATGCTTTAGGAGTTAATTTAGCCGAACAAGATGCTTGGATTGCTCTATTGTTAGCAATGTTTTTAAGTTATATATTATTATGGATTTATGTTAAGCTACAGAGTTACTATCCAGAAGATAACTTAGCTCAAATAATCATTAAAGTGGTAGGAGGATTGTTTGGTTATATTTTAATTCTATTATATTCAACTTATTTCTTTTATATAACCCTATTAAATTTGAGTATGTATGCTGAATTTATTCAATTTTATCTTGTACCAAATGCTACACAATTTATAATAAGTATCTTACTTATAGTCAATTTTCTTCACCTTATATTTTCAGGAGCTGAAGTTGTAGCAAGAGTATCTCAAGTAATAATGTCACTGGTATTATTATTTATAATTATCGTATATATATTGGTTTTTAGTTCAGGAATAGTTGATTTTCAGAGATTACAACCAGTACTAAGTAATGGAATCCAACCTGTAATTAAAGCCGCAATACCTGAATTAATAATATTTCCTTTTGGTGATCTAGTTCTTTTTTTAATGTTCTGGAAATATGTAAAATCTAAAAAAAGCATCTTTAAGATCTCACTTTTAGCTATGACAATTGCTGGATTGATAATTACCTTTGGGTTAGTTATAATGTTATCTGTATTAGGAGTTAAATTAGCTAGGATAGCATATGTAGCTAATATGATAGTAAGTCAGGTGATTCAAGTAGAATTACTAGGAAATGTAGATGTTATAATTGTTCTTATACTATTAATGTTAGGATTCTATAAAATGGTTCCCTTCTTTTATGGTAGTATAATGATAGTTATTACAGGATTTAATATTGACAATAAACTTTTAGTTCATATCTTCTTTGGGATATTGTTGTTAATATTTTTATATGTTCCTTTTACTGGAATATCCTTTTATAAATGGATCAATAGTTTTGGCCCAAGAGTAGAAAATCTGATGGAATATATGCATCTGTCTTTTCAAATTATTATCCCTACAATATTATTGGTAGTTACTTGGTTTAAAAAAGATAATAATTAAACTGATAAAGTCGCTCTCTTAAAGGAGCGACTAAATATATTATTAAAACTTAAAAAGAGGTTATTTACAGGAATTTAGACTTTGATCAAGAAGTTAAAGGACATAGAAGAGGGGGAATTAAGATGGGAAGTAAATTAACAGTTATTGGTGGGAGTGGATTATACACACCATTATTATTTGATGCAATTATTAATAGTAAACATGAAGTTGATTATGATGAAATCTGTTTAAATGGAAGAACAGAACCTAAACTAGAGAAGATAGGTAAGTTATGTCAGAATCTAATTGATCAATCAGACTATGATTTTGACGTTACATATACAACTAATCGCCAACAGGCTTTAATAGATGCTGACTATATACTCTGTCAGATTCGAGTAGGAGGTATGAAGGCTAGGGCCAATGATGAGGCTTTTCCATTAGAGTATGATATTATTGGTGAGGAGACAGTTGGCCCAGGAGGATTTGCTAATGCTTTACGGACAGTACCTGTTATGATGGAATTAGCTAAAGAGATAGAAGAGTATGCTCCAGATTCTTTATTAATTAATCTAACTAATCCAGCTAGTATTGTCCAGCAGGCTATTGAAAGTAGAACTGATGTAAATGTAGTTAGTGTCTGTGATCTGCCAGTTGGTATTATTGGCAAGATAGCTGATTTATTAGATGTTGACCCTGCTCAGGTAGATGTAGATTACCAAGGTTTAAATCACTTAGGTTGGTATACTGGAGTCTATGTTGATGGAGAAGATAAGCTAGAGGAATTATTGACTAAAGTAGAGGAGTTAGGATTAGATGTTGATAGTGACTTTGTTAGAAACTTAGGTGCTATTCCACTACCATATCTTAAATATTATTATCACCATGCGCAACAAGTAGAGAAAGTTCAAGCTAAAGATGAATTAAGGGCCAATGAACTTTTAGGTACACAAGGAGAGATTACTCAGAGTCTAGAAGAGGATCTAACTGAGATTCCAGAGCAGATTTATGACCGGGGGGCAATCTGGTATTCTGATGTAATTGTACCTTTAATTGCTGCTTTAGAAGGATCACAAACAGAAGAATTTATAGTTAATCTATCTAATAATGGTTTGGTTGATGGAGTAGATAATGAAGTAGTTGTTGAACTTCCAGCAGTAGTTAATTCAGCTGGAATTAAACCACTACAAGTACCAGAACTGCCAGCAGAAATCAAGACTTTAATTCAGCAAGCAGCTAATTATCGTAACTTAGCTACGCAAGCTGCTTTAAGTCAAACTAAAGGTGATATTCTAAAAGCCTTAGTAGCCAATCCACAAGTGCCTGATTATGATACTGCTTATCAAATCTGGGAGAATGATTTGGCTCGATAGCATAGATAGTTGAAAAAGAAATTTAATATCTGATTTTAATTGTAAAATTGTGGCTTAAGTAATATATTATGTTACCCCAGGTGACATAGTTGTGTGTCGTGTGCTTTGAGCTATGAGCTAAATCAAAACCTTTAAAATAAAAATTTAGAACTCTATAGTCTCATATTCTAAAGGTGATTTGAAGTAGACTTATTGTTTTGGTGTTGATTGGGCTCACGACTTACAGCCCATAGCTCATGACAATTGATATAGGGTAAAATTTTAATATCAATAATGTCTCATTAGTAAAAATAAACTTATCTAATAAGTTACAATAGTAGATTGTTGATGTTAATTATGATTTATGGTAATATATAAGCAGAATATTTTTTAGAAAGTAGGGTTATAAGAGTAATGACTTTAGAAGAAACATTAAAAAAGATCAAGCAGACTGATAAACAAGATTATGAGGCAAGAAATAAAGCAGTAATTAAGGCTATGTCTTTGGCTCTAGAGAAAGGATATGAAGCAGGAATTAGAATGGACTATACTAAGCCTGAATATCCAGTTGTTTATATTGAACTACCAACTGGACAAGTAAGCTGGCATATGCCAGAACATACTAAGGCCTGGGATGGTCATAGTACTCAAGAAAAGTATAAAAGAATAGATAGATATTTAGACTGTATTTAATTTTGGCTATCTCTTAGAGGTAGCCTTTTTCTTTTTTTGCAGGATTAATATATGAATTACAGAATATTATACATAAAATGGTTAAATTTATATAAAGAATAAAGAAAGGGTGATAGTATCGCTAAGATATTAACTTGTCCTAGTAAGTATGTGCAAGGTAAAGGAACTTTACAAGAACTTGATGATTATATAGCTGATTTAGGAGATAAGGTATTAGTTATTTGTGATCCTATAGTTTTAGATTTATTTGAAGATCAGATTCAAGAAGGATTAGAAGGTAAACAGATATTGTTAGAAGAGTTTACTGGTGAATGTTCTATGCTAGAGATTGATCGTTTAAAGGAGTTGGCCCAGGCTGAAGAAGTTGAAATAGTAGTTGGAATTGGAGGAGGTAAGGTTTTAGATACTGCTAAAGCTGTTGCTTATTATGCAAAGTTACCAGTAGGAATTGTACCAACAATTGCTGCTAGTGATGCTCCTTGTAGTGCTTTATCAGTAATTTATACTGAAGAAGGAGTTTTTGAGAAATATTTAACTTTACCTTCTAATCCAGAATTAGTAGTTATGGATACACAAATTATTGCTCAAGCCCCTGTTAGATTTTTAGTTTCTGGTATGGGGGATGCCTTAGCTACCTATTTTGAGGCCGATGCATGTGCTGTAGCTCAAGTAGGTAATCTAGCTGGTGGTAGTCAGACTGTAGCTGCTTTAGAGTTGGCCCGGTTATGTTATGATACTTTATTAGAGTATGGAGCAGATGCTAAAAAGGCGGTAGAGGCTGGAGTAGTTACTGAAGCTGTAGAAAAGATAGTAGAATCTAATACGTTATTAAGTGGATTAGGATTTGAAAGTGGTGGCTTAGCAGCAGCTCATGCTATTCATAATGGTCTGACAGCTTTAGAAACAACTCATAATAAATCTCATGGTGAAAAGGTAGCTTTTGCTACTATTGTCCAGTTAGTTTTAGAAGATAGAGAGCCTGCTGTAATTACAGAAGTTATTAACTTCTGTCAAAGAATTGGGTTACCAACTACTTTATCTGATCTAGGAATTGAGAAAGTAGCTGAAGAAGACATATTAGAAATAGCTAAAGCTAGCTGTGCTGAAGATGAAACAATGGATAATCTACCTTTTGAAGCAACTGCAGATATGGTTCAAGATGCTATTTTAACAGCAAATAAATTAGGAGCATAAAAGAAAAGGAGATCTACCAAGCTTGTATACAAAACTGTAAATTTATTCAGGGCCAACTATTATCAGTTGGTCTATTTTTTTAATATATGGATTATTAAAAAGAAAGAAAATAATTTCATAATCTATTCTAAATAGGTGCTAGAGAGAAACCATCAGGAGGTTATGGTGTTACAATTGAGTCAGTAAAGTAATAACTACTGAAGGTGATCTTTTAGTAGATATAAAGGATAAATCTTTAAAAGATAAATAATAGAATCAATAATCAAGTATACCCTTTAGGGTATACTTTTTATTATAATAGAACTTTTTCTAAATAAACTCCTAAAATACTACTTAAGACTATCAGTAATAAGTTAAAACGATAAAAGGCTAGAATAATAGCAACCATTCCTCCTAGCATTGCAGATTGAACTGTTCCAGTTGAAGATAAGATACCAGGAAAGATTAATGCTCCTAAAGCTGCATAGGGGATAAACTCTAAGATTTGCTTAATAAAAGACGGTAATTTAATCTTTTGTAATAGAACTAAAGGAAACATTCTAGGAATGTAAGTTACAACTGCCATTCCAATTATAAGTAACCATAAAGAATCCATTATTTTTCTTCCTCCTTAGAAAATAATAAAGCACCAAGTAGTGAAGCTATCATTGTTGTAATAATAATACTTCCTGCTTCTGAAAGAGAAGTAAATTGATTTAAGTTTGCATTAATTGCCATAGCAAGTAATGCAACTGTTAATAGAGGTATTGATTCTTTAATACTTGGAATTAATAAACCAATAAACATAGCATATAAGGCAATTCCCATGCTACTTTGGATTACTGGTGGTAATTTTGTTCCTAAAAAGACCCCTAGGGCTGTACCTCCAACCCAGGCACTATAACTGATTAAATTTAACCCTAATATGAAGTAAGGAGCTAATTCTTCTTCGGGCCGTAAAGAAGAGACAGAAAAGGTTTCATCAGTAATTCCAAAGGCTAAAAGTGATCTTAATTTTTTAGAAGTACCTGGTTTGATTCTTTGTGAAATAGATGCTGTCATTAAAAAATGTCGTAAATTAATAATAAATGTAGTTAGTATAATCTGTCCTATACTTGTACCTAGTGCTAATAATTTAACAGCTACAAATTGACTTGCTCCAGCAAAGACCAATACTGACATTATAATACTAATATAATTAGGAATATCAGCTGAATTAGATAGCAGTCCAAAAGTAATTGCTATTGGTATATAACCTAAAGCAATAGGAAGACCTTCTTTAATACCTGATAGGAAGGTTAGATTACTACTATTTTCTGCTCCTATATTACCATTCTTCATTTATATTACCTCCAATATAAAATAAAGGACACGGGTTACCGTGTCCTTAATCTTAGCTATTTAAAATACAAATTCAACTTCAGATAATCTATCTTTAATTTCTGCCAAGATTCTTTCTTCTTCTTCTTTATCTTCAGCTTCAAATGTAACTGAGAACCGAACAAAGTTACCAGCATCATCCCAAGGTACAGTAGATAGTAATTTTTCTTTGATTAAAAACTGACTAAATTCTTCAGCATTTTCAAATTCTCTACCATCTTTTGTTCCTTTAGGAATCTCAACATACATATAGAAAGAACCTTTTGGCTTTTTAGCGTCAAAACCAACTTCTCGTAGAGTTTCAGCTAACTTTTCATGACGACGAGAATACTTCTTAGCAGTCTTTTCTGTGATTTCAGGATGATTCAGAGCATAAACTCCAGCTTTTTGAATAGCTCTAAACTGTCCAGAATCATTATTATCTTTAACAGTAGCAAATGCTTTGACTACTTTTTCATTACCTACTACAAAGGCTAGTCTCCAACCAGTCATATTAAAGGACTTAGACAGAGATTGAATTTCAATTCCTACTTCTTTAGCTCCTGGAACAGATAAGAAACTAAGTGGTTCAGTATCATCAAATACTAATCCAGCATATGCAGCATCATGAATAACTACAATATCATTCTCTTTAGCAAATTCAATTACTTCTTCGAAAAACTCTCGAGTAGCAGAAGCTCCAGTAGGATTATTAGGATAATTTAAGTATAAAAGTTTTGCTTTCTCTTTTTGTTCATCAGTTAAACTATCTAAATCAGGTAAGAAATTATTCTCTTGAAGTAGAGGTAATTCAACTACTTTTCCTTCATACCATTCGGTATGAGTTCCTAGCACTGGATATCCTGGAGTAGTCATAATTGTAATATCTCCTGGATTGATGAAAGCGCTAGGAAGCATAGCTAAAGCTGGCTTAGATCCAATAGAATGGTTTACTTCAGTTTCATTATCTAATCCAGTTACCCCAAATACTTCTTCCATGTAATTAACTGCAGCATCCTTAAATTCTTGAATCCCATTATCAGCATAGAACCTATTTTCAGGCTTTTGAGCTTCTTCATATAATTTTTCTACTACTCCTTCATCAGCCATCCAATCTGGTTCACCAACACCTAAATCAATTAACTCGATATTAGGATTTTCTTCTTTAGCTTGTCTTTTAGCTCGCTTAATCTTTTCAAACTTATAAATATCATTATCTTTACCAAACTGTTTACCGCCAATTCTTTCTGCAAATAAATTTTGAATATAACTTTCTTCTGGCATATGTAGATTCTCCCTTCTCTATAATGTTCAATATAATATTATATAATATTTTTTCTATTATTCAAATGTTTTAGTCAAAATTATAAAAATATTTTTTTGTTTAATTTTGCAGGGAAGAGATTATTATTGTCGAAATTAATAGATAGACTTTGAATTAGGAGATAAGGGGGGGAGATATTATTTCGTATTTAGAGCTATTAATACAAGATCATAATTTTTTTATATTATCATTGAGTGGTGGACTAATAATTGGATTATTGATCTTATTTAATAATCGAAATATAGAGACAGATATTGATTATGAGGATGTAGTACAAAAATTAAGAGTTGATTTAAAGAGAGGTTTAGCTGAGATTGATAATTTAAGTAATATATTAATTAAAGAAAGATTAATCTTAGAAGGGCATAAGGATTTAGATAAGAGTACTTACCAACAGGTTAAACAAGTATTAATTAATAATCAATTTTTACAGCAAGTATTACAAGAAGGGATTATAGCAACAAAAGAAGATAAAGAAAGGGCTGTACTTACTTTATTTGAAATTGGTACTCCACAAGCAGTTGACTATGTTATACCTTTCTTATATGTTGATGATAAGGAGGTTAAAAAGTTAGTAATTAAGAATTTAGCTCAGATAAATAATTCAAAAGCAGCTATTACTTTAGTTGATTATTTAGATTATTGTAATGAAGTTTCAGTGCAGCAGACATTAAAAAAGAGTTTTTGTAATTTAGGAGAAGAATGTGTACCTAAATTATTAGAATTGCTTAATTCAGATAACCAACATTTGAGTTGGATTATTAAATTATTAGGGGAAATAGGTGCTGAAGAAGCTATTAATCCTTTATTAGAAATACTAGCTGATTCTTCTCAATCTGAGATAAGAGTTAGTGCTGCTAAAAGCTTGGCCCAATTTATAGATCAGCCAGAAGTCTTTAATGAATTATTGCAGGCCCTTAATGATGATGACTGTCATGTTAGAGCCCAGATAGTTAAGTTATTGGGGCAAGTTGAGAAACCTCAAGTTTTAACCTATCTCTACCATATGCTTCGTGATAGCAGTGGAATTGTAAGAAATAATGCTGCTAGGGCTTTATTGCAGTCTGGAGAGCCAGGTATTAAGTATTTAATTTTGGCTGCCGAAGAAGAAGAAATTCCAGAGATAATCAGTTGCTTAGAACAAGTTGATACTTTAGAATTAATCAAGTTTGTTAAGGAAGCTTATCAGGCTGGTAAATTAGATGAAGATTCTAATTTATTACGAGTGGTAGAAGAGTCTGATCAAGAAGAATTAATAGGATAAGAGAGAGATAGAAAGGACTGGAGGCTAGCCTCCAGTCTATTTTTTTAGCTTACGCTTTTTTTGTTGTGACTTATCTGCTGCTTTGTGTTCTAGTTCTACATGATGGGCGTCTCGATCTTCTTCTTGTTTGCAAGACTTTACATAATAAAAACTGCCTTCATAACACATATTATTCACCTCACAAGTTCTATTACTTGCTCGGCTACTCAATACTTTAGTATTTTAGATGAGACACCTACTAGATTACTTTTCTTCTCACTTATATTATATCTAATTTATTCTAATTTGTTAATACTTTTTTTAAATTTTAATTAAATTATTAAAAAAATAAATTCATCTTAATAAAGCAGCAGGTCTCATTTCCAAAAGAGAATAATGTTTGACAATTAATGGATATGGTATTATAATTTAATTGACTTGCTGAGAAAGTTAACTATAAATTCAATTTTATAACTATTAAATCCTAATTATAGATTTGGAGGTAGTAAAATGAAAGAAGAAAGAAAGAAAATTTTGTTTGTATCATCAGAAGTAGTCCCTTTTGCTAAAACTGGTGGATTAGCAGATGTAGCAGGTTCACTACCACAAGAATTAAAAGAGTTAGGTCATGATGTTAGAGTAGTAATGCCTGAGTATAGTCAAATTTCTGACGAATATTTGGTTGAATTAGAGCATAAGCTTCATTTTAGAACTAAGGTTGGCTGGAGAGACAAATATGTAGGAGTTAATAGTCTAGAGAATAATGGAGTAACTACCTACTTTATTGATAATAAGAATTATTTTGATTCTCCAACACTGTATGAAGGTAAAGATAAGCATATTAGATTTGCTTACTTCTGTCGAGCTGTATTAGAAATGTTACCTAAGCTTGATTTTCAACCAGATATTATTCACTGTAATGATTGGCAGACTGGTCCTTTAAGTATGATGTTGAAGGAAAATTATCAGATTTATGACTTCTATAAAGATATTAAGACAGTTTATACAATTCATAACTTACGTTATCAAGGCATTTTTGGAAGAGATATTCTAGAAGATACTTTGGCTCTAGATTCTAAGCACTGGATTTCTGGAGTTGTACGCCACGATGGCTGTGTGAATTATATGAAGATGGGGATTAATATGTCAGATGTTGTTAATACAGTTAGTAAAACTTATGCCCAAGAGATTAAAACACCTTACTTTGGTGAAGGATTAGACTATGTGATGCGAATGAATGATAATGATTTATATGGTATTGTAAATGGTATTGATTATGATGACTACAACCCAGCAACAGATGAAGATATTTATGATAATTATAGTGCTGATGATGTAGCTGGTAAATTAGATAATAAGTTAGCTTTACAAAAGGAGATGGGACTACCACAGCGAGAAGATGTACCTGTTATTGGTTTAGTTTCTCGACTAGTTGATCAGAAGGGCTTGGACCTGTTGGCTTGTGTACTTGATGACTTATTACAAGAAGATCTTCAATTTGTCTTGTTAGGTACTGGAGCTGATAAGTATGAGAAGATATTTAGTAAACTAGGTAATCGCTATCCTGATAAGATGACAGCCAACATTAAATATGATGGAGCATTAGCTCGTAAAATTTATGCTAGTAGTGATATGTTTTTAATGCCATCTAAGTTTGAACCATGTGGTTTAGGGCAGTTAATTAGTCTACGTTATGGTACAATTCCTGTTGTTCGTGAGACAGGTGGCTTAAATGATACTATTCAATCTTATGATGAAGATACTGGTCAAGGAAATGGATTTAGTTTCACTAATTATAATGCTCATGATATGTTATTTACTATTAGGCGAGCAGTTGATTTTTATTATAATCAACCTAAGGTTTGGAATAAGTTAGTTAATAGGGCAATGACAGGAGATTATAGCTGGAAGAACTCTGCTAAGGAATATCTTGATCTTTATGATAAGTTAACAGCAGAAGATTCTAAAGAGAGAAAGGAGGAACAAGAATTATATAAAGAGGAGGTTACTAGAAAAGTAGTTAATATTAATCAGGTTAATGAATATGATTTAAAGCAGTTGCCTGGAGTTGGCCCGGCATTGGCAAAAAGAATTGTTCAATATCGTAAGCAGAATGGAGCTTTTGCTAATCGCCGTGAATTAAAGAAAGTATCTGGAATAGGAAGTAGTCTGTTTCAGAGAATAAGTGATAATATAAGTTGTTAATGTTAATAAGGAGGTAGATTTGATGACTAAGGTTAAAGAATTGAGTAGAGAGCAGTTAGAAGAGCAAGAGTATTTAGGTAGTCAAGCAAGCTCACAAACAAGTGGAGTAGCTCAAAAGAAACAGGAAGATCAAGATTCAGAAGTTGATATTATCAATCTATATCAGATTCCTGACAAGTATGGAATCAATAAATTGGCGTTACAGGTTAAGAATCCTACTACATCTTATTTATACTGGGATTATAGTTTTGATCAGCTTAATAAAGTTGCTTATAAGGCTGGTTATGAAGATGTTAACCAAGCAGATTTGGTTTTAAGAGTGTATGATTTAACTGTAGATAATAGTCATGACCTTGATATAACATTAGATGTCAATGATTGGTATTTAAATGATTTAGAACCAGGCCATACTTATCAGGTCAAATTAGGTATTTTAGATAATGAAGGAAACTTCCATAGTTTCTTAACATCTAATAAGTCTTCTCAACCGCGTAATTCTGTAAGTAATATTACAGATACACGTTGGATGACAGTAGGAAAGAAACAGAAACAAATCTATCTATTATCTGGTCTAGGTAGTACTGATAATTATAGCTCAGTTGAATTGGCAGAAGAGCTAAAAGAAATTGGCTTAGAAAGCTTATCTGAGATAGCAGATGATTATAGCTCAGCTGAATTATTTGTAGGATCTTCTGATTTAGCTGGCTCAAGTGAAATTTATAGTTAATACATAATAGCTATAGGTATTTGATAAGGGAGTTGCTGTTAGTTGATTTATTTAAATTAACAGTTACTTCCTAATGCTTGAGTTTTATGTTAAATAAACTATTTCATAAATTATTAACTATAATTGGGAGTGATGATCATGGGAGAAGAAAAAGGATACATATCACTAGTATTACATGCTCATTTACCTTATGTGCGTCATCCAGAGCATGAAGATTTTATGGAAGAAAATTGGTTATTTGAAGCAATTACTGAGACATATATTCCATTGTTAAATCATTTTGAAAAATTACATCGTGATGGGATAGATTACAGATTAACTATGTCACTGACTCCACCTTTGATTTCAATGTTAACTGATCCATTATTACAAGAAAGGTATCTGCAACATTTAGATAAGTTAATTGAATTAGCTCATAAAGAAGTAGAAAGAACTAAAGATCAACCAAAACTTAATAAGAGTTCCCACCATTATTTAGAGAGATTTAAGCAGGCTAGAGAGATTTTTGTTGAACATTATGATTCTAATTTAGTCAAAGGGTTTAAGAGATTTCAAGATTTAGGATATCTAGAGATAATCACCTGTGGAGCTACTCATGGTTATCTGCCTTTAATGCAACATAATCCTGAAGCAGTAAGAGCTCAAATTGAGGTAGCAGTGGAGACACATAAGAAACATTTAGGGCGAGCTCCAAGAGGAATTTGGTTACCTGAATGTGCCTATTATCCTGGAGTAGATAAAATTTTAAAAGAGTATGGTATTAGATTCTTTGTAGTAGATACTCATGGTATTCTACATGCTGAACCTAGACCTAAATATGGAGTCTTTGCTCCAATTTATACTGAATCTGGTGTAGCTGCTTTTGCTAGAGACCAAGAGTCTTCACGACAAGTATGGAGCTCAGAATCTGGCTATCCAGGTGATCATAATTATCGTGAATTCTATCGTGATATAGGCTTTGATGCACCAAAGGATTATATTGAGCCTTATATCCATCCTGATGGTATTCGGATGAATACAGGAATTAAGCATTATAAGATTACAGGTGATAAAACTACTTTAGATGGGAAAGAACCTTATGACTATGAAGTGGCACTTGACAGAGCTGCATCACACGCAGGAGATTTCTTATCTAATCGGATTAAACAGGTAGAATATTTAGATAGTTTAATGGATCGCAAGCCAGTCGTTCTGTCTCCTTATGATGCTGAATTATTTGGGCATTGGTGGTATGAAGGCCCTGACTTTATAAATTATTTAATTAGAAAGACTGCTTGTGATCAAGATACAGTAAAGATGATCTCACCAATTGATTATTTAGAAGAGTATCCAGAGAATCAAGTCTGTCAGCCACCAACATGTAGTTGGGGAGCTAATGGTTATAATGATGTCTGGTTAGATGAGAGTAATGATTGGATTTATCGTCACTTACATCAGGCTGCTGAAAAGATGATTGAATTAGCTAGTACAATTGATAATCCTGATCAATTGACTGAGCGAGCTTTAAATCAGATGGCAAGAGAACTTTTATTAGCTCAAAGTAGTGATTGGGCATTTATTATGATGACTGGAACAACTGTTGAATATGCTGTTTATCGAACTAAATCTCATGTACATCGTATACTTGAATTATATAAGCAGATTAAAGAGGGAAGAATTGATAGAGATTGGTTAGGAGAAATAGAATGGAAGGATAATATCTTCCCAGAGATTGACTATAAGGTATATAGTAAGAATCATCAGGTACAAATTGAAGGAAAGTGTGAAGAGATAGCAGTTATAGCTGAATAAATCTAAAAATTCAGGGAGTTCTACAAGGGGACTCTCTGATTTTTAATTAGTATCTTATAATTGGACTGTTAGAGGTGATAAATATGAAGTTTCATGGTAGTTTTTCAGTAAAGTCTAGATTGCCTAAACGATTGAGAAGGTTAGAAGATTTGGCTTATAATCTATGGTGGTGTTGGAATTATGAAGCAGAAGAATTATTTATTGAAATTGATGATGAACTATGGGAAGAATATAATGGAAATCCAGTAGAGTTGATTTCTAAAGTTGAACAGGAAAGATTAGAAGAGTTAGCTAAAGATGATAACTTTTTAGAGCAGTATGATAAAGTCATTAATAGTTTTAATGATTATTTACAGACTGATAAGACTTGGTTTGAGGAAAAATCATCTGAGTGGTCAGAAGAAGATATAATTGCTTATTTTTCTGCTGAATTTGGTTTTCATGAATCCTTACCTATCTATTCAGGTGGGTTAGGAGTTTTAGCTGGTGACCATTGTAAGTCAGCCAGTGATTTAGGATTGCCATTAGTTGGAGTTGGTTTATTATATCAACAAGGATACTTTAAGCAGGAGATTAATGGTCAAGGATGGCAAAAAGCATTATATCCTAATTTAGATCTTAATTATTTGCCATTAACTCCAGTACAAGATGCTAAGGGCAATGATTTAAAGGTAACTATTAAGCTAAATACTAGAGAAGTTTATGTTAAAATTTGGGAATTAAAAGTGGGAAGAATCAAAGTCTTTTTATTAGATACTGATGTAGAAGAGAATAGTAGTCAAGATAGACAGTTGACTTCTTGTTTGTATGGCGGAGGAGAAGAGACAAGAATCTGTCAAGAGATTATTCTAGGTATTGGTGGTACTAAAGCTCTAGCTGCTATGGATTATAGTCCTGCAGTATGGCATTTAAATGAAGGGCATTCTGTTTATTTAGGATTAGAAAGAATTAAGGAATTAATGACAGATAAAGAATTGGATTTTAAGGAAGCATTAGAAGTTGTAGCAGCTAGTAGTGTTTTTACTACTCATACTCCTGTGCCAGCTGGTAATGAAGTCTTTCCTTTTGATTTAAAGGAAAAATACTTTGCTGATTATTGGCAGGAAGTTGGCTTGACTAAAGAGGAGTTTATGGAGCTAGGTTGTGTTAATGGTTGCCAACAAGAAGATGGTTTCTGCTTAACTGTATTAGCTTTAAGGTTGGCTCAATTTAATAATGGTGTTAGTAAGTTACATGGACAGATTTCTAGTAAAATGTGGGAAGATGTCTGGGATGGAGTACCAACAGATGAGAATCCAATTACTGCTATTACTAATGGAATCCATACTCTGACTTGGTTAGCACCAGAATGGGAAGAACTATTAGACCAGTATCTACCTACTGATTGGCGACAAAAAATTGAAGATAAAGACATGTGGAAACAAGTAAGGAAGATACCTAATCAACAGTTTTGGTCAGTTCATCGTAAGTTAAAGAGTAAGTTAATTGATTATGTCCGCGAAAAAGATTTAGATCGTCGCCAGAGATATGAGGAATTAGCAGTTAAGGATAAAGCTTTATTGGATAAGGATAAATTAACGATTGGTTTTGCTCGTAGATTTGCTACTTATAAACGGGCTACTTTAATATTCAGAGATTTAGATAGGTTAAGTAAGATCTGTAATCAATCAGGCAAAGAGGTACAGTTTATTTTTGCTGGTAAAGCACATCCAGCTGATGTACCAGGTCAAGAGTTGATTAAGAGGATACATGAGGTTAGTCAGCGAGAAGAGTTTAAAGGTAAGATAATAATTTTAGAAGATTATGATATGGAGTTGGCCCGTTATTTAGTACAAGGAGTAGATATCTGGCTTAATAATCCAAGGCGACCATTAGAAGCAAGTGGAACTAGTGGTCAAAAAATAGCAGCTAATGCCGGGTTAAACTTTAGTGTACTTGATGGTTGGTGGTGTGAAGGATATAATGAAAAAAATGGCTGGGCAATTGGACATGAGATCGATTATGATGACCAAGAGAAACAGGATCAAATAGATAGTAATTCTTTATATAGAGTATTAGAAGAAGAGATTGTACCACTTTATTATGATACTAACCAAGGGATTGCTGATAATTGGATTGAGCGGATGAAAGAAGCTATGATTACTAATACACCTGTGTATAGTACAGATAGAATGGTTCAAGATTATACTAACAAATTATATCTGCCAGCTTATAAGCAAGGTCAAAAGCTTGTAAGTAATGATTATAGTGTAGCACAAGATTTAGCAGAGTGGAAAGAGAAGTTAAGAGATCAATGGGATAAATTGAAGATACGTTCTAATAACCAAGGTAGTAAACAGAGTGCGTATCAATTAGATGATAAAATAGATTTTTCTGCTCAAGTATATCTGGCTGATTTAACACCTGAAGAAATAGAAGTAGAGTTATATTTACTTCCTGAAGAAACAGAGGAAGTTCAAATTTTCACTATGAACAAGGTAAAGGATTCAAATATAAGAAATAATACTTTTAATTATGAATTAACTATTGATTTATCTAAATTAGAAGGCAGTGGAGACTATAAGTATAGTTTTAGAATTGTACCACAAAATAAATTGTTAAGTAATAAGCATGAATTAGGTTTAGTTAAATGGATATAGCAGAAAGTGCTGGGTTAACCCAGCACTTTTTTATTTTTTTGTGATTAGAATTTTATAAAAATTCTTTAAGTGGGCTAAACTAAATTTAGGGAGTGATTTATATGACTATATTGATTAAGACACTATTTATTTATTTTATTACACTATTTGCTATGAGATTAATGGGAAAAAGAGAGATTGGTGAGTTAACTCCCTTTGACTTAGTAGTTTCATTGATGATAGCTGAGTTAGGAGTCTTAATTATTGAAAATGAAGATACTCCTTTATTAGATGGACTAATTCCTATTTTCACTTTAGTAGGAATCGAAATAATAATTTCCTATTTATCATTAAAGAATAGTTTTATCCGTGAATTAATCAATGGAAGTCCATCTATCTTGATAAAAAATGGAAAATTAATGGTAGAAGAAATGCAACGTTCGCGATATACTATTCATGATCTCTTAGCTCAGTTGAGAGAGAATGGGATTTTCAATATTTCTGATGTAGAATTTGCAATTTTGGAGACATCTGGCGATTTAACTGTATTACCTAAATCACAAAAAAGAGGAATCACACCTGAAGATTTAGATATAGAGACACCATATGAAGGTGTACCAGCAGTCTTAATAGAAGATGGAAAGATTAATAAAGAAGCTTTAATTAAAACAGATTTAGATAAAAAGTGGTTATTAGAAGAATTAAACAAACGAAATATTAATGATCCATCTAAAGTTATATTAGCAGCATTAGAGACAGATGGTAATCTTTTTATTTCAACTAAATAATTAACGGTGGAGATAGGTGATAATTTTTCAAGAAGGAGGGAATATTAGAATTAGAACTGAAAAGGAGGTAATATAATGGTTCAAGATCCTAAAGATAAAAAGGAGAAAGGAAAACAAGTTGAGTGGGTTAGAGAAGTTAACCCTGATGATGTAGAAGCAGGAGAAGAATTACCTGGCTTTAAAAAAGTTAATGGTACTCTTGGTCAGATTGAGAAGGAGCGAGACTTAAATCCTGATGACTTTGAGTAAGGAGTGGTAGTATGGCTAAGATTAGTTGTATTGTAGATAGTTGTGTCAATAATGCTGGAGGAGAGTGCAAACTAGAAGAGATAAAAGTAACTGCTAATGATAATGGGCAATTTTCTAGACGAGCTCAGGCTACCAAATGTCAATCCTTTATTCGTGAGTAGTAAACAAGGAATTTAAAGAGTATGGAAGAATAATAAAAGCAGGGGATAAGTATATTATTTAATCCCCTGTTTTATCAACTCGAATGGGAGTGATACTTATGTCAGCAAGCGAAAGAAGAAAAAAATTATTATATGAGTTACAAGAAAGCAATCAACCAATTACTGGATCTGATTTAGCTGCTAAGTTTCAGGTTAGTCGGCAGGTAATTGTTCAAGATGTAGCATTATTAAGAGCTAAGGGAGAAGAGATACTGGCTACTTCTCGTGGTTATGTAATACAAAATGATAAAGAAGATTTACCAGAAATGACCATTGCTTGTCAACATAGCGATTCTAAAGAGGATATTAAATCAGAGCTAGCTGTAATAATTAAATATGGTGGTAGAATTAAAGATGTAATTGTAGAACATCCTATCTATGGTCAGCTTAAAGGATTATTGATGATTCAGTCTCAATCAGATTTAGAGACTTTTATCGAACAATATCAAGCAGGAGAAGCTAAAGCCTTATCTTCATTAACTGATGGAGTACACCTACATACTATTGAAGCTTTAAATCAAGATGTATTAAAATTAATAAAGGAGAGATTATCAGAAGAAGGTTATCTGTTAACAGAATATTAAAAACCTCCCCTACGGGAGGTCTATTTCATAGTTTAACTACATTTTTAGCTTCTAGCCCGTCATTGCTTTCCATTACTTCAAATGCTACTTTAGCTCCTTGTGGTAGATTATTATATAGTGGGCTTATAGTAGCATAAGCTTCGTCTTCATCTGGTAGAATATTACTTGAATTAACTATAACTTCTTCTTGGTTATCCATTTCAATTACTCCTTGGCCATCTGTTGTATTGAAGTATTTTACTCTTCCATATTGCATTATATAGACCTCCTAAGTTTATTTTGATTAGCCTATTATTAATTTTTACAAACTATAAGTCATTTATGTATTATGCTACTTATAAAAGTGGAGTTTAGTTGATATAGTGTATCACTTTCAGAGACACAGCTATCAGCTGTCTGCTATGTGCTATGAGCCAATTCAAAACCATTATATTAAAAATCCAATTCCTTATGAATTCTATATTCTAAGAACTTGATTGTATTTATGATTTTGACTTTGATTTAGCTCACGACTCATAGCACATGGCTAATAGCTGTGGCACAGAAATATTAATAATGAATCACTAAAGATTGGAGGGAGTAATTATAAGAGTATACTTATAACCTAGTCACTTATGACTATAAAATAACAAGTGTCTTTACACTTGACATTACAATAATATAATTGTAAAATGAGTAACGAAACTAATTATAAGGAGGCACTAACAATGGAAGTAAATTTAAATAAAAAGATAAATAAATTAAAAGAAGAACGTAATGCAATAATTTTAGCTCATAATTATCAAATAGATGAAGTACAAGCGATAGCTGATTACACAGGAGATTCTTTAGGGCTAAGCCGTAAGGCAGCAGAAGTAGATGAAGAAGTTATTCTCTTTGCTGGAGTAGATTTTATGGCAGAGAGTGCTGCTATTTTATCTCCTAATAAAAAGGTGTTATTACCTGAGAGGAATGCAGGATGTCCAATGGCTGATATGATTGGTGTACAACAGTTAAGGACTAAAAAGGAGGAGTATCCGGAGGCTGCTGTAGTATGTTATGCAAACTCTTCAGCAGCAGTTAAGGCAGAGAGTGATATCTGTTGTACTTCTTCTAATGCAGTAGATATAGTAGAATCAGTTGATAATGATCAGATTCTATTTGTTCCTGATCAAAACTTAGGTCAGTATGTAGCAGAAAGAACAGATAAGGAGATTATTCTATGGGAAGGATATTGTCGGACTCATCATCGAGTCTGGGCTAAAGATATAAAAGCTGTTAAAAAAATACATCCCAATGTTCCTATAATAGTTCATCCTGAATGCAGACCTGAAGTAGTAGAATTGGCTGATTATGTTGGTAGTACTGCCCAAATTTTAGATTTTGCTCAAGAATCTGAAACAGAAAAAATTATTGTAGGAACTGAAATGGGAATTCTATATAGATTAAAAGAAGAGAATCCTAGTAAAGATTTTTATTTATTGAGTCAGAGCTTAGTCTGTCAGAATATGAAGATGACTTCCTTAGTAGATATTAGTTTAGCTTTAGAAGAGATGCAATATGAAGTGACTGTAGATGAGGAGACTAGAGTTAAGGCTCAAAATGCTTTAGATAAAATGCTAGAATTTAGTAATTAGTGGAGGCTAAAGAATGATTCCTCGATATTTAGCAAATTTTAATTTATCAGAAATAAAGAAAGTAAAGACAGACTTTATAGTTGTAGGAACAGGTATTGCTGGCCTAATTAGTACCTTAAATTTATCTACTGCAGGGGAAGTAACTTTATTGACTAAAGGAGAGTTAGAAGACTGTAATACTCAACAAGCTCAAGGGGGTATTGCTGCAGTAGTCAGTGAGTTTGATACTACTAGGTCACATTATAAAGATACTTTAAAAGCTGGAGCTGGCTTATGTAACTCTAAAGCAGTTAAGCAGTTAGTAGAGGAAGGAAGTCAGCAGATAAAAGAGTTAATGGAGTTAGGAATGCAGTTTGACCAACAAGCTAGAGAACTAGCTTTGACTAAAGAAGGTGGTCATAGTTGTTCTAGAGTTTTACATGCTGGAGGAGATGCAACAGGAAGAGAATTAAGATATTTTTTGGCTGGTCAAGTATTAGGTCTGCCTAGGGTAAATGTTAATAAAGAAGAATTTGTAATTGATCTGTTAACTGAAGGTGAAGAATGCTACGGAGTATTAGCTTATAATGAAGACGAAGGTTTAGTTGCTTATTTGGCCCAATCAGTAGTCTTAGCTACTGGTGGAGCAGGTCAGTTATATTCTGCTACTTCTAATCCTCAAGCGGCTACTGGAGATGGAATTGCTATGGCTTATCGGGCTGGAGTTGAGGTAATGGATATGGAGTTTATACAATTTCATCCAACTACTCTCCAGTTAGAAGGGGCTCCTAATTTTTTAATTTCTGAAGCTGTAAGAGGAGAAGGGGCAGTATTGAGAAACCATTCTGGAACTAGATTTATGCCTGACTATCATAAGTTAGCTGATTTAGCTCCTCGAGATATTGTAGCTCGAGCTATTTACCAAGAAATGAATCAAGCGAATAGTGATCATGCTTATTTAGATGTGACAGAACTAAACGCTGACTTTGTTAAAGATAGATTTCCTACTATTTATCAGAAGTGTTTAGAAACTGGAATTGATATTACTAGTGAGTATATTCCTGTTGCTCCTGCTGCTCATTATTTAATGGGAGGCATTAAGACTGATCTGACTGGTGAAACTAATTTAGCAAGGCTCTTTGCCTGTGGGGAAACTGCTTGTCTAGGAGTTCATGGTGCTAATAGATTGGCTAGTAACTCTTTATTAGAAGGATTAGTTTATGGAAAACGGGTAGCTGATGAAGCCAAACAGTATTTAGCTAAGAAGACTGAGTTAGAAGGTTTAGATTTATCTTTTCAAGAACAGAAGGGTACTCAGATCTCAATTGATAAAGTTAAAGAAGAATTAAATGATATAATGATAGATAAAGTAGGAATAGTACGTAGTAAATCAGGTTTAAAAGAGGCTTTAAATAAGTTAGAAACTTTATTGAAAAATTTAAATTATAGTTTTAATAGTTTTGTTGATTTTGAAATACAGAACTTACTGTTAGTGGCTTATCTAACAGTTAAAGCTGCTCTGCTGAGAGAAGAGAGTAGAGGAGCCCATTATCGAAAAGATATCCCTATTAGTAGTTCTGATTGGCAGAAACATATTGTTTTTCAGATAGAGCAAAGTTGGGAGGGGTTAAACCTTGAATTTGAATAAAAGGCAGGTTAGTGAGATAATTGATAGAGCATTAGCTGAAGATATAGGTACTGGCGATTTAACTACTGAAAGTGTAATTAGTGAGGCTAAAGTTGGTCAAGCTATTATTTTGGCTAAAGAATCAGGAGTAATTGCAGGTCTAGATGTTGCTAGGTGGGTTTTTCAACAACTTGATACTGACATTGAGTTTCAGTCTTTAGTGGCAGAAGGTACTGAAGTAGAATCTAGAACAGAAATTGCTAAGGTTGAGGGAGCAGTTTCTTCCTTATTGACTGGAGAGCGCTTGGCCCTTAATTTTTTACAACGTATGTCGGGAATTGCTACTAAAAGTGCTAAGTATCAAAAGTTAGTAGATCTTTATGATGTGAGAGTTGTTGATACAAGAAAGACTACACCTAATTTAAGGGTTTTAGAAAAGTATGCTGTCCAAGTTGGTGGAGGTTTTAATCATCGGTTTGGTTTATATGATACAGTAATGATTAAAGATAACCATATTCAGGCTGTAGGAAGTATTAAAGAGGCTGTCAGCCGGGCCAAATCCAATGTAGCTCATACAGTGAAGGTTGAAGTAGAAGTAGAAGATCTGACTCAAGTAGAAGAAGCTCTAACTGCTAAGGCAGATATTATTATGTTAGATAATATGTCACCTAATTTAATGGTTCAAGCAGTAGATTTGATTGGAGAGCAGGCTATCGTTGAGGCTTCAGGAGGTATTACTGTAGAGACTATTACTGAAGTGGCTCAGACTGGAGTAGATGTCATTTCTATTGGAGCTTTAACTCATAGTATCAGTTCATTAGATATTAGTATGGATTTGAAAGGGGATTAGAGTGCAAGATATTAAGTCATTTTTGAAGAAGAAGAATATTGAATTATCTCTAGAAAGATATGGGATTAAAGCCTTATCGGCTATGGCTCAAGGTTTATTTGCTTCTTTGATTGTAGGATTAATTTTAAAGGTATTAGGACAGAGATTGAATCTTACTTTATTAGTTGATTTTGGTAAGAGAGCTATGGATATGATGGGGCCAGCTATTGGGGTAGCAGTAGCTTATGGTTTAGAGGCTCCACCATTGGTTATTTTTACTTCAGCAGTAACAGGGGCTGCTGGAGCTAGCCTTGGAGGGCCAGTAGGTGCTTTTTTAGCAGCAGTTATTGGTGCTGAAGTTGGTAAGTTGATTTCTAAAGAGACTAAGTTAGATATTGTATTAACACCTAGTCTAGTAATTATAACTGGATTATTGATGGCTAAGTTTGTTGGCCCAGGAATTGATCAACTGATGAAGAGTTTAGGTCAATTAATTATGACGGCTACTAAATTACAGCCGGTACCTATGGGAATTATAGTTTCTACTTTAATGGGGATGGTCTTAACTCTACCTATTAGTAGTGCTGCAATAGGTTTAATGTTAAATTTAAGTGGCTTAGCTGCTGGAGCAGCAACAGTAGGTTGTAGTGCTCAGATGATAGGTTTTGCAGTAATGAGTTATCGGGAAAATGGCTGGGGAGGATTAATTAGTCAAGGTTTAGGTACTTCTATGTTACAGGTATCCAATATTGTGAAGAACCCTTATATTTGGTTACCTCCAACTTTAAGCGGAGCTATTTTAGGACCACTAGCTACTACTATTATGCCTTTAAAGAATATTCCTATTGGTTCAGGAATGGGCACTGCTGGTTTAGTAGGTCAGTTTGGAACGATTGAGGCTATGGGAGTGGAGGCAGTTAGTTCGATTATTTTACTTCACTTTATTTTGCCAGCTATTTTAACTTTAATTATTGCTAAGATAATGCGTAAGCAAGATCTAATTAAGAGTCAAGATTTAAAATTAGACTTATAATTTTTTATAGCCAGACTGCTTTAAGCAGTCTGGTTTTTATTTTTTTGACAGTAATTTATTATTTTGTATACAAAAAAGATATTTTGTAGTTATTTAGTGATAAAAAAGGAATTATGTATATTTTATATAATATTTTATATTAGTAAGAATATATTAAGGAGGATAATTAATGAGAAAAAAATTAATGATAATAATTGTTCCTTTATTATTTGTAAGTTTATTTAATAATATAGTCTATGCTGGATGGTTTAATGAAGAGATGAATAGTGAAGTTCAAATTGGTTTTTTATTAAAAACAGTAAAAGAAGAAAGATACTTAAGAGATAAAAGGGCTTTTGAGAATAAAGCTCAATCTCTAGGAGTAGATGTTGTTTTTGATGCAGCGGCTAATAATGAAAATATTCAGTTGTCGCGTTTTAAAAGGATGTTGGCTAAAGGGGTGGATGTAATTGTTTTACAACCTGTAAATACTAATACAGCAGGAAAGATGGTTAAGTTAGCCCATAAGCAAGGAGTTAAAGTAATAGGTTATGATACTTTATTAAAAAATGGTCCGTTAGATGCTCATGTTATGCAAAATAGTTGGGCGGTTGGTAAATTACAAGGAAGAGAGATGTTGAAGTGGTTTAAAGAAAAAAAGGGCCAAATTAAAGGTAATGTTGCTTTAATTAAAGGCCATCCTAACGACTCTAATGCAGTTGCTATGACTAGTGGTGCTAAAAAGATAATTAAAGAACACTCTGGACTTAATTTAGTAGCTGAGAAATGGCATGAAAACTGGTCTTCTGATAGAGCTATGGCTACTACTAATAGACTTCTAAAAAAATATGACAAAATTGATGCCTTTATCTGTAATAATAGTGGTCTAGCTAGTGGAGTTATTGCAGCATTAAAGACAAGAGGACTAGCAGATACAGATAAAGTTTTTGTAGCTGGCTCAGATGCTGATTTAAAGAACATTAGGTATCTAGTTGAAGGAAAACAAGGAGTAGAAATTTTTAAGAAGATTAAACCATTAGCTCAAAGGGCAGCTCAGGTAGCTTACAAAGTAGCTAGTAATCCAAATAAATCTATTACAGAAATCATTGATTATGATCGAATTATCAATAATGGATATCAAAATATTCCTACAATTATTACACCAATTGAAAAAGTCACCAAAGATAACATTAAAGAAACAGTAGTAGAAATAGGGTTTTATCAACAGCAAGATATTTATAATCAAAAGGAGGACTAATTATATGTTAGGATGGGATAAGCTGAGTATAAAGTGGAAGATGTTATTAAGCTTGACTCTTATTATTGTAGTTCCATTAATTATTACTACAACCTTTATTCAAATAAATAATTATAAAAACCTTAAAGTGTCGTTAGCTAATCAAGGGAAGACAAATGTTGAAGTAGTTAAAAATAAATTACAAGATGAAAATAGGAGATTAAAAAGAGTTGGTAATGATATATTAAATAATCAACAGTTAGTAAACATTCTAAAAAGAGAAGATGCAGAAATGCTTTATGTAAAGTTAAATAAAATTATGAAAGAACAAGATTTAGATTTATTAACTTATTTTTTACCTGATGGAAGAGTAGTAAGAAGAGGTAATAATAGTAGGCAGTTTAAAGATAAGCTTCCTTTTCAGAAGATATTGAATAAGTTAGAAGAAAGAGAGGATGTATTTACTACATATATTAAATATCCTCAGGAGTTAATAAAGAAGGAAGATACTTCGAATAATAAATTAAGTAATAAAGTGATAGTTAATAATCAACAACAAGATGGGTTAGTCTTAGCAAGTATAGTTCCTGTCAGGTTCTTAGGAGAAGTAGTAGGTGGTTTTCTATTAGGAGAGGTAGTTAATAATAGTGGCTCAATTTATGATCAAAAGTTAAATAAAATGTTATTTAGCAAGCAAGAAGATAAAAAAGGTTTTTCAGGTATTAAGTTAGGTAGTGATTATATTGTTGCTTCTAATCAGTTTTGGGATAAGGATAGTGGTTTAAAGAATATTTCAAAAAAGAAACTTGATAGAAATTACTTATTATTTGAAACGCCTATTAAAAATATTATAGGAGATCAATTAGGGAATGTAGTATATGGGATTCCTAAATCTCGATTAAAAAAGAACTTGACTGAAAGTATCTGGATTTTAGCTAAAAGTATTCTTACTGCTGTAATAGTAATGTTCTTTATTTCGATATTTATTTCATCTAAAATTAGTACTAGATTAAAGAAGATAATAAATAAGTTAAGAAGAGTAGCTCAAGGTGATTTGACTGTTAGATTAGATATGGAGAGAAAAGACGAATTAGGACAGTTGACAGATGAATTTAATAAGACAATTAAAGCAGAACAAGAGTTTATGAATAAGTTATTAGCAGCAATTAATGAGATTTCGGCTTACAGTCAGCAATTATCTTCTTCAGCTGAAGAAGGAAATATAGCAGTAGATTCTACAGTTACAAATATTAATCAAATAAGCACTGCTGTGCAACAGATTGCTAGTAGTAGTCAAGAAGTAGCAGGTTTAGCTGAAAATGCTCATTCTAAGACTCAACAAGGAGAGCAAAAAATTGAAAAAACAATGACTAAAATAGAGGATATTGATAGTTCTATTAGGGAGTCTGAAAAAGTTATTAAAGAACTTGATAATACTTCGCAACAGATTGGTAAAATTGTAGAGATGATTACTGAGATTGCAGAGCAGACTAACCTTCTAGCCTTAAATGCTAGTATTGAGGCTGCTAGAGCCAATAAAGAAGGAACTGGTTTTGCTGTAGTAGCTGATGAAATCAAATCATTGGCTGATGAGACTACTGCAGCAGCTGATAAAGCAATTGAATTAATTGAAGAGACTCAAGAAAAATCTAAAGTAGGATTAGCAACTATTAAAGATGTTACTAAGCAGACAGAAGAAGGAGTAAAATTAGTTAATGAGACTAAAGAAGTATTTATAGAAATTTCAGATGTAGTTGAAGATACTTCAGCTTATACTGAGGAAACTACAGCTTCAACTGAGGAAGTTGCAGCTAATAGTGACCGGATTACTAATACTACTGATGATATAAATAATATGTCTCAGGAAATATCTAAATCAGCTGAAGATCTGGCCAATTTGGCCCAGGATTTAAAAGAATTAGTTTCTAAGTATAATTTATAATTTTTGTGATTAATAGTTTTTATTTGAAGAAACCTGTTGGATTAACAGGTTTCTTTTTTATTTTATTTAATTTCTATATCCTATTTGGAACAAATTTGAATTATTATATCCATTTTCTTGAAATTAATCGTAATATATACTAAAATAGATTATGTCAGTAGGAAAAAATATACAATTCAAGGGGGATTTCATGAATAATTTAGCATTAGTTTTAGCTGGAGGTAGAGGAACAAGATTAGATGTGTTATCAGAGCATAGGGCGAAACCAAGTGTGCCTTTTGCAGGAAAGTTTAGATTGATTGATTTTGCTTTGAGTAATTGTGTTAATTCAGGAATTTATGATATAGGAGTTCTAACACAATACTTACCTATGTCATTACATGACCATATTGGAATTGGTAAGCCTTGGGATTTAGATAGAAGAATGGGCGGTATAACTTTACTACAGCCTTATACTGGTAAGAATAAAAAGAGTAGTTGGTACCGTGGAACTGCTCATGCTGTTTATCAGAATATAAACTATATTAAGAAACATAATCCTGATAATGTAATCATTCTATCTGGAGACCATGTCTATAAGATGGATTATAGTCGTATGATTTCTTATCATGAGCAAAAGGATGCTGATTTAACTATTGCGGCTCAACGTGTACCATATGAAGAAGCAAGTAGATTTGGAATTTTGGAACCAAATGAAGAGTTAGAGATAATGGACTTTAAAGAAAAACCTGAAGATCCACCAAGTAATCTAGCTTCTATGGGGATTTATGTCTTTAAGACTGAAGCATTAATTGAAGCATTAGAAGGTCATTGTACACAAGAAACATCTGATTTTGGTCATCATATTATTCCACCAATGATTGAGAAAAATAGAGTATTCAGTTATGAATTTGAAGGTTACTGGAAAGATGTAGGAACCCTTAAATCATTCTGGAAGACTAATCTATCTTTGACTGATTTAGTACCTGATTTGAATCTATATGATGAAGGTTGGAAATTACATACTAGAAGTAAAGAAAAGCCACCGGTTAAGTTTGGTAAGAAAGGTAAGGCAGTAGGTAGCATTGTAGCTAATGGATCAATTATTAATGGTAAAGTAGAAAACTCTGTTATTTCTCCTGGTGTCTTTATTGAAGAAGGAGCAGTAGTGAGGGATTCTATTATCTTTGATAATACTGTTATAGAGAAAGATTCTATTGTTACTAAATCAATTATTGATAAAAAAGTAGAGGTTGGTTCTAACTGCCATATTGGTTTTGGTAATGATTTAACTAATAATAAAGAAAAGCCTGATCTGTTAAAAGATGGTTTGAATGTAATTGCTAAAGGAGCTAAGATTCCAGCTGATACTCAAATTGGTCGTAATTGTAGAGTTTTTTCTTATGTTGCTGAAGATGATTTTGAAAGTAAAATTGTAACTAGTGGTAGTACTGTTAGAAATAAAACGGCTATTTCGGCTGTATCTGATGCTGATGCAGAAGTAGCTGCGGCTAGTGAATAATAAATAAAAGATTTCAAGTCCTCCTCAAGGAGGACTTTTTTTATTTTTTGTCATAATAGGATCTCTAAATTAATATTATTTAATATGTAAAAATTTCCAAACAAGGGGGTTATGGTATGAAGACATTAGCTTTAATTTTAGCTGGTGGTCGAGGAACTAGGTTAGATGTTTTATCAAATCATAGAGCCAAACCTAGTGTGCCTTTTGGTGGTAAGTATCGGCTTATTGATTTTGCTTTAAGCAATTGTGTTAACTCTGAAATATATGATATAGGCGTCTTAACTCAATATCTACCTATGTCACTACATGAACATATTGGTATTGGTAAGCCTTGGGATTTAGACCGGAAAATAGGAGGGGTTACTCTACTTCATCCTTATACAGGAAATAATAAAACAGGAGGTTGGTATCAAGGAACGGCTCATGCAGTTTATCAAAATGCAAACTTTATAAAAAAACATAATCCTAAATATGTGATTATTCTTTCAGGAGATCATGTTTATAATATGAATTATGATAAGATGATCTCTTATCATAAGCAGCAAGAGGCTGAGGTTACAATTGCTACTAAAGAAGTTGCTTGGGAAGAAACATCTCAATTTGGTATTTTAAATGTTAATCAGGAAGGACAGGTAATTGATTTTATAGAAAAGCCAGAAAAACCAATAAGTAATTTGGCTTCTATGGGGGTTTATGTCTTTAATACAGATGTTTTATTAGAGAAACTAGATCTTTTTTCAAAGAAAGAGGACTTAGATTTTGGTTATCATATTATTCCTAATTTAATTAATGAAAATTATGTATCGGCTTATAAACATAATGGTTTTTGGCGTGATGTAGGAACTTTAAAGTCATTTTGGGAGACTAATTTAGATTTAACTGTGCCTGTACCAGATATGAATCTGTATAATCAAGATTGGAAGATTCATACTAGAAGTAAAGAAAAGCCACCAGTTAAGTTTGGCCCGCAAGGAGAAGTAAATGAAAGTTTAGTTTCTAATGGTTGTATTATTAATGGTAGAGTAGAAAATTCTGTTCTATCTCCTGGTGTAGTGGTAGAAGAAGGAGCCTTAGTTAGAGATTCAGTTATTTTTAGTAATACAATAATCAAAAAAGATGCTATTGTCTGTCAGGGGATAATTGACAAAAATGTAGTGATTGGTAATAATTCACATGTAGGTTTTGGTAATGATTTAACCCCCAACCATAAAGCACCTAAGAAACTACAGTGTGGTCTAAATGTAATCGGAAAAGGAGCTAAAATACCATCTAACACTCAAATAGGTCGTAACTGTAGAATATTCTCTAATGTTGATAGGGATGACTTTGCTGATTCAGTTATTAATAGTGGTAATACAGTAAAAAGTAGATAGGTTTGTTTTTATTTATAAAAAATAATATTGTAGTATAGAGAAAATCCCAGATAGATAGATCTCAAGTGGAGTCTACCTATCTGGGATTATTTTATTTCTTATTTGACTTTTAATAATTAGTATGTTATCTTTTATATTGCTTTAATATATTAAAGTATTAAACAGAAAGGGGATAATTATGAATTCGGTACTTATATCAGTTTCAACAATGATTCTACTTAGCCTAGCTAATCTAAATGTAATTTTAGCTCTATTAGTTGCTGCTATTGTAGGAGGGGTAACAGGAGGACTAACCTTAACTAAGACAATGAATACTTTGATTAGTGGTATGGGAGCCAACTCTGAAACCGCGCTAAGTTATATTTTATTAGGTGCTTTAGCGGTAGCAGTACAACAGACTGGGATAGTAACTTTATTAAGCAATAGTTTAAGCAAGATTGTAGGTGATAGAAAGAAATTTTTTGTATTGTTAATTGCTGCTTTTGCTTCTTTATCCCAAAATCTAATTCCAGTGCATATTGCTTTTATTCCTATTTTAATTCCACCATTACTGGAGTTATTTAATAAGTTAAAGATTGATCGGCGAGCAGTAGCTTCAGCGTTAACTTTTGGTCTGCAGGCGCCTTATATGGCGATTCCAGCAGGTTTTGGTCTTATATTCCATAAAATTATTCGTGATGAAATGGCTGCTAATGGGATGCAAGTTAGTCTAGGAGATATTGCAGGAGTAATCTGGATTCCAGTTTTAGGAATGGCTATTGGTTTATTAGTTGCTATTTTTGTTACTTATAATGATGATCGTGAATATGATTTTGAAGTTGATTTAGCTAAACAAGAAGTAGCAGCTACTAGCGAAGAAGATGTTAGTTGGAATTCAGAGCACTTATTTTCTTTAGTAGCTTTAGCTACAGCATTAGTTATTCAATTACAACTTGATTCTTTACCTTTAGGAGCATTGATAGGTCTAGGTATTATGGTTATAACTGGTAGTATTGATTGGCATAAGCTAGATGGCTTAATTGAGTCTGGTGTTAAAATGATGGGAGTTATTGCTTTTGTAATGTTAATAGCTGCTGGGTATGGTGATGTAATTAGAGCTACTGGTGGAGTAGATACTATTGTACAGTCAGTAACAGCTTTGATTGGTGGTAGTAAATTAGTAGGTGGCTTACTTATGTTAGTAGTAGGATTACTTGTTACTATGGGAATTGGTACTTCCTTTGGTACGATTCCAATTATTGCTGCTATTTATGTACCATTGGCCCAATCATTAGGCTTTAGTCCATTAGCTACAATTGTTTTAATTGGAACAGCAGGTGCTTTAGGAGATGCTGGTTCTCCAGCTTCTGATAGTACTCTTGGTCCAACTGCTGGACTAAATGCTGATGGACAACACGATCATATCTGGGATACTTGTGTACCAACTTTCTTACATTATAATATACCATTGATCTTATTTGCGTGGCTAGGAGCTTTAGTTTTATAGCTATTATTGTAAAGTAGCAGGATCTTTTCCTGCTACTTGTTTATTTTTTGTTAGTTGTTATTAACTGTGAGTCGTGAGCTAAATCAAAACCACAAAATAGCTCGTATATCTTAAAATGATGATTTTTATAAGATTTAGATGCAGTGGTTTGGAGTTAGCTCATAGCACATGGCAGACGACTTATAGCTTTATATTAATAATCTCTATTCTAAAACAGGAGTTTTAAGTTTTATACTGAAATATATAATAAGAAAGTCTGACGTCTAACAATGATTTGATTCTATCTTTTTGAATTAATTTTCTTTAAATTTTCATAAAATAAAAAGGTAGAATTATTAAAGGAGGAGTTTATTTATGCCAATTCATATTGAAGCAGAACCAGAAGAAGTAGCAGATATTGTTTTGTTACCAGGTAATCCTCAACGAGCAGAGTATATGGCACAGAAGTTTCTAGATGATCCTAAGTTGTATACTGATTATAGAGAGATGTATGGTTATACTGGAACTTTTAATGGAGTAGAGGTCTCTATCCAGACAACTGGAATGGGAGTTCCGTCAATTGGCATTATGTTAGAAGAGCTTAATATGTTAGGAGCTGAAACCTTAATTAGAGTTGGAACTTCTGGAGCTTTAAATGATGATTTAGAGCAAGCTGACTTAATTATTGGACAGTCTGCTGCTACAGTAGGTACGACAATTAATAAGTTAAGCCAAGATGTTACTTTAGCACCGCCTGCAGACTTTGAGTTGATTAAAAACTTATATGAAAGTGCTACTGATTTAGATATGCCAGCGCATGTTGGAGAGATTGTTACTTCTGATTACTTCTATGGTAAGACAGAGAAGTATACTGAAGAGTTAAAGCGATTAGCTGATCGTGGTGTTTTAGCTGTAGAGATGGAGACTGCTGCTTTATATAATATTGCAGCTAAATATGGATTAAGGGCAGCTACTGTACTTACAGTCTCTGATCATGTCTTCAATCAAGTTAGAGCAGATAAAGAGAAGATTCAACAAGGTGTTGACAGAATGACAGAGATGGTACTTGATACAGTAACTAAGTTGTATAGATAAAATAACTAGTAATGAGTAATCAGTGACAAGTAATAAGAAATTGAAGGGCCAGCTATAGAGCTGGTCTTCTTTTATGATTTTATAATCGTGAAAATTTTATCTAATCATCTAATTGTTGACAAGTCAAATAAAAAAATATATAATATTATTAAGATAAAATTTATTTATTTTACAACAAACATTGTATTATTTAAATATAATGATAAAGAGTAATTTATAGAGGTTAAGAATAATATTATAATTTATAAGGAGGTAAAATATATGCGACAAACAGGATTGATAGGTTTTATTGGACGTTGGATTTGGCTTTTAATAGTAACATTTTTAGTAGTAGGTTGGCAATATCCTATTATTGGAACTGCAGCACTGATCTGTATGTTGGCTCCAGTGATAGTAGCTACTTGGAAAGATGGTAGAGTTTGGTGTGGAGCTTTATGTCCCCGAGGGAGTTTTAATGATAATTTATTAGCTAAAATCAGCCGTAGTGCAAAAATTCCTAAGTTGTTTAAAACAGGCTACTTCCGAATATCTTTCTTTATTTTCTTAGTCTATAATTTTGTAGTAGGGATTATCAATGCTCAAGGAGATTTAGTTAAAATTGGATTTGTATTCTATAAGATTATATTTATCACAACAGTTATTACCGTTTTATTAGGTATTATTTTTCATGAAAGAACGTGGTGTTCTTTCTGTCCAATGGGTTCATTATCAGCTCTGGTTATTAAATTAAAGCGTAATCTAAGCAGGGTTAAAGATGAGATCAAGCAAAAACCTAAGAGAATCAAAGTAGATAAAGACAAATGTGTAAATTGTGACTTATGTACTAAAGAATGTCCTATGGGGCTAGAACCTTATGACTTTACTGGAGATAATGATAAGGATTTAGATTGTCTACACTGTGAAAAATGTGTCTATTCTTGTCCAGTAGATGCTTTAACAAGAGAATAAGATAAAATAGCTATTAGTTAGAATTCTGCTAATAGCTATTTTAGTTTAAATTTATTTTAAAGGAGGGATGAAGATGGTCTTTACTAAGATAAAAGAAGATCAATTTTCAAGAGAGGTATTAGAGACTAGTCAACCAGTTTTATTGGAGTTTTCTTATAATTACTGTTCAGCTTGTCAAGAAGTGAAAGATTTTTTAGCAACAGCTATAGATAATGATAATCTGAAACTGTTAGAATTAGATATCTCAGCCAGTAAAAAGATATCTCTTAAATATGATGTTAATCAAGCTCCAACTCTACTATTATTTCAAAATGGTAAGTTAGTAGCTAAACATATTGGTTATATTGATCAACATGAATTAAGTGAGTTATTAAATCATTTGTCTTTGTGGAGTAGAGTTAAGGAAAAAATTAAGAAAATTATAATAAACTAGATGATTATTAATTATTCCCTTTAATTTAGTTCATAATATATGATGAATAATGTAAGGGGGAGTTAGATTGAGAAACAAAGTTAGAATTCACTATGACAATGGAAATGAATTTATTAAACCCTACCTGTGGATTTGGACTTTAGGTACAGGAGGTAGAGAACTTGAAGTTTCTCCAACCGGTCAAGATAAATATGGAATTTATTATGATGTAGCAATTAATAGAAATGATTTCAATTTTAAATTTAAGGATGTTGGTGAAAGAGGAGTTGTTTGGGAAGATGATGAAAATAATAGAATCTATAATGCTGGATTAGGAAGAGAGATATGGTGTAAAGCTGGTATTCACAATGTCTATAGTGTCAAACCTGCCCAATCAGTAGGACATATTAGTGAAGTATATAATAAAATTCAAGAGTTAATACCAGAAAATAATTTTTATCTACCTCAAACTGATGTATCTGATTTTGAAATTTCTTCTTTGCTAGGGGCTCATAAGTTAACTGATGGCTCGATTAGTTTTGCTTTTTTTCATCCTAGAGCAGGAAAGGTTTATTTGAGTTCTAATCTTAATGACTTCCAGACGCCTAATCGCTGTCAAGATTGTACTTATAAAATAGAGGATAGACTAATTGAACTTGATTTATATCAAGGTTTCTATAATCAACCTAATATCTGGTGGGTTAGAATTCCAGCCGATGAGATTAAAGATGAAAAAGTTGAAGAAATAGAATATAAGTTTTATGTACAAGGTGGAACTGGAGGAAATGAAAGGTTAGTTTATGATCCTTATACTAGAGTATATAGTGATGATTCTGAGCTTAGTAACTGTGTTGTTGTAGATCCTACAAAATTTGAATGGACAGATGATAAGTGGACTACTCCTGATATAAGTCAATTGATTATTTATGAATTGAATGTGTATGGTTTTACTGATGGTGATTCTGATATTCCACTAGAGGAGCAAAGCACTTTTAAAGGGATAACTAGAAGGATAGAAGATGGATATTTTGATGATCTAGGTATCACTGCTTTAGCTTTAATGCCTACTTCAGAGGCCTGGAGCCATTTTGGTTTAGGTTATGACCCTTGTAGTTTTATGTCTGTAGAAAGGGATTTTGGTTCGCCTGATGATTTTAGAGAGTTAATCAATACAGCTCATGAACATGGTTTAGCTGTAATTATGGATCAGGTATTTAATCATACCTCCAATCAATTTAATCCTCTCTGGAATCTAATTGATGATGACTCCAATCCTGGAGGACTCTACTTTGCAGGCGAGACTAAATGGGGTAATAGATTAGATACTAGTCGAGATGAAGTCAATAATATGTTAATTGATTCTTGTAAGATGTTTATTGAAGAGTATCATGTTGATGGATTTCGTTTTGATGCCACTCATACTAATTATTTAGACCATAAACTATTATACCAGATTCAAGATAAGATTAGAAATTCTGGATTTAAGTCAGATGCTATTTTAATTGCTGAAAATCTACCTAATCAATCTGACTTGAATTTTGAAGGCTTTAATGGTTATGCCCAATGGGCTGATTTATTTCATGATAAACTGAAGGCTTTATTGCGAGAAGGTAGATTTAGAAGTTGGTGTGATGATAATACAGATAATTTAGGAGATATGTTCTACTTCTGTAAGAATCAATTTGCTGACCATACTAATAATGTAATTAATTATAGTGAAAGCCATGATGAACCAAGTATTAGATATGAAGTAGAGACTAATGATATTTTAGACTGCGATATTAAGGATCGAAAGGCTCGGTTAGCCATGCTGGCTACTATGACTGCTTTAGGACAGCCAATGATTTATATGGGCCAAGAATTTGGAGTTAACCGTGAGTCTAATGTAATAGATATTGACACAGTTACTCCTGATCCTAACTGTCCAGATTATGAGTATAATAGTTTTTATAATTGGACTCAACAGTTAATTAATCTACGTAAAAGATATGATGCCTTAAAGGTTTCAGGTAGTAATCCTGCTGAAACAGGCAACTTTAGGTGGATGGTTGGCCCATGGATGTCTAGAAAACAAGGAGCCAATAAAAAAGTAATTGGTTGGATTGGAAAAGTAGATAATGAACAGATACTAGTTATGATTAATTTTGAAAAAGAAGAAGTAGCAGTTGATCTGCATTTTGCAGATGCTGGATCTTGGGTGAAGTTGGCTGATATTGAACAGGTCAATGATCTACCACCTAATGGTACTAAAGATCCTACAGATAATGATACACTTAAAGTAGTAGATAATATTTTTTATGATTTTAAATTGCCTCCTTATAGTGGTTTTATTTATAAAGGGTTTTCTGGACGCAGTTAAGTGCGTCCTTCTTTATTTATATGTCTTCTTTTATTTAAGGCTAAAAGCAGGAACTTAACTATAAAAGTTTAAATAGATAAAAATGAAGGTTAGATTAAAGATGATGATAAAGGAGGCATGAATTTAGTAATGCAAGATAGAGAAGATTTAATTTTTGCTTTAGATATTGGGACTAGAACAATAGTAGGATTGATTTTAGAGCCTAGAGGAGAAGACTTTATAATTAAGGGCTCTGAAGTTATAGAACATAATAAGAGATCAATGTTAGATGGACAGATACATAATGTTATGGAAGTAGCCAATCAAGTTAAAAAGATTAAAGAAACGCTAGAAGATAGATATCAAGTTGAGCTGAGAAAAGTAGGAGTTGCAGCAGCAGGTAGAGCTTTAAAGACTATTCAAGCCCATTATGGAACTGAATTTAAGAGTAAAAAAGAAGTTACTGCAGAAGATATGAGAGTATTAGAGTTTGGGGCAGTACAGCAAGCTCAGAATAAATTACAGTCTCAAGAAGAAGAAAAGGCTAATAGTTATCATTTTGTAGGGTATACAGTCTTACAGAATAAACTAGATGAGATTAAAGTCAGTAATTTAATTGGACAGCGAGGTAAAGAGATTACAGTAGATGTAGTAGCAACTTTCTTGCCACGAATTGTAGTAGATTCATTATTAACAGTAATTAGAGAAGCTGATTTAGAGGTAGAACATCTGACTTTAGAACCAATTGCCGCCTCAAATTTGATTATTCCTCGCCAAATGCATGGTTTTAATTTAGCGTTAGTAGATATTGGAGCTGGAACATCAGATATTGCAGTTACTAAAGAAGGAGCAATTATTGGTTATGAAATGGTTCCTGTTGCTGGAGATGAAATAACAGAAGCTATTTGTGAAGAATATATGGTTGATTATCATACGGCAGAGAGGATAAAGAGAGGTCTATGGAATGAAGAAGAAATAGAAGCTAAAAATATCTTAGACCAGACTATTACTTTAAGAGCTAGTGATGTAGTCAAAGAGATTAAAGATAAGATTGGTAAGTTAGCTAGACTAATAAGTCAAGCCATTTTACAGTTAAATGGTAGTCAACCTCAAGCAGTAATGTGTATTGGGGGTGGAAGTCTGACTCCTTTGTTGAAACAGAAACTATCAGCTGAATTAGATCTACCTGAGGCAAGAATAGGAGTCAAAGATATAGATAATGTTGATGAAGTAAAGGGCCAAATTGAAGATTTATCTGGTAGCCAAGCCATTACCCCTTTAGGAATAGCAGTTAGTTGTTATCGTAATTTAAATCGGGCCAACTTCCTTGATGTAGAATTGAATGGTGACTTGATACACTTATTTACTTTGACTGAACCTAAAGTATCTGATGCTTTATTGGCAGCAGAGATTGATGTCAGTAACCTTAAAGCCAGTCCTGGCATGGCTTTAACAGTTGAAGTAGCAGGTGAACTGAAGGTAATTAAAGGTACAATGGGAACTAAAGGTGAGTTAAAAGTTAATGGTGAAGAAGCTGAAATTGATACTCAAATTGAGAATAGAGATCAGATTAGGGTTACTTTAGGTCAATCAGGAGAGTCTGGACAAGGAGTAGTTGCTGATGTAGTACCTGATTTTCCAATACGAAAGATAGAAGTCAATGGAGAGGAAGTGTCAGTTGAACCTCAATATCATATGAATGGAGAAGAGGTTTCTTTAGATACTGAACTTAAAGATCGGGCAGAGATTGAATATAAAGTTCCTCAAACTATTAAAGAGATAGTAACAGAAGTTTTAGAACTAGATATTAGTGATTTATCTAAAAATAAGATTACATATACTCTTAATGGGACAGAAGAAAGCTATAGTTGGCAAAATTATAATTTGCTATTAAATGATCAACCAGTAACTTGGGAAGTAGAAGTTAATGATGGAGATAAGATAGAGTTTAATACTGGTATAGGAGAAGAATTACAGATTAGAGATATTTTAGAAGATGATCTAGAAGAAAACTTATTAATTACCTTTAATAATCGTCAGATAGAAGTACCAGTTAAAAACTATCAATTATTAAAAAATGACCAACAAGCTAATAAAGAGGATTATATTCAACAAGGAGATAAAATTGAATACCAACCAGAAGGTATTAGGTTGAATCAATTATTAGAGTATATTAATTATCAAGTTCCAAAGTCTTTATTAGAAGGGAATCTAGTAATAGAGAAGAATGGTCAGACTGCTAAATTGACTGAAGTTCTAGCTGATGGCGATGAAGTAAAACTATATGTCTCTAAAGAAGGGAAAAATAAACTTATTTAATAAGGCATAACTAAAGGATGAATTAGGGAAGGGCTAAGGGAAGGAAGTTGGCCCTTAGCTATTCTTTCATAAAAAAGTCAAAATAAATGAAGGGTTTATCTGTTTTAACTATAAATATTAATATAGACACTATTATATAATAATACTAATTTTTATAAAAAATTTAAAATAAAAGAAGGAGTTAAGATTTTAGTCTATAAATATATAGATAGTACTATTAATTTTTTATAAGATAGTTTTTAATTTAATTATGTAATTTACCTCTATAACTTTATATTATCTATAACCTGGTAAATTTATTTTGTGCAATCGCTTGCATAATTAGAGATTGTATTTTCTTTGAAGGGGGTGGTAGTAGAAGTAGTAGCAACAGAATTAGAAATTCATTAATCATTAAATGGAATATTATTCATTAAATCAAGGAGGAGATAAGTGATGTTTAGAGGTAAAAAAATAACAAATTTTGCCCTTAGTCTGGTAGTAGTAGGTCTGGTTATGGCATTAGCAACTGGAGGAGCTTATGCAAAAGATGACTCTGATAAGTCTGTTGAAGAGAGGTTGGCCCAATTAGAAGAGAAGTTAGCTATGCAGCAAGATGGATTTGAGTATCATGGTTATGCTCGTTCAGGATATGCAGTATCTGCTAATGGTGGAGCAGCTAAACAACCCCTTGGACATCTTTTTGGTTCATTCCGTCTAGGAAATGAATATGGTACTTATGTTGAGCAAGTATTCTCTAACAAGTGGACTGCTAAAGATGGCTCGTGGATGAAGAATCAATTTCTTTTAGCTCATAGTAATGGAAGTGATTCAGTTTGGAATGATGGAGTTGCTCTTAGAGAAGCGTTTGTAGAAGGCGGTAACTTTGATTTCGCTCCAGAAGGTACTTCATTCTGGGCTGGACAGAGATTCTATGGTCGTGATGATATTCATATTACTGATTTCTATTGGCGTGATATGAGTGGTACTGGTGCAGGGATTAAAGGACTTAAGACAGATCTAGGAACAATGGATATTGCTTTCATTGGTCAGAGTAGTGGTGATGTTAAAACAGATTTAGGAGAGATTTCGCAACAGAATATTGACCTTCGTTTAAAAGGAGTAAAAGCCTTAGGTGGCTCTATAGATTTTGAAGTTACTCCATCTTGGTCAGCTGATAATAAGAAATATAATGGAAATGCTGATAATAAGAAATATAATGGAAATGCTGAAAGTGGTATTCAACTGGCAGCTATTCATAATAAAGGTGACTTCTATGGTGTGATGCCTGGCTTTACTAAGACAGCAATTCAGTATGGTAATGGATTAGGTGCTAGTTTAGGTAGATCTAATGGAATGGGTAATGATGAAGATGCTACAGCAACTAGAGTCTTAACTTATGGTGTTGGTAATCTAACTGATAAGACAGAAATTATGCCTCAGTTTGTTTATCAAGTAAGTGATGATGGATCTAGTGATACTACTACTATTGCAACTGGAGCTAGATTAGAACGTCATCATACTGAGAACTTTGCAATGCAGTATGAGTATGGTTTTGATTATGAAGATAAAGATAGTTATGATGATGCTAAGACAATTAATAAGTTTACAGTAGCTCCAACTATTACTTGGAAGAGTAGTTTCTGGTCTCGACCACAGCTACGAGTATTTGGTACTTATGCTACTGCTAGCGATGATAAGAGCTTTGGTAATGGATATGAAGCAGGAGATAGTGGTATGACTTATGGTTTCCAAATGGAAGTATGGTGGTAAAAAAATACAGACCCTATCTGAGAATAGGATCTGTAGAGTAAGTTAGACAATATAATGTTAAAGAGAAACCCCCTTAACATTGTTATAGATCTGAGAGAACCTTGGCCGAGGTTCTCTCTTTTTTATTATAACCAATAATTTTGCTGTTGTATAGTCTTTAAGTATTATATTTTAGATTTATAAAATTACTTTTCTTCTCTTGTGGATTTCTTCATCTTACTAAAAGTTTCTTTTAAGGTAATTGCTAACCAGATAACTGTTACTATAGTACCTATTAACTCAGCAATAGGAAAAGCAAACCATAAGGCATCTAAGCCATATAGCTGACCTAATAAATATGTAATTGGTAATAATAAGATTATCTGTCTTAAAAAGGAGATAGTCAAACTAGGAATTCCTTGTCCTAAAGCCTGAAAGGTAGCAGAGCCAATAATAGTTGGACCAATAATTGGAAAAGCTAGACTGATTCTTTGTAGAGCAATAGGTCCTATTTTTAGTAATTCAGGATTAGTATTGAATAGTTTAATCAATTCATCTGGGAATAACTGGAAAATTATAAAACCTACTATAGTAAAGACTCCTCCCATAAAAACACCTGATTTAATTGTTTCTTTCATTCGATTAGGATTGCCATGACCATAATTGTAGCCAACTATTGGCATATAACCTTGATTTAGACCAAAGACAGGCATGAAGACAAATGATTGTAGTCTAAAATAGATACCTACTACAGCAATTGCTGTAGTACTATAGTGGGCAACTATCTTATTAACTCCTGCTATCATAAAGCTAGCTAAAAACTGCATAACCATAGCAGGTAATCCTACCTGATAGATCTGTTTAATAATAGCAAAGTCAAATTTGAACTCTGACAGTTTTAAATCAATCTGATTATCTCCATAGAACAGAATATAAGCAATAAATGAACCACTAATCAATCTGGACAATACTGTAGCATATGCAGCTCCTGCTACTTCTAATTTAGGTAAGAATCCAATACCAAAGATGAAAAAGGGATCAAGTAAGATATTTAATAAAGCTCCAATCACCATAGTTAACATAGGGATGAAGGTATTTCCTTCTCCTCGTAAAATATTATTTGAAATAATAGGGAAGAATAAAGCCAAAGAACCAATTAAAATAATTCTAATATATTCTTCACCTAATGCAATTAAGGTGGAGTCAGAAGTAAATAGTCTAATTAGATCATCAGAGAATAATAATCCAACAATGGCAACTAAAATACCGTAAATGAAGGTGATAATAATAACATGTTCAGCAGCATTATTAGCTTTATGGGCTTGACCACGACCTAGTAATCTAGAAATCAAAGAACTAGTTCCTACTCCAGTTCCCACAGCAATAGCAATTAGGATCATTTGAATTGGAAAGGCTAAGGATAAAGCAGACAATGCTTCTTTACTGAGGCGTCCAATGTAAATACTATCTACTACATTATATAAAGCTTGTAAAAGCATACCTATAATTGATGGAATGGATAGTTTTAGCAGTAGTGGAGTGATTGCTTCAGTACCTAATCGTTCTGATCTTTTATTTTCTGTCATTTTAACCCTCCTAAAAAATTATGTATGCTATAAATTATCCTTTGCATAATTTAAGCAAACTATCAATTATTATATATAAGAGCAATTATTTAATCAAATTTCCTTTCTGTGAGATAAATCATATAAGAGTTAGAGAGAATTGTATATAATACAATTGTAGTGAAAGGAGAGGATAGTTATGAATGATAAAGAATTTGATAAAGAGGAGATGAAAGAGAAGTTTAAAGAAGAGTTAGGTTTTATCCCTCCAGGAGTTATGACAGGAGAAGTATTAGGAGATGACTTTCAACAGATTATATCTGATTATCATGAAATTGTGTGGCGTGATGAAGTAATTCCTTTAAAATATAAATATTTAATTGCTATATCCTCAGCTGTTTTTGCTGATAATGAAAAACGAGCCAAGTTAGAGATGCAAAAGGCAGTTAAGTATGGTGCTACTAAAGAGGAAATAATTGAAGTTTTACGACAGGTAGTCTGGTTAAATGGAGCTCCAACTTTAGTAAAGTTGGCCCCAATTATCTCTTTTATGAATAATATATTGGATAATAAATCGACCTCAGAGGGGGAATAAAGATGGAAACAGAAGAAGTAATAGATCTATTGAGAGAAGAGCATGATAATATTGAACGCGTTTTAGAAGTGATGCGTAAATTATCTGTAAAAATAATGGAGACAGGAGAAGTAGATTTTGAAGCTTTTGCTGATGCTATAGATGTTGTTAGAAATTATGCTGATGACCATCATCATGGTAAAGAGGAAGACATTTTATTTAATAAAATGTCTGAAGAGTTGGGAACTGATGTAGAAGAAGGGCCAATTGAAGCTATGTTGTCTGAACATGATCTAGGAAGATACTTTATTAATAACCTTGAAACTGCTTTAGATAAAGTTAGACAGGGAGATAATAAAGCTAAGGTAGATATTATAGCTAATGCTGTAGCTTATGCTGATTTTCTTGCTGGTCATATCTATAAGGAGAATAATATTATATATAGTTATGCTGAAGTAGAGTTAAGTTCAGAAGTCATGACTGAAATAGCAAAAGAGGCAGGTATAATAGAAAAGACAGCAAAAGAGAAGGAGTTTCAAGAAGATTATCTAAATCTAATTAATAGGTTAGAGGAGCAAGTAGCAGATATTGACTTATCATAAATGTTGAACTTTAGTAGAATAATAAATTATAAGGAGGAGTTATTGATGAAAGAAGAAGTTAAGAAAGTATTAGATCAAGTTAGACCATCATTGCAAGCCGATGGAGGAGATGTAGAGTTAGTTGAGGTTACTGATGAAGGAGTTGTCAAAGTTGAATTACAGGGTTCATGTGCAGGATGCCCTATGTCTCAAATGACTCTAAAGAATGGTATTGAGAAAAAGCTAAAAGAAGAATTGCCGGAAGTTAAGGAAGTACAATCTGTATAGTTAGGAAAGGAGAAGGGATAATCCCTTCTCCTTTTTTTATTTATTAGCTTAATCTACTTTCGATTTCCTTCTGAATATCAAAGGCATTCATTCCTCTAGCATTGATTACTTGTGCTTTAGTCTTAATATCAGACATATTCATCATGTTATTATCTTCTCCACTGACAACTACTGCATCAACATTCTGGAGGTTTTGGTTATCTAAATCAACTATATCATAACCATTTCCTTGTAATTCCTGAGTGACATTGGATAAGCCACCTTCAACTGCAATTTTACGATTCATTATTGTAGTCACCTCTCTTAGTTTACTACTTCTTTTATTTATTATTTTGGCTTTTAAATAGTTGAAAAATACATAGTAATTTTTTAATAATCATAAAATATTATTCTTATTTAATCTCCTTTTTAATTATTTACTATAATTATACAACAGGAAAAGACTAGAATAATCTAGAATAGATTAGTGGGAAGGTGGTAATATGAAAAATAAAATAATAATTTTAGTATGTATTCTAATTTCTATTTTAACTTCGAATATTTATGCTGCAGAAGATAGTATTGATTCTTGGTATTCAGAAATTAGTATTGGATTAGGTTCGACAAGTAGTAAAGTAGATATTGACAGTAAAAGAGTAATTCAGACAGATATAACTGATGATTATTGGGATCAATATTCTTTTGATTTTATTATGCCTCAAGCTGAGGAGAATAGAAATGATTTAACAGCTACAGTTTTATGGCCTATCATTAAAGGACCTGTTAAAGTGGGGGTAAGTGGTAGTTTTAATCAGCGAATGACAAGTGTTGGCCCATTTGTTGGTTATGAAGATAATAGATTTGAAGTTTCTGCTGCTTATAAACAGTTAAGATATGACTATAGTGCTACATTAACAGATACAGTTGAGGCAGCTTGGGAAGGAGATCCAGGATTATCTATTAATAATCAATCTTATGAGCCAGGAACTGAAGTAAAAGCAAGTATTGCAGATGAGCTAAAGACTGGAGGGATTAGTTTAAGAGGAACTTATAAGTTTAATGATAATGTTAAACTAGTTACTAGTTGGACTAGAACTAAAGAAACTACTATGTCACCTAAAGTAGAATATCAAATCAATGGAGAAGAGGTAACAAGTGATTTTAGCAAGAATGAACAGGTATCTAAAGTTAAAGTAGATAACTCATCAATAGTTTATTTTGGAATTGCATATAGTTTTTAATTAATTGACTCCGTTATGGAGTCAATTTTCTTTGTTTTTGAATTTTAATTTACACTTCCGTGATTTAAATCACAGAAGTGTACTGAAGATTTATTTATAATTTAAATTAGTGAATGAATATTCATTCACTTGATATTATTTAAAGTAGTTTAGGACATAATAAGTTAATGACTACTTAGAAAGGAGGGGAACAATGAGTAAAAAAGAATTAATTCGGATTAGTGCTATTAAAGTAATTGCTAATGAAGGTTATTATAATACGACAGTAAAGATGATAGCTAATCAAGCAGATATTGCAGTAGGAACAGTTTATAATTATTTTTCTAATAAGAAGGAAATTTTAAATTATATTTTCAAAGTAGAGTTTGATAAAAGAATTGAGTTATTAAAAAAGTTGAAAGAAAAAGATATTTCATTGAAAGAAAAGTTAGTTATCTTTTTAGATGATCATTTTGATGACTTGCAGTCTAATCCAGATGTAGCATCAGTTTTAGTACAAGAGAGTAGGCCACCTAGAAAGTATAGTTTAGAGGCAATTAATGATTTTATGGATAAATTACCTGACTTATTGGCTATAATGATAGATGCAGCCAAAGAGAAAGGGGAAATAAGAGAAGTAAATTCTCAATTAATTGCTAATTCTATCTTTTATACTATTCGTGGAGTAGCTATTAAGACAGCTCAAGATTCTGCTTATAGTTTTACACAAGCTAAAAAAGAATTAATCAATCAAATTTGGTTTGGACTAGAGAAGTAATTGCAAATTAATAAAATAAGGAGGAGTTAATAATGGAAATTATTAAAATGGATCAGATGGAAGGAAACAAAAGATGGGAAGGGATAACAGTTAAGAAGATACTCAAGAATGATGATACTCAGGTAATGAATTTAGTACTAGAGTCTGGAGATGAAGTCCCAGAACATTCGGTACCAGTTAATGTCTTCTTTTATATAGTGGAAGGTAAAGGAACATTGAGAATTGGAGACGACCAAAAAGTAGTAGAAACGAAAGATATTATTCCTTGTGCTCCAAATACTAAGATGTCACTTAAAGCAGATCAAGGTGAAGGCTTTGTTGTATTGAATGTTAAAACTCCTAGTTTATAAGTTAATAACCCCCCTTGGATAAATTTCAAGGGGGATTATTTATAAAATTAATTCTAAATATCATAGAGACTTTTTAATTTATCAACTTTAGCTTTGATTTCTTGAATATAATTTCCTTGTGTAGAAAAAAAGGTATAATTAGCTTCAATAATAGCTATAGTACCCTTGATACTTGATTTTAGATTTGTGACAGCTACCTTATAATCTGCTATAACAGTATCTTTTACTTTGTTTTTAATTTTAGTGGAGACTTTAAGAGCATTATTAGCATTTTCGGCTATTTCTAAAGGAACTTCAATTATCTCTTTTAGTCTTTTTTGATCGTTGAAATTAGTTTTTAAATTAGATTCAAAAGCTATTGTATCTTCTTCAATAGCCTGAAGTAGTTGTTTTTCTATTTTATTAAGTTCATTTTGATGTGACTTTATATTTTTTTCAAGGTTATCTTCACTAACTTGCCAGACTAACTTGAGTAAGGATACACCTAATAAGGCAGTAGTAGCAGTTGTTGCACCACCTGCTGGAACAGGAGTCTTTTGTTGCCCAATTTGTTGACTGAACTCCTTGATTGATTTATCAGTAATCATTTCTTCTTCCTTTCTATTAGGATGCTAATTTATTCTTTAGTCTAGGAAAAAGAATATTATTTTCAAGGTGAATATGTTGAAATAAATCTGATTCAAGATTTATTAGCCTATCATAAGTCGATCTAAAGGTGGTACAGACATCATCAGGTACTAAATATTGATCTGTAATTTCTCTAATTTCTTTTAGTATATCTCCAGCGCCATCATGTTCTCCTTCTAGTTGTTCAATTATATCTACTATTCTTTTTAAAGATACATTAGAAGATCCTTTTTCATATTCTTTAATTAAAGGGAATAACATTTCTTCTTCTGTAATTAAATGTTGTTCTAATTCTATTCTTAATTCATTAAATAATTTATGAACTTTAGATAGAGTATCTTTGTGTTTATTACCATGTACTCTTAGTATTTTTACTACTAATTTATTGAGCTTAGGTAGTTCATCGTATAAATAAGCATGATGATTATTTATAATATGTTCTGTAAGCTCGGTCAATGAACTTTTCTTCCAGTCGATTTCATTATTTAATTTTTCTTTAGTATCTTGGTAACTCTCTTCAAGTTGAGTCAATATCTCTTCTTCATCGAGTTCTTTTTCTACTATAGCAGCCTTTAATTCTCTATCTCCTCCACAGCAGAAATCGATATTATATTCTTTGAATATATCACTGGCTTTAGGAAACTTGGATACAATTTCTCCAATTTTTTCAGAAGAATTAAATTGTTGCTCCATTATCATCACTCCTTGTTAATTATGTTATTATTATTATAAACTAGAATAAGATAGAAATATATGATATTTATCACAGATAGTTAACAATTTATAAATTTAATTTATTAAAATAATAAAGAGGTGGCTAGCCACCTCTTTATACTCTGATTATAGTCCTAATTCATTTCGTTTCTTCATAATATGATCTTCAATTCCATCTGCTGCTTTTTGAGGATTATTCCCTAGAGCAACTTTACCTCCAGTTAAGTCTTCTAATTCGTCAGTTAATAGATTGACTAATCTTTCTCCTCCAGCAACTGGTGGAGTAGGAGATAGGTGAGTATATAATCCATAAGCAAGAGCAAACATAGCGTCTATAGTTGCTTTTTGTTCTAAATACTGTGGTGCTGTAACGGCTACAGGTAGTTGAGCAGTATCAACCTCTAAAAAGTTGGCTAATTCAGTAACTAACATAGAGATTCTTCCTGTATCAGTACAGGTACCAAAGCTAAGAACTGGTGGAATAGTAAGTTGGTCACAGACTGCTTTTAATCCATCTCCAGCATATTTTTCAGCTGCATCAGGAGCTGTTAAACCTGCTACTTCTAAACCATGATTACCACATCCACCACTAACAATTAGGATGTCTCTACTAACTAGTTCTTTAGCAAGGTTGACTGTCATATAATCATGAGGACCATTAGCTAAAGTTGTACAATTAATTAATCCTACTACTCCTTTAATATTTCCTGATTTTATGACATCTACTAATGGGTCTAATTTGCCTCCTAAGGCATTTAATACAGCTTCAGTAGAAAATCCAGTAACTGACTTTTGGATTCTATCAGGAACATGAGGAGTAATTTTATCTTTTCGTTGCTTGAAGTTTTCAATTCCCATATCAATTAGTTTATGAGCAATATTCTCGACTTCTGTTGGTTTATAGTCGAAGTTATCATCTACTCCTGGAATTCTAACTAGATCATTAACTGAGGTTAATTTAATTTGATATTTATCTGCATAAGGTTTCAAGTTAGGTGGAGAGCAGTTTTCATCCATAGCAAAGACATCTACTGCACCTGTAGCAAGAACTGGTTCAATAGCTAACCAGTTTCCAGTTAGACCACGGAAGACATTGTCCATTTCAAAGCGTTGTAGTAATTCTTGTCCTGTTTCAATAGATCCAATAACTCTAATACCTTTAGCACCTGCATCTTTAGCTTTCTGTTGGATTTGCGGATTACGAGCAGCGTAGATAGTTGCTGCACCAGTCCAAGGTTCATGACCATTAAACAATATATTAACGTAATCAGGGTCTAAGATTCCTAAGTCAGTATCAGCTTCATGAGGTTGAGGAGTTCCAAATAGAATATCTTGTACCATTTCTAATCCTAATTGGGCTCCATAAATAGTAGCAATTCCAGCTCGAAGAGCTTTTCTTGCCATAGAGAAGTGATCTCCATCAACATTAGTTAGACAGCTAGCAGTGGCATCTTTAATTTCATGCATTACCCCAGCTGGATAGATAGCTAAGTCTTTCCAGACTTTCTTTCTAGGTTCTGGTGCAAAGACCTCTACCATCTGAGGAGGTTCATCGTAATTGCTGCTTAATTGATCTATCAAGGCATCTCCTAGTTGGATTGCAATATCTTCTTTCTTTTGATTAGTATCAATACCAAGTGAGTCGGCCATCCAATTTAATTTTTCTTCGTCAGTAATACCAAAAGGTGTCTTTCCTTCTCCAGTTGATTTAAGAGTTCTGAAAGCATTATAGGCATGATGAGTATATGTACCAGTTCCCATGATGTTTCTTAGCAACATATTTCTCATGGCCATAGCATCAGGATCAATGCCACAGTCACCTAATTCAGCACCTGCTTTTTCAGAAATACGACAAGGACCATTAGTACATAACTGACAACTAACACCATCACTACAGAAACTACATCGTATTTTCTCTTGTGGATCAAAACGATCAAAAACATTACTCAATCCATCTTCATGAATCTTTTCGTACATCTCTTGTACTGTCTCGTGAACACTAACTTTTCCACCTGTTAGTTCTTCAATACCAGGTATTGCATCTGCCATTTGAAATCCTCCTTTATTATATCCCTTTGGTTCGCTTTATATAATTTGGATAGATTAAATTAAATATACATCAAATTCTGTTTTAAATAAACTGGGCAGGAAAGGAATTAAGATAATGTTAATATTAACAAGGTATCAATTGATAAGATTATATAAATAATAAGAGATAAATAGTATAAGGAGTGATATTGATGGCAGAGGTTAAGTTTTGTGAAAATAATTTTAACCATAGTGGAGTAAAAGGAATTAAGGATAGAGTAAAGAATGAATTAAATGCTAATGTAGATGTAGAACCTTGTTTAGGCCACTGTGGAGATTGTGCTGTAAGTCCTATTGCTGTAGTAGATGAAGAGTTAGTTCAGGCTGATACAGCAGATAAGTTATATACTAAAATCCAGAATAAAGTGCAACAGAAAGTAATGTCATGACTCAGAAATCTCATGTACATTGTACAGTAGATAATTGTCAATGGTGGCAGGAGCCTAATCTCTGTGTAGCAGAAAAATTGTTAGTTGTCAGTGATGATTTTGCTAATAAATTGTCTAATGAAGTAGATGTAGAAGATACTAATCAGATTATAGAAGAAGAAGGATTATCTCCAGTTAATGATTGTGCTCAAAGTTGTTGTAAAACCTTTGTAGCTCGTGATAGATACCAAGCAGGTAAAGGCGGAAGTGAGTATAACCAATAGAATAGGTTGTTATAAGGCTGGGGATTAATCCTCAGCCTTATTTTTAGTAATGAATAATTTTTTAGCTAGTTTTTTTCCTTCTTTACTTAAATAGAGTCTATTTATTGTAGTTTCTATATTATTTAATTGTTTTATATTACATTCTACAGGTAGATTGACTAACCAATCAGCATCATAGAGAATTTTAAATTCTAAACTAGTGATATTTCCTGGTGAATGATGGTGAGCAATAATCTCACAGACTTCATCAATTATTTCTTCTGTTATAGGGAAAGAATTTAGTATTTGGCGAGCAATAGTTGGCCCTTCTTGTTCTTGGTATTTTCCAGCTGTACTTTTATATTTTCTTTCTGCTTCATGAATTCCAATATCATGTAAGATAGCAGCATAAATAATAACTTCTTGATTAATATCTTTTCTATTATGGTTTTCAATTAATTGTTCAGCATAATTTATTACCTGTAAAGCATGATTGATTCTGTTGGTATCTGCTCCAAAGTAATTTTTCATTGCAGTAATTATTTTTTCTTTATACATTTTTCTCCTCCTTATAGTTTATTATATTTTATAAATAATTAAATGCAAATTAAAATTTAATTAAGTTATAATTCCTACCAATATGGTTGACATTAGTTTTACTTTGATATACAATATAAGTAAATATTCTTGAAATAATAAGCCCTAATCAGAGGAGAGGTTATAATGTTTGGAAAGCAGAAATTAGAATCAGAGCTTGAAGAGATAAAAGAAGAGAATAAAATTCTAAAGTCTGAATTAAAGGATAAGGAGAAAGAGTTGGCACGGCTAAGAAGTAAAAATAATAATATAGATCAGTTAAAAAATAGACTACATAATCTTAAAGAAAATGCTAAAGCAAGAATAGAAGAGATGAAGACAGAAGATGATTGGATTATAGATCAAGTTAACCAGATTAATAGTCAACTCGAAGATGTATTAGAAGAAAATGAAATTGGAGAAGAAATTATTAATGATATGAGATCTAATCTTAATGATTCACAATTGAGATTAGATAACTTTCATAAGACATTTAATCAATTGCAACAAGAGATAGGTGATATTACCCAATTTGCAGCAGAAATTAATGATATAGCAGACCAGACTAATCTATTGGCTTTAAATGCTTCTATTGAAGCGGCTAGAGCAAATGGCTCTTCAACTGCTGGAGGGGCTAACTCAGGGGCTGGATTTTCAGTAGTAGCAGAAGAGATCAAAGAATTAGCTACTCAGACTTCTGACCTATTAGAAAATATTACTTCTAGTACTCGCAATATTTATCAACTATTAGATGAATCAGAATCTGGGATTGGTAGACTTGTTTCTCATTTAGATGAGAATAAGGAAGTAGCTCAGAAACTACATATTCAATTCTCTAATATAGTAGATATAATAGATCAATCTTTTATTAAAGTAAATGAAATTAATGAGGCAGGAAGTCAACATTTAGATTTAGGAGATAATATTATTAATAATCTGGACAAAGCGGATTTAATACTGAAGAAAAGTATGAAAAAATAGAATAGTAAAAAAAGACTAGGACTATCCTAGTCTTTTTTATATGAATAATTGTTAAAAAAATCACTATGGTATCCTTTTGCTGTGAGGTTTATCACAATGAAGATGGATATATATGATATTATGTTATTGTGATAGTTATTACAAGCACGTAGATTGTATTTAAGTCTAAATTTTACTATTAAAGGAGGATTAATAAGATGGCAAAAGGGGATATTAGTTCTAAAGAGAATGTAGATGGTTCTTTATTAGCTAGATTAAATGATAAGAATCTTGTAGATTCTCTTTTTGCTTTTGTAGGAGCATTTATTGGCATTGGGATTATTACTTATTTGGCTTATCAGACAGAAAACTTTTCTTTGATTGCACCTCCTTTTGGTGCGGCAGCAGTCTTATTTTTTGCAGCTCCAGGAGCTCCTTTGGTAAGACCTAAGAATGCATTAGCAGGTCATTTGATGTCGGCTTTAGTAGGGACTATGGTTTATCATTTTTTAGGTCTAAACTGGTTTAGTATAGCTTTATCTGTATCTTTAGCTATTGGATTGATGGTTTTAACTGGAACTACACACCCACCTGGAGGAGCTACAGCTTTCTTAGCGGTTATGGCTGAGAAAGACTTTGCATTTTTAATTAACCCAATTTTAATTGGAACAATTATCCTATTCATAGTTTCAATGGCTACTAATTACTTTCACCCAGACAAGAGTTATCCAGCCAAATAATAGTCATTATATTTTTAGGAAGTGGTGAAATGAATGAAGAATTTTGGTACGGCAGTTATACTAGCTGGCGGTAAGAGTACCAGAATGGGCTTTGATAAACAATTATTAAAGGTTAATCAGACTAGGTTATTAGGGTTAGTAACTAGTAAATTAGAAGAAGAATTTGAAGAGATAATAATTGTTAGTAATTATCCAGAGTATTATTCTGATTTTAATTATAGAGTAGTGTCTGATGAGATACCTAACAGAGGCCCTCTAAGTGGTATCCATGTAGGATTAAAAAGAGCGAGTAGTAAGTATGTCTATTTTTTAGCTTGTGATATGCCCTATATAAATCTTGATTATATTAGATTTATGAAAGCAGAGGTTAAAGAGAAAGATATAGCTGCTTGTGTTACTGAAATAGAAGATAAAGTAGAGCCCTTTAATGCTTTTTATGCCCAAGATATAATTTCTGAGATAGAGGATTATTTATTGGCAGAAGGTAGGGCTCTTTATTCATTATTAGAGAGACTAGATTGTTATTATATTAATGAGGAACAGGCAAGAAGATTCAGTTCTAATTGGAATATGTTCTTGAATCTGAATACTAAAGAAGATTTGTTGAGATATTATAAAGCTATGATTAGTTGATTGGAAAGGAGTAGTTAAAGTAGATGGAGATAAAACAGTCAGTCTGTAACTATTGTTCTTTAGGATGTAATCTTAATTTTTATGTTGAGGATAACGAAATAAAAAAGGTAGTTCCTACTGAAGGTTATCCTGTAAATGATGGTTTCTCTTGTATAAAAGGATTAGAATTGGACGAACAATGTACTGAGCATGGTACCCAAAAATCACCTCTTATTAGAGATGAATCTGGTGAAATGAAAGAAATATCCTGGGATGAGGCTTTTGAGACATTTGTAACTAGAATGGAAGCGATTCAAGAAGAATATGGAGAAGAGAGTGCAGCCTTTATCAGCACAGGCCAAATTACTACTGAAGAGATGGCTCTGTTAGGTCATATAGGTAGAACTCATATGGGAATGAATGGTGATGGAAATACAAGACTCTGTATGGCTACTTCTGTTGTGGCCCATAAACAGAGTTTTGGATTTGATGCTCCACCATATACACTAAATGATTTAGAGTTGTCAGATACAATTATATTTATTGGGGCCAACCCAGTAGTTGCTCATCCAATCGTTTGGGATCGGGTACAGAAAAATAAAGATGCTAAAGTTATCTCAATTGATCCAAGAAAATCAGAGACAGCAAGTAATTCTGATATCTGGGTAGATATTAAACCAAAATCAGATCTTAGGTTACTATATACTCTAGCAAATGTGTTAATTGAGCGAGATTGGATTGATAAGGATTATATTGAGGAGTGTACTGAAGATTTTGCTGGCTTTAAAGAACATGTCCAAAAGTATACTTTAGAAAATGTAGAGGAAGAGGTAGGAATCTCTAGTCAGCAAGTATTAGAATTGGCTGAGACTATTTATCAAGGAGAGAGAGTTTCTTTCTGGTGGACTATGGGAATCAATCAAGGACATCAAGCAGTTAGAACAGCTCAAGCTATTATAAATTTAGCCGTTATGACTGGCAATATAGGACGAGAAGGAACTGGGGCAAATTCTTTAACAGGGCAGTGTAATGCTATGGGATCAAGAGTTTATAGTAATACAGCAGGTCTATATGGTGGCAGAAGTTACAATAATCCTGCTGACAGAGAAAAGGTAGCTGACATATTAGATATTGATCCAGAGATGATACCATAGAAAGGTACTATACCATATAATGAGATTATAGATGGTATCAATGAAGGAGAGATTAAAGCCCTCTGGATAATTGCAACCAACCCAAGACATTCTTGGACAAATAATGAAGAGTTTAGAAGAGCAGTTGATAATCTAGATTTCTTTGTTGTACAAGACTTATATCCTGATACAGAGACTTCAGAACTTTGTGATCTATTTTTACCTGCTGTTCCATCGATTAAAAAAGAAGGAACTTTAATCAATACTGAACGTCGTGTATCAGCAGTAACTCCTGTACTTGATAAAGAAGAGGGAGAATTAACTGATTATGATATCTTTTATGGGATAGGACAAGCTTTAGATACTACTGATTCTTTAGAGAAATGGAAGACACCTAGAAATGCCTTTGAGTTAATGAAACAGTGTAGTGAAGGTATGCCTTGTGATATGACAGGAATAGATTATGATGAACTTGTTGGTTCTAAAGGAATTCAATGGCCTTTTAAAGAAGGAGATAAGTTAGAAAGTAACCAGCGTAGATTATATGAAGATGGAGAATACTTTACAGAAAGTGGGAAGGTAAAGTTTATCTATGAAGATATAGCTGAGAAACCAGAACTTCAGACTGAAGATTTTCCTTATATCTTTAATTCGGGGAGAGGAACTGTAGGACAGTGGCATACTGAGACAAGAAATCGAGAGATGGAATTAGTAGAAATGAGTACTTTATCAGATGCTTATGTATATATTAATCCAAAGTTGGCCCGAGAGTTAGATATATTAGAAAATGAAAAGATCTTAATTTCATCTACTAATGGTCAACAGAGAAAGTTTACAGCAAAGTTAAGTGATACTGTTCAGAAGGATCAATTATATGCTCCAATTCACTATATTGAAACAAATGCCTTAACACCATCTGTATTTGATCCTTATTCTAAAGAACCTGCCTATAAATATGTATGTGTTAATGTTGAAAAGATTGAAGAATAGGAGGGAATACATTGAAGAGGATAAACATAGATAGAGATAAATGTATAGGATGTCTTACTTGTGCTACAGCATGTAGAGTATCTCATAATTCTAAGGATTCGAGAACAAGAATTACTGTAGATAGTCAAGAGAAGTATGCCCCTATATTCTGTAGACATTGTGATCAGCCAGAATGTGTCTATACTTGTATGAAGGGAGCTATGACTAAAGATCCAGATACAGGTATTGTAGAATATGATGAATCTCGTTGTGCCAATTGTTTCATGTGTATTATGGCTTGTCCATATGGAGTATTAAAGGCAGATAGTGAAGAGCATCAAGAGATTATGAAGTGCAATATGTGTCAACATACAGAAAGTAGTACCCCTCAATGTGTAGAAAAGTGTCCAATGGAAGCAATTACTTTAGAGGAGGTAGAGGAATAATGAGATATGTTGTAATTGGTGCATCTGCTTCAGGTATTAATGGGGCTAAGACCCTTAGACAACTTGACCAGGATGCAGAAATAATATTGGTTTCTAAGGATGAATATGTTTATTCAAGATGTATACTACACCACTATATTGAAGGTGAGCGAAATGTAGAAGAGCTTGATTTTAGTGAAGAAGATTACTTTAAAAAGTATAATATAAAGTGGAAAAAAGGAGTAGTAGTAACTGAATTAAATGATACAGAATATACTTTACGACTCTCTAATGGTGAAAGTTTAGATTATGATAAGGTACTTATAGCAAGTGGAGCCTCTTCCTTTATACCTCCAATTAAGAACTTAAGGGAAACTAATGATGTAGTTGGACTTAGAAATTTAGCAGATGCCAGAAAGATAAAAGAAATTGCTCCTAATATAGATAATGTAGTTGTTTTAGGAGCAGGACTGGTAGGAATTGATGCTTTAACAGGGTTGTTAGATTTTGATTTAGATATCAGCTTAGTGGAAATGGAAGATAGGATTTTAAAGCAACAGCTTGATGATTATACAGCTGATAAGTATCAGGAATTATTTGAGAAAGAAGGAGTTGATCTAAAGTTAGAGGTTAGAGCAGAAGAGCTAGTAACTGATGAAAGAAATAATCCTCAATACTTAATCTTAAATAGTGGAGAAAAGATTCCTTGTGAACTTGTGATAGTAGCAACAGGTGTTAGACCAAATATTGATTTCTTAAATAATAGTGGATTAGAAACTGATCAGTCAGGTCTGATTATTGATAAGAAAGGCCAAACAAATAAAGAAGATGTCTATGGTGCTGGTGATGTAACAGGAGATAATCCAATCTGGCCTACAGCAGTTAAAGAAGGTATTATAGCAGCTAATAATATGATCGGTAATGAAATGATAATGACTGATTTCTTAGGTAGTAAGAATACTATGAACTTTTTAAACCTTCCTACAATGTCTGTTGGGATGGTAGAAGCGCCAGATGAAACTTATAATGAAGAGATAAAAGTTGCAGATGGTAATTATAAAAAAATCATCCATAAGAATGGAAAGATTTATGGTGCTGTAATTCAAGGAGATCTATCTTATGCAGGAGTATTAACTCAGTTGATTAAAGAGGAGATAGATATCTCCAGAGTTAAGAAACCATTATTTGAAATAGATTATGCAGACTTTTTCGATATTAAAAGTAATTTGGAATATACTTATTGATATTAAGCAACGCTTAATATCAATAGTTGACAGTGTATAGTTTACAATTTACAGTTAAAAATTCAACAATCTATTATTTTATAAAGATTTTTGGGATTAGTGATCTTGAATTTAACTGTACACTGTTTACCGTCAACTGTTAACTGAATATTGTTTCGTCTTCGAGCCTTACTACCTACGGATTAAGTTCTAGGGTAGATAGAGCCGTTAGGGGTTATAGAGAAATCTTTGGCCCTCCCGACTTTGGAAAGAAGGCAGTCAAGGGCCAACTCTGTCTTTTTTGCAGAGTTGGCTTTTTTTAGGTAAAGAGTATAGTTTATCAATAAGGGGTGGGAGATAATTAAGAGATTAGTAATTATATCTTTAATATTAACTGTTTTAGTTACTGGATGCTCGTATATTAATAATAGAAAAAATAAAAAGACTATTAGAGTTATGGCTGCTGCTAGTTTAACAGAAGTATTTAATGATTTAAAAAAAGAATTTGAAACAAAGTACAATAGTAAGTTAGAAATTAATTATGCTGGAAGTCAAGCTTTATATAGTCAGATTAAAGCTGGAGTAGGAGCAGATATATTTGCATCTGCTAATATTAAGTATATCAGGCAGTTAGATGAAACTGATCTAGTAATTAATCCAACTATCTTTGCCCATAATAAGTTAGTTATAGCTGTCTCGAAAAGAAATAATGATATCCATGGCATGAGTGATTTGGTACAAGATGGGGTAAAGCTTGTAATTGCAGATGAATCTGTACCAGTAGGTAGATATACGAAACAGATGTTAGATAAACAAGTTAATAATCCTAAGTTATCATCAGATTATAAAGAGAGTTTTTTAGATGCTGTTGTATCTAAAGAGTTAGATGTAAAGAGTGTAATGGCCAAAGTAGAGTTAGGAGAAGTAGATGCAGGTGTTGGTTATAAGACGGATGTTAATGCTAGTAATCTAGAACAAGTGAGAGTGATCGATATTGCAGATCAATATAATGTAATTGCCACCTATCCAATAGCGTTATTAAAGGGGATTAGTTTACAAGATAAAGAAATTGCTAATAAGTTTTTAGATTATCTCTATTCTAAAGAGGGAAGAAGAATACTAACAGAACATGGATTTGTCGCAGAGAGTAGGTAATAATATGGTTGAAGATTTGATTTATAAAAACTATAATCAGAAAATAAGTGCTACTTCTTTAACAGAAAGTAAACAAAGGATAGATAAAACTAAGATATTAATATCAATTATTGCTTTATTTAATATAGCCTTTATTCTATTAGTAATTACTTCCTTGTTTTTAAAGTCTTCAGTAAGTGATATTCTATTAGTAGTTCAAAATATAACTACATTAAATGCAGTTAGAGTAACAATTACTTCATTAGTCTCTTCAGCAACTGTAACAATGGTGATTGGAGTTCCTTTGGCTTATGTAATGGTTCATAATAATAGGATCGGTAGAGTAATCAATATAATCTTAAATATCCCCTTGGTGATGCCACCTACTGTTGCAGGATTAGCTCTATTAATGACCTTTGGTAGAAGAGGAGCCTTAGAGAGTATAGTTACTAAGTTGAATTTTGATATTCCATTTAGTTTTATAGCCTTAGTAATAGTTCAGATATTTGTTATGTTACCACTCTTTACTCAGTCATTAAAGAGTGGTTTTGCAGCAATTAAGCAAGATATTAGAGAAGCTGCTATAGTCTCTGGTGCAGGAGAGAAAGAATTACTAGTTCATATCTATTTACCATTAAGCATTAGGTCATTTCTAACAGGAATTATTATGGCCTGTTTGCGAGCAGCAGGAGAGTTTGGGGCTACAATTATGTTTGCCGGGAATTTATCAGGTAAGACCCAGACACTCTCTACAGCAATTTATACTCTTTCGCAAAGGAGTTTAGATCAATCTATCTCTTTAGCAGTTCTGCTTATTGTAATCTTTTTAATTCCATTATTGATTATAGAGTTAAAATTGAAGAAATAAATAATAGTGATGAATTATAGAAGTTGGAGGTGTTAGTATGTCAGATTTATTTAATTTAGTAGAGGTTGTAGAAGTTTTTGAAATATTAGAAGAGAAGATAGATTACACTTTAGGTAGTGAAAAAATAAAGGTTACACAGGCTAGAGAGAGAACTTTAGCTACAGATATTAAGAGTAAGGTTGATCTTCCTCCTTTTTCTCGTTCCACAATGGATGGTTATGCTGTTAGGGCTGAAGATACTTTTGGTGCTTCAGAATTCTTACCTATTTTTCTTGATTTAGTTGGTGAAGTAGAGATGGGAGAAGAAACTCAACAGGAGGTTAAGTCAGGTCAGGCAATTAAAATAGCAACTGGTGGTATGTTACCTGCTGGAGCTGATGCAGTAGTAATGGTAGAGTATACAGAAGAGTTAGGCACTCAAGAGATAGAAGTCACTAAAGCAGTAGCTCCAGGAGAGAATATAGTAACTAAAGGTGAGGATATTAGCTCAGGAGATACTTTATTAGAAACAGGAAAATTACTACGTCCTCAAGATATTGGTGCTTTAACTGGGATTGGAGTTACTGAAGTAGAAGTCTTTGCTCAACCAGAGGTAACTGTCTTTTCGACAGGTGATGAATTAATAGCGCCTGATAAAGAACCTAAATTAGGGCAGATTAGAGATATTAATTCTTATTCAATAGGAACTTTAGTAGAAGAATCAGGTGCTGTTACAACTTACGGTGGTATTATTCCAGATAAAAAGGATCAATTAAGAGATCAATTAGCTGCTGAGATTGATAACAGTGATTTAGTTATCTTATCTGGTGGTAGCTCAGTAGGAGTTAAAGATTTAACTGTTGACGTTTTCAATCAATTAGGTCAGCCAGGGGTATTAATCCATGGAGTCTCGATTAAGCCTGGTAAACCAACTATTTTAGCTTTAGTTGATGAAACTCCAGTAATCGGTCTACCTGGTCATCCTGCTTCTGCTTTAGTAGTAGGAGAGATGATAGTTAAACCACTACTACAGAGGTTAGCAGGAAGAGAAGGACAAAGTCGATTTAATCAAGTAGTAGCTAAGGTAAATCGCAATATAATCTCGACTAAAGGAAGAGAAGAGTATATTCGAGTCAGTTTAACTGAAAAAGAGGGCCAACTATGGGCCAACCCTATCTTAGGTAAATCTAGCTTAATTACTACTTTAGTCAAGGCAGATGGATTAGTGAAAGTAGGAGTTGGTCAAGAAGGGATTGCAGAAGGTACAGAAGTAGAGGTGCTGACTTTCTGATATATTGCGACATTGTCGCAATATATCAAGTTGACAGTTGACAATTTACAGTTAAATTCAAGACCATTAACCGTTAACTGTTAACTGTACACTGTCAATTATAAAAAGAAAGGAGTTACAAATGCCACGGGATATCTATTTAGATAATGTATCAGTAGAAGAAGCTAAAGAGAGATGGCAAGAGATTTTGACTATAGAGCCAACTACAGAAGAGATAGATATTAGAGAAGCAGTGGGCAGTAAGTTGGCCCAGCCAGTTAGAGCAGAGATGTTTGCTCCTGCTTATTATGCTGCTGCTATGGATGGAATTGCTCTAGAAGCTAATCAGACAGTAGGTGCTAGTCAGACCAATCCTATCTCTTTACAAGAAGGTAGAGATTATCAATTAATTGATACAGGAGATGCTGTTCCTGATAGATTTAATGCAGTAGTGATGATTGAAAAAGTTAATCAGATTGATAAAGGAGTAGTAGAGATAGAAGAAGCAGTTACTCCAGGCCAACATATTAGATCAATTGGAGAGAGTTTAACTAAAGGACAACTGATTCTACCAGCTGAAACTGAAGTTGGCCCTTATGATATTGGTTCAGTATTAGAGGGAGGAGTATCAAAAGTTACAGTCTACTGTCAGCCTCAAGTTAATATTATTCCTACTGGTAGTGAATTGATTGAACCTGGTACTACTCCCCAATCTGGTCAGATTATAGAGTATAATTCTCAGGTAATTAAAAATTTAGTTGCTAACTGGGGAGGAAGAGCAGTTAGAGAAGATATTGTAGCAGATGATTATCAACAGATAAAAAAATCAGCTAAGCAAGCAGTTAAAGATAGTGATTTAGTTGTTATTACAGCTGGTTCTTCGGCAGGAAGAGAGGATTATACGGCTCAAGTTATTGCTGAGTTAGGAGAAGTAGTAGTTCATGGTGTCAGTATCAAGCCTGGAGGACCAGTTATCTTAGGAGATATAGATCAGACACCAGTAATTGGCGTTCCTGGTTATCCAGTAGCATCTGCTCTTAACTTTAGATTATTTGCTAGACCATTGTTATATCAATTATCAGGTCGCACTATTCCTGAAGATAAAGAAGTAACAGCTTTATTAAATAAAAGAATAGTTTCCAAACTTGGTTTTAGAGAGTTTGTCCGAGTTAAGTTAACTAAATTAGATAACCAAGTAGTAGCAGTTCCCTTAGCTAGAGCATCAGGAGTAATGGGTTCTTTAGTAGAAGCAGATGGCTTAGTAACTATCTCTGAATATAGTGAGGGACGCCAAAAGAAAGAAGAAGTAACTGTAGATTTGTTCACTAACCAATCTAAGCCGGATAAAACATTGGTGATTAATGGTAGTAATGATCAGAGCTTAGATCTGCTTAAAAATAAGTTGGCCCAGCAAGGAGTTGATTTATTGACTCAGCCAACTAATAATCTAGCTGGTTTAACTACTTTACGTAGAGGAGAGTCTCATTTAGCTATTATTAATTTATTAGATACAAAGGGCCAATATAGACAGCCTGATTTAGATAGATACTTTCCTAGAGAGGATGTAAAACTAGTCAATCTAGCTTATCGGCAACAAGGTCTAATAGTTGGCCCAGATAATCCAAAAGATATTACAGAAGTTACTGATTTAGTAGATGATGATCTTATATTCATCAATCGCCAGCAAGGGTCTGGAGCTAGGATTTTAATTGATAATAAGTTGGCCCAAGCAGGTATTAATCCAGAAGAAGTAACGGGTTATCAGCAAGTTAAGCAAGATCATTTAACGCTAGCAGCTACTATAGCTCAAGGAGGATCAGATGTAGGAGTAGGTACTTTGGCTGCTGCCGAAGTCTTTGGGTTAGATTTTATTTCGTTAGGAAAAGAGAGAGTTGATTTAGTGATACCTAAAAAATACTGGGCTGATGATAGAATTGAAGAACTATTAAATATAATACGTAGCTCAGATTTTAAAGAAGAAATAGCCCAGTTAGCTGGTTATGATACTTCAGAGACAGGGCAGGTGTTGACAGATGGGCCAACTAGTTGATAGTTATCAACGTAAAATAGATTATTTAAGATTATCAATAACTGATAGATGTAATCTACGCTGCCGCTATTGTATGCCCCCAGAAGGAGTAGACTATATCGATCATAATCAGATTCTAAGTTATGAAGATATAGTTAAGGTTGTTAAAGTAGGAGCTAAGTTAGGGATAAGAAAGGTGAGAGTAACTGGTGGAGAGCCTTTAGTCAGAAAAGGTGCTGTTGATTTAATTAAGATGTTGAATAATATTAGTGGAATTAAAGAAGTCGCTTTAACAACTAATGGTCTTCTGTTAACTGATTATGTTTCAGAATTGGTAGCAGCAGGATTGGAACGAGTCAATATTAGTTTAGATACTCTACAGCGAGATAAGTTTAAAGAGGTGACTTGCTTTGATCAACTACAGCAGGTAATAAGAGGGATTAAAGCGGCTATAAATGCAGGTTTAACTCCAGTTAAGATTAATGTAGTAGTCATGCAAGGCATAAATGATGATGAATTATTTGATTTTATTGCTCTGACTAGACAGTTACCTGTTCATATTAGATTTATTGAGTTTATGCCAACTGGTAGTAAAAATAATGAACAAGAGGAATACTATATAGGAATTGATCAGTTAAAAGAAGAGATCAAAAAGAAAGAGAAACTATTACCGACTCAGTTTCAGCAAGGTAATGGTCCAGCATATTATTATCAAGTTCCAGATAGTCTAGGAACAATTGGTTTTATTAGTCCTATTAGTAACTCTTTCTGTAGTAGTTGTAATCGTTTAAGGTTGACTTCAACTGGAGAGTTAAGGGCTTGCTTATGTAATGAACAAGAAGTTAAGTTACAAGATAAATTAGAACAGGGAGAAACTGAGTTAAAGAGGGCTTTTCAGTTAGCCGTTAGAAAAAAAGGAGAGGAACATTCTTTAGAGCAGGATGATTTTCAGAAGAATATGTCACAGATAGGAGGCTAATAATGGGAAATTTAAGTCATTTTGATGAAGAAGGAAGGTCAAGAATGGTTGATGTTAGTGATAAAGGAGAGACAAAAAGGATAGCGATAGCTAAAGGTGAAGTTAGAGTTAAGGCTAAGACTTTAGAGTTGATTACAGCAGACAAAATAGAAAAAGGAGATGTCTTAGAGATAGCTAGAGTAGCAGGAATTATGGGAGTTAAGAAGACACCAGATTTAATTCCTATGTGTCATCCCTTATTAATCAATGGAGTTGATCTTAAGTTTAATATATTTAAAGAGGAACAAAAAATTGAGATTGTGGCTACTGCCAAAACAACAGGTAAGACAGGAGTAGAGATGGAGGCTTTAACTGCTGTTTCTACAGCAGGTTTAACAATTTATGATATGTGTAAGGCAGTAGATAAAGAGATTGAGATAGGAGAGATTAAGCTGTTAAAGAAGACTGGAGGTAAGAGTGGAACTTATTTAGCTGATGAGCTGATAGGTAAGGTAGTAGCTATCTGTCTTAGTCAGGAGAAAGGAGTTGCTAAAGAAGAGATATCAGAAGTTGAGTTTAAAGAAGATCATGGTCTAGTAGGAGATGCTCATGCTGGTGATTGGCATCGACAGGTTAGCTTATTGGCTCAAGAAGATATTGCTTATATGGAAGAGCAAGGAATGGAGTTAGAGGCTGGAGCCTTTGGTGAAAATCTAATTACTAAAGGGCTAGATTTACAAGGTTTAGCTAAAGGAACAAAGTTGAAGTTAGGTTCTAATATAGTCTTAGAAGTAACTCAAAAAGGTAAAGAATGCCATGATAGATGTGCTATTTATGAGACAGTAGGTGACTGTATTATGCCACAGCGAGGTATTTTTACTAAGGTATTACAGGGTGGTAAATTAGAATCTAATGACAGAATTGAGGTGTTGATTAATGATTAAAGTAGGTATTCTAACATTAAGTGATACAGGAGCAACAGGAGAGAGAAAAGATGAAAGTGGAAAGAGAATCGAAGAGATTATTGGTCAGATTGATGGAGAGGTTGCTTATTATCAAGTATTACCTGATGAGCAAGAGATTATTGTAAGAGAGTTAAAGAATATGACTGATCAATTAAAGTTAGAGTTGATTTTAACGACTGGTGGCACAGGGTTGGCCCCTAGAGATGTAACACCAGAAGCTACTATAGAGGTAATAGACAAGGAAGTGCCAGGTATAGCAGAAGCAATTAGAGCAGAAAGTCTAGCTAAGACACCTAAAGCTATGTTATCACGGGCTGTAGCAGGAGTGAGAAATGAATCGTTAATCATCAACCTACCAGGTAGTCCTAAAGCTGTAGAGGAATGTCTAGAAGTAGTATTACCAGTCTTAACTCATGCTGTTGAATTAATCAAAGATCAAGTAGAAGACTGTGCAAGGGGTTAAGTTTTGAGTCATGAGCTATGAGCTGTGTGCTATAAGTAAATTCAAAAACTTTATACATTCAAAATTAAATTTACTCATGACTCATAGCACGCGACACATTATAAAGGAGGAAGTAAAATGATACCAGTAATTTCGATTGTTGGTTGGTCTAATTCAGGTAAGACGACATTTATTACTGAGTTAATTCCTGCCTTAAAAGCAAGAGGTTATAAAGTAGCAACAATTAAGCATGATGCTCATAAGTTTCAAATAGATAAGACAGGTAAAGATAGTTGGCAGCATCGAGAAGCTGGGGCAGAAACAGTTATCCTTTCTTCATCAGATAAGGTAGCTATGATTAAAGAAGTAGTAGAAGAACCTAGTGTAGAAACTCTAGTGCAACAATATATAGATTCAGACTTTGATTTAGTAATTGCAGAAGGGTATAAGACAGGGGCTACTCCTAAAGTAGAAATTTTCAGGCCAGGTTTATATGACCAACCTGCTGTAGATGAAGAGAATTTACTACTTAGAGTCATAAATGATTCTACTATAGAGGGATTGTTGGCCCAGGTTGAGAGAGTCTGTAAAGTGATTGAGAAAAAAGTACTATAATTAAATATTAATATATAGTTACACTTTGTAATTGACAATTGACAGTTGACAGTTAAAATCAAAACCAATTAAAGTCTAATTCTTAAGATTTATTTATCTTATTAAAACTATTTGTTTATTTTTAAGAATTTTAGATTTAAACAAGAAAAACAATGCAACCTTTTATTAGAAATAGCAGTTAATATATGAATTAAAAGTTTTAGATATAATTTGGTAGTATTTTGGTGGTAGGAAGCATAAGTTGTTTTTCTAAAAAAATTTTAATTACTTTTGAATTAAATTTTTAAGCTATTTTTGATAAGAAGTGTTACTTTATATCAATTAATATCAAATGATCTAATGACTTAAATAAAAAAAGAAGAAAAGTGATATTTATCACAACGCGCTTTTAGCAGATGTGTTATGATGTATTCGTGATTGAGAGAACAATCACTTACATAATTCTGAACTTATTTTTTTATTTAATATAGTGTTTGTTTTCACGATCACTTTTACAAAAACGAAAGGGGAGATTTAAATGTTTACGACAACAATTGATAAGGTGGCAGCATCAGCTAAAGAAAGTGTTGATTTTATGAACAAGGATTTATTAAAGTATTTTATAGTATCAATGATGGCAGGTGCTTTTGTAGGTCTAGGAATTATGTTGATCTTTTCTATTGGAGCTCCTTTAAAAGCAGCAGGTTCGCCTATGATTAAGACAGTGATGGGAGTATCTTTTGGAGTTGCATTAACTTTAGTTATCTTTGCTGGATCTGAATTATTTACAGGAAATAATTTATTTATGACAGTTGGTCTATTATCAGGTGAAGTCAGTTTAAAGGATGTATTAAAGTTATCCTTCTGGTGTTATTTAGGTAATTTAGTTGGTTCACTTGCTATGGCTTGGTTATTATATAATACAGGTTTAATCTCAAGTGGAGTAACAGCTGATTTTATCTTAAAAGCAACAGCAGGTAAGATGAATGCTCCAGTATCTCAATTATTCTTTAGAGGTATATTATGTAATATGTTAGTTTGTCTGGCTATTTGGATGGGAATTAAGGCTAAAAATGAAGTTTCTAAATTAATCTTAATCTTTTGGTGTCTATTTGCTTTTATTGGTAGTGGCTTTGAGCATAGTATTGCTAATATGACTCTATTGGCTATGGGACTATTTATTCCACATCCAGAGACTATTACAGTTATGGGCTATGTGAGAAACTTAATTCCTGTAACGCTAGGAAATATAATTGGTGGAGGACTATTAATTGGTGCTATATATTGGTATGTTTCTGATAATTCTGTAACTGCTAAACAAGATATTAAAAAAGCAGCTTAGTGAATGTGATATTTATCACCTTTAGTAGATTTAAAATATGATATGATAGGTAGCGAATGGTTTTTAGACGTCTTTGATTGATAAATTCGCAATAAATAATAAGAGTTCAGCCCTTTAGGTTGGACTCTTATTATTATTTAATTTTATAAAGTAACGAAAGGGCAGGTGAAAAGGAATATGTCATACAGATTAACTACAGCAGAGTTTGATAGTTTGTTAGCTGATTTACAGGATGAGTATAAGGTTTATGGGCCAACTAGAAAGAAGGATAAAGGAACTTTTTCTGATACTGATCTATTTATTTATGACCAAGTATCGACTTTAGATGAACTAGAATTTGATGTAAAGACTAAGTATTCTCCTAAAGAGATTGTTTTCCCAATCACACAGACATTATTCTACTTTAATGAAGGTGAGTATAAAGAACCAGAGGTAGATGATGAACAGATTGTTATCTTTTTGAGACCTTGTGAAATTAATGCCTTTAAACGATTGGATAAAATCTTTTTAGAGAATGGGCCAGAAGAAGATATCTATTATAAAAGGTTAAGAGAAAAGGTTAAATTTGTAGCAGTAGAATGTACAGAAGGCTTTGATTCTTGTTTCTGTGTTTCTATGGGAACTAATGAGGTTGATGACTATGCAGCCTTTATTAGAGTGAAAGAGGATGAAATTCTATGTGAAGTTAAAGACGATTCTTTAGCTGGTTTATTTACTGAGCAAGAGGAAGTAGACTTTACTCCACAGTTTATTCAAGAGAATAAACAAGAGGTTGTTGAAGTGCCTGCTTTAGAAGATATTAATAATGACTTATTTGAGTCAGATATTTGGAAAGAATATAGTAAACGTTGTATTGCTTGTGGTCGTTGTAACACTGTCTGTCCAACTTGTAGTTGCTGGACAATGCAGGATATCTTCTATAAAGAGAATGAAGATGTAGGAGAAAGAAGAAGAAGATGGGCTGGATGCCATGTTGATGGCTATACTGAAATGGCTGGTGGCCATAGCTTTAGAGAAGAGTATGGTGACCGAATGAGATTTAAGACACTTCATAAAATTTATGACTTCCGTAAGCGATTTGGAATGGATATGTGTGTAGGCTGTGGTCGTTGTGAAGATGTTTGTCCTAAGTATATCTCCTTTACAGATGCAATTAGAAAGATAAATCAGGCAATTGAGGAGGGAAAAGAGGATGAGTAAGAATCCTTATTTACCAGAACATGCTGAGATTATAGATATTCGTTCAGAAAGTCAAGTTGATTATACTTATCGGTTAGCAATAGATTTAGATGTACAAAATGGCCAGTTTGTAGAGGTTTCAATTCCTAAAGTAGGAGAATGTCCTATTTCAGTCAGTGATTTTGGTGATGATTATATTGATTTAACAATTCGCCATGTCGGTAAAGTAACTAATCAGATTGGAGATTTAGAAGTTGGAGATGAACTTGGTATTCGAGGACCTTATGGTAATGGTTTTCCTCTGGACAAGTACCAAGATAAAGATTTAGTTATTTCAGCTGGTGGAACTGGTTTAGCACCAGTTAAGAGTATTATAAATCATTTTTATAGAAATCCAGAGCAGGTAGATTCTTTAACTCTATTACTTGGTTTCAAGAGTCCAGATGATATATTATTTAGTGATGAGATTGAAAAATGGAAAGCAGCAGATCATATTGATGTAATCTTGACTGTTGATGAAGGTGATGAAGACTGGACTGGTAATGAAGGTCTAATTACTGGTTTTGTGGAAGAAGTTGATTTTACTGACTTAGATAATATGGAAGTAGTAGTCGTTGGCCCACCAATAATGATGAAGTTTACTACCCAAGAATTTATGAAGCATGATATTACCCAAGAACAGATCTGGGTATCTTTTGAACGGAAGATGTCTTGTGGAATAGGAAAATGTGGTCACTGTAAGATGGATGATACTTATATTTGTGTAGAAGGACCAGTCTTTAACTATACTAAAGCTCAAAATTTAATTGACTAAGGAGGGAAATAGTATGGGATTAAATGTTAAAGAGTTTAAGAAGAATGCTTTTCGGATTACTAAAGAACGAGATGTTACAGCATTACGTGTACGAGTGCCAGGTGGTCATTTAGAGGCTAAATATCTGACTATACTACAAGAGATTGCCCAAGAATATGGTAATGGTGACCTGCACATTACTACTCGACAAGGTTTTGAAATCCTTGGTATTCCAATGGATAAAGTAGAAGAAGTTAATAAGAAGGTAGCTCCATTGATTGAAGGTATGGAGAAGGATATTGGTGTCGAAGTAGGTAACCCTGAAGATGGTTATCCAGCAGCAGGAACGCGTAATGTATCAGCTTGTATTGGAAATAAAGTCTGTCGTCGGGCCAAGTATAATACGACTCGGTTTGCTAAACGAATTGAAAAGAATATCTTTCCTAATGACTTTCATGTGAAGATTGCTTTAACTGGCTGTCTTAATGATTGTATCAAGGCCCATATGCAGGACTTTGGTATTGTCGGTATGGATCGTCCAGAGTATGAAGCTTATCGTTGTATTAGTTGTGGTGCTTGTGTAGATAACTGTCAGCAGAGAGCAACTGGGGCTTTAGAATTTGAAAACTATAAGGTAGTACGAGATGAGGATAAATGTATCGGTTGTGGTGAATGTATTGGCAAGTGTCCTACCAATGCTTGGACGAGAGATACAAGCAAAAAGTATTATAAACTGTTAATTATGGGTCGAACAGGAAAGAGAAACCCTCGTTTAGCTAAGCCATTCTTAGAGTGGGTAACTGAAGATGCAATTATAGATATTATTAATAATACCTATGAATATATTGATAGGTATATTGATCGTAGTCTACCTAAAGAACATGTAGGGTATATTGTAGACCGAACTGGATTCCAGGTCTTTAAAGAAGAGGTATTAGAAGGAGTAGAGTTGAATCCAGAGTGTAAAGTTGCCGAACACATTCAGTGGGGTGGCTATAAGACAAATAGAAATAATAACTTTGAACAGGTAGGAGAATAAATAATCAATGCTCGAGGGTGATAGTGCTCTCGGGCATTTTTTAGATTTTAAAGTGTTGTATTATCGAGATAATACTTCACTTTTTAATAAAAAGTTAATTTAAAATATTTAAATTCAAAGGCCATTTCGGAACTGCCTATCGGCCTTCTTCCGAGTAGCTTTTATCTAGGGCTATAAAAGCTACCAAAAGATCCCTTTGAAAAACAAGTTATACTTCCTACTATTAAAAAGCTAATAGATTGTATTAAATACTCTCAATTCATATATTAACTACTATTTTTAATAAAAGGTCGCATTGTTTTTCTTATTTAATTAACAACATCTTCTTTGTTTTGATGGTTTAAGGATTATTATGAGAATTTTCTGTCTGGACGAAGCGGAATTTAATAGATTAATTTTTGAAAAACAATTGAAATTGATTTTATTACTATAAGTTTAGATTTAATTATTTAGTTAACTGAGTAAGTTTAAAATTCTCTAAGATCTTTTGGACACTTTTATATCATGATAAAAGTGTCACGAAAAAAGGCTGTTCTTAGCCTTTTCGTAAAATATTTTAAATTTAAAGTTTTGATGTCAATTTTTTAAAAGTGAAACAATATCTCGATATAACTTTAATATGATTATTTATTCTGTTAGGGTATATTATATATAGTGTAAGGTTAGGTGATAATAATGGATAGAATTAAATCGCTATTACTAAACTTGGATAACTTTAGTCAGTTTGAAGAAAAAGTGATAGATTCTTTGTCTCAAAAATCATTAGTTAAAAAGTATCACCAAGAAGAGATTTTATTCTTTGATAGAGAAATAGTAGAAGAGATTTATATTATAGCTAGTGGTAGAGTTAAGATTTCTAAGTTTACTCCTGGAGGGAAAGAAAAGATTATTCACATTTTAACAGCTGGTGAAATAATTAATGAGATCACCTTAGATGGTAAATCTAGTTCAGTTACAGCAGAAGTTATTGAAGAAGGAGAAATAATTTCAATTAAGATGGATTCTTTACAGCAGATTATGAAAGATGATTTTGCTTTAACTTTACATATTTTAAACTCTGCTAACCTAAAATTAAGACAAGCTTATCGCCAAATTAGAAATCTTGGTTTAAAGAAGTCTGGAGCTAGAATTGCTAGCCGATTATGGAAGTTGGCCCGTGATTATGGAAAAGATAGTCAAGAGGGGATTGAGATAGACTTAAATTTAAGCCAGCGAGAGCTAGCTTTAATGATTGGCATCAGTCGAGAAACTGTAAGTCGGTTCTTAAGTAAGTTGAGTAATGAAGAAGTTATTGAGGTAGGTAAGAATAAAATCACTATTTTAGATCTAGAGGAATTAAGTAATTGGACTTAGATATTAGAAACTATCTTTCTTTGTGATATAAATCAAAGAAAGATAGTTATAATTATGTCATAATATCTTAAAATAAAGATAAATAGATTTTTTATTTAATAAAATTAAGGAGTGAGAGAATGAGTCTAGTATTAGGTAAAATTCATTATTGGTTATATAGTCAGGTTAAGACAGTTGAGGAGAGAGAAGTAGAGGTAGTATCAGCTTTTAAAGAGAATTATAATGTTTCAGAAATGGAAAAGTTAGTTATTAAAGTAAGAGAAGAGTATGGAGCATTAAAAGAAGATGATTCTTTAGAAGAATTAATTGGAGATAGTCAGATTCATCCTTGGTTAGAAGGTGCTATTACAACTGCTCAGACTAGAGAAGCTGCTATTGTTAAAGAATTAATGAGCCAATATGATGATAAGGAGTTATTATTAGAGATATATAAAGCAAATGGTGAAAAGATGGCAACAAAAGTTGTTGAGAAACAAGATGATGATAGTTTAGAGGCAGCTTTTGAATTATTAAAGAATACTTTATTACAGAGAATGCCTTGTGATAGATTATCGGCTGTAGTTGATAATAATCCAGATAAGATAGTTTGGCGCCATGATATTAAGTTGCATACAGAGTTTTGGGAAGAAGTAGGTGTATCAATTGAGTTGATGCATGAATTATATACTAACTGGATTAAAGGATTTATGGCAACTATTAACCCTGAGATTAAACATCAACGTAATATTAGTCAAGATCAATATGAAGATATCTTTACTTTATAAAGTTAGTTTTTTTATAAGTTCATAAGTAGATTGGGGGGATAAAATGCCTAAACCACCAATACCAGAAGGTGCTAATATACAACAGATTAAGAATGGTAAGATGACATACTCTATTACCCCCCATCTAAGTGGGGGATTGACTAATGCTAAAACTTTAAAGAATCTAGCTGATGTAGCAGAGAAGTATGATTGTACAGTAAAGGTTACTTCAGGTCAACAGATAAAGTTAATGGGACTAGAATTAGATCAAGTAGAGGCTGCCTGGGCTGATTTGGATATGGAGCCTAAGAGCAAGTCAGGATTAAAATGTAAAGGAGTTCGTTTCTGTCCTGGGCCAAATTTCTGCAAACGAGGTAAAGTAGATTCAGCCAAGTTAGGAATGGCTTTAGAAAATAAATATCTAGGAATGGAGTTACCATCTCGAATGAAGATGGGAGTCAGTGGTTGTCACTTCTCCTGTACTGCTCCAGCAATTAGAGATATTGGAATTGTTGGGACAGAAGAAGGTTTCGAGCTAAGAGTTGGAGGCTCAGGAGGGTCTGAACCTAAATTAGCTAAACCATTAGCCAATAGACTCAATCACGATGAGACTTTAGCATTAGTTGAAAAGATAATAAACTTCTATAAACAAGAAGGTAGAGTTAAAGAGAGATTAGGTAAGATGATAGAACGGATTAGTTGGCAGAGATTTAAAAGTGGAATAATGGATGAAGAAATTATTGAAATTATAGAAGAAAGTAAGTTTACAGTTAAAGACAGAGAGAAGAATTTTAATTCTAAATGCCAACATGGTTAAGATTCTGTTCGAAGGGAGGAAAAAATGAAGTTTTATCAGCAGTTTAGCCAGTATTATGATTATATATTTCCTTTTAAAGAACCAAAGCTTAATTTCTTTAAAGAACTTTTGTCAGAGGAAGGTAGAGTTTTAGATGTAGCTACAGGTACAGGAACTTATGCTTTAGCATTGGCTAAAGAAGGTTATCAAGTAACAGGAATTGATTTAAGTCAAGCAATGATTGAACAGGCTAAAGAGAAAGCTGCTCAAGATGAGTTAGAAGTTGAGTTTCAAGTAGCAGATATGAGAGAAGTTGATAATTTATACTCAACTAGTGAGTTTGATTTAATCAGCTGTATTGGAAATTCTTTGGTTCATCTTGAAGGAATAGAAGAGATTACAGATGTGTTGAATAAAATGTATAAGCTATTAAATGAAAATGGTAAACTAGCTTTACAGATTGTAAATTATAATCGTATATTATCTAAAAAAGTAACTAGTCTACCTACAATTAATAATCAGCAAGCTAGAGTTAAATTAACTAGAGATTATGAGTTTAAAGTAGGTAAAGTTGATTTTATAACAGAATTAGAAACACCTGACGGTAAATTTAACAATTCAGTCCTACTATATCCTTTAGAAACTAAGGAGTTAAGAGGTGCATTAGAAGAAGTAGGCTTTAGAGATATAAATTTCTATGGAGGTTTTGATTTTAGAGAATATGAACCTGCTGTTTCTTTTCCTTTAGTCGTTGAGGCCAGTAAATAAATATTTGATAAGTTAGTCAACTCGTCCCTTGAGGGCGAGTTTTTTTATTTTCATCACAAATATCAGTTTTTAATATTAAATTAAAATAATTTCTATATCTTTTCTACATCATAACATGTATTATTACAGGGGAATAGTTTTAATTCTTAAAGATGTATATTGCACAAGTTTTATTGCCAGACATATTATGTATTGAAAAAAATAATAATGTCAACTATATTTAATTAGATTTAATAAGTAAGGAAGGGGTAGATGATGAATCCCGAAAAAAGGTATCAGACCAATAAAAAGGTTACCTTAATTACTTTACTGACTAACTTTATTTTATCAGTGATAAAGATTTTAATTGGAGTTTTCTTCTTTAGCCAAGCAATTATAGCTGATGGAATTCACTCTATTTCAGATGTCTTATCAACAGCTACAGTCTGGATTGCTATTAGAGTCTCTCGCAAACCAGCTGATCGAGATCATCCCTATGGTCATGGGAGAGCAGAGACAATTGCTGCTAAATTAATTGGAACTATCTTATTTTTAACTGGAGTATTATTGGTTAAAGATACATTAGTAAAGGTTTGGAGTGGGCAGATAAAGAAACCGGGATTGGTTACCATTTGGATAGCTATATTATCTGTTCTAATTAAAGAAATAATGTATCAGTACACTTATCGTAAAGGCCAACAACTAAATAATAAGGCTTTAATTGCTGATGCTCATCACCATCGTTCAGATGCTTTATCATCAATAGCTGCTTTAGTTGGTATTATAGGTGCTAGATTAGGTTATCCAGTCTTAGATCCGCTAGCTGGATTAGTAGTTGCAGTCATGATATTAAAGATGGGTTTTAATATCTTTAGAGACGCTATTGATGATCTAATGGATAAAGTTGATATTGAGCTATACCAGAAGGTATATTCATTGGTTGTAGACCAAGCTAATAGATATAATATATCTGATTTAAAGGTTAGAACTTATGGCTCTGAAATCTTTATTGATCTACGAATTATTGTTGCTAGTGATATTTCAGTAATTGAGGGGCATAAGATTGCCAGGCAGATAGAAGAAAAGGTTAGTCAACAGATGGTTGATGTTAATGAAGTCTTGATTCATGTTGATCCTAAAAATGCCCACAGTGATAAAGTATACAGTCGAGTTGAGTCATCTTAAGATGACTCTTTTATTATTAAATTTTAAAGTATCTGATCTATATTTTTTTATGTAAGAAGGGTAAAATAAGAAGTTATAAAGACTATATATAATAGTAGGCAGGAATATATTAATCTATCTTGAAGTCTATTCTATGGTAATTAGTTATAAACTATAAATCTAGAGGTAAAAACTTTTATATAAAGAGGTGTTAAGATGGAGAAACAACTTTTAAAGCAGAGCTCTTATTTTGCAGCTTTGACAGATGAAGAGTTAGCCAAAATAAAAGATATTATGTTTACCCGTAAGTATCAAAAAGGTGAATTTATCTTTTTTGAAGGTGAAGAGGGAGAAGGACTATTCTTTATTGAATCAGGTAAAGTCAAGTTGACTAAAATGATTGAAAGTGGCAAAGAACAGATCTTAAACTTATTCAAGACAGGAGATATGTTTGCTGAGGTTGTCTTATTCGATCAAGGAGAATACCCAGCTACAGCAGTGGCTATAGAAGATTCAAAGATTGGAGTCATCAGTAAAGAAGATATGGAAGATATAATGAGAAAATATCCTGAGATTACAATTAAAATGCTTAGGGTAATGAGTAAACGTTTACGTAGAGCTCAGATGAGAGTTAGAAACTTGGGACTTAAGAATACTAAAAGTAGAACTGCTAGTATCTTAGTCCATTTGGCCCAAGAGCATGGCTGGGATAATCAACAGAAGACTAGTATTAGCTTATCACTGAGCCAACAGGACTTAGCTGGTTTAATTGGTTCCTCACGAGAGACCATATCTAGAGTTTTAAGTAAGTTTAAGAAAGAAGATATAGTTAATGTTTCTCGTCAAAAGATAGTAATTAAGGATCTCAGTGGTCTTAAAGAAATAATTTAGTATTAGGAGGATTTAGATTATGTTAGCTAGTGTTGATCTATTATTCTTAATAGCCAATCTGATATTAGTGGCAGTTATTAAATCGTTACAGCCTAGATTACGTAAAACCCTACTATTAAAAGATAGTAGAGATAGTGTTATCTTTTCGATTGATAAAGATAAATTAATCTGGTTAGTATTAGGTTTTGGAGTTTATATTTGGGGGATGGAATTTTTAATTCTAAATTCTAAATTGGCTTTACGAATAGTTACTCCTGTTTTGATGGAGCTAGTTATATTTTCTGCTTTAATCCCTACTAATTTAGGTTATCCTAAATTAGGTAAGGGGATTTCTCTGTTTAGTTTAGTTTTATTTGTTATTAGTGTAATATATTTTACATAATCCCTTTAGAATAGATTAATAATATAGATAGGGGGTTATAATTATGTTAGATGCTGAAAATGCAATTGTAGCTTTACAGCTAGATGAACGTGGCGATTTTGCACCTGAGATGCAAGAAGTCTTGACTAAGTATGGAGATAATATTAAGACTAGAATAGGACTACATAATTATAGTGATGACCAAGGGTTGATTTTGTTACAGTTCAGTGGTCAATCTAATGCTCTAACTGAATTTGAAGAAGAGGTAAATAATATCAAGTCATTAAGTTATAAGGCTATGAATCTAAGTTTTCAATAAGCTAAAAGGCAGTAGCTCTAAAGAGCTAGTGCCTTTTTTATTATCTAAATTTTTTAATCCCATTTTTAGAAGTAAAGATAAGTTTATTGTCGAGTCTAGTTAGTTGGGCGGACTGGCAGATATTCCAAAGAGCAGATAAAGAGATATTAGAACCAACAATAATATTCTGTTTTGTCACTTGAGGAGAATCAAAGTCTATTCCAATTTCAGGGTCAAAGGCCTTATTGGCTTTAGCTGTTAAGGATAAATTATCTTTAGTAAACTGAAATATATCTAATAATTCTAATAAGTCTTGGCTATCTTGATTGATTTTATTAAGTTGTAGGTTGTCTTCAACAAACTTTAAACTGAGTTGTGATTTAGTAGATTTATGGTTTAAGACAGCAGTTATTTGGCGTAATAAATGTTTAGAATAAGGAAAGAAGGTTTCTATTCCTTGCAGAAGTTTCTGAGAATAATTTGTCTGTAACCAAGATTTAATATCTAGTTGTTGGTTTAATTCATCAGTTACTAGATTATTATATTTACTATATCTAGTAATATATTGAAGTAGTTTTTTACTAGAAAAAGAAGTGAAATTAATCTGTTCTAAATAGGATAATAGATCTTCTTTATTCTTTCTTTGTTTGATTTGACTGAGGATTAAAAGTAAATAATGATAAAAAGTTAGTTGTACTGGTTGATTAATCTTGATTTTGGAGTTAGTAGTAGAATTAGATATAGGTAAAGGTCTTAATTTAGGTTTGATCTTAGGTTGAGTCATTTTTTCTGTAACTTTTTGTTTCCACTTATTGGTCATGATTGATTTAATATCTTGAGGTAAATAGTAGAAGTTATCTTTTTCATAAATTAATCCTGACTGTTTTAGTTGGTAACAAGTTTCTGGGTCAGCTGTTTTTTTATTAATTAGTTCAGTATTGATTAATTGTTTAAGCATTTTTTTAGCTGCTGGGTCTAACTGTTTAGTTATCTTCTGTAAATAGTTTCTATCTAATAGTTTTCGTTTTAATTTGTCGGTAATCCATAACTTAGAAAAGTTATTTTCATAACAGATATGATGTTGTCGGGCCAACTGATTTAACTGTTTGTTTGAGATTTCAGCTAGAAAGTCAGATAACTGCATTTTTTCCCTCCTTAGATTAAGTCTTATTAATAAGTATGCTTACTATACTAAAACCATGACTTTGGTTTCAATATTTTCCCAGTATTTTTTCTTATCTGATACATAAGTATAGATTGATGTGAAGAATAAAAGGAGGGGTAGAGTGACTGATCAGGATTTTGATGTAAATGAACTAGCTGATATGCTAGGAGTTAATCAGGAACTAATTGATAAATTAGGAGCAGGTGATCTTTCTGAAGAGAAACAGGAATTACTAGAATCTGTCTTTAACCTCTACTTAACCAATCCAACAGAATTCAATAATTTTTTAGATGAAAGTGGTCTAAGTGATTTATTGACTGAGTTGGATAATGTTGATAGTACTAATGCCCAAAACGAAGAAGAATTAGCAGAGTTGGTTGATAATCTCCAACAGCAGTTAGATAATAAGGATGTAGACCTTGATCTAGATGTATAAAGATTAGTTAAGTTTACATGATTTTAACCGGGCCAAAGTTGGCCTGGTTTTTTATTTATCTCTAATTTGTTTATAGCCTTCTTTAGTTCTTTTTCTTACTTCATCAGGATCTTCTATCCAGTCTACCCAACTAGTATCAGTAATAACTTGTCTGAGAAACTGAGTCCAAGCACCTTCTTCTTTAATCTCACTCCATGGTCCAGGCTGACTCTCTTCTAATAATCCTTGGCGGCAGGCTTGAAAGTTGGTCCAGAGAATAGCTAGTACTGTTGAATCAAGCTCGGGAGTAGAAGTACCAGCTTCTATTTCGACTGAAATATCATCAGGGTCAATCGGTTCATCAGACAAGGCCTTGAGATAGGTCTGGCAAGAGATTGTTGTAGTATACTCTTTTCCCACTTTATCTCCTCGCTTTCCTTGATATAAAGCTAAGCTTTATATCAATAGTTGACAGTGTACAATTTACAGTTTACAGTGGTTTACACAGACAGTCCTACGGACTGCTAGGAAAATCAAAACCTTTATACTTTATTGTATATTAAATGATTATGAGGTTTTGATTGTAGATTTTTAACTGTCCATTGTCATGTACACTGATATAAAGTTGCTAAGCTACTTTATATCATTTATTGACAGTAACATCATCAACCTCAGTCTCAATACTCAATTCAAATTGAACTCCTAATGTTTCTTCAAGAGAAGTAATTTGATCTGATGTGGACTTATCAGGTTGTTGCTTAGTTGTTTCAGTCTGCTGTAGTTGGTTATAAGCAGCAATACTACGCTGTCTAATCTCATCTGGATCTTGAATCCAGGTAGTCCAGTCATCAGTCAGTATAGTATCTAAGAACTGAATCCACTCTTTAACTTCTTGATCAGATAAATGACTATTTCCTTGTGAATCTTCCCAGGGGGTAGGTTCGTCTTCTGTTATTAAGTCTCGTTCCTGAGCTTGGAAATAGGCCCAGAGGATAGAGAGAGGAATCATATTTGCTTCATCGGAAGTAGTCCCTTCAGCCTCTACTTCGACTGAAATATCATCTGGTTCAATTGGTTCATCAGATAAAGCCTTCAGATAGGTCTCACCTGATATTACTGTTGTAAACTCATTAGACATCTTCTAACCTCCTATCTTATGTAGTAGGGGTGTGGATTTTTCTACACCCCTAAGTTAATGGTTAGCAGTCAGTATCACAGACTGGTCCTCTATCTTCAATCTTCTTAATATCACATTTAGCAGTAATTTTTAAGTTGTATTTGATACAGATTAATCTTTCAAGAGGTATTTTTCTTGTTTTGCGGCAGGCTGGTTTGCCTTTTCCTTTACTCATAGTTGACACCTCCTTTTTTGTTATAATATGCATGATTGAGAGGTTGTGTTACTGTCTTATGGGAATTATTGTTAGTTAAAATAATAAAACCCCTAAGGAATATTCCCTAGGGGTAATAAATATTACTAAATACTTAATTCACTTTTATCCGCAAATTTAACTTTTATGGTCCGACTACTGGAATCAAAGTCAATGTTCCTGTAAAAGTCACAATTGCTTTATTTTCTTCACAGATATCAAATTCTACATCATCCCATGTGATATCAACTTCTACATGATTACATGGACAACTACAGGTACAATTGCGAGCAATAATATTATCAACACAGACATGATTATTACAACAGACAATTACAGGATTCTCACTTCCAGGTCGATTTATCCGGTTTCCAGCATCATCTACTGGAACAGCAAGTACTCCATACTCAACACATCCTACTGCTCTTCCAACACATACTCTATTTACACAACCAATATCACTTACTGCATCAACTACTTCTACACAACAACGTAATTTATTTAAAGTAAAGTTTTCTTCATCAGTTGCTAATTCAAGATCGTCAACTGGACCATCTTCTATATCTGTAAAGAAATTCTCAGGAAGAACTTTAACACAGCAGATCTCTATTTCAGTTTCAGTATCCAATTCATCTTCTAATACTTGATCTACTGGACAATCACAAGCTGGATCACAATTAGCTTGTTGGATCTTAACTTCTTCAGTTTCCATTACTTCTTCTTCCTCAGCCATAGCATAGTCACCTCCTTTCTCAGTCTTGTTTGTTATTAATTCTTCTTTAATAAAGTCTTTCAACTCAAATTTTAACTCTTCTAACCCAGTCTCCTGAGCTTCTACTAACTCTTTAATTAATTCTTCATTATTCATCACCTGATCTATTAGTTCATCAGTAGCCAGCAATTCTTCTTCGTCAGTTGGCTCTGAATCAGCAATTATCTCTTGGCCGTCATTATCTGTTGATTCAGATTCAGTCACTGATGCCTCTACATCTTCAACAACTACTTCCTGCCCATTCTCAGCCAATTCTTCTTCAAAATAATCCATTACCAGACTTTCCTCCTTTCTTCTTTCGTCTATATTTACTAATTGGTGTAGATAATTTCTAGTCTGTCTCAATTCCTTTTGATCCATATAAAATAGATTCACCAGAACACTAACCAGTATCTCTAAATCCATTTATAATCCCCTTTCTTAATCTAGCATGATTATAGTTTCTCATACATAGATTATTCAGAAGGAGATTTAAACAGAATTCAATATGATAGTATATAATGTTAATTATTTTATTTATTGGTTTATTTGTTATTATGATATGAAAAGGAAGTCAAAGCGTGATTATATTTTTTTAAATAGACTTTATTTTCTTTCATCACTTTATAATATGAACTTTTCTAACTAGTAGTGAACTAGATTAACCGCAACTTTTAACATAACTTAAAGATTATTCATGTCATATTCTTACCTATAATAGATTAAATTTTAATAGAGGCTCTCTAAAATTATATAGAGGCTTAGAAGGAGGATGAAACATGGGGCATAGTCAGGGGATTACCTTTCTAGAACAGATTAGAAGACAATCAGGTGAATTTATAAAGGTAATTATTAAATCAGGAGCTGATTGTTGCCAACAGCAAGGGATCTTATGTAATGTAGAAGATGATTTTTTAGTCTTGATTGATGGTAATTCTAGAATTCAGATACCTATCAAGGCTATTGTAGCTATAAAACGGAAAGTCAATGGTACCCAAGGAAAGGATAACAACAGTTATTATAGATAAGAAGGAGGGAGGAGTAGCCTATGGCAGAAAATAATAACCTATCTTTAGAAGAAATCAGTTCTACTATTAATGGTACTCAATTAACAGATGAAGAGATTGATTTTCTCTTACAGCGATTAGATGAGTTAAAAACTAATAATTCAGTAGGGCAGGTTGAAAGAGAGTTAATCGATTTTTTAGTTGAGCAACTGAATAGATTACAACAGAGCAGTCAAGAAGAAGAGCAAAGACAATCAGAAGAGAATGCTGTCCTAGAGAACTTTGGTAGTAGAGAAGAATCTAATCTGAAATCTTTATTACAGAATAAATTAGGAGAGTTTATAGTTCTTAATCTAATGACAGGTGGAGGTTGTTGTGTAGTAGAAGGGGTTTTATGTAAGATAGAAAGGGATTTTATTACTTTAATTGACCATAGGGAGTTAATTGAGGTTAAACTAGAGGTTATTGCTGCTATTAGAGAAACTCCGAACTCTTTTACTGATTATCATTCTTCTGCAAGTAAGAGTGAGCAAGCTCAAAAGAATTATCAAGACCAGTATTATTTAGAACAAAAGAAACGGATAGAAAGAGAATTAGGGCAAGAAGTAACTGAAGATAATTCAACTCCAAAAAAAGAAGATGACTATAGTAATCAAGATAAAGAATTTAAGGTTAATAAACGAAAAAAGAGTTATACTCAATTAGAAGATGGAAAGGAGAGATGATCCTCTCCTTAGTTTAGTAGGCAGGCTGGCAATATCTTTTTTTAGGAACTACACAAAGACAGGTTAAAATACATTGACTAATCTTTCGTCTATTAACTAGCTGTAAGATGACATCTTCAACTCGAATCTTTAGGTCATCAACCTTTGTTTTAGGTGGTAATTTAATAAAGTTACAGAAGGGAAAAGAAAATTCAGCAGCATGGACTGACTGTTGTGGAGTATCAGCTACATAAAACTTCTTTTCTATAATCAGACCTTGCACTATTACCTTTGGTCCTTCTGGTGCCTGGATTATTTTTTTGTTAGTAATTTTAGGCTTAATAAGAATTTTAGCCAATTGTTCTATATCTGGTTTTTGATCGGGAATAAGTAGAGTCTCTTCTTTTAGAAACTCTTTACAGATGCTTTCTGAAGGTAGTGAGTTAAAGTTATCATCAACAGTAACTAATTCAAATAAATTATCTTCTTCAGAGAAGTCCCCCACTTTAGCTACCTCCTTTCCAGAATACTATTATATTTATATTCAAAGCTATAGGGATTGTTCTTAAAAATATGTGATTATCTATTGAGTAGAGGAGGCAATAGAGATGTCTGGGCCAACAACAGAAGAAACTAAAGAAGTAACAATTAATCTAATAGAATCTATTATAGATCAGTATAAAGCTTTGGCCCATCTTTTAAATACTGAAGTAGCAAAATTGAAAGAGGTTAGTCGGTTATCTCTTTCTTTAGACCAGATAATAATCTTCCATCAGGAATTAGTTTCTATTATTAAGAGTATTACACAGATCCACCTAATACTCCACTTTAAATTAGAGTCTATTTTGAAGGAACAGAAGATAGATCTAATAGAATTAGATGCTTTAGAGGTAATTATATTTTTAGAAGTAGTAATAGATAATTTCTTACAGGTTGAAACTCAATTTATAGAACAGGTTAAGAAAAATTACAAGTTATCTAGAAGGAAGTTGCTTAGTCTAGAAAGAAGTTTAAAGTTGATTATTAAATCTGGAGAGAGAATGAAGGAGTCTTTACAAGCCGAAATAGATGAACTAGAATTATATCTGTAGTCAACTCCTACTAGGGAGTTTTTGTTTTTTTGTAACATTTCTTTAAGGGTAAGAATATCATATATTAGGGGAGAATAACTTTTATTATTTAGGAGGGATTAAGAATGTCAATGCCCGAGATTCCAGATAAGAGTCAAGAAACTGCTTTAATAGATTTATTAGAGTCTATTGCTTTAGAGGAGGCGGCATTGGCCCATCTTATAAATGCCGAGGCAGATAAGATAGAAAAGTTTATTAACGATTGTAAAGTAACACCTAATGAGATAATTGACTTCCAGCAAGAAGTCTCTAAAGTGCTCAAGACAACAATAAAAAAAGAGATGTTGCTTCAGTTTAAATTAGAAGATGTATTAGAGGCTCAAAAAAAAGAAGTAGTAGATTATTCTGAGGAAGATACTGAAGATGATCAATATCAGAGTAAATTAGAAAATGATAAGTGGGATGAGGAAGGTTATTATCAAGGCGATTATTATGAAGGTCACCTAGATGATTGATTTTATTTCTATAAGTGGGAAATAATTTATGTAACATTTAAGTTTAGCTTACCATAGTATATATCGAATTATTACTTAACCCATTTAAAAGGAGTTGGTAGAGGTGACAATGCCAGAAGTACCAGAGAGAGAACAAGAAGAATCTTTGACTGATTTACTAGAGTCAATTGCTTTAGAAGAGACAGCCTTGGCCCACTTTATGAATGCAGAAGCAGAAAAGATTCAAGCAGTAGCTACAATGATGGAAGAGGAAGATATTGATATGGAGGATGTGCTTGAATTTCAGGATAGTATATCTAAGTCAATGAGAACACCCATTAAGAAAGAAATACTACTGCAATTTAAGTTAGAAGATGTATTAGAGGCTAAGAAAGAGTTGGAAGACTGTTAACAATAATCTGAATATTAATTAAAACTCTCATCTCTTATGGAGGTGGGAGTTTTTAATTTGTAGTAAGGCTTGACTAAATTCTTCTGCTGAATCATACTGACTATCTTTATCTGGATGAATGCCTTTGTATAATTATCCTTTAGTCCTTCTAAACCTTCTATTGTTCTTTTTGAAACAGTTCCCTGAATTAGATAAATGCACATTAGTGTAGTCTCGTATAAATCTTTATTCTTATAATCGGGATGAGTTTCTGAACAATTTATTGCTTTTGCTAAGCTAAAATCAATTATCTTAAGCGTGCTAAGATTATCATCTTTAATTAATATATTCTTAGGGAGGATATCATAATGTAAGAATCCTATCTGATGAAGGTGTTCTAACCTTTTTAATAAATTTAAGATAATAAGAATTGCCTTATTTTGACTTCGTTTTTTGCTCGGAAACTGAAAATTACTGTCTCCAATCTTACCTCCAGGTCAGTATTCCATGACAATATAGGCTTTATCTTCTACTATAAAGAAATCATATAATTGAGGTAAGAAAGGGTGAACTCTATATTTCTTCATCACACTAGTTTCATGTTGGGCCAGTTTAATATCATATAATTCTTTGATAGCCACTTTAGATTTAGAATTAAGTTCTTTCGCCAAATAGACTACTCCAAATCTGCCATTTCCTAAAGGACTCAAATCAAGCTGATAATTTTTTAAGATTCTATTTTCCACCGTTTCCACAGGACTGTATTAAAGTTAAGTATCCTATTTTAAGTCAGCCTAAAGAATTCTTAACTTATTGAATTATCCTAGTACTTCATCTGATCCAATTGCTTATCACTCTCATATTCATTGTTGGCATACTAATGATATTTTCTCTAAGTTTGAATTTGAAACAGGGAGTTATAATGATATATCTACTGAGAATTTAGATATTGATAGAGTGAAAAATTATTGTTTATATATGGCTTTACAATCAAAAGAATAAATGGGTAGACCCTCTATCCATTTATTCTTGTAATAAAGGTTCTAATTGATTATACCAGATCCATTCTGGACTATATCGTTGCCTAACCTGAGTCTTAGAATGAATAACTTGATTTTTTCGCATAGAATTGAAGATGATTTCTGCATGTTCTTGATAATAGTCTTCTTCCGAAGGGTGATAATCTTCTATAGTATCAAAGCCAAAGTTTCGGGCATCCCAGCGCATAAAGTAAGCATTTAACTTCTTACCTAACTCCTCTAAAGCAGGAACAGCCTGATTTAGAACGAGAAAGTTACCTCTGCTAGCTGCTTCTAAGACGGTTAAGCCAAAGGATTCAGAATAAGAAGGACAGACAAAGAGATTAGAGAGAGTAAAGAGCTCTAGAACAGCTTGGCGGGGAATACCATTGGGATATCCTAAATCCGAGGTAAAGAAGAGGTCATCTTGAGCAAGACCAAATTTACCCCCTGTCTCTTTAATAATTACTTTATATAATTCAGGTTTAATATCAGTAGATTTAAAATCACAGAAGACTACTTTGATACTTTGTTCATTCTTCTTCTTCATTGCCCCTGCAAAGGCAGCAACCTTTTCAAACTTCTTACCAGTTGTCAATCTACCAGGATAGACTATGAGGATATCAGGAGATAATAAGTCTGTTTCTTCTGTAATTAACTGAGTTTCTTGACTCATATCTTCTAGTAAATTTAAACTATTATTAACAACTCGACATCTACCTTCAGGTAGGTTATATTGATTGGCTAGAGCAGGAATTCCTGAGTAGGTAGGATAGACATAGGTAGTATTAGGCATTGGTGTATAACGAGCAGAAAAGGGCCACTTAGGGTTAGTAGGGCGATTAACAGGAAAGGAATGAGTAAAGGCAATGAATTTAACTTCTGGTAGTTTTTCTTGGGCTTTACGCAGGGCTACATTATGAATTAGATGCCAACCTTGATAGTGGATATCATGCATAATACAGAAATCTACATCAGATAATTTAGTTACTAAGTCCTCGGCAATTACTTCTGCTTCTTCAAAAAAGGTATCATGTATTTCACCTTCTGGTTGAGAGTAATCATGCCAATGAATTTGTTGGTCCTGATAGGTGTTTTTGACTTTGGCCCATTGGACTCTATCATCTAGATAGATACCATTGCGAGCATCATCAGGACAATCTTCACTAACTAATATTTTAGTTTCTATATCATTATTAAGTAGCATCTTTAATTGCTCTGCTACTACATTGACTAAAGAATAGTTACGGTCAAGACCATTGAACATAGTTAAAATAGCTACTTTCATTAGTTATACCTCCTTTTTAATATATAAATTAACTTATTTATATTCTATTGATAGTTAAATAGGTAATATTATAGGTTTTATTTGGTATATAAACTTGTTTATTACTATTTAACAAGATAAATGTAACAAATAATTTTATTACTCATATTATATAGTAAAATCTTTGAAAGGAGGAATAAAAATGTCAATGCCAGAGATTCCAGATAGAGAGGAAGAGGAAGCTTTAGCTGATCTATTAGAATCTATTGCATTAGAAGAGACATCTTTGGCCCATTTTATGAATGCAGAAGCAGAGAAGATACAAGCTATTGTTCAGATGATGATGGATCAGGGAATGTCTCCAGAAGAGGTAATTGACTTTCAAAAGAGTGTCTCTAAAGTAATGAGAACTCCTATAAAAAAAGAGATGCTTCTGCAATTCAAGTTAGAAGATATTTTAGAGTACAAAAGAGAGCTTGAAACTACTACTAGCACAACATCTAGTACAACATCTAGTACGACTACAAGTACAAGCAGTACAACAAGTACTACAACAGTAGCTCCAGAAATGTGTGAATGTTGTATAGCAGGAAGTGGTAGTGCAACTCCTAAAGAAGGTAATCAATTTGGGGGAAATCTTGGTGGACAAAGAGTGGTTTTAGATGAATTATCAATCTGTACTGATGCTACTGAAGCACCTACAGAAAGAGAATTAGAATGTAATTGCAACGATAGTGTTGCTGGGACTAGTCAATTTGTGTATAAGATTCAAGAAACAACAGAAGGTAATGTAGATTTAATAATCAATCCAGAATCATTGGCAATAGAATGCCTAGCAGATCTAACTGAAGAAGAAGCAGAGATTAGAATTACTGGAGAAGGAACCTTAAATGGAGAAGATGTAACCTTTGTTTTTGAAGCTCAAGACCTTAAGCCACCTGCAGCAAATGATGAACTTAGTATGATAATTAGAAATGCAAACACTAATCAAGTATTGCATACTACTAATGGATTTATACCATTAAATGGAGATTTAGCAATAGGAACTTGTGCATAACAAAAGTATTTAATTAGTTCCTCCTATTTTTTAGGGGGATTTTTTTAATTATATATCCACTTTATACTTAGTCATTTATGAATATCAAATTATTATTTCTTAATAATGTCTACTATCTACCAATATATATTAGTAATGATGTTAGCAACTACATCTCTAATTCAAAATATTATTAAATATATGTTATATCACCATCTAAATTATCTATAATTATAAAAAGGGGGAAAAAAATGAAAGTTAATCAAGTTCTAGAAAAATCAAGAACATTTTTTCTTGATATATTAGATAGAGAAATAGAAGTAATTTCAATAATACCAACTGATGATGGATGGGATATAGAATTTGAAGTAGTAGCAGAGGATAAATATATGAGAAAGAAGGGACGAAATGATCTAATAGCTAAATATGAAGCTAAAATAGATAAAGAGTTAAATGTTACTTCATATACTAGAAAAGAGTTAAGAGAAAGAGGTTCATTAGAATAATCTCATTAGGGGGATTGTAATGAAGTTAAAAGATATAGAAGAGGAAGGTATGAAATCTTTTGTTGAGACAAATTATATAAAAAATATAGTAAATAGAGCTTTAATGTATTTAAAAACAGGTTATGCAATACATTTTAAAGGATTACCTGGTACCGGAAAGACTACTCTTGCTTTATATGTTGCTAAGCTAATGGATAGACCAGTTCAAATAATGTTTGGTAACGAAGATTTTGGAAGAAGAGACTTAATTGGAGGAAGTTTGGGGCTAACTAAAGAGGTTACCTATGATAACTTTATACATTCAGTAACTAAACATAAAGAAGATTATAATAAAGATTGGGTCGAAGGAAGATTATTAAAAGCTTGTAAGGAAGGTATGGTACTAATCTATGATGAGTTTACAAGATCAAGACCTGAAATAAATAATTTTTTATTATCTATTTTAGAAGAAGGGGTAGTTGAAATTCCCTTAACTAGTAGAAAAAGAAAACAGATTGAAGTACATCCTGATTTTAGAATAATATTTACTAGTAATCCAGAAGAATATGCTGGTGTGCATAAAGCTCAAGATGCATTAAAAAGTAGAATGATTACCTTAGAGTTGGATTTTCCGGATCGAGAAACTGAAATAAAGATAGTGAATAAGAATACAGGAGTATCTAAAAAGATTTGTCAGTCTATTGTTAATATAGTAAGGACTTTTCGACAAGATGCTAATAACAAATTTAATCCAACTATTAGATCAAGTATTATGATAGCTAATATACTAAAATCTAATAAACTTAATTTAGCTAAAGATCAAAAGATAATTCAGCAAATATGTATAGATGTTTTACTTTCAGAAACTTCAAATATTCAGATTAGTAGTGAAAGAAGAGAGGAGTTAGAATCTTTAATTAGTGAGTTACTTGTAGAATTTAATCTTTTAAAATAAATAACTTGTTAGGAGGAGATAGTGTGAATGATGATTTGACAGATAAAGAGAAGGAAGAAAAAGAAAGTGTCAAAGAGTCATCTAGTCAGAATAAATTAGAAGGATTACTTACAGGAGTATCTAAGATCTTTGGCATTTGTTCAGAAATGTTAAGTAATGAAGAGACATACAGAGAATATGAAGGTGAAATAGAGAAGGAGAATGATGTTGGCCCAGATATGAAAGGATTATATAAATTAGGTATTAAGATGGGAGAATTAGGTAAGAAGACTGAAGATTCACCTGAATTAAGAAGTATTCCTCCTAGTAAGTATCCTCCTCCTAAGATTAATGTAGAAGATAACGGAAGAGATATTATTGTTAAGATTGCTTTTAAAAATATTATAAAAGAAGAAATGAATCTTTTGCAAAAGGAATCATTGGTTATTAAGACTCAAGGAGGTACTGAGAACTCTAAAGAATTAGAATTTAGTCAAGAGGATTATAGAATTAAAGAAATTGAATATAAGTTTCCTGATTTAATAATAACTTTAACAAAGTTAAGTGAAAGAGGTGATTAAGAGCATGAATAAGTATTGTTTTTGTATAATAAGTGATTTTAATGATAATAAAGATTTAATCGAGGGTAAGGAATTATATGTAGTAGGTTATAAGGATGTAGCTATGGTAGTTGAAGATAGAGAGGTTGAAGCCGAAGATATATTTCCTACTAGAGATGAACTATCAAAGCATGAAGAAGTAATTGAAAGTATTATGGAAGAAAGAGAATTGATTCCTATGAGTTTTGGGCATGTTTGTAAGGATAAAGATGAAATAAAGAGTTTTTTGAGTAGTAACTATAATAAGTTAGTTAATTTATTTAATAAGATTGAAGGTAGCATTGAAGTAGGTTTGAAGGTTTTTTGGACTGACGAATCTTTTAGTGAAGAAATAGAAGACCAAGAGATTCAGGATTTAAAAGAGCAAGCAATGAAAGATGAAACTTCAGAACAGATGGAAATGGCAGAAGTAGGGAAATTAGTTGAAGAAAAAGTTGATGCAGCTAGACAATTTTATACTGAAAGAATATATAAGAGATTAGCAGATATATCAGCTGATAGTAAGTTGAATTCTATTCCTAATCCTAAAATGATACTTAATAGTGCTTTTTTAGTTGATGAAAGTAAGGAAGAGACATTTGATAAGTTGGTAAATGATATTTATGAGGAATATGAAGAGAAATTAGTCTTTAATTATACAGGTCCTTGGCCCCCTTATAATTTTGTAGAAGAAGAATTTACAGTGGAATAGTATGTTTGGAATAAATAGTATAATGAAGGTAGTTAAGATAGTATATGATCGAACAAAAGAGGAATATCTAGATGAAGATAAAGTTAGAGAGAAGTTATTAAATTTAAATTTAAAGTATGAGATGGGGGAAATCAGCGAGGAAGAGTATAAGACTCAAGAAGATAAATTAATGCAGAGAATTAAAGATATAAGGGAGTATAAAAAGAATCTCAGGAAAGAAGAAGGTGAAAAAAATAATGAATGATTTAGAGTTAGATAGAGAGCTAAGCTTATTAGATTTATTAGATAGATTGTTGAATAAGGGGATTGTATTAACTGGAGATTTAGTTATCTCAGTAGCAGATGTTGATTTATTATACGTAGGTGTAAGATTGATTATTACTTCTGTAGAAAATTTAGATAATGCTAAAAGGGCTGGTATATGTGAAAAATGATTTTATTTATTTATATGGTATTAGTAAGCTTGATACTAATAAATTGATTAAAGGTATTGAGAAACAAGAAGTGAAAATCATTGATTATTCCAATTTTTATGTTCTCTATAGTTATGTTAAGCAAAGTAAGTATAAAGCAAAGTTAAGTCGCTTACAAGAGCATAATAAAGTATTAAATTCTCTAATACAAGATGGTATAGTACTTCCTTTTGCTTTTGGAACAGTAATAGAAGATAGGAAACCTATTGATAACTTTGTAGAAACTAATACTGATAAAATTAATAGACTATTAGAGAATTATGAAGGGAAGATAGAAGTAGGTTTAAAAATATGTAGTAAACTAGAGCAAACAATAAATAAAAACAAATTAGAAAAGAGAACAGGAAAGTCCTATATGATGAGATTATACAATGATTATCAAAAAAGAAAGAACTTAATTAAAGACCTAAGACAAACGATTGATCCGCTAACTGATTTATTGGAGGAAAATAGTGATAAATATACCTCTGAATATATGGAAAACCCTCCTTTGATTTTTAATGCTTCTTATTTAATTAAAATAGACAAATTTAGTTTTTTTAAAGAAAGAATAAATAATTTCAAGACAACAACTAAGGATGATATAATTTATAAGTTTAGTGGGCCTTGGGCACCTTATAACTTTGTAAATTTTAAAGAAGGAGGTGATTTATTCTCTCATGTCAGATGATTATTCATCTTTAGAGGAAGAAGTCAGTCGACAAGCTGATAATATTAAAGAGAACTTTAATGATCGGATAAATGCTAATCAAGATAATGTAGAACAAGGATTAGCAAAACTTGTATTAACCTTAATCGAGTTGCTAAGAAGATTATTAGAGAAACAAGCAATGTTAAGAATAGAAAATGATTCTCTAAAAGATGAAGAAATAGAAGAGTTAGGTTTAACTTTTATGAAATTAGAAGATAAGATGGAAGAATTAAAGATTGTCTTTGATTTAGAAGATGAGGAATTAAATATTGATCTAGGGCCATTAGGCAGATTAATATAGAGGAGGGAAGTAGAAATGCCTTCAAATCGTATTACTCATTCTACAACAGGTTCAGGGGTAGGTGAAATATTAGAGAGGATATTAGATAAAGGAGTAGTTATTGCAGGAGATATAAGTATTGCTTTAGCAGATGTTGACTTACTTACTATTAAGATTCGTTTGGTTGTAGCTTCAGTTGATAAAGCTAAAGAAATAGGAATTGATTGGTGGACAATGGATCCTTCTCTTTCGTCATTAGCTCATGATAATAAGGGAGAAAAGGAAGAAATAGAAGAATCTAAAAATGAGAAATTAAACTCTTCTTCAGCTGATAAATTAGAAAGAACTGAGATTATAGAAAGGCTAGAAAAGATAGAAGCTAAGTTAGATGATTAAGTAAGGGAGGTTATTAAGTATTGGATAAAGGAATCTACTTTTACGGTGTGACTTTAAATAGAGAGTGGAAAGATTATAAAATTAAAGGTATAGATTCTAATTATCACCTTCATAAGATAAAAAATGGTGACTTAAATGGACTAATAAGTATAGTACCTTTAGCAGAATATGGTCATCCAGCAATAGATGAAAATATTGAGAATTTAAGTTGGTTAAAGGAAAAATCAGAGGTGCATATGAATATTTTAAGATCAGTAATGGATCATTCGCAGGTAATTCCTATGAAATTTTGTACAGTTTTTTATGGCGAAGAAAAAATAAAAAAATTGTTGGAGCAAAATTATACTGAATTATATGAAACATTAGAATATTTATCAGATAAAGAAGAATGGTCTTGTAAACTTTATGTTGATAAAGGAGGCTTTATAGAGAAATATAAAGAGTCTAAACAGGATTTAAATGATATTAATTCTATGTCTAAAGGTGCTTCCTATTTTAAGAAGAAGAAGTTGAATAATGAACTTGAAGAAAAGGCTAGAAAAGAGCTTTATAATATAGGTAATGATATATATAATCAGATTAAGGAGCTAGGAATAGAATGTCAACGAAATGATAATCTTGGACGAGAAATAACTAGGATAGAAAAGGAAATGATTTTAAATACAGCTATATTAGTAGATGATAGAGTGAAAGAAAAAATGATAACTAAGTTAAATAAGGAGCTTGATAGATTAAATAAAGAGCATATTGATATTGAATATACAGGCCCTTGGCCACCATATAATTTTATTTCTTCTTTTAAAGTAGAATAACAACTAAAATAAGGGCCAACATTGGCCCTTATTTTAGTTGTAGCCAAAGATTTTACTACGTAAACTAGTTTTAGGTTTATGATTGCTATTTTGGTCTATACTGCAGTAGCAGTTTCTTCAGCAACTAATCCAACAGCTTCAGCATAGCTTAACCATCTTTCTACACTTGCAATAACTACTCTAGCTTCAACAGACAATAATTCAATACCTACTAAAGATACTCTAGCGTAAGCATCAACAACAATACCTTTATCCAAAATTCTATCTACAACTTCTGCTAAACTGGAAGCATCTGTAGACTTCTGTAAAGCCATTACACTCCTCCTCCTTTCTTGAGATGATTATTCTATTACTATACATTATGATTGTATTGGGAAAATAGTTCGAATATTACTATTTCTATTTATATTTTTTGGTAATCAATTACACTATTTAATGCAAATTATATATTTTTTGCATTTATTTTGTTATATATATCTGAGATATGATTTCCAGTATAGTATTTTTAACTAATAAATGTAAAAAAACATATAATGTACTAAAGAAGGGAGGGGTTAACATGAATTTTAAAAGAACCTTGATTATAATACTAGTAATCTTAATTATTATTTTTTTAATTCTAATTAGTTTTTTAATTAAAGATTATTGGTTTACTAAAGTTGAAAATAGATCTGATCCAATTAAAAATACAGAAGATAATAATAACCAAATTTTCAATTTGAACAAAGAAAATACGACAGAACAAAATAAAGAAGATATTTATTCAAACAACACTTTAAATAACTTAAATAAATTAAAGCTGGCTCTCTTTCTTTATTTAAAAGAACATCATTATTTACCAGATGAGCTAACTGATTTAAAGGAAGAATATCTATCTCATATTCCTGTTGAAACTGTAACTGGTAAAAATGATGCTACAAATAAGTTAGATCTAACTGGTGGTTGGTATTATAACCCTGAACAAATAAATGATTTTGATGTAACTAAGATTATTGATAAAGTTTTGAAACCTAATATAAATTCAGTTCAAAAGTCTAGAAGAGAATTTACTCCTTATCACATTATGGTTAATAGAAGCAAACATAAATTATATATAATACAGAATAATAGAAAAATCAAAAGTTATCCTATTGTTGTAGGAGGAGCAGAATCTCCAACTCCAGTAGGAGAGTTTAGAATAAAAAATAAAGTAAGATTAACTGGTAAACAGAAGAAAATATACGGACAATATTGGATAGGAATTGATTTATGGACTAAAGGAGGTAGTTATGGAATTCATGGGATAACTAATACTGACCTAGATATTGTTGAGCAGTATTCCAAAGGGTGTATTAGAATGAAGAATAAAGATTTAAAGCAATTATATGATTTCATTCCTATTAAAACTAAAATAGTAATAAAGTAAGTTGTAATTTTAAGATATTTTTATTTTAGCCAAGCTAAAGGCGAGCTAAGCCAGCCAATAATTTTAGCTAAGTTTATCTTACGTTGTAAAAATATCTTCTTTATAGTTCTGTTATTGAGTTTATGAACTAGTTTATCATATTGAGTATTAGAAAGACTTGCCATTAGCTTACGTAGTTTATATGAAGTCTGATAGTCATTTCTTAGACTCTTAGTTAACTTATTATAGTCTATCCGATTTATGATAGATTTAGTTACTAAGAGTCCACTTTCAATAGAGCTGAGTTGACCAAAACCTAAAAAAGGCATAATAAAGCCACCAGCATGACCAATAATATATGTATTATTAAACTGTTGAGTCTTAGTTCTCCCAATTTCATATTTATCTATTTGAAAGGTATCTTTAATTCTAAAAGAGAAGTTAAGTTGAGATAAAAATTTAGTCCATAACTTATCACTATCTACTATATCATGAGGCGTAGCAATTGCCAAAGAAGCCAGTTTATGCCCTAAAGGTAGTAAGTATCCATAGCCTTGAGGTGCAAAATTGTGGTTTAACCACATTTTAACTGTAGTTGGCTCAAACTTTCCTTCAATTGTAGCACCAATTATTTTAACTGATATGTCAGTCTGTTGCCATTGCCCTAAATTTTTTACTGTAGCAGGGTCACCAGTAGCAATAATGACTTTATCAAAACTTTCTTTTAAAGTGTTATAGTCAGGTTCAGTATTTAATTTAATAGGGCAGGAGACTAGTTTAGCTAGTTGATTCTCTAAAGATCGTTCATGATTACCTCGAGCAGTAATGTAACCAATATCTCCTACAATGGTAGCAGTTTCAGTTGGCCCGTAAAACTTAATCTTTCTAATAGGAAGAGTGGGTTGTAAAGGTAATTCATGATTTAAACTTAGGTAGTAGAAGGCATCAGTAATTGGTAGATTAATTAAGTGCATCATTGCTTCTCCATTAACAAATCTAGCTCCGGCTTTATGTTCTTTTTCAAAAACAACAGGTTGATAACCAGCTTTTTTTAATTTATAAGCTGCTGTCAACCCACTAATTCCACCACCTATAATAGCTATTTTAATTATAATTCCTCCTTTGTTTATTACTTTAAACTAAATTTGAAAAATAGAGTAACAAACTATTTAGTTGAGGTAATTGTTTGATTGAATTAGATATTCTTTGAGTTAATTCAGACCAAGAATTAATATTTATAAATGTTTGATAAATCGAATAAGTTAGAGTGAACAGAAAAGATATGATCAAGCTATAAAGCAATAAATTAACTAGTAAAGTGGTAAATTTATCAAATAATTTGTACATTGCTGTTAAGCTCCTTTAATTTAAGTATTTATATTTATTTTGTATAAACTCAAGAAAAATATGTAAAATAATATACCATAGGATAAGAGTAAATCTCTTATCCTATGGACCTAAGTTAATTTCTATTATTGTTTCTTCTGTTGTTGCTGTCCAGTTTGACGAGCTTTAAAGGAAGGTTCTTCTTGTTCAACATAATTGACTCGATTCTCTAATTGCTTAGCAGTATTCTGGATATCCTGAGCAAGTTGATTATACATCTGTTCAGCTTGTTTATCATTAGTGCTTAGAGCATAACTTTCTAAGTCAGATTTAGCTCCTTCTAAGCTAGTAAGAGTCTGGTGTAGTTGATTGCCAACTGTCATATTGTAGCCTCCTTTCTCATCCCATCAATTATAATAACCAGAGAGAGAGAAAATATAATAAGATAAATTAGGTAGAAGGATAAAGGATTTCCTGCAAGAATCAAGAAAAATATAAGATGATTATGCTAATAATAAAAAATAGAGGAGAGTCTGCTATTAAAGTTGTAGAGTGCTTAGTAGATGCAGAAAAAGTAGCAGAACTTAAGACAAAAATGTTAACTGATCTATTTGTTAGCTTTTGACAAAAAATCAGCTATATGCTATGATAACACAAAGATATAACAGGTTATACCTAAAGGAGGAGAAGAGTATGAAGAAGCAAATAAGAGAGTTAGCAATGACAGGATTATTGATTGCATTAGTGGCTGTAGGTACTATGGTGATTAAAGTTCCTACACCAGCTACAAATGGTTATATTCACCTAGGAGATAGTATGATTTATCTGGCAGCCATTTTATTTGGTCCTAAAGTAGGTTTCTTAGCTGCAGGAATTGGATCGGCTTTAGCAGATCTATTATCTGGTTATAGTCATTGGGCAGGGCCAACTTTTCTAATCAAAGGAGTAGAAGGATTAATTATTGGTTATATTGCTCAACGAGGATATAAAGAGGTTTCATTAAGGTTTAGAGATTTACTGGCTGCTTTAGTAGGCGGAGCTTGGATGATTGGAGGTTATTTTGTTGCTGGAGCTATTATGCGAGGCAGTTGGGCTGCAGCTATAAGTAGTATTCCAGGCAATATTACTCAAGCAGTAGGTGGAGCAGCAATTGCTTTCCCAGTAATTTTTGCTCTGCTAAGAGCAAATTTGTCTCAAGTAATAGCTGATTAAAAAAGAAAGGTGATTGGTTATGGAAGCAGGTAAGATAGGAATTAATGAGCTTAAAGATTTAGTATTAGATAAACTTTCAAAGCAGAACTCTGAAGTTTTAGTTGGCCCGAAAATAGGAGAGGATTCAGCAGTTATTGATTTTGGGGAATTTGTAGCTGTAATGTCTACTGATCCTATTACAGGAGTAGAAGAAGGAATGGGTAGTTTAGCTGTAAATGTAGCTTGTAATGATATTGCAGCCAATGGAGCAAGACCTATTGGGATTCAACAGGCTTTATTGATTCCGCCTGAAACTGATGAAGAAGATGTAGTAGCTATTGTAGAAGATATCAATCAAGCTGCTAAAGATTTAGAGATAGATGTATTAGGTGGACATACAGAAGTCACTGATATAGTTAAACAACCTTTAGTATCTTGTACGGCTATTGGTAAGACTAATAAAGAGAAATTTGTTACTTCTGCTGGAGCTAAAGTAGGAGATGACATTGTAGTTACTAAGTGGGTTGGCTTAGAAGGAACATCTATTTTAGCTAGTAGCTTTGAAGAAAAATTACTTAATTTGGGAGTTGCAGCAGAGACAATTCAATTAGCATTAGATTTATCTAAAGATTTGAGTGTTGTTCCTGAAGGGTTATTAGGTGCTGAGTTAGAGGTTAATGCTATGCATGATGTAACTGAAGGTGGTTTATATGGTGCTTTATATGAATTAACTTCTGCTGCAGAAGTAGGTTTTGAGATTCATAAAGAGAAGATACCTCTTCATGAAACTACTAAATATATTACTCAAGCATTAGAGGTTAATCCTTATCAGCTAATAGGTTCTGGAATGTTAGTGTTAACTACTCCACAAGGAGATAAATTAGTAGAGGAATTAGCAGAATCTGAAATCAAAGCATCTACTATTGGAAAGATTATTTCAGAAGATAGAATTATTAATACTAAGCAGGGAAAAATAGATATTAATTCAGCTCCAGAAGATGAACTATGGCGTATCCTAAGTAGAGAAGATAATTAGTAAGAGGGGATTAATAATGAAGAAAGCTATCTGCAAAGAGTGTAATAATATTATGCGTACTAAGACTGAAGATGGAGAAAAGAAGTACTTTTGTAAGTATTGTGATGATCATACTCGATATGAGATAAAAGATGTTAGAAACTTCTGTGATAGATGTGGGGAGCAGGTAGAAGTGATTAAAGGCTGTGGTAGTATTAGTTTCTTTTGCGATAACTGTAATGAATTGAGGTCAAAAAAGAAAGTAGAAACTAAATATTTTGATTTAAAAGATTAAATTATTGATAAATAAATTTTAACCTAGAATTAGCCGGGTAAAGAGTCCCGGCTTTTTTGCATTATCTGATATCTAATTAATTATGAATACAAAATAATGGAGGGATATAATGAAGGAAATAGAGGTTGTAGGAATCAGTGCTGGACGTAAAGGTAAAATTACTGAATCAGCAATCAAATCGGTACTTGAAAAAAGTAATTTGTCACATTCATTTTATTCATTATCTAACTTTGAAATATTAACTTGTGATGCTTGTAATGGATGTGTAGAAGATCATCAGTGTGTAAAAGATGATAAACTCAATGAGATATTTAATGCTATGAAAGAGGCTAAGGTCATTATATTTGGAGCACCAGAATATTGGGATGGAATCAATGCTAAGGCAAGAGCGTTTTGGGAACGTATCTGTTTCAGTAGTAGACACAATTGTTCTTTTCCTCTAAATAATAAGTTAGGAGTAATTATTGGAGTTAGTGGAGATGGTGACTCTAATGAAGCAATAGATGATCTATTAACTTTTACTAATGATGCTCGGATTGATGTAATTGAACAAGTAGAAATCCAAGGAGAATATGCTTGTTTTACTTGTGGTTACGGAGAGCAATGTGCTGTTGGTGGTTATGTAGAATTATATCCATTAAATACTCCAATAACTAATAAAAGAACTCCTGATTTAGTGAATCAACATCCTGAGAAAAATAAAGGAAAAGATATAACTAATAATCTTAATAATTTAGGCAAGAAATTGAAGAAAATAATAGGAGAAGTGGAGGAATAAATATGAGTATGTTTCAAAAATTAATGGCTAGTATAGGTATTGGAGCTGCTAGAGTTGATACTTTATTAGAGAAGAAACAAATACAGCCAGGAGAAGAAGTAAAAGGACAGATTAAAATTTATGGTGGGAATATAGAGCAGAAGATAGATAAATTATACCTGTATGTAATGACCCAGTATGAAAAGGAAGTTGATGATAAAAAGACGATTGCCGAGGAAAAAATTCAACAGGTTGATATTTCAGTTGATCAGACTATCCAACCTGAAGATGAGACTGAACACTCTTTTTCATTTATCCTAGATAAGCAGACTCCTATCTCTAATAGCCGATTTCCAGTCTGGATCCATACAGGTCTGGATATAAAAAGAGCAATTGATCCTAAAGATAATGATAGGTTAGAAATACTTCCGCATAAATATTTAAAAGTAGTTTTAGATGCTTTAGAGGAACTAGGATTTAAGATAAAGAGCATTGAAAATGAATTTGTAAGAACAGGTAAGTTTCCTTTTATACAGGAGTTAGAATTTAGACCTACCAATTTATTTAGGAATGAATTAGATGAACTAGAAATGGTGTATTTTATTACTGATGATGCTATTCAATTATTTTTTGAAATTGATCGTAGAGGCAGAGGAGTAACGGGATTATTTTCTGAAGCTTTAGATTTAGATGAAAGTCAAGAAAAACTAAGGATTAATAAAACCCAAATAAAAAAAGGATCAACTCAAGTAGCGGAGTTGATTAAAGACTTTATCGAATGTTATATTTAAGTATTGACTCAGAGGTAGAATTGCCTCTGAGTTTTTATTTATTCGTTACCTAGTCACTTATGAACATAAAAAAATACAAAACTACAAAAAAATACATTTGCATTTCCAAAAGATATAAGAGAAAATATATTCGTCGAAGACTTTTATAAGTTATAGAAAACAAATAAGATGTAGCAGTTAATAGAAAGAGGGGTTATAAAATATGAAAACAAATACAGTTTATTATAAATTTATAACATATATTCTTATATTCACATTGATTTTTCCTTTTGTATCTGGATTTGTTTTAATTACACCAGCTTATGCAAGTAATGGTTCCAATAGTTTTTTTAGTTTGATTAAGGGTCTATTATCGATATTTTTTTCTATCCTTTTTAAGTAATGATTCTGATGAAAGTAGTTCTCCAGATAATAACCAAGCTAATGAAGGATTAGGTGACATATATGAGCCAGCAAATAAAGAAAGTAATAATCAACAACGATTAAATTTAAGTGACCAAGAATTAGACACACTAGCTAGAGCTGTATATTCAGAAGCTAGAGGAGAACCATATGAAGGACAGGTTGCTGTAGCATCAGTAGTTATTAATCGAGTTAAAGCTCCTAATTTTCCAAATGATGTGAATGGTGTTGTATACCAAAAAGTGAATGGTAGTTATGCTTTTTCAGCTGTTTTAGATGGTCAAATTTATCTTGAGCCTAATACAACTGCTTACCAAGCAGTTGAAGATGCATTAAATGGTTGGGATCCATCTAACGGCACCTTATATTATTATAACCCTATCACTGCTACATCTAGTTGGATCTTTGAAAATACAGAACCAGTAAAGGAAATTGGTAATCATCTTTTTGCTAGATTAAAGTAGGCACATCAACTGTGCCTCTTTTTTTGTTTTTTGGTATAAATTATTATAAAATAAATTTATAAACATATGAGATAAGTAGGAAAATGGAGGTAATATAAACTATGAATCATACAAAATGGATTGCTAGAACTGGAATTTTATTGGCCTTAACTTTAGTAGTACAAATGATGGGGTTTCCTTTTTTTATTACAGGTCCATTAGTAAATATGTTCTTGTTTATTTCTGTTAGTTTAGTAGGAGGAATAGGAGGAGCATTAGTTGGTGGTTTAACACCATGGATTGCTCTAGTTCGTGGTATTTTACCTGCGCCTTTAGCTTCAGTAATTCCTTTTATTATTTTAGGAAATGTTGTTTTAGTCATGACCTACTATTTGGCTAATAAAAGTAATCGCTATTTAGCAGTCGTTGGAGCAGCAGGGTTTAAATATGCTATTTTAGCTTGGGCAGTAAAATCTGTTGTAAAAGTACCACCTAAGATTGCTCAAATGATGCAGATACCACAGTTATTGACTGCGTTGACTGGAGGATTATTAGCTATTTTCTTAATTAAGATTCTTAAAAGAAGTAATGTTGAATGGAGGACAGACTAAATGGCTTATTTACTGGTAGTTATAGCTGGAGGGCTGTTGGCCCTTCCTTTTCAGTTTCCTAATTTAGCTTTGGTTAGCTGGATAGGACTAATCCCTTTTCTTTTTGCATTAGAAGATAAAACAGATAGACAAGCTTTTTATTTAGGTTGGCTGATGGGAATTATTTTTTTAATAATAAGTGGTAAATGGTTAATCTATCCGCTACTTAAATTTAGTGGTTATCCTTGGTTTATCTGTATTCTAATACTTATTTTAGCTTTTGTATTACTAGGAACGTATTGGGGACTATTTGCTTGGATTACTAAAATGATTAATCAACAGTTAAATTTATCATTATTAATTGTTATGCCCTTAGTTTGGACTGGAATAGAATTTTTAAGAACTCTTTTTTCTTTTCAATATTTATTTGGCTTTTTAGGTTATAGCCAAAGCTTCATTCCTGAATTGGTTCAGTTGGCCCAATATGGAGGCTTTTATTTAATCAGTTTTTTGATTGTATTAGTAAATACTTTACTTTATTTAGGATTGAAAAAGAATTCTTTTAAATATAAGTTAATTTATATTTTAGTTGCTATTTTAGTCTTTGGAGTAGTCTTTAGTTATGGTAGATTAGAATTAGCTAAAAAGGAACCTACAGTTAAAGAGTTAAAAGTAGGTTTGATTCAACCTAATATTCCCCAACAAATAAAATTAGATCCTAATCAACAGGATGAAATTGCTAAGCGATTGACTAAACTATCACAAGAAGTATTAAACCAAACTACCGATATGGATTTATTAATCTGGCCAGAAACGGCTATATTAAGATCTTATGATCAGGATAAAAAGTTTCCTTTTGATTTTTCAGATGGGAATTCATTATTAACTGGTGGTTTCATTACAGAAAAAGAGAATTATCTAAATAGTGCATTACTAATAGATAAGAATAATAATATCCGCCAAACATATAGTAAGAATAGATTAGTTCCTTGGGGAGAATATGTTCCTTTTCCTAATTTGATACCTGATTTTATTGAAAGTAACTTAAATCATATTACTCCTGGTACAGAGTTACAGAGTTTTAAGTTGAATAATATAAGTTGGATTGCTCCTATTTGTTCTGAGATTTTGAATCCTTTTTTTGTTCATAAATTATATCAAGATAATGATTTAATTATTAATATTTCTAATGAAGCTTGGTTTGAAAGAAGTAAAGCTTCTTTACAGATCTTACAGGCAGCTATATTTCGAGCTGTAGAGTATCAAGTGCCAGTAGTTAAAGTAGGTAATACAGGAATTAGTGGAATTATTAATAAACAAGGTCAAATAATAAATAGAACTAAATTATTTGAAACAACCAGTTTAGAGGCTAAGCTAGAATTAACTTCACAAGAAAAGACTATATATCAACAGATAGGCTATTTGTTTGGAAAGATTATTCTTGGAGTGATGCTATTATTATTATTATTAATAACTTATACTAGATATAAAAAGGAGTAGCAATATTGCTACTCCTTTTTATATCTAAGCTAATTCTCTAGCTTTTTTCTGGTCTATAATAGTTTCTTCTGGTTGTTTATCTTTTTTCTTAAATACGTTAGTTATAATTCCAATCCCTAAGACAATTAAAGTAACAACATCAGCAATTAGTATGCTCCAAATAGCAGCTTGTCCTAAAGTAAATTGATTTAAGTTTTTAAAATTAATAATTTCTAAACCACTCTGTTGACTAAAAGATGAAATGAAAATTAATAAGGCAGCAACATAAATGAAACTATTAGATAAAAACCTGAATAGAGACTTAGATAGAAATTCTTTTTCTGTAGTAGTAAAAAAATTTTTAAGTAAAATAATAGCCTCTATAATAATTGCTACCATAAAAGAAGAAGAAATAATTAATTCAGAATTCATTTTATCACTCCTTAGTGTTAAGTTACTATTATTGTAACATAATTGTTATTTTAAAATCAATTTTTATCTGTTATAGTTGCAAATTAATAACTGATCTGCTATAATTAGATATCGATATAATTTAATATTAGAGAAACTAGGGGAGTTTTTATTAAAAAACTGAGAGAGAGTTATTAAACTCTGACCCTTTTGTACCTGATCTGGATTATACCAGCGTAGGAAAGTTAGTGTTTATTAATTACAGGCACAACTCCTACATGGAGTTGTTTTTTTACTTTTAAGGAGGGATAATATTGAATAGTACAAAAATAAGAAAGATATCAGAAATGGGAGTTAGTTTGGCTTTGGCAGTTATTTTAAATTATTTAAAAATTTATGAAATGCCTCAAGGTGGTTCTATTTCTTTGGAAATGATTCCAGTTATCTTTATTGCTTTACGCTGGGGTTGGAAAGAGGGGCTTTTATTAGGAACAGGTTATGGAATTTTACAAGCTATGTTAGCTGGTTATGTTGTACACTGGAGCCAGTTGATTCTTGATTATCCATTAGCCTATGGATTATTAGGTTTAGCTGGATTAATAGGTGCTTTAAATCAATCAAACAGCTTAAGAAAAAATTCATTATTGGTAAGTTCCGGTACTTTATTTGGTTCTTTTCTAAGATTTATAATGCATTTTATTTCTGGAGCTGTCTTTTTTGGACAGTATGCTCCTGAGGGCCAAAGTATCTGGACTTACTCATTAATTTATAATAGTAGTTATTTAATTCCAGAAACAATTATTACAGTAATAGTTATGTTAATCCTAATTAAAGCAATAGCAAATAATCCAGTAATGGAGTTAGAAGGAGTCAATAGTTAATGTCTAGGGCAATTGTCTTTATAAATGGGGAATTAATAGGCAGAGAAGAGTTTTATCAAGACTATATAACTGCTAAAGATACGATTGCTTGTGCTGATGGAGGAGCAGAATATGCTTTTGAACTAGGAATTACTCCTGACTTGATAGTAGGTGACTTTGATTCTGTATCTTCTACAGTACTAAATCAGTATAGAGAGCAAGGAGTAAAGATCAAAAAATTCCCTGTTCAAAAAGATAAGACGGATACTCAATTGTTATTAGAAAATTTAATTGAAATGGGCTTTGAAGAGATTATTGTTTTTGCCGCTTTAGGAAAGAGATTAGATCATAGTTTAGCTAATATATACTTATTAGAGCAATTAACTACTTCTGGAGTACAGATTAAGTTTGTAACAGAGCAAGATACCATTGAATTGATTACTGATAATAGAATCATTAAAGACAAAGCAGGTAATACAATATCTTTTCTACCTATAACTTCTCAAGTGGAAGGTGTTGAATTGAAAGGGGTTAAATATCCTTTAACAGATGCCACTTTAACTCGAGGTTCAACATTAAGTATCAGTAATATTATTGAAGATGAAGAAGCAGAGATTAATCTAAAAAATGGAAAATTATTAATGATTATTAATTACTAAAAAGCTTTCTGTTTAGAGCAGAAAGCTTTTTAGTTTATAATATGTTAATTAGTTATTAAATAAATATAAAACTATAAGATTAAATTAAAAGGAGGGGTATTTATAGATAAGAAAGACTGCTGGGCCAAAAAAAAGAGTGGAACTAACTATAAATTAACTTATATTAAAAAGGTAAATTGGGAAGAATGTATAGGATGTGGTTGTTGTGTAAAAGCATGTGGATGTCAGATTATAGAATTAGTTAATACAAGCACTGGCATTAAGGCACAGATAATCAATGCTCTAGAGTGCTTAGGAGATGGACACTGTAAATCAGTCTGTCCTACTGGAGCAATAGAATGTAACTAAGCTTTATTTTTCACAAGTTTTGTGTTACACTAATCACTACAAAATATTAGGGGGTAGATCTAGTTGGATAGAGAAGAATGTATTTTGAATCCTGGTGATAATTGTAATGATTGTGGTGAATGCCTAATCTGTGATTTAAATAGTAATAAAGAATGTGACAATTGTATGGAATGTATTGAAGGAGATAGTGAGTTTAGAGCAATTAAAATTGATGATGTTGTCTATGAAGAATAAACTTTAAGTTTGAACTTTGGCCCCAACGGGCCAACTTTTTATTATCAACTCCTATATTAAACTACTATTTAGCCAATATTAATAATAGAGCTATTAATTATTATATTATAGGAGCTGATAATATGAAGAAGATAAAGATAGGAATTATTGGTACAGGACTTGCTTGGCAGAGATTACACTGGCCTGCTTATCAACAACTACAGGATAAATATGAAATTGTAGCTTGTTGTGATGTAGAATTAGAAGTAGCTGAGGCAGCAACTGAACTAATAGGAATTAATAAAGATAAAGCTTATGAAGATTATAAGACTATGATTAAAGAAGAAGAATTAGATGCAGTAGATATTATGGTTCCCATCTCGCAAAACTTTGCTGTCTCTAAAGATGTAGCTGAATTAGGATTAGATATTATTTGTGAGAAACCACTAGCTACAAACTTAGAAGAGGCTAAAGAATATACTAAATTTCCAAAAGAATATGATATTAAAGTGTTAATTGCTGAGAATTTTAGATATAATGAAGAAAACAACATTCTCAAAAATCTAGTAGCAGAAGAAAAGGTTGGAGAAATCATCTACTTTATTAGTAACTTTATTGTTAATTTCCCCCAAGAGGCATTAGGAGACACATTTGCTGCTAAAGAATGGCGCCAACATCCTGCTTTTCCTGGAGGTAGATTATTAGATGGAGCTTTACATAACTTAGCTGGTTTAAGACATATTTTTGGTCCAATTCATAGTCTGCAAGCCTTTGGCAAACCACAAGAGGATGACTATGTTCCTTATCTATCTACAAATATTAACCTTCATTTTGAGAATGGAATAGTTGGACAGTTTTCTTATTTTCCTAGTGGCAAAGAGATGCAGCGACCTTTAGTAGGAACTAGAATCTTTGGTCGTCAAGGAATGATTTATTTAGAAGAGAGAAAATCTGGAGTTATCAATATTGCTTATAATGATGGAACTAGAGAAGAGATAAATTATACACCTAAACAAGGTTTCTATAATGAGTTAGTAAACTTCTATCAAGGGTTAACTGATAAAGAAGATATTTCTGTTACTCCTGAAATAGAATTAGGCGATGTTAAGACTGTATTATCTATTCTAAAATCAGTAGAAGAGAATAAGACAATAGAAGTTAATCAGTAGCAAAATAATTCTATAATTTTAACTATAAAGGAGGAGAATAAATGAAGATAGTTGTAATTGGTGGAGTAGCAGCTGGTACTAGTGCAGCTGCTAAAGCTAAACGAGAAATGCCTGAAGCAGAAATCACTATTTTTGAACAAGATAGTGACATATCTTATTCTGGATGTGGTTTACCTTATTATATAGCGGATTTAGTAAAAGAAAGAAATGATATTATTATCTATACTCCAGAGAAGTTTGAAGCTAAGAAAGGGCCAAAAGTAAAAGCTCAACATATAGTAAAAAGGATACTACCTGATAAAAAGCAAGTAATAGTTAAGGATATATTAAGAGATAAAACTAAAGAAGTAGATTATGACAAGTTATTAATCTCTACTGGTGCCAAGCCAATTGTACCTCCTTTACCAGGAGTTGATTTAGATAATATCTTCACTCTTCGTAATGTACATAGTGCTGATCGAATCAAAGAGTATATTACTACTAATGAACCTCAAAAAGCGGTAATTGTAGGTGGAGGTTATATTGGGTTAGAGATGGCAGAAAGTTTATTAGAACATAATATCGAAGTTACTGTAGTAGAAAAGGCAGATCAATTACTGACTAATTTTGATAGTGATATGGCAGAAATAGTAGCTGAACATCTTAAGAAACAAGGGGTTAATATAATTACTGATGATGGAGTAGTTGAGTTTAAAGGAGAGCAGAAAGTTACAAAACTAGTTACTGAAAATGGAAAAGAAATAGAGGCAGATTTTGCATTATTAGCTATTGGAGTAAAGCCTAATGTGGAGTTGGCCCAAGAAATAGGAGTAGATTTAGGACCAACTGGAGCAATCAAAGTCAATTCTAAGTTAGAAACTAATCTATCTGACATTTATGCTGCTGGTGATTGTGTAGAGACTAAACACTTAGTATCAGATAACCCAGTTTGGATTCCACTAGGTTCAACGGCTAATAAACAAGGTCGCGTAGTAGGTAGCAATTTAACTGGTGGAGAAGATCATTTTAATGGAGTCTTAGGTACAGCAATTACAAAAATCTGTGATTTAGCTGCTGCTAGAACAGGAATAACAGCTAAAGAAGCTAAAGAAGAAGGCTATGAGATAGTAACTTCTACTATTAAAGCTGGTAATCATGCGGGTTATTATCCCAATTATACAAAGATAAAGATTAAATTGATAGTAGAAGAAGAGAGTGGACAGATTTTAGGAGCTCAGGTTATTGGTGAATCTGGAGTAGCTAAAAGAATAGATGTTTTAGCAACAGCAATCTATAATCAGATGGAAGCTAAGGAATTAATTGATTTAGACTTAGCTTATGCTCCACCATTTTCTGTTCCTAAAGATGGAGTAATGGTTGCCGGAGTTGTAGCAGATAAACAAAGGAATTAAAAAAGGATAAAATCTAGGCCTTTTAGTAACTTTTCTGGTAGTAATTACTTTTGTTATTAATTCTAGTTGTTGATAAGATGATAATGAAAGTATAAACTAGAAAGGTGATACGGATGGATAAATCTCCTAATGATTATTTAAAAAATCTAGGTGAATTACAGAAACAGAATAAAGTTGAAACTGAAGAAGATGAGCATATTAATTGCAAATCAGAATATTTACAGGCTTTAAAGAGAGCTAAAACTGGACAGCAAAAATCTGAAAATAATAAAGCAGAAAAGACAACTAAAAAATTAAATCTTAATAGTTTCAAAAAAATCTCAGTAGTCAAATTTATTACTAATTTGTTAAAAGAAGAACCCCAAAACTAAATAAAAGCCCTGGAAAACCAGGGCTTTTATTCTATATTTATTTTTGAGCCATATTCTTCTCATAATCTTCAATCATCTTCTTAACCATTTGTCCACCAACTGAACCACATTCTCTAGATGTTAAGTTACCCCAGTAACCAGACTTATACTCATCAGAAACATTAAGCTCCTGTGCTGCCTCTACTTTCATTTTATCTAAAGCTTTTTTAGCCATTGGATTTAATAATCGATTACTGTTATTTCTAATAGACATTATATTCTACCTCCTTGATTAGTTTAATTGGGAAGCCTAACAGGTGGGGGAAGTTTTATTTTTGAGCCATATTCTTCTCATAATCTTCAATCATCTTTTTAACCATTTGTCCACCAACTGAACCACATTCTCTAGATGTTAAGTTACCCCAGTAACCAGACTTATACTCATCAGAGATATTAAGTTCTTGTGCTGCTTCTACCTTAAACTTGTCCATAGCCTGTTTGGCCATTGGATTTAATAATTGATTACTGTTATTTCTAATGGACATCTCTTTCACCTCCTTAATTACTTTGTTACTACTATTATGACTTTTGAGGTGGATTTAATACGAGTTAATTTTTTTATAAAATAAACTAAATAACTAAAAATGTTTTAAAAATATTACAATGGTTATAATAAGAAATTATATCTAATAAAAGTTATTTTAAAATTTAAGGCAGGACTTATATTAACTATAGTTAATATAAACAATAGAAGACTACAAAAAATCAATTTAAAGTGAGGAGAAATTTGGGGTGAGAAGAATTGGATTTAAAAGCAGTAGAAACTTTACATGAGTTACAAAAATGGTCTATGCTTAACCATTTGGAACATAAAATTATTTATATTATTGGAGCTTTAGTAGTAGTTTCTTTTTTAATGATTTCTATTACTAAAAAACTTAAAATACCTAGTATTGTAGGTTATATTTTTATTGGGATCCTATTTAGTAGTAGTTTGATTCAAGATCTTCCTTTTTTAACTGCTATACAAAAAGAATGGTATTCTTATTTAATTGATTCTTTTAGTTATGTAACTGTGTTAGCCGTTTCTTTTATCTCTTTTACTATTGGTAGTGAATTATCAATTAGTGTATTAAAAAAACTAGAGTTAGAGTTTGCTTTAATTGTTTTGCTTGAATCGTTAGGTGCATTTTCTTTAGTAACAATTAGTATGTTATTATTAGGAGAACCTTTATTTATAGCTCTTATATTAGGAGCTATTGCTTCTGCTACTGCTCCAGCAGCTACAGTATTGGTAATCAAAGAATACAAACCCAAAGGTGAATTAGCAGCTACCTTATTAGTAGTTTTAGCTATTGATGAAGCTTTAGCTTTAATAATTTTTAGTTTTGCTGAACCTATTGCTTTAACTCTTGTATCACCAACAGCTAGCTTATCTATCTTTAATACCTTCTTTATTCCTTTAGGTAAGATTATTGGAGCCGTAATTTTAGGTTTAAATATTGGCTATTTTTCTCAAAAACTAATGGGAGTTCATTATTATAATAAGACTCGTAAAGTATTATTATTATTAGCTACAGTCTTTGGAGTATCAGCAACTGCTCTTGCTCTTAATTTTTCACCATTAATCGCTAATTTATCTGTTGGTTTTGCTTATAGGAATTTTTCTAAAAAACATCTAGGTATTGCTGAACATATGGATACTTTGACTATTCCTTTATATGCTATATTCTTTATTTTAGCTGGAACTCATATTCGTTTTGATAATATTACTTCTAGTAGTTTTTTAATGGTAGCTTTAGTTTATGCTATAGCTCGAATTATTGGTAAAGTAGGTGGTGCCTCATTAGGAGCTTGGCTATCTGAAGCACCTAAAAAAGTAACTAAATACATAGGAGTTGGTTTGTTGCCACAAATTGGAGTTGCAATTGATTTAACTTATAAAGTACAAAGTGATTTTATTCATTTTTCTGTCAATAATGAAAAAGTAGGAGTTTTAATCTTTAATATTCTTCTCTTTACAACAGCTATTACTGAAATTGTTGGCCCATTATTGACAGAATATGTTTTTATTAAAGCCGGAGAAGTAAATAGTTAAAATACTTTAAAGAGGGTTAATACCCTCTTTTGTTATTTAAAATTTAATTATATCTTCTTTTTTAGACTTGCAAATTTCTGTTATTGGTAATTTTTCTATCCAACTATTCCCAAGTTCTTTTTGGGCTTGTTTAACTTTCTTGACACCTGGTTCTGTTAGACTATATCTATTTTTATCTATCTTCTTTAGACTTGCTTTTCTCCCTTTAAAATAACCTCCAATTCCTCGAGGATCTTTGCCATATTTTCGAGCAAAATTTTGTAATTTATCTTTAGTTATTATTTTCTTTTTTTGATTTTCTATTTCTGCTAATACAGCTAACCGTCGTATTTTTCTTACTGTAGCTTTATGTTCTTTAGAAAATCCTAATAATTTTTTTAGTTTTTTTAACATAAGAATAACACCTTCCTTTCTTTTATAACTTATGACTAAGATATGTAATATATGAACTGCTAAATTTTGAAAAGAAAGGTGTTTGAAATAAAAAACGGTTGATTTATTAATATCAACCGCCTAAAGTAATATCTTGCTGATCATACCAATTAAGGGCTTGGTAAAAGTGGTCTTCTTTAAAGTTAGGCCAGTAACTATCTACTACGTAAATATCAGAGTAGACTGATTGGGCTGGTAAAAAACCACTTAATCTTCTTCGTTCTCCCCAACGAATAATCAAATCAATACGAGAGATATCATGGGATTTTAATGAAGATATAATCCCCTTTTTGGAACGACTTTGGTTCTCGTTAAGGTTACTTAAGTCCCAGTGCCAACCATAATTGACTAATAGATTGACTTTTAGACCTCCTTGCCCAAAGGTCTTACGTTCTTTTGTATAAGGAAGTAATTCATCTGGAAACATAGGCGTATCTGTATTACCTACTACTAGTATTTCTGCATCTTCTTTAGTCAGCATTTTAACAGCTTCAATACAGGCTTTAGTAAAAGCTTTCGTTTGGACAGATGGACGTTTAGTATTATCCATAGTAAAACCATAGAAGGTTAATTCTTTAACGCCTTTTTGTTGACATAGCTTAAATATTTCTAAACCAGGGCCAAGTCCATAAGTATAGCCGTCTTCTTTATTTAAGCCTTGGTTTTCAGCCCACCTTCTATTACCATCTGGTATAACTCCTATATGTTCTGGTATTCTCATTTCTTTACCTCCTTTACTATCGTTATTATATCATTAATTACATCTCTTATACTTAATTATTTATGATTTCTAGGTTAAAACCAATATTTTTTAAGCCATTTAATAACTGAGCTAAGGTCCAAGCTTTCTGCTAAAGATGTCAAATAAGGTATCTGCTTATAATCATCTAAAGAAATTGACCTAGATAGTTCTAAATTTAATCTAAAATAATTTGAACCTAATAATTGAGATAAGATTTGATTATCTACTCTTATTCCTCCTTCCATAATAGAATTAAGTAGAGGTAGACTAGGAGGGGGAGTGGGATTAATGGCCCATTGTGAAATTCCCCATTGCTCTGTATCTTGCTTAATTTGATAAGGAATAACTCCTGTTCCAATAGATAAAAGATAGATATCATCAAGCTGTTGATTTGTTTTTTCTTTAACAGTTGCTAAAGCAGCTAAGCTAGGATTATTAGCTATAATAGCTCCATCAATATGGTTTTTGTAAGAAGGAAAATAGGTAGGAGCAGCAGAACTAGCTAAAGCTACTTGGATTACAGATTTATTTCTAGTTTTAGAATTAGGAAAATTGTTAAAAAAGACTGGTTGCCAAGTTTTATCACCTATCAAATCAAAACTAGGAACTAAAACTTGATAATTAAGATCTTTAAGTTGTAAGCAATAAGGAAATAGTTTAGAAAGTAGATTAGTTAAATGTTCATTATCATATCTAGGGCGGGTTAAATTTAAATAAGATGGATTAAAAATATATTTACTATTCTTTAAAGAATATAATTTAGCTAATTTATCTGGTAATTTGTTATAAGCTAATCCTAAAGCAATAAATGAACCAGAAGAGGTACCAGCCAAGAGATTAGTTTTGCTAATCAACTGGGGAAATTTAGTCTGGAGTCGTTTTAAGAGAGTAATGGTTAAAGCACTCCTAACTCCTCCACCATCTAAAGCAATAACTCTATATTTACTGATAAAAAGACCTCCTTTTTTAGAATTACACTTATTTTATGTTTAAAGAAACTAAATATTGAAATAAACAATAGAATAATATATAATATAATTAAAATAGAATATAAAGCTAGGGGTGCCTTTTGGGCTGAGAGAAACGAATGTTTCAACCCTATAACCTGACCTAGATAATACTAGCGTAGGGAAGCAACCTGATACATTCAATTATCAGTTATCTACATATAAGTATGCTTAAGAGCTTCCTTACGTTAGTAGGGGAGCTCTTTTTATTTTATAAAGTGGAGTATTATCGAGATATTGTTTCACTTTTTAATAAAAAGTTAACTTAAAAAATTGAATTCAAAGACGGTTTCGGAACGGCCTATCGGCCTTCTTCCGAGTACCTTTTGTCAAAATACACCCCAAGAGTACTTCTTCATTTCATTCAGAGCGCAATTAGTAGTCTTTATCATTAATTCAATAATTTTAATCAGCTATATAGTTTAACAATAAATGAATTGAAGTAACTGACTATTTTTCATTTACATCTGATAAAACTACTAAAAAGGTACAAAAAATTTTTAGTAAAGATACATCTTAGATTTTTACTGGTTTTGACCTTAACTGCACACTGTAAATTGTAAACTGCAGAAATATCTCGATAAAGCAATACTTTTAAACTTAAAAGAAAGGGGATAAAAAGATGAAGATAATCTTAAATGGAGAAGAAGAAAAACTTGAAGAAGAGATGGCACTAACTAACTTCTTAACTACTAAGAATTTAGAACTAGAAAGACTAGTGATAGAGTATAATCAAGAAGTTATACAACAAGAAAAATGGGCCAACATCACTTTACAAAATGGTGATCAATTAGAAGTATTAAGATTTGTAGGAGGAGGATGCTAATATGTCTGATAAGTTAATGATAGGTGATAAAAAGTTAAATAATAGGTTATTTACTGGTACCGGTAAGTTTTCTGACCAAGACATAATCCCAGATACAATCAAAGCTGCTGGATCACAAGTAATTACTATGGCTTTAAGAAGAGTTAACTTTGATGCACCAGAGGAAAATGTAATTAACTATATCCCAGATAATTGTACTTTATTACCTAATACATCTGGAGCAAGAACTGCCGAGGAGGCAGTTAGAATTGCTAAGCTTGCTAGAGCTGCCGGCTGTGGGAATTGGGTTAAAATAGAAGTAATATCTGATAATAAATATTTACTTCCAGATAATCAAGAAACAATTAAAGCTACAGAAATATTGGCTGAGGAAGATTTTGTAGTACTGCCTTATGTGAGCCCCGATCTTATGGTAGCTAAAAAGTTAGAGAAAGCTGGGGCAGCGGCAGTAATGCCACTAGGAGCTCCTATTGGTTCTAACCGAGGACTAAAAACTAAAGAACTAGTTAGAATTATGATTGATGAGATTGATTTACCAATTGTTATTGATGCAGGAATTGGAAAACCATCTCAAGCTGCAGAGGCTATGGAGATGGGAGCTGATGCTGTACTTGTTAATACCGCTATAGCTACTGCTAATGATCCAGTAGCTATGGGAAGAGCCTTTAAACAAGCTGTTCAAGCAGGAAGACAAGCTTATTTAGCTGGAACAGGAAGAATTAAAGCTGAAGCCTCAGCTTCCTCACCACTAACAGGATTTTTAGGTGAATAAAATGAGCTATTATAATAGATATAAAGAAGTTAAAAATATTGATTTTTCTAGTTTTTTTAAGCAGGTAGAAGATAGAGATGTAGAAGAGGTTTTGAATAAAGAGAAGTTAGGAAAGAGAGATTTCTTAACTCTGTTATCTCCAGCAGCCAGTGATTATTTAGAAGAGATGGCCCAGTTGGCCCATCAATTGACAGTACAACACTTTGGTAAGACTATGACTTTATATGCTCCAATTTATATAGCTGATTATTGCGTCAACCAGTGTGCTTACTGTAGTTTTAGTATTTCTAATGATTTTAAACGTAATAAATTAAACTTAGATCAAGTGGCTAAAGAAGCACAAGTGCTTGCTAATAAAGGAATTAAAAATTTATTAATCTTGACTGGGGAATCAAGAAAACATGCTCCAATCTCCTATCTTAAAGAAGTTATTACAGTACTTAAAGATTATTTCCCTTCTTTAGCATTAGAAATCTATCCGTTAGAGATTGAAGAGTATGAAGAATTAATTGCTACTGGAATAGATGCCTTAACTATCTACCAAGAGGTTTATGACGAAGAGATATATGATCAAGTACATATTACAGGGCCAAAGAAGAACTATAAGTTCAGATTAAATGCTCCAGAAAGAGGTTGTCAAGCTGGAATGAGAAAAGTAAATATTGGTGCTTTATTAGGACTTAATGATTGGCGTAAAGAGTCTTTCTTTACAGGACTACATGCCCAATATTTACAGAATAAGTATCTAGAGTCCAAAATAAGTCTATCTGTTCCTAGATTGCAACCACATCTAGGTAGTTATCAGCCTAACTCAATTGTTGATGATCAAAGTTTAGTTCAGATTATGTTAGCTTATAGATTATTTTTACCACGAGTAGGAATTAATGTCTCAACTCGAGAAAGTGCTCAACTAAGAGATGATCTATTACCTTTAGGAGTTACTAAATTATCGGCTGAGTCATCTACAGCAGTAGGTGGTTATACACAACAGAAGGAGACCAATCAATTTGATATCTCTGATGATAGAGATGTAAGTCAAATAAAAGATATGTTAGCTCAGAAAGGGTATCAACCAGTCTTTAAAGACTGGCAGCGAATTTAATAAAGGAGAAAAAGATGAACCAATTTGAAAAGTCATTAAGAGACTTCTTAAATAGAAGACAGTTATCTCCTAAAGTCAATATTGCTGCTGCTAAACAGGCTGATATCATATTAAACTATGTATTGGAGGAGAATAAATGTTAAATACTGATTTATACTGTATTACTGCTGAAAAGTATTCTTTAGGTAGGAGTAATATCGAGATAGCAAGGGAAATGTTAGAAGCGGGTATAGAGATAATTCAGTATCGTGAAAAAAAGAAGAAGATGCTTTATAAATATCAAGAATGTAAAAAGTTACGTAAGATGACTGCTCAAGCAGATGCTAGTTTGATTATTAATGACAATGTTGATTTAGCTTTAGCAGTTGAAGCTGATGGAGTACATATTGGCCAAGAAGATTTACCAGTAAGAGAGGTAAGAAATTTATTAGGGCCAAATAAAATCATTGGTCTATCTACTCATTCTCCTAAACAAGCTAGAGAAGCTCAAAAAAAGCAAGTAGATTATATAGGAGTTGGCCCTATCTTTGAGACAAATACTAAAGAAGATGTCTGTGCTCCAGTTGGTTTAGATTATTTAGATTATGTAGTAGAGAATATTGCCCTTCCTTTTGTAGCAATTGGAGGAATTAAAGAGCATAATATAGATATAGTAAAGAATAGAGGTGCTAATTGTATCTCTATGGTAACAGAGATTGTAGGGGCTGAAAATATAAAAGAAAAGATTCAAAGTATTAGAGAAAAAATATAATATTGATAGTCGTGAGCTGTGAGCTATGAGTCTTGAGCCAAATTAAATTTAAAGTCATAAAATATTTTAATACCTTAAAACTAAGGTACTGCTGAGAATTAGATTTTGTTTGAATGTAGAAATTTTAAACTGGCTCAAGACACACGACTCACGACTTATTACTTATTTAAGTTATTTCATTTATAACATCTAAGAGAATATCTGATCGATTAGCTGACATAATATGAATTCCATCAATTAAATCATAAGCTTGTTGTAAGAACTGACTAGAGATCTTTATTCCCTCTGATACTCCTTGTCCTTCCATTCTAGCTAAGATACTTTCTGGGATCTCAATTCCAGGGACAGTACTATCTAAATACTTAGCCATTTTATAACTAGTTAAGGGTAAGACTCCAATTAAGATTGGTACATTAAGATGTTTAGTTTTGTCTAAAAATATTTTTAATAGGTCTAAATCATAGGCAGGTTGGGTTTGAATAAAATCAGCACCATTTGCTACCTTGGTTTCTAGTCTTTCAATCTCTTCATCTAAATCATCGGCACCCAAATTACCAGCTGTAGCTACTGTTAAATCAGTAGTTCCAGTTAATTGATTATCATTAGTATCAGCACCTTGGTTTAGTTTTTGGACTGTCTCAATTACTCCTACTGAATTAGTATCAAATACAGGACTAGCTTGAGGATGGTCACCTTGAGTAGGATCATCTCCAGTGATAGCTAGTATATTATTAATTCCTAAGTTGACTGCTCCTAATAAATCAGCTTGTAAAGCAATAATATTCTTATCACGACAGGTAACATGAGGAATAACTTCTAATCCAGTCTCTTCTTGAATCAAATGACCTGCCATAATAGAACTCATCTTCATCTTAGCCATTGGTGAATCTGTAACATTAACTGCATCTACTTTTCCTTTTAATTCTTTAGCTACTGAGAAGATTTTACTACAATCTGTTCCTTTAGGTGGGGTAACCTCAGCTGTAATAACAAAATCTTTAGTTTTTAATTTATTTTTTAGTGACATAATCAATTCTCCCTTCTCGAATATAGTGTCAGTGTGAGTTAAAACTGATATATTATATATAATTTGATTGCTCAATTATCCATTCTCAATTAATTCTGCTGCCTTCTTAACTGCTTCTACTGCATTATCAGCATATCCATCTGCATCTATATTTTTAGCATAATCTGCTGTAACAACTGCTCCACCTAGTAATACTTTAGTTTCTGGAGCTACTTCTTTAAGTTTAGTTGTAATCTCTTCCATCCTAGGCATAGTAGTAGTCATTAAAGCACTTAACCCTACTAAATCAACTTCATTAGTAATAACTTGCTCTATAATTTCTTGATTAGCTACGTCTTTACCTAAATCAATTACTTCAAAACCATTATTTTCTAACATTATTTTAACAATATTTTTACCAATATCGTGTATATCTCCTTTAACAGTAGCTAAGAGAATAGTACCTAATTTTTTTTGCTCGCCTTCTTCTTCTAACAATGGTTTTAACTTAGAAAAAGCCTTCTGCATTGTTTCTGCAGCCATCATTAGCTGGGGAAGAAAATAAGTTCCTTCATCATATTTGGCCCCTACTTCTTTAATTCCAGTAATTAGAGCTTGATTGATAATAGTTAAAGGAGAGTAATCATCTAAAGCTACTTCAAGTTGCTTGATGATATTCTCTTTATTTCCCTCTAGAACTGATTGATGGATTGTAATCAAAATATCCTCATCTGTTGTAGTGTCTTCTACTTTATCTTTAGTGTGATTTTCCTCTTGTTCTTGATCAGCATAGGATTCAAGATATCTCTTTCCAGCTGGATCACGATTTACTAATAAATCACTAGACTTTACAGTAGCTTTCATAGCTTGACTAGTTGGATCTAAGATTGGAGCATTAAGTCCTGCTTGAATAGCCATAGCTAAATAGGCTGTATTTACTTCTTCTCTAACTGGAAGACCATAGGAAATATTACTGACACCTAAGACTGTAGCAACTCCTAATTCATCTTTGATTAGACGAATAGCTTTAACGGTTTCTTGAACTCGCTCTTGTTCAGCACTAGCTGCTAAAGCCAAAGTATCAATCCAGATATCTTCTTTATTAATGCCAATTGCTTGAGCTTGCTTAACAATTTTTCGAGCAACCTTTAATCTTCCTTGAGCAGTAGGAGGGATGCCATCCTCATCTAAAGTTAATCCTAAAACTGCTGCACCATACTTATTTGCTAAAGGAAGAACTCGTTCCAAACTTTCCTGTTCACCAGTTACTGAGTTGATTAATGGTTTACCTACTACTTGTTGTAGCCCCGTTTCTAATACCTCTTGATTAGTTGTATCAATAGAGACTGGGACATCTACTACATTATGGACTGTCTCTAGGGCCAACTTCATAGCCTGAGCTTGATCAATTTCTGGTACTCCAACATTAATATCCAAAATATCAGCTTCAGTTTTAACCTGCTTAGTAGCTTCTTGAGAAACAAGTTCCATATTATTTTCAGCTAGTTGATCTGATAGCTTTTCTCGTCCAGTAGGGTTGATTCGTTCACCAATGATTCGAGTTGGTAAATCATCAGAGATAGTTACTGTTTTAGTTCGACTAGTTAATCTAGTTTCTTTAATAACTTCTCCTTTGTTAGGTGTAACATTTGTTACTTGTTCTTTAACCAACTTTATATATTCAGGAGTAGAGCCACAACAGCCACCAATTATATTGGCCCCTGCCTTGATAAAGTCTGGAATATAATCTGCCATTTCTTGAGCTGACATAGGAAAGACTGTCTGGTTATTATCATCTAAGATTGGTAACCCAGCATTAGGTTGAACACAGATAGGAAGGTCTGTCTCTTGATCTATAATCTCTACTATCTCTACTAATTTCTTAGGACCTAAGCTACAGTTGGCCCCAATTGCATCAGCACCAATAGCTTCTAAAACAGTGACTGCTGTTTGAGGGTCAGTTCCTGTCATTGTCTTTAAATTCTCTTCATAAGTTAAATTACAGATTACAGGAAGATAAGTTTCTTCTTTAACAGCAATTAAAGCGGCTCGAGCCTCCTGTAGATCAGTCATAGTCTCAATATTAATCAAATCAGCTCCAGCTTCCTCTAAAGCTTTAGCCTGTTGAGCAAATACTTCATAAGCTTTCTGAAAAGATAGATCTCCTAAAGGCTCTAATAACTTTCCAGTAGGACCAATAGAAGCTGAAACAAATACATTATTATTAGATGCTACTTCTCGAGCCAACTTTACGGCTTGGCTATTTATCTCAACTACTTGATCCTCTAAGCCATACTCAGCCAACTTAAGGGAGTTGGCCCCAAATGTATTAGTCTGAATAATATTACTGCCGGCATTTAGATAACTTGTATATATCTCCTGTAGTATCTCTGGGTTAGTTAAGTTTAATTCTTCTGGGCAGTCACCAACTTCTAATCCTTTATTCTGTAGTGCAGTACCCATAGCACCATCTAATACTAGAATCTCATTTTCTAATCTATCTAATAAATTACTCACTACTACATACTCCTTTCTTACTCTATCTATAATTATCTATTTTTTGATCTTAACTGCAAAGATGTAGTTTAATTGATATAAAGCGTCACTTTAATATCACAGCGATGAGCTATGAGCTGTGAGTCGTGAGCTAGAAATCAAACGTAACAAGCTCATTAATGTAATGGGTTTGAATTGGCTCATGGCTCATAGCAGATAGCTAACAACTACTATTCATACACACAAGTTTCAAATTCACAATTTTGGCAGTTAAAGTCACAACTAGGTCTATCTGATTCAACATTACCTAATCCTATCAAGGCAGTAATTGACTTTTGAGGATCTAGTATGTAACCAGAACTAAGGTTAATATCTAACTCTTCTCCATCTAAAAGATCTAATAATTCAGGTTGCATATCTAATTTAGTATCACCATAACCAGGGCTAAACCGCATTGTTAGATGGGATAAACCTCTGGTTAGAGATTCTTTTTTAATTAATCTAGTTACTTCATTAGCTACTTCTTCTACTGCTGCTGAACCTACTGCATCTAAAGTAGTTGCTTTAGTTAATTCACCTTCAGCAAAAAGTTGATTTACCTTCTCTTCTAATTTATATCCTATAGTTACTGCTAAAAGAGCTACTTCTTCTTGGTCAGCTAATAAGTCAGCTATATCCTGACTCTGAAAGGTAAATTTTTCTGCTCCTAAGCTAACTTTATCTTGATCAATATCTATCTCTTCTAAGATGATATATTTTCCTTTAGGTTCTAATAGGGGAGTGGCTAAATCTATTGTATCAGAGATTATCTTTTCCACTTTAGCATTAGATTCAGTCTGTTCTTGATAACCTAATTCTTTCTTCACTTCATATTTAAGAATTTCAATTGAGATATCTTGGATAATAATCTACACCTCCAATAAAAAAACCTCTTCTTATAAGAGAAGAGGAGTTATCATCTTCCCTTATTTCTCAGAAGTTAAGACTTCCGCAGGAGTTGGCACCACTGTAGTATCTTAAACTCAAACTAAAAATTACTACTGGTTGCCGGGTTTCATAGGGCCAGTCCCTCCACCACTCTCAATAAGGCTAATATCTATTCAATTATTGTGCATAAGTATAACATCAATTATACTCTTTGTCAAAACTAATTCTTTTTTTAAGTATAACTAAACCTATCTTTTATAAACATAATTAATGTTAAACTGTTAAAAAGGGGAATAAAATAATGACTAATAGTAATAAAGAAGATGCTAAAACAAAAATCAGCAATAACTATAAGTTTAATTTTGCAGTAAATATTTTAGACGGTGCTTTTTATACTTTAGGTATGGGTTTTATCTCAGTTAGTACTATTTTACCTTTATTTGTTCGCCAATTAACTAAATCTAAGTTTTTAATCAGTTTAATTGCAGCTATTATGATGTTTGGTACTACTTTTCCACAATTATTATCAGCTAAGTGGACTGCAGGTTTAGATAGAAAGAAGAGAAGAGTACTAATTTTTGGACTACTACAAAGGCTACCTTTATTGCTTTTGGCTATTTTAACTTATTTACTTGCTTCTAATAATCTGTTATTGTTTAGTTTCTTTTTACTGTGGACATTACATACTATCTTTTCTGGATTAGTTGGCCCAGTATGGTTTGATTTAGTAGCTAAAGTAATTCCTCAGGAGAACAGGGGGAAATTTTTTGGTTATCGAACCTTTTTAAGTAGTTTATTAGAGGTATTCGGGGCTTTGGGAGCTGGTTATATAATTAAGGAATTTTCTTTTCAAATTAGCTTTACTATTCTCTTTGGGATAACTTTTATAGCTATGATGATTTCATATCTTTTTTTAGCTTTAGTTAAGGAGCCAGCTTACCCAACAGAAGATAAAAATGATAGCTTCAAAGAATATATTCAAAAATTATTATCAATTATAAAAAAGGAGATAAATTACCGAAATTACTTGATTGGAGCTGTCTTAGTCCAGTTTATTGGTATGGCTGATGGATTGTTTACAGTAGCAGGCATTGAAAGGTTAGGTTTAAAGGCAGGGGAGGCTGATAAGGTTGTTGGTATTTTTACAGTAGTATTGATTATAAGTAAGAGTCTAACTAATATTTTCTGGGGTTATTTAGGAGATAAATATGGTCATAAGCTGGTAGTAGTAATTGCTGCCTTCTTTAATGCATTAGGATTAGCAGTTGCTTTTTTTGCTCATAGTCTAATTTTTTTCTATTTAGTATTTATTTTAACAGGTATAGCTTTAGGAGGCAATAGTGTTTCTTTTATAACTATCATTGCTGATTTTGCTTCTTCACCTGAGGAAAGAACAGTTTATGTAGGATTAACTAATACAGTTACTGGTTTAACAATGGCAATTATTTCTCTATTAGGTGGCTTATTAGCCGATATATTAAATTATAAAGTAGTTTTTGGTAGTTCTTTTATAATGATTGTCTTAGGAATCATACTTTTATTTTTTAAAGTAAAGGATCCTAGATTATCTTAACAATAAAAATCTGATTTATCAGCAAATAAGTTGACAAAGACAAGAAAGTATATTAAAATAAAAACAGATAATTTTTTTATTTATTAACTTATTTAATTCCATTAAAAAAGTTTTGTTATAAGTTCTTGATATTCTTTTTTATTTGTTATATACTTTTTATAGTCAAGATTATAATCAAATAATCACTAAATAAATAGTAACTTTCAAAAGTTACTATTTATTTAAACCAACTTAATTAATTTGATTAACTAAGTTGGTTTATCTATAAACTTATATAAAATAGGAGGTGTATCTAAAGGGCAAAATAGATTAGATATTACTTACATCATTAGGATAAGCAATAATATAAGTATATAATTGTTATGTAAAAAAATAATTTTCTTTCATTCATGATTATTAATTAGGAGAAATAATCTGAAATAAGTCTATAATCAAATAAAATTCATTATAAGTTCATAAGATTCTCCTTATCTAAACTACTCAATAAGATAAGGGGGCAATTTAAAATGGATATTTTTACAGTTGGATCATTTATATTTTTTACTGCTTTAGTTGCAGTTATTTCTTACAAATTTACTAAAGAAGAAGATTTAGATACTCAAGATGGATATTTTCTTGGGGGTAGAAGTCTTACTGGTTGGATGATTGGTGGTTCTTTAATGTTGACTAATTTATCTACAGAGCAGTTAATAGGATTAAATGCTCAAGGATATACAGACAATATGTCTGTTATGGGTTGGGAAGTTGGCTCGGCAGTAGCCCTAGTAATAGTAGCTTTTTATTTATTACCAAAGTATTTAAAAGGTGGCATTACAACTATTCCAGACTTTTTAGAAGAAAGGTTCGATTCTGGTACTAAAAGAATAGTTACAATTTTATTCTTATTTGGCTATGTTTTTAACCTATTACCACCTATTCTTTATACAGGAGCTAGAGGAATCAGTGGTATGTTTAATATTCCAGAAACACTAGGAGTTAGTCAGTGGACTGGATTATGGATTGCAGTCTGGGGTATAGGAATTGTAGGTTCTATTTATGCCATTTTTGGCGGGTTGAAAGCTGTAGCAGTATCAGACACAATCAATGGTATCGGATTATTTATTGGAGGATTGGCTATTCCGATTTTTGGGTTATTTGCTCTAGGAGATGGATCTTTGATTGAAGGTTTTCAGACTATTATGCAGAATACCCCTGAGAAACTAGATGCTATAGGCTCATCATCAGATCCAGTACCATTTAGTACAATGTTTACTGGAATGTTATTAGTTAATTTATTCTACTGGGGTACAAATCAATCTATCATTCAAAGAGCATTAGGAGCTAAAAACTTAAAAGAGGGCCAAAAAGGGGTTCTTTTAGCAGCAGGTTTGAAACTATTAGGTCCTTTATTTTTAATATTACCAGGAATCATTGCTTTTAATATGTTTGGTACTGGCTTAGAACCGACTAATGCTTATCCTATGTTAGTTAATGCAGTACTGCCTAAACCATTAGTAGGATTTTTTGCAGCAGTACTCTTTGGGGCTATTCTATCATCCTTTAACTCTACATTGAATTCAGCTGTAACACTATTCTCACTGAATATTGTTAGACCTTTATTTAAACCAGACGCATCCGATAAAGAGCTTGTAAGTTATGGTAAGTATATTGGTACAGGTTTAGCTTTATTTGCTATGACTTTAGCACCATTTATTGCTAAAATTCCAAAAGGCTTCTTCCAATACTTCCAAATTGTAAATGGCTTTTATAATGTACCAATCTTTACAATTATCTTTATTGGTTATGTAACAAAAAGAGTTCCAGCAGTTGCAGCTAAAGTTTCTCTATTTGTCTTCATTACAATTTATGGATCAACACAGTTATTCTGGGATACAGGAATTCACTTCTTGCATATCTTAGCAGTTTTATTTGTACTGTGTTCTATTATTATGGTTGTAATTGGTAAGTTAAAACCACGTGATAAAGATTTTGTCTTAGAAGATAAAAAGGCTGTTGAATTAACTCCTTGGAAGAAGGTTTATACTGCAGGAGCAGCTATCACTAGTGCTATGGTAGTAGTTTATATTATCTTCTCAAGTGCAGGAATTGCAGGTTAGTAATTTAAAATAGGCTCTTGACTAAAATTCATAATAGAGGTCAAGGGCTTTTATTTTTAAGCACTTAATTAATTTAGTTAATAAAGTTAACCTATTGGTATAAAAAATTAGTTTTGTTAATTTAATTAAGGAGGGGTTAAAATGAATATTTTAGTAACTGGTGGAGCAGGTTATATCGGTAGCCATGTTGTTAAAGAGTTATTAGATACTGAGCATCAAGTCATTGTTTATGATAATCTACAAAAAGGTCATCAAGAATCTATTTTGGGTGGTGAATTTGTCAAAGGGGATTTGGCAGATAAAGATTTATTAGATGATACTTTTACAAAATATGATATTGAAGCTGTGATTCATTTAGCAGCAGATAGTTTGGTTGGAGAGTCAATGGAAAAACCAGCTAAGTACTATCATAATAACTTAGTTAATGGATTAAATTTATTAGATATAATGGTTGACCATAATGTTAAAAATATTGTCTTTTCTTCTACTGCAGCAGTTTATGGTGATACAGATAAGGTGCCAATTACTGAAGATTTACCTAAAGATCCTACTAGCGTTTATGGTAGATCAAAGTTATTCTTTGAAAAAGTGATGAAAGATTATGATCAAGCGCATGATCTAAAATATATTTCATTGAGATACTTTAATGCCAGTGGGGCAGATAAATCAGGTCAAATCGGAGAAGATCATAGCCCTGAAAGCCATTTAATCCCAATTGTTTTACAAAAAGCACTAGGTCAAAGAGAAGAATTGGCTATCTTTGGAACTGACTACCCAACACGTGATGGAACTTGTATTCGAGATTATATACATGTTACTGATTTGGCCCAAGCTCATATTTTAGGTATTGAAGCTTTGGTTGATGGAAAAGAAAGCTCTATTTACAATCTAGGTAATGGAAATGGTTATTCAGTTAAAGAAGTAATAGAAACTGCAAGCGAAGTAATAGGAAGAAAGATTAAAGCTAAAGAAGGGGCTAGAAGACCAGGAGATCCAGCAACTTTAATTGCTAGTTCAGAGAAAATCAAGAGAGAACTTGGTTGGAAACCAAAATATGGGGAATTGAAAACAATTATTGATACGGCCTGGAAATGGCATAAAAATCATCCACAAGGCTTTTAAAAATAAGTATTAGGAGGGAAGAGAAATGAATACACAAGTAAAAGAAGAACTAATTAATAGATTTGGTGATAATGGAAATGTAATCAAAGTTGCTCAAGCACCAGGGAGAGTTAATTTAATTGGAGAGCATACAGATTATAATGATGGCTTTGTATTGCCAATTGCTATAGATAGAGAAGTTACAATAGCAGCTCAAGCTAGAAATGATCAAAAGATAAGAGTATTTTCTTTAGATTATTCTTCAGAAACATCCTTTGTCTTAAGTGATATCAAATATAATGAAGAAAGTAATTGGATTAACTACTTACAAGGAGTAGCTAAGTTACTATTAAATAAAGGGTATAAGTTACAAGGTATGAATCTAGCCTTAACAGGTAATGTACCACAAGGAGCAGGGTTAAGCTCTTCAGCAGCTTTAGAAGTTGTTACTGCTTTAATTTTTAAGTTAATGAATAATTTACAAATAGATAAAGTAGAGATAGCTAAGTTATGTAAAAAAGCAGAAAATGAATTTGTAGGAGTTAACTGTGGTATTATGGATCAATTCATTTCTGCTTTAGGAAAACAAGATAATGCTCTATTCATTGACTGTGAATCCAATAGATATCAACTAGTGCCTATTGATACTAATCAAATTAAAATAGTAGTAGCTAATACCAATGTAGAACATAACTTAGTTGATTCAGCTTACAATCAGCGATTAAAAGAATGTCAAGAAGGTGTTAAATTATTTAATCAATTATCAGATCAAGATATAACAGCATTACGAGATATTTCAGTAGAAGAATTTATGAAGTATAAAGATCAATTACCAGCAACTATTAGAAAAAGATGCCAACATGTAATTTATGAAAATCAACGAGTAAAAGATACAATTAATCTTTTAAAGGAAGATGACTTAAACCAAGTTGGAGAATTAATGAAACAATCACATGATAGTTTAAAAGATTTATATGAAGTAAGTTGTAGTGAATTAGATTTAATGGTTGATTTGGCTTTAGAAATTAATGGAGTATTAGGTGCTCGTATGACTGGAGCTGGTTTTGGTGGATGTACAGTAAATTTAGTAAGAGAAGATGCTGTTAAAGAATTTAAGAATCAAGTAGCTACTCAATATTATGCTCAAACAGGAATAGAACCTGATATTTATGTCTGTAATATAGAAGATGGTTGTCATGAACTTAAACAAGCGAAATCAAAAATCAATAAAAAAGTATTATAGCTCTAGAGTCAGATTATTTTATAATCATAATTAAAAAAGGAGGGCAACTATGAGTAAGATCAATATTGCTTTAGAGATAGAAAGACTACTTAAGTATGGTCAAGAAAAAGGTCTGCTAGGAAAATGGGATGTAGTTCCAGCTCGAAACAGTCTCATGAACTTACTTAATATCAAAGGGCCGGCAGAAATAAGATATAATGAACTAGATTATAAGGTTCCTAATTCTCCACAAGAAATTCTAGACAAGATGCTTGACTATGCAGACCAAAAGGGGATTTTAGAAAAAAATACAGTAACATATAGAGATTTATTTGATACAAAGCTGATGGCACAACTAATGCCAAGACAGTCAGAAGTAGCTCATACTTTCTGGCAGACTGCTAAAGAAGAATCAATAAAACAAGCAACAGATGATTATTATGCTTTGTCTAAATACTCAAACTATATTAGACAGGATAGAATAGACAGAAATATGTCTTGGACTACGGAAACTGAATATGGTAATTTAGAAATAACAATTAATTTATCAAAACCAGAAAAAGATCCTGAAGCAATTGCTGATGCTAAAGACCAAGAACAGACTGACTATCCACAGTGTTACTTATGTCTAGATAACGTAGGGTATGCAGGTCGAATAGATCATCCAGCTAGACAGACACATCGAGTAATACCACTTACCTTACAAGATGAGCAGTGGTTTTTACAATATTCTCCCTATGTATATTACAATGAACACTGTATCGTATTTTATGGAGAGCATAGCCCTATGAGTATCAATCAAGAAACTTTTGTTACTTTACTTGATTTTGTAGAACAAATCCCCCATTACTTCTTGGGATCAAATGCTGATTTACCATTGGTAGGAGGCTCTATTTTAAGTCATGATCATTTTCAAGGAGGGCATCATACTTTCCCAATGGAAGCAGCTGAAATAGAGAGAGAGTTTAATCATCCAGAATTTTCTGAGGTAAAAGTAGGTATTGTTAACTGGCCAATGTCAGTAGTAAGGCTTAAAGCTAAAGATGTTACTCAATTGGCTGAATTAGGTGGTTTGATTCACAGGAATTGGAAAGAATATAATGACTTAGAGAGAAATATAAAAGCTTATACTGAAGGTGAACGACATAATACAGTAACTCCTATTGCCCGTAAAAATGGAGATTATTTTGAATTAGATTTAGTATTGAGAAATAATCGCAAATCAGAAAAATATCCAGCTGGTATTTTCCATCCGCATGAAGAATTACACCATATTAAAAAGGAAAATATAGGGTTAATAGAAGTAATGGGGCGTGCTATTCTTCCTGGAAGATTAAAACAGGAATTGAATCAGATTGAAAAATATTTAACTGGTCAAATAAAATATAATCCAGACAATGTCACTGAAAATTTAACTAAGCATATTCCATGGATTGAAGCTATGTTAGATAAATATAATACTAATTTTAATCAACATGAAGCAAGGTCAATCTTAGAAAAAGAAATTGGACAGATATTCAAACAAGTTCTTGAAGATGCTGGAGTTTATAAAAGAAATGAAGATGGTAAAATAGGATTTAAAAAGTTCTTAGCTAGTTTAAGAATCAAATAAATATAGTCCCCCTATTTAAATTAGAATTAATCTTAATTAGATGTTATAATATTAATAACCTTTATTAATTAAAAAATGGGGGACAAAATTTATGAATCAAAAAATTAGTTTTGAATTAATGAAACAGTTGAATGTTTCATTAATTATGGAATGCATTAGAGAGAAAGGGCCAATTTCGCGTGCAGATATAGCAGAGATTACTGATTTAACTCCTGCTAGTGTCTCAAAACTGACTAAAAAGCTAATCAATAAAGATTTTATCCAAGAAAGTGGATTAGGAAAATCAAGTGGTGGACGACCTCCAGTTTTATTAGAATTAAATCCAGAAGCTGGATATATTATAGGAGTTAATTTAGGCCCTGAAATTTTAGAAGTGATAATTACTAATTTAGAAGCTGAAATTCTAATTAGTAATTCTAAAAACTTAGAAAATTTGGAACAAGATTATGTATTAGAGGAACTATTTGATTTGATCCATTTAACTATTAAAGAGAGTAAGATAGAACAAGAGGTGCTTATTGGAATTGGTATGGCAGTCCATGGATTAGTCAATAGTGAAACAGGTGTTTCATTATTTGCACCTCATTATAATTGGAAAGATGTTCCTGTTAAAAAGCTTATAGAAGATGAATTTAATCTACCTACATTTATTGATAACGATGTTAGAGCTATGGCTTTAGGAGAGCAATGGTTTGGTATTGCTAAAAAGACTGATAACTTTATTACTATTAATATCAGTAATGGTATCGGATCGGGAATTGTAATTGATGATCAATTATATCAAGGGTTTAATTATAGTGCAGGAGAAATAGGACATATAGTAGTAGACAATGATGGGCCTAGGTGTAGTTGTGGTAATTATGGTTGCTTAGAGAGTTTAGCATCTAATCCTCAAATTGTAAACAGAGCTCAGAAAGTGATAAAACAAGGAGCTAAAACCAAGATTTTAGAGTTAGCTAATAATAAACTAGATAATATAACTGTTAAAACTGTCTGCTTAGCAGCTAATCAAGGGGACGAAATAGCACAACAGATTCTAAAGGAAGTTGGTAGATACTTAGGAATGGGAATTGCTTATTTGCTTAATATATTGAACCCAGAAATAATCGTTATTGTAGGAGATATAATAATGGCTCAAGATTATGTTTTTGATTCTATTAAAGAAACTATTAATATTAAGTCTTTAGATGTTCCAGCCCAGAATATTGAAATTCTATCAACCAAATTAGATAATCAAGCTGCAACAATTGGAGGAGTAACTTTAGTACTTAAAGAACTATTTACAGGGCCTGATTTAGTGGATTAAGGCTCTGTAGATAGGAATTAGTTATATCAACTTTATTAATTTAATTAATTTATCTGGCTAAGGAGGGTTGCTATGCGACGTAGTAGTTATAAAGGACTAAATAGTGTTATTTTAGAAAATGAAAGATTGAAAGTTGTATTCATCCCAGAATATGGAGGTAAAATGGTTTCATTATATCATAAATTAACTGATAGGGAGTTTTTGTTCCAAAGTGAAAATGAGTTGGAAGTGCCAGATTATGGTGCTGATTTCTCAAACTATGATTCTAGTGGCTTTGATGAAGTATTTCCTAGTATAGATGCTAGTTTTTATCCAGATGGTAGCTGGCAAGGAACTTCTATTCCTGATCATGGTGAAGTATGGACACTACCCTGGAAAATGAAAATAAATAAAGAAAAAATTAATTTTTCAGTTTATAGTCCTTGTTTTCCTTATCGATTAGAAAAAGAAATTAGTTTAGAAGGGCCAACTTTAAATATTAATTATAAAGCAACAAACTTATCCCGAGAAGAATTTAAGTTTATTTGGTGTGCACATGCATTATTAAATTGTAATGCTAAAAATACTAAAATCATTCTTCCTGAAGGTGAAAATAAGATTATTAATGTTGAAAAAGGTAGTGAACATCTTGGTGATTGGGGCCAACTTCACTCTTATCCTATTATAGAAAAAGAAGATGGAACAGAGATCGATATGAGTAAAGTAGAACCTAAAAGTGCTAATAACTGTGAGAAGTTTTATATTCCTCATAAGTTAAAAGAAGGTAGATGTGGAGTTGAGTATACTGATACCCAGGAGCAATTAATCTATGAATTTCCAGTTGATAAGGTTCCTTATCTTGGTGTATGGAAGACACAAGGAGGCTATCGAGGGGACTACAACATTGCTCTAGAGCCTTGCACAGGAATTTATGATGATCTGTACTTAGCAGATCGAATAGGTAAAATATCAATTATTCCGGCTCAAGAAACTTATGAATGGTATTTGAAGATAAAAGTAGAGAGCATTAAATAAATATGAAACATAGGTTTCTATTATTTTTAGTTAAAAAGCAACCACAAAAGGTTGCTCTTTTTTTATTTTTGCTAATATTATTAATCACAGATAAAAATTATTAGCATAGAATGTAGTAAAATAAGGAAAGGAGGGAAACTAATGGGAAATTATCGCCGAGATAGAGACTGGGATAGAGATAGAGACCGTTATAGAGATCCTAGAGATCCAGGTTGTCCAAGATATCCAGATAGAAGACAACATGTTCATGACTATAGAGGTACTACCTCTTATAATGATCGCCATCGTCATAACTATAGAGGAACAACAAGTCGACCTATTTATAATGGAAATACTCATTACCATAATTATAGCACAACAACTACAAGAGATGATGGACATCGCCATACTATCCGAGGAAAAACTGGACCAGCTATTCCAACTAGTTATGGTCATATTCACAAGATGGAGGGCAATACTAGTTTTAATGATAGGCATCAACATGAGTATGAAACAGAAACATCACGTCCTGTTTCTGAATAATCAAACTAGCAAGCGGATTATATCCGCTTTTTTTCTTTTACAATTGACAAATTGAAATTTAAAATTTATAATCAAAGTAAAAGAGTTTAATTGTAAAGATCAAAAAAGGAGGGGTAATATGTCAAGTGATGAAGTCTTATCACAAGATGAAATAGATAAGTTAGTAGAAGATCTTACTGATGAAGATAATTAACTTAAACTTAGTGGCTGTATTATATCAGCTTTCTTTTTTAATCATCCTCCAATTTACTTACCTTATTATTTAGATTATAGATCATCCTCTTCATCTCTTTCATTTCTTCTCTATGTTTTTTATCTATATGACCAATCCATAGAGCTAATATAAAAATTGCACTAACTAACAAAACTATTAAAGTATAGGGCACTTTATTCCTCCTATATATTTTTTGTAACCTTTTATTAAATTATACAATATTAAACATATGAATTCAAATTTAACTCTATAATTTACAGGAGAATAGGTACTTAATTGAGAAATTATCAATGATTAACAGGATAAAATAAGTTAAAAGTTTTAGATCCTGAGAATCTAAAATAGATTTAAAAGGGTGATTTTAGATGAATAATGTAGTAATAGCTTTTTTATTAACTTTATTTGCTGGTTTATCTACAGGAGTTGGAAGTGCTATAGCCTTCTTTAGTAAAAAGACTGATACTTCATTTTTAGCAACCTCTTTAGGCTTTTCAGCTGGAGTAATGATTTATGTATCTTTTGTAGAGATTATAGTTAAAGCTAGAGAATCACTAACTACTGCTTTAGGTAGTGAAATAGGTGAATGGGCTACTGTAGGATCCTTCTTTTTAGGGATTTTAGTAATTGCTTTAATTGATAATTTAGTACCAGAATTTAATAATCCTCATCAGCCACGAGATGAGTCTGATATTGCAAATTTAAAAGAAGAAGAAAAAGAACAAAAGGAGTCTCAATTATTACGCATGGGGGTTTTTTCAGCTTTAGCTATAGCTATTCACAACTTTCCAGAAGGATTAGCTACTTTTGCTTCAGCTCTTTCTGATCCTACTTTAGGAGTTTCAATAGCAATAGCAGTAGCTATTCATAATATTCCAGAAGGAATTTCTGTATCAGTACCTATCTATCATGCTACAGGAGATAAGAAGAAGGCTTTTGGCTATTCCTTTCTATCTGGATTAGCCGAGCCATTAGGTGCAATTTTAGGTTATTTTGTCTTTAGAGCATTCTTTAATGATCTAACCTTTGGAATATTATTTGGTAGCGTAGCAGGAATTATGGTCTTTATTTCTGTTGATGAGTTATTACCTACTTCTAGAAAATATGGCCAAGGTCATCAAGTAATATATGGTTTTTTAGCTGGAATGGCAGTTATGGCCTTAAGCCTGTTATTGTTTTAAGTAAGAGCTTACTTAAGTGTAATTTCTTTTATTGGGGTGATAACCAAGTTTTGTTTAGTATTTTTTATCTTATTTAAGGTATTTTAATCTTGAGGTGATGCTACATCATGTCAATATTACAAACATTACTATTAGGGTTCTTAAGTAGTATAACAGCAGAAATTTTATGGGATGTTATTAAGACACTTAAAAGAAGATCAAGTTCAAATCTGTCTTATATATCTGCCTACTAAGTAACTAAAAGGGACTAGTTTAACTAGTCCCTTTGATTGAGCTCTTTTTTTAATTACTAACATAATTAATTTTTATCTTCTTCATCGACTATATTTATAGTCTTACTTTCTTGTTCATCATTAGCAAAGAACTGAACCTTTCCTGTAGTAATTAACTTTTTAAGGCGACCTTTAGTTAACTTCTTAACATAAGGTCTAGTAAAGGGTAGAATACAAGTAAAGCCAGCTAGATCAGTTAATAAGCCTGGTGTTATTAACATAACTCCACCAATTAAAATCAGTAGACCATCAATTACACTATCGGCAGGCATTCTTCCTTGGGCCAACGAATAATTAATCTTTTTAATTACTACTGCCCCTTGCTTTTTGGCCAAAGTGGCTCCTATAATTCCAGTGATGGCTACTAACCCAACAGCTACTAGGCTACCTAGATATTGACTAATCTTAATCAAACAAAATAACTCTAATAAAGGAATAATCGTAAATAAAAATGCTAATTTTAGCATTATAATCCCTCCAAATTATAATCTATTAAGTATGCAGGGTAATCTCTTTAATTATATATATGTATTAAGTGATTAAATTGTTGGTGGTAATATAAGGTTATAGTATCAGTTGTGAGTTTTGTGTCGTAAGCTATGAGCTAATTCAAAATCAAAATTCCACTGCAAAATAGTTCATTTTTTAAAGTAATAGTTTTTTTGAAGGTTAGATTTTGAATATAATAGTTTTGAACTGTCTCATGACACACGACACATGCCTCATAGCTATCAATTGAACTCCATTTTTTATAAGTAAGGAGCAGGAGAGAACTTAGATATAACGAATAAATTAAATAAGTAAATAATAGGAGGTTCTATGATTCAGCAAAATAAGTGGTTATTAATAGGAGCTATAGTAGCAGGAGCTGTTATTATACTATTAAGTAGCGGCTTGTTAGAAGATTTGGAGTTGCTTACTTATGATTATAGATTATTATTTAAAAGCTTATTTACAGTTAATAAGCAGACTGATATAGTAATTGTTACTATCGATAAACAGTCTTTAACTGATCTAGGAAGTTGGCCCTGGCCAAGAAGTTATCATGCTCAGTTGATTAACCGGCTGAATCAAGCTGGAGCTAAAGTAATAGGCTTTGATATCTTATTTGATCTGCCTAGTACTAGCAAAGAAGATAATAAACTTCAGAAGACTTTAGCTAAATATGATAATATCTTCTTACCTTATACTTTGAATTTAAGTCTAATTAGAGGATTCAATAGGCAACAGGTTAAACTTGAAAGTATTAATCATCCCTTAAAAAAGTTTAAAAAATATATAGCTGGAAGTGGCTATTTAAACCTTCTTCCAGATCGTGATGGAAAGATAAGAAAGGTTACTCTATTAAAAGAAGTTACTCCTTTTGCTATTGAGATAGCTAAGAATTATAATCAAAGAGTAGAAAACTTTACACAAGAAGATTTATTAATTAATTATCACTATCAAACTGATTATTTTCCCCAGATTTCTTATAGTCAGGTTTTAGCTGGAAAATTTTCAGCAGGATTTTTCCAAGATAAGTTGGTCTTAGTAGGGGCTACTGCAGATACTTTAGGAGATTATCTAATGACTCCTTTAGCTATAGTAAAAGGTTACTTACCAGGAGTTAGAGTTCACGCTGAAATTATAGGTAATTATTTAGAAGATTCTTTTATTTATAGAGTTGATATATCTAAAGTTATTATGCTTTTAATTATCTTTAGTCTACTCTTAGCTTATATTTATCAGAGATCATCTTTATTAAGGAAAATAATAATATTTAGCATAAGTTTAATAGTAATCTTAGCAATTAATCTCTGGTTATTGATTAAGTATAATTTAAACTTTCCACTTGTTCCTTTTGTTTTAGTCAGTATCTTTAATCTAATAACTACTAGTATCTTATCCTACTTAACTATAGAGAAACGTAAAGAGAGATTACAGACTGTATTTGCCCGTTATTTAGCTCCTGAGATAATAGAAGAGGTAATCAATCTACCTGATAGAGATTATCTTAAGGGCCAACATCAAGATATAACTATCTTATTTCTTGATTTAGTTGGTTTTACTGAATTTGCTGAAGGAAAGAGACCAACAGAAGTAGTACAGCTACTTAATCGTTATTTAGATTTAGTTACTGAAGAGACTTTTAACTTTGAGGGAACTTTAGATAAATTTTTAGGTGATGGGGCTATGATCTTTTTTGGAGCTCCTAAGGAGCAGGTTGATCATGCCCAGAGAGCAGTGAAGTTGGCCCTTAAATTAAAAAGAAAAGTTAATGAAAATAACTTGCCATTGGATATTACTATAGGTCTTAATACTGGTCAAGCTGTTGTAGGTAATATTGGTTCTACTAAACGAAGTGATTATACTGCTATTGGAGATGTAGTTAATACAGCTGCACGGATAGAATCAAAAGCTCAAGCAGGAGAAATCTTGATTAGCGCAACTACTTATCAGTTAGTTGAAGATAACTTTATAATTGAATTTAAGGAAGAGATACAACTTAAAGGAAAAAAAGATTTAACAGATATTTATCAAATTAAGGGACGGTGCTAAAAAATGAAACAGATTAATAAGATATTTATTGTATTAATAGTTACAGTTATAAGTTTAAATCTAGTTGCAGGGCCAATTAAAGCCCAAGAGGGCATTAAGTTACATAAAATCAAAGGAAAAGTCTTTTATAAAACACAGGGGTGGTGGTTTTTTACTGGAGAGTGGCATAGATTAACAGATAGTGTTGAATTAGAAGTAGGGGATAAGATTAAGACTAAACAGGACAGCAAAGCTGAATTGATTATAGATAATACTACTCGAGCATTAATAAAATCTCAGTCTAAGCTTAAAATTAACAGTAAAGCTAATGGAGAAACAGATTTAACAAAATTAAAGTTAAATTTAGGCGAGGTAATTGTTAAATTTATTAATCGATTTAATGATAAATTTGAAGTGGAAACTCCATCAACAGTAGCTGGGGTAAGAGGAACTACTTTCAAGGTAGTAGTTAGTCAAGAAGAGACCAAGGTAGCAGTTGCTGAAGGAAGAGTAGAAGTTAAGACAGAGCAAGGTAAAGTTGAAATCGGAAGAGGAAAGATGGCTAAAGTAACTAATAAATATACTAAGCCACAAGTTGGCCCGATCAAAATTAAAAATAAAAAGGATTGGAAGAAGGATAAAGAGTGGATTAAAGAGACCAAAGAATGGGCCAAAGAGATAAAAAAGAAGATCAAAAAGCAGAAGAAAGAGAACCAGAAAGAAAAGAACAAACTAAAAAAGCAAGATAAGAGAAAGGATAAAGAGCACAAGAAACAAAAGGATAAAAAAGAAAAGAAAGATAATAAGTCACAGAAAAGAGATAGAAGTAATAACTCAGACAAGAGTAATTCCAGTGGTAATAGCAACAAGAACAGAGGAAATAATAGAAAATAATTATTGGAGGTACAGCATGATCAATCCATTTTTAGCTAAGATTAATATCTTTCAGGATTTAAATAAACAAGAACTGAAAGAAATAGATAGAATAACTTATAAAGAGACCTATCAAAAAAATGAAATCATCTTTTTAGAAGAGGAGATTGGTGATGCAATTTATATTATAGTAGATGGGTTAGTTAAAGTCTTTAAAATGGATGAAACTGGTCGAGAAAAGACTTTAAGTCTATTAAGTAAAAGTGATTTCTTTGGAGAAATGGCTCTATTAGATAATAACCTTCGTTCTGCTTCTGTAAAGGCAATTAAGGACTGTCAGGTTTTAGTTATAGAGAAGTCCAAGTTTAAACAAGTAGTAGCAGAATATCCTGAAATTTCTCTTAAGATCATAGCTATTTTATCCCAAAGATTAAGAAAAGCAAATGATCAGATTCAAAATTTAACCTTTAAGAGTGTACAGGAGCGTCTAGAGGCAGAGCTTAAAGAGTTGGCCCGTAAATATGGAGTACAAAAAAAGGTTGGTATTTTAATTACAAAACAGATTACTCATCAAGAGTTAGCCAACTTAGTAGGGACTACTAGAGCCACTATAACTAAATCATTAAATAAAATGGCAGAAGAAGATAAAATATTGATTAAAGATAGATATATATACTTAACTAAAAAAATTTAAAATTTATTTCGGAAAGGCTTATCAGCCTTTTTCCGAGTAACTTTTATTAAAATATAAAAGTTACCAAAAGATTTTTTAGAAAAACAAGTTATGCTTCTTACCATTAAAATACTACTAGATCGTACTCAATGCTTTTAATTTATATATTAATTATTATTTCTAATAAAAGCTCGCATTGTTTTTCTTGTTTAAATTCAATGCAATCAAGAAATAATTTTTAGATCATGATTGATTCAATTGTCAATTATAAAAGGAGCTTTAGTTATCTTTCCGCAAGGGCTAGACTGTACTTGGAAGATTAAAGAAGATGTTAAAAAGCATTATCAGTTAGGATAGGAATTGGTATGAGTGATGAATTGTCAGTAAAAAAGCAAAAATAAAGTTAGGAGAGAGGGTTTAATCCTCTCTCCTGCTAAATTAATATTATTGAGTTGTAGTAGAATCTGTAGTATCAACAGTTACTTTATCAAATTTAAGTGTATCTACTGGTGTAGTATCTTCAGCAACTACTGTAACAGATTGAGTTGTTTGTAGCTGATATAAAGGTTCATTATTACTATTTAATACTTGGTCAATAGTTCCATCTCTATCAGCATCTTCACCAGTTACTACTTTGGCATAGATAGTATAATCTCCTTCTGTCAATCCTCTTAATAAATATGAACCTGCTTTTTTATCAATAGTTCCATCATTATCTGTATCCATATCTTCAACAGTAGCTACTGTTGATTTAATCGGTTCAGTTTTTGTCGGATCATCTCCTTTATCATAGACTTCAACAGAAACATCATAGTTACTAATAGTTTCATCAGTACCAACAGTTCCATTACCATCAACATCAGCTAACACTCTTCCTTCTACATCTCCAGAGACTACTTGATCAATAATGTCAATAGCTGTTGGTCTAAGAATAATCTTACCACTTTTACCGGCTGTATGCATTATCTTACTGACATCAGAGTCTAATAGTAATCTAGTAATTTTACTTTCTTCAATAGTAAAATTATGATTGATTTTTAATCCTGTTTGAGTTCCACTTGGGATAAATATATCACTTTCACTACCATCTTTATAGACTACATAAGACTTACCTGAATTTGGACCAGTAGATTTACCATTTTCATTAGCAGCAACAATTAATCTAATCTGATCATATGTTCCTGATGGTAGACTTTTCTGTCCTAATAACTTATCATCGAATCTTAACTGGAGTAGATCAACCTTTAGTTCTCCATCTGTATAATCATTACTTTCAAAATCATTAACTGTCTCCCATCCAGTATCTGTATTATGGACTTCAACTTCTTCTAAAGATACAAATACACTTTCAACATCATTAACTGGAGCGTCTGATATTGACATAGCCAAACTTCCACTATCACCACTAGTTAAATCATCGTCAGTAACTGAACTACAACCAACTAATAAACCTAATGATATTACTAAGATTAAAGATATAATTTTTCTCATTATTTTCCCCTCCCTGATATTTAGTACACATTTATTTTACCAGGTAAAAGGAATGAATGATGTTTGCTAGCACACAATAATTATCCCCTATCGAATCGACCTTCTCTAATGAACCTTCTAATTGTTTTTTGCTTTACGTCTGTTTCTTGAGCTATTTTTTTAATCGAAGCTCCTTGATGATCCCACAGATAATCTCTCACAAGCCTAAATTTTTCTCTTTCTTCTTGGAAACAGTTAGGACATAAGTTTCTATCTTGGTTATTTTGAGTAGCAAATAATCTTCCGCAGTTGTTACATTTTTTTAAACACATCTTTGACCTCCTATTAAAACTTTTTAATATATATTATTTTATAGTTTAAATTAAATTACTGTGCTAGGGAATACTAAAGTAATAATTTGATACTTAGCGCCTAAAATCCTTTATAATTGCAAAAATATCTAAGATAAGATACAATATAGTCTGGCTAATGTACCCAAAGGAGGAATGATTTTATGAATGATAAACCAGAATTACTTTCACCAGTAGGAGATCAAGATAGTTTATATGCTGCTGTACAGAATGGAGCTGATGCTGTTTATTTAGGAGGCGAAACCTTTAATGCTCGTAACCGAGCTGATAATTTTTCTTTACAAGAGCTAAAGTCAGCTATTGATTACGCTCATATTCGTGGGGTTAGAGTTTATGTAACAGTCAACACTCTCTATAAAAACAATGAAATCAGAGATGTACTACAGTTTATTGAGGAGATTTATCATCATAGAGTAGATGGAGTAATTGTTCAAGACTTAGGTGCAGCTAAGCTAATTAATGAATCATTTCCTGATTTAGAACTACATGCTAGTACCCAACTTACTGTACATAATTTGGCTGGAGCCAAATACTTAGAGAGTTTAGGATTCTCTCGAGTAGTATTAGCTAGAGAATTATCATTATCAGAGATAAAAGAGATAATTATTGGAACCGATTTAGAAGTAGAAACTTTTATTCATGGAGCTTTATGCGTCTGCTATTCAGGCCAATGCTTAATGAGTAGCTTAATAGGTGGCCGAAGTGGTAATCGAGGTCGCTGTGCTCAACCTTGTCGTCTGCCTTATAGTTTAGTAGACTTAGAGACAGAAGAGGTGATTAATCAAACGTTGGCCCAACAACATCTCTTAAGTCCTAAGGATATTAATACTTTAGAGATTCTCCCAGAGTTAATTGAAACAGGAATATCTTCTTTAAAGATAGAAGGACGTATGAAACGACCAGAATATGCAGCTTTGACTACTAGAGTATATCGTGACTATCTTGATGAATATTTCCTAGATCAGGATAATTATCAGGTAAGTAATCAAGATCAGGAGAAGTTGAGCCAATTATTTAATAGAGGTGAGTTTATCCCAGGTTATTATAAAGGAAAAGAAGATCTGGATTTAATAAGTTATCAACGACCTAAAAACTGGGGACTTAAGGTTGGAGAGGTGCTAGATTATAATCCTCAAACTGAGGAATGTAAGATTAAATTAGATAAAGAATTGAATGAGGGCGACAAGATTGAAATTTGGCGCGAGGAAGAGAGGAATATAAGTTTTGTTGTATCTAATATTAATAGATTAAATGATAAACAAGTTGTTATTAGAGTTAAAAGATCAGTCTTAAAGGGGGATCCTATTTATCGTATTACAGATCAAGAATTATTAGATAATTTAGCTCAGAGCTTTCATCAACCAGATACTATTAAGAAGATAGTTATTAATGGTCAGTTAACTGCTAGGTTAGGTAGTAAGATGGAGTTTAAGCTAAGGGATAAAGATGGATTTTATGTGAGTTCTACTGTAGATTTCATTCCAGAAGAGGCTAGAAATCAACCACTGACTGAAGAGGACTTTAGAGAACAATTGAGTAAATTAGGAAACACTCCTTATCAGTTAGAAGGCTTAGATTTAGAAATAGATAGTAATCTCTTTATACCTATCTCTAAATTAAATGAGTTAAGAAGAAATGCTGTAGATAAGTTAAATCAGATCAGAAAAGAACAGTTTCTAACTACTTCTCGGAGCAATGATTTAACAGAGGAATCTTTTCAATTACAGACTGCTAAAGGGACAGAGGATAATGAATTGACAGTTTATCTCCAACAAACTGATTATATTACAGATATAGCCCCACTAGAAGTAGATAGAATCTACCTTGATAGTAAAAAGGTTAATATTGATAAGTTAGATGGAATCATTTCTCAGACTGATAAGTATAATACTGAATTGTTTATCAGGTTACCTAGAATAGCTAGAGAAGAAGAGATGAAACAGATTAAAGTAGAGATAGAGAAGTTAGAGCAGACAGAGATTGATGGTTATCTAGTTCCTCAATTAGGAGTAGTTGAGTTAGTTAAAGATACAAATAAAGAGTTAATTGCTGACTTTTCGTTAAATACATTCAATAATTATACAACTAAGTTATGGCAGAAAGAAGGCTATAAAGGAGTTGTTTTATCTCCTGAATTAACTTTAAAAGAAGTTAAGAAGTTGGCCCGTTATAACGAAATTGAGAAAGAAGTTATTGTCTATGGTCACTTACCAATGATGATCAGTGAGTATTGTCCTGTAGGTTATGTAACTGGTGGTGGGGAAGTTGGCCCGAGAGGCTGTGAAACTAATTGTCGAGATAATAAATATGGTCTTTTAGATCGTAAAGATATGATAGCTCCAATTAAGACTGATCCCAATAGCTGTCGCAGTATTATCTATAATAGTCAGCCACTTTATTTGATTAAACACTTAAATAAAATAACAAAAACTAATTGTCAAAATTATCGTTTGGATTTTACAATTGAAAGTAAGGAAGAAGTTATAACCATTATAAAAGCTTATCAATCAAAAATAGAAAAATCTAATTTAAATTCTAATATATTAAGTAATTTAAATCAAAAAATGCAGAAAGAAGGTTATACTACAGGCCATTTCTTTAGAGGAGTAAAATAGTCTAATAAAAAATGAAGGAAGAAGATATCGTTTATAGAAATATATGATAGATTACTTATAAACACCAAAATAGTATACAAAGGAGGTAGTATTATGAAGAAAATATTGTTAATATTAGGGTTAGTTATTATAGCAAATGTTATGGTTTCTCCAGCAACTTTAGCTGTAGATGATTTTTGGAATCAACCAGTTGAAACAAATAATAGCACTGCTAAAACAAATAATAATGTTGTACAAGCTAAAACTTGGCATGATGAATTCCCTGTTAACTGGAATGCTGCTAAAGAAATAGAATATCTTAAGAATAAAAAACGTCCTTGGGCAGCATCAAGCTTAGCACAGTTCTTTCCTAGCTTGGGTCATTTATATGCTGGTGATTGGAGTAGAGGAGCCAAATTTCTAGGTTTAGAAGCCGGAGAGTTCCTTATGATGGTAAGTGCTGCAGAGGATGAAAATGCTGGACTATTATTCTTAGGAACAATAGCTTTAATGGGAACTAAATTCTGGGAAGGTCTTGATGCTTATAAGACGGCAGAATTATATAATGCCAAGTTGAAAAGAAAAATAAATCTCAAAATAAAGAAGAATGAAGTAAATATATCTACTAACTATAAATTTTGATTGAATATTTAAAAGAAACCCTGTACAGGGTTTCTTTTATTTTCTAAAGGATTAAGTTATAAAATCAAGAAATATTAAATAGATAAAACTAAAAATAAGGAGGATTTAGACAATGAAAAGAAATAAACTAATTATTGGACTGTTTATTATATTAGTATTAGTATCGACTAATTTTGCAAAAGCTGAAGTAATAGACTGGGGCTTTTATTCTCCTCAAGAAGCTAAAGATCTGATAAAACAAGATATAAATATTAATCAAAAAGATAAATATGGTAAGACACCTCTAATGTGGGCAGCCATGATTAATAATAATCCAGAAGTAATAAGATTACTAATTAAAGCTGGAGCCAAAATCAATCTAAAAGATAAAGATGGGCGAACACCTTTAATGCATGCTGCTAAAACTAATAAAAACCCTAAAATAGCTACAACCTTATTAAAAAATGGAGCTAGTCCACATAGTCGATCTAATAAAACTGGAAAGACAGCTTTAATGTTTGCCTTAGAAGAGGATAGACCTAAAATGATAAAATCATTAATTAAGGCTGGTAGCGATGTTAATGCTAGAGGATTTGAAGGCCAAACTCCTTTAATGCTAGCTAGTAAAGCAACAAGACCAGAAATAATAAATTTATTGATTAAAGAAGGAGCAAATGTAAATAGCAAGGATAAACATGGTAAGACACCTCTAATGTGGGCAGCTAAATATAGTAAAGATCAAGAAATAATATTAGTGTTACTACAAAGAGGGGCCAAGGCAGAATTTACCGATGATAAGAAGAAGACAGCTTTAGATTATATTAAAAATAATCATTACCTTTATACTGACCAAAATGTAAAAGCATATCAAAGATTAAAGAGAGCAATAAACTCTAATAGAGGGTCTAGTGTTAGTAAATATGATTTCAGAGAAACATATTGGGGTATGAATAAAGAAGATGTTATAAAATCAGAAGAAAAACGATCTCCGGTAGAAAATAATAAACAGATGCTACTTTATCAAACTAAAGTAGTAGGATATAATACTTACTTAGGTTATCTGTTTACTAAAGATAAATTGACTAGAGCTAAATACTTAATAACTGAGAATAATTTAAAGAATCCTATTGCAGATTATAAAAAAATAAAGAAGTTATTATATAAAAAATATGGAACTGCAATTAAAGATAAAGCTATTTGGCTAAATGATCTTTACAAAGGAGCAGTAAATAATAATTCAGCTATTGCTTCAGGATATTTAGTTTATAAGTCTAGATGGAAGACTGATACTACAGATATAATCTTGCTCTTAGGTAGTCATAAATCAGAAGTAAGGTTAAATATTGAGTATAAAAGAAGAAAAATGCTGGCTGAAGATAACAAAGAAGAAGAGAAAGAGGATAATGAAGAAAATAAAATGATTTCTGATTTGTAAGTTGTTAAAATCCCGGACATTAAAAATGTCCGGGATTTTTTAAATAATTGTTGACTTTCTGAGTTCATTATTGTAAGTTTCTATATTCACAGTATAAATATATATCCATTTAGAATCATAAGGCCAACGAGCAAAAGAACCAGATTGTCCTAGGTGAAAGAGTAAAGTTGATGGTAGAACATGTCCAACCTCAATAGGTGTTGATTTTTGTTGATGAAACATTGTGTTTTTATTTTTAGGTTCTTTTTCTAATTTTATAATTCCATCTTCTTGTTCTTTTCCAAACCACATTTTTGTAGCAAAAGGTTTAGGTATTTGATTTAATTTTTCTTTATTCTTTTCTTCATATTTATCTCCAGAGGGTTCCTTGCCAAGTTCAATACCGATAAATTCAGCCTTGGAGTTTATAACTAAAGAATGGAACATAATAATAATAGCACCTGCAGTTAATTTATCAAACTTTTTCTTATAACATTGTAGGAATAATTTTCGGTAACTAATTTCACTAGGTTTATCTTTGTTAATAATTAATTGATTATTTGCAGCTGCTTCATAAGCTGATAGATACCTTCTAGATAATTCTGGATTTTCTTTTATTTCATTTTCTACTGCTTTTCTAATGACTTCTGTACAAGGAATAATAAATCTCTCCTTTCATATCTAAACTTTATTCTATTAATTCACCAAATTTATTTACGGCTTTCTTCATTTCTTCATGATCTACATGAGTATAAATTTGAGTAGTAGATATATTAGAATGGCCTAAAAGTTGTTGTACAATTCTTATATCTTTGGTCTTTTTGTAAGTAAGCGAAGCAAAAGTATGTCTTAATTTATGGGGACTAATCTCTTCCCAATCATTAATTTGAGATTTTTTGGCATATTTTTTAACTAATCGCCAGACACTAGATGGATTAAACTTTGTCCGATTTTGAGATAAAAATACAATGTTTTCATCTTCATTTTTCTTAGGAATTATATTATCTCTTTTTAACTTATATCTTTCTAGAGTCTCAATTACTTGGTCTAGTAAAGGAACCAATCGTTCTTTTTTACCTTTACCTGTTACAGTGATGATTTTTTCATCAAAATCAATATCCTTCCATTTTAAGTTAATCAATTCTGATACTCGAAGACCTGCAAAAGTAAGAATTTTAAGAATAGCTTCATTTCTTAAGCTATTAGTAAAGGAATCACTTTCAACGGTTTTTAAGAATTTATTAAAGTCTTTCTCTTTGATATAAATTGGACTAACTTTTATCTTAGTCTTAGTAGTATCAATCTGTTCTGTAGGATCATTATTAATCAACCCTTTTTTTACCAAGAATCTAAAAAAACTTCTAAGTGCAAAAAGAAGTCGATTTCTTCTTTGAGCAGAATTCTCATTAATTAATATATTATCAGAAAGAAATTCAGTTATATAAAACTGGATTCTATCAATTTCTTTTAAGCTGTCTAAACTATCAATTTCTAATTCCCATTCTTGCTTTAAATAGTTTTTAAATATTTGTAAATCATTCTTATAATTTTTGATAGTAAGTTCTGAATATCCTTTTTCAGCGATTAAGTTTTTCTTAAAAGACTTTAACATTTGTTTAAAACTTAGATTTGGCATTTAATTTCCTCCTTTTATATATTTTCACAAAACGCAATAAAATATACATTTTATTGCGTTTTGTCTATAGTAAATAATACCATTATACTGATGTAATGTAAATAGTTAATTATTTTTTCTATTTTCCTGAGATATTTCAGGTCAATTATTGTAAATATTTTAAAAATGTATATTTTAAAAAGGAACGATAAAAAATAAAGTTGAACAATATTAATCTGGAGGTGAAAGAATGAGTGAAATAGGTTGTAACGTTAAGAACTGTCATTATTGGGGCCAAGGCAACGTATGTACAGCTAATGATATTCAAGTAAGTAATATAGACTATAGTTCTGATATGGAAGCTGGAAGTTTTAACCAACCTGCCCCTTCCTCCAACTCTTACGAAACACAGTGTGTAACTTTTAAGCCTAAAGAATAGAAGAATAAAGACGGAGCTTAAAAAGCTCCGTCTTTATTCTTGTTTACTATCAACTATAAGCAACTTATAAATTTCTTTTAATTCTTCCTTTTCAAAGTTAGTAATTTGTCTTTTCTTCTTCTTTCTCTTAAGATTCTTAGCTACCTTTATTAGGTTTCTTATCTCTTCTTCAGTCACAAATCCCTCCTCCTTCTATTTAACCAACTCAATTGATACAATATTATATTTTCTACTGACTTCTCTTGTGATTTATATAAAATAAAAACCACCCAATTAAGGGTGGCTAATAAACTAATTGAATATACTCTTTAATTGATTAGTTAATTTATCAAAATTAAGTTTACTTTTTAACATTTCTTTCTTAAAGTTACTAATAGCTTGTTCAACTTCTTTTTTTACTTCTTGTAATTCTTCACTATTTACAGTATCTTTAGTTGCAATATTAATTCCCTCTGAAAAGTTATTAACAGATTCTTTAAACAACTCACTAGCTTCTTTAGTCTTATTCTGTTCTAACATCTCTCCTGCTTCAATTAATCGTTCGTAAGAATATGAGAACTTCAATTTTGCTTTTTCAGCCCCACTTTTAAAGAATAAATGAAACCCTTCTCCAGCTCTATCTAAAAAGTAGAAAAAAGAGTCTGACTTAATTTTATTCTCTGGTGTTAACTCGCCTCCAGCTGCTAATATAATAGAAGAATTGAAAATAAAAATTAACGTTAAAACAAATATAAGTTTTTTCAATTATATTCCCCTTTCTATAATTTATATACTATACGATATACTTATTGCATAAAATTTAAGTGTTTCCTGCTTAGTTTATTAATTTAACCCAAGAAAGAACTATATATATATTATAGACCAGTTTTAAGGAGTGAGAAAAATTAAAAAACATTCACTAATCAAAGGTGCTTTTATCCTTATGGTAGCTGGACTCTTTAATAGAGTCTTGGGTTTTGGGTTAAGAATTATCTTAGTTAGAATTATTGGTGATGAAGGTTTAGGTCTTTTTCAGCGGGTATTCCCTATTTTTGTAACAACTTCTATCTTTATTACCTTAGGGTTACCGATAGCAGTTTCTAAATTTGTATCTCGCGAAACAAGTAATAATAACTATCATACCGCGTTAAAGATATTAAAGATATCCTTTACTATTGTATTAGCTACTAGTATAATTGCTACTTTTATCTTTATTAAAGAAGCTAGATTAATAGCAGAAAAAATACTAGATGATCCTAGGACTTATTATATTCTATTATCTATCGGACCTGCGCTATTTTTTACTAGTTTAGCTTCTATACTACGAGGCTTTTTTCAGGGATTAAGGATAATGACTCCTACTGCTTGTTCACAAATAATTGAACAGATTACCCGGTTAATTATTACTTTATTATTAATAGTAAAATTAATAGATAAATCACTTAAGTTTCAAACTATAGCTCCTGCAATAGGAGTATCTTTTGGAGAGGCCATCGGATTTCTAACTTTAGTAATTATATTTATTTATTATCTACCACAGATAAGAAAATATAAACAAGCAAAACAGCCTAAATCCAGCCTTCAATTAGGTAAAGAGTTAATTAAATTTGGGATTCCAATCACTTTTGGTCGAATTATAGCTTCTTTAATGTATAGCGTTGAAGCTATTACTATTCCAGGCAATCTAGAAAAAGCAGGCTATAGTATGTCAGCAGCTACTTCCTTTTATGGACAGCTATCAGGTATGGTACAGCAATTGATTTACCTACCTACTGTTATGACAGTAGCTCTTAATTCTAATCTAGTACCTGCTATCTCAGAGTCTGTAGCCCAAAATAATCAACAAGCTGCTAGAAAAAGGGCCAACGAAGCAATTCGCTTAACCTTTTATCTAGGAGTTCTAGCAGCTTTAGTTTTATATCTGGTACCTGAAAAAATCTGTGCTTTGATCTTTAGTTACCCCGAAGCTGGTAAACCGCTTAAAATTTTAGCCACCTGTGCTGTCTTTCTATATCTATCACAGATCTTTGCTGGTATATTACAAGGTTTAGGCAACCCTAATCTAGTAGTCAGAAATTCAATTATTGGTTTAGTTATTGAGTTAGCAATGATTCACAGTGTTGTTTATCTACCTCAAAAATGGCTCTTCTTTGTTATCAGTTTAGCTATTGGAGTTAGATATTTAATCATTGCTCTTTTAAATTGGCTATCTATTAATCGCAAACTACCTTTGCAGTTACCACTAATCCATATCTTCATTAAACCGTTATTAGCAGGTAGTCTTGTTTATTTAATTTTACCCCAAGCTTATAAGCTGGCTTACTATATGTCACAGAGTAATTTAATCAGTCTATTTAGTTCTATCTTTTTAAGTAGTATAGTCTACTTAACATTCTTAATTATGACTAATGGCATTACTTCTCAAGATATTGAACGACTTAAACCTTAATCTAACTCTTCCATTGTCAAACCAGTATAAGCATAAAAGATAGATACTAAAGGTGTGATTAAACATAAGAAAGTATATGGTAAATAAGAAAAAGCTGACACTCCTAAAGTACTAAAGATAAAAGAACCACTTAGCCCCCAAGGAACTAAAGGATTAAACAAAGTACCTGAATCCTCTAAAGCCCGAGATAAATTTTTAGGATGTAAATTTAGTTTGCGATAAGATTCAGCATACATTTTACCTGGTAACATAATTGATAGATATTGATCAGCTAATAAAATATTAACTCCCAGACAAGTAAACACAGTAGTTAATACTAACCCACCACGACTTTTAGTTATGGCTGATAACTTATTTAAAACTACTTCCAATACTCTAATCTTTTCTAATAAGCCTCCAAACCCTAAAGCAATAATTACTAATGATACAGACCAGAGCATATTCTGTAAGCCACCTCTAGTCAATAACTGATCAACAAGTTCTATACCTGTATCGCTTTGGTATCCATAATGCATAGTGCTAATTATATCTTGTAAGTTAGCTCCTTGAAAAACCATACCAAAAATACCACCTAATAAAGCACTAAATAGTAAAGTCGGCAAAGCAGGTTTCTTCTTTAATGCTAAAATAATGACTATTAAAGGTGGTAACAATAGAGTTGGCCCTAGATAAAATTCTTGTTGTAAGTTATTTAAGATTAAATTAATCTTTTCTACATTTAGTTGCTGGCCTGTATACTGTAATCCAATTAATGCGTATAAACCCAAAGAAATAATTAAACTAGGGGTTACAGTAAAAGCCATGTGTTTAATATGTTCAAACAATTTACTTCCTGATACTGCTGGGGCCAAATTCGTCGTATCAGATAACGGAGACATTTTATCTCCAAAAAAAGATCCAGATACAATAGCACCAGTAGCAATAGGTAATGGAATATCTAGACCTTCAGCAATACCAATTAAAGCTACTCCAATAGTACCAATAGTAGTCCAAGAACTTCCTGTTGCTAAAGAAACAAGTCCACAGACTAAGACAGTAACTACTAAAAAAGTTCTAGGCGTTAAAAGTTGTAAACCATAATAGATCATTGTCTGCACTGATCCACTTAAAATCCATGTTCCAATTACAGTACCAATAATCATTAAAATTAAGATAGAACCTAATCCAATATTAATTCCTTCTATAATAAAATCTTCTATATCTGACCAGGAATAACCTAACTTAAAGGCAAATAAAATAACCACTCCAATACTTAATAATAATGGAATGTGGGGGGCTGTTTCTAACTTTAAAATTCCAAAACTTAACATAAAGATACTAATCCCAATTACTATCAATGCTGATACAAATTTTGGTTTATGTCTACTCATCTAATCACCTCAATTAATGTTTAATCATAATTAAACCTCCTCAACTAATGAGGAGGCAATAGTTTATTTATAGCCCTGCAATCTGTTCGATTTCTGTTGTAGAATAGCCTTCTTCTTTTAATTTAGTTTTAAATTCTGTTAAATCTTGAATATAAGACTTAATCACTTTACAGTCTCCTCTGATTTCATACTCTCCTAAACTAGCTGGGATTAAAACTGTCTCTCCTGCAGTTAAATCTACTTCTCCATCTTCATATACTAAGCGAGCTCTTCCTTCTAAGTTCATAAAGACATAAAATCTCTCTCCTTGGGCACTGGCTTGATAACTATCAGTAATATCTATAGTTTCTGTAATAAAGTAAGGACATGCCACTAAAATTTTTCTTAAATTTCCTTCTTCTTCAATCTCTAAGCCCTTTACTTTATCTGGAGGTGTAGTACCAAAATCAATTACATCTAAAGCAGATTCAATATGTAACTCTCTTGGGGTTCCATCCTTCCCTATTCTATTCCAATCATAGACTCGATAAGTAGTATCAGAATTCTGTTGAATCTCAGCTAGTAAGATACCTTCTTCAATAGCATGTACAGTACCAGTAGGAATATATAATACATCTCCAGTTTCTACATTAACTTCAACTAAATCATCTTGTAGTCTTCCTTCTTCAATTGCGGTAGCAAATTCTTCTTTCGTTACTTCTGGTTTGACTCCATAGACTAATTTAGCATCTTCTTTAGCATCAATTACATACCACATCTCTGTCTTACCTAATTCTCCATCTTCATACTCTGTTGCATATTCATCATCTGGATGAACTTGAACAGATAGTTTATCATTAGCATCAAGTAACTTAATTAACAGTGGAAACTTTTCATAATCTTCTTCTTGGGCTTTACTTCCTAGAATTTTGGCCCCTTGTTCCTTAATAATATCCATCAACTCTTGGCCTGCAAATTCACCATTAGCAATCTTACTGCTACCATTTTCATGGGCTGCTACTTCCCAACTCTCACCTATAGAGTCATTAGGTAAATTTCGATTAAATTCTGTAGATAAAGTATCACCGCCCCATATTTTTTCTTGATAAACAGCTTTGAATTTTAAGGGATGCATCTTTATCATCCTTTCTAATTAATTATTAGAGAATACCAACCTATTATATCTAATTCTGAATTCCCTTCATAAGAAATAACTCCAATAATCTGTTCTTTAGTTAATCCTTCCTTATTTATCTTTAAATATAAACGATTATTTATCCTGCCCCATATCTCATTCTTTTTATTTGCAAAATAAGTGAATTTATTAAGTATTTGTTTGCTTTTTGGATTGATTAAATAAACTTTAACTTTATCAGCTGGTTTAGATTTAAATTTAATAGATAAGTATAAATTCTTAATAGTATTATAAGCGGCCAGATTAATAATATCTCCTTTTTGTAGCCAACTATTAGTATTATCCTTACTTATTGTCTTTTCTGTTTTCAAGATGATTTCTTTAAAATGTTTTAAAGAAACTAACTGAGGAAGATTAATAGGTTCAAAAGTAGCAAATAGTTCATTTTGTCTAATAAAACTATGTAAGTAATCTTGAATTAAAAATTGTGTTTTAAAGCTTTTTATAGATCTATATTTCTTTTTAACTGCTTGTGATGATAGATGATGATAATTCCAAGTAAGGTTGCTTATTAATTCAGTAGGAGGCTGTAAAGAAGAGTCTGGATTATACCCTCGAGGTTGAGGATAATCATTCCAATGCACTAAATAATGATAGTGTGGGATTGAAAGATTATCTTTAGCTAAAATCAGTTTAGTTATTAAAGCAGTTACCCAATGGTCAGGATGTTGATCATTGAGATGAGAAGTATAAATTATATCTGGCTTATAATTAATAATCTCTCTTTCTAAATCAGTAACCAATTCTTGTCTAGTCAACGAATAAAAATTACCATTTAAAAAGATCTCTTTAAGGTAGCCATCAGGAAATTTAAGAAATTTAATCTGCTTTCTATCTAATCCTAATTTAGTTAAAGCAGTAATAGATTCTTGTCTTCTTATAGTAGCAAATTCAATTAGCTCTTCTAAATTAGTAACTATCTTTTTAGAAAATAATTTTCTAGCCCAGTAGTAACCTTCACCACTAGTCATAAAGATTACTTTTACCTGATCACCCTGCTGTAAATGTTGAGAAATAGTACCACCTGTTCCTATAATCTCGTCATCAGGATGTGGAGCTACTATTAATATATCTTTAGCTTGTACACCAAAAGTTGTAACTACAATAAGCGTTATTATTAAAATTAACTTTAGATTATTCATTCTCTGCCTCCAATATTTTTAAATAATGAGACTAAAATAATAATTATTTCAAAATAATTACTAAAGTAAATCCTAATAGTTTGACTTTTTGTTTCATTATAGTTTCTCCTTATCACAATTTCAACTCAATATCATATCATGTAGTAGTTAGTTTAAGAAAGGAGAATATTTATGGATTATAATTATGGCTATGATAATATGGCATTTATTGTCTTTTTAATTTTAATTCTCTTGTTACTAGGTTCTGATTATTAAAGTACTTAAAAAAAGACCCCAATATTGGGGTCTTTTCTGTTATTTTACTTGGTTGAAAGCTTTCTCTAAATCGGCGATAATATCATTAACATCTTCAATTCCTACTGATAATCTGATTAAATTATCTGTAATTCCAGCTTCTTCTTGTTCTTCTTTAGAAAGTTGCTCGTGAGTAGTAGAAGCAGGATGGATAATTAAACTTCTTGTATCTCCTACATTTGCTAACAAGGAACATAACTCTACATTGTTAATTAACCTCTTACCTGCTTTAAACCCACCTTTAATGCCAAAACAGAGCATACCACCAAAGTGCCTTTGTTGTTTTTTAGCTAATTCATGCTGAGGATGACTTTCTAAACCTGGATATCTGACCCACTCTACTTCAGAATGATCTTCTAACCACTTAGCTACTTTAAGTGCATTCTGAGAATGTTTTTCCATTCGTAGAGACAATGTTTCTAGACCTTGAATGAAAGTCCAAGCATTGAAAGGACTTAAAGCTGGTCCTGTATCACGATAACCTTCGGTTCTAGCCTTTAAAAGGAATTCTTCTGGACCAAGAATAATACCTCCAATAGAAGTTCCATGGCCTCCTATATACTTAGTTGTAGAATGAACAATAATATCTACTCCTAATTCAAGTGGTTGACATAGATAAGGAGTATTAAATGTATTATCCATAACTAACTTCAAATCATACTTATGGGCCAACTCTGCCACAGCTTCAATATCAACTATATCTAAAGTAGGATTACCAGGTGACTCTAAATATAAGAACTTTGTCTCCTCATCAATAGCTTCTTCCCAGTTATCTAAATTATGAGGGTCTACAAAAGTTGTTTCAATACCATATTTAGGTAATGTCTCAGAGAAAAGATGATAAGTTCCTCCATAAACATACTTTGAAGAAACAATCTTGCCGCCACTTTCTGCTAATGTAAGAGCAGTTAAGTTAATAGCTGCCATACCAGAAGAAGTTGCTAACCCTGCCTCTGCACCTTCTAATTCTGCTACTCTCTTCTCTAAGGCTTCATTCGTAGGGTTACCAATTCTAGTATAGATATCTCCCTTTTCTTCTAGTGCAAATAGACTAGCTGCATGGTCTGCATCATCAAAAACATAAGAAGTTGTCTGATAGATAGGTACTGCTCTAGAACCTCTATTATTTTCCTCAGGATTATATCCTCCATGTAAAGCTTTAGTTTCAAAACCATACTCTTTTTCTCGACTACTCATTTTAGTTCCTCCCTTTATTATAATTAACAATATTCTATTCACTATTATTTATTCTTTACTTTAATAATATAAAATAAAAAAATCTCTTCTAGTAAGAAGAGATTTTTTACTCTTCTTATCTTTCAATACCTGACTGGTATTGCAGGAATTGGCACCTTCCTTAATTAGGAGGTTGCCGGGCTTCAGCGGGCCAGTCCCTCTGCCACTCTGGATAAGAACCTAAATATTCAATTTAAAATAATAATAACATATCTTAATAATTATGTCAACTTACTAATTTACAAAAGACTACTTTAACTATCTTTTCACATATTTACATATTAACCCATATTATGTAGTGACTCATTAGAAAGTGGGATAGGTTATAAAAACTTTTTAATTACAAATATCCCAAATTAATCCGCTAATGAATAATATATACTAAACCTTTACCCCCTATCCGATAAGGAGGTGAGATAAATGGTTGATAAAGTTAAAATAACTACAATAGGTCCTATGGAAATAAGATCTTATTCTTCCACTGAAGATGAGTTAAAAGAAACTAAAGATAGAGGAGGTGCCAAAATGGCTGAAAATGAAATCCAACAAGAAGTTGTCTGTCCAGAAGAATGTGTTGGCTGTCCAGAGGGTTGCCCAGATATTGGCCCAATAGAGGCTTGTATTCCTCCTGAAGATATTGAATTCTGCTTTACTCTAGTTGTTCCTGCTGGTTTCTCTATTCCAGGTGACACTTTAGCAGAACAAGAAGAATTCATTGCAGAAAACTTTGATGTTGCTGCCTACTTCTTAGAAGAAGAAGGATGTTTTGAATGCTTTTCACAGGAATGTGCTATTGATACAGAGTTTACAGGTGTAGGTGTAACTGAAGTATTTATTGAGGGCTGTATTAAGCTAATAGGTGGTTTATGTGTAGCAAGTGACTCTGCTCCTGAAACAGGATCTCAAGCTCCTGTATGTACTTCGACTATCATATGTGTTGATGAATTTACACCAGTCTGTTTAGATAGTGAGGCTAGTTGTGAAAATCTTCGTGTTATTGGAGCTAATGATATAATAGTTGATTTTGTAGAGACTACCTGTAGTGAGTTTTGTAGAAAAGATGGAGATGAGATTTGGGAGATAAGAGGAGTACTTGAATTTGCCTGTGGTCCATGTCCTATTGAGCAACCAATTGATGACTGTTAATGACTGATAGTGTGGGGGAAATCCCCCACACTAATTTAATCTTCAATCTTTATGATTTCTACTTCTTTTACAGCCTCTTCAATCAACTTATCAACTTCTAATTCCTCTTCTCCTTCTCTTATCTGTTCTAAAGTCGGATGAGTCTCAGGAGTCTCAGGAACAAAAACAGTACAACAGTCTTCATAAGGCTGAATAGAAGTCTCATAGGTTCCAATTTCTTTAGCTTTTGCCTCTATCTCTATCTTATCTAAGCCAATCAATGGTCTAAAGATAGGCATGGTTGCTGCTATATTTGTTACATGCATAGAACTTAATGTCTGGCTAGCTACTTGGCCCATACTTTCACCAGTCACTAATCCTTTACCGCCTTTCTGTTCTGTAATCTTCTCAGCAATCTCTATCATTTTCCGGCGCATAATAACTGTAGTTAAATCAGCAGGACATTTTTCGTTAATCTGTTTTTGAATCTCAGTAAAATGAACAACATGTAGATCCATCTTACCTTGATACTGGGCCAACACCTTTGTTAGATCAACTACCTTTTCCTTAGCTCGATCACTAGTAAAAGGGAAACTATGAAAATAGATTGGAGTAGTCTCTACTCCTCGTTTCATAGCCATCCAATTAGCTACTGGACTATCAATTCCACCTGATAGTAAGACTCCTAATCTACCTGTAGTTCCTACAGGTAAACCACCTACTCCAGGTAGATCCTGAGTATAGATATAGACGTGATTATAACGCACTTCAATATTTAACTCAATTTCAGGGTTATATAAGTCAACATTTAGTCTTCCATCAGGGGTATTTTGTAATACATATGCTCCCATCTCTCTATTTAGTTCCATACTATCTAGTTCAAAGCCTTTATTGGCCCTGCTAGCACTTACCTTAAAATTAACAGTTCTCTCTTCAGCTGGTAAAGCTTCTTTTACAGCTGCTAAACTAGCCTTCTTGACTTGATCTACATCAAGAGCAACTCTTCTAGTGGGACAGATGCCTACTATACCACAGACTTTTTGCAGTCTATCAATTACTCTATCTTCTGCTAAATCAGTTGCTGCAAAGATACGTCCTGAAGTCTTATAAACATTAACCTCTGCTGTTTTATCAATAGCTGTCAGGGCTTGTCTAATATTACTAACTAGTTTATCTTCAAAAACATGGCGGTTCTTTCCTTTAGTTCCTATCTCACCGTATCTGATTAAATATAGTTTCTCCATTATTATCACCTCTATTTTTATAGTGTACAGTTTACAATTTACAGTGTACAGTTAATTTTAGTTCAAGATTGAATTTAAGTTTGAGTCTGAGTTAATCTTCATTTATAATTTAATTTATTATTTGATTTTAGCTCAAGGCTCATGACTCACAACTCATAGCACATCACTACATATATTTTCTTAACATAGCTACTTTATCATTTAATATATCTATTGTATAGTCTATTTCTTCTTTAGTTGTCTCTGCACTAAGACTAAATCGCAAGGCACCTGTTATTAAATCCGGGCCAACTCCTAGTGCCTTTAAAACATGAGAATCAGCTTGACGTGAAGAACAGGCAGCACCTGTCGATAGATAAATTCCTTCTTCTTCTAGACTATGTACTAACACTTCTCCTTTTAATCCAGCAACAGACATATTGACTATATGAGGAGCTCCTTCTTTTACTTCTGGCCCATTCAAAAAGACACCATCTAGTTCTGTTAAGACTCTATTCACTAGATATTTCTTAAGCTTAAGCATTTGATTGATCTCCTCTGTACTAGGTAAGAACTTAATAGCTTCACCAAAACCAGCAATTCCAGGTACATTTTCAGTTCCTGGTCGTAACCCCTCTTCTTGCGAACTACCCAGTAGTAGAGACTTTAATCTAGTATTGGAGCTGACATATAAGGCACCTACGCCCATTGGCCCGTGTACTTTATGAGCACTCATAGAGTAGAGGTTGATTCCTAATTTATCAGGATAGATATCAACTTTACCTAAAGCTTGAATTCCATCAACATGCCAATAAAGATTATCATAGGGATTAAGGATGTTACTTATCTTCTCAAGAGGTTGGATAGTACCTAGTTCATTATTAACAGCCATAGTACTAACCAAAACTGTATCATCATTTACTAGTTTTTCTAACTGATCTAGATTGATAATCCCCCTCTGATCTACCTCTAGGTATTTAACATCCCAACCTTCTTTTTCTAACTCTGTAAAGACACTAAGAACAGATGGATGTTCTATAGAGGAGGTAATTATTCGATTTCCTTTATTATTTAGTGTCTTAAGTGCACCTTTAATTGCTAAGTTATTGGCTTCAGTTCCTCCAGAAGTAAAAAATATTTCTTTAGACTCAGCCTGCAGTTTCTGGGCCAACTCTTCTCTAGCCTCTTTAATTACTTTCTCTGCTGCAAGACCTTTATTATGTAATGAAGAAGGGTTACCATACTCTTCTGTCATAACCTGTTTTACTCTCTTGGCTACTTCTGGAGTTACTTTAGTAGTTGCAGCGTTATCTAGATAGACTTCTTTCATCATTAAACCTCCGATCTTATATAAATTGCCAGTTAACAATTTACAATTTAATTAAAATAACCTATTTTTATTCATTATTACTTATTTTACTCTCCACTGACTTAAGTTTCTGCTCTGTACTAGCCTCTTTATCTCTCCTATCATCAATCTTAATATTAGTTGTCACTCTCTCAGCTCCATTAACAAAAGGAACCTCATGTATCTTTCTAATTGCTACTAGAATATCATCTAGTTTCCCTTCAATAATTGTCCCCATAGGTGTTAATTGATATTCAATCCTTTCTTCCTTAGCCAATACATCTTGACAACCAGCTACATATTCACTTAGACTTGTATCTTCTGTTCCAATTGGAACTACTGTTACCTCAGCAATAGCCATCTTTATCACCCCTGTTAATGATTAACTTTTTAAAGTGAATCAATATTTATATAAAGTCGCACTTTCAGTGACATAGTCATCAGGCTTGTGTCGTGTGCTGTGAGCTAATTCAAAAACATTATATGCAAAAACTAAATTCTTACAATAGCTGCATTTCAAGGGTTTGATATGTACTTATGATTTTGAACTTGATTTAGCTCAAGACACATAGCAGACAGCGGATAGCCGTGGCACGAAAGTGCCACTTAATATCAATTAACTAAATGTTACTATCTCCTCTAACTGTGAAACATCATAGCCATCTAAAATTTGATCTAGATGATTTAGATCTTTAATCTCTCCTGCCATAAAAAGCTTAGTAGATCTATTTTTCCCAATACCTGGAAGAGCCTCTAACTGATCAATACTTGCTTGGTTAATATTAAAAGGATAAGGAATTCCAGTTATAGATCTATATCCATGGTCGATTACCTTGATATCTAACTTTTCTCCTAGTTCATATTGCCCTGGAATACCAACTAAAATAGGATAAGTACCTAATTGCCTACCAAAAGAGGTCTTACCTCTTACTTCTTCAATAATTACTTCCTTTAATAGAGTACCAGCAGGAAATACCTTCTTAAGCATAGGTTGATTAATTTCATGATTAACCTTCTTTTTATACTCTTTAAACTGATACTTATCATATTGAGCTGCCTTATACTCACCTACTGGATTAACTTGGCGAATATTAATTCTTCTTAATAATAAATCAGCATCTAAGACCCTTTTTAAAAACTTAAAGTTTAGCTTCATTGTCTCTTCTCGCTCACCTTTTAGACCATGTAGCAGATTAATCCCTGGCAGTAATTTAGGAACTCCCTCTTCTCTAAAACCTGCTATCTGATTAACTATCTTAATTGCTTTAAAAGTCTTATCAGCAGTTGTTCCAATCTTATTTGCTCTTAAGACTTCTGGGTCGGCTGACTCTAAGCCAAATGCTGCTATATCTCCTGCTGTGTTATAATTAGCAATAGTCTTTAATATTCTCTTAGCTCTATCTGGATAGTCAACAATAGTAGCTGGATTAATATTATCCATATGTAAGACTTTTAAATCTGGTGCTACTTCTCTAATACCACTATAAAGCTCTTCCATAGCTTCAGGATTAGGGATCAACCTATTATCTCTCTTCTCAGCTTGGAAGAGTAATAGATCAGTTTGAGCGCCTAGCCTAAAGTATCTATTTCCTTGCTTGTATAAAGATGCTATTTCTTCAATTATTCCTTCTACACTACGATGATAAGTTAGATTTTTAAATCCCTCACTACAGAAAGAACAGTTATTACTTCTTGGACAACCGCGAAAAGTCTCTATTTCACAGACTAGCTCAGGAAAATTAGGATGTAGTTCTGTTATTTCTGCTCCTAAGTTGGCCCATTTATCTATTAGTTGGGCAGGTTTGGAGTCTTCTAGTGGGTCAGAACTTGTTAACTTTTTATAAGCTAGTAAACCTGGCATTTCGTAAGCTAGCTCATCAATATAATCAACTTCTAAATCACAGTTAATTATTGGCCCGCTAACAATTACCTCTGGATTGGATAATTGGTGAGCTAGATCCTCAATTTCAGTAACTGAAATAGGTTTCCCACCTAAATACTTTCCTGGTACAGTAGTACCAGCAATAATAATTACTAACTCTCTATCTTTTAATTCAGTTACCTTATCTTTTTTATCTCTAAATTGATCTATTGTTAAATAATCAATCTCTTCTTTCTTTAATCCGGTTTCTTTAAGTGCTCCATAGGTATATCTAACATGTGGTGCAATATATGGCGGCACTCCTAAACAAGAAGGCTCATCTAAATAACCATCTAAAATAGTAACTTTTGTACCCATATTTATTACCTCACTTACTATAATCTTGTTCCAATATTTTATTATACCAATTTAAGCTTTAAAATAAAAGTACTACCTTAAATAAAAAAGGCTCCTACTAGGAGCCAATTAAAATTCTAATTTTTTTACTTCTTCTATCTGGTCTAATTGATTGTAAAAATCGTCAAGAGAAGGTTTCCCTCTAAAGAAGAATAGATGAGCTCTGCAGTTACAATCACTGGCTCCAAAACCAGGTAAGGGAATGGATACTTTCGGTAGTGATTGTAAAACTTTAGCCCACTTATGTTCATAACGATTCTGGCTATATGTATACCAGACTTCTAATAAATCTGTAGTTGCTCTTAAATAATCAATATGCCAGTGTAATTTCTTATCTTTTTTAGCATGGCGATTGACTCTAGACTGAACTCCCCCAGGCCCTAATGCACTACCGACATAGACATAATATCCTTTTTTCATATCTAAAGGGCCAAAACTACCAACTTGAACCTTCTCTTCTTTTGTTGCTTTTAAAAGCAGAATATAAGTTCCAGGCTGTGATGATATGGTTTCTTTAATTTGATTTTTAATCATTTTATTCTCCTTTCCTCACTCTATATACTTAAAAAAGTAATAATCTAATATTTTAGATTATATATTATAATAACAGACTATTAAGGAGGAATCCTAGTGGCTATTAAAGATTTAGTATCTAATTTAGTTGATAAAAAGTTAATTAGAAGTTATCAATTAGAAGTCGAAGAAGAGAATCAGTGGACACAAGTTAAATGTAAACTTAGTAATGAAAAGGATATGATAATCAGTAAGCTAGATGAAACCGAAACAAAAGAAAGTTTTCAAAACCAGTTCAAAGAATATCTTTCTTCAGGACAGACTAGAATTATAGCCTATTATACTTCTAAGCCTCAAAAAATAACAGATTGGATTGAAGAGATAAATAATAATCACATCCAAGGACTGTTAATAATCTGCTTAAATGAAGAAAAAGAAAATAAATTTATAAATAAACTACAAGAGATTATTAGATAATAATAATCTTTTTTCACTTGCTTTACTAGGCTAATTATTTTTAGTAAAAGGACAAGCTTTAATACATAACCCACATCTCTTACCACCTAATTTAACAAATATCTGATGATAACAGGCTTCTTTATTTATTCTCCATCCTTCTTGAGGTGAATAATTATCTTTCCAATCATCTAGCGCATTGGCAGGACAGATTTCAACACATAATTGACAATCAGTACATAACTTTTCTGCTTCTGAAACAGTTGCTTCTAGTTTAGCAGTAGTGATAATTGTACTAAACCGTACTCTTGGGCCAAACTCTGGAGTCAAAACTAAATTATTAATTCCAAATTTACCTAAGCCAGCTGCTACAGCAAGATGTTTATGAGATAAGTCAGCTTTTAATCTTTTTCCATCACCAATACTAGCTGTGCCTGGTACTCCAAAAGTTAAATAGCCCTTTTCTTCTAGAAACCTACTTACTTGGTGATTAATTAGATTCAACTGCTCATTAGCGGTATTGAACTCTAACATATAACCATTTCTAGCTTTAGGTAGGTTTAAGACACTACCTTTATTTAATCGATAACCAATTGAAATAGCACTTTTAGCTTCTGGTAAATAATCGCTTGGTCGATGATCTTTAGGAAAATCAATCTCCTTTACATCAACTATTCCTACTAAATCTACTCCTTGGTCTTTAGCAAAAGTAATCACTTGGTTAGTTAATTCCATTTCCTTTTTACCCCTTCTTAATTCCAATTCATTTTTGATTGTCATCATCACCTAAAGACTTATTTTCTATACTTTCACTTAATTGAATATTTAAAGCATTCACTGAAATATTTATTTCAATTGCTGACAGAAGTAGAGATATCATCAGCGAACCAAGTCCAATGGCAAAAAAGACTTCTCCTGCTGTCTTATAATTAAAAAATAAGAAGAACATAGAAAGGACACAGAAAAATAGAGCTAAAATAGCTAGAAACTGCATATTTCTAATAATCTTAACTCTCTTTTTTAAATTGATTAACTGAGAAGCTATAATGTCATCTTTCTTTCCTTTCTGTTTAGCCTCATCATGTAGATTACGAATTAAACTAGCTAAAACTGAAAATCTATTTGTATAAGCCAATAGTAACAGAGAAATAGTAGAAAAAATAAGAGCAGGAGTAGTTAATGTGAATTTCATTTTTATCACCTCATATCTTTGATTTTATATCTAAAGCTCTTGTAGAATAATAAATTTCAATTACTGCTATTATAAGAGAAATTAAGAAAAATATAATACCAGATATAAAGATTGTATTAGCTATCATAAATTCTTTAAATAGTAATAAAAACATAGCTGACGTTGAACAGAACAGAGATAAAACTCCAAAAAAATGCAAATACTTAATATAAGCAACCCGCTTAAACAATACAGATATCTGCTTTCTATGATATTCTTCTTGGGCTAGATTATCACTTCTTATTTCCAAAGATAAATCTCTAATTAGTTTAGCAATAGCTGAGAATCTGGCAGCATAAGCAGACATTAATAAGGAAACAGTAGAAAATAAAACAGCTGGAGTGGTTATTTTTAAAATTATTTTAGCCTCCTTTGTATTTTTAAATTTCTATAAAATATTTTTATCATTATATCATATTTTTTAGATATACAGCAAACTAAGCAATTTAATTTCATATCACCTTTCTATAACTTGATGAATAAAATAATAAAAACTATAGAAAGGTGATTAGAATGTTATATTATGTCCAACCTAAAGATACCTTATTTAGGATTGCGAGACGATTCAACACTACGGTAGATGATATATTAGAAGCTAATGTTATTTGCAATCCCGATTTGATTTTCCCTGGCTTACCACTAATTATTCCTGAACCAGAATTAGAACTTCCTACAGCCGGAGGAGGCCCCTATTATGTAGTACTTCCAGAAGATACACTCTGGTGTCTAGCTAGAGAGTTTAATAGATCAGTTGGAACATTGGCCCAAGCCAATCAGATTGAAGATCCATCTCTTATTTATGCTTATTCTGAATTATTAATTCCTCCTGATATTCCAGATCCTACTGAATTAAAAGAGAGCTGGCAACGCAGAGGTGATCAATATTGCAACATGATAAATCCTTTAATGGAATATGGGATTTTTTATTTAGGTACCTTTATGTGGGAGGCATTAGGACAAAGAGCTATCCCCTATCTTCTTGATCTATTGAATCATCCTTGTGATATAGTACAAATTTATACTATAATCAGCTTAGGGAGATTAGCAATAAATGAATTACAAGTAAAACAAGCCCTTCGTAATATTGCAAATGACTCTCCAAGTCTTGCTGGCTTGGCTAATTTAACTTTACAACGTATTCAACTAGTACAAGAATATGGAGATAGAATTCACATTATAACTACTTCTAACCAACTTCTATCTGAACCAGACTTTGAAGAAGAAGGGACAAGAGTTGAACCTGGCACTGAAATAATGGTTTTGAGATGGCATATTCCAAGCCCTACTGGAGAGATCAGTGCCCGTGGAGAGGTTGAACTATTTGATCAAGCAATTATCATCTCTACAGGAGAGATTGGATTTCTACCTCGTTTTGGATATAATCAAATCACTTTTATCTAAATTACTCTATTTGGAGATCAACTGAATGCCTAATTATTACTCTAATGACTGCATAAGCTGGAACTGCAAATAATGCTCCTAATACTCCAAATAATAAGACAGATATTAAGACTAAAAAGAGAACAATTAAAGGATGAATATTAAGACGGTCTCCTTGAATAATAGGCCGTACTAAGTTTCCTTCTAATTGTTGGGTTATTATTAATACCACAATTAATTTAACTACCATTAACCAACTATTTGTAATAGCTATCAAAGCTGTAGGAATAAAGGCTATAGTAAGCCCTAAAACAGGAATTAGAGAACCTAGCATTGCTATTAAAGCAAGGGCCAAAGCATTAGGCAGACCGATAATTAGATAGCCTATAAACATCAAAACCCCTAAGATAAAAGCTACAATCAGTTGACTACCAATATAGATAGCCAAAACTTGATCAACCTCATGTAAGATCTCTCTTACATCTTCTTTTTTATCTCCTGCAAAGAAGGATAAAATGAATCTATAAATTCTTCTATCATCTTTAAGAAGATAAAATACTACAAAAGGAATTAAAACCATAATTGTTCCTATATTAGTTAAGGAGGAGAAGACTCCCATAAAGTTATAATTACTAATTTCTCCTAATAGATTTTCGATAAATGACATTACTCGCTCTTGAATATTAAATTGATTTAAAAAGTTTAAATGTCCTCCTCCTAATCTAATTATTTTTCGTAAGTTTTCTGTTGCATCATCATAATTAAGAGAGATATAATTAATCAGTTTTTGTATTTCATTACTAATTATGCTACCTCCAAAATAAATAACTGTAACAGAAAGAGTAATAACTACTAAAAAGGTAATTAGAATAGCAAGACTCTTATAGTTAATCTTAGTAGTTAAGAATTGAACTAATGGCCTTAACAGATAATATAAAAAACCACCTAATAATAATGGAAATACTACAATAGATACACCTTTAGATAAAGGTTTCATAACATAAGGAATTTGACCACCTAAAAATATAATTAATAAGATTAAAATAATTCCATAGGCTACTTTGAAAAATTTCCCACTAAACATATTTTATCCCTCCACTAGATATCTGCTTTATCAAATAATTGTAATTGTTTGAAATCTTCTGCTACTAAATTAGATAAAGTTACCCCAATCAATCGTACTTGATCTTGTAAGCTGATTTCTGATAATAATTCATCAGCTACATTGAAAAGAGTTTCTTCATCTTGAATGAATTTTTCTGCAACTGTCTTACTACGAGATAGTTCAGTAAAATCAGTATATTTTAATTTTAGTGTAATAGTTCTTCCTTTAACCTCTTTATCTTCTCTTCTAGCATTTACTTGTTGACATAATTCAGTTAAATAGTTACTTAAGATAGATTTATCTTTAGTATCTGTTTTAAAAGTCATCTCCTTGCCAATAGACTTAGGAGTACTAGGTGGAGTTACTTTTCTATTGTCCTCTCCTCGGGCCAACTTAAAAATCTGGTATCCTTTCTTGCCTAACTTTCTCATTAAAAAGCGAACATCACTTTTAGCTATATCCTCTATTTTATAGAAACCTAGTTCCTTTAACTTAGCCTCTGTCTTGGAACCTACTCCCCATAACTCACTAACATCTAAGTTAAATAAAATATCTTCTACTTGTGAAGGAGAAATAATTCTAAATCCATCTGGTTTATTTAAATCAGAAGCAAGTTTTGCTAGGTATTTATTATAGCTGACTCCTACTGAAGCAATCAAATCTAACTCTTCTCTAATAGATCGTTTAATCTTCCTTGCAATCTTGATACTATTTTCTTGACTCTGACTAACATCCAAATATGCCTCATCCAAAGATAATGGTTCTACTAAATCAGTATATTGTCTAAAAATATCCTTGATTTTAGTAGATACTTTCTTATACTTTTGGTGGTCTGGAGCTAAATAGATTCCATCTGGACATAACTGACGTGCCTTATAAATAGGCATAGCTGAATGGACTCCATACTCTCGTGCTTCATAAGAAGCTGTACTAACAACTCCTCGCTTACTTTTTCCTCCAATAATTACTGGTTTACCTTTTAAACCTGGATTATCTCTTTGTTCAATTGCAGCATAGAAAGCATCCATATCAATATGTATAATATCTAATTCCATAATATCCCTCTTAAATTATTATAATAAACAGCTCTTAAAGATAATATTCTTAATCAAAAAAGATATTCCTACAAAAAAATAAAAACCTACTTACTATATTTAGCAAGCAGGTAGAATAACTATTATTTTAGTTCCTTGATTTACTTTGCTTTTAGCTTTTATTTTTCCAGCATGATTATCTACTATCCACTTAGCAATAGCTAAACCTAAACCCGAACCACAAGTTTCTTTAGTTCTTGACTTATCAAATAGTTTCTTCATAACATCAATCTTAGGAGTATGTAATCTATTTTTTAATAATAAAGATCCATTCTGAAGTAAATATAACAATAAATCATACTCCTTTTTAGTTAAATCAATCACATCATTCTAAAATTAAAACCTCCTTAAAATAGGATTAGAAAATAAAAAAAGACCCTCCTTAAGGAAGGTCTTTTGGAAATGATTTTTAAATATTAAACTGTTCTTTCTTTTTCTTTTTTACCATGTAAAAGCCCTCTAATAAATTCTGTTATCCATTTAGAAAAGTCTTCAACTATATCATAAATAACAGGAACAATCACTAAAGTTAAAAATGTAGCCAGTAATAGTCCACCAATTACTACTATAGCCATTGATTGCTGCATTTCAGAACCTTCACCAATTCCTAAAGCTAAAGGGACCATTGCTAACATTGTTGTTAGAGCTGTCATCATAACTGGTCTTAACCTAACTGGACCAGCATTTAAAATGGCTTCTTCTCTATTTTCATTTTTGCGACGAGTATTGATGTAATCCACTAATACTATTCCATTATTAACAACAATTCCAGCTAACATAATTACACCAATGAAACCATTAATACTTAATGGAACTCCAGTAATTGCTAATGCTGAGATAGCTCCTACTAAAGAGATTGGCACTGTAAACATAATTACAAAAGGATGGACTAATGATTCGAATTGAGCCGCCATAACCATATAAACTAAGACTATTGCCATTAACATAGCTTGGAATAATTCAGCAAATGATTCTTTCATGTCTCCTGCATCTCCCTTATAATTAATGCTATATCCATTAGGAAGATCCATCTTAGCAAGAGTTGACTTAATATCGGTTAGCACAGCACCTAAACTACGTTGATAAGTATCAGTACCAATAGAGAACTTCCGTTCTTGCTCTTCACGATCAATTGCATTTGGTGCTTTACTATATCTAATCTCAGCAATTTGAGATAATGGTACTGTCCCACCTTGAGGAGAGCTTACTTTGATATTCAATAACTTATTTATAGAATCAGTTTCGTTATCTTGTAATTTTAATTTAATATCATACTCTTCACCATCTTCTTTATACTTACTTATATCAGAACCATCAACTGCAGTTTTTAAAGCATTAAATAAAGTCTGTTTAGTAATGCCTAATTCTTTAGCTAAATTATCTTTAGGAACAATCTCTAACTCAGGTTTACTAGCACTAGGAGTAACATCAATATTTCTAGTTCCTGGAGTATTTTTGACCTTTGTTTCTATCTGTTGGGCCAACTTCATTAGTCTTTCTAGTTCAGGTCCTTGTACATTAATAGTAATTGCTCCTCCACCTTTACCCTTTTGACCCATCATAGAGGTTTGAGGAACAACATTAATCTCTGTTCCAGGTATATCTTTTAATTTAGTTCTAACTATTTCTGCTACTTTTGTAACTCCTCTTTCTCTCTGATCTAAATCTACTAAATCTACTTCTATACTTCCTTGATTACTATTACTGGAACCAACTTGGCTAGAGATATCTTCTACTTCAGGTATATTTTTAATATTATTCTTCAATTTATCTAGTACTTGATCTGTCTTTTTCAATCTAGTTCCTTGTGCTAATTCAAAATAGACATTTACAGTTCCTTGATCAGTTTTAGGCATAAATTCTGTCTTTAAAGGTATAACACCTTTCTTTAATCCAAAACCAAATAACAATAGAACTATAATTAGTGCTCCTGCTACTAAATATCTGCGATTTAGTGACCATTGTAAAAGGCTTTTATATATTTGAGAGATCTTACCTAACTTATTTTCTTCTTCATTAACTTCAACACGTAATAATTTAGAAGATAACATTGGAATAAAAGTTATTGCTACAACAAAAGAAGCTAATAGAGAAAAGGCTACTGTTAAAGACATAGGAGTAAATATTTCTCCAGCAATACCTTCTACAAAGACCATTGGTAGGAATACAATTACTGTTGTCATTGTAGAGGCAAAAATAGCCACTCCTACTTCAGATGCCCCTGCTTTAGCAGCTTTAATCCTGCCAAACCCTTCGTGGTGATGGCGATAGATATTTTCTAAAACTACCACTGAATTATCTACTAACATTCCAATACCTAAACTTAAACCACCTAAAGTTAAATTATTTAAATTTAATCCTCCAAAATACATCATTCCTAAGGTAGCTATTACAGAGGTTGGAATAGCTGTAGCAATAATTACTGTTGTTCTTACATTCCTTAAGAATAAAAACAAGATTACTATTGCTAAGATACCTCCAGTAAAGAAGTTCTGTTTTACACTGGAAATTGAATTATTAATAAATTCCGAATTATCTGAAACAACTTTAACATCAATATTAGCAGGAAGTTGCTTTTTTAATTCTTTAATCTTCTTATTTACTTTATCTGCCACTGCAACAGTATTAGAATCACTCTGTTTTTGAACTTCAATCATAATACTTCGTTTACCATTTAAGTAACTATACTGTTCTACTTCAGCATGGGTATCTTTAACTACAGCAATATCAGATAGATTTATCTTTTCTCCACTAGAAGATAAAATTTCTATCTCTCTAATTTCATCTACACTACTGAATTCTCCTTTACCTTTTAAAGATAAATCTTTACTTCCATCATCAACTTGGCCTAATCTCATATCCAGATTAGCTTGTTGAATACTAGATCTTACATTACTCATAGTCAAGCCATAGGCTGTTAACTTTGCTTGATTTAAGTTAATATGAATTTCGCGTTCTAAACCACCTAGAATATCTACTGAAGCCACTCCAGAAATTTTTTCTAACTGAGTTTCAAATCTATCTTCAGCTACTTCTTTTAGATGTTCTAAACCAGTTCCTGACATAGCTACTTTGATAATCGGTTCATTAGAGGGATCGAATTGCATAATAGTTGGTTCATCAGCACCATCTGGCAGACTATCTTTTATCATATCAATTTTATCTCTCACATCTGCTTTAGCATTATCAATATCTACATCCCAATTAAACTCTAAGATAATAGTTGAGGTGCCTTCTTTACTAGTTGAACTAAGTGTATCTAGTCCTTCTACTGTAGCTACTGTCTCTTCCATTGTTTTAGTTACTGAATCTTCTACTTCTTCTGGACTAGCACCATTATAAGTAGTCTGTACTACTACAAAAGGTAAATCTAATTCAGGCAATAAATCGATTCCTAACTTTGTAAAGGAGACAGCACCTACTAATATGATCAATAATACAAACATAGTAATTGTTATTGGTCTATCTACTGAAAAATCAGAGAGTTTCATTATTGACCACCTCCACCTACAATTGTTACTCCATAACCATCTGTTACCTGTTCGGAACCTTCAGTAATCACTTGATCTCCTAAACTAACTCCTGCTAAAATAACTACTTTTTCTTTAGTAGCTAAGCCTGTTGTTACTTCCTTTTTAACTGCTCTGCCATTTTGAGCTATATAAACATATTCTGTTCCATCTTCTTGAATTATTGATTTTTTAGAGAGTACTATTTTTCCAGAACTCACATCAGTTTTTAATTTTACTGTAGCATACATCCCTGATTTAATAAGTTGTGAACTATTATCAACTCTAATTTCTACTGGAAACTTCTTTTTACTAGTATCAAGTGCTGGACTGATAGTCTTTATTTTACCTGTCAATTCTTTATCTAAAGCAGAAAAATTAATTGATACTTCTTGACCTATATCTAATTTATTTATATTTTGTTCACTAATGTAAGTTTTGATCTCTACTGGATTAAGATCAATAATTGAAACTACTGGCTGTTGTGCAGAAACAGTTTCTCCTTCTTCAATATTCACTTCAGCTATTACTCCAGCTATTGGAGCTGTAATCTCAGTTTTAGCTAAATTCAACTTCGCTGTATTTAAACTAGTTTTAGTTTGTTTAACTTGGGCTTTTTGAGCAGCTATCTGTTCTTTAGTTGGCCCGTTTTTAGCCATCTTCAATTCTTCTTTAGCAGCTTGATAATTACTTTCAGCACTTATGTATTGATTTTTAATCGTTTCTAAGTCTTGTTTAGAAATAACTTCTTTTTTGAATAATTTTTTGTAACGTTCATAATCTTTTTTAGCTTGCTTATAAGTGACAGCAGTTTGTTTTAATTGAGCCTCAAGTCTATCAATCTTTTCTTGTCTCGTTCCAGCTAATAATTCATTTAATCCAGCTTTAGCAGTTTCTAAAGCTGCCTTCGCTTCTTCAACTTGAGCTTGAACATCTTCTTGATTAAGCTGAACCAATTTTTCACCTTTTTTTATTTTATCTCCAACTTCTATTAGTACTTTATCTGCTTGCTCTTGTAATTCTGGTGTTACTTCAGTTGATTTGACTGGTTTCGCTGTACCAGTAACAGTGATATACTTTGTGATATTGCCTATATCAGCTTGTTTCACTTTTACTGGAATAGGTTTTCTAGACTGTTGAACACTTGACTTTTTAGACCCAGATGTTTGCTTATCTTTTTTTGAACCACAACCTGTAACTATACTGATTACTAATCCCAAAATCAATGCAATTATAACTAGATTTTTACTCCTTTTAATCATTGTCAATCCTCCTTTTTATAAATCTTACTTATTTAGCTTATTTTTTAATTTTTCAATTTTATCCTTTATATCCGCTGCTGCTCTAAATTCTTCTTGAGCAGCTAATTTATTCTTTTTCTTTCTTAACTTTTTTATTTTTTGTTTTATTTTAGCCTTTGTTCTTACTTGATCATCAATCTGGAAATTATTCTTACCTATCATTTTATTTAAATTGGCTACTGCTAAATTATAATCATAAATTGATTGATAATAATTAGTTTTAACTTGCTGCAAGGTAGCTTGAGCATCTAACATTTTATAACTAGTAGTCATTCCTTCTTCAAATCTGATTTCAGTATGTTTTAAATTATCTTGAGCTTGTTCTAAATTTAATTTACTTAACTTAATCCTCTGTTTAGCTTCTCTAATATTTAATAGTGTTTGTTTAATTCCTAATTTAACATCATCTTTAGTTTCTTGGATTTTAATTTTAGCTTTTTCAACTTTTTCAGCTGTTGCTTTAATTTTAGATTCATCTTGACCACCATTAAATAAATTATAACTTAAATTTAATCCAATCTTCCAATCTCCATCTTCAAAAGTTAATTCATCACTGGTAGTTCCATAACTACTTGATAAACTAAGATTAGGATATTTATTAGATAGTTTAATCTGCTTTAAACTTAATTGATTATTTTTTTGTTGTAAATTTAATAATTTAAATTGTACTTTGTTATTCAAAGCATACTTGTAAGTTTCTTCTAGATTCAAACTTTTTTCTTCCCAAGTTAGCTTATTATTTAATTTTAATTTGATTCTATCAGCTAATTCTAAAGTGTTTTTTAAATTCAATTTAGCAGTTTCTAAGTTGTTTTTAGCTACTAATAGATCTTGTTGGGCTTGAGTATAATTAACTCTAGCCTGTAAAACATCAGTTTTAGTATGTATACCGACTTCTTTATTAGTTTTAGCTTCATCTAAATAGAATTTATTCTTCTCTAATTGCTGTTGATAGACTCCAACCATCTTTTTAGCTTTTAAAATAGCATAATATTCTTCTAAAACTTGATAAGTAACCTCTTGTTTCTTTTGTTCTAATTCTAATTTAGTCAATTTAAGACTATTTTTTGCTTGTTTATAGCCTAGCCATAACTCTCCACCTTGAAAAATTGGTTGGTTTAGACTTAAACTAGTAGAGAAAGTATTTTTAGAAAAAGAGGCTTGATTCTTTTCTCCTGACCTAGTATAACTCCCCCCTACATCAAGACTAGGATAAAAAGCACCTTGAGCCTGCTTAAGTTTAGCCTCTGCAATTTTAATCTTTTTTCTTAATTTCTTTAATTCAGAGTTTTTCTCTAAAGCTATATTTATTACTTCTTTTTTAGTCAGAACTCTTTTGTTATTACTTTTAGCATAAATCGGCATTGCTAATGTACACAACATACTTATTATCAATAAGATTAATATTTTCTGTTTCATCTAATCTTTCCTCCCCTCAGTAACTAGAGAATAATAAATAATTGACCATAAAAATTAAAATTTAATTGTCAATTCCATTTAAAATGATACTCAACACAAAATCAACTTTTTCCTCTACATCTGTTAAATTATAAACAATTGGATTATAACTTCCCATAATAGAACCTAAAATAAAATTAGCTAACTCTTTAGCATCTAATTTATTAGAAACTTGATTAACTTCTTGTTCCTTACGAATTATTTTAGCTAAATTGTTAACTAATGATGACCTGAACTTCTTCATTTCCTTATGAAAATGATCATTAGGACTGACTGAACTTTCTCGTAGTATCTTAGCTATATTTTTATTATCTCTATTAAATTTTAAGTAGATTCTAATAACTTCTTCTAATTTAGTAGTGAAAGATTGGTTGCTTTCATTAGTTACTTTCTCAACTTGACTATATAAGTATTCAAACTGTGATAGTATAATTCCATAAAACAATTCTTCTTTACTATCAAAATACCAATATACTGTTCCTTTAGCTACTTCTGCTTCATCAGCAATTTCTGAAACAGGTGTTTGATAATATCCCTGTTGAGAAAATAATTTGACTGCTGCTTGGATTATCTTTTCTTTTTTTGACTTTGGTTTCATAAGTTTCCTCCTTTCATAGATAATCTCTTGTCTGACCAGTCAGTTTGACTCTGTAGTCAATAAATTATCAAATTTATCTAATAAAGTCAAGTTCTTTAATAAAAAAACCGCCTGCTAATAATAGCAAACGGAAAAATAACTGTTTATTAAGCATTTTATCTTAATATCCTAATTCTTCTCCTACTAAAACTACTTTGATTCTCCCTGTTGGTTTACATAGTCTAGTGATTACTGTTTGACAGCAGATACAGTCTTCACTTTTACAGTTGGTACAAGATCCAGTTTTAGCACAAGGAGTTTCCATATCTAAACGTTGCGTATTTATTGGAGCAGCTTGATTTCTAACTCGATTGCGAGCATCTTCTTCATTAATAGTCAGTTTATTCATTCCAGCTACTACAATTACATTTTTTGGCCCATAAATTAAAGCAGCTACCCGATTACCTCGACCATCAATATTAACTAGCTTGCCATCTTTGGTAATAGCATTAGTGCTCATTAAGAAATAATCACTGTTTAAAGCCTGATGATAAATTTTATCTTTCTCTTCTTCATTACTGGCGTTGGCCCGATCATAGACAGTATAATTATCTTTCTTAATTTTATCCTTTACCCCTAACTCTTCTATTGTCATAGAACCACCCCAAGAAATACTTTTTTCTTCAGGTAATAAAGACAATATTTGTTCTACTGCTTCTTCTATATTAGCACAATAGTAGCCTTCCATATTTCTTTTCTCTAATTCTTTGATTACTTGCTCTGCATTTACTTTATAGTATTCTTCTCTTGGTTTCATGTTGGCCCTCCTTCTCTTTATTTTAGTTGACAAGTCAACTATAGTTCATTATAATAATATTTAGTTGTCTTGTCAACAATTAGGAGGTGTTCAATATGATAGACGAACCAATTGGTAAATATTTAAGTATGACTCGGCGAGCCCATGCTTCATTACTAGACAAGAAGTTAGAACCTTATGATATTAGCCATGGTCAAATTTTACTGTTAATTGCTTTATACAACCAAGAAGGAATTTGTCAGCATAACTTATGCCAGATGTATAATTTAAATAAAGCTGCAGTAGGTAGAGGAATTAATAAGTTAAAAGAGATAGGATTTATAATTAAAGAGACTGATCCCAATGATAGAAGAAAAAAATTAATCCATTTAACTTCTCAAGCTAAAGAATTTGAACCTAAATTAAAAGAAGTTTTATGTACAGTTGAAAGTGAAGTTAGAAAAGGCTTATCTGAAGAAGAAATAGAAATATTTCTAAAAGTAATTAAAAAAATAAATAACAACTTAAGAACTAAACTTGATAAGTAGATAATTTCATAGGAGGAATCAATATGAAGCTTAATAAAAAATCTGATAGATTAGGCAAAGAGCCTATTTTACCATTATTATTTAAATTAGCTACACCAGGTATTATTGGAATGATGATTAATGCTTTATATAATGTAGTAGATACTATTTATATTGGTCGCTTAAGTACAGATGCTTTATCAGCATTATCATTATCTTTTCCTATTCAAATGATCTTAATTGCCATTGGTGCTGGTACAGGAATTGGAACCAACTCCTTAATCTCTAGATTATTAGGAAAAGGAGAACATCACAAAGCCAACAATACAGCTGAACATGTATTTTTAATTGCTATTATTTATTCATTAGTAACAGCAATAATTGGAGGTTTTTTTGGTGATAATTTGATTGGCATTTTTACCAATGATTCTCAACTAATTGCTTTAGGTAGTAGATATATTAGAATAATTATGATGGGTTCAGTAGCTGTATTTGTACCTATAATTTTTAATAATATTTTACGAGGCGAAGGAAATACTTTTGTCCCTATGTTGACTATGTTAATAGGAGCAGTTACAAATATAGTACTTGACCCTTTCTTAATTTTTGGGATTGGTTTTTTTCCTAAATTAGGAGTTGAAGGAGCTGCCTTTGCTACAGTCTTTGCTAGAGGATTAAGTGGACTATTTATTGCTTTAGTCATTCTAAGTGATCAAAATCAAATTCAATTAAAACTAGAAGAATTTGATTTTGATCTGCAAATTATTAAAGAGATTTATCAAGTGGGCTTTCCAGCAATGGTTATGAGAGGATTAGCTAGTATTATGATTGCTGGAATGAATAAAATTGTAGGAAGTTATAGTACGACAGCTGTTGCAGTAGTAGGCGTTTACTTTAGATTACAAGCTTTTGTTATTTTACCTATCTTTGGATTAAGCCAAGGATTTATGCCTCTTGTTGGGTACAATTATGGCCATAACAATCCTGACCGGATGAAGAAGACTATTACTTATGGAGTATTAATAACTTTTTTATTCTCCTTAATTGGATTTACTGCCTTTCAGTTGTTTCCTAAGGAATTAATTAAGCTATTCAATAAAGATCCAGAACTAATAGCTATTGGAACTAGTGCTTTAAAGAGGATTAGTATTGCTTATCTGATTATGGGTATTAATGTTATTGGATCCACAATATTTCAATCAATTGGAAGAGGATTTCCTAGTCTATTCCTTTCGTTTTTAAGACAGATCTTAATCTTATTACCAACTATGTATCTACTAGGAAAAATATACGATTTATCAACTTTATGGTTTGCATTTCCAATTGCAGAGGGAATTACATTTATTTTACTATCTTTCTGGCTAATAGAAACTATAAAAGATTCACTTACTGACATGAGAAAGCAAAGTTTAACTTACAACCAGTAAAAGCAAGTAAATGTAATTTTTTAAATTGACAATCTCTAGTAAAAAGAATACACTATTAGTCGGAGGTGGAAAAGATGAAAATCGGAGGTCGGGCCTATAAAAATGGAGTATCTTTATTTGGTAAACATTATTCTGTCAAAGCCTATTATGAAGATGGTAATTTATTCTGTCAAGTAGGTAAAAACACACTAGCAGATAATAGATTGTATCAATTGCTTAAGAAAGTTCCATTTTTACGAGGAATTATTAGTCTTTTATTCTCTTTGTATTTCTTCTTTAAAGAAGCAACAAGTAATCCTAAACGATTTTGGCCTATTTTATTGTTACTAGCTACTGATATTGCTTTAGAATTCTATTTTATCTTTTTTCCTAACAGTAGCACTCAGATGATGGATATAATTTTCTTTTTACCTCCTATTGTTTATTGGGGAGGGATTGTATTATTAGCTATTATTTTAAGACAGACTTTACTTCAAGAAATCTTTAAGTTTCATGGAGCTGAGCATAAAGCAGTTAATTATTATCAATCTCAATTTACTAAAAAAATAAATTCACATTCTCGATTAGCTAGACGCTGTGGAACTAACTTAGTAACACTTTACTTGATACTAACTATAGTAATCGAGTACTTTGGACTAGGTTTTAATCTTTATTTACAGACCCTATTAGTCTTAGGTATAGCTTATGAATTATTACTTTTACTCCCAGATAGTTTAATGAATATACCTTTTTTGGTACAAAGGTTTACTACTGTTGAGCCAGATGATAAACATCTCAGAGCAGCGGAAAATGCTTTAAATATATTAATCAGTAAAGAAAAAGAAATAGAATCAGAAATTGTAGTTTAAATGCATAAATATTAGTGAGGTGATAAGATGAAAAAAGTAATTGGTGTTGATATCGATGCCGTACTAACAGATGAAGGCAAAGGAGAAGATAATATCTGGCATCGTCATATCTGTGATTACTTTAATCTAGAAGAAAGAAAAGAAAAGATTTATGATTTTAGAAAAGCATATGGAATAACCTTAGAAGAAGTAGAAGAATTTATGTTAGAAAAAGGAAGTGAAATCTTTTCTAAAGTAGAACCCTTTACTGAAGCTAAAGAAATTTTAGATAACTTACAAAAGCAAGGATACACTATACTATTAGTTACAGCTCGAGAAGAAGAGTATAATCAAGTTACTCATGACTGGTTAATAGAGCACCAGATTCCTTTTGATAAATTAATTCATAGTCAAGAGAAGGCTAAAATCTGCCAAGAAGAAGAGATCCAACTCTTTATTGATGATAAATTGGCTAATTTAATACCTATTAAAGAATTAAATATTCCAGTCTTATTAATGGATATGGATCATAACCATTCCTATCAAGGGCCAATACCTCGGGTTAATAGCTGGCAAGAGATCAAAGAAAAGATAGAAAAGCTATTAGATTAAAGATAAGCCAGAGATTAAATCTCTGGCTTATCTATTTTTTGATTTATTTCTACTAGATTATCTTTCATATCTATTAATAATAGTAATAGCTCTCCACTAGCATATAAAAATAAAGTTTCAAATAAGCCAAAAAGTATAGGAAATAACGCATTAAAGAAAGCAAATACAGGATTAGGATGACTATCAAGCCCCATTTTAGGCACTTGAGTTATATTAACAAAAGTAATCACTAAAGTAAAAAGCAACGTAAAAACTGATAAAATCTTAAAGGCTATAGAAATCAATTCTAAAGGTCTATAATTCTTAATACTACCATCTCCTTTTAACTCTTCCTTAAGTAAAGTATTCTATCTCTGCTTCAGGAAAGAGTTTGTTAATCTTATCAGTCAGAAAAGTCTTTAATTCTTCGGCTTTCTCTTTTGGATAAACATATTTACCAAAACCTTTATGATGATATTCCTTTTTATCTAATTTTAATTTTGTATTAGGAAATCTATCTTCTATTAAATTCTTAGATCTAGTACTAAATCTATGCATAATCAACTCAAAAGTTAACCTATCATCAACTGGATTAGAAAGAGTTTCTTTTAACTCTTCTAGTAAAAAAGTATAGTCTTCTTTCCATCCTTCATAGATCATTAAAGGAGCTAGAATAAAACCTAATGGGTAACCAGCATCCTGAATCTTACCTGCAGCTGTTATACGTTCCTCTAAATTAGCTGTAAGATGTTCAAAGTTCTTAATTACATGCTTGCTATTTAAGCTAAATCTAAATCTAGTATGATTATTGTGCTCTATATCTAAAAGAGAATCTACATTAGAAAATTTAGTTACTACTCTTAATCTTCCTTTGGGTTGCTTAGAAAAATACTTAATCATTTTCTGTAAAGAACCAGTTAGATGTTCTACTGCTACAGGATCAGAGGAGCTACTAGCCTCAAAAGTAACAATATCTCCTCTGCCTTTTCTAATATGTTTCTTAACGGCTTTAAGAATCTCGTCTAAATTGACATAGATTCTGACATAAGAAGCAGCACCTAAATTCTTAGCTAAATAACAGTATTCACATTTAGCTGGACAGCTAGTACTAGTTACTACCCGATAATCAGCTGAAGGTTTACATGATTTAAACTTTAGTGTCTTCTTAACTCCAACTACCAATGTTTCTTTAGTCCAATTAAATAATTCAGTAGGCTCCATTTCTTTATCTGCTCTAACTCGATTATGAGATTCTATATAATCTATAGGAGTACCTTTATTCTCAAATTTAGTTTCTATCTCTTTCCCTAACGGATAATCTAATGCCTGTTCTTCAATCAGAACTCGTTTTGGAGTAAATTGTTTCATTTATTTTACCTCCACTATTATATTTTCAACTTTAAGTTAATAAATCGTCTGATTTCTGTTTGTGATTTATTTTGACTTAATAATAACATTAATAATAATCTAGCTTTAGCACTAGTTAAATTACGACCAAAGATTAAATCTAAATTGGTAACTTTCTCTTCTCCTACAGATGCAGCATATAAATTATAGACTCTTCCTTCTAAACAACGGGAAGTAATTACTACTGGAATATCTTCTTCTTGGGCTCGTTTCAATCCAGGGCCAATACTTTCAGGCAAAGTTCCTAACCCAAAGGCTTCAATGACTAGTCCTTGACAATCATAATCTAGTGCAGCTTGAATTAGATTGCCAGTAGAACCTAAACCTAACTTTATAATCTCTACTTGCGCCGCTAAAGAATCTGGCTTAATAGTTGCTTGAGGTTGTATCTGATAACTATAATGAACACCCCCATGATCGATAAAACCTATTGGCCCTCCATTAATAGAGCTTATAGCCTCTAATTTATTGGTATGGTTTTTAGATACAAAACGAGCCGCATGAATTAAGTTATTCAAGACTACCAAAACACCACGATCTTTACTACGGGGATCTAAAATTGTCTGTAAAGATTGAATTAAATTAGCTGATCCATCAGAACTAGGTTCATCAAAGCCCCGTAAAGCTCCTGTTATAACTACAGGTTTAGAACTATCAACCATTAAATCTAACAAATAAGCAGTCTCCTCTAGAGTATCAGTGCCATGAGTAATCAATACACCATTAATCTCATCTTCTTGTAAAGATTCTTCTATCAATTTGGCCAGTTCAAAAATAGCCTTAGGAGTCAATTGAGAACTATCTAAATTAGCATATTGTATTAATTCTAATTGGGCCATACTATTTAGTTCAGGTACTTGATCCAGTAAATCTAGCCCAGAAAGTTGTGGTACCATCTGGTGAGTACTCTGATCTTGGCCCATAGCAATAGTTCCTCCAGTAGTAATCACCTTTATTTTTTTCATTATATCTCTCCTTCATTATAGGATTTCCTATTATTAAATTATGCATTCATAAACTTTATAATTCTAAATAATAAAAAAGACCACCTTTCGGTGGCCTTTTTCTCTATAATATTTCGTTATAATCGCTAGTTAAGACTCCTGTTAATAACTTAACTCCATTCTCTAAATCATCTAAATCAATCATTTCTGATGGAGAATGGACATACCGAGCTGGAATGGAAAGAGCACCTGCTAAGACTCCATCTCTTGTCAGTTGCATACTACCTGCGTCAGTACCTCCAGCCTGTAACACTTCTAACTGGTAAGGAATATCTTTACTTTCGGCAACATCAATCATTAACTGCTTTACTTGTGGATTGGCTAGTACAGTTCTATCCTTGACCTTAATAGCTGGTCCATCTCCTAACGAGACAGCCATTCTTTTAGCTTCTGGTGTATCTCCTGTTAGAGTTACATCAACTGCAATTCCTAAGTCAGGGTCAATACCATAGGCAGATACTTTAGAACCACGAGTTCCTACCTCTTCTTGCGTAGTAAAGACAAAATAAGTATCATAGGTTGGCTGTTCTAATTCTTTCAGATTCTGAATCAATAAAGCACATCCAGATCGATCATCTATTGACTTAGCTGTAATTCTATTACCTAGATCATTCATCTGACGATAATAGCAAGCAGTATCACCGAGTCTAATCTTCTTTTGGGCTTCTTTTTTGCTAGTAGCACCGATATCAATATACATCTTATCAGGTTTTAATTTACTAATCTTTTCTAGCTGTCCTTCTTTATCAATGACTCCTACTGTCTTTCCATTAAATAATACCCGCTCACCTAAAAGAGTATGAGTTGGTACTCCTCCTATTTTAGAGAAACGAATGAAACCATCTTCATCAATATGAGTAGCAATAACTCCTATCTCATCCATATGAGCTGCTAGCATAATCTTTTGGTTGGAATTTTGGCCCTTTTTAAGAGCAATTAAATTCCCCATAGTATCTATTTTAATTTCATCAACATAATCTTTAATTTCTTCTTGAATAACTTTTCGGATTTTTTCTTCATCACCAGCTGGTCCATAAGTTTCTACCAGTTTTTTAATCAACTCTTTCATTAATAATCCCTCCTTGAGCAACTTCTTGACAGAATAACTTTGTCAACTTAATTGTAGCTTGATAATCATCTAAATTAATTAGTGAAACTGGAGAATGAATATAACGGCAAGGAACAGAAATTGCTGCTGTAGGAATTCCTTCTTTAGTTAAATGAATTACTCCAGCATCATTACCAGCAGCAGTTGACTTTCTAAATTGATAATCAATCTTTTCTCGTTGGGCAATATCTATTAACTGCTGGACAATAGTCTGGTCTGGAATAGTACTTCGATCTCTAATTGTAAGAGCTGGTCCGTGTCCTAGACTAGTAGAATACTCTGCTTCTTCACTATCAGGCACATCAGAAGCTGTAGTTCCTTCTAATACTAAAGCTAAATCAGGGTCGACATTATAAGCAGCAATACTGGCTCCTCTAGTTCCTACTTCCTCTTGAGTAGTAAAAACAACATATAAAGATAGATCATAATCTTCCTGTAGAACTTCAATTAAAGTAGCACAACCAACTCGGTCATCAAAAGCTTTCCCTTTTGCTGTTTTAGAACCTAACTCTTTATATTCTGTATTAAAAGTAGCCATTGTTCCTAATTCAACCTTTTTTTGGGCCTCTTCTTTACTACTAGCACCAATATCAATATATAAATTCTTATAATCCAGAGGTTTCTTTCGCTCTTCTGGCTTTTGTAAGTGAATTGCTTTAGCTCCAATAACACCAGGTAGCTTATTTTTACCTACTAAAACCTGTTTAGAAACTAAAACTCGCTTATCAATACCTCCAATTGGCTTGAACTTTAATAATCCATCTTTAGTTATATCAGATATCATTAACCCGATCTCATCCATATGAGCTGTTAACATAACACTTGGCTTACTACTGTCACCAGCTTGATAAGCAATTAAGTTCCCTAAACTATCAGTCTTAATCTCATCAACATAATCTTTAATCTCTTGTCTAATTATATCTCTAACTTTATCTTCACGACCTGAAACACCATTAGTTTCAGTTAATTTTTTTAAAAGCATTCTAATCCCTCCACAAAGTCAGCATCCAAAGCAGCAATGAAGTGGGCCAACAATCGACTAGCCCTTTTAATATCTGTCAGTGATAATGTCTCTACTGAAGTATGCATATACCGGAGTGGAATAGAGATTAAAGCAGTTGGAATTCCTGCTCTAGTAATCTGAATGGCATAAGCATCTGTTCCTGCTGGAGTATTAGATGGATCTACTTGATAGTCTAGTTCTAACTCCTTAGCCACTTCTTTAAACTTCTTGAATACTTTCGGATGGACATGCGGGCCAAAACCAAGAGCTGGTCCTGCTCCTAACTCAGCAGCATCTTCTTCACTAACTCCTGGCATAGTACCATGGCAGACATCAATTGCTATTCCAATATCCGGTACAATACCATAAGTACTAGTGGTAGCTCCTCTAACTCCTACCTCTTCTTGGACAGTAGCTACTGGATAAAGATCAACTTGATGGCGTAACTTCTGTAACTCTTGTAAAGTATGTAAAATAACTAAAATACCAGCTCTATCATCAAGTGCTTTACCACTAACTCTTTCCTTTTCTAAATCTTTAAATTCTCGGCTAAGAGAGATTATATCTCCTACTCTAATCTCTTCTTCTACTTTATCAGTAGAAAGTCCTAAATCAATATACATATCTTCTAATTTATAAGCCTGTCTTCTCTCCTGTGAACTCTGTACATGAGGTGGTTTGGCTCCAATAATTCCTTGGTATGTATCCCGACCATGAACTAAGACTTCTTGACCAACTAGAGTTCTTTGGTCTACACCTCCTACAGTTGTAAATCTTAAGAAACCATCTTCTATATCAGTTACCATCAGACCAATTTCATCAACATGAGCTGCTAACATGATCTTTAACTCATCGTTACTAGTTCCTGCTTTATACCCAATTAGGTTCCCTAATGTATCATATTTGATCTGATCTACATAATCTATCATTAGTTCTCCAACTTCTCTAGTTAAATCAGCTTCATAACCTGAAACCCCTACTGATTCAGACAATCTTTGTAATATCTTTTTATTATTCACTAAACTGCCTCCTTTCAACTATTATCATTTCTCAATTTATAAATAAATATTTATTGCTATTACTAATAATACCATTACAAGCCCTAATAAAATGAAGATAATAAAATTACTATCAGTTTCTGTTTTTTTATTCTCCTTGTTTTCCTCTCTGTTTTTATCTTCTTGTAGTTGATTAGTCGCTATCTTAATTTCAGTACCAGTAGTTATTTGGCCATAGATCTTAGGACCAAATTGAAGGGTAACTGAAAATCTATCTAAAGCAGAATCAAAGTTAATTGTTGTTACTTGACCTGAAACTAACTTAGATGAGTCATCAGTTAATAGTTTCTTAAAGTAACGTCCAATCTCTCTTTGGTCTACAATTTCTACTAATAGTTTATCTCCTAATCTCAAATCAACTGGTCTTTTTCCTTGGGTCGGAGAAATAAAAGGTCTACATTTTAATTCAATATCTAACCCTAATTGATCATCCTTTGGCTCTTCTTCCCCCTCTTTCTCTTCATCATCAGAGAATAATTCAGGAGAATTCTTTTCTAACTGCAATTTATTCTTTAATTCTACCTCTAACTCTACTTCTATTGTCTCTTCAAGTTCTGTTTCTAATTCTTCTTTAAAGAACTTATGTAACTTTTTTAAAGCTTCATCTTGGGCCAACTTAAAGATCTTAAATAGCTGAGCTGGATTAAATAGTTTTACAAAAGATAAATCTTCTTTAACATTTCTCCGATCAGGTGTAAAACTGTTAATAGTCTTAATAAATATATTATTATTTACTGTTAGATCTACTTCCCATAACTTAGAGTTACTATTTAAAACAGAATCTATTCTTATAAGTTCCCCTTCTGTTCCATTTATGACTAAGTTAAAGAGGCCATATACTCTATTATAACCTCCATAATTGATCTTACCTTGGACAATGACATAACTTTTATCAACTAACTCTACCATCTCTAGTGCCTTATCTAGATCCTGATCAGCTAAATCAAGTGCCTTTTGAGCCGTATTAGCATCAACTTCCAGTGTCTCTTGGATTAATTTAACCTTATCCTCCATTAGTTACTATCATCCTTTATATACCATTAATACTAGTAGCTTATATTTATATTTCTCCTCTGTCTTAATTATCCCTTTTTTAAAGAGAAAAAGGGAGCAATAGCCCCCCTTTTTTTATCCTATTTTACTTTACTCTTTAAATTATCTATCTTTTCTTTTAACTCTGTTATCAACTCACCGTACTGGCTCCAATTACCTGCTTTTAATGCATCTTGTGTCTGATTATACAGCTTATCAATTTCAGTTACTAATCCTTTTACAGTAGCTGGCTCTACTCCCTCAGCAGGTTCTAAAGGTTCTTCAACTTCAGGTTCTTCTCTATCTTTAGTAATACCAAATAACTTTCTTAAAGCTAGTTTTAGATTAGGAGCCATAGCTAATCTTTCTCCATAAGATACAATAATCCGCTTTAACTCTGGAAGTTTACTCTGTTCTGCTTGAAGATAGATTGGTTCTACATATAATAATGACTGATCAATAGGAATTGTCAATAAATTTCCTCGTATTACTTGTGAACCACGCTGGTTCCATAAACTTAGTTGTTTAGAAATACTAGAGTCTTGATCAATCCGAGCTTCTATCTGCATTGGCCCGTAAATTAATTTCTGCTTAGGGAACTTATATAGAATTAGCTTACCATAATCCTCTGGATTAGACTTAGCTGCTAACCAAGCATTTAAATTATTCTTCTTAACAGGAGTAAAAGGTTGCATTAATAAAAAGTTTCTTTTAGTCTCCTGTGGTAGATTCATTAATACATAATAAGGTTGCATCTTAATCTCTGAATCAGAGCGATAATTAGTTAGCTTAGAATTATCTTGACCTGCCTCACTATAACTCTCTTGTGGAGTATTCCATAAGTCTTCTTTATTATAAAACACCTTAGGATTTTGCATATGATAATTATTATACATCTGGGCTTGAATCTTAAATAGATCTACAGGATATCTAATATTATCTTTAAGACCTGTAGGCATATCCTTAAAGGAAGTAAATAAATCAGGAAAAATCTTCTGGTAAGTCTGGATAATAGGATCTGATCTATCTACTATATAAAACTTTATATCTCCATTATAAGCATCAATTACAACTTTAACTGAGTTTCTAATGTAATTCCCCCAGCGTTGTGGCTCAGAATAAGGATATAAACTAGTAGTTGTATAAGCATCTTGCACCCAATAGAATCTACCATCTTCACCAACTACTAGATATGGATCCTGATCATACTTTAAGAATGGTGCTATCCTTTGTACCCTAGATTTAATATTTCTTCTAAACATTAATCGACTATCATTAGTAATATCATTATTTAATAGTAACTTTAAAGTATTATATTTCAAAGAAAAGGCTACTTTCTTAATAATTGAATCTAATTTAATTCCGCCAGTACCTTGATAATTGACATATTGATTAATATCTCCTTGGGGATAATCAAATTCTTTAGCCTTAGTATTAGAAACTACATATTCATTAGTTAATTCTCCATAATAAATTCTAGGTTGTTTAATTTTAATTCCTTTACTCTGTGACGGGATATCTTTAACTATAAATTTAGGTAAACCTTCTTTAGTAACCTCATTAACAGGACTCATAGCCATACCAAATCCGTGAGTATAATTCAAACGCTTATTAACCCAGGTCTGGGCCTGATTAGATAATAGATCTTGGTTTAACTCTCTAGCTCCTAACATTACCTGCTTTACTTCTCCATCGACTTTATATCTATCAATATCAATATCATTAAAACTATAGTATGATCTAATCTCCTGTAGTTGACTATAAGTAGATTTTAAAGGTCGGCTATCCCATAGTCTAATATTATTAATTGTAGTTGGATTATTCTTAATATCTTGATAAGTCATTCTCTCCTTAACAGGAAACTCTCTCTCTTCTATTTCATCTAAATTATAAGCTTCTCTGGTAAACTTAATATTATGTTTAATATAAGGCGATTCTTTGGCAATTTCATTAGGCTCTACCTGATATTGTTGAACTAGACCTGGGTAAATATTGCCTAATAAAATAGAGGCTATAAATAAAGTAATGATCCCTCCTATAATAAACTTCATATTTTTAAAGAAGATATTGGTGAATATAAAGATAGCAATTATTATTGTGAGTATAGATAATACTTTTAACGCCAACAATTGTGCATTAACATCAGTATAACTAGCTCCAAAAACTACTCCTCTTTCAGAGTACAATAGCCGAAACATATTTAATCTATAACCCCAGGCTTTAAGTAAGAAGAAGGCTGATAATAAAATAGACATGTGAGATTTAATGTGATTATCATTTAATTTACTTAAAAATGAACTGCCGCTAGCAGTTAATAGATAGATGGCTCCAGAAATAAAACCTGATAAGACAACTGTTAAAGTTAATATTTGATAAAGCAGATTATAAAAAGGAAGTTTAAAGACATAAAAAGCTATATCTTTATTAAATAAAGGATCAGTCTTTCCAAATAGTGTGCTATTAAAGAATTTAAGGGCCAACTGCCAGTCATTAGCACTAACATTACTAAAGATAAAACCGACTACTAAACTAAGTAACAGATAGATAAAAGTTGCCCTGCCTGGTGTCAAAATCTCTAGCCACTTATTAGAATCAACTGGATTTAATTCTATAATATCTGAATCTTTTTCTTCTTGTTTCTTCTTTAAATTTTCCCAAAATTCTACTACTTTCTTTTTAGTAAATAATAAATTGATAAAGATGATAATTGAAATTAACAACCAAGTTCCCAACTTAAAACCTATCTTATTTTGAATGATTGTCCAAAAGCTATCAGAAAAATTCAACCCTTTAAACCATAGCAAATCAGTATAAAAATTAACTCCTAAGTTTAGAAAAATACTACTTATAATGAAAAGTACAATTGGTATAATTAATAACTTATTTAACACTTATTAGCACCTCCAAAATATCTACTATTATATTATATACTAATTTTACCTAATTTACTAAGTTTATTCTATATTACCTCCTTTCTCATCTATTATTTTCTATAGGATCTTATATCTTCCTTTAATTTTTAACTATAAACCTACTATTAGTCCAAATTAATAGTAGGTATTACTTCTTGACTTTCAAAATAAGTAAAGTATCTTCCATGACCTAATCTGGCTAAAGACTTTAGTTTTAATTGTTCTATTTTATCTATTCTGCCTACATGAATAATATGAGTTTTAATCTGATTTCGACTTAACTTATTGATTACCTGACTAGGCATAATCTTACCTGTATCTCTGCCATCTGTAACTAGAATAATATGTTTTGTTCCTTCTAAACTAATTAAATCCTCTTTAGCCTGTAATAAGTTTAAACCTATAGGTGATTTCCCTGCTGGAATTACTTGATTAACAAGACCAAGTAATTCTTTATGATTATTCCTTCCTAATGGAATAGCCAGTACTGATTGATTATTCTTATCTATCTTACTACCAAAAACTCTGATTCCTAACTTTACTTTATGAGGTAATTGATTGACTATAGTTTTAATTACTTTTCTAGAAATAGAAAGTTTATTACTATTATCTACTTTGGCCCACATACTTCCTGATACATCCCAGATGATTTCTACATTATCCTGCTGCTGAATAGGTAATTGTGGTTTAATAACTTTAATTTCTTTTCCTGGTAATGAAGTTTTAGTGGTAGGAAAAGATAAAATATCTAAAGCATCTACTCCAATAATAAAGGATATTAAACAGGTGATTAGGAAAATCAAAGTAATATTCTGCTTTAATCTCATTTGATTTCCTCCTTAACCTTTTATACAATTGTATTCTTAAGAAGACTCTTTATTACGAGATTAAAGTTTATTTTTATCAAAAAAAGAAAAAAACAGTACAGGATTGATCCTGTACTGTTTTTTAAGCTACAAACTTATCTTCAGTTTCAATTGTAGTCTTTTCCACTTTCTCACCATAGAAATTAACAACTAGATACAGAACAATAATTCCTAAAGTTAATAATGGGAAAGTTGCCCAATAAGGCAGTCCAAAACCAGCTGGTAAAAATCCAAATAAGACTGATACTATTCCTACTGTAATAGCATAAGGTAGCTGTGTATTAACATGATCAATATGATCCGCAGCAGAAGCTGTAGAAGACATAATTGTAGTATCAGAAATTGGACTACAATGATCTCCTAATACACATCCAGTTAAAACTGCTCCAATTGTAGGTAACATAGGAGCACCAAATTGATAAGCCATAGGAATCGCTAACGGCATAATAATTGCATTTGTCCCCCATGAAGTACCTGTTGCAAAGGCTACGACTCCTGGAATTAAGAACATCATTGTTGGAATTAAAAATGGAGGAATTAGATCCTTAGTCAAAGCTACAATATAATCAGCTGTTCCTAATTTATCTATAACTGTTCCTAGTGACCAAGCTAAAACTAAAATACCACAGGCAACAGCTAAAGCTTTAGCTCCATCTACCCAACCATCTACTACTTCTTCTACTGATAGATTACCTTTAATTAACCCTAATACTCCTGCAATTAAAGTACCACTAAAGGAAGACCATAATAAAACAACACTAGAATCTGCATTACCAAAAGCATCTCTAATACTTACTGCTGGGTCTAATCCACCACCATTATACCATAAGCCAAATAGTGAGATTGCAATAACTGAAATAATAGGAATAAAAGCATCATACCACTGCATACTATTATCTTCTTTATACTCCATATCTGTCAATTCTTCTGAAGCCATAGGAGTAGCACCATCAGCTAAGACTTTTCCTGTATTTCGTGCTCTCTTTTCAGCTTTATACATTGGCCCAAAGTCTTTTCCAGTCATAACGATTATTAGAACCATAAATAGAGCCAAAATACTATAAAATCGATAAGGAACTGTCTTTAAGAAAGTAGAATAAACATTCTGTTCAATACCTAACTTTGTAAAAGCATCTTGAATTAATCCCATCTCATAACCAACCCATGTAGAGATAAAGGCCATACTAGTGACAGGTGCTGCAGTACAGTCTACAATATAAGCTAATTTTTCTCGAGATACCTTCAATTTATCAGTAATAGACCGCATTGTTGTACCTACAATTAGACTATTAGCATAATCATCAAAGAAGATTAAAAGTCCCATAATCCAAGTAGCTAATTGAGCTCTTTTAGCTGTTTTAGCCTTTTTAGCTATAAAGTCTGCAATTGCATTTGTAGCTCCTGACTTAGTAATAATCCCTACCATACCTGATAATGTAAGTAAGAATAATAATATCGAAGCATTCCAAGAATCAGTTAAAGCACCTACAATATACGTATCAAGTGTCTTCATAAAACCTACTAGTGGATTAAAATCTGCTATAACCGTTGCTCCTACAAATAGACCAGCAAATAATGAAACTAATACTTCTTTACTCCACCAAGCTAAAATAATAGCTAATAATGGTGGTAATAACGACAACCAACCATAACTTTCCACACTTTTTCCCCCTTAAATTTTGTAATCATAATAAAAAAACTCTGGTAGAGTTACTCACCAGAGTTAGATAATACTAACAATAAGTAAGATAGTGCTCCACTAATAATGACAGTCTTGCACCTATTTGGATACAAGCCCAACAATGAATCAATTCATTGTTTCGGCAGTTATCCCTTTCTCCTGAGATACTTTTGATAACTGCTCCCCTATCTCTTTTTTATTTTCCTAAAGTAGTATAACATACATAAGTTATCTGTGCAAACAAAAGATAATATTTATTAATAATTCCCTATAATTTAGTTATTTACTTCTATACTTTCCAATTTTTCTTTATTTGTAGATAAAAAGATAATCTTATTGATCTCTGTTATTTCTACAGAAGGTAATTTAATAATATCATAGGGATAAGTAATAACTTGAATTACAGCTTGATTAGCTGCTGGGCCAACTGCTTTAACAGTCACAAATAGCTTGTCAGCTTTCTTTCGAATCTCTTTTATCTCTATTTCAAAACCTCCTGAAGGGCGTTCTCCTAAAGTAGTATAAATAGCCAGTCCTTCTTCTACTTTTAAATTTTTAATACCACGTAACTCTTGTCTTGCTTTAGCTACATTACTAGGATTAATTACATCCACTTGTTTTTTAGTCAGAAAATCTTCTGTCAATTCTTTACCTATTAATTCTTCTGGATTTTTATAAATCAATTCGCCTTGGTTTAAATTACAACCACTAACTATAAAGACTAATATTAAAGCCCAAGCTACTACTTTAAACTTCATCTAGTTTTCCTCCTTAAAATAAGAATGCTGCAACCATACCTACTTTATTTATTTTTACCATATTAATTATATTATATTTATAAAAGTGATGCAATTACATAATTTGCCTTTAGTTGATAGATAACTTTAAATTACATTTTTACAATATTTGCGATAGGATAATCTGTTAGTAACCAGGATAAAATAATAATAGTTGTGAAAGGAGGCTCTAAAATGATGTTAAGCAGAGTTAAAGATCAACTTAGTAAGACTATGCAAGATCCTAAAGAAGATAATTATTATCCAACTTTAATCCTTACAGCAGCTGGAGCTTTTGTTTTAGGAAGACTTATGGGCTTTATTAAACGAAGATAATTATCATTCAAAATAAGAGCCCGGGCTAAGTTGGCCCGGGAAAGAATAGGAGTATGTAAGGGCTAGAAGATAATCCCCAGCCCCTCTATTAGCTTAATAATCAGATCCTAACAATAATAAGATAAGGATTAAAAATACAACATAAGCTCCATCATCATAAGTTCCACCCATGTTTTCAACCCCCTTTTCTTTTACTATAACTTATGCATTAACTTAAAAAATGTTAAAAATAAAATAACTAATCTATCTTGATTAACATTTATTTATATAATTAGTTTCATAAGAAATTCTGCACTAAAATACAATAAGAACTCCCAGATTGGGAGTTCTTATAAAAAAATCATTTTTAAACCAAAAACTACTAAAATTAGTCCTCCTAAATAATCAGCATACTTTTCGACTATCATAAAATTTTTGATATAATTAACGATCACAAAGGAGATAAAAGTTAAAATAGAACAGATCAACCCGATAACTATTGTCTTAGCAATAATTGCAGATATATTTAAATTATATAGTATTGAAAATCCTACGCCTAAAGCATCAATACTAACGCTGACACCTAAAATAATATAAGTAGCTAATTCAATTTTTCTATAAAGACAAGTTTCATCATTTTCATAGCCTTCTTTTAGCAACAATAAACCTAGTAAAAGGATAATAATTCCACTTACAGAACTACTAATATTAAACAAATTACTATCAATATAATTACCAACTATCGCTCCTGTAAAGGAAAACAAAAACTGAAACAGTCCAAAAGAAAATATCAATCCAAACCTTTCTTTAGAACTTATCTTACTTCCACAACCTATACCTAATGCTACACCAAAAGCATCTAAAGCTAATGCTATAGCTATAGGAATAATTCCTAGCATAAATTTCACTCCAATATTATTAAGTTTGCTTTATTTAAGAGAAGAAATCAAAAATATTACTTAAAGTACTACTATCTGCTTTAAAGAGTTCAGTATAACCACACTTAGCACAACTTACTGTAGTAAATTTTTTACTTTGAATATCAAAGAATTTAGATAGACCACTTCCAGTAGCAGAAAATTCATCAGTCTCATAACTATGATTATCACACTTAGGACAAGTATAGTCTTTAGGCATCTAGTCACCACCTCCTATTATAGTTTCTTAACAAAACTATCAATTCTATTTAAAGCCTCATAAATATCATCTAAAGAAGCAGCGTAAGAACAACGCACAAATCCTTCACCGCTATCTCCAAAGACATTACCAGGAATTACTACTACTCCCGCCTCTTGTAATAGTCTTTCTGAAAATTCTTCTGAAGTCAGTCCTGTTGATTTAATAGATGGGAAAGCATAAAAAGAACCTTCTGGTTCAAAACAGTCTAAGCCAATTTCATTTAAACCTTTAATAATAGCTCTTCGTCGCTGATTATAAGCAGTAACCATCTCTTGCTTTTTGTTTTCACCATGGCGCAAAGCCTCTAAAGCAGCTTTTTGACTCATAACTGGAGCACACAACATAGTATACTGATGAATCTTCATCATTGCTTTAAGAACTGGCTTAGGAGCTGCTACATAACCAACTCTCCATCCTGTCATAGCATAAGCTTTAGAAAAACCATTAAAGACAATAGTTCTCTCTTTCATTCCTGGTAGACTAGCAAAACTAGTATGTTGGCTATCATAAGTCAATTCACTATAAATTTCATCAGCCAATACAATTAAATTATTTTCTTTTACTACTTGAGCAATCTCTAATAACTCTTCTTCTTTCATAATAGCACCAGTAGGATTATTAGGATAACATAAAACCAATAACTTACTCTGAGGAGTAACTGCTTTCCTTAAGTCATCTGCTGTTAATTTAAACTGATTTTCCCTAGTTGTAGGAATTCTTACTACATCTCCTCCAGCTAATTCAGCTGCAGGTTGATAAGAAACATAACTAGGTTCAGGTAATAATAGCTCTTCACCTTGAGATAATAAAGTGCGTAAAGCCAAATCTAAAGCTTCACTAACTCCTACTGTAACTAATACTTCTTCTTCTGGGTTATATTCTAATTCATATTTTTTCTGCATATAATTTGTAATCTCTTTTCTTAATTCTAACAAACCATAATTAGAGGTATACATAGTATTTCCTTGCTCTAAAGAATAAAATGCACTTTCTCTAATATGCCAAGGAGTTACAAAGTCAGGCTCTCCTACTCCTAATGAGATTACATCATCTACACCTGATACTAAATCAAAGAACTTTCTAATTCCTGATGGAGAAATATCTTGAACTGAAGATGAAATCTGTTCTTCCCACTTCATGGCGATACCACTAACCTTTCAGTCTCTTCTGCATCACCTTTAAAGATAACTCCATCTTTTTTATATGTCTTTAACATAAAATGAGTAGTTGTACTCTCTACCTGCTCAATAGTAGCTAACTTCTCTGCTACAAATAAAGCTACCTCTTGCATAGTCTTTCCTTCTATCTGAAGAGATAAATCATAACCACCAGACATTAGATAGACTGATTTTACTTCAGAAAACTTATAGATACGTTTTGCTACAGAATCAAAGCCTAAATCTCGTTCAGGAGTAACTTCAACATCAATAAAAGCAGTTACAATATCTTTTTCTGTCTTATCCCAATCAATTAGAGTATGATATTTTACAATAATATTCTCATCTTCTAATTGATTGATCTCCTCTTTAACTTTGTCTACAGATACATCAAGCAAAGTAGCTATTTTCTGAGGAGATAATTTACTATCATTTTCTAATAGTTTTAATAATTTTTCTTGCATTATAACCTCTCCTTCTCTACTACTAGTTTATGCATTATTAAATTTAGCCTATGCTATATATTCAAGATAATAGGTTATTCTCCTGTCTGTAAAGCTATTTCTTTCTTATTAGTTAAAAAGTTTTTAGCTGGTTGTGGATGAGAATAGTAATATCCTTGGGCCAACTCCACTTTAGTTTCTTTTAAAGCAACTATCTGTTCTCTACGTTCTATACCTTCAGCTAAGACCTGTGCTCCTAAATCAGAAACTTTTGTGACTGTTTTATCAATCTCTTGGTGTAACTGTTGAGAGGTATCAGCCTTATTAGTTACTGTAATACATAATTTAACTAAATCCGGTTTTAATTCCTCTACAGTTGTTAAATCAAAAAAACCACAACCAGTATCATCTAGAGCCAACTCTATTCCTAACTTACGTAACTGCTTAATTCTACTTTTAAGTTCAACAGCAACTTCTAAAGGTAGATGTTCAGTTATTTCTAGAACAATTCGTGATAGTATACTCTTAAATTGCTGCTCTGTAACTAAATCTAATAATCTATTATCTTGTAATAAATCAGGGCCAACATTAAGAAAGATCTTCTTATCATCTGGTAGTTTAAGCCCCCATTTAAGACCTTGTTCAATACAGGCTAACTCTAAATCTTCTTCTAAATCAAAGTAACTAGCTGCTCCAAATAACTGACTAGCTGGAAATATAGAACTATCTTTTGGTCCGCGAGTTAAAACCTCATAACCAATTATCTTTTCTTGAGACAGACTAAGTATTGGTTGCAAATAAGTACTTAACTCTCTGTCTATAATTATTTTTTTAAATCCCTTTTTATTGATTATTTCATGGTAGTCTTCACTAGTTGATTCTATAGAATCAAGATTATCTTTTACATACTGTTTAATATTTATTTCAGAAATATTTTTTTCTAAAGAAATAACTTCTAAGATGAATTCAACTTTCTTATCTGTTGCGGCTCCAAACTCTTCTGTGATTAGTTCCTTAACCATCTTTCTTCCAGCTTTTTTAATTGAGGTTATCTGTTCTGAGTTATTAACCAATAGTTGTTCATCATGAATAGTAAAGGTTAAATACCAACAGTTATCTAAATTAGATCTTAAAGGAGTTGAAATCTGGTGCCGCTCTAATAACTTTTGTACCAGTACCTGTAATTTAGAATCTAGACTCTGTTTTATTTCTTCTATTATTGTAGCTCCAAAAATATCTTCTAAATAGTTAAGATTATCGATACAAAGGAAAAACAAATGATTATTCATCTTATCCCTCCTTTCATTTTGAAACAAAAGAGTTATCGGCTATACAAAACCGCCATAATTTATCCTTATATTCTTCGGCATAATCAATATTGATTCGTTGCGACCGATTAATAGTAACATCTATATTATCATCAATAAGATATAATTCTTCTCCTGTAGTAAGATTATATTGATTTAAACTTAAATCAATATCTAACGCCTGACATAGTTTGCCAGGTCCATTAGTTAAATCGGCTACTTTATTACTTTTAATCTGTCTATTTTCCTTAATTACTTCCAGACCAGTAAATGGTTCTACAGCTCTAATCAGAACAGCTGCTGGTTTACCTTGATAACTAGTTACAATATTAAAACAATAATGTATACCATAAATTAAATAAACATAAGTATAACCACCTGGAGCAAACATAGCTGCAGTTCGTTTAGTCCGTTTATTCTGATAAGCATGGCAAGCTTTATCTTGGGGGCCAATATAAGCTTCAGTCTCTACTATCCTACATTTTACTTCAGTTCCAGCTATTCTTCTCACTATAACTTTACCTATTAATTCTTGCGCCACTGTTAAAGTATCTCGCTGGTAAAAATCTGCCTCTAACCGCAAATTATCACCTCATTAGATTTTTAGTATCTGAGCTAGATAATCTCTAAATTCTTGATATCCATAATGTCCTCTTCCTTCTTCTTGAGGAGATAGCTGAATAAAGATAAACCGGTTATTATGCTCTTTATTTACTATCCGATAGCTATCTTTAGGATAAGTAACAATTACTTTATCAATTGGTCGAATTAAATCTCCATTATATCTGATATATTCAGTATTATTTCTATACTTAGCTATCTGATTGATTACTTCTGTATTATGATCAGGTCTATAAAGTCTATCAAATCTGCGGTACTTAACTTCAATAATAAAACTCTGTTTTAATCTATTGTTATCATAAAGATCGACTCTAATATCCGGTTGATAACCATACCATAAGGTAAAGAATTCCTGAGAACCAATTCTAATATCTCGCTCACTATAACAAGGAATTTCTGCTTCATAAGATACTTCAATTTTATAATCATCTTGTTGCAAAGTAAATGTATGATCTTCAGGAACTCTATTATTAAACATTCTGTGTCGTGCTTCTTCGTGGGCTAATTTATCAGCCCAGACAAAACCTAAATCAGATAGAGCATTAATAGTATTAAACAAAATATAATACTCATACAATTTATCACTCTGTTTAAACTGGTATTTATTTTCGGTCTGTTTATTAGTTATAATCTGCTGATATATATTATAGATTCTTAAATATCGTGGGTCTTTAAATACTAACCTTGGAACCTGTTTAACTTTATTAAAATCTTGATTAGCTTGATAAAGCTGACTATTGATTATAAAGTCAAAGCTATTAAATAGTTCTTTAGTCTTTCTTAATTTAGACTTAACATTAATAGATTGTGAGGAAGATATTTGAACTAATTTTTCTTCTAAATCCGCTTGTAGACTCAATAACTCAGTTCTTAAATAGTTGACTATTTTAATCATCCATTTATTAGCCGAATTACTCAAACTATTATAAGCTTTTTTCTGATATAAAATATTCGGTTTCTTTTGATTTTTATTTAGAGCCTGCCCTTTACTACTTGCCAACCATCTAGCTCCTTTATTATCCAGTTTAAACTTATCATTTCTTTTCTGGTATTTCTTTTTAATCTCCTCTATAGGAGAATTTAAGATAGAACGATAATTTTGTAATAATTTCTCTTTATCTTCTAATAAAATATTTAATATAGAATATTGATTCTGATAAGAGTTATACTCCGAAGTTACAGTTTCTTTTTCATATCTAGTATCAAAGATTAATCCTTGTGTCAACCGATTGACCATTCTTCTTAATTGATTTAGCTCTTGTTGAGACATATTTTTAGCATCTATCTGCAAGTATGAATAATATTTACGATTATTAAATTCAATAACTACTAGATAACAGTCAGGTGGCCAAGGCCTTTCAATTATTTCATCATCTGGATCAAATAAAAACTTTTCTTCGCCAGTAAGTAGAGTGATTTTTTGAGCTCGACCACCTCCTTTCAATTCTAACTTAGCTTCAACCTCTGGTATATCTACTTGAAAATTCAAACTGAATTTTTTATATTCTGGAATACTAACTATCTTTTTTTCTTTTAACTGATTCAACTCCTGTTTTGTATCAGTAAAGTATTCTAATCTAGCTTTATCTATAACAGATGGATTATGTTTCCAGAATGACTTTAACTCTACAGTAAAGGGTAACTCTTCCCTATGTAGCATAGCCATTAAGCTCCATCTCCTTTGCTTTTCGTTTTAATTCTGCAACTGACTCTTTAAAATGAGACACTTCTCCTCCTAACTTAGAACTTAAAATCTCATATAAATTACCTGTTGTACCCTTCTCAGATAAATGACCAATCAACTCTTTATATTGTTGTCTTGGCCCACGAACCTTAGTTAAAATACGTTGTCTTAGCTGTAGATCAAAAGCATCCTGTCTAGAAATTAATTCTTGTTTTTCTGGTAAATTTTCTAAGTATTTGGCTATATTTTCAACCACCCTGAAGGAAACTCCTTTTTGGACATCAACTTTATTTAAAATATTATGAATTTTATCTAATAATTTAAGTTCTTCATCAGTCAATACTTGCAAAGGCGTATCTAGTTGGCTCTGCCACTGACTAAATTGAATACTATTATATACCTTATCTGCAGTTGACATCTCTAACTGCTGACCTTCTTTTTCTAGATTCTCTTTAATTTCATAAAAACTAAACTTATCTAAAGTAATTACATTGGCCCTATCTAATAAACGATCTGAAAAATCTTTTGTCGTCTCATCAATATTTACTGTTCCTACAAATATTATATTATTACCTATATCTAATCTAGAAGGATACTTCAAATCTTCAATGATATCATTATCAAGAGTATTTTCATTATATAATTTTATCTTTCTATCTTCTTCTTCTAATTCTAATAAAGATATAAATGGTGAGAACCAGTATTCTACTTGACTTAAATTCATCTCATCAAAGATTACCATATGCAGTTGATCTTTATTCTGGGCTGCTTTAACTAAAATATCTACTAATCCTGTTTCAGCAGGAGTATAAGTATTATCAATAGTGTTCAAATAACCTAATAGATCATTAGGTTCAGTATAAGAAGGGCTAATTGGAATAATTGTATAATCATCTTCTAATTCAAGCCCTAAAGTTTCAGCATAAATCTGGGCCAACTTTGTCTTACCAGTACCAGACATGCCACTGATAATAGTTAAAGGACTGGTTTTAATTGAAGTATGGAGATTATATAGATCCTCTTTTCTATAATAAAGATTTTTAGCTAAAGCATTCTGATATAAATCAGTTAAAAATTCTTCTTCTTTGCCTTCAACATTTTCAGTTTCAATATCTTTAGTAGTATCACTAGTTGATGGAGACTCTTCTTTTGATTTTTTCTCCTTAGTTTCAATTTTACTAATCTTATCTAACTCATCAGCAGTTAATAAATCTCCTACTCTATTTCCTTGACTTTTAGTTCCTAACTCTCTACCTCGTCTCTGTTTCAAATGTTGATAGTATTCATCATCGATAAAGATTAAATCATCATTATATTTATAAACTACATGTTCATTAAAATCATCAGGTAACTTTATTGATTTTACTGCTTGATTTGAATCGGATAAGTGAAGATAAAGTCTATTTTGACAGATAGCTATATCTGATGCTGGCATTTCTGAAGTATCATATTCAGGATATTTAATTGTAGTTCCTTTTTGAAGTTTCCCTTCAAAATTATCTATACTCATTGAAACACCTGGTATTGGTCTAAAGAAAGCAGTTTGTAAATCTTCAATAGTCTCATATTCTCTAAAACCAGTAAAATCATCTAAATCTATAATATCAAAGTTTTTATGATAGATTGATCTTCCTTTTCTATTTTCTGCCCTTAATTTAGGAAGAAATAAAATAAGTTTATTTTGTAATTCTTTTTTTATTATTTTTTCCTGTTCATATCGATCATCTGTAGCTTGGTAATCAAAAGGAATTCCTACCTTCTTTAAACTAAGATCAGGATAACCTATAAATGATTCCTCACTACATTCAGTTATATTTTCTGGACTAGGTGATAAGTTTTTGACATAAAAAATAACATTCTTTTTATTTCTAATTGTAACAGGAGCCTTTCTAATTACTGTTTTAGGATAAGTTTTTTTATTATAATGTAAAACCCCTAACATATAACAGTTTGGAAAATTTTGGCCCTTTCTTTTCTTATGTTTATTACTCATTATAATCTTGCCTCCTTTAATTTAGATTAAGTTTTTTCTTATTACTTCTTTAATAAACTCTATTTCTGAGGTAGCTACAATAATTTCTTTCTCGATATTTAACTTTTTTAATTTTGTCTCCCAAGCCAATAATTGTTCTGTATTTAATCTACTTCTAGTAATTAAAACTAAATAATCTTTATCAGTCACTAATTTCTGTTTTAATTGCTCTATATTTACTTCAGCAGGATAATAAACATAATCTCCTAAGAATAAATCATATAATTTAGATTTTGAACCAACAATAATTATTTCTTGTTTTGTACTACAGTCTGTCAGATAGTCTAATTCAGTATAACTAACTGACTGCTCTAATTTTTCAATTAATAAATCAATTTTTTTATTCTTACCAGTCAATTGTTGATTAAAACCTGCTATTTTTTCTTGCAACTGTTGATTTTGTTCTTCTAAATTATCAATCTTTCCTTTAGCTATTTGATAATCACTATCTACTCTTTTTTTCTCTGTCGTAATCTTTTTTAATTTATTAGCTATGTTATCTAATTGATTTAACTCTTTTTTCTGTTCTTGTATTTTATTTTCTAGTCTTTTTATTTTTTCCTCTTGTATCTGAGAGTATGCTTTAGTAAATAGAATAAAATGCAACTTTATTTTTTCTTTATTTTCTATCTTTTTAATTTCTGTTTCATTTTCTAATAAATAACTAAGCAAAACTATAGTTTCACTATACCTACCAAGTAACTTAGGATAGTTTCTAACAAAATCGCTCCAAGAAAGATCTACTACTTCTTTTTTACATTCTAAATATTCTTCTTCAGCTAAAACAAAAAGTTGGTCTTTAATTTTCTCTTCTTCAGAATATAACCTTTTAATTTCTATCAATGGATTATATAAGTCATTAATAGCTTGATTGGCATTTTCATCTGTTATCTTCCAATCTATTAACTCTACTGCAAAAATATCTCTATCTTCTTTCCAATTAGATACAAACTTAGGTAAGTATTCATCAATCTGTTTTGGAAAAAGAGATAAAAAGAGACCAAAAGCAATACTCTCTGGTAATTCTCTTTTTTCTCGATTCATTAAACAAAGAAAACTATTTAAACTACAACCTGCAAAAAGTTGAGCTTTATTTTTGAAATCATCATTAATTAGATTAGTAAAGTTTCTACTTCCTTTTTTAGTTAACCACTGTTTTAAGTAGCTCTTCAAAAAAGGTAGTGGTGCCTTACTAATTCGACCATTAAATCCTTTAACCTTAATTCCTTTAGCTTCAATTAAATTAACTACTTCTTCTTTAGCACATAATTTAACAAATAAGTCTACTGGCTGCACACTATTCCTCCTTCATTATCTTATCGATAGCAATAATTATGTTAGTTATAGGTAGTTACTAAAGATAGGGCATTACTGTTGTTAATAGATTTAATTTTACTATATTTTTGATACTTTAATTTATTATACCATACTTCAAGAGCTTTTGAAATTGAAACTATAAGGCTAAACCAAGGGCCAACTTTAAAGTTGGCCCTTGGTTTAGTTTAGACTAGAATTGTACTCTTTTGAGAATTGTCAATTAAATCTCTAAATTCATCAACTGTAGTTACTGGAGTTAAACAGCTAAAGTTTTGACAGACATAGGCAGTAGCTTGTCCTCCCTCTTGATTATAATCAGCTATATAAGGAATTAATTTCTTTAATTCATCATCTTCTCTTCCTTTGGCTATTATTACACTAAAAGGAGTAAATTCTTGTTGAAAATAATTAATCATTTCTCCTCCTATTTCATCTTCTTCTTCAGTAACAATTACCACTTCTTGACCACCTTTTTCTATAAATAATACAGACATTAAAAATGCCGTATAAGCTCTAGGTACTCGATCTAACTGTTGGTAGAAATATTTAACCTGCTCCTCAGCCATTTCTTCTAATTCCTGCTTACCAATTAACTTAGCTAATCGTAACCAATTTAAAGTAGCTATTGAATTACCTGATGGCAAGGCAGCATCACGTAGCTTTTTAGGACGAGTAATTAACTTCTCTCCATCACTACCATATAAATAAAGGCCACCTTCTTCTTGATCCCAAAAATAATGGATTAAATCTTCATTTAAAGTCAGTGCTTTTTCCAAATAATCTACTTTAAAAGTAGATTGATAAAGTTCGATTAACCCCCAGATAAAGAAAGCATAATCTTGAGCATAAGCTAAATAGTCTGCTTCTCCTTCTCGATATCTAGCTAATAAGCGTCCATCTTCTTCTCTACGAAGGTTGGCCCAGATAAATTGAGCTGTTTCTTTAGCTTGTTCCTTATACTCTGATTTATTTAATATCTGGTCTGCTTTAGCAAAAGCAGCAATCATTAATCCATTCCAACCGGTCAAAATCTTATCATCTTGGGCTGGACGTATTCTGTCTTCTCGAGCTAAAAACAACTTTCTTCTAGATTCAGCAAATTTATTATCCACTTCTACTTTATTTAAATCTGTATCAATTAAATTAGGAATATTCTTACCTTCAAAATTACCTTCTTCAGTAATATTATAAGTTTGACAGAATTCTTCTCCTTTTTCTTTACCTAGTACTTCCTTTATTTCACTAGGAGTCCAGACATAGTATTTACCTTCAACTCCTTCTGAATCAGCATCTTCAGCTGAATAGAAAGCACCTTCAGAGGCAGTCATATCACGATTAATATAACTTAAAATCTCTTCAGCTACTTGAGCGTAACTTTCTTTGTTTAATATCTGATAAGCTTCAAGATAAATAATAGCTAATAAAGCATTATCATAAAGCATCTTTTCAAAGTGAGGAACTAACCATTTATCATCTGTAGAATAACGAGAAAACCCATAACCTATATGATCATAAATCCCCCCCTGATACATACTATCTAAAGTTTCCTCAACTATAGTCAGACCTTCTTGATCTTCTTCTACTTTCGCATACCTCAAAAGAAACATTAAGCTATGTGGACTTGGAAATTTAGGAGCTCCACCAAATCCTCCATAAGCAGGATCAAAACTGTTTTTCAAACTATTAAATCCACGCTCTATTAAATCTTCTAGATCAGTAGTATTCAGGTCTTTAGTTTGACCTTTTATATTATGTTCCTGTAGTGCTTTTGTAATCTCTTCGCTTGATTGTAATAATTTTTCTCGCTGATTAGTCCATGATTTCTTAATTCGATTTAAAATCTGTAATAATCCAGGCCGGCCTAATTTAGATTCTTTAGGAAAGTAAGTTCCAGCGAAGAAAGGCTTTTTATCAGGAGTCATAATTATAGTTAAAGGCCAACCACCACGGCCAGTCATAGATTGACAGACTGACATATAGATATCATCAATATCAGGGCGTTCTTCTCGATCTACCTTAATAGAAACAAAATCTTCGTTAAGAATCTCTGCTACTTCTTCATCTTCAAAAGACTCACGTTCCATTACATGGCACCAATGACAAGTAGAATATCCTATTGATAAGAAGATAGGCTTATCTTCTTCTAAAGACTTTTCAAAGGCCTCTTCACTCCAAGGATACCAATTAACTGGATTATGTGCATGTTGTAATAAATAAGGACTTTTTTCATCTATTAATTCATTAGCTGTTTCTTCCACTATTTTACCTCCTATAAGTTATATTATCAGTTATAATTTGTACCTAATTATTTAAATTTATTCTTTTTATCATAAAAGCCACACCTAACTAGGTGTGGCTTTAGATTTATCTATTTCTCTTTTTTAGTGATTACTTTTTTGATCTTTTTCTTATCATCATCCATTTCTTCTACAATTTCTTCTTCTACTTCAATCACCTTTTTTTCATCTGTTTCAAATTCAGAATTAGTAAATTGTAAATCATTCTGTAACATTTTCTTCAATTCAACTCCAGTATTAAGAATAGAGTCTACTTTCTCCTGAAATTGAATTAATTTCTCTATTGTTACATCTTCTAAATCTACAACTTTCTTTAATTCTTCAGCTTCTGCATCAATTAATTCTGCTATTGCAGTTTTTTCTATAGCAGTTGCTTCAATTAAATCTCTTTTAGTTTCTTCTTCAGTACGGTTGTTAATAGATATTTTCGCCATTATTTTAGACCTCCTTAATTTTTTGAATATATCTTTATTACATCTTATTTTAGAATTTTTTATTTTATTATTATTTTTTATTTTTATTTATATTCATAAGTGACTAGATATAAAGTGACTATAAAAATAAAAAAAGAATTCTGCTAAATATGCAGAATTCTTTCCTCATAAATTAATCTAAAATAATTTCATCTATCATATCTGCTGCAGATGCCCCACGTTTAATACCCGTAATCATACTTGATGTCTTTACTACATCACCAATCAAGATCCCTCCTACAAATTCTTCATCTATAAAATACAACTTTTTATAAATATTCTCTTCTGGATCTTGATCAATGATTGACTTATAAGACACATCATCTTCAAAATTGAGATCTCCTACAGAGAATAGTTTCATATTCATACCATTGAATACATTAGATGGTATAACATGTTCATACTCTACCTTATCTCCTACAACATTAGCTCCAGCTACTTTGCCCTGTTCAATTGCTTCAGGCCAGATACCATAATTAACCCCTTCAAACTGGGATACATCGCCTGCAGCATAAATATTATCTATATTAGTTTTCATAGTAGCATCTGTTACAATACCATAATCTACTTCAATACCAGCTTCTTTAGCTAATTCAGTATTAGGTCTGATACCAGCAGATACAATTACCATATCTGCATCTAGTCTATTACCACTAGAGAGTTGAACACCATCTACTTCTTGATTGCCTAAAATAGCATTAACTGTAGCTCCTTTGATTATCTCAACACCTGATTTATGAATCCCTCTTTCTAACATTTGTGAACCTTGAACATCTAATTGTTTAGGTAATATACATTCTGACCTTTCAACTACAGTTACATCTAAACCTATAGACTTTAATTCCCAGGCTGCTTCTAAGCCTAACAAACCTCCACCTATTACTACTACTTCTTTTGATTTTTCAGCATATTTTTTAACTTGGTCAGCATCATCAATGGTCTTAATAGTAAATACTCTCTGTTTATTAATATCTATAATTGGTGGAATAAAGTTATGGCTACCTGTAGCTAAAATTAATTTATCATATTTAACTTTCTCACCATTTTCTAAATCAACTACATCATCGTCTGGATTAATTTTGCTAACAGTTTCCCCTAATGTAAGATGGATATTATTTTTTTCATACCATTCTTCTTCATATAAATAAAACTGCTCCTCATCATGGCTATTACTAATATAATCAGATAAAATTGGGCGATAGTAAGCTGGATGTGGATCTTTATCAATAATTCTTACACTAGCTTTTTTATTTCGAGCTCTAATTGATTCAGCAGCTGCTGTACCAGCAGCATTATTACCAATTATTACAATATCCTCTTCTATTTTAGATTGAAATTCAATCTCCTCTTCTTCATATACTTCAAACTGCTCTGCTGAAGCTCCACAAGCTGGGCAGACAGCAGGTGGCTCGACACCTTCATATACTTCACCACAGATAACACATCGCCACTTTTTAACTGTTCCATCTACATCTAGATTGTCGTCTTTACCCTTACCACGATTTACTGCTGGTGGCTCCTTATCTTCATCTGCAATATACTCTCCAAATTGAGCTCCAAACTCATAAGCTTTCTCAAGTTCTTCTTCATTAGGCTTGAAATTTACTTTTAAGCCTGGCATTATCTTCATTCTTAGCTGTTCTAATCTTTCTTCTAAATTTGGTACTGCTTCTCCACTCCAGCCAAAAGAACCAAAAGCAGATGCTAGTTTTCCACCATGGACTACAGGTGATAGACTCATTAATAGATCCCAAATAGGTGGCAAGGCATCACTATTAATAGTAGGTGATCCAAATAATAATCCATCAGCCCAACGAATCTTGTTTAGAACTTCATCTTCATCATCTTTTACTAGATCAAAAACTTCTACCTCAATATCCCCAACTGATTTAATTCCTTCTTTAATTTTTTGGGCTAATTGACCTGTATAACCATAAGCAGAAACATAAGGAATAATTACAGTTTCTTTAGTATTTGGATTCTCTTCTGTAGACCATTCTCTATATTTCTCAACAATCTCCCAAGGGTTCTCATCTAAAATTGGCCCGTGGGCAGGACAGATCATATTAATTTCTATGTCTTCTATCTTAGAAATGGCATCTAATACATAAGGTTTGAAGGGCCCCATAATCATATTATAATAATACTCTAAAGCTTTAAAATAATCATCATGTTCTTCAAGCTTTGACCTTAAGATCTTATCAAAAGAATAATGGGATCCAAATGAATCCCCAGTAATCAATGTTTTATCTTCTTTAACATAGGTATACATAGAATCAGGCCAATGTAAAAAAGGAGCAGAAATAAACTCTAGAGTTTTATTCCCTAAGTCAATTTCATCTCCAGTATTAACTATCATCGACTCAAACTCTCTATTAGCAATGGCTTCTAAAAATTGAATGGCAGTTGATGAGCCTACTACTTTGGCATTAGTAGCCAAATCTAATAACTTCTCTACTGATCCTGCATGATCTGGTTCTGTATGATCTACTATAATATAATCAATCTCTTTAGGATCTATTTGATTGCTTAATTTTTCAATGTATTCATCCCAGAATTTAACTTTTACAGTTTCAGCAACTGCTATCTTCTCTGACCCTTCTACAAAATAAGAATTATAAGAAGTGCCAAATTCAGTCTCCATAACAACATCAAAAACCCTTAAATCAGGATCAAGAGCACCGATCCAGCTAATACCATTTTTTAACTCTAGTGACTGCATAAGCCACCCTCCTCTATATCTACTGTCATATCTTTAGTTTAATCTTATTTATAATTTGTACATTCTTGCTTAAAACTATTCTATTTAGATATAACTATGTATTAATATATTATTAAAATAAAAATCCCTTACTTAATTAAGTAAGGGATAAAATATTATTAATTGTATTCAACTTTTCTCCAGTGAAATAAATAAATAGGAATTACTAATACTAATAAAGTTATTGATTTAGCTAATTCTGTAATTAACCTTCTTTTTCTACGATATTCTTCTCTTTTCTTTTGATTTTTCATTTCTTCTCTTATCATTTTAGTAATCTTTTCTTCTTCTAAGTCAGGATATTTTTCTTGGTATCTTATTTTTCTTTCGGTCATAGATTCTAATCTAGTATTTTTAACTGGGTAGATAGCATCAATGACTGTATTAATTAATGAAACATTAGCAAATATAAATATTATTATACATATTAGACATACTCCATAAAAATATCCCTTTCTAAAGTTTATATCTATCATTTATACTTCCCTCCTTTCTTGTTTATGTTATGGGTTATTTTTATTTATTTCAATGGTATTTTTTATTTGTGTTCATAAGTGACTAGATAAAAAATGACTACATACTAAAAAATAAGAAGGTTCTGGCATTAATACCAGAACCTCTAAGATTATTTCTCTTGAACTATAAAATTAGGTTGAGTTACACAGCCAGTAGCACTAGCAATTATATTATTTTCTCCAGCTCGAGTATAAATACCTTGAAATTCTTGATTATAGGCAAATAAGCCTAATGTATACTTATAAGGTTTAAACTCTAACTTACCATCTATAAAGGTAGCCAACTCTATCTCTGGTACAATACAGAATTCTTGAACTAAGTAACTCTCAGGTTGAATTTGTGATATTTCTTCTAGCCATTTATTTTTACTGACGTCCTGTCCGATTGTTACTCCTTTTGAGCCATAGTTATCTTCTGGTTTTAAGACTAACTGTTCTTGATTTTGCTTAATATACTCTAACTGTTCTTGATCAGTTGGATCAACAACAGCAGTATAAGGAATATATTCTTCAATAAATTTCTTATCTTCCTCAGTTAAAAAGGATACTTTTTCTTTATTATGTAAAATACAAAAAATGATTTTATTATGTATAATTTGTGATCTAATCGGGCCAACTACACAGACATTCTGCTCTTCATAAGCAGTTATTAAATCTTCAATATCTTCATAATGATCTATCAAATCTGTAGTCACAGCTCGACGATAAATTAAATCAATGTGAAAATCATTAGCAGATAAACTACCAGGTTCATATTCTAATTCTCTTGGATCAACAATCTTAGCTTCTAATCCCCTCTTTTCTAACTGTTCCTTAAAAAACTTGAACTCACTAGTCATACCATAATTATTAAAGTCCATAATTGCTACATTAGGTTCTTTGGCTCCATTGCTAAATTCTTGATAATTAGCCAGTAAGTTATCAATCCAACTATCTAATAACTCGCAATAGCTAACTTCATAGTCTTGCTTTAACTCTTGTATAGCATTACTTTCTAAAAAATAATCTTCTAAAGTATTAGTCTTTACCATTCCTGAAGAACCATCAGCATTTAATTCACAAAACTTAAAATTATCTTTCCCATAATAAAAAATATCACAACGCTCCATTGGTAGGTTACAACTATAACCAGGATCTACTAAAATAAGCTCTTCTAACTCTTTAGAAAAATTAAAATAACTTCGAAACTCCTTATCAGTTATATATCTATCAACTACTTTATTTAAAATTTCATTCAGCTTATCTACTAACTTTTTAAAATCAGATATTTCATCTTTACTAAAGAATATTGGATGATATAAAAAGGGAATCACTGCTCCTTCATAATAAGCATAAGAGTCTTCTAATACTTCATATAATCGTTGGTAATCTTGATAATACTCTTCTGTTCTCTGCTCTAAAATATTTCGATAGCTATTATCTACTTCTGTCACCTGTTCCCCTCCTAAATATCTACTTTATAATTTAAAATAGAATCTCTAATAGCTTCTTTCTTAGACATACTCTTTAGCCTTTCTTTTAAGTTGCTAGCAGGAGTCTTCTTATTACTTATTAAATTCTCTAAAGGTTTTAGATACTCAATTTCATTCTCACTTAGCCCTTCTTTACTCCAATTTACAATTTGCTTAGCTATCTCTAAAATAGAATAATCACCTACTTTAGTCTTTAAACCTTGCTCAATAATCTCTTCTTTAGCCTGTAAAATATCAGCCAAACTGAATTTAACTATTAATTCCACTACTTTTTCTAAATTAGATTGATTATAAAATAGTCCCTTCCAAAAAGCTACTAGTGCAAAACTTAGTTCAGGCGGTAAAGAATCAGCCATTCTAATTTCAATAAACTGTTTAGCTCGAACATCTGGAAAGACCATCGTCAAAATATGTTCTAATTTATCTTGATTAAAATCTTTTTTAGCAAAAATTTCACGATTGGTTTTAGTACTAGTTGCTTTATAACTCTCTCCATCTTTAATTAAAATTGGTTCTCTAGTTAAAATATATTCTGCATATTTACGATAATCAAACTCATCAGCAAAAGCTTTATTAACTATTCCTGTTCTAGTCTGATCAGTATTATTCCAGATTAAAGTTCTTAAAGCATGATCTTTATAAATTTCACCTTCAAAAATTGGAGAATTGTCAAGTAAAACACTGAAGATAGGTGATAAGGCACTTGCTACTCGAAACTTATTAACAAAGTCTTCTTCATTTTGATAATCTAAAGCAATTTGAAAAGCAGCAGTTCCCTTCATCATATTATGGGCATATTGACCCTTTTGCTCAAAGTAATCAGACATAATCTTATATCGTTTTTTAGGATTCCAATCAATCTCATCAATTTTACTCTCTACTTGATAGCCTAAAGTAAGTAAGTAATAATTATGTTCTTCTAAAACAGGAATGACATCTTGCAAAAACTGCTGATAAACCTCTTCCAAGCAATTTATTTTCCCACAAGGGTAAATACCTATTTCTAGTTGGCCTCCTGGCTCTAGAGTAATATCGGCCTGATCAGAAAAGAGTCTAACCAGATGTCCATCTTCTTTTTCTCCTTGCCATCCTTTATCCTGTAGTTGAGCCAGTAGATCCTCAATCCCATCTTCTTCTTGATAGGTAATAGTCTGTAAAGTATTCTGATCTACTACAAAATGTTCAATCTCAACTCCTATTCTTTCTTCTCCATCTTTTTCACCTGCTCTAAAATATTCTTCTAACTGATCTAATAATTCAATATATTCCATATCATCACCTCACATTATATAAAGTTAATATTTCCTAATTATGCGTCTTACCTTAGGATTCTTTCTTTTTTCTCTAGCTAAAGTAGTAGTTGGCCCATGCCCAGGATATACTTTTAAATTATCATTTAAGATAAGTAATTTATTAATAACTGAATCTACTAAATCTTGATAATTGCTAGTTGGTAAATCTGTGCGCCCTACTGAATTCTTGAATAGAGTATCTCCGGTTAATAGTTTATTATTAATCTTTAAACATATCCCACCAGCAGTATGTCCAGGAGTATGTATTATTTCTATCTTTAAACTCCCTATTTCCAACACTTCTCCATTCTCTAATTTACGATCAGGTTTAATTATAGTAGTAGGTACTGTTCTGTTAGCTGATAAGTTAATCTCAGCATTAGTTAAGCCCACTGCTCCCTGTTTATGAATCCAAACTGGTAGATCTAATTTTTGTTTTAATTTCTTAACTCCTAAAATATGGTCATAATGGCAGTGAGTTAATATGATTGCTTTTAAATCTATCTCTTTCTGTTTTATTTTAGTTAATAGCTTTTCTGTTTCTCCACCTGGATCAATAATTATTCCTTTATTTGTTTTATCAATGATAATATAACAGTTTACATCTCCAACTCCGACTACCTGTCTTATTAATTCCATACTTTATTCCTTCCTATATAATAGATTAATTAGTTATTATTACTTATTATACCATTTGCCTAATTAAGAATAAAGTTATAATATTAGATATCTAATTTTTTCTTATTAAAGATTGACAATTATAGATTTAACTACTACAATATAAAGTAAATGCTAAAAAGAAAGGAGTACTAATTTATGTCACAAAATTATAATGTTGTTCATGCTTGTATTAGAGTAATGGACTTAGAGAAATCAATTGAGTTTTATGAAACGGCATTGAACTTTGAAGTAGCTCGAAAAAGAGATTTTCCAGAGTATGAATTTACTCTTGTTTATATGAAGAGCCAAACAGGTGATTTCGAAATAGAACTTACATATAACTATGACCGAGAAGAACCTTATACTATTGGAAATGGTTTCAGTCATTTTGCTGTAACAGTAGGTGATTTAGAAACTTCCTATCAACGCCATAAAGAACTTGGCTATAAAGTAAGTGACCTGAAGAGTTTAGATGAAGAAGCAAGCGGAGGATATTATTTCCTAACTGATCCTGATGGCTATAGAACAGAAATTATTCAGAAGTAATAATAATGCCCCGCCTTTAAAGGCGGGGCATTATTATTGATAGAGATCAGAAAATTTATAAGAGAAATACTTACTTGCATTAGAACCATAAGAACTAATTCTTTTCTGATAATATTTATATCTACCTAGTACTTTAAATAAATAATTATTATAGAGTTGGTCTTCATCAGCAATCGGTATTCCATCGAAACCTTGATTATAGGATGTAATCACTTTATGTAAATTACTACTATATCTATTATGGGCCAAAGCTAAATAATAAACTGTGAATCTAATACCTAAATCAGTAGCATCAAGCATTCTCCATTTAGTATAATTGACCCCTAATTTATCAGCTATCCACTTAGCTGTTTGAACTTTCATACTAGAAATACCAATACTATTTCCTCCATCATAATCATCTCGTGATACAAAATTAGTCTCAGTCTCTAAAATAGCTGTTACCAATAATGGATCTACATTAACTCCTAATTCACGTGAATAATAATCAGACCACTGAATAATACTCTTTACATACTCTTCCACTCGATATTTAGTCAATTCTACCTTAGTATTATATGCTACATTATGAATATACTTAATACGATAGGCAATAAAGTTTTCTATTGCTTTATGATCATAAGATTCTGCAGCTACTACATTAAAATTAATACAAAAAACTAAAACTAACAAAATTAACAAAAACGATTTCTTCATATTTCATCCTCCCTATATCAAACCAATAACAATTATTAATTACTTCATACTTAATATAGATAATTATCAGTTCTTTTTCAAGTAAAAAGAAAAAATAATATCAACATCCGCCTGAAAGTGAATAATTTTAAGTTAATTACATTTATTTACTGACAATCAATGTTAAGGAATGAATATCTTACAAAATAAACCTCTATACATTTTTATCCTCCTTTCTAATTTTTCTATTCTACTTTAGTCTATCTTATATTATTTTTATTAAATGTAAAATATTACTACAAAGTTTAGAGGAATTAAATAATGAATAGTCAAGACTTTATTCCGAAATAATATAAAAGAACTTAATAATTACTATAAAGGAGTTGAAATAATGGATCGTTTAGCATTAATCTTAGTTGTTGTTGGAGCATTAAATTGGGGGTTAATTGGTCTATTTGGATTTGACCTAGTAGCCGCTTTATTTGGCGGAGGAGAACAATTAGCTCCTTTTAGTAGATTAATTTATTCTTTAGTTGGCTTAGCAGGATTATACTCTGTCAGTTTCTTATTTAGAGAAAGAGAACAGATTGAATAGTATCTATAGAAAAAAGGCCTTCGTCAGGAAGGCCTTTTTCATTTCTTTAAACTAATTCTTTTATTATTTTATTGTTTCTATAGTTTTTATTTCTATTTATATTTAAAATAAAACCTATCATGATCCTAATTAATTAAAAACAATCTCATGTGGCTCACTACCAACACTAAATTCACTTATTTTAGTAAAAGTATTAGTATCAAAAACAACCACTTGATTATCCCTTACATCACTAATATAGACAAAATCTCCTGTTGGACTTATAGCAATATGATTGGCATGCCCTTTAATTCTTAATTCCTTAATAACCTCATAATTATCAATATCTATGATGCTAATTGTATTACTACCTCGATTAGTCACCCAAATATACTTACCGTCAGGCGAAATAATAATTCCATGAGTTCCTTCATCAATTTTTTTAGTTAACTTAGTCTTCCAAGTGTCAGTCTCAACTACAGTCATACTTCCTTCATTAAAGTTGGCTGTATAGAGATACTTGTTATCTAAAGAAGCAATAGCTTCATTAGGGCCATCTCCCACCTTAACTTTATTTAAAACCTCTTGCTTAGCTGTATCAATTACACTAATTTCATCACGATCTACATTACTTACATAAGCATATTTTCCATCAGGACTGAAGTTAATATGACCAGCTCCATTGGTGATAATTTTCTTGGTGATTATATTGTTAGCAGTCTCAACTACTAATACATCACCACTACTCCCCCTACTTCCTCCAGCTAAATAAAGATGCTTATTATCTGGACTGATATCTATCCCATGAACTGGACTATTAACATAAACCTTCTTGATTAATTTACCCTCTGGTAATGAAAAGACATATAGGTTTCCGTCACCATAATCACCTACATAAAGTTGATTATGTAGAGTATCAACAGCCAAACCATGGGAAACTTGGTCTGCTACTTTAATTGTCTTAACAACTTTATGCTCCTTAGTATCTACTACCGATACTGTCCCACTACTAGCATTAGAAATGTAGGCATAATCTCCATTAACCTTAGTCTCTAGTTTCCACTTTAAAGTATGCTTGATATCTCTAATACCAGCGAAAGTTAATTCTATAAATTCAGTTGAAGAATTGAATAAGTTTTGATTTTGATTATTGACTTTAATTATTCCTGCTGGGTGATGACTAGACTTCCTCTCCCATTCCCAGCTAATATCTTTTTGACTCACTTTCCCTAAATTAGTCTTTACTTTACTAATTTTATCGAAATTTAAGTCTAGCAAATTACCACTGTGAGTCGTTAAGTATATCTTGAATTCAATAATATCTTTTTCTAATTGATTTGGATTAAATGTTACATCAACCCAAACACCTTCACCACTAGAACTACGAGTCCACTTTCTGGCATCAAACTTTCCATTAGCCATCGCTATACTAGAACTAAGTAAGAATAAAGCCAATAACACTACCACAGAAATCTTAAACCTTTTCATTTTATCAACCCCTTAATTTATTAGTATACAATACACCAGTAGGGTATTAGATAAATAAAAAATTACCTATTTATCTAGTACTTCTCTTCTTTCAATAAACTCTTCTTTACTAATTAATCCTTTAGCAAATTCTTCTTTCAAAAGTAGCATAGTTTCATCTTCTCTTTTAGATTTAGGTATTATTAATCGAACTATTAAATATATCACCCCTACAAATAAACCTAGGTGTAATAACATCAGCCCTATAGATTGCCAACCACTAAGACCATAATTATATATTCCTGAGCAAAAATCTGACCACATTAAATTCACCTCCTTATATTAAAAGTTTATTATGTTGATCCCCCTACCATATCTTTATTTATCTTATCTATGATTGTTATTCACTTAAATAGCAGGGGGCTATAAACAATTAGACTATTTGATTTTTTACTAATCCTTTACTCTTAATAATTACCATCCCATCATACCATTATTACCATTCATCATATGACCGCCCATCATTCCGTGGCCACCCATATGACCTCTAACTCCTCTACCTTGGCCCATCATACCACCATAACCCATCATTCCGTAATCTTCCATAACTTCTAACTGTTCAGAGCTCATAATACCTCTAATCTCCAATTGCATCTCAGTCATTAATTTATACATCTTATTTCTCAGTTGGTTAACTTCTTTTTCTGCTTCAATAATCTCATTCCGCTTGGCATTCTTATCAAAGTATAAATCTCTTAAATCATCTCTTTTATCCATCATATCATCCATTAAATCATGCATTTTATCTTGATATTCATCTCGTAAATGATTGATAGAATCTAATTGTTCATCTGATAAATTTAAATCTTGACGGTAGTCATTATTTCTATTTACTTGGTTAAAATTACTTCCTCCTCCATGAGCAAAAGCATAAACTGAAACTCCTAACACCAATGTCATTACTAAAGCAAAACTTAAAAATCTCTTCATAGATATCTCCTCCTGTTTATTTAAGTGATAATTTATAAACCTTTAGCCTTTCTTTATCTTACACTTATAGTATAGGAGATAAATATTAAGAAAGTATTAAAAAAATAATAAATTTCTTTAAAGATTATTTCTTAAATCAGCTCCAAACAAACCCACTTATTAGAAATAAAATAGCTGCCAATCCAAAGGCAGTTAAATTATAAGGCTGTTGTGCCTTAACATACTCCATATGATCAGCTTCAGCAGCACCTGCTGCCATAACTGTCATTCCTGATAATGGTGAGGTTACATCACCAAAAGTACCACCAGAAAAAACTGCTCCAATAACCATTGGGATTGAAACATCTGTAATTGAAGCTAAAGGAATAGCAATTGGCATTAATAAAGCAAAACTTCCCCAAGATGAACCAATAAAATAAGTTACAAAAGAAGTTATTACAAAAACAATAACTGGTACTAGGCTTCCTGATAAATTATTACCTAAAGTTGATGTGATCAACTTCGACAACCCTAAATCGTTAGTAACATCTGCAATAGGCCAAGCTACTGCCAAAATAGCAATAGTGTGGATGATTTTATTCCCTTGTTCAAAGAATTTATCTGTTAGTTTATCTAAAGAAAATCCTTGTAACAAATAAAAACCAGCTGAAAATATTGTAGTTATCACTAACGAAAGAAACATTGCCCGTGAAGCCTCAGCCTTCATAATCGCCTGAAAAAAACTTCTTCCTTCATCTTGACCAGTCCACCACATCAAATAAACACTTAATGATAATAATAAAGCAATAGGGAGAATCAAATTCCAAATATTTGCTTTCTTTTTTTCCTGCTTCTCAACTGAAGATGTCATTGAACCCATCTCCATATCCATGGCAATTCTTCTATTCTGTTTTTGTCTCCTATTTTCTAAATCCCCCATAACTGCAAAGTTTATATTAAATAGAATTGATCCTAAGGCTACTAAAACTGAAGTAATACTGAAAAAATTAAAAGGAATACTCCTTAAAAAAGTAATATAAGGAGAACTATTTAAACCTGCTGCCTGTAAACCAGTTGCCACTGTTCCTACTAAAAAACCTACAAAAGTAGTAGCTATTGGAATCATAATTACTACTGGGCTAGCAGAATTATTGAGCATATAAGCAAATCTTTCTCTTGAGATTCCCCGTTTATCAATTAAAGATTTAAAGATTGAACCAGTTGCCACTAGACGATAGGCACAATCAAGAAAAGTAACGGGAACAATTGCCCACATAGCTAACAAAGTTCCTTTCTTAGTATGTGTAATTCTTTCTATTCGTTTATTAAACCCTTTAATCCCTCCTGATAATTTCAATAATCCTACAAAACCACTAAAGACATATAAAAATAGTAAAACATCTAGATTACCTTGATCCAAAAATGTTGCTTCTATATACTCAACCATCTTAGCAACTCCAGAGAATACCCCTGGTGAAATTATATATGAACCAACCAATAATCCTAACAATAATGAGGGAATGATCTTTTTAGTCCACCAAGCCAAAACAATTGCTATTAATGGAGGCAAAATTGCCATTATTTCAGATGACATTTTATCTCTCCTCAATATTAATATTATTACTTATAATTATTCCAACTACTAAGTTATATTATGTAACCGACTTGAAATAGACCTATCACCTTTAAAAATTCAATCAAATTTTTCTTAATTTTTATATCTCACAATATTCTAAATTTATATCCAGAGTCATCTAATTCTTTAATAAAATTTTCTACACTCTTCTTATTCTCTTGATAAGTAACCTTAGCTACCCCACTATCTAACCCCACATGTACTTCTTGAACTCCATCATAATTTCTTAAAATTCCATCTAATACTTTAAAACAATAAAAACAATCTATTCCTTCTACTTTAATAGCAATATTTTTTTCTTTAGGGCACTGTTTCATTTTACAACCCCCTGATTAAAATTACTATATTGTATAGTTACTTATCTTATTCTATACCTATAACCTCATAACCAGCTTCTTTAACAGCTGTTTCAAATAATTTTAATTATTTTCTGCATAATTATCCTCTCCTTTGATCTATTAGTTATAACTTAAACTCTTCAACACTATCTTCTAAATCATCTGTAAAAGATTTAAGTTCTTCTGTTGAATTAGCAGTATTTTGAGCACTAAGAGACAGGATATGAACTCTTTGATTAGTTTTTTCAATATTATTTACTATTTTATTTAATTTATTTCTCTCTTCTTGAGTCATGTCTTCTACTTCTAACATTTGATTAGATATTTGACTAAGATTACTTTTAATTTGCTTAAATCCTTCTATAGTATCTAAAGTGCTTTCAATTCCTGTTTTAACTAACTGATAATTAATATTACTATCTTCTACAGCTTCCTGACTTTTTAACTGTAAATCTTGAACCATTTTTTTAATCTCAGTAGTTGAATTTTTAACATCAGCTGCTAGTTTTCTAATTTCTTCTGCAACTACTGTAAAACCTTGACCTTCTTTATTATTCCGAGCAGCTTCTATAGCCGCATTTAAAGCCAAAATATTAGTTTGCTCTGCAATATCCTCAATTGTCTCAACTGCTGAATTTATCTTACTAGACTTATTATTTAATTCTTCAATAGTACTATTTAACTTTTGAGTAGTTCTATCAGTTTTTTTCATATCTTTAATTAAATCATTATTATTAGCGGCACCTTGTACAGCTAGATCTCTAGTTTGAATACTTAATTTAGTAGAGCTTTTAATATCTTTAGCCGTTTTCTCTACTAAATCATCAAACTCTTTTAATAATATTAGATTCTTTTTCACATTACTTTCTTGCTCATCAGAAATAGTAGCAACTTCTTCAGATACAGCACTTAATTCTTGACTAGCAGCATTAACTTGATTAACCTCTTGATTTATTCTTTCAATTAATTTCCGCAGTTTATCACTCATCCTATTAAAAATATCTGCTAATTCACCTAATTCATCTTTATTATTAACCTTAATAGTAGTCGTTAAATCACCATCAGCAATCTTTCTTGCTCCAGTAATTAACTTTTTCACAGGCACAGTAATTAATACAGTAACAATTAATCCTAATAAAATAGATGTGATCCCTAATACAATTATTCATTTAAATAATATATTTCGTACCTCTTGCACCATCTGATAAACTTTTTGAGTATGCTGTATCATATCCTTTACCATCGGTTTGATTTTTTCTGCTTCCACATAATCTATACTCTTAAATTTATCATGCTCTGCATCAAGTCCTTCTAAAGCATTATTTAACATACTTATATGTTGATTAATAACATAAATTACTCCCCCAAAAACTAAAATTACTATAATAGAGCAAGTTAATAACTTAGTCATTAGATTAAACCTTATCTTCTTCATCTTTTGACCTCCACTACTTTTATAACAAACCAAAAATTTTGTTTAAATCAAACCTTTCTTAATTAACTAAGCTTAAAATAGAGCTACTATACCTCTATATTCTGCATCTTATTTATATTTATTACCTCTCATATTTGCTAGATATGTATAATCTAAATTGTTAAGTAATCCTCTTTAACAATTACATACTATAAGGTAACCTAAAGGGAATTATTTCATTTAATAGCTTGGTGAGAAAAATAAACTTATTACTAATTATCAACAATCCAAAAGTTATTAATATTATTCCCATAATTAATTGTATTCCTTTGCGATATTTACCTAATTTCTTAATTATAGGGATTGCTCGATTAAAAGATAAGCCCACTAAAAAATAAGGAATAGCTAATCCTAATGAGAATAAAAACATAACTAGAAAACCATTAACTTTAGTAGCTCCAGTTAACATTAGAATTGAATAAAGTGTGGCACCAATACAATGAGAACAGACTATAGCAAAGAAAACTCCTATTAGAAAAGTACTTAAATATCTATAATTGGTGGGTAAGTCATCTACATTAAATTTATTACTAAGATTTAATTTGTGTAAAAACTTTAATTTAACTAACCCAGTCATCTTTAAACCAAACAGAACTACAAATATTCCACCAATTATATTTAGATATCTAATCTTGTCTTGTAAAATATGACCTACCTTACTAACTAAACCTCCTGCCAAAGTAAAGACTAAAGTAAAAGCAGCTATAAAAATTAAAGTATTAATAATTATATGTCGTTTCATCTTTTTTTGAATAGTAATAGATTCTAATTCTTCTAGCGAAAGTCCTGTAATTAAACTAAAATAAACTGTAATCATAGGAATTATACAAGGAGAAAGAAAAGAAAACAACCCAATAATAAAAGATACCAGATATATACTTTCCATTAAATACCTCCTTTTCAATACACTACAGGGGTATATCCATTGTAAGTATATGTCTAGCATCTGAATATATACTAATTACCAAAAAATTAATTAGATTTACCTAAGCTGCAACGGAAAAAATGCAGGAGTATTCTTTATATACTCCTTATATTCTTGCCCAAACTCATTTAACACATCTCTTTCCTCTTTTTTAGCTAAACGATAATAAGAGTAGATCAAAATAGGCCACATTACTAAAGTTGAAATAGTTGGCCATTGAATCATCATCCCTACTGTTAATAAAAAGATTCCTAGATATTGAGGATGTCGAAGATAACTATAGATCCCATCAGTCACTAACTCCCCATTACTACGATGTATCTGCCACCATCCTATTCCAATAATCATCATTCCCAGTCCAAAAATTAAACTTCCTATTTGACAAACTATGATGGCTTTATCCACTCCTACACCAAAACTAGCTAGCAAATGACCACTTTCATGGGCCAAAGGATTTAAAACGGGCAGTTTATAACCTAACACAGAAGTTAAAAAATAAATAGTTAATGGGAAACCATACATTTCTGTAAATAGCGCTACAAAAAAAGCACTTACTACACCCATAGATCGCCATTCTCTTTTTTTCTTAGGTTGAACAAAACTAATAATAAATAACAATACCCAAATTATATTTACTATAACTATCTTCCATAAACCATAATCATATTTCATAATATCCAGCTTCCTTAATTGCTCTCTTTAAATCTGCAATATCTAATATATCATCATCATAATTAATTTTTACTATTTTATTATTTAAGTCTATTTCTATACTTTTAACAGCAATTGACTTTTTTAATTCTTTTTCAATCGCTAATTTACAATGTCCACAAGACATATCATTAACTGTAAATTTTACTTCCTTCATATATTTAACCTCACTTAAACAGTTAGTCTTCATCATGGTCATGATGACCTTTCATCATAAATAAATGCATCAGAGGACACAATAATAATATTAACCAACTCCAACTACTTTCTAATCCATTACTTGAACCTGTTAACAACCAAAAGCTACCAAACATAATTAAACATCCCAATAACATCAGCCACATATGGTGACCATGATTATTTCTTTTATCTGACATAATAATTACTCCTTTCAACTAATCTTAATGGCAACTATAATCATCATCACTATTGTCATTATCCATAATTCCCAGTTTATTTCCAATCAGGTAAAAAGCTCCTGCTATAACTCCAATTAAAATAATACCTGCTACTAGTTGACCCATTTTATCCCCCCTAAAATTAATTTTTAATCAATAATTTCTGTTATCTTAGATTGAGGATTCATTTTTCTTCCTAATATTTTTATTACTACAACAGACAAAACTAAAAATACAATTGCTCCTATAATTCCTCCTACTTCACCTTGCTGAATAATAAATTTGTCTCCTATAAAATAACCACCTACCAAAGCCAAAAGGGGAAAGGAATATACCAACAATGCAGCTGAAACTAAATTACTTCCTTCTAATTCTAATTTTACTCTTTGGCCTTCATAAGCTCCAATTTCGTTATTAACTTCTACTAACAATTCATCTTGTTCATGATCTTTAGCTAATTCACAATTCTTCTTACATTTACTACAAGCTGAATGACGCTCAATTTTCACTATGGCTACTTTCCCTTTATTAACCATTACTTTACCTATCTCTTTCATTACTCTTACCTCCTCCTTAATATTAATACAGTACAAGGGAAAGGTATATGAAAGTTATTAAAAAAGGAAGATAAGCTTAATAGATACTATAATAAGTTATAACTGATAAAACTATAACTCCTATTAATAGGAGATTATCTACTAATTTTCCTCTCTTATCTACACCAGTATCTATACCAGCTAATTTAAAATTACTAATATTATGATTACTAATATAAATTATAGCAACTAAAGAAACCAAAATTATAAATAAACTAGTAACATGAGCAATTGTAAATGGTTTTAGTACTATAGGATTAACTCTAAAGAATTCTACAATACCTCGATTAACTGAAAACCCAATCAAATAATACAAGAATAATTGCCCATTATATTTTATTTTATCCCTATAATTCCACACTAACATAAATAAAATATAGTTTAGCAATGACTCATATATCTGCACTGGATGAAGTAATTGATTGTTAATTTCTACTCCCCAAAAAAAGTTATTTTTCATTGGAATACTAAAGACATCACATCCAATCCTACCAATAGCCTGCCCTAAAATTATTGCTGGGGCAAAAGCATCTGCTACTTCCCAAAAAGATAATCCTTTAAATTTGATATATAATACACTAAACAAAATAGTTGCTAGCAAGGCTCCTTGAATAGATAATCCACCCTGTTGAATCATAAATATATCAATGAGATGATTGAGATAATAAGATGGATTAAAAGCTACTACATAATATAATCTGGCTCCAATTATTCCCACAATAATATTATATAGAGCTAAATTAAAAATTGTGTCCTGGTCTAATTCCTTGCGAATAGCTTCTTTATTTAAAATATAAAATCCAACTAATATCCCTAAAACAATAAAAGTTCCAAATAAACTGACTGAAAAAGGGCCTAGTCTGAATAATATAGTCTGCATTCTCTTCGCTCCTTAATCAATTAATTATTATTTAAGTACTATCCTCTATAAAACCATTAGCACATTCTGTACTACAAAAATAATATTTTCTTCCCTCAATTCTTCTTGAAATAGCATTACTTTTTTCAATATGCAAGCCACAAATAGGATCATAAACCATCTCAATTACTTTACTACCACTTTTTTTATGCTCTCCACCATGCTTATTCTGTTTAGCAGAATTAGAACCATGATCTCCTCCACAACAACCTCCACCCCTGTGCATTACCCAATATACAACCCCAAAAAATATTATATAACCTATTAACCCCATAATCGCCCCTCCTTATATTTATGAATTGAATCCAGTTATTGTAACTAATGAAATACCAATACAGGGTATATTACTAATAAAAAAATAAATTATATCTCGTCTTTTTTAGTTTAATTAAAACAATAATCTAATTTTTTAATTCCTCTCTAATCTCTTGTAATTCCTCTTTGGTTATCTCACCTTCGGCATATCGCTTTCTAGCAATCTCTATTGGATCTTCTTTAGATTTGATTTGATGATTATTATTTGAAGAATTACGATTATCCTTTGCTAAATAAATTACTAATCCAATAATAACTAACCAAAAAATACCCATCATTATCATCCCTCCTCCAAAAAATCCTCTCATTCCATGACCCCAACCATGCATCATAATATCAACTCCTTAGCTATTTATAGTATATAGAATAAATATTAAGAAAGTATTAACAAAATAATAAGAATTTTTTAATTTTAAAGTAAAGAAGGCTACTTCCTAATATAAAAAGTAGCTTTTAAAACAATCTTTACTTCATAAAAACCCCACATCTGTAATTATAAAATATTCCAATCATATCACAATTATAAAAAAATCTTAACCTTGTTTAACAACTTTAAATATTTCAACTTTATATTTTCTATAATTTCATTAGTCAGAATAAAACCTAATAGATTCACTTAGTTGGTCTAAAATATCTTGTAAATCAAAAATTTCTTCAATATGATAGACTCCCGAAGAATAATCAGTTGTATAAATATATTCTGTTATAACTTGAGCGACTTGCCCTGTAATTCTAGATTGATTATTACCTAAAACTGAACATTCAAATTTAGTTTCTTTTCCATCTTTTTTACCTACTGCATCTACTTTAGCAGAAAACACCTCTGATCCTAAATTAAATTTTGAAAACAATTCCACAATAATATTTCGCAAGAATTCTATTTTTAAAAGATTAAAAAAACCTACTTTTTTAAGAACAACTAAAGACTTTGTAATAAATTTAGAAGCAAAACAAACACGGTTTGAAACTGTACTTATATCCAAAGTTTTAGGTAAAATATGCTGTTCTGCAAGACCAAAGCGATAAGCCATCCTTTTCCCAAACTTTTTAGGAAAGGTGGTTATTTTGCCATCTACAAAGCTTTGAACTTCTCTTAACTGGTCATCTTCAACAACTTTAAATACAGTATTAATATTATCAATCATCCATTCAATTGCTGCTTTTCCATGCTCTTCTCCAAGACCAAGCATTACGGAAATATCAGCTCTATCTAAAACATCAAAGTGAGACTTGCTATGTTTAACTAATAAATTAGTAAGACCAGGTGTTAATCCAACACTCAAAATAGCAGTAGCACCTGACGATTTAGCTACATTGTGCAACGACTCAACTTTTGATAAAAAACTATAAGAAGCTGTAATATCAATATAATGTATACCTTTTTTTAGGCAAGTCTCAACAAATTGCGTATCTTTTTGATCCACACACATTACTACCGCAAAAACTTCCTCCAATAGATTATTTTTATTATAATCCCCAAAGAGATCAAATTCCAAGGACAGCACATTTCCCTTGGTTGCTTGACTAAATTTCTTTGCTTTCTTATAATTTCTTCCAGCTGCAATAATTTTACCAGGAAATCTTTTACCCAAACCTCTACAAATAACTTTTCCCACCTGACCATAGCCTCCAACGACTAATATTTTATCTTTCATAGTATCAACAACCTTTCAAATCTCTCAGCATAAACTAATATAAATATATCATAACTCTTACTATTAATTAACTCATTCTTTACTCATCTTATAATCAGAATTTAATTAATCAGGCTACTTCCTAATACAGAAAGTAGCCTTTAATCCAATCTTACTTTACTTCATAAGGTCCAGCATCTTCAATAGCTGCTTTAAGATCATTCTCTTGTACTTTAGATTCATTAAATTCAACTGTTACTGACTCAGCATCCAAATCCACCTCAGAAGATTCAACTCCAGTTAAATCACTTAATGATCCCTCTACTGAATTCTTACAGTGGCCACAAGACATTCCTTCTACACCAATAATTAATTCTTTCATTATTAACTCCTCCTATTTAAAGTGGCACTTTCGTGCTACAGCTATCAGTCATCTGCTGTGTGTCGTGAGCCAAGTCAAATTCAAAACCATAGACCTAATTTAATCCCTTGAAACATAATAATCTTAAAGAATTAGATGTTGAATTTAAAGATTTTGAATTAGCTGATAGCACACAGCAGATAGCTGACAACTAATAACTTACTTATTAGTAAACTTAAAAATAACCTCCATTAATTCTTCAATCTTCTCATCTGCTTCATCTTGCTCTACAATTGTATCAGTTACACAACCTCTAGTATGGGCTTCTAAAACAGACATCCCTACTTTATTTAAAGCGCCCTTAACAGCAGCAATTTGAGTTAATATATCTACACAATATTTATCCTCATCTATCATTCTCTTAATTCCACCAATCTGACCTTCAAGCCTATTTAATCTAGTTATTAAATCTTCTTTTTGGTCTTGATAGGAAATCTCTTCTTGACATCCCTCTTGACATGAATTCATTAATTTCCCTCCAGACTTTTAATCTTCTTTATATCTCGGTTGCACATCAACTCGACGTAATAGATTGGCATTAGTAACTACACTAATTGAACTAGTTGCCATTGCTGCCTCAGCTATAATTGGATGTAGTAATCCCAGCATGGCTACTGGAATAGCAATTGTATTATAGATAAAGGCCCAGAATAAGTTCTGTTTAATCTTTCTAAAGGTAGCCCTAGATAATTTAATTGCCGTAATTACTGAAGATAGATTTCCTCTTACTAAAGTAACATCAGATGATTCAATAGCAATATCTGTTCCTGTTCCAATTGCAATTCCTACATTAGCTTGTGTTAAAGCAGGAGCATCATTAATTCCATCTCCTACCATAGCAACAGTCCCAAATTTATCCTGTAAGTTCATAATCTCATCTACTTTACCATCAGGCAATACTTCTGCTACTACATGGTCGATTCCTACTTCATCAGCAATTGCTCTAGCAGTTCGTTCATTATCTCCTGTGATCATTGCTGTTTCTAATCCTAAATCTCTCAATTCAGCAATTGCCTTTTTAGAATCTTCTTTTAAAGGGTCAGCTACTGCTATAATCCCTGCCAATTGATTATCTACTCCAATTAGCATGGCAGTTTTAGCTTCTTTCTCTAACTCTTTCATCTTTTCTTCTACTTGAGACGTATCTATATCTTGCTCATTCATTAACCTTCTACTTCCTACCAATACTTGCTTATCGTCAACTTTAGCCTGCACACCTTTTCCAGTAATTGCTTCAAAGTCTGATATTTCATCTATTTCTAAATCATCTTCTTGTGCTCTTCTAACTATTGCTTCTCCTAAGGGATGTTCAGAACCTGCTTCTACACTAGCAGCTAACTGCAATAATTCCTCTTCATTAAATCCACTATTAGGGGCTAAATCGGTTACTGCTGGATGTCCTTCAGTTATCGTACCAGTCTTATCAAAGACAATAGTATGCACTTCTTTTAAAGTTTGAATTGCTTCTCCTTTTCTAATTAAGACTCCATTTTCTGCTCCCATTCCAGTACCAACCATTAGAGCAGTTGGAGTCGCTAATCCTAAAGCACAAGGACAAGCAATTACTAAAACTGCTATAGTAGAAAAAATAGCTCCAGTAATTAATCCTAAATTAGGATTAACCCAAGGTAAATATGTTGCTGCCCAAGTAGTAACTTCTTTTAAAGCACTAGGAAATAACAACCATAGTCCAAAAGTTAAGGCTGCTATAATTAATACTGTAGGAACAAAAATACTTGTTACTCTATCAGCAAACTCTTGAATTGGCACCTTAGTTCCTTGAGCTTCTTCAACCATCTTAATAACTTGTGACAAGAAAGTATCTTTCCCAACCTTAGTTGCTTTAACTTTAATTAAACCTCGTTGATTAATAGTAGCACCAATTACTTCATCTCCTACTGATTTCTTAACTGGCATTGACTCTCCTGTAGCCATTGATTCATCTAAAGCACTTTCCCCTTCAATAATCTTACCATCAGTAGGAACCTTCTCCCCTGGCTTAACAATCATTATATCCCCAACTTGTACTTCATCAATTGGAACTTCTACTTCTTCTCCCTCACGAACTACCGTCGCTGTTTTGGCACCTAACTCTAATAACTTCTTAATCGCTTGTGAAGCTCTACCTTTAGCTTTTGTTTCAATATAGCGTCCAGTTAAATGAAAGGTCATAATCATCCCTGCTACTCCAGCATAATCAGCTAAAGGAGTAAAGAAACTAGCTGGCCCGGTTACAAAAGCTGCTCCTGTTCCCATAGCAATTAAAACATCCATATTAGCACTACCATGAGATATAGCTTTATAAGCTGTATAATAAGTCTTCCGCCCCACCCATAATAAAATTGGCGTAGCCAAAGCAATCATACCTAGATGATAAATGGTTTCATTTGGCCAAGCAATCCCAAAGAACATCTCAGGAATCATCCATAAGATAATTGGAATCGTTAATCCCCAACTCCATAACATCTTACTACGTGCCTCTGCAATCTTCTCTTCATCTTGATTCTGCTCTTCTGCTTCTGTTTCATCATCTTCAACCACTTCATAGCCTGTATTCTCTATTGTTTTCTTTAAATCATGTTCACTAACTTGGGCTGAATTAAATTCAATAGTAGCTTTTTCAGCAGCAAAATTGACTGTTGCATCTATAACCCCTTCGGTGTCATTCAAAGCATTTTCTATACTTTGCGCACAACTAGCACAGGTCATTCCTCCAACCTTTATATTATCCTTATTAAAATCAACATTATATCCTGTATTCCTTACTGATTCTACCAAATCATCAACATTAACACGATTTGGATTATAATCAATAGTTGCTTTTTCAGCAGCAAAATTAACTGTTGCCTTTTCTACTCCTGATGTATTACTTAGTGCTTCTTCTACTTTTTGTGCACAACTAGCACAAGTCATATTAGCAATCTTTAAAGTGCTTCGCTCTAATTGCTGTGTATTTTCCATACTATCCCTCCTTAGTTTTCTTATCATTATGATAACTTTATTAGCAGAAAGCTATACTTTAACCTTATACCCATACCCCCTATCAGTATCATCTTATAAAAAGAATACTATAATATGACTATTCTGTCAAGGGCAATAATAAAATATTTTATAAATAAAAACCTCCTAGGGCCAACTCCCCTAGGAGGTCAAACAACCAACTATCTATTAAATTATATCTGATCTAAATTTTAGTTTAAGGTAGTCAACTCTTTAAATAAACCCTTTTATTATTCTTAATATCAAATATAAAATGATAAATATTAAAGAAACTACTCCTAGCTCTTCAGTCTTATCTTTAATAATTGTCAAAAATGAAAAAATAATTATTAAAAATATAGAAAGAATCAAAGTATTCAAATAAGTAAATAGATTATCAAAATAATAATTCCAAACTCCAATTGCTAATCCTAAAGTTAGAGCTTGAAAATGAATATCTAATAATTTTTTAAAACTAACCTTTTGGTGATAAGAAAGCAAATACAAAGTAATCATTCCACCTATGATTGCACCATTTAAATCTAAAGTTAAATGGCTTATCTGAAAGGCAGAAGAAAATTGGCCCTGATATAATTGCCAATGGCCCAAGACATAATAAACTCTTGCTCCTATAAAGCCACCAACTACTAGCTTAATAATAAGTCCCTCTAACTCATCTTGAGATAAATCTTCTTTTAACTCCTGCTTAATATATTGATAGCTCAATAAAATAGATATAACAGACAATAAAGTAAACCAACTGACTGCTAATGAATTATATTCTAAAGCATACTGGTTCATTAACTAACTCCTTTTACTCCATTATATTATCTCTTATTTGATTTAACTCTACTTTAGTAACTAAACCTCGCTTTACATACTGTACTCTACCTTGTCTGTCAATAAAATAAGAAGTAGGAATAGCAGTTACTTGATACTCTGACCCGACTACTCGACTCTTATCTAAGACAATAGGATATTGATAACCACCATCTGTTATAAACTCTTTTACTTTATTCTTACTTTCAGCTAAATTTACCCCTAATACTACAAAGTCATCCTTATTTTCTAAATAAAATTGATTTAAATCTGGCATTTCAGCCCGACATGGTGGACACCAAGTAGCCCAAAAATTAACTAGTACATACTTACCTCTAAAATCAGATAGAGCAACTCTTTCTCCAGCTAAGTTAGTTAATTCAAAATCAGGAGCTATCTGTCCTACACCTAAACCTATATTATTTTCCTTACTTTGAGAATCTGTCTCTTCTTCTTTCTGACCTAACTTTGCTTTATCTTGAGTAGTATCTTGTTTCTGCTCTTTAACTTGATTCTGACTTTCAATCTGATTCTGATAAAAGACTCCAAAACTAATTATTCCTATAATAAAAAGTCCCATTAATAATAATTTAAAACTCTTTTTCATAACTACCACTCCTTAGCTAAAAATAAAAATACTGACTTAACTGTTGCATTTTATTTAAGTAGAGTAAAATACCAAATAGAATCATAATAACTCCACTTACTTTCGAGATGATTGGTAGATACTTATTGATTTTATTAGACACATTAGTAAACTGATTAATAAAAATAGCCGTTAAAATAAAAGGTAGTCCTAAACCTAAAGAATAGACTACTAATAAAATCACCCCTGTCTTTAATGTAGCTTCCGCTCCTGCATAAAGTAGGATTGAGCCTAATACAGTTCCTACACAAGGAGTCCAACCAGCAGCAAAAGCAATACCCATTAAAACTGAACTGAACCAATTAGTTACATTAGTTGGCCCTTGCCACCTAACTTCTTTATATAATAATTTTAACTTCAATACTCCAGTCATATGCAGTCCAAAAATGATAATCAAAATTCCACTTACTTTAGTAAATAATAGTTTATATTTACTAAACAATTGTCCAATGTAACTAGCTGAGGCTCCCATAGCAATAAATACGATAGAAAAGCCAACCACAAACCCTAATGACCTAAATAAAGTAAAAAAACGTCCCTTATTAGCTGAACTACCAGTTATATAACCAATATAAGCAGGAACTAATGGTAAAACACAAGGTGAAACAAAAGATGCTAACCCAGCCATAAAAGCAACTATTAATGAAATATCCTCCATTATTTCACCTCCTTAAAGCATATCTTAATATTTAGATTTTTAAATCATTTCCTTAACTCAAGCTTATCATAATTAAGCCATAAAAGTAAACTAAATTTAAGTGATTAAATTAAAAAAATTAATTTAAAATCATTCTTAAAATGGAAACAAGATGCAGAATATATCTACTCTATATTCTCAATAATAGTAAAGAAGAAAATAACTAACAAGGAGATGATGGAATGACTGAAGAAATGAAGACACATATGGATAGATATCAATCTTGTATAGACATTTGCAATAAGTGCTTAACTGAATGTGAATTCTGCTTAGATGCTTGTTTACATGAGCCAGATGTAGATAAGAGAGTAGACTGTATTAGTTTATTATTAGACTGTATTGATATCTGCTCAATATCAGTCAAGTATATGTCAGGAAATAGTAGATTTGTGAAAGAAATCTGTCAGTTATGTGCTGATATCTGTGATGCATGTGCTGCAGAATGTGAAAAGTTCAAAGATAATCACTGCCAAAGCTGTGCAGATATCTGTCGTCAATGCGCTGATGAATGCCGTAATATGGTAGCAAAAATGAAGTAACTACTAAAAAAGGTGCCTATTAATAGGCACCTTTTTTAATTAGGCTACTTTTTCACTTGTTACATCTTTTTCTGGTTTCTGTCTTAGTAAGAATAAAGCTAAAGCTCCAATTGCAGTTACTATTCCAACTGGAGTAGCAATTGCTAATGATAATCTAAATCCTTCTGGTGCAGCTAAGATATAAGAGATAGATACTCCTGTCATAAAAGTAGCCGGAATAGTAGCAATCCAGTGTAATTTACTCTTTTGGACCAAATAAGCTGCCCCTGCCCACAGAGCCATCATAGCTAAAGTCTGGTTAGACCAAGCAAAATATCTCCAAATGATACTAAAATCTATTTGAGATAAGATAACACCTATTATAAAGATAGGAATAGCTATTTTAAACCTATTAGTTTTATCTTTTTGATCTAGTTCAAACATTTCAGCCAAAGCTAACCTAACACTGCGAAAAGCTGTATCTCCAGAACTAATTGGTAAAGCTATAACTCCTAACATAGCCATGATACCACCAGCAACTCCTAACATATTATCACTGATTTCTTTGACTACTCCACCTGCTCCACCTAAGTTAGTAAGAGCTTCAGATAAACCGACTGTGTCACCAAAGAAAGTCATAGAGGCTGCTGCCCAGACCATAGCTATAATACCTTCAGCTATCATAGCTCCATAAAATACCTTCTTACCATCTCGTTCATTATCTAAACAACGAGCCATCAATGGAGATTGGGTAGCATGAAAACCACTAATTGCTCCACAAGCTATTGTTACAAATAAAAATGGCCATAATGATAAAGAATCAGGATGTATATTAGCTAAAGTAATATTCGGAATATCATAACCACCAATAACCAAACTACCTCCTACTCCTAAAGCCATAATTAATAAAGCTCCACCAAGAAGTGGATAGAACTTAGCAATAACCTTATCTACTGGTAAAACAGTAGCTATAAAGTAATATCCAATAATAATTGCTAACCAAGCATTAAGACCTAATCCTGTCATATTAGCTAATAATTTAGCTGGTCCTGTCATAAATACTGTTCCTACTAAAATTAACACTAAAATAGAGAAGACTCTCATAAACTTACGAGCACCTTCACCTAAGTAATCTCCTACTATTTCAGCCACAGTAGATCCATTATTTCTAACAGATATCATTCCTATTAAATAATCATGAACTGCTCCAGCTAAAATACATCCTAATACAATCCATAAGAATGCCGCTGGCCCAAATAAAGCTCCCATTACTGCTCCGTAAATTGGCCCTAAACCAGCAATATTTAATAGCTGAATCAAGAAGGCTCTAGGCCAACTCATTGGTACATAATCTACTCCATCGCTTTGTGTATAGGCTGGAGTTTCTATCGTTTCATCCTCTCCAAAGACTCCTGTTACAAAATTACCATAGAAAATATACCCAACTATCAAAAGAAATATTCCACCAAGATATGATACCATTACTATTCCCCCTTTTACTTTTAATTATTATAGGGGTTATAAACTTATAATAAATTATGTTAGTTATAATTATAAAGGAAATCTATATTAAAGTCATAATTTATAGCTGAATAGCAGAAATCTAATGTTAAACTGCATTATTTTAAAATGAAAATAGTCCCCTATACTAGGGGACTATAAATTAAATATATATTTAATAACTTCTACTTTAGATCTACTAACAGGAACCTTCATCTCTTGTTGGTCATCCATCACTACCTGATACTTTCCTTTAAACCAGGGAATAACCTCTTTAACTTGCTTTAAATTAATCAAATAACTACGATGAATTCTTAAAAAAGAGGTATTATTTAACTTACTTTCTAATTCCTTTAGATTCAGATCAACTTGATACTCCTGATCATATGTTTTAGTATATACCTTACTATTTTTAGTAAAAAAGATTATAATATCATTATAGTCTAATAACTTGATTCTACCTCTTTTACCACATACAGGTATTTTATTCACTTGCCAAGATTTATCTTTTAACTTATCCTCAATTACTTCATAGTGTCTATCAAAATAAGCCTCTTTAACCCGCTTTATAGTTTCTAACAATCTATCTTTATCATAAGGCTTTAAAATATAATCAACAGCTTCTACTCCAAAAGCTTCTAAAGCATATTCATCATAAGCAGTAATAAATATAACAACAGGTTTATTGTTCATTCCTTTAATCTCTTGCGCTACTTCCATTCCTGTTTTTCCAGGCATTTGTATATCTAATAAAATCAAATCAGGCTCCTGAGTTTTAACTAACTCTAGAGCCTGTAAACCATCTGCAGCTTGACCTATTAACCTTATATCTTTAATTTCACTTAATAAAAAATTAAGTTCATTACGAGCTGGAAATTCATCTTCAGCAATAACGGTTCTTATCTTGCTCATTAGTATCTTCCTTTCTTACTTGTGGAAGAGTAATTACAACAGTTGTACTTTGATTCAATTGACTATCAATTTCTACTCCATATTCTAAACCATAAAGTTTCTTAATTCTCTGATCTACATTACTGATACCAATCTGTTCATTACTAGATTCTAGAGTTAAAATTTGTTTTAGTTCATCTTGCTTAATCCCTATTCCATTATCAGTTACCTTTAATATCATATTATCTTCTTCTTCCAAAGCCAAAATCTCAATTAATCCTTGGTCTACTTTATCAGCTAAGCCATGTTTAATAGCATTTTCAACTATAGGTTGTAAAGTAAAACTAGGTAGGTAATAATCAACTAATCTGTCAGGAACTTTAACCTCTACCTCTAATCTATTACCAAATCTAGCCTGTTCAATATCTATATAATGTTGCACAAATTCTAATTCTTTGGCAAGAGTAATTTGGCGACAATCTTGTTGTAGATTTTTACGAAATAACTTAGCTAATTTCATTAATAATCTGCGAGCCCGTTCAGGATTAGTCCGACAAAAAGACATAATTGTATTGAGAGCATTAAATAAAAAATGAGGTCTGATCTGAGCTTGTAGAGCTTTAAGTTCAGCTTCAGTTGCTAATTGAGCTTGCTGGCGTAAAGTTGATATATGGAGTTGTGTTGATAATAGATTAGCAATTCCCTTTGCCAACTCAATATCCAAATCATTGATACTCTCTTCTTCAGTCTTATATAACTTTAAAGCTCCAGTTACCTTTTCTTCATTTCCTTTAGTTAAAGGAGCAATTACAGCAGCCTTAAGTTGACAGTCTAAAACTGGACATCCTAGATCTTCTTTATTGGCTACTATAGTCAAATGTCCTTCAGCCAAGGCTTCTTTAGTTGCTTGAGTCAAAATCTCTTCTTCTGGCTGATGATGATCTTCTCCTACTCCACAATGGGCCAACACCTCTTGACAATTAGTTATTGAGACTGCTGCTACATCAGTTATTTCAAGAATAATCTTAGCAGTCTCTAAAGCAGACTCATAATTTAAACCATCTTGTAAATAATTTAAACTTTGGTTAGCTATTTTTAATGCTTTGTAGGACTGTAAAGCCTTTATTTTCTTCTCTTTTGCCATGCTTTTGTGTAATATATAAATAAAAAAAGAAATTCCACAAGCATTACTTAAGATCATAGGCAAAGAAATCAACTTAACTAATTGATAAGCTTCAGTATAAGGATTACTAAGTGCTAATACCAAACCCATTTCTACTATCTCAATGGCTATCCCTAATAAAAATCCTTCTTCAATTGTAACCTTTCCTAAAGGACGTCTACGATAAATAATACCACTAGATAATCCAGCTAAAATAGTAGCTAATGCACAGGCAAAAGCGGTAAAACCACCTAAATAATAACGATGAATTCCTCCAATTAATCCAGCTAATAATCCAACTATTGGCCCACCTAATAATCCACCTATTACAGCACCAATAGCCCTAATATTAGCATAAGCTCCTTGAATATAGATTCCTAGATAAGTTCCTAGTAAAGATAAAAAACCAAATAAAAGAGCCAATAATAATTTATTCTTTATCTCTTTCTTCTGTAACAAGTTTTGAAAGAAATTAGTCTCTAAACCTAATAAATAAGCAAAAATAGTTATTACAGATATACTTTTAACTAAGGAGAGTAAGATATAATTAATATCAATATAAGTTAACACCTGTTAATCTTCCTTACTCTAACAACTTGGCTATTTTTGCCATAATTTCTTTACCAGCTCGTCTCTTTTCTTCCTTAGTTAATCTTCTATCATAAAATCTTTTTAATTTAAAAGGTTGTCCAATATTAACCTCAACCTCTCTTTGAAAAGGACTTCCAGTTCCAGATAACCCTACAGGTAAAATAGGCACCTTAGATTTTGTAGCAAGCATTACTATTCCTAGTTTGGCTCTTTTTAGTTTTGAACCTGGGTTCCGAGTACCTTCTGGAAATAAAGCTAATACTTTACCATTATCTAATATTTGTAAAGCTTTCTTAATAGCTGATTTATCAGCTCCACCTCTTCTGACAGGAAAAGCACCATAATACTTTAGTACTTTATCAGCCACTGGATTCTTAAATAAATCTTTTTTAGCCATATAATGTACTTTACGATCCAAAGCAGCAGCTAAAATAGGGGGATCAAAGTTACTAACATGATTAGATACCACAATCGTTGGCCCAGATTGAGGTAGATTATCTCCTCCATTTACTTCCCAACTGAATCCTAATTTAAATAAAGTACGGAATATTTGTTGAGTAACATTATAAGTAAAGTCCATCTTTACTCCTCCTGGCAGATAAAAATTATTTTATCAATTACTTCATCTACAACTAAATCAGTAGTATCTACTTCAATTGCATCCTTAGCTTTCTTTAAAGGGCCAACTTCTCGATTGCGGTCTAGCTTATCCCGTTTAATAATCTCCTCTTTAAGATGATCAAAATCAACTTTCTCTCCTTGCTCTTCAAGTTGCTGATATCGTCTCCTAGTTCTCTCCTCTACAGAAGCAGTTAAAAAGATCTTGACATCAGCGTCAGGTAAAACAACAGTACCTATATCTCGACCATCCATAACCACTCCACAACGAGTAGCTAATCTACGTTGAGCTTTAACTAACTCATTTCTGACTCCTTCTACTTGAGCCACTAAAGAGACATGACTACTAACTTGATTTGTTCTAATCTCCTTTGTTACATCATCTTTATCTAATAAGACCTGTTCTTGCTCTCCTTTTTTAGTAAAAGTAACTTCTGTCTTCTTAGCTAATTCTACTAAATCATCCTTAGATTCTAAATCTATACCTATTTGTAATGCTTTAAAAGTTATAGCACGATACATAGCTCCTGTATCAATATAGATATATCCTAACTTATCAGCTACAGATTTAGCTACTGTACTTTTTCCAGCACCTGCTGGTCCATCAATTGCTATTGTTAATTCTTGATCCATATTTATCAGACCCCTTTTCCTCTTTTGAAAATTTCAACAAATAGTATAATATTTTAACCACATCTATTATAGCAATCTATTATATTGTTTGCAAATTAGGAAGAAAGATAACCTTTTAATTTTTTACTTCGTTTAGGATGACGTAGTCTCTGTAATGCTTTCTTCTCTATCTGTCTAATTCTTTCACGAGATAAATCATAATCTTTACCAATCTCACGTAAAGTTCTAGGTCTACCATCTAATAAACCAAAACGTAGCTGTATAATCCTCTTTTCACGTCCCGATAAAGTATCTAATACATCTTCTAACTCTTCTTTTAGCATCTGATCATCAGCCAATTTATCAGGAGAAGGTATATTCGGATCCTCAATAACTTCACCTAGATAACAATCATTATCTTCACCTACAGGAGTATCTAAAGAAATTGGATCTTGAACTAACTGTTGTATCTTCTTTACTTTATCTTCTGAACAGTTCATTTCATCAGCCAATTCTTCTAATGTTGGTTCTCTACCTAAATCACCAGATAATCTATTAAAAATTTTAAGATACTTATTAATAGACTCCCAAATATGGGCTGGAACTCTAATTGTTCGTGATTTGTCTGCTAAAGCCCTATTAATACGCTGTTTAATCCACCAAGTCGCATAAGTACTAAAACGACAACCTCTTTCATGGTCAAATTTCTGGATTGCTTTCATAAGTCCTAAATTACCTTCTTGAATCAGATCTAAGAAGTCCAATCCTTGACCAACATATTTCTTAGCAATACTGACTACCAACCTCAAATTAGCCTCAATTAAATCTTGCTCTGCTTCTTTATCTCCTTCTTCAATTTCTTTAGCTAATTGTTTCTCTTCTTCTGCAGTTAATAGTTCGTGGGCCGATTGATTAAGGTACAGTTTTATTCCATCATTAACTTCTACTCCCATTTTCATCCCCCTTTGTAGGTATCACTTACTATTTATTTTATTCACTAACAGGAAGAACTTTACTTATTACTTATAATGATTATTTCTAATAAAATGCTTTTTCTCCTGCAAAAGATTAATATTTACTACAAAAAATAGAAAAAGCAGAGCTTTACAAGCCTGCTTTTTCTTTATAATCCCCAAAAGAAAGCAATACAAAGAGGAGTAATTATAGCTAACAATAACTGTAAAGGAGCTCCTACAATCATAAAATCACGAAACTGATAACCTCCTGGCCCATAAACCATTAAATTTGTCTGATAACCCATTGGAGTTAAAAAAGCTGTACTAGCAGCGAAAGTAACTGCTAAGATAAAAGAAAATGGATTAGCTCCTAACTGTTGAGCAGCATCTACTGCAACAGGAATCATTAATACCACACTAGCATTATTACTGATAATATTAGTTAACAGATAAAAAATACCTAAAACAACTAGTGGTGGAGCTGATTTAACAACTTTTAACTTATTACCTGTTAGAGAATTAGCATTTGCTATTGACTGAAAAAGAAATAAAAAGATAAATAATATTAGTAAACTATATATTAAGAAACCTTTTCTTCTCAATGTATACATATTAGCCTCCTTCCATTTGATTTTTAATAAACTGTTGACTATAATGACTCAGATGAAGACTAATAATACATCTAGATATGTTTATGAATAATCATAGATCAATTTTAAACCTGCACTAAACACCACTCTATATTGTAACAACAGATTTATCTTGTGTCAATTAAAAAAACCTCTAGTTCTCACTAGAGGTTAGCTTTATAAACTTATTAATAATTCATTAAATCCAGGAAAGGAAATATTAATACAATCTGCCTTCTCTATTGTAATTGGTTTCTCAGCTATTAAACCTGCTACAGCTAAAGACATTGCTACTCGATGATCATGATAACTATAACAATTAACTCCTCCAGTAATCTCCTGCTGACCAACTATCTCTAAACCATCTTCTCTTTCTTCTACTTCAACTCCTAATCTTCGTAACTCTTTGACCATAGCATCTATTCTATCTGTCTCTTTTACTCTTAACTCTTGGGCATCTTTAATTACCGTCTTACCTTCAGCTTGAGTAGCAGCAATAGCTAAAATAGGAATCTCATCAATTAATAACGGAATTAAATCCCCTTCAATAGTTGTCGCCTGTAGTTGACTACTTCTGACTACAATATCTGCTATCGGTTCTCCATTAACTTCTCTTTCATTTACTAGCTCAAGATCAGCATTCATCTGCTCTAAAGCAGTCATTACTCCATCTCGAGTTGGATTAAGCCCTACATTCTCTAAGACAATCTCTGAATCAGGTGTAATCAAACCAGCTACCATAATAAAAGCAGCCGAAGAAATATCTCCTGGCACTACTACTTTCTTGCCTGTTAACTTAGGCGCTCCTTTAACACTTACTTTTAATCCATCTACCTCAACATCAGCTCCAAAATAATCTAACATTCTCTCAGTATGATCTCGCGATTTAGATGGTTCTATTACTTCTGTTATACCATCAGCATATAGACCAGCTAATAGAATAGAAGATTTAACCTGAGCACTAGCTACAGGAGAATTATACTGAATTGGCTCTAAGTCCTGTCCTCCTACTACACTAATAGGCAACAAATTAGCATTATCTCGTCCATAAAACTTACCATTCATTTCTCCTACAGGATCAGTTACTCTAGCCATTGGACGACTCCGTAATGAATCATCACCAGTTACTACAGAGTAAAAATCCTGTCCAGCTAAGATACCCAGCATCAAACGGGTAGTAGTTCCTGAATTGCCTAGATCAAGAAAATCTTCTGGTTCCTCTAACCCATTTAATCCTTGACCGTAAATAGTCATCTCCTCTTCTCCTATACCCTCTATCTCAACTCCTAGCTGTTGGAAAGCACGCACAGTACTTAAACAGTCTTCCCCTGTCAAGAAACCTTCAATCTCTGTCTTTCCTTCAGCCAATGAGCCTAACATTACGGCACGATGGGAGATAGATTTATCACCTGGTACTTTTACTTGGCCTTGTAAATTATTCTTAGGCTCTATTGTTAAGTCCACTATTTCCCCACCTCTTCTTCGGTTAATAATTTATTAATCCCTTTTATTTTAATCCTTAATTGTCGATTACTTCTTTATTACTTTATAATCATACTCCTGTAATAACTGATAGGCCTCTTCTTGTTCTTCTTCTTGACTAAAACTAAGTCTGATTGTACCACCTTCATCTCTTACTTTCAAAACTTCAATATCTTGAATATTAATCTCTGCTTCACCTAATAGAGTAGCTACTTGACCAATCTGATTAGGTTTATCTTTTAAAGTAAGGATTAATTCATAATTACTTGGTAAGAGACCTTTCTTTTGCATTGGCAACTCAATTCTAGCATCTTTAACCTGGGCCAACTGCCTCTTTAACTCCTCTTCAGATCCAGTAGCAACCAGTTCTCTAAATTGAGTTAAATTATCAGCAAAACTATCTATTGCTTCCAATATCTGTTCTTGATTATTAAGAAAGATATCTTTCCACATTATAGGATCTCCAGCAGCAATCCGAGTTGTATCGCGAAAACCACCACCAATTAACGAAGTAAGTAGTTCATTCTTTTGAGAATAATCATTCACTACTTGCATTAAACTAACTGCAACCATATGAGGTAAATGGCTAGTTACTCCTACAATTTGATCATGATTCTCTGGTTCAATAACTAAAGGTTGTGCTCCTATCTCTTCTACTAATCTTTTTAATTTATTTAAGGACTGACTATTTGTCTGGGCAGTTGTAGTTAAAGCATAAATAGCATTTTCAAATAAATGCTTATCAGCTCCACTAGGACCTGAAATCTCTGAACCAGCCATAGGATGACCACCAATATAAGTCTGTTCTTCTAATAACTGATCTAACTCTGTAACTATTTTTGATTTAGTACTACCTACATCAGTAATAATAGTTTGGGAGTCTAAATAAGGTAAAACTTCCTCTACTATGTTAGAAATAATCCCTACAGGTACAGCTAAAACTACTAAATCAACTCCCTGAACACCTGATTCTAAATCAGCCTTCTTATCAATAGCTCCAATATCCAAGGCTTCTTGCAGATGGTGGAGGTTCTGATCAATCCCCACTACCTGTTCCACCTGGTCAATATCCTGTAAAGCTAAGCCTAAAGAAGTACCAATTAGGCCTACTCCAACAATTGCTACTTGCCTAATCATCTTCTCACCTCAATACTATAGTCATGAGTCTTGAGTCATGAGTCTTGGGCTGTAGACTAATTCAAAATCTTTTACTTCAAAATTAAAATTACTATAACCTCTATATTTTAAAGAATTGAACTGCTCATGACGCATAGCCCACAACCCACAGCTTAATATAAGATTTTATTTAATATTAATATGACTCACTTAGAATTAAATATTTATCGTCACTAGCTAGTTTTTGCTATAACTTACGACCTACTGCCTCAGCAATTGGTTTCATATCTGTAACCAATTGTTTGAACTTATCTGGACGTAATGACTGTGGCCCATCGCATAAAGCATTAGCTGGATCAGGATGTACCTCAGTCATAATACCATCTGCACCAGCTGCTAGAGCTGCTTTAGCTAATGGTGATACATACTTCCAACTACCTGTTCCATGGCTTGGATCGATAATTATTGGTAAATGACTTAACTCTCGAATAACAGGAATAACAGATAAATCAACTGTATTTCGCGTCTCATTAACAAAAGTTCTAATTCCACGTTCACAAAGAATTACATTATAATTTCCACCAGCCATAATATATTCAGCAGCCATTAATAGCTCCTTATAAGTACCAGTCATAGCCCTCTTTAATAAGACAGGAGTATCAGTCTTACCTACTTCTCGTAGCAATGGGTAATTCTGCATATTCCGAGCACCAATCTGGAAAATATCTGCATACTCACCTACTACTTCTACTTCTCGAGTATCCATTACTTCTGTAACAACCTTTAAGCCAGTCTCTTGGGCTGCTTCAGATAACATCTGTAGACCTTTCTCTTTTAAGCCTTGGAAACTATATGGTGAAGTCCGGGGTTTAAAAGCTCCTCCTCTTAAAATCTGAGCTCCACCTTCTTTAACCTGTCTAGCTGCTTTAAATAACTGTTCTTTACTCTCAACTGCACATGGCCCAGCCATAATCGTAAAGTTATCGCCACCAACTTTAACACCATCAACATCAATTACAGAAGGATCTGATTTAAACTCTTTACCTACTAATTTATAAGGTTTACTAATCTCAATTACCTTTTCAACACCAGCGAAAGCTCCAATAGAATTTAATACCTTTTCTCGATTACCATCACCGACAACTCCTACAACAGTCTGATGTTCTCCTCTATCAGGATGAGCTTGAAAACCTTCTCCTTCTATCTTATTAACTACTCCTTGAATCTCTTCTTCTTTAGCCTGTGATTCCATTACAATAATCATTTCTAATTCCTCCCTACTCTAATTATATAATTATAAACTTAAAACTTCTTTTAAAGCCTTAATAAAAGCTTTATTCTCTTCTGGTAAGCCAACAGTCACTCTAATCTTAGTTTGATAGCCAAAAGATGATAAACTTCTAATGATAATTCCCTTTTGTAACATTTCTTCAAAAACTTGATCATTATCCTCTTCTACATCAACTATAATAAAGTTAGCTTCTGTTGGTATATACTCTAATCCTAACTTCTCGAATTCTTGATAAAGATACTTCTTGCCTTGCTCATTATAGTCTAGAGTCTGTGCTAAATGTTTCTTATCATCTAAACTACTACAAGCTCCAACTTGAGCTATAGCATTAACATTAAAAGGTTGTCTAACGCGACCTAAGTAATCAATAATCTCTTGACTAGCAATACCATAGCCTAATCGCAAACCTGATAAACCATAGACTTTAGAAAAAGTACGTAAAATTACTACATTATCATATTCTCCTAAATAATCTATTGTCTCTGGATAAAGATCACTAGTTACATATTCATTATAAGCCTCATCAAAAACAACAATTACATCATCAGGCACTTGAGCCAAAAATTCTTCTACCTTTTCTTCAGTTACAATAGTTCCTGTTGGATTATTAGGATTACAGATAAAGACTAACTTTGTCTTATCTGTAATTGCATCTAACATTCCTTCTAAGTCATGAGTATAATCCTTAAGAGGTACTTCAACCAGCTCGCCCCCCATTAAATTAGTAGCAAATTCATACTCACTAAAAGTAGTCTTAGCTGCAACTATTTCATCATCAGACTTGATAAAAGTCTGACCTAAATAAGCCAGTAACTCATCTGAGCCATTACCAAAAATCAACTGTCCAGGCTCTACCTTTAAGTTATTACTTAACTTCTGTCTTAATTTATGAAGATTGCCATCAGGATAAATATGCACCTGCTCTAAAGCTGCTTTCATATCTTCTTTAGCAGTTGGTGAAGCTCCTAATGGATTTTCATTAGAGGCTAGCTTAATTACCTTCTCTAATCCTAATTCACGCTTTACTTCTTCAATTGGTTTGCCAGGTACATAAGGTTTAATATCCATAATCGCATCTCTAACTAAACTCTGCTCTACCATCATTCTCCTCCTCTCTCAACTAAATCTGGTCTCAATTTTTTAGCCTTTTTTAAATAAATATGATTAATATCAGCTAAAGATTTATCAGTATTATAATGAATTAATACTCTAATACACTTCTCAAGGGCTCCATTAATTTCTAACTCCTTAGTACAAAATAAAGGTACTTCTGACCAACCTAACTCTCGTGCTGCTTGAGCAGGAAAGGCTTGGTCTAAATCAGAGGTCATAGAAAAAATAATTGATGCTATATGTTCTTGCTGAAGATCATTAGCTGCTATTAATTGCTCTAGCAATTCTTCAGTAGCAACTAAAATCTGCTTCTCACTATTCTCCTCTACTGTGACAGCTCCTCTAATTCCTCTTACCTGCATATTTGCCATCCTTTCTATTTAAGCTTAAGTTTGATTTTAAGCCCTAATCACGGCTCAATCTCAAACTTAAACTTAAAGTTAAATTATTTATGTACAGCTCTATGACCTAAACCAATAGCCATCTCATTAAGATGTAGTAGACCAATAGCAAAAAAGACTGCTACACTGATATGGTCTTCTTGTCTAGCTATACCTATCTTTCCTCCTACATTAAAACCTGTGGCCTTTGTCTGGATCTGAGTTATAGCTTCTCTAGCAGCACCAGCTACTGCTCCTAGCTCAGCATGATTATCCTTAATTACATCTTCTCTTTCAGCTGCTACTACAGCTCGTTCAATTATCTTTTTAATTGAATCATTAAATTCTCCTCCAAAGTCAACAGCAGCTACCTTTAATCCTTGATTCTTATATTCTGTCTTTAATTTATCTTCTTCTTGCCTATCACTTAGTGACATCTTGATTGCTGCTCCAGCAACTTCTTTACTTAGGGCATCTTTCTTCATCATTATCCTCCTATCTAATTACTCAAATTAAAAAAAGCACTCCCATAGGAGTACTCTCATACTTAAAATCTGATATAGTCTGCCCTACTACTCCTGCTCTCCTACTATTTATATTAAATTTTACTACCACCTACTACTATACTATCACTACTACCTTCCTACTATACTACCTAGCTACATTAACTCTGCTACCAAATTATGTTGTTTATCATATTAACACATCTATATAATAAAGACAAGGATAAACTAAAATTTATTTAGTTTCTTTATCTGCCCTAAAACTTTATATTCATCCTTAATCCAAAACTGTTGCTGCTCTTTAAAAATAGAGACTGAAGTAGATAAATCAGTTGCTTTAAACCATAACCCCTTCTTATATCCTCTAGCATCAATAGCAACTATATCCCCTGGTTCAATCTTAAATTTAACCTCCCCGTTCTTAAAATTATCAACTACTTGATCATTAATTAATAATTTTACTTCCGATAACCTTAAACCATTCTGTAAGCTTAAAGTAGCATATTCATTTTGAATAGAAAATACTTTCTTAGCAGGTGCATTAAAGTTAGGTTCTTTTTTTACTACCAAAAATTCATCCACCATTGGAACCTTACTAATTAAACTATTCTTTAAATTAGGATTAGTTAAGATTATTTGGACTGCTACTATCAAAATAAAACCTATAATGATTGATCTAATTAATACCCTTTCAATTTTTTTAATCATTCTTTCCAATTTATTATATCGAGACATATAATTCCCCCTTAGGATACTTTTTCATTATAGTAGTATGTATTATAAGGGGAATAAATTCCTAAATAGATTACTTTTCTAATTCTAACTTCTCTAACAAACTCTCATATAAGTAACTCAAATAAAATATAAAGACTAATCATCACCTGACTATACTATTCAGTCTTGACATAATTAGAAATATACTATAAAATGGTCAACAATGAATAATTATTATCTTTTTTTGAAAAATCATTGATAATAATTATCAATTTCATGTAAATAAGCTATTAAGGAGGTTTAAAGTTGAATTTTTCTCAGTCAATAACTACTAACCGCTTTAATTTACTCCGTTACTTCATTATTACAGCTCTAATAGCCATGCTACTATTTACTACTTTCTATACTTATTATCTATCTAATAAGATAAGAAGAGCAATGTTTGCTGAAAAAATTTCATTTAGCAAAATAATTGCCGAAAAACTAAAATACGATTTCAAACATAAAATTATGATTCCTGCCTTAAAGGGTAATATGAATATAAATCTTAAAGAAGGTAAATTTATCGAAAAATTAAATCATTTAATGCAAGAGTATCAAAAAGACTTTAATATTCGACAAATTAATTTAATTCAAAAAAATAGACTAATTATATATAGTACTAGAAAGGGATTAAAAGGAAAGTTAGGTAAAGACAGCCCTGCTTTTCAAAAAGCTATATCAGGTAAACTTGGAACTAAATTAGAATACTCTCCTGAAGATAATGCAAAAACTAGTCTGGAAATCTTTGTACCTTTTAAACTAAAGGGCAAAATTGTAGGAGTTGTAATGATCTATCAAAATATTAATGATGTATTAGCAAGTATTAAAGATAATCAGGCAGATATTATTAGAACTAGTATAATAACAATGTCATTGTTATTCTTAATTTTATTTTTAATCGTTAGACAAGGAGATAAAAATATTAAAAAACAACATAAGAAATTAACTGATTTTAATCATAAGTTAGAAAAAAAGGTTAAAAATCGAACTAAAAAATTAGAAGAACTTAACAATGAATTAAAAGAACTAGCTATTAGAGACGGCTTGACTGGTCTTTATAATCATACAGAAATAAAAAAACATTTAGCGAAAACATTCCAGCAAGCTAAAAATGAAGATGCAAATTTTAGTTGTCTTATGATAGATATTGACCATTTTAAACAACTTAATGACAACTTTAGTCACCAATTTGGAGATAAAGTGTTAAAGCGTGTAGCTAATGCTATAACAGAAATTACTCGTAGAAAAGATACTGTAGGCCGTTATGGTGGAGAGGAATTTACAGTACTATTAAAAGAGGTCAATTATAAACAGACTTATACTATAGCAGAAAGAATTCGAAAGAATATAAAACGACAACTCTTCACTGTTAACAAACAAAGAGTAACAGTCACAGTTAGTATTGGAATTAGTACCTATAATGAGAACTTAAATTCACCTGATGAGGTTTTAAAAGTAGCTGATCAAGCTCTATACCAAGCTAAAAATAAAGGTAGAAATCAAGTAATGAGTAAGAAAGGAAGATGATATTAATAAAATTACAAGAAAGATCACCTCCTTCTCACTCAATATTTAAATGTTACTTCCAACTACATGCCCCATAGAAAATGCTGCTTGTAGATTAAATCCACCTGTATAAGCATCTATATCAACTATCTCTCCAGCAAAGTATAATCCGTCTATTAACTTAGATTCTAAAGTAGACGGGTTAATCTCTTCTGTATCTATACCTCCTGATGTTACAATAGCTTGATTGAATCCTTGCGTACCAGTTATAGTTAATTCTAAGTTAGTCAATAAATCTATTAATTCTTTTCGCTCTTCTTTAGTAATCTGATTAACAAATTTAGTAGCAGAGATTGATGATAACTGTACAATAACAGGAATTAATTTGCTAGGTAGTAAATCTCCTAGACTATTCTTAAATTGTTTCCGTGAATACTTAGCGAAATCTCTCTGTAATCTATTATCAAGTTTTTCTAAAGATAAGGCTGGTTTAAGATTGATTCTTACTTTTATACTATGATACCCTAAATAATCTACAACATCACGACTTAAAGTCAAGATAATTGGCCCGCTGACTCCAAAATGAGTAAATAACATTTCACCAAACTTTTCTTTCTTCTCTTCACCATCTATCACTAAAGTAGCTGTTATATTCTTTAAATCTAGCCCTTGTAATTCTGGCACCCATTCCTCTTTTGTTTCTAAAGGAACTAAAGAAGGTCTAATAGATGTAACTGTATGTCCTAGCTCTTTTGCTATATCATAACCATCACCTGCTGAACCAGTTGTTGGATAAGCTTTACCTCCAACTGCTAATAAGACATTAGAAGCAGAATATATCTTATCATCTTCAGTCTTTACTCCTGTTACTTGACCATTCTCTGTAATAAGATTATCTACTGTACTATTTAGTCTAACTTCTACACCACCTTCTTTCATAAACTTACTTAGAGCTTCAACAATATCCTGAGCTGAATCTGAAACTGGAAAGACTCTATTACCTCGTTCAACCTTTGTTTCAACTCCTAATTCAGCAAAAAAGTTTCTTAGTTGCCAATTAGAAAAGGAATACAAAGAACTATAAAGAAATTTTCCATTTTCGGGGAAATTATTAATTATCTCCTCTATCTCACAATCATTAGTTAAATTACATCTGCCTTTACCTGTTATCAATATTTTTTTACCAACTTGTTCATTCTTCTCTAATAATAATACATCTTTTCCTCTCTCGGCAGCAATTCCTGCTGCCATCATCCCTGCTGCCCCACCACCTACTACAATAAAATCATACATATTTAGTCTCCTTTCATTATCAATCAATTCTAGAGTAACAAAATCATAAGCAAATGATTCTTATTACGAAGGCTCCTATTTTCCAAACCTAAAAGATAGATTAGTTTAAAACTTTCAAACCTCTATATTATAGGAATTTGAACTATGCTTTTAAACTATACTTATGATTTTAAATTTAAATTGACTCATCCTATAAGTTTCATAGAAACTATCCGTCATAAAAAGCATCTACTCATAGTCCAACTTGTAACTAAAACAAAAAGTAGCTCGTAATTTACGAGCTACTCCAGCTTATTAATTGCCTTTTTAGCAGCCTGCTGTTCGGCTTCTTTTTTACTGAATCCGGTTCCTACACCTAAAATTTTATCAGCAAAAGTGACTTCAACAGTAAAATGCTTATTATGGTCAGGCCCTTCTTCCTCAATCACTTTATACTCTGGACGTAAATTAGAATCTTGTTGTACCAATTCTTGTAGTAAAGTCTTATAATCTCGAATGTAATCTCCTTGTTCCACTATCTCTACTTTAGATATTAATAGATCTAATACAAAATCACGAGCTTTATCTAACCCTTGATCTAAATAAATACTGCCTACTACTGCTTCAAAGGCATCAGCTAAAATAGAGTTTCGTTTTCTACCACCTGTCATTTCTTCTCCTTTGCCTAGTAACATATACTCCCCTAATTTAATCTCTTGTGCTTTTTGGGCTAAAATAGGGGAACTAACTACTACAGATCTAATTTTAGCTAGGTCACCTTCAGGATGCTCAGGATAATTAATAAAGATATATCGACTGATAATTAAATCCAAAACTGAATCACCTAAAAATTCTAATCTTTCATTATCTTTAAGATCCAATTCTTGATTTTCATTAGCATAGGATTTATGTGTGATAGCTCGTTCTAATAATTTTAAATCATCAAATTCAACTTCTAACTCCTCTTGTAATTTAACTAAAACTTCTCTATTCATTGCCATCTTAATTCACATCCTAATTAAGCAGTATAGTCTTTAAATAAGACACATGCATTATGTCCACCAAAACCTAAAGAATTAGATAAAACAACATCAGTTTTACTCTCTTTAGCTTTATTTGGTACATAGTCTAAATCGCATTCTGGATCTTCATTCTCATAATTGATTGTTGGTGGTAATATATTATCTTCTATAGCTAAAATAGAAGCAATAGCTTCAATTCCACCAGCACCACCAAGTAAGTGACCAGTCATTGATTTAGTAGAACTAACTGCTAATTCATAGGCATGGTCACCGAAGATACTCCTAATTGCTTGTGATTCTAATTTATCATTAGCTGGAGTTGAAGTACCATGGGCATTAATATAATCTACTTCTTCAGGTGCAATATCTGATTTATCAATAGCCATCTGCATTGCTCGAGCAGCCCCTTCTCCTTCTGGAGCTGGAGCAGTAATATGATGTGCATCAGCAGATAATCCATAACCAACTAATTCGGCATAAATATTAGCACCTCTAGCCTGAGCACTCTCTAAAGTTTCAAGAACTAATATACCTGCTCCTTCTCCCATTACAAATCCATCACGTTGGTCATCAAATGGTCGACTAGCTCCTTTTGGATTATCATTATTAGTACTCATTGCTTTTAAAGAACAAAATCCAGCATAAGATACAGGAGTAATTGCAGCTTCAGTACCTCCAGCAACCATTATATCAGCATCACCACGTTGAATCATTTCCCAAGCTTCTCCTAAAGCATGAGTTCCTGATGCGCAAGCTGTTACTACAGAAGTATTAGGTCCCTTTGCACCTATTTCAATAGCAACTTGACCAGCAGCCATATTAGCAATCATCATTGGAATTAAAAAAGGGCTAGTTCTATTTGGCCCGCGATCAAGTAATCTCTTATGTTGCTCTTCAAGAGTCTCTATTCCTCCAATACCAGAACCTACTAAAGCCCCTACTCGTTCTGCATTATTCTCATTAATTTCTAAATTAGCATCTTCAACTGCCATATTTGCTGCTGCTGCTGCAAATTGAGTATAACGATCCATTCTCCTAGCAGATTTACGACCAATACCAAAATCCTGTGGCTTAAAGTCTTTTACTTCTCCACCAATTTTAGTCTTATACTCACTAGCATCAAAATGAGTAACTTCACCAACACCTGATTCTCCATTTTTTAAAGCCGTCCAATAATCATCTAATTTATTTCCTACTGGCGATATAACTCCCATTCCAGTTACTACAATGCGTTTACTCATCTTCTTTCTTCCCTCCCAAATGATCTGTAGCTTCTGCAACTAAATCATTCATTATCTTTTCAACAGATAATATGTTATTAATTTGATGTGCTTTCTCACCTGCAAAAACTAAACCTTCTTCCATATTACCAGCTTGAGCTTTTAATAAAGATTCCATAATACAAAATCTTCGTGAACATTTTTTCAAACATAAATAGTCACAACTCTCTCCAGTTGTAACTTCATCATCATCTAATCTTTCAATAAACTCATTATTCAAAGCCCTACCTGGTAATCCAACAGGACTATCAATTAAAACCCCTTCTTCTGGATCAGCATTTATATATAATTCTTTAAATTCATCATCAACTTCACATTCTTCACTTGCTACAAATCTAGATCCCATCTGTACTCCGTCAGCACCTAATTCTAAAACTTCAGCAATATCTTGACCATCAATAACTCCTCCAGCACCGATAACTGGAATATCAACGGCTGCTACTACCTTTTCTAATAGCGGTCTCATTGGCTTATTTGTACCTAAATGACCTCCAGCTTCTTTTCCTTCTACAACTATTGCTGAAGCTCCAAGTCTTTGTGAAATTTTAGCTAGTTTCACTGAAGATACAATCGGAACAATCTCTACATCATTCTCCTTACCTAAAGAAAATAAGTCACGAGAGAATCCAGCTCCTGCTACAATCACATCAATACCTTCTGCTATTGAAGCTTTAACTAATTCTTTAAATTCACGAATTGCAACCATAATATTAACTCCAATAATTCCAGAAGACATTTCTCTAGCTCGTCTAATTTCAGCACGTAACTCTTCTGGTTCTAATCCAGAACCAGCTATCAATCCAATACCACCTTGATTTGCTACTGCTGCAGCTAAAGGAGCAGTAGAGACTTTAACAGCCATCCCCCCTTGTACAATAGGGACATCAGCAACTAACTTGCCTATCTTCAACTTAGGTAATTGTGTTAATTTCAAAATTATTCCTCCATTAATTAATTATTAATTTTCAATAACAATAATATATATATTAGTACATTAATTTATTTTAAAACAAAACCTTTATAGTGGATAAAAGTCCCGTTTATATAACATAAACGGGACTTAGATTAATTAACTAGATTATAATAGCTCTTCAATGTAATCTACAGCATCCTGAACAGTGTTAATTTCTTCTGCATCTTCATCAGGAATTTCAATATCAAACTCATCTTCAAAGGCCATTACAATCTCTACAATATCTAGAGAATCAGCTCCTAGATCATCAAAAGTAGCCTCAGCAGTAACTTCATCTTCATCTAACATTAACTCTTCTACAATAATCTCCTTTACTGTTTCAAATACATCCATTATTGTCACCTCCTATATAAGATAATCTACAATCTATAACTTATAATATATATTAACAGACTAAATTAAGTTGATAATTATCAACTTATTACATTGCCATTCCGCCATCAACTCTAATAACCTCGCCAGTAATATACCTTGCTTCTTCACTAGCTAAGAATGTAACAGTATTAGCTACATCTTCAGGTTGACCAAAGAACTGCATTGGAATCTCATCTGTCATTTTTTCTACTACTTTATCAGATAATTCATCAGTCATAGCAGTCTCAATAAATCCAGGAGCAACAGCATTAACAGTAACTCCTCGTTTAGCTAGTTCTCTGGCAGTTGACTTAGTTAATCCAATTAAACCTGCTTTAGAAGCAGAATAATTGGCTTGACCAGCATTACCTCTTAATCCAACTACAGAAGAGATATTAATAATTCTACCACTTCTTTGTTTCATCATTAGTCTACTTACCGCCTTAGTAGCATTAAAAGCTCCTTTTAAGTTAACATCTAAGACATCATCCCAATCCTCTTCTTTCATTCTCATTAATAATGTATCACGAGTAATACCAGCATTGTTAACTAAAATATCTAAATTTCCACACTCTTTTTTTACTTTTTTGACCATTTTCTTTACTTCTTTCATATCTGTTACATCAGCTTTCATTGTTACTGCCTCAGCACCTAATTCTTCAACTTCAGATGCTACTTCTTTGGCATTTACTGCTTCAGATTCTATAGGATAATTAATTACTATTTTAGCTCCTTTTTTTGCTAACTTTAGTGCTATCTCTCTTCCAATACCACGAGAGCTACCTGTGATTAAAGCAACTTTATCTTTAACTTCCATTATACCCCTCCATTAACTAGTTTATAACTTTTTCAATGTCTTCTTTAATGATCTAATACTTCCTACATTTAAAGCAGTTACACTTCGGTCAATCCGACGCATAAACCCTTTTAATACTCTACCTGGGCCAACTTCAATAAATGTGTCTACATCATCACCAATCATCTCTCTGATTGATTCTTCCCAACGCACTGAACCACTAATTTGATTAACCAATGCTTCTTTGATTTGAGCTGGTTCAGTTGTAAATTGGGCATTAACATTAGTTACTAATGGTTTCTCTGCTTTTTTAAAATCAACTTGCCCTAAGTACTTAGCCAACTGTCGTCCAGCAGATTCCATTAAACTAGAATGGAAAGGACCACTAACATTTAAAGTAATAGCCTTCTTGGCACCAGACTCTTTAGCCAGTTCTGCAGTCTTATTAACTGCTTTTTCTTCTCCAGAAATAACTACTTGCCCTGAACAATTATAGTTAGCAACTTCTACTATACCATATTGACTTCCAGTTTGGCAAATATTTTCTACTTCTTCAGAAGATAAACCAATAATTGCTGCCATAGTTCCTTCACCAGATGGATCTGCTTGACTCATTAGTTGTCCACGCTTTCTAACCAACTTGACACCATCAGCAAAATCAATTACTCCAGCAGCAACTAAAGCTGCATACTCTCCTAAACTATGACCTGCCACTACTTCAGGCTCAATACCTTTCTCTAATAATAATCTATAAACAGCAATACTAGCTGTTAAAATAGCTGGTTGAGTATTGGCTGTTTTCTTTAATTCTTCTTCTGGTCCTTCAAAACAAAGTTTACTAATATCTATATCTAAAGCCTTATCAGCCTCTGCAAAAGTCTCTTTAACTACTGGGAATTCTTCAGCCAAACCTTGGCCCATCCCAACTTGTTGAGAGCCTTGACCAGGAAAAATAAAAGCTACTTTACTCATGATTATCCTCCTTACTTAACAAATTGACAAGATTTTTCTAAAACTTTTTCAGCCTGAGCCATAATTTCTTCTATTATTTCAGCAGCTGGTTGAATTTCAGAAATCATTCCTGACACCTGTCCAGCCATAACTGTACCTTCTTTAGTATCACCATCAATAACTGCTCTTTTTAATCTACCAACACCTAATTTTTCTATCTCTTCTTTAGGTGCTCCTTCTTCTTCTAATTTTTTAATCTTACGAGTTAATTTGTTCTTGATATTTCGAACAGGATGTCCAGTAGAACGTGCTGTCACAATTGCATCTCTATCTCGAGCCTTAACAATAGTTTTCTTATAATTATCGTGAGCAATACATTCTTCAGCACAAACAAAACGTGTTCCAATCTGAACTCCTTGAGCTCCTAGAGATAAAACTGATGCTAAACCTCTACCATCTGCAACTCCTCCAGCAGCAATCAAAGGAATATCAATAGCATCAGCAACCTGAGGAATTAAAGGCATAGTAGACAATTGACCAATATGCCCTCCTGCTTCATTACCTTCTGCAATTACAGCATCAACGCCATAGCGTTCCATTCTTTTAGCCAAAGCAACTGAAGGAACAACTGGAATCACCTTAGCTCCCATATTCTGTAGATCATCTAAATATTTAGCTGGATTTCCAGCCCCAGTAGTAACAACTGGTACTTCTTCCTTAAGAACAACTTCCATTACCTCATCAACATGAGGAGACAATAACATAACATTAACTCCAAAAGGTTTATCAGTCTGTTCTTTAATCTTCTTAATCTCTTCTTCAACAATATCTGCTGGAGCATTTCCAGCACCAATAACTCCTAAACCACCAGCTTCAGAAACTGCAGCAGCCAATTCACCAGTAGCAACCCAAGCCATACCCCCTTGAATAATAGGGTGCTTAATTCCTAATAAATCACATATTTCAGTCTTAAACATTTTTGCCCCTCCTTTAAGTCCATTCTAAAACTGTAGCTCCCCAAGTCAAACCTGCTCCGAAACCAACTAAAACTACAGTATCACCTGAATCAATTTTATCTTCCTTTACTGCTTCATCCAAGGCAAGTGGAATAGAAGCAGCAGAGGTATTACCGTATTTATCTAAATTAACATAGATCTGCTCTCTATCTAGCTTTAATCGTTTAGCAGCAGAATCTATGATTCTAATGTTAGCCTGATGGGGAACTAAATAATCTATATCTTCTTTATCTAAATCAACTTGTTGTAAAGCTTTTTTAGCTGCTTTACCCAGAATTCTAACAGCAAACTTAAATACAGCATTACCTTCCATCTCTAAATAATGATCACCTTTATCAAGTAACTGTTGGGATAAAGGATTACAAGAGCCACCACCAGGTATCTTTAGCACATCACTTCTTGAACCATCAGCACCTAAATGATTGGCCAAAATCCCTCCTGAATCTGTAGGAGTCAAAACTGCAGCACCTGCTCCATCACCAAATAAGACACAAGTCCCTCTATCTTCCCAGTCAACAACTTTAGATAAAGTCTCAGAACCAATAACTAAAATATTATCATAAGCTCCAGTTTCAATGTGCTGAGCTGCTATTGATAAACCATAAACAAAGCCTGTACAAGCAGCTGCTACATCAAAAGCTGGAATTTTATTAATACCTAAATTATCCTGTATTAAACAAGCCGTAGAAGGAAATCCTACATAGTCAGGAGTTGAAGTAGCTACTAAGATTAAATCTAATTCTTCTGCTTCTAGTTCAGCATCAACAAGTGCTCTTTTAGCTGCCTCATAACCAAGTTCAGAAGTAGTTACTTTTTCTGCAACAACTCTACGTTCTTTAATACCTGTCCTTTTAGTAATCCATTCATCACTAGTATCAACTATTTCTTCTAAATCTCCATTGGTTAATACCTGATTAGGAACATAAGAACCTAACCCTTCAATTTTGGCCCTTCTTGCAGCTTGTGCCATATCAACTATCAGTCCCTTCATTGATATTCTGCTTAATTAAATCAATCAATTCCACTTCTATTGACTCTTCAGCTGTTTTAATAGCATTTACAATTGCTTTTGCATTAGAGCTACCATGTCCAATAATTGTAATACCATCCACTCCTAATAAACGAGCCCCGCCATACTCAGTAGGGTCCATCTTCTTCTTGATACGATTAAGAGCAGGTTCTAGTAAGAAACCACCTATTTTACTGCGCAAATCTGATTCAATCTCCTCTTTTATACTCTTAAGAATAACAGAGGATAATCCTTCAGCCGTCTTTAACACTACATTACCAACAAAACCATCAGTAACAATAATATCATATTCTCCAGTAAAGATATCTCTACCTTCTACATTGCCAATAAAATTTATATTATCTATATCTTCTAATTCTGGATATACAGCTTTAGTCAGCTGATTACCTTTTTTCTTCTCTTCTCCAATACTTAATAATCCTAATTTAGGATTAGATTTATGTAATACTTCAGTAGCATATATATGCCCCATCTGAGCTTGTTGAACTAAATGCTCTGGTTTACTATCAGCATTAGCTCCCACATCTAAAACTAATGTTTCTCCTCTAAAACCAGGAAATACAGTAGCAATTGCTGGTCTTTTAACACCTTCAATTCGACCTATTTTGAGAGTACTTGCTGTCATAACAGCCCCAGTGTTACCTGCAGATACAAAGGCATCTACCTTATCTTGCTCTACTAATTGAGCACCAACTACCACTGATGAATCCTTCTTTCTTCGTAAAGCCCGGGAAGGAGAATCATCCATATTAATAACTTGGCTAGTATGATATATTTCTAATTTATCTGATTGATGATTATATTTATTTAATTCTTCTTTTATTACTTCTTGATCTCCTAATAAAATAATTTTACCCTTGATATCTGAACTTGCTTGTACAGCTCCTTTGACTATCTCAAAAGGAGCATCATCTCCCCCCATAGCATCAACAGCTATCTTCAAACTTAATCATCCTCCTTACCACTAACTTCATCCTCTACAGCAAAAATAACAAACTCACCGTCAAAAATCTTTTCTTCTTTAACTCTAGTTTCCACTTCAACACGGAATTTATTCTCTTTTTTAGTTACCACTTTTGCTTTCGCTATCAATCGTTCTCCAATAGATACAGGTCTATTATATCGTACTTTAGAAGCCCCTGTTAAAGCAATATCAGTATCAATAATTGCCACTGCTAGTGAGTTAGCTTGGGCAAAAATATGATGTCCTCGAACTATTTTAGTCTCTTCTAAAGCCATTTCTTCTACTGTCTCTAAAATAGAAATACCTCTAATATTTAAGTCGATATCTACTAATTCACCAATTATTTCGCCGCTTTTTACTGATTTAACCTTAGAATAAGCATTCTGAGCTACTGACTTAATTCTTTTTCTTACTTCTGGAATTCCTAATTCCTTTCTGTCTAAACGAATTGTCTGAATACTTACCCCAAATAGTTGAGCTAATTCTTTATCTATTAAAAAAGGATCTTCAGTTAATTTTTCTTTTAACTTTTTTTGGCGTTCACCTTTATTAAGGTTCTCCATTTGATATTACCACCTATTAATAACTCATATTAATACCAGCTACTAAACCAATTCCATTTGATATTATATATAATTTATCACTTAATTGCAAGTTAAAAATTATCTTTAAATCGTTTATTTATTATCCAATTCTTTATTAGAATTAACAAATAGATATAAATTTATCAAAAACTATAATCTTTTTTAACTACCTACTACCCAAAATAAAAAAAGCAAGATAGGTTTTACCTACCTTGCCCTTTATAAGATTACTTAACTTTTCTACCTTTATAATATCCACATTCAGGACATACCCGATGTGATAATTTTGGCTCATGACAATGTGAGCACTCTACTAAGTTTGGTGCATCTAACTTTTTATGAGTTCTTCTCTTTCTTTTTCTCGTTTTTGAAGTTTTCTGCTTTGGTACTGCCATTATTAACACCTCCTTTGATTAATATCTAACTATCATGTATTATTTTATTTATTACTTAATCATCTAATAACTTGCCTAATTTAGCTAAACGTGGATCTACTTCATGCATATAACAATCGCAATCATCTTCATTTAAGTCAGTACCACAATTTGGACATAATCCTTGGCAATCTTCATCACAAAGTGATTGCATTGGTAAAGACAAACGAATGTACTCTCCTAAAGTATCAGTTAAATCTATTTCATCATGTTCTATCTCTTCTTTGGGGATTTCTTCAGTTACTTGAAACTCTAAAGTTTCTATAACTTCTTCTAGACAGCGACTACAAGGAAGTTGAGTAACCACCTTCCCAGGTCCACTAATTACATATTTATCATCTGAATTAATAACCATCAAATCTAACTCACAGGGTTCAGTAAAGATCACTTCTCGCCCTTGGATCTTTCTAGACTCTAGTTCAATAGAACGTTCAACATCCATCGTGGCCCCTAAAGTATCCTTGATGCTACTAATATCAATTTTCATTTAATCACCTCAAAAAATATCATAATAGGGGATAACTAGACATTCTTTTATCATCTTCCCTAAAACAACATCCCTTATTATAATATATAATTTACTACTTTGTCAAGAAACGGGCCAACTAAATTGGCTATTATACTAATTCTTTTGTATCTCTGGCAATAACTAACTCTTCATTCGTTGGTAATACATAAACTTTAACTTTAGAATCATCAGCACTGATTTCAGCTACTTCTCCTCTAACATTATTCTTAGCTGGATCAATTTTGATACCTAAATAGTCTAAATCTTTACATGCCTCTTCTCTAACTTCAATACCATTCTCACCAATTCCAGCTGTAAATACTATAGCATCTACACCATTCATTTCAGCTGTATAAGCACCAATATACTTCTTCACTCGTTGAGTAAACATATCTAATGATAACTGAGCTCTATCATTTCCATTTTCAGCTGCTTCTTCAATATCTCTCATATCACTACTAACTCCAGAAACTCCTAATAACCCACTATCATTATTCATTAAATCATCCATTTCTTGTGGAGATAAATCTTCTTTATCCATTACAAAAGGCACTGCTGCTGGATCAATATCTCCACAGCGAGTTCCCATAACCAATCCTTCTAATGGCGTAAGACCCATACTTGTATCATAAGATTTACCATTCTTAACTGCTGTTACACTAGCTCCATTACCTAGATGGCAAGTAATAATATTTAAATCCTCAATATCCTGTCCAATTTCTTCAGCCACACGATTAGCTACAAACTTATGAGAAGTACCATGGGCTCCATAACGTCTAATATCATGCTTTTCATAAAGCTCATAAGGTAGAGCATACATATAAACTTCTTCTGGCATTGTCTGATGGAAAGCAGAATCAAAAGTAGCTACCTGGGTAGCATGTGGCATTAACTCTTCGCAGACTTCAATACCCATTAAGTTAGCAGGATTGTGTAAAGGAGCTAAAGTAGCGCACTCTTCAATCTTCTCTTTTACATCTTCATCCACAACAACTGATTTATCAAAATACTTACCTCCTTGTACTACTCTATGACCAACAGCATTAATCTCATCTACACTAGAGATAACACCATTATCTTCGTCAGTCAAAATATCAATTACTAACTCCATACCTACAGCATGATCAGCAATCTCTTGTTCTACCTCAATTTCTTCTCCATCAACTTCCTGTTCTAAACGAGAACCTTCAATTCCAATCCGTTCTACTAATCCCTTAGCTAACACTGATTCATCTTCCATATTAAATAATTGATACTTAATTGAAGAGCTTCCGCTATTAATTACTAGAATATCCATTTTCTATTCCTCCTATTGTTAATTTATATTTAGACCAGTTTAATTTACATTATAAAAATAAAACTTAATTGATATAGTGCGTCACTTCCAGTAACACAGCTATCAGCTGTCTGCTATGTGTTATCAGCTAATTCAAAATCTTTAAATTCAAAAAATAACCCCTTACAATCTTCACACTCTAAGGATTTGAGATATTTCTATGATTTTGAATTTGACTTGGCTGACGACAAATCATACAGGTTTAAAAATCAGATCTTTCATAATAAAAACTATTTACAGATAATTGATAGCCGTAAAACAGAGTGCCACTTTATATCACTAATATGTACTCTATCTTCAAGAATATTTATCCTAACAATTCTGAGCTTGTACAGCAGTAATAGAGGTTACATTAACGATATCTTGAACACTACAACCACGAGATAAGTCATTGACTGGCTTAGCTACACCCTGTAAGATTGGCCCTATTGCTTCAGCACCTGCTAAACGTTGAACTAACTTATAACCAATATTTCCTGCCTCTAAATCAGGAAAGACTAATACATTTGCTTCACCTGCTAAATCACTTTCAGGATACTTTTTCTGAGCTACTTTTGGTACTATAGCAGCATCAGATTGCATCTCACCATCAATCTTTAAATTAGGATTCAATTCTCTTGCCTTAGCAGTAGCCTTCTGTACTTTAGTAACTAATTCATGTTGAGCACTACCATTAGTAGAGAAAGATAACATAGCTACTTTAGGGTCAACACCAGCTAAGCTCTCTGCAGTTTTAGCAGAAGACACAGCAATTTCAGCCAACTGATCTGGATCTGGATCTGGATTTACAGCACAGTCAGCAAAAACTAACAAACCATCCTCTCCAAAGTCTTTATCTTGAACAATCATAACAAAAGCACCTGAAATAACAGAGATATCTTCTTTAGTTCCAATAATTTTAATAGCTGCTCTTAATACATTTCCTGTTTGATTTTCAGCACCTGCTACTTTTCCATCAGCATCTCCTTTTTTAACCATCATACTACCAAAATATAGAGGCTGCTTAACTTGCTCTTTTGCTTCTTCCTCTGTAATTCCTTTATGCTTTCTTAACTGATAATAAGTATGTCCATAGTCATCTAATTTATCTGATTTAGCTGGATTAATAATTTCTACTCCTTCTAAATCCAAATTAACTCCATGTTCTAAAGCAACATCTTTAATTTCATTCTTATCTCCAAGTAATACAACATCAGCAAGTTCCTTTTCTATAATTAGAGGAACTGCCTTTACCATACGTGGTTCAGTACCTTCTGGCAAAACAATCTTTTTCCTATCTGTACGAGCTTTTTCATAAATCTGACGAATAAGACTCATATTTTTGCCTCCTCATATTCATTTCTACATATTTAATTACTAGATAACTCATTTAATCTCCTTGTTAAATATATTAATTCTAATATTAATAATTATCTGACAGATTCAAATCCTAATCTTGTCTGCCTTATAATTAGTTTTATCCATTTATAACTAAGTTAATTCTTAACTATAAATGTTAAATTATTTTAATTACAAAAGTAACATTTAATTGATATTAAGTGGCACCTTGTGCTAAGGTTATCAGCTATCTGTCGTGAGCCAGTTCAAAATCAAAACCACAAAACAACTCACACCTATTAAAATAACAATTTTTATAGGTTTTGAATTGGCTGATAGCACACAGCAGATAGCTGACAGCTGTGTCACCTATGGTGACACATTATATCAATAATACTCTACCAATAAAAAACATTTAGTAATTAATAATAGTTGATATTTATAACCAATCAAGCTATAATAACTCCCAAAGGAGGTATAGAAATGAATGTTTTAGGGATTATTACTGAGTATAACCCTTTTCATCTAGGACACCAGATTCATCTGCAAAAATCACTAGATAAAAGCAATGCTGATGCTACTATCTGTATTATGAGTGGTTGCTTTTTACAACGAGGTAGACCTGCTATTATAGACCAATGGGCTAGGGCCAACATGGCTATCCAATCAGGAGTTGATTTAATCTTGCAACTTCCTGTAGCTTACTCTACTCGAAGTGCCGAATATTTTGCTTTAGGAGCTGTCCAATCTTTAGTAGCAACTAACATTGTAGATTCTATCTGCTTTGGTAGTGAAGAAGGTGATATCAAACTACTTAAAAAACTTGGACAAATTTTAGCTAATGAACCAACTAAGTTAAGTAAATTGATCCAACAAAAAGTAAAAGAAGGCCTGTCTTATCCTCAAGCAAGAGCCAAAGCACTAAATAAATACTTAGAATCGACTAAAACTAATATACCAGCAGCTAAAGCTCATAAAGTATTAACTAACCCTAATAATATCTTAGGTTTAGAATATATTAAAGCTTTGACTAATTTAAATAGCTCCATTACTCCTTTAACTATCCAGCGCCAAGGAAGTGGTTATCATTCCAAAGAATTAAATAAAATTGCTAGTGCTTCTGCAATTAGAGAAGATATTAAAACTAATCTAAAAGATAATAAAGAATTGATTACTGAAGAAGTAGCCTCAAGTTTACCAGAAGTAACAGTCAAAATTCTTAAAGATAGATTTTCTACTAGATTAGGGCCAACTTTCCCCTATCACTTTAGCCAACAGATTCTAACTTTACTACGTAGAATCAATAAAACTGAGCTAAAGAAGTATGAAGGGGTAACTGGTGGTCTAGAGAATAGAATAAAAGAAGCAGCTCAAAAAGCTATTTCTTTATCGGAATTAATATCTTTAATTAAAACTAAACGCTTTACTCAGACTCGAATCCAGAGAATTATGGTTCATCTATTACTGGGATTAACTGAAGATAATTTAACTACATTTGATAAAGAAGATGGGCCTCAATACTTACGTGTCTTAGGTTTCAATAATCAAGGTCGAAGACTACTTAAACTGATTAAAGAAAAGGGGACTCTCCCTTTAATCACTAAAGTAGCTAACTACTTTAAGACTAAACAGACACCACGAGATTTACTACAAGAAATGTTACAGTATGACCTATTAGCCAATGACCTTTATAACCTTACCTATAATAATCAACAAGCCCATCAAGGAGGCATTGACTATAGACAGCAGCCTATTTTAGATCTTTAAGATAATTAATAATATCAGCAAACTTCTTGACTGGTACAATCTTAATTCCTTGACCTGACATTTTCTTAGCCTCTTTAGCATTTGCCTGTGGAGTAAAGAAGATCTTTGCCCCTTCTTCTTTAGCTGCTGCTATCTTCTGCTTGACTCCATCAATTCTTCCTACTTTTCCATCTAAACTGATTGTTCCAGTCCCAGCAATCTCTAAGCCATGGGTTAGATCCTCTTTAGTCAGTTGATTAAAGATCTGTAAACTAAACATACTTCCAGCAGATGGTCCTCCAATTTTACCAGCATCAATATCTATTTGCATTGGAAAATCATACTTACGATTGTGTGAAGTAATCAACACGCCAATAGATGGCTTATCTGAATTCTCTTTTAAACTCTTAGTCTTAATTGTATAAGTTTCTTTTTTCTTATCTCGCCTAACTGTTATTTTAACTGAATCACCAATTTCTCTATTCTGAATCTGATTTACTACTTCTGTTAATAACCCTACTTTTTGACCATCAACAGCTACTATTATATCACCTTTCTTTAATTTACCTCTAGCATTTCCTTTCTTTAATATATTAGTCACCTTGGCTCCTTGTCCTGTAACTCTAGTCTTATATCCAACTTCTTTTAAAGCAACTGCTTTAGCCTTCATTTGACTTTCTTTCATTACTTCCTGCATAAATTTAAAGTATTCTTCCATATCCATATCAGGAGGTAATAGGTTTTTAGACTGTAATTTAACTAATTCAGGATCAAATAATTTAACATAAATATACTCTAATAAACTAGCATTCTTCATTGAAACAGCAGTCAACATAACCATACCTGCTTGTTGATAAGTATCTGCCTTAATATTAATCATTGGCTCTATAGATTTAGCTATTCCAGGAGAAAGCAAATAATAATTACTGGGATAAATAGCTAAAATACCTACCACTACTAAAACAATTAAAACTTTAATTAAAAAACTTCTCTTTTTAAATAAACTTATCTCCACTTCTATCCCCCCTGTCTTACTTATTCTATTAAAACTGATTAATCATCTCTCTAAGCTGCGGTATCTTTTCTTTAGCTACTTGATAACCTAACTCAATACACTCTTTAGCTTGACTCAAATCAGTAGATGGAATATGACCTACTTCAGGAATCAATAAAAGATCAGCTTCTAATCTTTTATGTTGCGCCAACTCATGTTGCATAATATCAATAGAACTCATAATCACATCAAAAATATTACTAACATTATAGTTTTGATCTACAATATAACTAACTTCAACTCCAATAGCAATATCAGCTCCCATTTCTCTTAAGGCGCTAATAGGAACTCTATTCAATAAAGCTCCATCAACTAACTTTCTACCTTTTAATTCATAAGGGATGTAAATACCTGGGATTGACATACTTGCCCTTAAAGCATCTGCTACTAACCCTTCATCTAAAACAACTTCCTCTCCTCTTTCTATATCTGCTGCTACTGCTACAAAAGGTAGATTAAGATCACTGAAAGCCTTATTATGAGTTAGCAATTGAAAAAACTCTTTAACTTTATTTCCTGCTACTAACCCTTGTTTTGACACTGTAACATCTGTAAAATGATCCCATTCTAAATGAATTGCTAACCGTTCTAGCATATGTAAATCCAATCCTGCAGCATAAAATCCACCAATTATACTACCAATACTTGTTCCAGCTAAATAATCTATTTCTATCCCTTCTTCTTTAAATGCTTTTAAAACACCTAAGTGAGCTACCCCTCTTGCTGAGCCTGCCCCTAAGGCCAATCCAATAGTAGGCTTCATATATTATCACCTCAGAAAAATAACTTAGCTAGAAATGTAGAAGTTCTTAAAAATAATTTATGTTACTAAACTTTATAATAGAAGACTATTAAACTTTAAATCCGTCTACTTAAGTAGTATGCACTAAAATGTTGATTTATATAAATATCTTTTAGATAAAAACAACTTGGGAACATGTTACTTCCTAAAAGAATATAATAATGTAACAGTTAACGAAAGGTGGGCTATTATGTACCCTAACTATCCCTACTTAGGCTTTGAAACCAAATGTAAAAACATCCCAATCACCTTTCCTCCACAACATCAAGAGCAGATGCCAGGAATTGAAGCAAAAATGACTCCTAAACCTATCTTTAATAATCCTAACTATCAAGGAAATGATAAATTACTAGATAAAGTAGCTATTATTACTGGTGGAGATAGTGGTATTGGACGCGCAGTAGCTGTTACCTTTGCTAAAGAAGGTGCTGATATAGCCATTGTTTATCTCAATGAAGATATCGACGCTACAAAAACAAAAGAAATAGTTGAAGATATAGGTCGTAGTTGCATAACAATTAAAGGAGATCTTAAACATTCTAGTTTTTCTCACAAAGTTGTCAAAAAAACAATAAATCACTTTGACAGACTTGATACTTTAGTAAATAATGCAGCAACTCAATTTCCTGAAGAAAGTATATTAGATATTACAAATAAACAGTTAGAAGATACTTTTCGTACCAATATTTTTTCTTTCTTCTATCTAACTAAAGCTGCTCTTCCTTATTTAGAAAGTGGAAGTACAATTATTAATACTACTTCTGTTACAGCATATGAAGGACATAAGAATTTAATTGACTACTCTGCAACTAAAGGAGCAATAGTAACTTTCACTCGTTCCTTATCACAATCCTTAATTGATAGAGGAATTAGAGTTAATGCTGTAGCACCAGGGCCAATCTGGACTCCACTAATCCCAGCTAGTTTCCCAGCAGAAAAAGTAGAACACTTTGGTATAAATACTCCTATGCAACGAGCAGGTCAACCCTTTGAAGTAGCTCCTGCCTATGTCTATCTAGCTTCAAATGATTCTAAATATGTTACAGGACAAGTGATTCATGTCGATGGTGGAGTGATAAGCAGTTCTTAACTACTAAATTAGCTTATTAAAAAACTTTATTATCTAATTTTAATTATTCAGCAAAATAATAAATAAAAAGATCTCAGGAGTTTTCCTGAGATCTTTGTTAGTAACTATTAAGCTTCAATTGTTTCTACAGGACAAGCGCCAGCACAAGCACCACAATCAATACAAGCATCAGCATCAATTTCGTATTTGCCATCTCCTTCAGAAATAGCATCTACTGGACAAGTAGGTTCACAAGCTCCACAAGAAATACAACCATCAGTAATTGTATGAGCCATTATTAGCACCTCCAGATTTATTTATGTAATTATCATTCTTCCAATATAATAACATAACTAATATCATTTATCAATAATCTTAACCAGATAAATTATCTAATAAAATCATATTTGCTGTCCCTAAGTTAGTAGCTAAGGGAATATTATGCACATCACAAACACGTAATAAAGCACTAACATCAGGCTCATGTGGTTGAGCAGTTAACGGATCACGTAAAAATACGATTGCCGCTACATTATCACTAGCTACTTCAGCACCAATCTGTTGATCACCACCTAAAGGACCAGAAGCCATTCTTGTAACATCTAAATTAGTGTTCTCATTCAGTCTCTGACCAGTTGTCCCAGTAGCAATTAGATCAAATTGAGCCAAAACTTCTTCATTTTCTTGAGCAAATTTGACTAAGTCATCTTTCTTCTCATCATGAGCAATCAGAGCTACTTTCTTCATTTTTCCACCCCTTTTGATCAATTTAAATAAATCTAATATATATCTATATTTCTAGATTATTATTATTCTACCTGCTTATTAAATAAAAATAAAGGTTGAAGATAAGAAAAACTCTTATCTTCAACCTTTAATTAATCTCTATAACTCAATTGTTACTTTATCAGCCTCTATAGATACGATAACCTTTAACTGGCTACCATCATAACTCCACTCTTCAACTTTTTTACCATCTATTGTAACCTTCGCTGGTTTAGAATCTAAGTTATTAAAAGATAGTCGATATTCTTTATATTCTTGATAGTCAGCATGCTTATCATTAACTGTAAATTCTATGCTATTGTCTTGATACTGATAAGAAAACTCAGTTAAACTATACTCTCCTTCTTGATAAGCAAAACTTAATCCATCATCATTATACAGCTCATAACTCTCTTCTGTAACTTCCTTATCTAAATAAATATTTACATCTAATTCCTCTATCTCTTCTTCTCCTACATAATTCATCACTGGAGCAAGTGGCAGAATACTACCTGCTTTAACATACAGCGGTAATGTATCTAATGGAGCATCAACTATTAAATGCTGACCACCTTCATACTCTTCTCCAGTCCAGAAGTCATACCAAGTACCTGCTGGTAGATAAATCATTCTTTTATCACGATCAGGTTCATGAACAGGAGCAGCCATAATACTATCTCCTACCATAAACTGATCAGATAGATTATATGTTTCTTCATCAGTTGGATACTCTAGAACTAATGGACGCATAACTGGTAGACCATTCTGACTAGCTTTGTAGAATAGATTATAAATATGAGTTAAGAACTTATAACGAAGTTCAATATATTTTGTAATAATCTCTTCATGCTCTTCATCAAAGGCCCATGGTTCCTGATCAATAGCTCTAATTTCACAATGGTTTCTAAAGAAAGGCATAAAAGTACCTAATTGAGTCCACCGAGCTAATAGATCTCCATTACTATCGCCAGTAAAACCACCTACATCTGTACCAGAGAAAGGAACTCCTGATAATCCTAAATTCATTAACATTGGCATAGCTAACTTAAGATGTTCCCAGAAACTACGATTATCTCCAGTCCAAACAGCAGAATAACGCTGAATTCCAGCAAAACCTGCTCTCGTCAATACAAAAGGTCGCTCATCTGGTAAATGTTTTTTTAGCCCTTCATAAACACCTTGATCTTCCAAGAAACCATATAAATTATGAAATTCTGCATGAGTACCTAAATCACCATCATTCTGATGTACTACATCTACATCCATAGTATCAGTCTTATTGAAGACAGCAGGTTCATTCATATCATTCCAGATACCTTTAACTCCCTGATCAACTAATTTCTGATGCAAATCCCCCCACCAGTCTCTAACTTCTTGTTGCGTAAAATCAGGGAAGACACATTCACCTGGCCAAACTTCACCAGTATAGTATTCACCATTAAGATACTTACAGAAATAATCATTTTCAATTCCTTCTTGATATAAATCATAATTAGGATCTGTCTTAACTCCAGGATCAATAATAGTAATTGGTTTAAAGCCATCTTCACCTAAGTCACCTAACATCTGTTCAGGGTTAGGGAATCTATCTCGATCCCAAGTAAAGATCTTATAATCATCCATATAATGAATATCAAAATGGATTGCATCACATGGAATCTCTTTTTCACGAAAAGTTTCAGCCAAATCTCTAACCTTTGTTTCTGGATAATAACTATAACGAGACTGATGATATCCTAAAGCCCATTTAGGAGGTAATGGCATTTTACCAGTTAATTCTGTATAATCAGAAATAACTGCTTTTAATTCGGGACCATTGATAAAGTAATAATCCATCTTACCTCCTTCGGCCCAGAAAGAATAGTAATCTTTACCTGTTGTTCCTAAATCAAAATGACTTTTATAAGTATTATCAAAATAGATTCCATAGCTTGTATCTTCTTTAAAACCAATTAAGAAAGGAATCGATTGATATAAAGGATCAGTATCTTCAACATGAGGATCGAAAGTATCATGATTCCACATAGTATACTCTCCACCTTGCTTATCGAGCCAACCTGTCTTTTCTCCTAAACCATAAAATCTTTCTTTTGGTTTTAGCTCTTTCCAAGCTCTAACCTCATCTCCACTCCAACCTAAGGCCTTCTCATTATAATCTTGGTGGATTAAATTATCATCTAAGTCATAAAAACTGATACCAAAGTTTTCAGTATCTATCTTCAACTTTAAAGTATCTGTCTTGACTTCTAATAATCCTTCTTTCTCCTCTACTGTAAAATCATTATAAACTAAGTTATGTTCTACTAAAGCAGAAGTAGTACTTAAGTCAACTTTATCTTCCTGACTAGTAACTACTCTTACTATATTCGAAGTAATAAATTCTAACGTTATAGCTCCTTCTGTTAAGTTTAGATGTAAGTAATTATTATCTTGTTTGAAATTACAAACTTTACTAAATATAAAATACCTTTTCTTATCCTTATTTTCTCCTCTATCTATTATTTCTTCACTGTTCATCTCTATCACCCCTTATAGTGGAATCGTTTGCACAATAAATTACTAAATAAAAGATAATTTATCTTCTATTTAAAACTAATTACTTAATTTTTTAATTTTATTTACCAATATTATATAATCTTTCAAACTAACTGTCAAGTGTTTTAACTTTAATTAATATAATTAAAACCAGCCTTTTTAAAAAGACTGGTTTTTTCTAACTCAATTTCTTGATCTGTTTCTCTTTTTTTTCTTCTATTACCTGATATAAGCCTGCAAACTTAATTCCTGACTCTCCTAATAACTCTAATAACCGATTAGAATCTACTTTTTCTTTCAACTTGACAGCTATTCCACAATCAGCAGTAATCTCAGGTAATACTGGTATCATAAATATTTTATATCCAGTGTCTTTAAGTAATTCTTCTGCTGCTAGTGAATGATGTGTCGAATGAAATACTAATAGTTTATAATTTTTCATTATATCAACTCATTCTTAACCTTTATTTTAGGCTCTGACCCTGTAACTTCACCAATTACAGTAGCACCATCTACTCCAACCTGATAAAGATCAATTAATAAATCAGCTACTTTCTCTTGAGAAACTGAAATTAATAACCCACCTGAAGTCTGTGGATCAAATAGCAGATCTTTTACTACTTCATTAACTTTCGATATAAAACTAACTTCTTCTGTTAAATATTCTTGATTTCTATAAGCTCCTTCAGGTACTAAACCCATAGCAGCATATTCTTTAGCTTTAGCAAAGAAGGGGATTTCATTGGCCTCAATAGTTATCTCTACACCACTACCTTCAGCTAACTCCCAAATATGACCTAATAAGCCAAAACCAGTTATATCAGTACAAGCATTTACTTCGTACTGATGCATTAAATCAACTGGTTTATCATTTAAAGTAGTCATAGCCTTAATTGCTGGTTGATTACTATTCTCTTCAATCAATCCTCCTTTAAGAGCGCTAGTCACTACCCCCATACCTATAGGTTTAGTTAAAATTAATTTATCTCCAAGTTGAGCATTAGAATTAGTAATTAACTTATCAGGTTCTACTACTCCTGTGGCAGCTAATCCATACTTTGGCTCTTCATCCTCAATAGTATGACCACCTGCTACTATAGCATCCGCTATAGCTATCTGGTCTGCGCCACCTTGTAAAATCTGTTGTAATATCTCCTGATCTAAGCACGAGGGAAAACCTACTATATTCATTGCTAATAAAGGCTTGGCTCCCATAGCATAAATATCACTTAAAGCATTAGTAGCTGCAATCTGTCCAAAGAGATATGGATCATCAACTACTGGCGTAAAAAAGTCTACTGACTGAATTAAAACTTGATTATTCTTCAATTTATAGGCTACTGCATCATCAGCTTTATCAAAACCTACTAATAAATCTTCATTTACTCCTGGAAATTCCACATGTCGCAAAACTTGCGACAAGGCCTCTGGCCCTATTTTAGCTGCTCAACCACCAGATGTGCTATACTGAGTTAATCTAATTTCTTTAGACATTATTCAACCCTCCTTGTACAATATATATTATTGAATAATTTTACTGTTAAATATTTTTATTCCTACTCCACAAGCTCAAATATCAACTTCTGCCTCTCCTAACTTTCTTACTTAAATACTCTTTAGTTTAATGTCGAAACCTTAGTTTCTACTTCTGTAGTCTTTTGATTTTAATTACAGGTGTAGAACAGTCTAATCCTTTAGCATCCATCTTCTCCATATATGTTACCTCTTTTATTTATTTTCTATTTTTTTATTGGTTGTCCTTTTTATTTTTTTATTTATAGTCATAAATGACTAATGCAAAACTGTATCTAAATATAGCATGTCCCAAAAATAAATTCATCATTATATTCCTACCCTCTATTTTCTAAATTTAAATAATGAAGGAAATCTATCTAATACCTAATTATTATACTGTTTATCATTATCTTGATCATTTCCTGAATCATAATCAGAAAAAGCACTAATAACTAACAACAAGATTAAAAACCAGACAAGCAAATTTTGATTCTTAGTTGTATCATCTCCACCTGACTCTTCTTCTTGTATACTAGGTGGCAGCGGTGGGTCTTCTCCCTCATCTGGATCTTTAAGTTCTTGAAAAGCTAATATATCTGCTATAAAACCTAAACCTGTAGAAAATAGCCCTAATCTATCTGCTAATGTTATATCTTCTTGTAATAGCTTATTCTTTGCTAATAAATGTTGTAAATCTTCATTTTGTAATAACCTAAATAACATTAATCTCCCTCCCTTTTTTTATTATATTATTAAGTCATTTGGACCTCTGTTACTTAATTTTAAAAATATTCTCAATAAGTAAATAACATTTAGAATAAGATGTTAATAACAACTTACTTTTTTAGGGGGGGACTAAATTGGATTTTGAAATAATCATTGTTGGAGGTGGACCAGCTGGAGCTTATGCTGCTTATCAGTTGGCCCAAGCTGGAAGAGAAGTCTTATTAATTGAAAAGGAAAAGTTACCTCGGTATAAAGCATGTGGTGGTGCTATTTCTCTTAAAGTAAAAGACTTCTTAACAATAGAAGAATTAAAACCAGTTATAGAGGATAAAATTAGTCAGATTAGATTTAATTATCAAGAACAACCACCAATTTCAATCGATTTTCAACAGCCTTTTGTCTACTTAGTTATGAGAGATAAATTGGACTATCTGCTTATTGATAAAGCCAAAAAAGCAGGAGCCAAAGTAATTGATAACTGCTCAGTTGTAGATATAAAAGATATAGAAAATAAAATTAAAGTTTTAACTGAAAATCAAGAGTTTAATACTCAATTCATTATTGGAGCGGATGGTGCAGATAGCTTAGTAGCCAGAAAATTAGCTTTGCATTCTGAGTTAAAATATGCTGTAGGCTGGGAAAAAGAGATAAAAGTTACTCCTAAGAAATTAAAAGAACAAACAGGAAAAATCTATCTAGATTATGGTGCCATTACTAAAGGATATAGTTGGATCTTCCCTAAAAAAGATCACCTATCTGTAGGAATAGCAACCTATAAACAGGGATTAAATTTAAAACAGAAACTTACAGACTATTTAATAAAAGAAGATATTACTGCTGATACTTTACAGGCTAAAGGACACTTACTACCTGTTTGGCAGAAGAAAAGAAAATTAAATACTACAAATGGTTTATTAATAGGTGATGCCGCAGGATTAATAGACCCGCTCTCAGGCGAAGGGATATTCTATGCTTTATATAGTGCACAATTAGCTAGTCAATCAATTCTATCTACTTTAGCTAAAAAAGAGTCTTTAGATCAATATACTAAATTAATCAACCAACAGATAACTCCTGAATTTGAAAAAGCAAAACTATTAAGCTATTGTTTCTTTTGGGCACCTAAGCAGATTCATAAATCTTTAGTTAAGAAAGAATCACTTCTAAAGAATTTTTTACAGGTTATCTATGGTAATAAAAGTTATAGTGACTTATATAAGCTTTTTATATCTGAAATACCTTTCTTATGATTGATTATTAAAACTATAAACTAAAATTAGATTAAATTTGACAATATATTATTTTTCAACTATTCTTAATCTACAACTGAATCAATAATATAATAAAATTTAAAGAATAGGAGAATCAACCTATGGAACTAATTAATTATCCCCATACTCTAGATTTAGAGTCTATAGCTTATGTTGATGTTAGGTCTCCAAAAGAATTTAAAGAAGCTACTATTCCAGGTGCTATTAATATTCCTATCTTCAATAATGAAGAACGGGCCAAAATAGGAACTGTCTACACGCAAGAATCACCTGCTAAAGCTCGTATGTTAGGAGTAGAAATAGTCTCTCCTAAGTTACCTAGTATAGTTAGAAAAATAAAGAATATATCAGAAAACTATAAGCACTTAGTACTCTTTTGTTCTCGTGGTGGAATGAGAAGTGAAAGTATAGCTTTAGTAGCTGATATGGCAGGTATTGATCTTTATAAACTAGATGGTGGTTATAAAACTTACCGTCATTTTATCATGGAACGACTAAAAAACTATCAGCTACAAAGCAGATTGCTGGTAATACATGGTAATACTGGAGTAGGTAAAACAGAATTACTATATAAACTAAAAGAAGCTGGAGTACCAATCATTGATCTAGAAGGATTAGCTAATCACCGTGGATCAGCTTTTGGAAGTATTGGTCTAGGAGAACCTACAAATCAAAAGTATTTTGATTCTTTATTATGGGAGAAGTTAGAAAAAATTAATGGCCTACCAATTATAGCTGTAGAAGCAGAAAGTAAACGAATTGGTAGCTCAGTTATGCCAGACTTCTTTAGAGAAACTATGGAAGAAGGAATTCATATTCTAACCAAAAGTTCTATTGACCAAAGAGTAACACGTATTATGGGTGAATACTCAGAAACATACAAAAAAGATAAAGAAGGGTTTATTGACCGAGCTTTAGAATCAATTACTTCTATCAAGAAACATATTATCAAAAAAGCAGGCAAGAAAGGCTATCAAGAATTAGTAAACAACTGCCAAGCTGGACAATTTAATAAAGTAATTAAGACTTTACTAACTGAGTACTATGATCCACTTTATAACCATTCTCAACAAAAATATCAAGATAAATTCCGTCTAGAAATTGAAACAGATGACTTAAATCAGATGTGTCATCAGATAGTTAATTTTATTAATTAATAAAATTAAACTTGAAAAACATAATTTAACTGGATAATTAACCTTACCACTACTTATACTAATTATGAACTCTAATTGAGGAGGGATTTATTATTCGAAATAAAATTCGAGAAGGTTTTATTCCTACTGTTCTAGGTACTATTGTTACTACCCTAGGTATTACCCTTCGTTCTAGAGATCCCATCTTAGGTTGGGGAGTAGCTGGATTTGGCTTAGCTCATATAGTATTAGGAGCTATTGACTTATTTCAACATCGCTCTTTAGAAAATAGATTGACTAGAATGGCTGAACAGAGAAAACAACAACAGCAACCCCAACGACAATAAAATTGGAGTTCATTCTGACAGGAATCCAGAGTCTGGATTCCTGTTTAATTAATTGTTATTCAACTTTTTAATACTTAGGCAGAAACTTCTTCAGCTGAGTCTTTAGAAGTAGTTGGACTATCTAAAAATTTGACTTCTTTAGCTACTACTTCTGTCTTATATTTCCTTTCTCCAGTCTCTTTATCTTCCCAGTTGCTAACATTAATTCTTCCTTCAACACTAATTAATCTTCCTTTGGTTAAAAACTGATTACATGTTTCCGCTAACTTATCCCAGGCTACAACACTAATAAAGTCTGTTTCTTGCTCCCCTTTACTATTAGTATAATTACGATCTACAGCTATAATTAAATTAGTTACTTTAGTCCCACTATCTAACTCCCTTAATTCAGGTTCTCTAGCTAATCTTCCTACAAGACCGACTTGATTAAGCATGGTTATCACTCCTTATAATGTTGTTTAGGATATTTTTACCAGATAATAATTTATTATGTATTTAATTCAAAATTTAACTTTCGTTAATATATATCAGTCTATTCTTTTATAAATTCTACCCTTCTATATAACCCTGGACTAATTTCCTGGTAAAGTTGACTTTTATCATCTTTACTATTCCACTGCTGGGCCAACTCCTGAGCCAACTGAGCAAATTCCCACGGATTAATATCTACTTCTCGACTAATATGCTTCATTAACATCTCTATCAACTCTTTCTTTTGGCTTTTATTCACCTTTAATTCACCTCTTTTAACTTAATCTACCCAGCTGTAAACAAATTATTATTTTACAATAAACTAATTAAATAGTTCAAAAATGACATTTGTATCCTAAATCCAGATATGCTATAATCAATTATCCAGTAATAGAGATAGTGCCAGTATGAGTGATCAGTATCAATAACATCAACATTCTAATTATTTACATTCCACTCATCCCTAACACTATATATCAACAATATCTCACTTATAAAAGATAATCTCATTTAATAATTAAATCATTTAACTAGATAACGTTATTATTAGAAAGGAGGTTCAGCATGGCTAAAAAATCTAAAATTGAAAAATCTAAAAGAAAGCCAAAATACTCTACAAGAAAAGAAAATCGTTGCCAACGATGCGGTCGACCACATGGTGTCCTACGTAGATTTGAATTATGTCGAATCTGCTTTAGAGAGTTGGCCCATGAAGGAAAACTACCTGGTGTTAAAAAAGCAAGCTGGTAAATCCAAAGACCTCCTCAGCTAAATTAAGGAGGTCTTTTTGTTTTATATTTTATATTATTATGTACTTAAATTAGAAAGATAGCTACAATAGTAGTTACTACTAATCCAATAGCAACTGGAATTAAATTTCGTCTTGCTAGTTCAAAAGGACTTACATCACAGATAGCAGCTACAGGAATTAAAGCCCAAGGAACTAAAGTACCACCACCTACCCAAATAGCAGCTATTTGACCTAAAGCTGTTAAAGTTGCTGTCCCTGAACCAATTGCTGTGGAAAATAATTTAGCTACTGATCCAGCTAGAGAAATACCTGAAAAACCTGAACCATCTAAACCAGTAATAGTACCTACAACAGTCAAAGTAACCGAACCAATACTAGCATTTAAAGGAACAGATTGGGCCAAAGCTACACCTAAATCATTAACTAAACCTGTAGAACTTTCTGGTAATACCTCACCAAATACTTCTACAAAACCCATATCCCCCATATAGAAGAAAGCAGCTATAGGAATTACTGGGCTAAATACTTTAAAACCAAATTTAAATCCTTTAATCATATATTCTGTAATTTCTTCTAAACCTTGATTCTTATGAACCAACAAAGAAATAACAGATAGAATAAATATGGTTGTACCACCTACTAAAGCTGTTGCATCTCCCCCTTGCAAATCAGCTAATACCATGACTATTACATCAATAATAAATAAGGCAGGAATAGAGATTGCCAATACTTTTTTAGTAGTAGCTGATAAGGTCTGTTTAAGTTCCTGATTAGTATCTTCATCTCTATCAATAGTAGCTTCTATATCTTCATCCTCTACCTTTAATTTACCTTGCTTGATGTCTTTCCTTAACATCCAAAAAGCCGTAATAGTAGTTACAACCCCCATCACAATAACTAATGGTAGACTAGCTTCCATTACTCTTCCTACAGGAATTCCTGCTGCATCAGCTGTTAACTTAGGAGCACCTTGAATTACGAAATCACTAGAAAGAGCAATTCCATGTCCAAATAGATTCATAGCTACAGCTACTCCAATGGCTGGCAAATCCACTTTAAGAGCTACTGGTAATAAAACAGCCCCCATCAATGCCACTGCTGGAGAAGGCCAAAAGAACCATGAAATGACCATCATTAAAAGCCCAATAACCCAATAGGCTAAAGTAGGGGTCTTAATTAACTTAGTAAAAGGATGAACCATTACTTCATTAATTCCTGTCCTCTGTAAAATCTGACTCATGCCATAAATAATAGATATAATAAATATAGTACCCATTAACTGCCTAGTAGCATAAATCAAACTACTAAAAACACCAACTACTGCTTGTGACAGAGAGCCTGTTGCTAATAGAGCTAAACTAAAAACCCCGATAAAACAGACCAAGGTAGTATCTCTCTTAGCTACCATAACACCTATAATAATTAAAATAAAAGATAGATAAACCCAATGTAACATAGTTAAGGTAACAGACATACTCTTCCCTCCTTTACTTACAGAATAACTATTTGTATCAGTTTATGTTCTAAAGCATAAATAAGTGAGCATAAAAGAAGAGAAGATTATAAACCAAATATAAAAACCCCTACTATAGGGGCTTAAAACAATTAATATTTATTTAGTAAGAAATTTAAACCCAGAAAAATACTCTTCTAGTCCTTTATAAATAGCTCTAGCTAGTGCTTGTTGATAATCTTTCTGCTGTAATAATCTTTGATCCATAGTATTAGTGATAAATCCTACTTCAATAATAACCCCTGGAGTGTTTTTAGCTTTAAGCACATATAGATCACTTCTTTTTTTAGGTTGATGGTATGTAGAAGATAAATTTTCATATTCAATCTTATTGAGATATTTCTGTAGGGTTGTAGCTAAAACTTTGGTTTGAGAGTGACGAGGGTAATAAAGAACAACTGGTCCTCTCATCTTTGGCTGTCCTATTCTATGGTCAACATGTAAACTGATAAATAAATCAACATCTTCTTGATTAATAATATCTATTCTAGCTCTTAAGTCTCTAGTATGGCGACTAGAAGAATAATTATTAAGATGATCTAAAGCTGTATCTTCTTCTCTAGTCATAATTACTTTAATACTATCTTTTGATTCCAAATAATCTTTTAGAGTTAATCCTACTTCTAAGTTGATTTCCTTCTCCAATAAATTACTATGACTTGTACCCCCATCTATTCCGCCATGTCCAGGGTCAATTACAATTACCCGAGGAGAAGATAAAGGTGAAGTTATTATTCTATTAGTAAATTTTATCTGATAAGGAGCAAAGAAAAATAAATAAATAATTATTAAGACTAAATAAATCTTCCATTTACGAAGTTGAATAATCATATTAGCACTCCTTTTTAACAATCTAGGTTACACTTAAATTTATTCTCAAAACTTGATAATTATCAACTGTCGTAGGCTATAAGTCGTGAGGCCAATCAACATCAACACAATAAATCTAATTCAATCTCCTCTCTGGAAGAAAAATAACTCAATATTTATAAAACCAGTTTAGAAATAAAAAAGCAACCTATTTAAAGGTTGCTGATCTAGTCTATAATACTTTTTCTATCTCTTCTTCAATTTTCTCTCTTTCATTGTCACTGAGATCATATTCCGTTACTACCTTATCAATAGCTGCTTCCGTTTTAAATCCTTTTTCAGCAATCAACTTCAAAACTTCTGCTGTAATCTCCAGTATTCTCCCCCAATTAAAACCATCATTATCTTCTGGCACCATATCCCTCCCAATTTGAAAAATAATTGATTCATTTAAATATATTTAAATGAATTTAAAAAAAGAAGGGAGATATAAATAAATTATTTATTATTTATATCTTTTATTTTCCAAGTATCATCTTCTTGTAATAAAGTTACTACATAACTAAAAGTTTTATTATATCTTTCATTAGTCCAAGCTCTTTTAGGATAATATCTAGTAATATTTAGTCTAACCTGTACAGTATTCTCTTCTTGGTTTATTACTTTTGCCTTCTTAACTACTTCATGACTGGGAAAAGTAAACTCACCTTCACCACCTTGATAAGAAATCTTTAATCTTTTAATTTGTTCTTTAATTTGATCTTCTACAACAAAATCCTTTAGGCTCATACGTAAAACAGAAAGAACCTGGTCAAAATTATCACTATCTGTCTCTGTTATCCTTTCTAGATTGATATAACTTTGATAGGCAGCTCTAAATAAAGAACGCATCTGATGATCTAACTGATAAGCCATTAATGCTAAATTAGGATCTTTTAAATCTAACGTCTCTTTTGTATCATTCTCTTGACTTAGAAATTTTGTTTCTGTACAACCAGTTAAAATCAGACTGAATAACACAATTATTACTATAGGTTTAAAATAATAATTCCATCTTTGTGTCATCTATTTACCTCCTAAAATTGATTAACAACTCTATCTTTAAATTTCCAATTTTAGTGGTTAATTATTCTTCTTTAGATTGATTTTTGACTACTATAGATAAATTAAAGAGTAGCGTTCTCACACTACTCTTTAGTAATAACTATTCAACTTGATTTTGAATAATATCTACTAACTCTTCATTAGCACCAATACTATCAAGTATATTAAACTTCAGTTTAGGATATTTAACTTTTAATTCTTCTATTAGCTTAGGAATCTGGTTTTGTACATGAAAACCTGGGAATAGAAATAAAGGCATAATTGTTACTTGCTCTACTTTCTCTTCAACCAGTTTAGCTACTACTTCTTCTAGAGTTGGCCCGCTAAATTCTACAGTTGCTTGTTTAACAATCTTATCAGCTAATCTCTGTTGTACCATCTCTACTAATTTTGTAAAGACTAGATTTGATTCCTGGCTTTTACTACCATGGGCTACTACTATAACTGCTTCTTCCATCTATAGGCTCTCCTTTACCTTCTGTAAAGCATTATAATTGGCCTCGATAGTACGTTCTAAATCTTCTTCTGTATGGGCAATAGAAATAAAGTTGGATTCAAATTGAGACGGCGGTAAATAAATTCCTTGCTCTAACATCTGATTAAAATAAAGAGCAAAGGCATTAGTATTAGAGGCTTGAGCTTCCTGATAATTAGTTACCTGCTCTTCAGTAAAGAAAATACTGAACATAGAACCAACACGAGATAGAGTAGCAGGCACTCCTAGCTCAGCAATATTTTCTTTAAAGCCTTCTTCTAATCTAGCTCCTTTCTCCTCTAATATCTGGTAAGTATCATGTTGTTGCAATAACTTGATAGTCTCTAGACCAGCTGTCATAGCCAATGGATTACCTGATAGAGTACCTGCCTGATAGACTGGACCTTCAGGAGCTACATAATCCATAATTTCTTGTTTACCACCATAAGCTCCTACTGGCATTCCTCCACCAATGATCTTACCTAAAGTAGTCAAGTCTGGTTCAATATGATATAGCTCCTGTGCCCCTCCATAGGCTAACCTAAAACCAGTCATTACTTCATCAAAGATCAATAAAGAATCATACTCATTAGTTATCTCTCTTAACTTATCTAAGTAATTAAAACCAGGACGAATAACTCCCATATTACCTGTTACTGGCTCTAGAATAACACCTGCTATTTCAGCACCATATTCTGTAAATACTTCTTCTAAAGCTTGCTCATCATTGAAAGGAACAACAATTGTATCCTGTGCAATATCATCAGGTACTCCAGGACTGCCTGAAATACCTAAGGTAGTAACTCCTGAACCAGCTTCTACTAATAGACTATCTCCATGGCCATGATAACAACCTTCCATTTTTACAATCTTATCTCGACCAGTATAACCTCGGGCCAACCTTATGGTACTCATTGTAGCTTCGGTACCTGAATTAACCATTCTTACCTTATCAATTGATGAAACTGCCTCAGTAACCAGCTCTGCTAACTCTGTCTCTACCTCTGTAGGAGCACCAAAGCTTGTCCCCTTCATCAGTTGCATCTGTAAAGCCTCTACTACTGCTGGGTGGTTATATCCTAAGATCATTGGCCCCCAAGAACCAACATAATCTATGTATTCATTACCATCAATATCGTAAATTAAAGCTCCATCACCTTTTTCTATAAATAAAGGGTCATTATCAACAGCAGAAAAAGCCCGAGCCGGACTATTAACTCCTCCTGGAATAACTTCTTTAGCTTGCTGAAATGCTTCTTTTGACTTAGACATTCTATCCCTCCAGTCTTATTAATTTACAATTTATAGTTTACAGTGTACAGTTAAAATCAAAATCTCAAACTCACACTTATTCCTTAACACTCTATCTTATACCCTTTTCTTTCTAATGTTTCAATTGCTTCCTCTAAATCTTTATCCTTAACTAGCAAGTAATCTGTATCATAAGTTGAAAAAGCAAATACACTAATTTCAGCTTCAGCTAAAACATCTGTCAAAGAAGCTAAAATACCTGTTAAAGAAAAATCTAAAGGCCCAGCTACCTTTAGTCCTCTCCAATTCATACTTACTTTATCTTGACTAGAAATTTTATCTTGATTACAAATAATTGAAACTTCATCATCAGTCTTAGTTACAGAAAAGAAGTCTTCTTGAAAGATCCACTCTGGAATACTACTTTCTTTATTTAATCTCCAGATAGCAAATTTATTTTCTAACACTTCTAAACTCAAATTAAATCTGTTCACTATATAATCTTCTCCTTCAAATAGTCTAAATTTAACTCTCAATTCTCAATTGTCAATTAATTAAGCCACTTAGCTACATCTTTAGCCCAATAGGTAATGATAATCTCTGCTCCAGCCCGTTTAATACTTGTCAAACTCTCTAAAGCAACTTCTCTTTCATCAAGCCAACCCTTCTCTGCTGATGCCTTAATCATAGCATACTCACCACTTACATTATAAGCAGCTAAAGGAATATTAAACTCTTCTTTGGCCCGTTGGATAATATCCAAATAAGGTAAGGCAGGCTTAACCATTATAATATCGGCACCTTCTTTAATATCCAACTTAATCTCCCGTAAAGCCTCATCACTATTAGCTGGATCCATCTGATAAGAGCTACGATCTCCTTCTTGAGGAGCAGAGTGAGCAGCATCACGAAAAGGGCCATAAAAAGCTGATTTATATTTAGCTGAATAAGCCATAATCCCTGTCTCTTGATAACCTTCTTGATCTAACCTCTGCCGAATAGCCTTTACTCGCCCATCCATCATATCTGATGGAGCTACCATATCAGCGCCTGCTTGGGCATGAGATAAAGCAACCTTACTTAAATTCTCTAAAGTAGTATCATTTTGAACATAACCATCTTCTATAACTCCACAATGGCCATGGCTAGTATACTGGCATAAACAGACATCTGTAATTACTAATAGATCTGGGTATTCTTCTTTAATCTTTCTACAAGCCTGTTGAACTACCTCTTCTTGATCCCAAGCACTAGAGCCTATTTCATCTTTACTATCAGGAATACCAAATAGGATTATCCCAGCAATTCCTAACTCAACTAATTCTGCTACTTCTTCTAACAATAGATCTAAAGATAAATGGTAATTCCCTAGAAGAGAAGGTATCTCTTCTTTAATGCCTTCTCCATGGACTACAAATAAGGGATAAACTAAATCAGAACTACTCAGTTTAGTCTCGCGAACTAAACTTCTTAGTGATTTAGTCCTTCTTAACCTACGTGGTCTATTGATTAGATTCATCTTATAACTCCTCTCTATTTCTCAATGCTTCTCTAGCTACCTTCCGATCATCTAAATCTATTGTTTGGTCTCCAAATTTCTGAGTTGTTTCATGACCTCTTCCTGTAATTAAGACCATATCCTCTGGCTTTGCTAACATAATAGCTTTTTTAATTGCTTCTTCTCTATCTTCAATAATTCTATAATCCTTACCCAGCACCCCTTCTGTTTCATTAATTCCTTCTTGAATATCAGTAATTATTTTTTGAGGTTCTTCATTATGAGGACTATCTGAAGTTATAATTGCAAGATCAGCTAAATCAACACTTAATTTACCCATAATAGCTCTCTTCTGATTATCTCGGTTTCCTCGACCTCCAAAAACAATTGTTACTTTCCCAGTAGTAAACTTATTCACTGTATTAAGTAACTTCTCCATTCCATCAGGTGTATGTGCATAATCAACAATTACTCCAAAGTCTTGGCTCTGATCTATGTATTGAAATCTACCTGGGATTTCTGTTATCCCTTCTAATCCAGATTTAATCCCAGCTAAGCTAAAACCTAGACTCGATAAAGTAGCAATTGCTGCTAAAGAATTATAGACATTAAACTTGCCAGTTAAATTCAAATTAATAGATACTTTATCTTCAGTTCCTTTTAGTTGATAACTGACTCCTTTAATATTCATCTTAATATCTTCAGCTTTAAAATTAAGTCCTTCTTGTAAACCATAACTTATAACTTTACCTTGAGCTTGTCTAACAATATCTACTGCATACTGATCATCAAAATTAATAATTGAAGATCGATTATTTAGTTTAAATAGTTTGGCTTTAGACTCTAAATAATCTTTCAGAGAATGATGAAAGTTAAGATGGTCATGAGTTAAATTAGTAAATATTTGTCGATTAAAATCAACTCCTAAGACTCGATTCAACTTTAAAGCATGAGAAGATACCTCCATTACTACATGACTGACTCCTTTATCTAACATTTCAGCCAACATTCGCTGTAAATCTAGAGATTCAGGAGTAGTTCTTATAGCTTTTTTAGTTTCATTTCCTACTTTATTCTTAATAGTACTAATTACTCCTGTACTAACACCTACTTTCTTTAAGATTGCTTCTATTAAATATGTAGTCGTAGTCTTACCATTAGTTCCAGTAACACCAATTACAGTTAATTGTTGTGAAGGATAATCATAGAATTTAGCACTTAACTGGGCCAAAGCTCTTCTAGAGTCATCAACCTTAATAACAATTATCTGATTCAATTCAATATCCTGTTCTACAATAACAGCTCTGGCTCCATTCTCAATTGCCTCCTGAATAAATTGATGTCCATCTTGTTTAAATCCTGTAATTGCTACAAATAAATAACCTTCTTCAACCTTTCTAGAATCATAAGCAATTCCAGCAATATCTATATCTAATCCACCTATAATCTCTGGATAATCTAAATCAGCAATTAATTGTCTTAGCTTAATCATTCCTTAACCGCCTCTCTACTTAATATAACTTAAATCTATAAAATTTAAAATATAGAGCAGTAGTTAATTCCACTATAATTTTCATAACTAAAGTTTTAACCTTTAAATTATATATTGTTTTGATTTTTGATTATAGTAGTTTTTAATTGCAATAATTAAGCCTTCAATAGTATATTCATCAGCTATAATATCCTCTTCTAATCCATATTCCTGTACTGTACCAGCAGTAATCGGGCCAATACAAGCAATCTCAACATCTGTAAGTAACTCTTGATAATTATTACCTAGCTGCTTGATAAAATTGCGAACTGTTGAAGAACTAGTAAAGGTCACTAAGTCAACCTGATTACTTTTTAATCTATCAACTAATTCTTTATTCCCTGCTCCACTGATAGTTCGATAAGCTGTTATATTATCTACCTCAGCACCTAACTCTTCTAATCCATCTTGTAGTTTTTGGCGGGCAATATTGGCCCGAGGTAATAGAAATCTTTGGTCTGTTAAATCTTGTTCACTCAGGCCATCTATAATAGATTCACTGACATAATCAGCAGGAATATAGTCTACTACTAAACCATATTCTTTTAACTTAGCAGCAGTCTTAGAACCAATAGCGCAGATCTTAAGCCCACCAAAAGAACGCACATCCTGATCTAAAGCAAATAACCTTTCCATAACATATTTGACTCCATTGACACTAGTAAAGACAACCCAATCATAGTTACTTAATCTTTCTAATCTACTATCTAATTCTTGATAACTTTCAGGTGGTAAAATCTCAATAGCTGGTGCCTCAATCACCTTAGCACCTTCTCGACTCAACATCTGACAGAAAGAAGTAGCTTGTCCAGCTGGACGAGTAACAACAATCTCTTTACTAAAGAGTGGTCTAGTCTCAAACCAATTTAACTCTTGTCGTAAGTTGACTGTCTTACCAACAATTATAATTGCTGGCGGTTTAAAGTTATTCTCTTCAACTTCAGCTACAATATTCTCCAAAGTACCAACTAATGTCTCTTGTTCAGGTCTAGTACCCCATCTAATTAAAGCTACTGGTGTCTGAGGATCACGACCAGCTGCCATTAATTTAGGAGCAATTTCTGGTAACTTTCCAACTCCCATTAAGATTACTAAAGTCTCTGTTGCAGTAGCTAACTGATCCCAATCTATACTTGACTCTTCTTTAGTAGGATCTTCATGTCCTGTTACAAAAGTTACTGAAGAACTAATATTACGATTAGTAACAGGAATACCTGCATAAGCTGGTACAGAAATTGGTGAAGTAATACCTGGAACTATCTCAAAATCTATTCCGACTTGAGATAGCTTACTAGCTTCTTCTCCGCCTCGCCCAAAAACAAAAGGATCCCCTCCTTTTAATCTAGTTACAATTTTTCCTTCTTGTGCCTTATCTATTAATAATTGATTAATCTCCTCTTGGGTCCGGTAATGGTGGTTAGACTTCTTTCCTACATAAAATAATTCTGCCTCTTCTCTAGCTTCTTTTAATAGATTATCATTAGCTAATCGATCATATAAAACTACATCTGCTTCTCTAATTGCTGCTTGCCCCTTGATGGTAATTAATGCTTGATCACCAGGGCCAGCCCCGACTAAATATACCTTACCTGCCACTAATTAGTCCCTCCTTTGATTTTAGCCAATATTTCTCTGGCACCTTGTTCTTCTAAACTCTTGGCTAATTTAATTCCTAAATCTCTAGCATCTTCTCTAGTTCCAATTATTTTATCTCTTAAGACCTTAGAACCATCTAGCTTGGCTACTACACCTTCAATTACTAGCTCATCTCCTTTAAGTTGAGCATAAGCTCCAACAGGAACCTTACATCCCCCTTGTAGATAATCTAAAAAAGAATGTTCAGCTCTTGCTACATCGGCAGTAGATTGATTGTTGATCTCCTGTAATAATTCCTTTAATTCTTTATCTTCTACTCTAGCCTCAATAGCTAAAATTCCTTGTCTAGCTGCTGGAATAGAAATTTCAGGCTCTAAATATTGAGTAATTTTATCCTGCCAACCCATTCTCTCTAATCCAGCTGCAGCTAAAATAATCCCCTCCAAATCATGTTGCTTTAGTTTCTGCAATCTAGTATCTATATTGCCTCTAATAGGAACAATCTCTAAATCAGATCGATAATGTAATAATTGTGACTTACGACGTAAACTTCCTGTTCCTAATTTAGCCCCTTGAGGCAGTTGATCTAAAGTTAATTCTTCTTTAGAGATTAAAGCATCTAAAGGGTTGGCCCGTCTTGGCGTAGCTACTACTTCTAAACCATCAGCCAACTGGGCCGGTAAATCCTTATAACTATGTACTGCTAAATCAATCTCACCATTCAATAACGCTACTTCAATCTCTTTAATAAATAATCCTTTCCCTTCAATTTTAGATAATTCTTTATCTAGGATCCGATCTCCTTTCGTACTTATCTTTTTTAATTTAAAGTTGTAATCTGAAAATTTGTTTTTTAATTTATTAGCTATCAATTTAGCTTGTGCAACTGCTAAATTGCTTGGTCTTGTTCCAATAATAATTTCTCTCATAATTACCTCCTAAAACTTTACTTTTATAAAATCATATATTTTCTACTCACTTAAGGTCAATTTTCAAGTCAACTTCTGCTAGAATTTCTTCTATTCTTTTTATTGCAGTCTCTCTATCTTCAGTTAACAAGTTAATCAATTCTAAATCAGCTAATTGACGAAAGACTTTCCTTCTCATCTCCTCTTGGGCCAATTCTTCTAGTACCACTGGTCTAATCTGAGACATCAACTTTAAAAAGCAAGCAAATTCTGATCCAAAGTCGACTTCTAATTTCTGTCTAATAACTCGTGATAATGCTGGTAGATTACCACCAGTAGCTACTGTCAGCAACAAATCACCTTGCTCTATAGTAGCAGGTAAAGTGAAATTAGATAACTCAACATTATCAACTACATTAACTAATTTATCTTTCTGTATAGCCAACTGACCTATTTCTTGATTTATCTCTTTTTTATCAGTAGCAGCAATAATTAAAAACTTACCTTCTATATCTTGTCTTTTAAACTTACGTGGTAAGAATTCTATCTCTTCTTTACTAATTAATTTGTTAATGTTATTACTAATTTGAGGACTCACCAAAGTAATATAAGTTTCTGCATCTACAAGTCGCTTTAACTTACGATAGGCTACTTTACCACCACCTACTACTAGTACTTCTTTATCTGCTAAATCTAAATTTATTGGATAAGACTTCATATCTTTACTCCTTTAATCATTAGAAAATAAATCCTCTATAATCTTTATTCTTTGCTGACTATTTTTAGTATTAGCTATTTCCTTAAGTCTTATAGTTGGTGAATGTAATAATTTATTGACTAATCTATTAGCTAAACTAGTTACTATCTCTTCTGATGATCTATCTGAATTATCTAGTTGCTTTAAAGCTCGATTTAATTCCTGACTCTTTATCTTTCCAGCTTTTTGTCTCATATTTTTCAATAAGGGAAGTACTTGTTGATGATTCAACCAAGATTCAAATTGAATTAACTTCTGATCTATAATTTCTTCAACAGCTGTTACTTCTTCCTGACGTTGGGCCAAATTCTTCTCTACCACTGCTTCTAAATCATCAATATCATAGAGATGAACCCCTGGTAATTCACTAATTTCCGGTTCAATATCTCGTGGTACTGCAATATCGATTAAAAATAACGGTCCTCGTTTCTTCTCCATAGCACGCTGTACCATATTATAATGTAGAACATAATGAGGAGCACCAGTAGAAGCAATGATTATATCTACATCATCAACCCATTCTTCTAATTGATCCCAAGTAACAGCTTCTCCATCAAACTTACTGGCTAGCTCTTTACCTCGCTTATAAGTTCTATTAGCTACCATTACTCCTTTAACACCATAACTAACTAAATTTTTCAAGGTCAACTCACTCATCTCACCGGCACCTAAAATCAAGACTGTTTCTCCAGATAAAGAACCAAATATGTCATTAGCTAATTCTACTGCAACATAACTGACTGATGCAGCATTGGCCCCTATTTCTGTCTCACTTCGTGCCCTTTTTCCAGTCCGAAAAGCCTCAGTAAAGAGTTTGTATAAGTATTTATCAACAGTTTCTAACTCCTGGGCCAACTCAAAAGCAGCTTTTAATTGGCCTAGAATCTGTGTTTCTCCAATAACTAATGAGTTCAAACCACTGGCTACCTGAAATAAATGATTTACAGCTTCAAAACCATATTGCAGATAAACATGTTCTTTTATCTGTTGAATATTTAAATTAGAAATCTGTTTTAAATGCTGGAATATAAACTCTGTAGCATAACTTTTATCGTCAGCTACCACATATATCTCTGTCCGATTACAAGTAGACACTACTATTCCTTCTTGCAATGACGTAGCAGATTTTATAGAGGTTAACAAATTTCTTTCTTCTTTTGTTGTTAGTGATAACTCTTCTCTAATTTTCAAAGGAGCGCTCTTATGATTAGCTCCTATAACTATTAATTCCATACTTCTCACCTCAACTTACTTGACTATATTAATTTTATAACCTATTATTTCTATCTTCAAGCCAAAACCAATTAAATCCCTTAAAATTAACCAAATCAAGCTTAAAACAACTTGGAATCTTAAGATTTTATGTTATAATTAAACAAGACACAAGCTATCATAAAGGGATAACTTGTGTCTACATCTAAATAAGAGGAGAAGTTTATATTTTTAAATTAATAAATGGCATATAGAGTAAGTATAGTAGCAATACTTACTAAAACTTCTCCTCCAAATCCAACAAAGAAAGACTTTAAACCTATCTCTCTCATCTTATCAAAATCAGTTCTAAATCCTACTCCAGCAAAAGATAACATAAAGATCCATTTATAAAGATTCTTCATTGTACCAATTTCATCTTGAGTAAAGAGACCAAGAGTAGACAATAATGACAACAATAAAAAACCTATTAAAAACTTAGGAAACTTCTTCCAAACAAATTTTACTTTATTATCAACCTCAGTAGTCATTCCCTTTCTAGCATAATAAATTGAATATAACAACACAATTATCCCCATTAAAGCATTTCTTGATAACTTAATTACAGTAGCATATTGACCTGCTTGATCAGAATAAGCAAAACCAGTTGCTAAAGCTTCTGCAGTATTATCAACTGCTAATCCTGACCAAAATCCAAAAATCTGGTCAGACATATTGACTATTTGCCCTATAATAGGATATAAAAAAACTGTCACTGCACTAAAGATTAGAATAGTTGCAATAGCTAACCCTGACTCCTCTTCATCTGCATCAATAGCTCCAGTTGCTCCAATGATAACTGACACACCACAAATACCTGTTCCCATAGCTAATAAACTTCCTAATTTATCACTAACCCCAAACTGCTTAGCTAAAAACTCAACTAAAATCAAAGAAAAAATAATCTCTAAAATAACTAATACTATTCCTACTCCACCTATCTTTAATACATTCTGCAAAACAAGTCTAGCCCCCAAGACAACAATTCCTAACTTTAACCACAGTTCATAGGTATCAATTCCTGGTACAAATATTTTAGGTATGTTGAAAGTATTACCAAAAAACATCCCAATTATAATAGCAATTAAAACATATTCTATATGTGGGATGTATAAAGCTATCCATTTAGATAGATAACCAACAACAAATAACAATAAAACCCCAGGAATCTTTTCAAAAATCATCTCAGAAACTGATTTGCCATTCACTTCAACAGTTGGTTCTTCCGTCTCTTTTTCAGTTGACATCTTACCCCTCCTTTTACCAGATGATATTTGATATCAACTCCAACTTAACCAACAAACTTAGAAATAAAGCTAATATTACAGCTATCCAGTCTGTACTAACACCTATTTCCTCAAACTTCACCCCTTCACCCCCTCTATAAGTTTATTAAAACCTTTAAACTTGTGAAAGTTATGTCAAAGATAAGAAAAAATAAAGGTGAGAATTATTAACTCCTCACCTTTATAATAACTTAATCAACCTCATATTCAGAGGTAACATGTATATTAGCCCTATATTCCGTTTCAGCCCAGTAAATATGGTCAGCTACTTCAGCTACTGGATTTAATTTAACTCCATCTAATATTTTCTTCTTGAACTGATAATATCCAGCCATATCAATTAAATGACCTCCATGAAGATAAATTGGTTTATAATTAAGTACTTCAGCTGAAAAATCTTCCCAATTATCAATAATACCAAGTACAACATCTTCAGTAACCCAATTTAAAAACATCTTACCCATTCGTGGGTACTGCTTACCAGCTCGACCGCCAATTGTTACCCGATAATAATCAGTTGGATCCCGCTCCCAAGCTCCAGTTGGACAAGCTACAACACATTCACCACAACCTACACAACAACAATCATCTTTTTCAATCTTTCCATTTGTTTCTTCTAAAACTGAAGTAGCATGGCCATTACAGGCTTCCACACATTTCCCACAACCTATACAACGACCATAATTATACTCTGGCTTAACTAAACCAATAATCCCAAAATCATTAAAGTGACCTTTAGCACAATCATTAGGACAACCAGATACACCTATTTTTATATGATAAGGACTAGGATAAATTCTACGTTCTAATTTTCTAGCCATAGCAGTTGTATCTACATTGGCTTTAATACAGTGGCGATTTCCTATACAAGCCATAATATTACGAGCACCAAGATTAGGGAATCCACTATCATCAACTTCCATATCTACTCCACAAGTCTCTACTTCTACCCCCTCAATATAACCTTGTAAATACTCATTAACTACATCTATATCTTCATACTTAATTCCTGGAATAGAAAAAGTCTGTCTAGTTCCAATATGAAAATCTCCATTACCCCAGGTCTGAGCTATATACTGTACATCAGATAAATATTTAGCATTAACTACAGCACCAGGAACACGTAACTGTAACATACACTCACCGTCAACTTTGGATTGGCGAAAGCAATTAGAGGTTAATTCTCCTACATTAATATCCTGTTTCATATTCTCTCCTCCCTAATCTATTAAATCTTGTGCTTTAGTATAGTTAAATACTGGACCATCAACACAAACATAGGTATCTCCTATCTTACAATGACCACACTTACCTACTCCACAAGACATATTTCTTTCCATAGATACCCAAATTTTTTCTTTAGCAACCCCCTGTTCTAAACATTTACTAGCAGCTACATCCATCATTACTGGCGGGCCAACAATAACTACATGATAGTTATCTAAATCTTCAAATGGCACCTGTCCAATATATTCAGTTACAAATCCTTTTTCAAAACCTTCAGTCTCTTCATGATCTAAAGAATAAATTGTCGCGTCAAATTTTGTTTCATACTTACCTAAATCATCACTATATAAAATAGATTCTGTATCTTTAAATCCAGTTAAGAAATGTATAGAATTCAATTGACCATAATTATCATAAGCATGTTGTAATAAACTCTTAACAGCGCAAACACCAGTTCCTCCAGCTATTACAACCAAATCTTTACCTTTAAATTTATCTATTGGAAATGAGTTCCCATATGGTCCTCGAATAAATAGGTTATCACCAGACTTTAATCCAAAAACTTCACCAGTAACTTTACCAACCTTTCTAATAGTAAACTCTAACCAACCATCTCCAATTCCACTAACAGAGATAGGAGCTTCTCCAACTTTAGGCAGAGAAACTTGAAAAAATTGGCCAGGTTGAGCACTCATGTCTGTCTCAACTCTAAATTTATATTCAATATCAGTTTCTTGAGTAATATCTAATATTTGACATGGCTTAGGTTGTAACTCATTTTCAGTTATACATTTACAATTATCACACATTTCATTTACCTCCTTAAACTTCAGTATTAAGTTTATCTACTTCAGAACTCAATCGATTAATCAGTGCTGAAAAAGAAATAAGTTCATTACATCTATCAGTGCAACGACCACAACCAACACACATATGTTCTCCTCCAAATCTGGCTTGATAATCATAAATTTTATGCAAAGTTCTATATCTCATTCTCTCACCAGGACTATCTCTAAAACTCTCTCCTCCAGCCATATCTGTAAAATCATCGTGTAAGCAGCTAGCCCAAACTCTTCTTCTTTCTCCAACCTTTCCATTTTCAGTATAAGTAACATCAGAAGTAGTAAAACAACTACAGGTTATACAAGCTGAAGTACAAGCACCACAACTTTCACACCTCCTATCATACTCTTCCCATATCTCTAAATTATGAACTTCTTCTAGTATTTCTTCGTTAATATTTGGAATATTTACTGTAGTTTGATTAAAAGTAGGAAATTCAGGAGTGAATTCAGTCTCTACTTGGTTAGAAAATAGTTCTTTAAATTCATTATCTTTAATCTGAACTGACAACTTATCTTCATTAAATCTAACAGCTAAACTGTAATCCTCTGTTTTATTAGCATTCATTGATACACAAAAACAAGTGTCCCAACTATCTTTACATTCCATCATTATAAACTTTATTTTATCTCTAAGACGCTTGTAATAACTATCTTCAAACTCTCCATTATCTAGAAAGATATTATCAAGTCTTTTGATGCCATTAATATCACATGGTCGCGCAAAAATTAAAATATCCTGATCATATACCTGACTTTCTGTGTATTCATATTCGGTAAAATAAAATAACCTTTGTGTAATTGGATGAATTATTTCCTTAGGCGAAACATCAGATTTTTGATCAAATACTATATCATTAACTGTATCAATTTCTGCATACCTGATTACATCAGTATCAGAATATCGTCCCTGACCTTCAAGTCGTACTGGAGCATATACTTTGTAATCACTCTGTAGTTCTGTTAAAATCTTATCCATTCTTTCAGTAGATATGGAATAACTCATTGTTTCCCTCCTTAAAATATAGTTATAAAAAATTTAAACAAATCAAAGATTATAATCATATGTGAAATATTTCTCTTTCTTCAATTTAATTCTACCATTTAATTACTTATAAGTAAAATAATTATTATTAATGTATTATATAAGTAATAGCTTATAGGGTTTGATATAAAGTGAGACTTTGTACCACTTAACTTTATAAATAATAAAAAGGTGGGAAATCCCACCTTCACAACTTATAGTAAGTTCCAGACTGTAATTCCACCAGTCAAGTTCTGAACTTTCTCAAATCCTTGTTGTTTTAATATTTTATAGGCTAAATAACCACGATAACCTACAGCACAATAAACAACTGTCTTTTTACCCTTATTTAATTCATCTACTCTGGCTCGTAAATCACTAAGAGGAATTAATTTAGCATCTCTAATAGCTCCTGTTTCATACTCCATTTCTGTTCTAACATCAACTAATTGGATTCCTTGATTTTCTACTAATTCTTCTTCTAACTCTTGAGGAGTAATTAGCTCCATTTCACCTCGTAATACATCTGCTGCTATCATCCCCGCCATAATAGTTGGCCCTTTAGCAGACGAATAAGGAGGGGCATAAGCTAAATCTAAATCTTCTAAATCTTTCACTGTCATTTCAGCAGACAAAACAGTAGCAAAAATATCAATTCTTTTATCTACTCCTTCTTTTCCAACTACCTCTGCTCCTAACAACCTACCTGTATCTTCTTCAATCAAAATTTTAGTAATTATCATTTCTGCTCCGGGATAATATCCAGCATGATTATTCTTAGGTAGATAGACTGTATAGTAATTGATACCTCTTCTTTGACACATCTTTTCATTAAGTCCAGTACCAGCTGCTGTCCATTCTCCTACCTTAATAATATTTGTTCCTAAAACTCCTTTAAACTGCTTATTTTCTCTTCCAGCAGCATGAGCACCTGCTATCCGTCCTTGTTTATTAGCTGGTCCTGCTAAAGGGGCTTTAAATTTATCTCCAGTAACTAAATGTACACTCTCTACAATATCTCCAGCAGCATAAATATCTGGATCACTAGTCTGCATCCATTCATTAACTTCGATACCTTCTTTACTTACCTCTAAACCAGCTTCTTCAACTAGATCCAATCTAGGTGTAGCACCAGTAGCAACTACAACAAAATCTGTAGTTAACTGTTGTCCACTCTGTAAATTAACTGTTATTTCTTCTTGTCCTGCGAATTTTCCTACTTTCTCTTCTAAAAGAAGATTAATTCCTAAACTTTTTAAATGCTTGCTTAATGGAGTAGTCATTTCTTTATCTAAAGTAGGAAGAATCTGATCTTGCATCTCAATTAATGTAACATCTAATCCTTGTTTTAATAGTTCATCAGCAGCTTCTATCCCAATATATCCCCCACCTACAACTACTGCTCTACTTGGATTCTGTTCTAATTGGCTCATAATTGCATCAGCGTCGGGCACAGTCTTTAAAGTAAAGATCTTATCTAAATCTGCCCCAGGAACAGGTGGTTTAGTTGCTTCAGTCCCTGTAGCAATAACTAATTTATCATAACTTTCATTAAACTTCTCTCCTGTCTGATGATCAGTTACCTCTACTTCTTTAGTTTCTCGATTAATCTTAGTTACCTCATGTTCAGTCCTTAGGTCAATATTAAACCAATTATCAAATCTACCATCTGGCACTTGAAAAAGAGAGTCTCTATCTTCAATAGTTCCTCCTACATAATAAGGCAATCCACAGTTAGCAAAAGAAGCATATGGTCCTTTTTCAAAAATAATGATCTCTGCATCTTCATCTTCTCTTCTAGCTTTAGCAGCTGCACTTGCCCCACCTGCTACTCCACCAGTTACAACAATCTTATTAGTCATAATAAATTTCCTCCTAAATATACTCTTTTATCTGCTATATCAAGCTTTCCTAACTATTTTTCCAGAGGAGAATAATCACTATTCAATTACTATAACAAAAATAAAAAGTTATCTATTATTTAAATCTTTTCAAATCATCAAATTAGAAAACTACCTTTTAGATTATCTAAGAAGGGACTCTTATAACATAGTCTATCCAAAATATATTTTAAGAATTTAACCATTCCTTAATTAAAATTAACATAACTAAACATAAATTCATATTCTTGATTAATATTAAATACTATTAACTAAGCACCATTTTAATAAGGGAGGGTAATTAATGAATAAAAAAATGATAAACTTAAAAGCTATAATTGCTATTCTCTTTACTATAGCTTTAATAGTCTTTTCTGAATCTGCTTTTAATGCAGCAATTGATGGACTAGAAACCTGGTGGAATATTGTCTTTCCAGCTTTACTCCCCTTCTTTATCATAGCTGAAATTCTAATGGGACTAGGAGTAGTTCACTTTATGGGGGCATTATTAGAACCCTTGATGAAACCACTATTTAATATTCCAGGGGTTGGGGCTTTTGCTGTAGCAATTGGCTTTGCTTCAGGATATCCTATTGGAGCTAAAATAACAGGGCAACTTAGACGAGAAAAAATGTGTAGCCAAGCTGAAGCAGAAAGACTAGTTGCTTTTGCTAATACTGCTGACCCATTATTTATGATAGGAGCAGTAGCTGTAGGAATGTTTTCTAATCCGCAACTTGGTATTACTTTAGCATTGGCACATTATATTTCTTGTTTAATAGTAGGCTTTTTACTTCGTTTCTACAAACCAACTGTTGAAAATAATACAACAATCAGTAATTATTCTTCTTCGCAAGAAAATATTCTTTCTTATGCTTTTAACGAATTATATAAAGCTCGTAGAAAAGATGGACGCCCTTTTGGTCAACTGATTGGTGATGCAGTTAAAGAATCAATTGATACCTTGCTCACTGTTGGTGGATTTATTATCTTCTTTTCTGTAGTAACAAAAATACTCTACTTAACAGGATTTAATCACTTTATTGCAAATTTATTTACATTAATATTAAAACCTTTTGGATTTTCTCAATCATTAGTTTCAGGTATTGTAAGTGGTTTCTTTGAAATTACTAATGGATCACATTTAACTAGTCAAGCTACTGCTCCATTAAAACAACAAATTGTTATCACTAGTTCTATTATAGCTTGGAGTGGACTTTCTGTTCATGCTCAGGTTGTAGCTATGGTTAAAGGAACTGATATTAGGCTTAAAGCTTATTTCTTCGCTCGAATCATACATGCTATTATAGCTGGTATAACAACTTATTTCTTATTTGACCCATTAGCTAAAATTTCTGCTCAATTAGTTACACCAGTTACAAATCTTCAATCGAATCTATATAATATATCATATTTAAGCTATTTATCTCATACTTCATTAGGTTTAATTTTAGTATTAGGATTTTTAATTAGTATTTCCTTACTTATTTATTTTCTAAAAAAATTAAAAGTAATTACCTTTTATCATTAAAAAAAGGGCACTAATAAAAGTGCCCTTTTTCTTTAAATATTCTTATTTAATATCTTCTTCTTTAAACTTTTCATAATCTACTATCTCTTCTAAAGACTTTCTAACCTCATTATGTCTGTTAGGTAATGCCACTTCTTCTTCCTCTGGATAACCTATAGTCAAAATATTGATAGGCTCAATATTATTTGGAATATTAAATTCTTCTTTTATAATCGCTGGATCGAAATAACAGATCCATAAAGTTCCCAGTCCAAGATCTGTAGCCTCAAGCATCATATGATCAGTAACTATACTAGCATCAATATCTGCTGTATCCATATTATCAAATGGTCTCTTCCAAGTTTCATTATGATCTGAACATACTATAATAGCTAAAGGAGCATCATAGATTTTGGCCCCTTTTTCGATTTTACTTAATCCTTCTTCCTCTTGTACTACAATCAATCGTTGTGGCTGACTATTTGTAGCTGTAGGGGCAACTCTACCTGCTTCTAGTATTTTAGTTAACTTATCTTTTTCAACTTGCTTTGATTTATATTTTCTGATAGAACATCTCTTTTTAGCTAATCTTAAAAAATTCATGATTTCACCTTCCTTATATCATAAAATTTATTTTTAATTATCCTCTTTTACCATCTTGCCTTCTTCTTTTAATCGCTTAATTAATTGGTCAATTACATGCTGAGGTACTAACTCTTCAATACAACCTCCAAAACTAGCTACTTCTTTAACAGCACTAGAACTTAAATAAGCATATTTAGTATTGGTCATCATAAATAATGTTTCAATTTCTGGGGCCAACTTCTTATTCATAGAAGCCATTTGAAATTCTGATTCAAAATCAGATACAGCTCTCAAACCTCTAATAATCACATCACCATCATTCTGCTTTAAGTATTGAGTTAAAAGACCAGCAAAAGAATCAACTTCAACATTGTAAAAATTTTGAACTGCCTCTTCTAATATCTCAACTCTCTCTTCTCTAGTAAAAAGAGGGTTCTTATTAGGATTAACAAAAACTGCTACAATTACCTCATCAAAAATATTACTAGCTCGTTCAATAATATCTAAATGTCCATTAGTTACTGGATCAAAACTACCAGGATAGACTGCTACTTTAGCCATTATTACTAACTCCTTTTAACAATGTAAGTGTAGAACTACCATATTCTCTTTCCTTAATTATCTCATATTCAGCTGGCCATTCTATGTTAGCTTTAGTATGATGCTCTGCTATTATAATTCCAGTAGGATGTAATAGATTATATTGGGTGATTTTATCTAGTGTTTCAATATATAATTCTTGTTCCATATAAGGTGGATCCATAAAGATCAATTCAAAGTTATCTCGTAATCGCCCTATAGCCTGTAATACATCATCTACAACAACTCTACTCTCTTTCTGATAATCAACTGAATCAATATTATCCTTTAATGTTTTAGCAATCTGTTGGTTTTGTTCTATAAATACAGCATCATGAGCTCCACGGCTAATTGCTTCAATTCCAATACCACCAAACCCAGCATATAAATCTAAAAATCTAGTTCCTACAACATCTGGCCCTAAAATATTAAATAAAGCTTCTTTAGTCCGGTCACTAGTAGGCCTTACATCTCTTCTATCAAGAGATTTTAATCTCTTTCCTTTATTTTTTCCTGCAATAATTCTCATCCTATCACTCCTTATTAGCTTATATCAATTAAATCTAAATCGTAACTGAAACTTTCTGTTAAAAATTTCTTAAGTAATTGATGTTTAGTTTGTTTTAACCTTGGGTCTTGCTCTACTAATTTAAAAGCATCTTTACGTGCTTCTTCTAATAACTTTTGATCTCGTAGAATATCAGCTACCTTTAAATCAGGCATTCCATGCTGTCGAGTCCCAAAAAATTCACCTGGTCCTCGTAACTGAAGGTCTTCTTCAGCAATTTTAAAACCATCATTAGATTTAGTCATAATCTTCATTCTTTCTTTACCTTCTTCGGTAGTAGGATTAGAAATCAAGATACAATAAGATCGATACTTACCTCGACCTACTCTCCCTCGCAACTGATGAAGCTGGGCCAATCCAAATCTTTGAGCATCTTCAATAATCATCAATGTAGCATTAGGAACATTAACTCCCACTTCAATTACAGTAGTAGAGATTAAGATATCTATCTCTCCTACTCTAAACTGTTCCATAACTTCTTCTTTTTTCTGTGCCTTCAGTTGACCATGTAATAGTCCTAATTCTAGATCAGGAAAGACTTCCTGTAAATCGTTAAACATCTCTATAGATGATTCAAGATCTAACTTTTCCGATTCTTCTACTAAAGGACAGACGATATAAGCCTGACGTCCAGACTCAATCTCATCTTGAACAAAAGAATAAATCTTATCTCTAGCCTTCTTAGTTCGCCATTCAGTAACTACTGGTTTACGACCTGGAGGTAGCTCATCAATAACTGATACATCCAAATCACCATAAACTGTCAAAGCTAAAGTACGTGGAATAGGTGTAGCGGTCATAACTAATACATCAGGATTATCCCCTTTTTCCTGTAAAGTAGCTCGTTGCCTAACTCCAAAACGATGCTGTTCATCAACAATAACTAATCCTAACTTAGCAAAGTCAATCCCTTCCTGAATTAAAGCATGAGTTCCAATTACTATATCTATATCTCCTGCTTCAATTTCTGCTACTAATTCCCTCTTTTCTTTATTACTTAGACTACCTACTAATAATCCTATCTTAATTCCTAGTGGTTCTAAATCTTCTTTTAAACCTAAGTAATGCTGTTCGGCTAGAATCTCTGTTGGAGCCATTAAGGCCCCTTGCCAACCAGATTCCACTGTTTTTAATAAAGCCAATGTAGCTACTACTGTCTTTCCAGCTCCTACATCGCCTTGTAAAAGACGATTCATCTGAAACTCAGCTTCCATATCTTCTTTTATATCTTGCCAAGACTTACTTTGAGCTGAAGTTAATTCAAAAGGCAATAAAGTTAAAAACTTTTTAACTAATTCACTTACAGAATTATGTTTTAAACCTGGTATCTGCTCTTGAGCTTCAGTCTTTCTTAATGCTAAACCTAATTGAAGAATAAATAACTCCTCATAAGCAAATCTCTTTCTGGCTAATTTCAATTTATCCTTAGAATCAGGAAAATGGATCTGCTCTAAAGCTTGTCCTAAAGAAGGAAAAGAATATTTTTCTAAAATAAAATTTGGTAAAAATTCTGGAACTTTAGAGGCATAAGCAGCTAATACATCTTTAATAATCTTACGAATCCGTTTTTGATTAAGTCCTTTAGTAGTAGGATAAATAGGAACAATCCGATTAGTATGAAGACTCTCTCCTTCATACTCTTCATAATGAGGATTGTTAATCTCTAACTGTCCATAATTATAATTCACCTCTCCACTAAATAAGACAATATCTCCTTTATTAAATTGTTGCTTAATATACCCTTGATTAAACCAAACACCATATAAAATTCCTGTACCATCAGTAATACCAACCTTGATAATCTTTAAACCTGAGCGAGGTTTAATCTGATTAATCTCTGTTACCTTACCTTGAACTGTAACCTTCATTCCTGTTTTAAGTTTACCAATCTGCTCTAAGTTACTCCAATCATTATAATCACGAGGTAAATAATAAAGTAATTCATTAATTGTTTCTACCTCTAACCCTTTAAATTTTTTTGCTCTATACTCACCCACACCTTTTAAATATTGGACTGACTCCTGCCAGAAATCAGGCAACCCATCTTTATAATTAACATTATCTACCTTATCTTGATTAGTAATATTTCCATTATTATTTTTTAGCTGTTGAAGATTATTATCCTGCAATTTATATATTTTATGCCCTTTAATCTCCTGAGCCAACTGATTGATCACTTTAATTGCCTGTTTTAGTTTATTTCGGCGACTATCAATAGTATTTCTAGCATAATCTGAAAATAATAATATTAACTTTTCAGCCAAATCTTCAATCCTATCATCATTAGTAACTTTCTTTAACTTACGACTCCAACTTAAAATATATTTATCAAAGCCTCCAATCACTGAAGTATTTAAACCCTTTGATTTAATCTCAATTGGTAGTGGTTTAATTAGTGTAGCAAAGATTTCTTTTATTTTTTTCATAATAAGTGTCGTTTAAAGTAACTTTAGTTTCGACTTCCTCCCTTCTACTACTAATAAACAATTATAGTTATTTATAAAATGCAACTCCAAAAGGTGTTGGGCCAACATGACTACCAATTACTGAGCCAAACTGAGCCATTTCAACCTCTTGCCAACTAAATTCTTTAATTAAAATTTGTTTTAATTTATCTGCCTTATCTTGATATTTACCATAAAGTACAACCAATTTACGACCTTCTTTATTAGATAACTCTTGTTCAATAACCTGTTTAAAGCTATTATATAACCTTTTTTCTCCTCTAATTTTCTTATAAGGAGTGACTTCTCCTTCTTCTAGAGTCAATAGAGGTCGAATTCTAAATAAATTTCCTAAAAAGGAAGCTGCTTTACCTATTCTCCCACCCTTTTCCAGATAATCTAGTTTTTCAACTGTAAAATAAAGTTGAACTTTCTCCTGTAACTGATCAATAAATTTAATTATCTCCTGTAGATTAGCACCTGCTTTAATTCTTTTAGCCACTTCAATAGCCATTATTCCTAAAGAAAATGTAACAGTACCAGAATCTACTACCTTAATCTTAGTATCATCTATCATATCAGCAGCTAACCTAGCTGTTCTAACTGTACCACTTAATTCACTTGATAAATGTAAAGAAATAATAGCATCATAATCATCAGCTAACCTTTCATAAAGTTGAACAAATTCACCAATTGGCGGCTGAGAAGTAGTCGGCATCTTATCAACAATATCTAACTGTTCTAGAAATTTATCTGGACCAATATCCACCCAATCTTTATAGTCTTTACCACCTATACTAACCTGCAAAGGAATTCTTATAATATCGTATTCTTCTAATTGCTCTCTCTTCAAATCAGCCGTACTATCTGTAACTAAAGCTATCTTAGCCATTATTTATCACTCCTACTCTAAAGAAATAATATAATAATAGATTGGTTGCTGTCCTTTATAAACCTCAATATCAAGTTCATAATATCTCTCTTCTAAAGCCACTATTAGATCTTCTTGTTTATCTTGGCTTATATTCTGACCAACATAAATTGTAAGTAAAGAATCTTCTTCAGATATCATCTGCTCAATCAACTCTATGGCTACTTGATTATAATCATCAGCTACTACTTTAATATCTCCTTCTACTAAACCTAAAATATCATCCTTTTGAATCTCCCATTGATCAAATTTAGTATCTCGTACTGCATAGGTAACTGCTCCTGCTGTTACAAAATCTAATTCCTCTTCCATAGCCTCACTAATCTGATCTAACTCTCCTGTAGAGTCAAAAGACATCATTGCTGCTACACCTTGTGGTATATTACAAGTAGGAATTACCTTGATTCTTTTATCTGTTAATTTCTCTACCTGCTTAGCTGTAGAAATAACATTTTTATTATTAGGTAAAATGACAATTTGATTACTATCAATCTCTTCAACTCCTATCAATAAATCCTGAGTACTAGGATTCATTGATTGACCACCTTCTAATATATAATCAACTCCTAAATTATTAAAGACTTCACGTAACCCTTCACCAGCTACAACAGTCAAGACTGCCAACCTATCGACTTCTATCTTATCATCTTTTATAGTATCCTTAATACGCTCTTGGTGTTGTTGTGACATATTATCAATCTTAATATCAGTTAATCTACCATATCTAAGTCCAGTCTCTAATATTCGACCTGGGTGGTCAGTGTGAATATGAACTTTTAGTATCTCTTCAGCTTGAGCTACCAGTAAAGAATTTCCCTTATTTGCAATTTCATTTCTAAATTTATCTATTTTAACAGTCGGATCTTGAATAATAAACTCTGTACAATAACCATAATTCTCTTCTGTTTCTGTAACTTGTTGATGTATCTCCTTAGCTAAGTTATTATCTTTCACTTCAATTTCTTCTCTAGTCAAACCCGCTAGCAATCCTTCTAAGAAGAGTTGATAACCTCTACCACCAGCATCAACCACTCCTGCTTCCTCTAATTCATCAAGTAACTGAGGCGTTCTAGCTACACTTACCTTAGCCTCTTTAATTACTGCAACTAATAACTCTATAATATCAACTTGCCCTTTTAATTCTTGAGCCTTGTTCCCTACATCTTTAGCTACCGTTAGAATCGTTCCTTCTACAGGTTTCATCACAGCCTGATAAGCTACATTAGCCGCCTCTTGTAATCCATCAGCAAGGTTATCAGCCGTTAAAACTTCAACTTTTCCAATTCCATCAGCCAAACCTTTAAACAATTGAGATAAAATCACACCCGAATTTCCTCTAGCTCCCATTAAAGCTCCAACAGCTAACTTATCTACCACACTAGCTACTGAACCTTCTGGTGCCTCTTTAACTTCTTCTAAGGCTCTAGAGATAGTAGCATACATATTACTTCCTGTGTCTCCATCAGGTACTGGAAATATATTAAGATTATTGATTTCATCTTTAGCTTCATCCAAAGTATCAGTTGCTATAGCTAACATTTCTTTAAATTGGACTGCATCTATTTCTTCAACTTCTTGCTTCAACTGATTAGTCAACATTATCAATCCTCACTCCTTGTATATTAATATTTACCTCTCGAACTCTTACACCAGCCTTTTCTTCTAGGGTATATTTTACTCTATCTATTACATTAGTAGCTACTTCTGAAATTCTAATCCCATATTTTACAATAATATATAAATCAACTTTAATTTCATCTTCTATAATTTCAATTTGAATACCTCGATTTAAATTATGGGTGCCTAATAATTTAGATATTCCATCCTGAAGACTTTGATTAGCCATTCCTACCAATCCATAACATTCCATGGCAGCCAACCCAGCCATTACTGAAATAACTTCCTTAGATATATTAACTACTCCTAAGTCATTTGTCAACTTCTGCATCTATTCTTCCTCCTCATTATTTTTTAACCCATTTAGCTCTATAATTAATTTTTCTACTTCAATATTATTGGCCCTAGCAACTGACTCTAAGTCATCAACCATAGCTCCTAAGCAATTAGCACAATCTAATCCATAATCAACTAACACTTCTTTAGCTTCAGGATAATTAGCCAATAAATCTAAAATAGAAGTCTTTCTATTAATTTTCATTTTTATGCCTCCTACTTTGGGTATTATTCAATAGATTATAATAAATTCCTTCTTCTGTTATAAAAATCAACAACTTTGAAATATTAAAGGATTATTATAAATTTCTCTGAAAAATAAGAAATCACCCTTGCTAACTACTTATTATCTATGTTAAAATGTTTAAGCAGAGCTAATCATGATACATCTTAAACAGGGAGTTAACCCCTGACATACATTTTAAAGGAGGTACTAGATAATGGCTAGATGTTGTGAAGTATGTGGTAAAGGATCTAATCGTGGGAATCAAGTTCCACGTCGAGGTAAAGCAAAAAAAGAAGGTGGAGTAGGACGTAACGTAACTAATCGTTCTAAAAAGGTACAAAAGCCTAATTTACAGAAAGTTAAAGCTATCGTTAATGGTAGCCCAAAAAGAATTAAAGTCTGTACTTCTTGCCTAAAAGCAGGAAAAGTAGAACGAGCTTATTAATTTATAAAAGCAAGGACTTTTTTGTCCTTGCTTTTTTTATTTTATTTAACTAAATTTATTTTTCAATTCCTCTATACTAACATTTCTTTTAGCTAAATCAGTCTGAACTGCTTCTTGAGCGACTTCTAGTGCCACTCTATTCACTACTTCTTCATCAAATGGATCTGGAATAATATAATCAGCCGATAATTCTTCTTCAGAAACTAAATCAGCAATAGCTTTACTAGCAGCTATCTTCATCTTATCAGTAATATCTTTAGCCTGAACCTCTAAAGCACCTTTAAAGATCCCAGGAAAGGCCAGTAGGTTATTAATTTGATTTGGATAATCAGAACGACCAGTAGCAATGACCCTAGCTCCTGCCTCTTTTGCTAAACTAGGTTCTATCTCTGGAGTTGGATTAGCTAAAGCAAATAAAATAGGATCTTGAGCCATACTAGCTACCATCTCTTTGTCTAATAAATTAGGAGCAGAAACGCCAACAAAAACATCTTTATCTACAATTATTTCTTCTAAATCGCCTTGTATCTGCTCTGGATTTGTTCGAGTAGCTAATTCAGTTTGAGCCCAATTCATCTCTTCTACTCCTGGAGCTAAAGCTCCAAATTTATCTACTAAAGTAATATCTTCAATACCAACCTCTAGTAATAAGTTAGTAATTGCTAGACCAGCAGCTCCAGCTCCATTAATCACTACTTTTAAATTTGTTAATTCTTTACCTACATTTTTTGCCCCATTAATCAAACCAGCTAAAACTACAATTGCTGTTCCATGCTGGTCATCATGAAAGATAGGAAGATCTGTTCTTTTCTTTAACTCTCGTTCAATCTCTAAACATCTAGGAGCAGAAATATCTTCTAAATTAACTCCTCCAAAGCTAGGAGCCATTCTTGCTACTGTTTCTACAATCTCTTCTGTATCAGTAGTATTCAGACAGATTGGAAAAGCATCAACACCTGCAAATTCTTTAAATAAAAGAGCTTTCCCTTCCATAACAGGTAAAGAAGCTTCAGCTCCAATATCTCCTAATCCTAATACTGCAGTACCATCAGATACTACTGCTACCATATTTCCCTTAGCTGTGTAATCATATACCTTCTCCTGATCTTGAGCAATTTCTCTACAAGGTTCAGCTACTCCTGGTGTATATGCTAGTGTTAAATCTTCCTTATTCTCAACTTTAACCTTACTATTCACCTCTAGCTTACCTTGATTTTTTAAATGTAATTTAAGTGCTTCATCTGTAAGTGACATTTTACTCCTCCTCAATTCTAATCTACTTTAATTAATTTAACTCGTGGGAAAATTGTAGTTAGTGGTAGTTCAACCAATTCAACAGTTACTCTATCTCCAACAATATACTTCACTCGGTAAGTTACCCCATCAAGTTGGCCCTTCAGGCGAACTAAATCACCTGGTTGAATCATCAAACCAACTCCTTTATAAGCTTTATATATGTATATTACTAATCGAAATAAATAATACTCCCACTAGCTTATTTCCAACTTACATAACTTACTTAGTATATCGTTTAAGCTATTATACCAGCTATTTCCTTCTATTGTCAATACCATTAATCACTACTAATAAGAATAACAAGCGTGCTGATGCACGCTTGTTAAAGCTAATAATCATAAATTTCCTCAGCAGCAAAGAATATACCTATTTCTTGAGCTGCACTTTCTCTACTATCAGACGCATGAATAATATTACCTTCTTCTAAATCCCTAGCAAAATCTCCTCTAATAGTTCCTGGCTGTGCCTCTACAGGATTAGTAGCCCCTGTCAAATTTCTAACTAAATCAATAGCATTCTCTCCTGCTATAACTAATGCTACAACAGGAGCTTGAGTAATATAAGAGACTAATCTAGTAAAAAATTCCTTTTCTCTATGTTGTTGATAGTGTTTCTTAGCTAACTCTTCATCTAGCCAAATCATCTTGGCTCCTTGAATGTTTAACCCTTTATCTTCAAAACGAGTTAAAATCCTACCCATCTTCTTTTCTAATACTCCATCTGGCTTAATCAATACTAAAGTCTGTTCGATTTAATTCACCTCCATCAACCTATATATTAGGTTAATTCATTACCAATTATATTATACAATAAATCTTTTAAAAACCTGTATCATGAATTTTATCTAAAGTAAATTTTGAAGGTAACTCTTTCAAAAATCGAGATGGTTTTCTTTCTTTAATTTCACCAAATTTTTTTCGTTCTAAAGCATAACTCATAAATAATCTATCCTCAGCTCTAGTCATAGCTACATAACAGAGTCGTCGTTCTTCTTCAATATCTTCTACCTTTCCAGTCTTTAAGCTACGATAATGAGGAAATCCTTCCTCTTCTACTCCAACTATAAAGACAACAGGAAATTCCAATCCTTTAGCAGCATGAACAGTCATCATCTTTACCTGATTCTCTTCTGTTAAATCATCCTGATCAGAAAACAGGCGTAAATCACGTAAAAAATCACTTAAATCTCTAGTCTTATTCTTAGCATAGTAATTGTCTGCTAAAGTTAAAAACTCTTTTAAATTTTCTAATCTAGTCTGAGCCTTTTGAGAATCATCTAATTCTAACATGGCTTGATATCCACTACGTTTTAATATTCTCTTTATTATATTTGGCAGTGATACATTAGAATTTTGAATTTCAGTAATATCCTCTAAAGTTTGATGAAACTTTTTAATTTTAGCTGCTTTAGTTTTCCCAATCCCAGATACCTGAGTTGGTTCTTTCATTACATCAAATAAACCTAAGCTATCATCTTCTTGGGCAAAGCTAAAAAGATCAAATTCAGGTACATGTTCTTGAGCATGAGTAATTAATCTATCTATAGTTTTAGGTCCTATTCCTCGCTTAGGAGCATTTACTATTCGCTTTAGGGCAACTGTATCCTGGGGGTTAACAGCAACCTTTAAGTAACTAATAATATCCTTAATTTCCTTTCGATCATAGAATCCTAAACCACCAACAATATAATAAGGAATCCGCTGCTTAAGAAATGCTTCTTCCAAAATTCGTGATTGATGATTAGAACGATAGAGAATAGCAATATCATTATAATCATATCCACTAAACCTAACCAAATTATCAATCTCATCTACTACATAATCTGCTTCACTATATTCATCATCTGCTTTTGCAACTACAACTGGCTCTCCAGCTTGATTATCAGTCCAAGCCTTTTTATCAAATTGATTATAATTATTGGCAATTAAAGCATTAGAGGCTTCTATAATATTTGATTTACAACGATAATTTCTTTCTAGTTTAATTACTTTGCAATTATCAAAGTCATCACTAAAATCCAAAATATTACTCATATCTGCTCCACGAAACTTATAGATACTCTGATAATCATCACCTACTACAAAAATATTGTTATGTTTTTTAGATAACATTCTAGCTAATTGATACTGAATTGGTGAAGTATCCTGATACTCATCAATTAAAACATACTTAAATCGTTCTTGATACTTTTCTAATATATCTTCATTCTGCTGAAACAATTGAATTGTTTTCCCAATTAAATCATTAAAATCAAAAGCATTATTCTCCTGTAAAGTCTCATTATATTTTTCATAAATCTCCGCTATTCTCTGGTAATATTCTTTATTTCCATAATAATCAATGATTTCACTTGTAGTCCATAAATTCTGTTTAGCCTTATTAATTATTTGAGATATACTTCGAGGATTATATTGCTCAGGATCCAAATCAAAAGTAACAATAATATCAGAAATTAAAGCTTTACTCTCATTTTGATCATAAATAACAAATCCAGATTCATAACCTAACTCCTCTAAATTCTGACTTAAAACCCTAACACAAATACTATGGAAAGTCCCCATCCACATATTAGATGGTTTTTGACCAATTAATTCTTTAATCTTGCGTTTCATGTCTTCAGATGCTTTATTAGTAAAAGTTAAAGTTAAAATATTATAAGGGTCAACACCTTCTTCTATTAAATAAGCAATACGATAAGTCAAAGCTCTAGTCTTTCCACTTCCTGCTCCAGCTAATACTAATACTGGGCCCTCAGTTGTCTTTACAGCTTCTCTTTGTTTCTCATTTAAAACTGCTGATAAATCCATCATTCATCCTCCTTAATAAAATTATACACCATTTACACCATAATTTATTTTATACAACCAAATAAATTTCAAGCACTTCGATATTATAACATAACCTAATAAGAAATGTTAACCCAAAAAATAAAATAAAGCAGCTATCTAAGCTGCTTTATTATCATTCGAAACAACATCAGTTGTTGGCATCATGCCTTTAATTTTAGCTACTACAGGATACAGAAAATACAAAGCTACTGTATTCAACAACGTTGCAGGTAAAACCACTGATATAAATAAAGCTACAAAAGATTGAGGTAAGGAAACAATTAAAGAAGCTGTACCTAAAAAGATACTACCACTAACTATTGTTCCTGCAATTCCAATAATCCCCAGTTTTAATTTACTTAATACTTCAACTTTATCTGTTAAAACAACTAATCCTAAGACAGTAATAGCGGTAATTGGTTTATCAACTAAATTAGCTACTTGACCACCAGGAAATGTAGTAGTCAGTGCTGAAATTATTCCAGCTACTAAGCCAGAAGATAAAGTTAAACTCCGTTCTTGATAAAGTAGAATTACCACAAATAACATTAACAGACTCATATCAGGTTTCATTCCTGCTACTAATGGTGGCATAATATGATGTAGAATAAAACCTCCTGCCAACAACAAACTTGCCTCAATAAATCTTCTCAACTTCACTCGTCTCAACTCCTCTTAGCTAAATATTTATAATACTATACATATAAGTATATTAACTTAGACAACAAAAATCAAGGTACATTTAGTATAAGTTTTAATTCTTTTTCCATTAACAAATTCAACTCCTTTATTCTAAACTAGCTATCTTAATTCAGTATTGTCATCTTCATTGACAAATCTCAACTCTGCTTTACTATTAAGAATAGTAATTACATTCATTTTATTGTTTTCTAGTTCACAGACAAATATAACCCCCCGATGCTCTCTAATCTCTCTTTCTCCTTTAGCAAAACCAATCAATCTACTTCTTTTCACTCCCTCAACTATATTATGAATTGCTTTTTTACGACTGATTGCTTTTTGCCGTTGTTGATATCTCTTAATTGCATGATCAGTAGCATAAATATAATAATTCACCATTTACCACCTCCTAGCTAAAGATTCAATACCTTAACTAATTCATATTCAATTAATCAAAAAATTATATCAAAAAAATAAAAAAAGCCCCATATAGAGGCTTTCAAAAAATAATTTGGTCGGAGCAGCAGGATTTGAACCTGCGACCCCCTGGTCCCAAACCAGGTGCTCTGCCAAACTGAGCCATGCTCCGATGATTGGAGCGGGAAACCGGACTCGAACCGGCGACACCCAGCTTGGAAGGCTGGTGCTCTAGCCAACTGAGCTACTCCCGCTCAATATTTAATTAAAAATTATAATAATCTTGGTTGCGGGGACTGGATTCGAACCAGTGACCTCCGGGTTATGAGCCCGACGAGCTACCAACTGCTCTACCCCGCGTTATTGGTGAGCCATGGAGGATTCGAACCTCCGACACCCAGATTAAAAGTCTAGTGCTCTGCCAGCTGAGCTAATGGCCCTTTTTGTGGAGCTGACGACCGGACTTGAACCGGTAGCCTGCTGATTACAAGTCAGCTGCTCTGCCAATTGAGCTACGTCAGCATATTTTTCCTAAAACTTTCTTACTTGATCAAATTAAGATTATAGATTCTATTTAAATGACGAATATTTCAGGAAATGGCGGGGACGACGAGATTCGAACTCGCGATCTCCGGCGTGACAGGCCGGCGTGTTAACCAGCTACACCACATCCCCAAATAATGGTGGGCGAAACAGGGCTCGAACCTGTGACCCCCTGCTTGTAAGGCAGGTGCTCTCCCAACTGAGCTATTCGCCCATGTTTTTAGTTTACAGTTAAAAATCTAAATCCTTAAACTTTTTACTTTGAACTTAACTGTAAATTGTTAATTGTAAACTGTTAACTGTAGTTTGGTACCCCCAAGGGGATTCGAACCCCTGCCGCCAGGATGAAAACCTGGTATCCTAGGCCACTAGACGATGGGGGCCTATAAGGCAATTAAGCTTTTGGCTGGGGTGGCTGGATTTGAACCAACGAGTGCAGGAGTCAAAGTCCTGTGCCTTACCACTTGGCGACACCCCATTAATAAGTTTGTCTCTTACTCAAGCCGAGAATCATTATATCTCAACTCTTCTAATTTGTCAAGATAAAAATCGTGATTTTTATCTAATAATTATTTATTACACTTTCAAAACTGCACAATAATAACTTTATCTAGATTAAACCCTCGTTCTATTAGTACCAGTCAGCTTAATATGTCACCATACTTATACTCCTGGCCTATCTACCTGATAGTCTATCAGGGAACTTACTGGATTATTCCATGGGATATCTAATCTTGAGATCTGCTTCACGCTTAGATGCTTTCAGCGCTTATCAGTTCCGCACTTAGCTACCCAGCAATGCCATTGGTTGACAACTGGTCCACCAGCGGTACGTCCATCCCGGTCCTCTCGTACTGGGGATAGTTTCCCTCAAATATCCTGCGCCCACGGCGGATAGGGACCGAACTGTCTCACGACGTTCTGAACCCAGCTCGCGTGCCGCTTTAATGGGCGAACAGCCCAACCCTTGGAACCTGCTCCAGCTCCAGGATGCGACGAGCCGACATCGAGGTGCCAAACCTCCCCGTCGATGTGAACTCTTGGGGGAGATAAGCCTGTTATCCCCGGGGTAACTTTTATCCGTTGAGCGACGGCAATTCCATGCTCTACCGTCGGATCACTAAGCCCGACTTTCGTCCCTGCTCGACCTGTATGTCTCGCAGTCAGGCTCCCTTCTGCCTTTACACTCTTCGTGCGATTTCCAACCGCACTGAGGGAACCTTTGGGCGACTCCGTTACTCTTTAGGAGTCGACCGCCCCAGTCAAACTGCCTGTCTGAAACTGTCCTAACACTGGGTTACAGTGCGTAGTTAGAACACCGGCACAATAAGAGTGGTATCCCATTGATGGCTCCATCGACACTAGCGCGCCGATTTCAATGCCTCCCACTTATACTGTACATAGTGTACCAAAGTTCAATATCAGACTGCAGTAAAGCTCCACGGGGTCTTTCCGTCCAGCCGCGGGTAGTCTGCATCTTCACAGACACTTCAATTTCACCGAGTCCTTCGTCGAGACAGTGCTTAGGTCGTTGCGCCATTCGTGCAGGTCGGAACTTACCCGACAAGGAATTTCGCTACCTTAGGACCGTTATAGTTACGGCCGCCGTTCACTGGGGCTTAAGTTCAATGCTTTGGATCTAAGTCCTAACATATCCCCGTGACCTTCCAGCACCGGGCAGGCGTCAGCCCCTATACTTCGACTTGCGTCTTAGCAGAGACCTGTGTTTTTGGTAAACAGTCGCCTAAGCTTCTTTGTTGCAACCTCTTCGAGCATAACTCTATTGAGGCACCCCTTCTCCCAAAGTTACGGGGCTAGTTTGCCGAGTTCCTTGACGAAGGTTCACTCGCTCGCTTTAGAATTCTCATCCAGTCCACCTGTGTCAGTTTGGGGTACGGGTACCTATCACCTTGCTAGAGGTTTTTCTTGGCAGTAGAGAATCAACTTCTTCGTTCCCGTAGGAACTCCTGATCACACTTCAAAGTTATCAATGGTCCGGATTTGCCTAAACCATCCTTCTAAGTGTTTCAACCTGTCATACCGTTGACAGGCAAGTCTATCTTCCTGCGTTACCCCTTCGCTCAAATGCTAATAGGTAGCGTCGGAATTTTGACCGACTATCCATCGCCTACGCCTTTCGGCCTCGGCTTAGGTCCCGGCTTACCCTGAGCGGACGAGCCTTGCTCAGGAAACCTTGGACTTTCAGCGAACAGGATTCTCACCTGTTTCTCGTTACTCATACCGGCATTATCGCTTCTATACAGTCCACAGCTCCTTCCGGTACTGCTTCAGTCCGTATAGAATGCTCCCCTACCATTGGATAACCAATTCGCAGTTTCGGTGGTAGACTTGAGCCCCGGATATTTTAGGCGCAAGACCACTCGACCAGTGAGCTATTACGCACTCTTTAAATGAATGGCTGCTTCTAAGCCAACATCCTGGTTGTCTAGGCAGTCTCACTTCCTTTGCCACTTAGTCTACACTTTGGGACCTTAACTGGCGATCTGGGTTGTTTCCCTCTCGACTATGAAGCTTATCCCACATAGTCTGACTCTTAAGCTTTCTGTATTAGGATTCGGAGTTTGAATGGATTCGGTAGCTTGGGTAAGCCCCTAGTCCAATCAGTGCTCTACACCCAATACAGCCGTCTTAAGGCTAGCCCTAAAGCTATTTCGGGGAGAACCAGCTATCTCCGAGTTCGATTGGCCTTTCACCCCTATCCACAGTTCATCCCATGGCTTTTCAACGCCAACGCGGTTTGGACTTCCACAGGCTGTTACACCTGCTTCATCCTGACCATGGATAGGTCACTCGGTTTCGGGTCTATGCTAAGCGACTTGCGCCCTCTTCAGACTCGCTTTCGCTACGGCTTCACCTTTTAGGCTTAACCTCTGCCACTTCACATAACTCGCCGGTTCGTTAAGCAAAAAGCACGCCATTAGGCTGATATATATACGCCCTCTGACCGCTTGTAAGCATATGGTTTCAAGGTCTATTTCACTCCCCTCTCGGGGTTCTTTTCATCTTTCCCTCACGGTACTGGTTCACTATCGGTCGCCAGATAATATTTAGCCTTAGGAGATGGTCCTCCTTACTTCCCACGAGGTTCCACGTGACTCATGGTACTCAGGTACTATCTAAGCCTCTTTTAACTTTCATCTACAGGACTATTACCTTCTGTGGTGTGGCTTTCCAACCACTTCGACTAGCTAAAAGTCAGCTTATGATACTTCATAGTAGTATCGTGATAGCCCTACGACTCTGTAATAGCAATGCCTATGAGCTTTTACACTATTACAGTTTGGGCTATTCCCCTTCCGCTCGCCGCTACTTAGGGAATCGCTTTTGCTTTCTTTTCCTAGGGTTACTAAGATGTTTCAGTTCACCCGGTTACCTTCCTAGAGTTATTTTAATTCACTCTAAGATGACATGGGTTACCATGCCAGGTGCTCCCATTAGGATATCCTTGAGTCATCACTTGTTTGCAGCTCGTCAAGGCTTATCGCAGCTTGCCACGTCCGTCATCGGTTTCTGGCGCCTAGATATCCACCATACGCCCTTACTAGTTTAATCTAGACTCGGTTAATCGTTGTTATTGTGCAGTTTTCAAGGTGCAATTACGAGAGACTCAGTCTCTCAAAACTAAACAATGTAACATTCCAACTACCCTCAGCGTTTAACTCCTTAGAAAGGAGGTGATCCAGCCGCACCTTCCGGTACGGCTACCTTGTTACGACTTCACCCCCCTTATCGGGCACACCTTCGGCGCTTCTCTCACTTGGTTGAGTCAGCGACTTCTGGTGCCCCCAACTCGGGTGGTGTGACGGGCGGTGTGTACAAGGCCCGGGAACGTATTCACCGTGACATTCTGATCCACGATTACTAGCGACTCCAGCTTCATGCAGATGAGTTGCAATCTGCAATCCGAACTGAGACTCACTTTACAGGATTGGCTCTACCTTGCGGTCTCGCTTCCTTTTGTGTAAGCCATTGTAGCACGTGTGTAGCCCAGAACATAAGGGGCATGATGACTTGACGTCATCCCCACCTTCCTCCGCGTTCTTCCGCGGCAGTCTCCTTAGAGTCCCCATCATTACATGCTGGCAACTAAGAATAAGGGTTACGCTCGTTGCGGGACTTAACCCAACATCTCACGACACGAGCTGACGACAGCCATGCACCACCTGTCATTTCTGTCCCCGAAGGGAACTTCTCTGTTAAAAGAATATCAGAAAGATGTCAAGTTCTGGTAAGGTTCTTCGCGTTGCTTCGAATTAAACCACATGCTCCGCCGCTTGTGCGGGCCCCCGTCAATTCCTTTGAGTTTCAACCTTGCGGTCGTATTCCCCAGGCGGGATACTTAAAGCGTTAACTACGGCACCGAGGGAGTTGAACCCCCAACACCTAGTATCCAGCGTTTACAGCTAGGACTACCGGGGTATCTAATCCCGTTTGATACCCTAGCTTTCGTGCCTCAGCGTCAGAGTCAGACCAGGAGACTGTTTTCACCATTGGTATTCTTCCTAATATCTACGTATTTCACCACTACACTAGGAATTCCATCTCCCTCTTCTACTCTCAAGTCTAACAGTTTCAAAGGACTTTCACTAGTTGAGCTAGTGGCTTTCACCTCTGACTTGCTAGACCGCCTGCGCACCCTTTACGCCCAGTAATTCCGGACAACGCTTGCCCCTTACGTGTTACCGCGGCTGCTGGCACGTAATTAGCCGGGGCTTTCTTTTGAGGTACCGTCATACCTAGCAGTTGTTCACTACTAAGTTGTTCTTCCCTCAAGACAGAGCTTTACGACCCTAAGGCCTTCATCACTCACGCGGCATTGCTCCGTCAGGCTTTCGCCCATTGCGGAAGATTCCCCACTGCAGCCTCCCGTAGGAGTCTGGGCCGTGTCTCAGTCCCAGTGTGGCCGATCGCCCTCTCAGGCCGGCTACCCATCGTTGCCTTGGTAAGCTGTTATCTTACCAACTAGCTAATGGGACGCAAGCTCATCTTTAAACGATAGTAATCCATCTTTCCTCTAAAAAGAGTATATCCAGTATTAGCCACCCTTTCGAGTAGTTATCCCAGATTTAAAGGTAGATAACTTACGCGTTACTCACCCGTTCGCTGCTTTACTCGTTACCCGAAGGTAACTTTCTCGCACAACTTGCATGTGTTAAGCATGCCGCCAGCGTTCGTCCTGAGCCAGGATCAAACTCTCCGAAAAAAGGAAATGAGTTTGACACTGACTTCGGAATAGTCGGATGTTACATTGTTTAGTTTTCAAAGACCGAAATCTCTGTCGCCTTTTCAAGCGACATTTATTATATTATCAAATGTTTGTCTTTCTGTCAAGAAGTTTTTCTAAAACCTGATTGCTTGCCTAGGAAAGAGCTGCTCCTTTCAAGCAACATTTATTATGTTAACATTTCTGAAACCAAATGTCAATAAATTTAATTATTTTTCTCAATAAATCTTCATTTTTTCTTCTTTCTCTCAAGCGACATTTACCATATTAACATCTATAGATTTAATTATCAAGAAAAAATAAAAAAAGATGGCCTAAAAAGCCACCTTAACTATCTAAAGACTCTTCAATATCTAGAACAAACACTTTATCTTTAATTAAATTAGTAACAAATTGAGTTATCTCTATAATTAATGTAGATCCTCCAGAAACTAAAAGTATTGTTCCCCATTCTCCTTTACTTAATAATGTAGTTTTAAATAAAACTTGAAAAAAAGGATGATATAATACTAACCAATGTAAACCAAAGGAGATTACTACTGCCCCTAATAAAAACAAATTACTAAAAGGACTCATTCTTAATAAACTATGTTCTTCTGATCTACAACTAAAAACAAAAAACAATTGAGCCATTACTAAATTAGTAAAAGCCATAGTTCGAGCTTTAGCTAATGAATTACTAAACTTTAATCCACATAAAAAAACAAATAATGTTCCTAAGCCAATTAAGACTCCTTGACCTATAATTCTCCACTTTAACCCTCGAGAAAATACACTTTCATCTGTTTTACGAGGAGGTCGATCCATAATATCATCATCTGCTGGATCTACTCCTAAAGCTAAAGCTGGCAAACCATCAGTAACTAAATTAACCCATAAAATTTGAATAGGTACTAAAGGCAACGGTAAACCTAACAAAGAAGTTAAAAACATGGTCAAAATTTCCCCAATATTACATGATAATAAGTACCGAATAAATTTACGAATATTATCATAAATTGCTCTACCTTCTTCTATAGCAGCTACAATAGTAGCAAAGTTGTCATCAGCTAAAATCAGAGAAGAAGCTTCTTTAGTTACATCAGTTCCTTTTTCTCCCATAGAGACACCAATATCAGCTTCTTTAATTGCTGGAGCATCATTTACTCCATCACCAGTCATTGCCACAATATGCCCTTTGTCTTGTAGTAGGTTAACAATTCGTAATTTATCTTGTGGAGAAACACGAGCAAAAACTGCAATATTATCAACTTCTTGGGCCAACTGCCTATCATTCATCTCTTCTAATTCTAAACCAGTTACTACTTTATCTCCCTTCCTTAACAACTTTAACTTCTTAGCAATAGCTACAGCTGTTTCCTTATGATCACCAGTTACCATCTTAGGACTAATCCCTGCTCTTTGACAACGTGAAATAGCTACTTTAGCCTCGGAGCGAGGAGGATCCATCATACCTACTAACCCAACAAATATAATCTTATCTTCATATTTTTCTAAATTATCTTTATCCAACCTCCCTTTTATTTCTCTATAACCAAGGGCCAACACCCGCAATGCCTGACTAGCCAATTCTTTATTGGCCTTCATAATTTCTTCCTGTTTCTTTTTAGTTAACCTTTTAACTTTTCCCTCCTCTAAATAGTGGCTACAGCGATCAATTAAAACATCTGGAGCCCCTTTTATATATAACTCTTTCTTACCTTGTTTTTGACCAATAACTGACATTCTCTTACGCGATGAACTAAAAGGAATCTCTAATCGTTGAGTAAATTGTTGATCTAATTTAGCTTTATCTAAGCCTCTCTCTGTACCAGCTAATAATAAGGCTCCTTCAGTAGGGTCCCCAATTACTTCTTGTTTCTTATTGCCTAACATAGTATCTTTTAATTTGCTAGATAGAGATTTCTTTTTTAATTGAGCATTATTACAGATGACTCCTATCTGTAATAACTTCTTTAAATTAGGTTTATCAAAACCTTCAGCCTGACAATAATGCATTTCTCCACTAGTATATATCTGTTCTACTACCATTTCATTTTTAGTTAGGGTGCCTGTTTTATCAGAACAGATTACAGTAGCACAACCTAAGGTTTCAACTGCTGGTAGCTTACGAATAATTGCATTACGCTTAATCATCTTCTTAACACCAATAGCTAAAGCCAAAGTTACAATAGCTGGTAAACCTTCTGGAATAGCTGCTACTGCTAGACTGACTCCTGCTAAAAACATCTTATAGATAGGTTCACCTTTAAAGATACCTAAGGCGACCACTGCCACACAAGCTAATAAACAGACTCCAACTAGCCACTTACCTAAGTCTTTTAATCTTTTCTGTAACGGAGTTAGACTATCATCTGACTGTTGCAATAAATCAGCAATCTGACCCATTTCTGTACCTAAACCAGTTGAAGTAATAACTGCTTTACCTCTTCCATTAGTAACTGTTGTTCCCATATGGAGCATGTTTTTTCTATCTCCAACTGCTACTTGACCTGATAAAGATGTAGTTTCTTTAGTAGCTGGTACTGATTCTCCTGTTAATGAGGCTTCATTAACCTCTAAGTTAGTAGCTGCAATAACTCTAGAATCAGCAGGTATTTTATCACCTCGCTCAATAAGAATAATATCACCTGGTACTAGCTCTTTGGACGGAACTTCTTCTATCTGACCTGCCCGTAATACTCTAGCTGTAGGAGCAGATAATTCCTTTAAAGCTTGTAATGACTTTTCGGCTCTATACTCCTGAGTAAAACCCATTAATGCATTTAAGATTATAATTGCTAAAATAGTAACTGCATCAGCCATTTCTCCTAGAGCAAATGAGATAGCAGTAGCTCCAATTAAGACTAATACCATAAAATCTTGGAATTGTTCTAATATTAAGCTTAATATAGAACTAGATTCTTTAGTTGGCAATTTATTAAATCCTACTCTATCTAATCTATCATCAACTTGTTTATCATTTAAACCTTGGTCTAAATCTGTATCCAATACTTCTTCTAATTTAGCTGTTGATAGATTATATAATCTATTTTCTTCTGGCAATTATACTCCCTCCCTCCTTAAACTACTATTATAAATTATTCAGATTAGAAGTGAAAAATTACCTAAAACATTGAATTTCTCAAAGCAATAATTAAATAAGCTGCAGGCTTGAATCTGCAGCTTATAAATTATTATTAATTTCAGTTATCACTAGGTAAATATAACTTATCTCCTGCGTAAATAAGATCTAAATCTTTAATGTTATTCATTTGGGCCAGCTTATTAATATCAACTTGAAACCAAAGAGCTAATTCAGATAAAGTATCGCCCCACTGAATTGTATACTGATAATAATTATCTTCTTTAGTTAGAGAAAGAATACGCCCTTCTTGTTCGGGACTTATAACTTCTTGATACTTAATATAATCAATAACTACCTCTGCTAATCCATCTGATTCCTGTATCGTCTTAGTTTCTTTGAACATATCATATCCATCTCCACCAGCAGCCATAAAGTCATTAATAGCTACTTTATAATATTTATTTGGTTTTATTGGTTGGCCCTTAACTTGTAACTCTAAACCACGCTTTCCAGCTGGTTGAGAAACATCATAAACAAAAGCCATTCCACTTACCTGAGGGAATAATCCTTCCTGAGCTGGATATTTAGAAATACCATGCTCAATAGCATCTAAAATAACTCGGCCTTTGACTTTCTTAACTACAACATAATTACCAAAAGGTAATGTTCTAATTATATCTCCTTTAGTTACTTTCCCTGCAGCAATTGAGTCTCTAATTCCACCACTATTAATAATTGCTACATCAGCATCAACTGTTACTAACATAGCATCAGTAACTAGATTACCTAAGTTAGTTTCTCCAGTTCTAATCTCTTTTCGAGCCCCATTTAGTTCAACAGTTGTCTTACCTATAACTTGAGAGGTTATCTTTTTATTCTCTGCTTTGATCTGCTTAACTAACTTTAGAATTTCCTGATCTTTAGCTACATCAGCTACTTCTTCTTTAGTAATTAAATCTGCCTTACCCTTTACTAACCTACCATCCTTAATAGTCAGATTTACTACCCCTAAATTCTTTGTATACTCTTCAGCCATTACAATTGGAGTACCTTTTATAACTTTACCATTATTTATCTTATCGTGACTATGTCCATCAATAATCAAATCTATTTCTGGTATCTTCTGGGCCAACTTCTTAGTAGTATACTTACTACCTTCACTTAATCCTAAATGAGTCAAAGCAATAATTAAATCTGGGGCTTCCTTCTTCTGTAGTAAATCTACCATACCTTTAGCTGTTCTAATAGGATCTTTAAATTCTAAATCTGATACATTTTTAGGATGGGTCTTATATGCTGTCTCTGGAGTAGTCAGTCCTAAAATAGCTATTTTCACTCCATCAATATTCTTGATTTCACCTGGCTGAAATCTAAACTTTTTATTATTATCTACTTTAACTATATTAGAAGCAATCAAAGGAAAGTCTGTTATTTTGTTTAACTCTGCTAGACGTTGGTGGCCGTAATTAAAATCATGGTTTCCTGGTACTAATGCATCATAACCAAGAGCATTATAAATCTTAACTATACTCTCACCTTCTGATAAATTGGCAATTGGCTGACCATGAAAAGTATCTCCTGCATCCAATAATAGTACATTATCAGCCTTTTTTCGGGCCTGCTTAATTAAAGTTCCTATCTTAGCAAATCCCATTCCAGCATACTTTCCTTCTTCTACTCGAGCATGAGTATCATTAGTGTGAAGAATAGTTAAATCAACAGTCTCAGCGCTTACCATTGATGACACTAAACAGATTATCAGTAACATAAGTAGACTAATTGATAGTTTCTTCAACCTTCCACCTCCATTTTATATGTATTAATTATCTACAGTATTAATTACTATTAGTAAAGTTATTTTTTCAACACCTTATGTATTAAATAAAAAGACCGCCTCACTGGCGGTAGAATAGTTAATCATATTAATTTTTAATATAGAAAGGAGCTGATTCAAAAGGTTTCCCATTCTTCTTTTAAAATTCCATATAAATACTCATCATAGTATTGACCATTTCTATATATTTTCTTTCTTCTAACTCCTTCTTTAATAAAACCTACCTTTTCATATACATGTTGAGCTCGTTGATTATATTCATAACAGACTAATTCAATTCTATTTAACCTTAACTCTTCAAAACCAAAAGCTAAAAATAATTCTAAAGTTTCAGTTCCTAGACCTTTATTTAATTTACTAGGTTTGCCAATTACTATTCCTAGTTCTCCATAACCATTCTTATGATCTAAATCTGCAAAATCAATCTGTCCAATATATTCTTCAGTTTCTCTATCAGCAATAATAAAGCCCTTCCAATCATCACTCATAGCCATATCTAGAAATTCTTTAGTCTGTTTTTCTGACTGAGGATATAAAAAGATATCTGATAAATAATCAACTATTTGATAATCATTGACCCATTGTCTCATATCCTCAAAATCATCTTCTCTATACTCTCGTAACATTACCTGTTCTCCATAAATTCTTCCTGCCATAACAATCCCTCCACTCTATCCATTTATTAATACATTTAAACTTTTAGAAAATAAAGATATTTCTAAAGGAAAACTTGGCCCTTTCTCTCCATCTATATCAGCTACATAATCTTGATAAGTTTCATCTAATACTTCAATTTTAAAATAGTCATCTTTTAAATAAATAATATTCTCATCATTTAAATGTTCACCTTGCAGCATCTTCATAAACAAGACTGCAAGCTTAGATAAAGGTTTAGCTTTAACAGCCACCAGATCAAAATTACCATCATTAATAGAAGCATATTTAGCTAATTGATCAAAACCACCAGCACTTCTACCATTTAATACTAAAAACAGATATACATCCTCTTCAATTACTTCTTCACTAGTCTCAATTCTTAACGGCATAGATTTAAATTTAGGTAGTTGCTCTATTCCTTTTAAATAATAAGCCATCTTACCTAAAGTATTTTTAAATTTAACATCAATATCATAAGATACATTAGCTAATAAACCACCAGCACAAATATTAATAAAATATCTATCATTTACTTGTCCTACATCAACTTCTGTTATCTGTCCATTAAGAATAGCATCAAAGCAGGTTTCAAAATCAGAAGGCATATTTAGATGAGTAGCAAAGTCATTAGCCGTCCCAGCTGGAATAACTCCTAAAGGTACTTTTAACTCCTGTTTCATCATTTCATTTACTATCTCATTAATTGAACCATCACCACCTGCTACAACAATTGCATCATACATTTTATCTGTTACATCTTCTAAACCTAAAGCTAAATCACCTGGTTGGGCACTTCTAAAGATACTAACCTCATATCCTGCTCTCTGAAACTTCTCAATAAATTGGTCTAAATAATAGCGAAAACTCTTATCTCCTGACATAGGATTATAGATTAACTTTACTCTCTTCAAATTATCGCCCCTTTAGTTATTATAGATAAATGATTGAAAAATAATCTTATCTTAAATATATTCAAATTTTTATTGAAATTTTTTATAAAAGGTTATACTTTAAACTTACTATAAAAATATATTTTTAGCAAGTTATATATATAAATAATAGTCGCTGCTTAAAACAGCGACTACTCTTTGTAACTATACTTGTTTTCCTTCCCAGGCTCGCATACCACCAGTTACATTTCTAACATTCTCATATCCTTCTTTCATTAATTTTTTAGTTGCCTTCTTACTTCTAACTCCTGCTGTACAAATTACTGCTATCTCTTCCTCTTTACTAAGTTTATCTAAATTATTTTTTAATTCTGGATAAGGAATATTGATAGATTCTGGAATATGACCTTCATCATATTCATAATCATATCTAACATCTACAACCTTCAGTTCCTTTCCTTTTGCTAACTCTTTTTCTAAATCTTCAGGTGATATATTCTCTACACTACTACTAAATAAACCAAATACCATGTTGATTCCTCCTTAATACTTTATTTTAAATTTATCAAATTCTCCTTGGTACTCTTCATCATAAACTTCAATATCAGTTACATTTCCAAAAGGAGGTCCTTCTTTAGCTAAATTAATTATCTTTTCTACCTTATTCTCTTGACCAGTAAATATCGCTTCTACTCGACCATCAGCTAGATTTTTAACCCAGCCTGATAAATTTAACAAGTTAGCATTTTGATTAATATAAGCTCGACAGCCAACACCTTGCACTCTACCACTTAAATAAATTCGCTTTCGTACTTGGTTAGCCATCTAACCCCTCCTTTATATCATATTATATTATCTAGTATTTACGATGTATTATTTCTTGACATAATTATTTTTTCCTGCATAAATAGCTACTATCACTAAAAAATTAGTTTGCCTTCTTAAAAATTTAAGGAAGATTAAGTCTCTCTTTAACCACAATGCATCTTTTCTTCTGCCTCATGCCAAGGAACTGCATACCCCTGACCTTTAGAACAAAAAATAGAAGATGAACTATACTCTATATCTGAATCCTTATCATAGTTAATTCGCTCTATAACTTCTGTTTGATTATGGCAGATATCATAGCCACTAAATACTAGATTTATCATTCCTTTCCCTCCTGTAAAAGATGACAGTTCAGTAGGATAATTCATAAAAGTAGCTACAGGAACTTTCCTTCTAATTATAACTCTATTCTCCATAATCTCTGGATCCTCAAAGTTACCACTGGACTTTTGAATATCAGATAAGACTCTTCCCATATTATCTAAATCCACTTTTATTTTAAAACTATAATAAGGTTCAAGGAGTATATTATCAGCCTTTTCAAGACCTTGCCTCAAAGCTCTATATGTGGCCTCTCTAAAATCTCCTCCAGAGGTATGCTTATTATGACTTCTTCCTGTTACTAAGGATATTTTTAAATCAGTTAGAGGACTCCCTGTAAGTAAGCCTTTATGCTCTCTTTCAAAAATATGATGTTTTACAAGATTTTGATTTCCACTACTTAAGTCATCTGTACTACATAAATTTTCAAAAACTATACCACTACCTTGTGCTCCTGACTCTATATTTAAATGAACCTCTGCATAATGTCTAAGAGGTTCAAAGTGGCCATAGCCAAGCACTTGATCATTGATTGTCTCTTTATATATAATACCAGGCTCACCAAACTCTATAGAAAGATCAAATCTATCCTTAATAACCCTCTTTAATATTTCTAACTGAATAGGTCCCATCACATGAATCTGAATCTCCTGTAAATCTTCTTTCCAACTAACTTTTAAGGAAGGATCTTCTTCATTTAAAATATTAAAAGCAGTTAGTACTTCCTTTACATTGACTGAAGAATCAAAGATAACTTTCGACCTTAAAGTTGGTATCATATTATATACTGGCGCTTTATCAACCTTACCTAATCCTAATCCAGCTCTACTTTTAGATAAACCCATCACTCCAACCAACTGACCTGCATCGGCAGATTCTACTGTCTGATAATTTTTGCCGTTATAGACTCTTATCTGGGTTACCTTTTCTCTTATCTCATCTCCACTAGATATATAGCTAAGTTGATCTCTGACATTAATACTTCCTCCTAATATCTTCATAAATGATATTCTATTGCCTTTATCGTCATGACCTATCTTGTATATTATAGCTTTAAAAGAGTCATCATTATAATCAGTTTCTGTCAGATAGTGAAATTTATCAAAGAATTCAATTACTCCTTCATCATGTAGAGCTGAACCACTTGAACATAGATATAATTCATTTTTCTTAATCATTTTCTTCATCTGATCTAACCATATTTCTTTACTATATCTATCCTCCATATATATATTTAGTAGTTTGTCATTTCTCTCAGCCATAAACTCTATAGTTTCTTCAGTTAGATCTTCTTCCAGAGAAGTAGGCATAAGAGATACATCTTCAGTTAAGTTAATTTTTATTTCTCCTATTACTTTTTCCAGATCTGCTCCAACTCTATCTGTTTTATTAATAAAGAAAAAGGCTGGTATTTTATGCTTTTTTAGTAACTGCCATACTGTTTTTGTATGTCCTTGTACACCTTCTACAGCACTTACAATTATAATGGCATAATCCATTACCATAATAGTCCTTTCCATTTCAGGTGAAAAGTCTACATGTCCAGGGGTGTCTATTAAATAGTAAGTATCCTCTTTATAGTTCATAACAGCTTGTTCTGAAAATATAGTTATACATCTTTCTTTTTCTATCTGATGGATATCAAGATAAGAATTCTGATGATCTACTCGCCCCCTCTCTCTAATTGTATCTGTATGATACAAAAGTCCTTCTGAAAATGTAGTCTTACCTGCATCAACATGGGCTATCACTCCAATTGTTTTGTTCACTGTTATGCCTCCTATTATTCATAGAATACAGCTGAATAAAAGTTTAATATACTAATATGATTATTTTCATCATTTAACTATAGATACCTTCTACTAATTACTATACAATTAAATATCTCCTTTAGTTTATTATCAAATAAGTTTCGGCAAGGTTTCAAAAAATAAAAAAGAGCCGAAGTAATAGAAACTCCGGCAACCCTTGATATAGCAAGGAAAATATGTGGTCGGGCTGACTGGATTTGAACCAGCGACCCCTACGCCCCCAGCATAGTGCGCTGCCAAACTGCGCCACAGCCCGATAGTAAATAACATCCAATTTCATACATAATTATACTATAACCTTATTTCTCTGTCAAGCAACCCTATACCTCATACTTACTTGTTCTAATTGGACAGTTGGCCCTAATATTTCCTCCACTCTTATTATTGACTTTGATTATTCAATCTTATCTCTACATTAAGTTAGTCACATTTAGGACAAGTCTTTTTTTCATGGCGGTATCCTTTTCTTTTCTGTTTAGAATCAATATCTTTACCACATTTTTTGCAACGTGGCTTGAATTTATAATCTCCTCCTTGAAATTTAATTGCTTCTCCTTTAATTAAAGCCTCAGCAATTTTCTCTCTAGCTTTAATCAATATTCTCTGAAAAGTTGGCCGTGAAACCTCCATTCTTTCTGCTGCTTTGGCTTGTGTCAATCCTTCATTATCTTTTAATCTAATTGCCTCTATTTCTTCAATAGTTAAAGAAACCTTCTTTAAATCACACTTAGAAGCTCCAGTCGGTTGGTAGTTAATTATAATCAAAAATAAAAAAAGAGCCTAAAGATACTCTTTAGACTAATTATAAGAAAATTAATTATAGTATTAACTTTTCATTTTCGAAGGTAATAACTTTAATGCTCCCTGAGGAAGTTGATTTGTCTGAGCTAGGATAGATTGAGCAGCCTTCTGTAGAATTTGATTTTTAGTTAATTTCATCTGTTGTTTAGCCATATTAGCATCTTTAAGTCTAGAGTTAGCCTGAGATAAGTTAGTATTATAATTAGATACATTGCTTTGAATATGATCTAATCTATTCTGGTAAGCACCGAAGCGAGATCTAGTTGAAGAAGTCTTATTAATTACTTCATCTAATTTTCCAATTGCTTTCTGGGCTTTTTCTGGGGGATCTATTTTAATATTATCTACTCCTAAAGACTTTGTTCTAGCATCTGTTAATTTAATTTCTAATATATCTCCTTGATTAGGACCTACCTGTAATTTTAAAGGTTTTACAGTTTTTTCTTTAGTACTACTTCCTGCTGATGAACCTATTGCTCCACCAATTTTATTGGCAAGTTTTGTTCCCCAAGAAGAATCATCTAAATCCACACTTTTCCCCTCAGTATTACTAGTGAGATTATCAAATTCTGAAGTAGAATCACCAAAATCATCTTTAGGTTTAGGATATACACCATGAATTTGTAATCCTTCTGTATTCGCTTTATTTATTGTTGAATCAAGATTAACTTCATCATCAGAATCCTCATTAGTAACTAGAATTGCATGCTTGACTTGAGTACTATCTTCATTAGAACGAAAATTATAGTTACTAATAGTATCCTCAATTGCTTGCATGGTATTTTCTGTTCCTCCATCAGAAGAAGAACCTAAATTAGCAATTTTATCTTTTGCTTTCTCTTCATCAGAAGTCCAGTTACTGCCAGAAAAACTTTTTACTGTACTATTACTATTATATTCCATTACCCCTATCCAAATATCATTAACTCCCTCATTTTTAATATTATCAATAAAATCAGTCAAATTATTTTTAACTTTATCTTGAATAGTATCCATACTAGTAGTATTATCAACCACAAAAACTATATCAACTTTTCCAGTTTTATTTCCTGAAGTTTCTTCAATAGTTGGCGGACGTAATAATTTAAGTTTAGAACTTCCAAATTCAGTGTTATTAGCTATATTGTCTATTTCACCCTTTAATTGATCTATTTCTCTTTGAATAGATTGTCTATCTTCTGAATTCAAAGTCTCATTAGCCGCCTGAACTGATAACTCTCTCATTCTCTGTATCAAACTTTGAATTTCTTTTAAACCACCCTCTGCAGTCTGAAGCAAAGACTTTCCATTCATTATATTATTTTTGGCTTGTCTTAGACCATTAGTTTGAGCTTCCATCTTCTGAGAAATAGCCATTCCAGCAGCATCATCTGCTGCTTTATTAATCTGTTTACCAGAGGATAACCTTTCAATTGAATCAGTTACCTTTTTATTATTTTTCTTTACATTATTATAAGCATTTATAGCAGCCATATTTGTTTGTATTCGCATCCTAAATCCACCTCATGATTAATTAGTTATTAAACTAAATTGGTAAAATAAATACAGCAAAAATTATCCTAATTGTAATAATAATACTAATATGTTTATTTGTCAAATATATTAGTACTGAAGAGTTTGAAGAAACTATTGGGATGGCTAAAGAAACTGGAATTTTAAAATAAGAATATTAGTTCACTAATCTGGATTTTTTAGTGGATTAAACCTCATTAACAATTAACAAATTTGCTATTTAAAGCTTTATATATTAAAATATGTTATATAACTACAAATGGAGGACTAAATTATGGCAGATAATCCACTAACTGAAGAATTATTTATTGTGTTAACTTTACCACGAAAAGACTTAACTCCAGCTTTACGACTTCAAGAATCAATAGCTGAAAAATATAATTTATATTCAGATGATAATTATCCTGAACTACATATTACTTTAAATCGAATTAATAAAGAAAATCTTCCTTTAGCTCAGAAAATCATTTCTAATATAATCAATACTGTAGATAAAGTTCAAATAACTATAGATAATCTAAAATGCTTTAAAATGGATAACAACTATATAGTACTAAATGTTAATGAAACTAAATCTCTTACTGACTTGGCTGACGCATTAAATGCTAGATTAAATCAAGTTGGCATCTCTACAATTAATGATTATAATAACTGGAAATTCCATATTACTTTAGTAAATAACTTTTTCGCAACTAATCCAATGCCTAAATCCGAGTTAAAAAAACTCTGTTTTGCTTTAGATGGTATTCCTAAACCTATCTCTACTACAGCTAAAGCAGTAGAAATTTGGCGCCCTACATTAGACCCAATTAAGAAGACTGTAGTTTCTTTTAAATTATGAATCATTTAACTTTGAAATAACCTTATCTGCTATTCCTTCTAAACTAGCAACTTCAGTTACTGCTCCTAACCTAATAGCTTCTTTAGGCATGCCAAAAATGGTTGCTGTCTTTTTATTTTGAGCTATAGTATAACCTCCTACCTCTTTAATTTTTTTCAACCCTTGGGCTCCATCTTGGCCCATTCCAGTTAATAAGATACCTATAGTCCTATCCTTAAATGATTGAGCTAATGATTTAAAAGTAACATCAATTGCCGGACGTTGATAGTTGACTTTTGGCCCTTGATTCAATTCTACATAATAGTCTCTATCTTCCTTCTTAATTGTAAGATGAAAGTTACCTGGTACTACTAAAGCCTCTCCTATCTGCAATTGGTCCCCTATACTAGTTTCTTTAACATCTAATTTACAAGCATGGTCTAAAGTTTGAGCAAAAGATTGAGTAAATCCTTGTGGCATATGCTGAATAATTACTATTGGTGGTGAATCTGGAGGAAAAAGTGGCAATAACTTCTTTAGTGCCTTTACTCCTCCTGTTGAAGCTCCAATGGCAATTATTCTGTCTTTTATGGATTCACTATTATTCACTGTTAATAATTTATCCTGTTGATTACTCTTACTGCGTCTTATATTTCTTTCTACCGTTACCTGAGCAGCCATTTTAACTTTATTTATTACTTCCCTCTGGAATTCTCTCTTCTTTTCTTTATCTGCTAAATCAGATTTAGCGACAAAATCAACTGCCCCTAACTCTAGAGCTTTAATAGTCTCTTTACTCCCTTGATTAGTTAGACTGCTAATCATAACTACTGGAAGAGGATAAGTTCTCATTAACTTTTGTAAGAATTCTAACCCACTCATTCTTGGCATTTCTATATCTAGAGTTAAGACATCAGGAGCAAGTTCTTTAATCTTCTTGACTGCTTTATAAGGGTCACCTGCTGCTCCAACTACTTCTAAATCATCTTCTCTGTCTAAAGTCTGCTGCAAAAAGCGTCTAACTAGTGATGAATCATCAATTATTAAGACTTTTATTTGTTGGCCCATTGTAATACCTCCTTACCAAAATAATTAAAAAGCTGCTGGTCACCCAGCAGCAGTAAAATTAAAACTTTTCAAAATCATCTTCATTAAAATTTTCATCCATCTCAGATTCCAATTCTTCTAGCTGTTGTTGTCTATTAAAATCTTGTACTTTATCATTAACTTGTTTTGCTATTCCTTCTTTATTAGCTATAGTCTGATCACCTAATTTAAACTGTCCAACAACCTTAAACATATCTTTAGCTTCACTATTTAATGATTCACTAGAATTAGACATTTCTTCAACCATAGAAGAATTCTGTTGAGTTACTTGATTTAACTCTTCCACTGCTCCTTGAATCTGACTAGCAGCTGATGATTGTTGTTGCATAGCTGCTGCTATTTCTGTAATAGCATGCGAAGTCTGTTCACTATTCTCAATAATTTGGTTTAGAGCCTCTCCAGTTTCTTCTACTAATTCATTACCATCTTCAATCTGATTAATAATATTAGTAATTAGTTCTTCTATCTCCTCAGCAGATTCAGCAGTTCTACTAGCTAAATTTCTTACTTCTGCTGCTACTACTGCAAATCCCTTACCATGTTCACCAGCTCTTGCTGCTTCTACTGCTGCATTCAAAGCCAATAAGTTGGTCTGAAAAGCAATATCATTAACAGTATTAATTATATCAGCAATTTCTTTGCTACTAGCAGTAATCTTAGACATAGAAACCATTGTTTCTTCCACTACTTCTGAACCATCTTCTACTGCTTCCATAGTCTCATCTGCTAATTCATTGGCACTTTCAGAATTGCTTGCTACCTCTTGTATAGCAGAAGTAATTTCTTCAATTGTAGCAGATACTTCTTCTAAAGAAGAAGCTTGCTCTTGAGTTCGATTGGATAAATCTTGATTACCTTCTGAAATTTCATTTGCTGCATTAGAGACATTACTAGCAGACAACCTTACTTTCTCTAATATTCCTCGTAAAGAATCAATAGTATCGTTTAAATCAATAGCCATCTTTCCTAATTCATCATTGCTTATCTGCTCTACTTTATCAGTAAAGTTCCCTTCAGATACCTGAGATAATACTTCTTGAATATTATCAATAGTCTTAGAAATTGAACTTGAAACTAAGAATAATACAACTGCAATAATAACAAATAAAATAACATAACCAATAATTGATCTCTTGATAATCTTGTCAGCTGCTACTGTTAACTCATCTACAGAAACTGTCAAAGCTAGAGACCAATCTGCTTCAGAAAGAGGATGATAATAAACATATTTGTCTGTTCCCTTAAAAGCATAACGATCTACTCCTTGCTGTCCTGCTACCATCTTGTGTACAATATTAGCCAATTCTTGAGTTACAGTAGAGTTACTTGTATCTGTTAAATTCAGCTTTAAAGCTGAATCCGGATGTGCAATTAACAGTCCATTGTCTTGTACTAGATAACCATAACCAGAATCGCCTAATTTAAAATCTGCTACTATATCCTGAAGTGGCTTTAATAATACATTTCCAACTAAAATAGCAACTGTCTGACCATTATCTGTTTTAATAGGAGCTGCAATAGGAAATATATTCTGCATAGTTAATTTAGATTTAGCTGGGTCGCCAATTATTATTCTATTCTGATTAATAGCTTGTTTGAAATAACTTCTATTACTTAAATTATACCTATTCCTATCTTGAGTCGTCCAAGCTTGTCCTTGTCTATCAATTAACATCAGGTTAGCAAAATTTTTATCTAATGTCTTATCATCTAACTTTCTTAAGGTTTTCCAAATTTCTTCTTGATGTTGATTCCAGTTAGTTTCTAAATCAAGCGAATTTCCTAGCTCTTTAATTTTATCCTTCTTTGCTTGTAACCATTTATCAACTACCTTTGTATCTGCTGAAACCAAACGAGAGGCATCTTTTTCAACAGTCTGGGTAATGGTACTTAAAATAGTGTAATAATTATTATACAATAGAGTACTCAAAATTGTAACTAAAGGGATTAAAACAAATAATAATAGTTTATTTCTAACTGTTAATCTATCTTTAAACCATTTAATCATATTATTACCCCCTAATTTATAGTTTTTGATAAGTAGTTTTGGCTACAAGTTTCCAATTATTAACTTGCTCATTCTGTCTAATAGATTCGGAATGTCCTAAAAATAAATAACCTCCTTTTCTTAAATGATGATAAAAACGATGGAGTATCTTATTTCTTGTTTCTTTTTCAAAATAAATAAAGACATTGCGACAGAATATAAAATCTAGCTTTGATTTGATAGGATATTCTGACTGGTTTAAATTTAATCTTCTCAAATTCACTATCTGTTTTAGTCTTCTTTTCAACTTGAATAAATTTTTGTTTTTACCTGTTCCTAACTTGAAGTATTTAACTAAAGTATCATAAGGAATATTCTTAACTTGCCTTTTACTATAAATACCTTGCTTAGCTATTTTTAAGACTTCTGTATTAATATCAGTAGCTAAAATCCTGCTATCCCAATCTGAATTATTAAAAAAATCAGCTAAAACAATAGCTAGAGTATATGGCTCTTGTCCACTAGAGCAACCTGCACTCCAACACCTTATCTTTCTATCTCTTCTTACTTTAATTTCAGACAGAATATGCTCTTTTAAAAACTCAAAATGATGCTTTTCTCTAAAAAAATGAGTTGTATTAGTAGTTAAAATATTATATAACTGTATTAACTCAGATTTATTATCAGATAAGTACTGATAATATGTTTCATAATTATCCAACCCTAGTTCTCTTAACCGTTTAGATAAACGAGAATTAACCATTGCCCTCTTCTTATCAGGTAAATTGACTCCAATTTCTTGGTAGATTAAATTACTTAATTTTTTGAAAATTCTTGAGTTTAACTTATTCATCAATATCACACTTTCAATGCTATTCTGGTGTAAATTCTCCTTCATCTATTTGACCTACAGCTTCCTCTTCTGCAAAAGAAAGTAATTTATCTAGATATAATAATATAATTAATCGCTTATCTAATTTAGCCATACCCTTAATATATTCTGTATCTATTTTAGAACCAAACTCTAATTCACTTTGAATATCATCGACTGAAAAACTAACAATATCAGATACTTCATCTACTATAACTCCTATAATTTTATCTCCTATTTCTAACGCAATAATTACTGTAAAGTTATCATATTCTCGTAAGGAAAAATTAAATTTCTGTCTAATATCAATTATAGGAATCACTTCACCTCTAAAATTAAGAACTCCTTTAATAATATCAGGTGTATTAGGAACTGAAGTCGGTTCTCGATAACGAATGATCTCTTGTACTTTTAGTACATCTACTCCATATTCTTCATCAGCTACTTTAAAAGTTAAAAACTGATTTTCAGCTGAAATATTAGTCAGTTGTTGATTTAAAATATTCATTGTATTATCCTGTATTTCATCTGCTTTTCTTTCCATACTTTCACCTCCTAAAATCACTTACCTTTTAGCCATCTCAGTAACTGTAGTAATATCAAGTATCATAGCTACATTACCATCTCCTAAAATAGTAGCTCCAGCCATTCCTTCTACATAAGTAAAATTATCTTCTAAACTCTTTACTACCGCCTGTCTTTGACCTAATATCTCATCTACTAATAAACAGATTTTATGATTCTCTTCTTGAACAACAATTATAATACCTTTAGTTGGATCAATTACATTTGGTTCTAAGGCAAATAATTTATATAATCTAACTAAGGGAATATACTCATCTCTAATCTCAATAACTTCACCCTTACCTTTAACTGTTTTATAATTTCGGGCCAAAGGTTGCAAAAACTCTACAATAGAATTGAGAGGAATAATAAATGATTCTTCACCAATCTTGACTGCCATACCATCAATAATAGCTAAAGTTAAAGGTAATTTTAACTTAAAAGTAGTTCCTTGATTAGGTTGACTAGTAATACTAATGCTACCTCTTAACTTCTCTACATTACTCTTAACTACATCCATACCTACTCCTCGTCCAGAAGTTTCAGTAATCTCTTCTGAAGTAGAAAATCCAGGTTCCATAATCAATTGATAGACTTCTTTTTCAGTTAAATCTTTTTCTGACTCTATTAAGCCTTGTTTAACTGCCTTTTCTCTAATTGCTTCTTGATCTAAGCCTTGCCCATCATCTTTAACTTCAATAATCACTTTACCTTGTTGGTGATAGGCATTTAAAGTAACTCTTCCTTCCTTTACTTTTCCTTTCTCTTCTCTCTCTGCTGGCAACTCAATACCATGATCAATAGAATTTCTAATCATATGCTTAAGAGGATCACCAATCTGTTCAATTAATGTCTTATCTAATTCTGTCTCCTCTCCTTTAATCTCTAACTTAACTTCTTTACCCTGTTCTTTAGAGAGATCTCTTACTAATCTCTTAAAACGGGTGAAAGTATCACCAATAGGCACCATTCTAACTTTCATTATTTCTTCTTGTAGACTTTTAATCTGTTTATCTACTTCATCTAATACATTCATTGTTTCTAAACTAGAGCTATCTCCTTTTTCTAATACTAGATCTCGTACCTTAGCTTGACTAATTACTAATTCAGCCATAGAATTCATTAAAGTTTCTAATTTCTCAGTATCCACTTTAATTGTACTCTTTTCTTTAACTTTTCTACTTTTTTGCTGCTCTTCTACTACTTGATCAACTTGTTTTTTAGTTACTTTACCTTCTTTATTTAAAATATCTCCTAACTTATTCTGTTGATTAAGAGCTGATTCAACATCATCTTGGTCAATAATTCCTCGTTCTACTAAAATCTCTCCTGTTAACTTATCAGCCAGACTTAAATCTAATTCTTGATCAAAATTAGTAGTTACATCTTCAATCTCTACTTTATTATCAAATTCAACAAACACAAATATATCTTTAATCTCAGCCAATGGCTCTTCAGTCTTAATAATTAAGGTTATTACTAAGTAACATTCTTCAGGATCCAATTTATCTAACTGAGGAATCTTACTTAAATTAATATTTCTATCTATAATCTCTCCAATATTATCTAACTCTTCTAATAATAATAGAGGATCTGTTCCTGTCTGAAATAACTCAGAATTAAAATCGAGAGTAATCTTATAAATATTTTCTTTAGAATCAGATCTTACTGATACATCTTCTTTACCAACCTCATCAGTAGAATTAATATACTTCTGTAAGCTATCAGTAATCTCTGCTACCTTACTTGTTTTAATTTGGCAATTAGGATTGATTATCTCTTGAACCATTTCTTCAAGTAAATCCCTAGTGTCTAACAGCAAATTAATTATATCAGAATCAACTTTTAAGTTTTCATTCCGTAACTGATCTAATAAATCCTCTGCGTGATGAACAAAATCTTCTATCTTGGTCAGCCCTGTTAAACCAGCACTTCCTTTTAAGGTATGAACCCCTCTAAAGATTCTATTAAGTAACTCCTTATCTTGAGGACTTCCTTCTAATTCTATTAAATTTGTTTCTAAATCAGTTAATATTTCTTCTGCTTCATCAATAAATACCTGAAGTAATTCTTCATCAGCCATCTTTATCCTCCTATTTTACAAATTTCTTAACTACATTAATCAACTGCTGAGAGTCAAAAGGCTTAACTAACCAACCTGCTGCTCCAGCTTCTTTTCCTTTCGTTTTCATCTTAGCTTGTGATTCAGTAGTTAAGATTAAAATAGGAATAAATTTAAGCTGTCTATCTTCTTTTACTTTTTCAGTAAAACTAATCCCATCCATCTGAGGCATATTAACATCTGTAATAATCATGTTAGGTCTTTCTTGTCTTGTATTACATCCTCTTAATTTCTCTAATCCTACTTGACCATTTTCAGCCATCACAACTTCATAACCTTCTTTAGATAGTGTATACTTAACAGAAGTACGAATAGTTTTAGAATCATCAACAATCATTACCTTTTTGCTCATCTACTACTCCCTCCCTATAACTTTTTCTACTCCAGCTAACTGTAACGTTGATCTAAATTTAGGATTTACATTTTCTAAATATAATCTGAAATCTTTCTTCAAAGCCATTCTTTGTAAAGATAATAATAATTGAATTCCAGCTGCATCAACTTCTTCTACTTGCTTACAATCCAAAACTAACTCCTCTTCATCAGATAAATTATCTAGTATCTCTTCTCTATAAGTTGATACATTATAAATAATTAACTCCTCAGGAAGGGCCAACTTTATCTTACTCACTTTATCACCTCAGACCTAAAATAAAGTTAATTCTCCACCTTCACTTCCTACATCAATCTCTAAGTCATTAATCTCTTCTTGGGCTGTCTTTCTTTCTAAATAGCTTGTAAACTTCTCTTCAATTTCCTGTAATCGTTGATTACTTTCTTCCCAGCTATCATTATCTACCTGAGATAGATAATGACCTTTTAATTCTTCGGCTTTATCTTCTAACTTAACTAAAAAATCAATAACATCTCTTCCTATCTCTTCTAGATTAGATACTTCTTTTGCTGCTTGATTGACATTTATTATCTCCTCAACCAAAGTATTAACTGAGTGATGTAAAGCCTGATTAGCTTCTTTTATTCTATCCTTGGCCCTTAATAAATCTTTTTCAGATTCTTTAATCCACTGACTAGACTTTTTTATATCTTTTTGACTTTTCTGAACCAAATTAATAAACTCTTGATAGTCTATTAACATTTCTTCTTTCAAACTATTATACAACTCCTGATTTTGACTACTAAACTTTACAAAGTCATCAATTGCTTCTGCTATATCTTGAATAAATGACTTGTCCTTCTTATCTAAACGAGCAAATTCAATTTTAGCTAATAACTTAACCTTTTTAAATCTATTAGCAATTGGAGTAATCTGGGTAAAATGATCTGTAATCTCTTCTAGATTAGAATAGAAAAGAGATTGATTATTGATTAAATATTCATATTTTACATCTAACTCTATTAGTTGGTTAGTTAAATCGGGGAGATAATCAATTAATTGTTGATAACTTAAATCCATATCACCTTGTAACAATTCACTTTCGTCTTCTAATTCTTCTAAATCAATTTTCATCTGCTGAAATTTATCTTGAATCTCAAATAAAGATTCATCTAATTGTAGTAAGATATTCTCCATTAGCTTTTTAGCTAAACTGGCTACATCAATAATAAAGACTAATTTATTTAGAATTTCACTTGTTTTGCTCCTTGTTAAATCTAAAATATCAATCTCATCCTGTAAAGTAACAAAAATATCAATTAAATTTTCTATTTTCTGCCGAATTATATCTTGTTTCTGTAATAAAACTATAATCTGAGGAATAGGCTCTACTGCCCTATTAACTTGATTTATAAACTGATTTAGGTTATCTGCAGTAACTTGTAATGAATCTAACACTACTGAAAATAAATTCCCCACTTCTTTTTTATATTCCCTAACAATTTCATCTTCAATATTCATTAACTTATGTAAGTTACTAGTAAAATCAGAATGCCAATCTTGTAAGGTTAAAATGCTTTCTTTAATTAATTCATATCTATCCTGAATTTTATTAGACAAATTATTGATTTCATTAGAAACAACTCTAAATCCAGCCCCTTTTTTACCAGCCGAAACAGAAAAGATAATTGAATTGATTGATAAGTTCTCTAAATCAGTTAATAATTCATTCAGTTCATCAATCAAAGCAATAATTTGTAAAAACTTAGCCTCTTCTTGATTACTTCCTTGAATAAATCCAGCTAAAATCTCTGATACATCTTCCTGATCTGCAAAGATCTTATATACTCTATTGATTTTTTCTTTTAAATCTTTAATCATTTTTATCATTTGTAAGTCTTCTACTATTTCTTTATCTGCTTTATTGTTCCTAGTGAAATAACTAATCAACAACTCTGTCTCTTCTATTGTATTATCAATTTCTGATTCAATATCAGGTAACCTCTCAGAAATCTGACCATAAAACTCTTCTGTTTTAGTAACCATACTTTTTAATTTATTTATATGTAAATCTAGATTATAATCAAATCTAATATTTAACTCTGATTTAGAATCCTCTTCAGCCACTCCATCACCTCCCTATAAAGTTATATATTATTACTAAAAATTAATAATTTTTATTTCCATTATTTATATATAATAAATTATAGATTAAGATCCTTTTTTCCTTCATTTTTCTAATTAAATCTTCATAATAAGCTAATTAATGCTGCTTTCTAGCTATTTTAGTCATAAATCGACAAAATATATTAAAATTATTGCATTGAATAAATTCATTTTTTTATCAGATAGCAAAATTACTCTTTTCAACAACCTAAATACAATAAAAAAAGTGGTAGTTTATGATCATAAACTACCACTTACTATCTAATATTAACTATTTTCTTTAATGCTATCTTTTACTTTATCAGTTATTTCATCTAATTTATCTTCACCAGGAACATATTGTACCTTTAGCTGATCAAGTAACTCAAAATTACAATCATCTTGTAGGACTTCAGCTACTTGGCCAACACTTTGACCACCCCAACCATAAGATCCAAAGGCGAGTCCAAGTCTATTCTTAGGGGCCAACCCTTTCATATAAGTTAAGAAAGCCGATACATCTGGCAGTAGATTATTATTTAATGTTGGCGATCCAACACAGATATACTTAGCCGTTGCTACTTCAGTCATAATATCAGATCTATCATTTGTCTCTAAATTGAACATTTGAGCCTTAATTCCTAACTCTTCAAAAGCATCTTGAATAGCATAGGCAATCTCTTCTGTAGAATCCCACATAGTACCATACACAATTACAGCTTCTTCATCTGTTTCATTAGCCGACCATTTTTGATACTTACTGATAATTTCTGGAATATTGTCACGCCAGATAATTCCATGAGATGGGGCAATCATCTCTACGTCTAAATCACCTACTGTATCTAAAGCTCGTTGTACTTGAGCACCATAAGGTAATACAATATTTGCATAATACTTTTTAGCCTCTTCAGTAATAATATCAAGTGGATATTGATCATCAAAACGTTCACAAGAAGCTAAATGTTGCCCAAAAGCATCATTAGAGAATAAAATCTTCTCTTCTGGTAAATAAGAAACCATATTATCTGGCCAGTGTACCATTGGAGTTAAAACAAAGTTTAGACTTCTGCTTCCTAAGTCTAATTCTTCTCCTGGTTTAGCAAGTTTAAAGTCCCAATCTCCTTGATAATGTTTTTGCAATCCAGACTTTCCTTTAGGTGAAGTAACTACTGTAGCATTAGAAGCTACCTCCATTAATTTAGGCAATCCTCCTGAATGATCCATCTCTACATGATTAGATACTATATAATCAATCTCTGCTGGATCAATCACCTTTGAAATACGTTCTATCATCTCATCATATAAGTAATGCTTAACAGTATCAATTAATGTTACTTTATCATCCACAATTAAGTAAGCATTGTATGTAGAGCCACGTTGTGTCGAATAGCCATGAAAGTCTCTAAGATCCCAATCAATACCTCCTACCCAATAGATATCATCAGTCAGTTTTATTGGTTCCATTTTTCTGCCTCCTTATATAAATATAACTATATTTCTTACTTTTTATTGTATACCACTTAAGTTATTCCTTAAAACAGTAATAATTCCTGCTTTAAAAATGATTTTTATCTTATTTTCTTAAATTTTCAGTTCCAACTAAAGCAGAGATAGATTTAAAATAATACATTTGTCAACCTATCTAATAAGCAGTTGACAAAATCTTAGCCACTTGGTATTATTAATATATCGTCAACTTTTTATATAGAAGGATAACAATTGAAAAGGAGGAGTTAACTATGAACTTAAAAGTAAAAGAAATTATCTTAGTAGGTATGTTTGCTGCCTTAACTGCTGTAGGAGCATTTATTAAGATTCCTATCCCCTATGTACCTTTTACACTACAAATGTTATTTGTATTATTTGCTGGTAGTTTATTAGGAAGTAAGCTAGGCTTTTTAAGTCAACTAGTCTACATCTTAACTGGTTTAATAGGTATCCCAATCTTTGCTCATGGAGGCGGGCCAAGTTATATCTTCCGACATACCTTTGGCTACTTAATTGGCTTTGCTCTTGGAGCTTACATAATTGGATTTTTAGTAGAAAAGATGGAAGAGGAAAACTTTTCTAATTATTTAATAGCTAATTTAGCTGGATTAATTATTGTTTATATTATAGGAGTAGCCTATCTTTATTTAAATCTAAACTTTATTGCTGGAAAGAGTTTTGGGATTATGAAGGCAATAAAGATTGGATTCTTAGTACCAGTTCCAGGTGATCTACTATTATGCGTGATTGCAGCAACCATATCTCAGAAAATATTATCACAAGTTAAGACTGCTTTACCAGTTACATTTAATAATTAAATATAAAAGACCACAGAATAGCTAATCTGTGGTCTTTACTATATACTATTATCTTTTCCCTACTAAGCCATATTGACCAGAATTTAAATCAACCTCTTTAACTACATCTAAACCTATATTCTGTAATAACTCCCTTACCTGTTGTTGACTGATTCTATGGTCTATAGGAGGCCCTTCATTAGTATCTTTCTTCTTCCAATCAATAATTGCTAACTTTCCACTAGAAGTTAATTTGCTTAAATATTCTGTTAGAAATTTCTCTTTATCTTTAACTTCATGAATTACATTAGAGATTAACATAAAATCAATAGAATCATTATCAAGTTCTGCTGAATATTCACTTCCTTTAACCAACTCAATATTCTCTATTTCTTCCTCTTTAGCTCTTCTATCTAATGCAGTTAACATTTCTTCAACAATATCAATAGCGTATACCTTACCTTTGTCTCCTACTATCTTAGCTGCTGGTAGAGAGAAGAAACCTACTCCAGAACCTATATCAGCAACTCTATCTTCTACTTCTAATAATAGTTTTTGTAACGTGCCTTGCGGTGGCAACATCTCATATCTTTTATCACTAAGTAATTTATCTTTCTTATTCGGATCAAATTTATGGGGCATTTTAATACCTCCTTAGAAATTAAATAAAAACTCTAATTAAGATTATAGTAATTTTAACACAGTCATCATTATTATTCCAGAAAATATATCTTTCTATAATTTAAATTCTTCAACTGACTGATTTAATTCTTGGGCTATATTAGCTAGATTCTGAGCAGAATCAGACAACTCTTGCATAGCTAATGACTGTTCATCAGTAGTAGCAGAAATCTCTTCACTTCCTGCTGCTATCTCTTCACTAGAAGAAACGACTTCCTGAATCCCTTCTACAACTATTTCAATCTTATCAACTATATTATTAAATACTCCTTCAGTCTGATTTAGCTTATTGGATCCAACTTCAATTTGAGAGTTATTATCTTTAATACTATCTACAGCCTGTTCAGTCTTAACAACTAATTCATCAATCATAGCTTTAATATTAGTTACAGACTCTTGTGTTTCTTCTGCTAAATTCCGTACTTCTTCTGCAACCACTGCAAAGCCATGTCCCTGTTCTCCTCTACTATTCTTATTTCCAGTAGAACTAACTCGAGCAGCCTCTATTGTAGCATTTAAAGCCAATAAATTAGTCTGCTCAGCAATATCAGAAATATCATTAACCATATCTTCAATCGCTTGAGTAGATTGACTCAGTTCATCAATTATTTCAATTGAATCTTGAGATGAATCAATTATATTATTCATTTCAACTTTAGTATCTTCCATCTCTTCCAACCCTTTCTGAGCCAAATCATTTACCTCTTCAGTGACTAGAGACATGTCTTGAGCAGCTTCACTTAATTGGTCAGTGCTAACAGTAAATTCTTGAACAGAAGTAGCTACTTCTTCTATAGAAGCTGTAGATTGTTGACTAATAGCAAATAATTGCCGAGCAGTTGCTGAAGTATCTGTTGTACCATTAATTACATCTTCAATAATATTATTTAAATTCTCTACCATAGTATTAATGCTAGTAGCTAATTTCCCTATTTCATCCTGACCATTATAATCTATTTTTTCTACCTGTAGATTACCACTAGCAATTTGATCACTAATTTCTACAACATGATTTAAGCTGCGCTTTACAATCTTACTAATAAAGAATGTAACTATAATTCCCAAAGTAGTTGCTATTATAATGGAAATAATTAAAGTTAACTGTGTAAACCCTATACTAGATTTTACCTTTTGAATAGTAAACTGTCTTTGTTGATTAAATATTTTTTGAAATCTTCCCAATAAATATGATGTATCCTCTTCTAACTTATTTATCTTCTGTAATGATTTAATATATTTAGTCTTCTGATTTTTATTTACAGCTGGTATAATCTCCTTTAAGAAGATATTATTAATTTTAGTATTATTCTTATTTAATCTATTAAATAATTCTTTTAGCTTTCGAGTATCTAGTACCGGTTCTATCTTTTTCATCAATTCTTTAAAATCCTCTTCTTTCTCTTTAAATTCATCAATTAAATCCTGATCATTAATCTGCTGGTTAGAATATGTATATTTTATTATTTGTTGATTCTTAGTTTTAAATAAAGAATTCATTTCTGCAACTGCAATTGAACTAGCACCTCTTTTTTCTAAAAAATACAATCCTTTCTTTACATTTGTTGATAATAAACCAAAAATAATCCCTGTTGATACTAAAAATAAAACTGCAGTTAAGACTACTGCAACTGTATATTTGCTACTGATAGTTAAGTTTTTTAATTTTAATCTCTCTAGCATCTCTAATACCTGCCTCCTATTATTGAACAAAGCTATAGACTTAATTAATTGATAATAAATTTCATTTTCAATACTATAATAACATAGTATATTTATACAAGTCAACATCAAGTTAAAGTTTTATAAATCTAATCCTTCATTTCTTCTCTTTTTTTCTCTGTTACTTTAATCTCTTCAGCAGTTAAGTCATATAAATTATATACTAATTCATTTATCTCTTCTTGACCTGAATTTAACTCTTCTTTTAATCTATTTATCTCCTGCTGTAAAATAGTCCACTTCTTAACTAACCGATTTATCTGCTCTATACTATACTTAGGTAATTTAATCTGCTTAACTTTATCAACTAGCCAGCCATCTAAAGTAGAATTAATTCTTTCTAGATCAGTTACAGATAAATTTTCTAAATTATATTTAATATATTCAGCTAAACAAGTTGTCTCAAACTTTAGTTCTAATACTTGATACCAACCTTTTTTCGCCTTAGCAGTAAAGATAATTACTTTTTTATTATCAATTTCTGCCTTGATTTGACGCACCTTGCGAGCCCGCCCTTGATAAATTGGATTAATTTGACTACTTAATTCCTGTAAGCTTATCTGCTCTGTAGTAACTGGTAATAACCCTTGCCAAGTAATCTCCTGTAAATTAGACAACTCTTCTTGTCTGCCCATCATTCTTTCTGACTCTTTAATAAAAGATTTCTGCTTAGCTGGTGAAATTAACTTAATTGGTATCTCAGTTAGTGGCCCTTGGTATAACTCTAATAAGTTCCCTTTCTTCTTACCCTTTCTATACAACCATAGATAATAAAGATTAGAATTTAGTAGAGCCAATATATACTTTAAATCAATTGCTCTATTCGATTGAGTTATAAAATAGACATCTGCACTGGCATACCAATTCTCTTCTGTATAAGCAAAAATATTACTTTTACTTCTCTGAGGAGCAACTATCTTAGGTGCTGTAAATATGTTCTCTTCTCTAGGCCACTGTAACTGCCACCAATCAATTAAATTACGCTTAACTTCTCTTCTATCTTTGAGTATTGCTTGAGCAGGTGTTAGATAAGATTTAATTTCTTCGGGAATATTCTTTAGATTGTGATTAAGATAGAATAAATAATTATCATTCTTAAACTCTGGTAACCATTTTTTTATATTTGAATTCTTAAACCAAGGTTTAAGAAAAAAGTTAGTCTCTTGGCTAAAGTCTAACTGGTCTACTTCTTCTTCCTCTAATACAAAGACTCCACGGCCTGCTTGCAAATCAAGATCATACTGCTTTAAATGACGGTTATATATTCTATCACATCCGGTAACAATTCCTTGGTTAATATTACATAAATCACCTAATTGAACTCCTTGCTGTTCAACTTTAGTCAATATTTTTTCTAGCTCTCCAGTCTCTAACCTTAAATAATTATTTTCACCTTCATATAATAGCTCTTGTGGTACAGAATAATAATTGGTCTTATTATCTAAACCAGATAAAATATCTGCTACTATTTTAACTTGAGCCATTCCTTTCCTATAAGCTACTGCCGTTTGAGCTGGAATATCTATTTCACCTTTCATAGCTACTGTAATTAAATTATGTTGACCAATAGCCGCTGAAAAAAGCCTTAGTTCGTTAAAATTAATTAGTTTCTTAATTGTTCCTCGTTGTTTTAAATCTGTTCTTAACTTATTGGCTCTAGTAGCTCTTAAATAATAATTAGTCGTAATTAAGACTAAATGACCTTGCGACTTAAGTAAATTAAGACTTAAATGAAAGAAAAAGTAAAACAAATCCATCTTTCCTATATAATGTTTCCCTAAAGCATACTCTTTTATCTTACGAAACAACTCCTTATGTCCTTTTTCTCCTACATAAGGAGGATTACCAATAATTAAGTCAAAACCTGATTGTTCAGTAAATACTTCTGGAAAATAAAATGAAAAGGAAAAACCTTCTCCAGTATATTGGGCCAACTTTTCATCTAATTGAGCAGCCAACTTTTTACGTTCAGCATCAGATGCTTGAACATAATCTTCTTTCAACTCTTTTATCTCTTGCCTACCACTGCTAAATAGATTATCCTCTATCTCTAATAAAGAATTACCTGTTACAAACTTATAACGGAGGCTCGAATAAGCTACTATAGAATCTCTTGTTTCTTTTTCTGCTACTAGGGATAGCCATAATCTTAATCTAGTTACTTCAGTAGCTTCTAGATCAAGATCAACACCATATAGGCTTTTCCTAATTACTGTCAACTTAATCTGATAATCATCTTTCCTATCATCTAACCAAGGCTGTAAGTTTCTTCTGATTTGGGTAATAGCCTGTAGCATTCCTACAGCAAAGGCACCTGAACCAACGGCTGGATCACAAACTTTAAACTGAGCCAATTTATCATCAATTTCACTAAGGTATGGTTTCAGTTCATTTGTTACTAACCCTTGAGTTACTAACTCTTCTATCTCTTCTTTATTTAATTCAGCCACTTCGGTAGTTAGATAATTGACTATACCCTCTTGACACATATAATAGACAATTTCTGGTGGAGTATAAAAGACACCTCGTTGCTTACGATTGTCTTCAGATGATAATCCTTCATATAAATCACTTAGAATCTGAGGTGTGATTGCTACTTGTTGTTGTTCAGGAGTATTCTCTGCTAAACTAAAGTTATAATTATCTAAAAAATTTAAGATCTCTATTAAAATATCATTAGGTAGCTGACAAGTAACTACTCTATCTAACTGAACTAAGTTCTTTAGCAGTGGAGCTAGGAAGTTGGCCCATAAATTCTTATCTTCTGTTGTAGATTTTTGATATAAGTCTCCTATAGACTGCTCTAACCATCCTTTCTCCTCTAAAAACTTGAGAGTTATTATCTGTAATATTACCTGCCGGGCCAACTGCAAAGAATCTTCCTTCTCCTTTAACTCTTGCTTTAGATTATCAACTAATTCTATAGCTTGAGTAAAAAACTGATCAGCTAATCTATTTTGGCTAAAGGTTTGTCTAAAATCAGTTATCTTAGGTTTTCTTTTAGCTATTAAATTGCTTATTGCCTGTTGAAAATATTCATCAATCTTTTTTTCGCCTAACAAATAGTAATAGCTTCGAGGCTTAGGAAAATCTAAATCTACAAAAGAAAAGAACCACTTACTACTGTTAGAATCATAAATAGTAACTACCATCTGAGCGTAATCAAACTGCTTTAAAAATCGATTAATAGCCTGCCAATCTCTTTTAACCATTTTAATAGTAAAAAGAGGTAATTTATCGCCTTCATCATCTAAATATAAAGCTAATTTACGGCATTTAACTACCTTGTCCTGATATTTATCACCAATCTCTATCTCTTCTTCAGTTTCTGAGTCTATCGGCCAAGAACTAATCAATCTCCTTAATTTATGCTTACTAAAAGAATTTGTCTGTAACTCTTTTATTCCTTCTAAATTCATTAAATCAATCCTTTCTGCTTAACTTTAAAAGTTAGTATACTAATTAATTATTATAACAGAAAAGAGCCAGCAAAAAAAGCTGGCCCTTAAAGATTAAATTTCTCCTTTGTAAGACTTAATATATAAGCTCTTTATCTCATCAATTAGAGGATATCTTGGATTAGCTACTGTGCATTGATCATCAAAGGCTAATTCTGCCATCTCATCAAGCTGGCTATAAAAATCATTTTCACTGACTCCTGCTTCAGCAATACTACTTGGAATATCAATCTTCTGCTTTAGATGAGCAATAGCTTCAATCAATAACTCAACTTTTTCTTCTTCACTACTACCACCTAACTTTAAGTGATCAGCTATCTTAGCATATCTTCTTTTGCCTAAAGGATATCTGTACTGAGGAAAAGAAGTCTGCTTTAAAGGTACATCACTAGAATTATACTTAATTACCTGTTCAATTAATAAGGCATTGGCTAGACCATGAGGTAGATGGAAGGTAGAACCAAGTTTATGGGCCATTGAGTGACAAACACCTAAGAAAGCATTAGCAAAGGCCATACCTGCTGTAGTAGCAGCATAGTGCATTTTGGCCCTAGCCTTTCTATCATCTCCTCCATTCTGATAAGAACGAGGTAGATACTTAAAGACTAGTCTAATAGCTTCTAAAGCAAGACCTTTAGTATATTCATTTGATAAAACAGATGTATAGGCTTCAATAGCATGTACTAAAGCATCAATCCCTGAGTAAGCTGTCAACTTAGGTGGCATACTCAATACTAAATCAGGATCAACTATTGCCATATCAGGTGTCAATTCATAGTCAGCAATAGGATACTTAATTCCTGTCTTATCATCAGTTACCACAGCAAAGGGAGTAACTTCCGAACCTGTTCCAGAGGTAGTAGGAATAGCTACTAAGTTGGCTTTATTACCTAACTCTGGAAACTCATAAATTCGCTTTCTAATATCCATAAAGGTCATTGATAATTCTTTAAACCCAGCTTCAGGATGCTCATATAGCAACCACATAATCTTAGCAGCATCCATTGGTGATCCACCACCTAAAGCTATAATCAAGTCAGGCTGATATCCTTTCATCTGCTCTAAAGCTTGCTCGACAGTATCTAAGGTAGGGTCTGGCTCTACATCAGAAAAGACTTTAAAATCAATATCATTCTTATCTAACTCATCAGTAACCTCTTCAGCATATCCTAAATCATATAATTCACGATCAGTAACTACAAAAGCACGCTCCTTGCCTTTTAATTCGGTTAAGGCGATAGGTAAAGAACCATATTTAAAATAAATATCTTGAGGCACTTTAAACCATAGCATATTTTCTTTTCTTTGGGCAGAGGTTTTTATATTTAGTAGATGCTCAACTCCTACATTCTCACTAACAGAATTACCTCCCCAAGTACCACAACCTAAGGTTAGAGACGGCTGAAGTTTAAAGTTATAGATATCACCAATAGCTCCTTGCGAAGAAGGCATATTGATTAAGATTCTTCCTGTTTTCATCTGCGTATCAAAGTAGTCTATCCGATCTTCATTAATTTGGTCAGTATATAATACAGAAGTATGTCCAATACCACCAAACTTTACTAAATCAACTGCATTTGCCACTCCATCTTTAAATTTATCAGCTCGATACATAGCTAAAGTAGGAGATAACTTCTCATAAGAGAAAGGCTCTTCTACTCCTACATCTTCTACCTCTGCTATCAATACTTTAGTCTTCTTAGGAACATCTACTCCTGCTAAACTGGCAATGTAATGGGCAGGTTGGCCCACAATTTTAGAATTTATTTTACCATCCTCTACTAATATATTAGCTACCTTCTCTTTCTCTTTTGGAGATAGAATATAGGCCCCACGATCATCAAACTCCTGCTTAACTTGATCATAAACTTCATCCACTACAGTAACAGACTGTTCTGAGGCACAGATAACTCCATGATCAAAGGTCTTACTCATTAAAATAGAGCTGACAGCCATCTTAATATGGGCTGTTTCATCAATAACTGCTGGTGTATTTCCAGCTCCTACACCAATAGCTGGTTTACCTGAGGAGTAAGCTGCTTTTACCATTCCTGGCCCACCGGTAGCTAAAATCATATTGATATCATCATGTTGCATCAATTGTTGAGATAGTTCAATTGATGGCTCATCAATCCAGCCAATAATATCTCGTGGCGCTCCTGCTTCTACTGCTGCTTCTAAAACTGTCTTAGCAGCCTCTATAGTACATTTTCTAGCACCAGGATGTGGAGAAAATATAATTGCATTTCTAGTCTTAAGTGCTATCAATGATTTAAAGATAGTTGTGGAGGTAGGATTAGTAACTGGTACTATCCCCGCAATGACTCCAATTGGCTCGGCTATCTTTTTTATACCATAAGAATCATCTTTTTCAATTACACCACATGTCTGATTATCTTTATATCTATTATAAATATACTCAGCAGAAAAATGATTCTTTATTACCTTATCTTCAACAACTCCCATTTCGGTATCTTCAACTGCTAATTTAGCCAATTCAATTCGTTTATCATTGGCAGCTATAGCAGCCTTCTTGAAGATCTCATCTACTTCTTCTTGAGAATAGTTAGCAAACTCTTCTTGAGCACTTTTTACCCGTTGAATTAGGTTGTTTAGTTCTTCTTCATTAGTAACTTTCAATTTTGGCCCTCCTTACAAACTAAATTAGATTTCATCTTTAGGATACCAAAAATGAGTTAAAGATATAAATAATATTATAAAAACAGTTCCAACTTATCTTTCTTATTATAAAGATTAATATTTTCTAAGCCACTCTTCTCTAATTTTACATCATCTAATAATAACAGCCCTTGAACTTTTTCTTTATCCAACTTCTGGTTATTAAAATAATCATCTTCAGTTTTAATCAGTGCAATATAGTCTAATAACTCTTTTAATCCTTGTCTAGCAGTCGATTTTTTGGCAGTATACTTTACTTCACCAATTACTACCCTATCTAGTTTATTTGTAGTTGCGTCAACTACTTCTAATATGATATCTGGTCGCCCTGACCAATAACTGTCAGTTATCTGACTCCCAAAAAACTCTCGGGCCAACTTTCTTCTTTTCTTATAAGCAGCTACCTTCTGTTTTAAATAATTATTATCACTATCAGTTACCTCTTGTAACGATACCTGCCAAGATAATCTTTTAGAACCAGTTGCATCATGATATAAAGAATACTCTTTACTATCTTGTTTCCAACTTGCTACTAGACTATTATCAGGTTGTAAGAGCTGTAGACTTGCTTCTTCTGTTTCTGATTTTAACAGACGTAGTACCCAATAGAGTTCAAATAATATCTCTACCTTATCTGGTTGAATAAAGGTCTGCTGTAATAACTCAATTACTTCCTCTTCTATATCTTCATCCCAAGAATTGTAATTAATTAAGCTCTGATACAAACTTAATAGATTAGCTGCTCTGCGATAAAATGGCCTTCTACTCTGTTTAACATTATTAATCATTCTATCTGTAACCTCTATCTGATCTTGCTTAATCTGCTTTAAATATGAATTATTAAGATATACCTCTTTAAACTGCTGATAAATCCCTTTATCTCCTATCCAATCTGCTAGCCACTTATAATCTCCTTCTCTAATACTTATTACATCATCTAAAATAGTAACGATTATATTCAACAACTTCTTAAGCACAATATTTTCTTTAAGATTATAATCCTTATTTTTCTCTTGGCAGACAAATCTATTCTGACTATTACAACTAGTTTTATAACGCTCTTTAATTGTCTGTTGCCAATTGACTCTTCCTTTTATCTCTCTAGTTAACAGCTGATCTACTTGCTGCCAAGAACCTTTAATTCTATTTAATTGTTGGGGGAGCTGGTCTATAAAGTCAATTACTTCTTGCTGTAAGACAAAATGAACTTGTAACAATTCTGTTAAATTCTCTAGTTGAAAATTGATCTGCTTAATAAATGGATTTGGATTTAACTTACCAGCTTTTAGATAAATAATTAATTCATCTGCTATCTCAGCTACTAAATCCTGTGGTGGAGTCTTCATGTTTATAAACTCCCTTCTAATTTAAAATAATCTTGAGCAAATCTCTTAACCTCTTCTTCTTGCTTTATAAACTTAAAATCAGTTACTTGAGTTATAAACTCAGCTAATTCTCTAGGCAATAGACCCTCTAGCTGAGGTAATAAATACATAGTAATAGCCGACGTATAATCTCCATCAGTAGTAACTAAATACTGATAAATATCCTTAACTAAAGCGGGACCAATCTTTTGATAGTTGTTTATTAGCCTCCATATTTGGGCCACTTCTTGAAGGTGACTTCTATCTTCAATCTCCCAATAAGACAAGTAATTAGCAACTAACTGTGAGCTAATATTATCAGGAATAGATAAAGAAATAAAAGCAAAGCGACGCATGAAAGCATAACTCATTTCATATAATGATGCCTTATCAAAGGTATTCATAGTAGCTATCAAGCGCCAATCTTTAGGGATTATATACTCCTCTGGCTTCACTTGAGATAGATTTTCTTCTTCTTGTTGATGACGGAGATTAATCTGTTTACCATTTTTAGCTTTAAAACTTAAAGTTATAGACTGACCTGTTAAAGCTGAAAATAGACTTCCAAAGGCTTGGTCAATATCTGTACGGTTAATTTCATCAATAATCAACCATTTATTAGTTGCTTCTCCACTTAAACTATCCTTAAAACAGTTTAAGAAGATACCACTAGCAAAGATTAATCTACCATCTTCATCAGGTTGATAGCCACCAATAGTATCAAAAGTCGACCAATCAGTATTGGCGGTTACTAATTCTGACTCAACTTGATAGTTAGCACAGATCTCCTGAGCCAACTGTGACTTCCCAACTCCAGGCGGGCCAACTAATATAATATGCTTTCCATTCTGTAGAGCAGCCTGAATTTGAGTCTGTAGCCTCTTCTTATAATCTGGTGGAAAGTATAATTTTTCTATCTTTAACTCTTGAGTAAAATCAACAGTTTTATTTAATTCAATCTCATTTTCCTCTTCTTTTAATCCATTAATCTCTTTAAACTTATTTACAACTACATCTAGCTTATCAACTACCATATCTAAAGTTGTCTCTTCTGTAGTGTCCTGCTGCTCTAAGTCTGACTCAAAAGAACCTTTGACTCTATCACCTATAGCCAACCCATACTCAATCTTTTCTCCTCGAGTAACTTTTAAAAATAACTGAGCTGCTTCTTGGTGAGAAGACTTATTAGTTGGATATAAAGCTAACCAGCAATTATCACTACCAAAATAATTATTCCAAGTAAAGTCAGCCAGTTTAATTCTTAAATGTAGATTACTTCTTCTTTTCTTCAGTTCTTCAACTAAAATAGTAGCCAACTCCTGTAATAACTTTTGAACTTGGCCCTGATACTGATTATAATAAATCTGAAATAAAATACTAAAGTCTGACCAAGAATGGAGAATATCTTTACTATACTGCCTACTAACCTCTTCTTTTATCGCCTCTAATTTAGAAAAAGAGAAATTATCATTCAAAATAGATCTAGCTATCTGATAACGAATCTGCTTTACCTTATCTTGATTGCGATACTTATTGATTATCTGCAATAATTCTTCTCGATCTAACTTCTGTAACCGAATAATAAAATCAGTTATATGATAGCGATAATAATGTAAAGACTTCCCTAGTTGTTCTAAATAATGTAGACAAACTTTGAACTTCAACCTTCTATTTTCAGCCCAATGAAAAACAAACTCCTGTACAGTATTATTACCAGCTTCTAATGAATACTCATCTACTAGATAATTTCGTAACCAATCACAGATATACTCTTGATAGTCTTCTTTAATATCTTGGGCTACTGACACTTCAAATAAGTCAATAAAATATTCCCAGATATCCTGTCGATAATTAAAATACTGCTGTTGTTCTATTGTAGGTAATTCACTTCTTATTTTCTGCCACTCTTCAATTGCTAAATCCAATAATCTATTATCCAATTTCTCTAATTGTTTCATCTTTTCCCCTCCACTTAACTAGCAAAGAAAGAATATTTGTGTTAAAATAAATATACAATTGTGTTATAAATAGGAATGGAGTTGATAACAATGTCTCACTTTAATAAGCTTAATCTAAAGTTGGATCAATTAGTTATCTACCGTGACCTGTTAGAAGATGATTTAATTAAAAAGTTTCGCAAACTAATTTCAGAAGATACTACTAAGAATTATCACCAGAAAACCAAATTATTTCATCAAATCTGCCACCAGCTTATCAACCATACAACAAACAGAAAATTAGAAGGTAACCTGTGGCATAATTATCTTTCCTATCTAATTACTACTAGCCAAAATTCCTTTAGTCTGACTAGCGAAGAAATAAAAACTAATTTTAATACTAGTAATAGTTTATATCAAGCTGCTCTTCATGACATAAAGATCTTACAACACCTATATCAATTTGATCTAACTAGCATTGCTAATCAACTAAGATTCGATTCACTAAAATTTATTAATAATTTTCAAACTACCAATAATAATCCTAGCTCTAGTTATTATTCTAAAAGGATACAGCAATTAAGTAAAGCCTTTTTAGAAACAAAAGACAGAAAAAAACTAACAAATAAAATAATTAACCACTATTCTCAAGGAGCTGGGAAGTTAGGCCTATTTTATTCATTTCGGTGGTCTAGTGAAGGATTAGTACCTATTAAGTATCCTGATCCAGTTAATTTTTCGGATTTAATTGGTTATCAGAAACAACAAGAAAAACTAGTTAATAATACTAAAAGACTATTACAGAATCAGCCAACTAATAATATACTACTTTATGGTGCCAAAGGCACTGGAAAATCCTCCTCTATTAAGGCTTTACTCAACAAATATAAAGAACAAGGGGTACGCCTAATTGAAATTACCAAAGATCAGATAAAAGAATTACCTAATATCCTAGATTTTCTTAATAGTAGAGGATTATACTTTATTATCTTTTTAGACGATCTATCCTTTGCTGATTTTGAAACAGACTATAAATATCTTAAAGCTGTCTTAGAAGGAAGAATGACAGTTAAGCCTGATAATATTCTCTTTTATGCTACTTCTAATCGTCGACATCTAATTAAAGAAAGTTGGGCAGATAGAAATGAAGAGACAGGAGAAGTTCATACTAGTGATGCCTTAGAAGAAAAACTATCTTTAGCCGATCGCTTTGGAATCAAGATTAGATATGATTCTCCTAACCAAAATGATTATTTAGAGATTGTAACAGAACTAGCCAAAAGACATGATATCTCATTACCTAAAGAGGATATAGAAAAGAGAGCTAAACAATGGGCAATGTGGCAAAATAGTCGTTCAGGAAGGACAGCTCAGCAGTTTATTAATCACTTATTAGGAGAATTTAATATGTAGAATAAGTTAAGTATACTCTCTACTAAGAAAATGTTATTGATATTAAGTGGCACTATCGTGCCACGGCTATCAGCCGTCTGCTATGTGTAGATGGTCTTTATCACGAAGAGTTTCTTTGAAACTTGTAGGATGAGCTAAATCAAGTTCAAAATCATAAATACATATCAAACTCTTGAAATGCAGGTATTGTAAGAATTTAGTTTTGAATTTAAAGGTTTTGAACTGGCTGATAGCACATAGCAGATAGCTCACAGCTGTGTCACTGAAAGTGACACAATATATCTACACTTTTACAAGAAATAGCATACCTTCAATGAGAGTATGCTACAATAGTTTCTCGTATAAATAAAGTTATACTTACCAGAATGTTTTAACTCATCAGTAATAATCTCAAATAGCATATCTCTATGCTTTCGAGTTTTTAAGCCATAATAGAGCTGACGATAGATTTCGACTGCAGCCAATTCTCCAAATAGAGCCTCTTCAATTCCAGCTAGATAACTTTCAGGCTCTTCATAGTCTTCTTCACCTAAGGGAACTGGATTTCTACCAGTAATATCCCTATAGACCTCTCTAAACATCTCAAAATGTTTTAATTCATCTTCCTTAATACTTGTTATAATACCTTTCTCTTTCTGATTAGGAGCTTGACTAATTAAATAATCATAAAATCATCCATTTATTCTCCCTCCTTTTCATTATTTATTACATTATATTCCAAAGAGGGAGCAATGTTCTAGATTATCAGTCTATAGTTAACGATTGATAATACTCGTAATAATCATTTAAAGTATCCATAATCGCCTCACCAATCTGCAAATAATCTTTACTATGCAGATTAGCTAGTGAAACTCGTAGCGTCCATTCTGGCCCATCAAAACCTGACCCTGGCAGACAGACAATTGCTTGTTCAGCAGCTAATTTAATAATAAAATCCAGACCTAAAAAGTTATTGACTAAATAATCTGCAAAATCTACTCCATACTCTTCTTTGGCTAAATCAGTAATATTAATCAAATCATAATAATGGGTTGTATTAGCACCTGTGAGATATAAATAGTCTTCTGGGAAGGCACTATATAAATTCTGAATTCGATGATCTAATATATTCTCTATCATCTGTTTATATTCTTTCTGATGATCCATTAACTCAAATAAAGAGAGAATAGACATAATACACTGTTGAGGACATGAAAGACCTCCTGTATGGGCCAAAGCTACATCTCGACTATCTACTTCTAAGCGATCTATAAACTTAATCGCTTCTGGATCAGTAGAGATAATACTATACCTTTCTTGTAACCCTTCCTTTCTTTCTTTAGGAAGTTGACTAATCAGTTCATCAATTATATTATCTTCATGGAGCATAATTACTCCTAATCTCCAGCCTGTTACTCCAAAATATTTAGAATAAGAGTAGATACATATAGTATTCTTTGGTATTTCACTGACTAAAGAATGGAATTCATCAACAAAGGTGGCATAAACTGTATCAGTTAAAATAATTAAATCTTGTCTTTTAGTTCTTACTAACTGCGCAATCTTATCAATTGTCTCTTTCTGAATTCCTACTGAAGTTGGATTAGTAGGATTAACTAAATAGAGTATCTTAATTCTTTCATCTTCTAACTTGCTCAACTCATGATCTGGAATCTGCCAGTTCATCTCTTCATCTTCTTTAATTTCGACATTTACTAACTCATACTCTTCTAATTCTGGAATCTCTAAGTAAGGGGCAAAGATAGGAGTTACAGTTGCAATATAATCTCCTGGTTCAATAATTCCATTCTCTTTAAGAGAAGCAAATGAATAAACCATAGCTTCAGTTGCGCCTTCAGTAGCAAAAAGATTAAACTCTCCTGCTGGTCTATTATCAGGCATTAATATATCAGTTAAATAAGCATCAATAACCTGACTTATATTAGGTAAAATTCGAGGCGGCTTTGGATAAAAATCACCTAAAGCAGCATCTACTAATTCGAAGATAAAATCGTCAACAGCAAAATCAAACTCTTCTTGAGCATAAATCAGGGCTTGTTTTAAAAACTGTGTTTCTTGGCTTTGATCTTGCTTTAAATAATCTTCTAATCTTCTAGCTATCTCTTTTCTTTCTGGTCGAAAGCCCAATGAGTCTTCATCAGCTGCCTGATCTGCCATTTCTGTAGAAAATAAAACTAACTTAGCAAAAGCTTTTCTAGTTATCACATTTAAAAAATTAGGATTTCCTCTTCCTGAATTTAAAACTTGACAGTTGTCTCCTTTAGCTTTAATTCTTTGGCAAGCTTTATTAGCTATTTCTTTTAAGACATCAGTTATCTCAAAGGGACTTAATTCAGTATATTCTAACTCTTCTTGATAGGTCAAATCAGGAGCTAGAACTTCTTTCTTATCTTGGCTATCTAATTTCATATAATACCTCCTATAATTACTTTAATTTTAGTATATCCTATTCTAGAATTAAATTATTAGCTTAAAATAAATTAGAGACTACCTTAAGGTAGTCTCTTAAAAATCATACAAGATTATTTTTAATTTTACATCCTGTAGGAGTAGCCGCCAAACCACCTAACGATGTTTCTTTTAATTTAGATGGCATAGCATCTCCTACTTTCTTCATTGCTACTATTACTTCATCAGCGGGAATTACACTCTCAATACCTGCTAAAGCCATTTCTGCGGCAGTTAAAGCATTACTTGCTCCCATAGCATTCCGTTTTATACAAGGAATTTCTACCAATCCAGCGACTGGATCACAGACCAACCCTAAGGTATTCTTCAAAGCAATAGCCACTGCACTAGCTACTTGCTGGCCATCTCCTCCTAATAAATAAGTAACAGCTCCAGCAGCCATTGCAGATGCTGAACCACACTCTGCTTGACATCCACCTTCTGCTCCCGAAACAGATGCTTGTTGGGAGATTATAAGTCCAATACCTGAAGCCACAAATAATGAATCAATTACCTCATCATCAACTAAATCTCTATCTTCTGCTACTGCCAAAACTGTACCTGGTAGAATACCACAAGAACCAGCAGTAGGAACTGCCACAATTCGTCCCATAGCAGCATTTACTTCTGCTACAGCCAAAGATTTAGCAATAGCTGAAGAGAAGACTGTTCCTGTTACTGTTCTTCCTTCTTCTTGAAACTTTAGCATTAATTTAGCATCTCCACCTGTCAAACCACTCATAGAAGAAACATCTTCATTTAACCCTTTAGTAATTGCACTCTTCATTACATCTAAGTTCTTCTTCATTCCATCTTTAATCTCAGTTTGGGATATATCAGTTAATTCTTTTTCACGTCTGATAACTACTTCAGCTATAGAAATTTCCTCTTCAGTTACAATAGATATTAGTTCTGTTATTGTTTTAAAATTATACATTTTCTCCTCCTATTCTACAGGGCCAACTACTTTAAGATCATTAATTTCTGATATATTATTTATTGCATTAATAGTTGATTGATCTATTTCTTCATCAAGTTCAATTACTGCTGTAGCTAAGGCACCTTTATACTCTCTTAAGACCTTCATAAAAGCAATATTTAAATTACTATCTTCTAAAGCTTTAGTTACTTTAGCTACTATACCTGGTTGATCTTGATGAGTAGTAATTACTGTGTAGTATTCTCCAGTTATATCGACTTTTATATCATCTATCTGCTTAATAACTACACTTCCTCCTCCAACTGAAGAAGCTACTATAATTGTTATCTCACCATTTGCATCTTTAATCTCTAGTTTTATAGTATTAGGATGAACATCATCTAAATCTATTGGGATAAATTCAAACTTTAATTCCTTCTCTTCAGCTAATTGAAATGACTCTTTAATTGCAACATTATCTGTTGTTAAACCAAGTAACCCTCCAACTAATGCTTTGTCAGTTCCATGACCTTGATAAGTTTCTTTAAAAGAGCCATGTAAATAAATTTTAACTTGATTAAAATCTACTCCAACTATTTCTCTAGCTAAATTCCCTATTCTTACTGCACCAGCAGTATGAGAACTTGAAGGACCAACCATAGTTGGCCCTAAAATATCAAATGTACTTAAATTACTCATATCATCACCATACCTATACTTTAATGTATTATTTGTAATTATCAACTACATCTATGCAATAGATAACCTATATAATTATATCAAATAGTTAAAAGAAAGAAAACATGCGTTAGCAATCTTATCAAAACAAAAATAGTTATTTATTAATAATGGACACGAACTAACCAAAACCTTATTCCTTTATTACTCCAACCTAAGTCCCAGGGAACTCTATGTCGATCTGAATTATGGCAGTTTACTAGAATATATCCTTTAGAGTCGACTCCAGTTACAATAGACACATGAACAACTTTTCCCTTCTTTTGATAAGCTATATAATCTCCAGGTAATAATTTATAAGAATTTTTTAATACCTTACTATAAGTACCTCGAGAAATTAAAGATGCTCTACCACTATCAAGCATATATCTATTGAAAGCTTGTGCATTCACCCATGCTTTGCTTCCTCTACCTTTTCTATAGTTCCAGATACCATTTTTATTGAACCCTCCTCCTTCATATAGCATCTGGGAAGCAAAGTTGGCACAGTCTCCTCCTTGATAATTATAATTTTTATATTCAGAATTATATTTAAAACCATACTTAGGTGGGCTAGCAGCACCACAATACTTATCAACATACTCTAATGCTTTTACTCTTTTCTTATTTAAATTTGATAGATCTTTAGGCTCGTTAGAAAGAATTAACTGCTTTATCTCTTGATCTTTGATTTCATCTAAATTTAAAGAATCAGCAAAGGGATCTCTATACCATTCCTTAGTAATAACTAATCCTTCTTCTTGAGAAATTAACTTCACAACATGATAGGTTCCAAGTCTAAAAGAATTATTCTTTTCTGGTGAATCTTGATATACATACTGATATTCAGTAGAAACTGTTAAATTTACTGAAAATCCATCTTCTTTCTCTTCTATACGTTTTACAATAACTTGAGAATCAATTTCTGTAAATTTTACTCCTTGTTTCTCTGACCAGTTATGTAAATATTTCATTTTTTTAATCTCATGTTCATAAGCCCAGATTCCAGTCTTAACTTCTTTATCATATAGACTTTCTAAAGCATCTGTATCTTCTTCTAACAAAGCCTTATTACGAATATCAAATATCTTCTTTATTTCTACCTCTAACATATCATCTGAAGTTTCCTCTATAAGCACAGTAGTATCTTCTGTAGAAAAACCCCAAAAGTAAACGCTTAAACCAAAGATTATTAAAAAAACCGTAACTATCAATACTACTCTTCTTGATAATCTAATAAAAATAAACATATTTTCCCCTCCAAAATATACTTATACAATTATATGTATAAAATTGAAGAGCTATTCTCTAATATTCATTCTTTTCTCTAATTAAAATTTCAAATATCAAAAAAGATAATTCTATCAACTATACATATAGATAACTGACTTAACTCACAGCTAGCTCTTAAAGAAACTAGCTTTTTATATTGATATCTCAAAAATTGATTTACGTGAGTCAAATCACAGAAGTTATATCTAAAATAAATTATTATATATATAGATGATACCATTTAAGGAGGAGATATAATGGCCTACCCAGTAGTAGATCAAGATCAATGTATTGCATGTGGGGTTTGTAAGTCAGTCTGTCCAGCAGATCCTAATGTCTTTGAAATAAAAGAAGCATCTAACGTAGTAAATCCTGAATCTTGCATTGCTTGTGGCGCTTGTGTAGAAAATTGTCCAGTCTCTTGTATTGAATTAAAAGATGAATAGAGCATTACAAACTTTTAATATCCCCTTTTATCATCACATAAAATTAATAAAAAGACCAAGGAATAATTCCTTGGTCTTTTTATTAGTTCTTTTTACTATATAGAATAGGATAGATAAGCCAACTAAATAGTAAAAAGTTCAGTGTCCCTGATATATTAATACTTAAATTTCTAAAATCTTTAATTAAAAAAACAAGAAACACTATAAAATTAAAGATAACACCTGATAAATATAACCAAATAATAATATTTAATCCCTCCACATATGAACATCTTATCTAGTACAACTTATATCATTTATTTTTAAACTTTAATCATTATAACAAAAATTATAAATCTACTAGTAATAATTATACTTCATATAACTACAAAATAATATGATTCAAGTCACATAAATATTGTAACATTTATTATTATTTAATACTACTTCTAACAAATTTAGTAAAGTTAATTCACAAAAAAGGGAATTTATTATTAAGTATAAATCTAGTTACCATAAGGTGAGCTATCCTTTAAAGTGATACCAGGCTAATCCTATCCATTCATGAAGAGCCTCTAATGAATTATGTAAAGAAAACCGATTAGGAATATATCTTAAAAAGTTAACCTTAGAATCAAAAATATAATCTGTAGGTGCTGTTACTATCTCTCCATTCCAATTCTGCTTAAAAGAGTAAACTGCTCTCTTCATATGAGTAGCACTAGTTACTAGAACTATTCGTTTATAGCCTCTTTTTTGTAATATCTTAGTAGTATTAGTAGCATTAAGCCATGTATTTAAAGCTTTAGTTTCTGTAATAATTTGATCTTTATCAGTTCCCCAATCAATTAATATCCCTTCCATAATTTTAGATTCTGCTGGCCCTTTTACTCCTGGTGGTACTCCTCCAGTTACTACTATATTAAATCCTGTCTTCTTTTGTAATTCCCAACCATACTGTAATCTTTTTAAGCTCGTTCTACCAATCTCTGCTCCTACTTGAGTTCCTCTAATTATTCCGCCTCCTAAAACTACTATAGCAGTTTTAGTCTCTTGTTTAAGTAAATTATCTACTTTGACAGAATAAAAACTATCCTCTAAAGGTTTAGTTAAAACAATTTCGCCAATATAAGAACTAAATAAATAAATTAATAACAATAATCCAACTAATAATATAGGAATAAAACTACTATTCTTACGATGATAAGAATAACCACTCTGTCTAAAACTATAAACTAGAATTCCTAATGCCAATAGTAATACAAAAATCCCTGGTGGTAATAATAGCTTAGAAACTAATTTAGTTACTATGTAATTCATTGTAGATTACCCCTTTCTAGATTTAAGCTATCAATAGTCAAACACTAATTTAATCATTCAACAAAGTATGTTACAAATAAAATAGACCAACTCCTGTAAAAGAAGTTGGCCATAACTTTTATTATTCCTCTAAATATTCATCAACAGTTTCAGCTACCTCTCGTCCTTCATTGATTGCTCTTACAATTAAAGAGGCCCCCTGTCGCATATCACCAGCAGCAAAGAATTTCTCCTGGCTAGTCTGATAATTTTCTGCTTTAACATTCTTACGTTCATCTAACTCTAAATCCAACTCTTCAACCATACCTTCATGCTCTGGATGAACAAATCCAATAGCTAAGATAACTAAATCAACTGATAGAGAGAATTCACTATCTTCAATCTCTTGCATCTCTTTTTCGCCTGTTTCATTTTCTACCCATTCTACTTGAACAGCATGATATTCTTCTACTTGTCCTTCATCATTACCACTAAATTTCTTTGTTAAAACAGACCAGTCTCGAACATCAAGTTCATCCCCACTAGTATCAACTAAAGAATCAGCTTCTTGATGAGAACTAGAAGTCTTTAAAGTCTGAGGATATTGTGGCCATGGATTATCATCTGCTCTATCTGCAGGTGGTTTCTCTAATAACTCAATCTGATATACTTTTTCTGCTCCCTGTCTAATAGCTGTTCCAACACAGTCAGAACCAGTATCTCCACCACCAATTACAATTACTCTCTTACCTTCAGCATCAATTAATTCATCCTCAGGAATCTCATTACCAGCTACTCTATCATTCTGTTGAGTTAGATAATCCATAGCATAGTGAATGCCATCTAGCTCACGGCCATAAACTGGTAAATCTCTAGCCTTTCTAGACCCACCAGCTAAAACTACAGCATCATATTCTTCCTCTAACTCTGTAGCTGATATATCAGTTCCTACTTCTGTATTTAGTACAAACTCAATACCTTCTTCTTTAAGCTGATTAACTCTTCTGGCTACTACAGATTTTTCTATCTTAAAATCTGGAATACCATAAGTTAACATACCACCTGCTTTAGAGTCTCGTTCATAAACTGTAACAATATGCCCTTTTCTATTTAGCTGCTGAGCTGCTGCTAAACCAGCTGGGCCAGAACCTACTACTGCTACTTCTTTATCAGTTCTTACTTTAGGTGGTCGTGGCTTAATCCAACCTTCTTCCCATCCTTTTTCAGAGATAGCTAATTCAATATTCTGAGTAGCTACTGCATCGTCATCAATTCCTAAGACACAGCCTCCTTCACAAAGAGCAGGACATAATCGACCTGTAAAGTCAGGAAAGTTGTTAGTCTCCTGTAATAGCTGTAGAGCCTTCTGCCATTCTCCCTGCCTAATAAATGAATGCCACTCTGGACATAGATTACCTAGAGGACAGGAATAATTACAGAAAGGAGTTCCACAACCCATACATCGCTTGGCTTGCTCTGCTGTATACTCCTCTGTTGGTAATTCATAAACTTGATTATAATCCTCTACTCGCTTCTCAACTGGTCGCTTAGAAATTTCCTCACGATCTATTCGCAAAAATCCTTTTTCTTTACTCATTATTCCGTCCCCCCCTTGCGACTAGCAAGAATCTCTCGATAGCGTGGTGAGATAACCTTAACAAATTTACCAATAGCTTGGTCCCAATTATCTAATACTTCTTGACCACGCTGACTGCCAGTATATTCAACATGATTTTTAACTAATCTTTTAATTGTTGCAATATCTTCTTCCTCTTCCACCTGCTCAGCTTCTACCATTAAGTCATTTAATCGATCTCTAAATTGACCATCAATATCATATACATAAGCAATACCGCCACTCATTCCGGCTCCAAAGTTACGACCAGTCTGACCAAGAACAACTACTCGTCCACCAGTCATATATTCACAACCATGATCTCCAATACCTTCTACTACAGCTTCAGCACCAGAGTTTCTAACACCAAATCTTTCACCAGCAACACCATTCATATATAATTCACCTTTAATAGCACCATATAAGATTGTGTTACCAGCAATAATATTTTCATGAGCTGGACTAGTAGCTTCATCAGGCTGCTGTACAATTAATTTAGCCCCAAATAATCCTTTACCAACATAGTCATTAGCTTGGCCTTTTAGATTCATTGTTAAACCTTGCATACCAAAAGTACCAAAACTTTGTCCAGCATAACCATTAAAGTTAATCTTAATTGTATCATCTGCTAATCCTTCTTCACCATATCTTTTAGCAATTTCACCACTTAACATTGTACCTGTAGTTCGATTAGTATTATTAATATCTACATCAAATTCTACAGTTTCTTGATCTTCTAAAGCAGGTTTAGCTTGATCAATTAAATCTCTATCTAAGATGTCATCTATACCATGATCCTGCTCTTCAACACAGTGGTTTTCAATTCTATCTGGTAAAGTTGGTTGATGTAGAATCTTAGAGACATCTACACCTTCAGATTTCCAATGCTTGATAGCTTCATTCATATCTAGCTTATCAGTTCGGCCAATCATCTCATCAACTGTTTTAAAGCCTAATTCAGCCATAATCTCTCTTAACTGCTGGGCAATGAAAGTAAAGTAATTAACTAGTTGTTCTTTCTTACCTGCAAATCGTTCTCTAAGCTCTGGATTCTGAGTAGCAATTCCTACTGGGCAGTTGTTACTACTACAGTCTCTCATCATTACACAACCCAATACTACTAATGCAGCAGTAGCAAAACCATATTCTTCAGCACCTAATAGAGCTGCTATTGCTACATCGCGTCCTGTTCTCATCTGGCCGTCAGTCTGAATTCTAACTTTGCTTCGTAGATTATTCTTAGTTAAAACTTGATGAGTTTCAGAAACTCCTAACTCCCATGGTAGACCAGCATGTTTGATAGAGTTAAGTGGTGCTGCACCAGTTCCACCATCATGACCAGATACTAAGATCATATCAGCATGAGCTTTAGATACTCCAGCTGCAATAGTTCCAATACCTATCTCAGATACTAACTTAACACTGACTCTAGCGGCTGGATTTACATTCTTTAGATCAAAGATTAACTGAGCCAAATCTTCAATAGAATAAATATCATGATGTGGTGGTGGAGAAATTAAGTCAATGCCTGGAGTAGTATGACGTACAGAAGCTATCGCTTCACTTACCTTTCGACCAGGTAGATGACCACCTTCACCAGGCTTAGCACCCTGAGCCATCTTAATCTGTAATTCATCACCATTAACTAAATAGTGAGTAGTTACACCAAAACGTCCAGATGCAACCTGTTTAACAGCACTTCTTCTATCATCTTCAAAACGAGCTGGGTCTTCTCCACCTTCACCAGAGTTGGACATACCTCCAATCTCATTCATAGCCCGAGCAATTGTCTCGTGAGCTTCTTTAGAAATAGAACCAAAGGACATAGCTCCTGTTACAAAACGCTGTCTAATTTCTTCAACTGATTCTACTTCTTCAATATCAATTGATTCTCTATCTTTGAAGTCGAAGAGACCTCGAATAGTCGATAATCTTTCAGTCTGATCATCCATTAATTCTGCATAATCTTTATAAAGTTCATAATCCCCAGTTCTAACAGCCTGCTGTAGTGTAGCAATTGCTTCAGGACTAAATAAGTGTTCTTCACCATCTTTACGCCACTTATATTCTCCCTTATTCTCCAATAGAGCACCATGTTCATTTAAACCTTGGTACGCTTCTTTATGATTAGTAATCATCTCTTCTTCCACTACATCAAGACCAATTCCTTCAATTCGAGTCGTTGTACCTGGGAAGTATTTCTCTACAAACTGAGAACCAAGTCCAACTGCTTCAAAAATTTGGGCTCCACGATAACTTTGAATTGTAGAGATTCCCATCTTGGACATAATCTTAAATAGACCTTTTTCTGCAGCTTTAATATAGCTCTTCTGTCGTTTCTTTCTCTCAGTTAAGTCATCTGTCTCTGTTAGATATAATCCTTGATCACTCATATAAGATATAGTCTCTAAAGCAAGATAAGGATTGACTGCTAAAGCACCATAACCAATTAATAAAGCATAATGCATAATCTCTCTTGCTTCTCCAGTCTCTACAATAATATCAACACCATTACGTTTCTGTTCTCTAATTAAATAATTATGAAGAGCAGAAGTTGCTAATAGACTTGGAATTGGTGCATTGAAGTCATCAACCTTACGATCACTTAAGACAATTACATTATAACCAGCGTCAATGCTCTCCTCTACATGATGGAATAATTTCTCTAGCCCTTTCTCTAAACCATTTTCTTCCTCTGGATCGAAGACCATTGGCACTACTCGTGTATTAAAGTTATTATCTTCTAAGTGCACAATCTTATCTAGTTTATCATTAGTTAAGATTGGAGAATCAAGTTCTACAGTCTTGGCTTTATCCTCTGTTCTCTCCAAAATATTTCCTTTTGAGCCTAGATTAGACTTAAGAGACATAACTATTTCTTCACGAATTGGATCAATTGGTGGATTAGTTACCTGGGCAAATAATTGCTTAAAGTAGTTAAATAATGGCTTTTGTTTGTTTGATAAAACAGCCAATGGTGTGTCATTACCCATAGAACCAATTGCCTCTTTTTTATTTTCAGCCATTGGGCCAATTAGTGTACTTAAGTCTTCACGGCTATATCCAAAGGCTCTTAATCTTTCTGGAATTGTATCAAAGTCTTCATTATAACGCTTAACTCCTTCTTCTAACTCCTCTAAGTGGCGCTTATTATCATTTAACCACTTACCATATGGTCGAGCAGAACTTACTTCCTGCTTAATCTCTTCATCAGGAATAATGCGCCCTTCTTCTGTATCAACTAATAACATTTCACCTGGCTTTAAGCGTCCAGCTTGAGCTACATTACTAGCTTCAACATCTAGAGTACCTATCTCAGAACCTAAGATTACATAATCATCTTTAGTTACTGTATATCTAGCTGGTCGTAGACCATTTCTGTCTAGAGTGGCACCAATCTGCTTACCATCTGTAAATGCAATAGCAGCTGGACCATCCCATGGTTCCATCATACAAGCATTATATTCATAATAATCTCTTACTTCATCATCTAAAAATTCATTCTTCTCCCAAGCTTCAGGGACTAACATAGTCATAGCTTCTACTAAACTAAATCCTGAGGCCAATAATAATTCAACTACATGATCTAAGTTAGCTGAATCACTATCTTCCTCATTAGTAATTGGGAATAAATCATCAATCTCATCACCTAATACTTCAGACTCTAAATCAGGTTCTCTAGCAGCCATCCAGTTAATATTACCTCGTAAAGTATTAATTTCTCCATTATGGGCCAAATATCTAAATGGCTGAGCTAAGTCCCAAGATGGGAAAGTATTAGTACTATATCTCTGGTGTACTAAAGCAATAGCCGATTTAACTTTCGGATCTGTTAAGTCCTGATAAAAGTCATTAATCTGTCTAGGCAACAATAGACCTTTATATACTAAGACCGAATTAGAAAAACTCGGAATATTAAAGTATTCTTTATTCTTAATATCTGATTCTGCAATTGCTTTCTCAATCTTTCTCCGAATTAAATATAACTTGAGTTCAAAATTATCTATAGTTTCGTCTTTTTTAATAAATACCTGCTTAATTACTGGACGAGTACTTGCAGCGCTATCTCCAATATTAGATGTATCAACTGGAACTTGACGCCAACCTAGTACTTCCTGCCCTTCTTCTCTAATTACTTTTTCAATAATACCTTCAGCTAATAAACCTTGATCTAACTTTCGTGGCAAGAAGATCATACCTACACCATAATCTCCTACCTCTGGTAATTCAATATCTTGTTGCTTCATCTCCTGTCTTAAAAACTGATCTGGCATCTGAATCAATAAGCCAGCTCCATCTCCTGTTAATGGATCTGCTCCAATACCACCACGATGGGCTAACCTTTCTAAAATATCTAATCCTTGCTCCACTACTTTATGACTCTTTTCACCTTTCATATGAGCAATAAATCCTACTCCACAACTATCCTTTTCTTGCTCAGGTGAATATAGCCCTTCTGCTGGTGGAATACCTATTCCTTGTACCATTCTCTACTCCTCCTCTATTGTATATTATTTTAATTACTCGAATAATTATTGAGGGTTAGTCCATATTATATGCAATCTAGACGAAAAATTAAAGGGTAAATAACAAATAAAATTAATAAAAATAAAAAGAGCCTGCTATTAAGCAGACTCCTTATATAATGATATTTTTTCACTATCACTATCCATCTACAACCTCAAGGTCGTCAGTAGTTGTATCATTTGATTCAGTAGTTTCAATTAAAGCAGCTACAGCACTATCCCCTGTTATATTGGTAGTTGTCCGTGCCATATCTAAGACTCTATCTATACCAGCTACCAAAGCTACACCATCTAGAGGTAGACCAACACTCTTAAGAGCCAAGGTCAACATAATCAAACCGGCTGAAGGAACCCCTGCTGTTCCTATAGATGCTAAAGTAGCAGTTAAAACAATAGTCAACTGTTGCACAAAACTTAAGTCAATACCATATACCTGAGCTACAAATAAAGCACAAACCCCTTGATAAAGAGCAGTTCCATCCATATTAATTGTAGCTCCTAAGGGTAAGACAAAACTAGAGATCTGATTAGAAACTCCTAAGTTCTCTTTAGCACACTTAGTAGTAACCGGTAGTGTGCCTGAACTACTACAAGTACTAAAAGCAAACAACTGGGCACTAGTAATTCCTTTAAAAAATTCCATGACATCTAAATCTGTAAGAAACTTTATTAAACTTCCATAAGTAATTATCCAGTGTACCAAACAACCTAAATAGACTGCTATAATCACTTTAATTAATGGTAATAATACTGAAAGACCAAAACTACCTACCACAGTAGCTATTAGAGCAAATACACCATAAGGAGCAAAGTTCATTACTATTTCTGTCAACTTATACATAACTTCAGCAAAAGAATCGAAAAAATTCTTAAAAATCTCTCCTTTCTCTTTAGTTAAAGCAATGGCTATTCCTAAAAAGATAGAAAAGATTATAATCTGTAACATATTAGCATCAACCATAGCAGTTAATGGATTTTTAGGAACTAAATTTAATATTGTTTCTCCTGGATTTGGTGCTTTAGCCCCTTCCATTGTTGCATTATTAAGATTCATATCTACTCCTACACCGGGCTGCATAATATTACCGAAGAGTAAACCAACTATAATAGCAAAGGCAGTCGTCAATAAATAAAAGCCTATTGTCTTACCACCAATTCTACCTAATTTCTTAATATTTCCTATACTTGCTACTCCCACAACTAAAGAAGAAAATACCAAAGGAACAATAATCATTCTAATCAACCTAATAAATACTTTCCCTACTGGTTCAATCACTTTGGCTTTTGGCCCGAAGATCAAACCAACTATTGCTCCTAAGATTAAACCAATTAAAATCTGAGTGTGTAACTCTAAACTTCTCCACTTCTTCATTCTCTCTCCTCCCTTCCTTAAAATTTTATTATTAATTTCTACAAATTATTCTTCCTCAATCACTATTGAAAATAGGATATATTATAGTATAATACTAATAAGTACTTGTAAAAACATTATATACCAAACTATAAAGGAGGCAAATTTTGAATTTTAAAATCAATCTTAAATGGAAATTAATCTTATCTATTTCTATAGTTGCTATGATTCCAGTTGCTGTTCTAGCTATTAGACAATGGAATAACCTAACAACAACTGACTTTCTTATTATAGGAGGTAGTTTTATTCTCTTGTTAATTCTTTCTTATCCTATAGATAACTTATTAACTAAAGAAATGGAAAAAGGAAGAAAGTTTGCTGAGGAGATAACAAAAGGAAATTATGATGTAAAACCTCTAGAAACTGACAATAAAAGCCAATCAGGTAGAATGTTCCAGGCACTTAATGAAATGAGATATAAAATACGTAATGATATTCAAACAATTAATGGCGAAATTTTAGATGCTGTAGAAAAGCTATCAGCTTATAGTGAAGAATTATCTGCTTCAGCCCAAGAAGGAAATGCTACTATTGAAGATACTAGTCAATTAATTGATGATATGTCAGCTACTATCCAACAGATATCTGCTAGTGCAGAAGAAGTGTCAGGATTTGCAGAAGAATCTAATGAAAAAACACAAGTTGGTAGTGGTAATATTACTGATACCATTAGTAGTATGATTGATATTAGATCTGAAGTAGAAAGAACAGCAGAGATTCTTAATAATTTAAATGATAATTCTCAACAGATTGGAGAAATTATAGAGATAATTACCAATATAGCAGAACAGACCAACTTATTAGCTCTTAACGCTTCTATCGAAGCAGCTAGAGCAAGTTCTGATACTGAATCTTCAACTGGAAAGAGAGGACAAGGTTTTGCAGTTGTAGCAGAAGAAATTAGAGAATTAGCAGAAGAAACTAATCAAGCTACAGATAAAATAACTAATTTAATTAAAGAGACTCAAGAGCAATCTAATGCCGGTTTAGAAGCAATTAATAAAGTAAAATCTAAAGCTCAAAAAGGACAACAGATTGCTCAAGAAACAGGCCAAGTCTTTACAGAAATTGAAGAGGCAAATGAAGAAACTGCAGCACAAATTCAACAAACAGCCAGTGCTACTGAGAACCTAGCAGAAAATAGTGAGTTAATAACTAATTCTGTTACTGAAATTGTTACTATGTCAGATGAAATAACTGACTCATCACAGGAATTAGCTACTATAGCCCACAGACTTGAAGAGCTTATTGCTAAATTTAAACTTTAAATACAATAAAAGCCAACTTCTAAGAAGGTTGGCTTTTTTATTCACAGTTCTTTCTTTTCCTTCCACAACCTGCACTTCTACATCTTCTACAATATGGTTGTGGCTTTCGTTGGTTACCAGATATCCTTCTAAAACCAAATTTCTCTTCTACTTCTTGAGGTAGATTAGCTTCTTTTCCACAACATGAACAGACTGCTCTCATTTGGCTTGTCATAATTTTATCACTCCTTAATTTGTTATTTTTACTTAAAGAGCTGACCTATCTAATATAATCTTATGTTTGAAAGATATAATTATTACTAATTTTATAATTAAATGAAAAAATAAACTTATTATATTCTAACCTATCACTTCTTTAATCACTCGTTCTCCATTCTTAAAGAGTATCTTCTCTATCTCTACTCCACTAAAGCCATTCTTCTCTAAAGCATGAATCAATTTATCTATCTCACTAATGTTACTTATCTCTATTTGAGAATCAGTCCCATCAAAATCTGAACCCAGGGCAATTACATCACTTCCTCCTACCTGCTTAATATGTTTTATATGTCTAACTATATCTTCAACTTTACTTACTTTACTGCCTCCTAAAAAATCAGTCACAAAATTAACTCCAATAATCCCCCCTTGGTTAGCTATTATCTTGATCATATCGTCAGTTAAATTTCTAGAGTGATCTCTAACTGCTCTAGCATTAGAATGAGAAGCTATAAAAGATTCTTCTGATAAATGGGCTACATCCCAAAAACCTTGGTCAGATAGATGAGAAACATCAACTAACATTCCTAGTCGATTCATTTCTCTTACTACTTGCTTACCAAAGTTAGTTAAACCTTGCTCTCTATACTCTAGCTTAGAATTAGGATAGCCTAATTGATTAGGATAATTCCAAGTTAAAGTAATTGCTCTAACTCCTAACCGATAGAAATTTCTTAAATTAGCTAGACTCTCTTGTAACACTCCACCTTCTTCTATACTCAAGAAAGCAGATATCTTTCCTTGTTCTTGATTTAACTTTAGCTCTTTGTAGTCTCTTGCTATGGCTATCTCTTCCTTGTTAGTCTCAAGTAGTTGATAAAACTTATCTAACATTGCTAAAGATTCCTCTAGCTTATCTTCTTCAGCAGTAGGTTCAGCAGCCAGATCTATATAAAGAGCAAAGAATTGAGCTAACGAGTTGGCCTTCTTTAATTTATGTAGATCTATATGCAAATCATTCTCTTTTAAACTAATCTCTTCTCTACTATCAAATATCTTACTTACTGTATCACAATGAAAGTCAATTAAATTCATTTTATCACCTCTACTCTTTTTAAAATTAAAATTGGGCCAACAGTTGGCCCGAAACTACTACTTCTTAAACTCTATCTGATCTCCTCTTTCTTTAATCTCAGCTACTTCTGTTGGTAACTGACTAACATGCCTAGCAAAATCAGAAGTAATCTGATAGTTATCAGCAAAATGAATTGGTACCAGCAACTTAGGTTCAATTGTCTCAATGAAATACTCTCCAGCTAGATAATAATACTCCTCTAATCTTGGATCAACTGGCACAAAAGCAATATCTATCTCTTTATCTTCCAGTCTAGCTAACTCTTCTTTAAAATCTTTCTCTTCTTGCTTACATTCCTGAGGACTAAACTTCTTCCAGTGCCACCAATTAAGGTCTCCAGCATGAAAGATATTCAATCCATCAATTTCAGTATAAAAAGAAAGACCTTGGTCGGTAGTACCATAGGTCTCAACCAATATATCTTCTAACTCTAGTTTCTGATACTTGTCCATTTTATAGCGATTTTCTTTCTTTTTAGCTTGGACATCAGAACTTAAAAGATACTTAATCTCTCTTTCTGTCTCCCAATCAAAGATAGTTGGATTAAAGTGATCATGATGATTATGAGTTACAAATACAAAATTATTATCACTTGTAAACTCCTTAGCATCTAGCACCCCATTACTTAGACTTCTTTCTCTCTTAGCAGGAGTATCATTATAATAATCAAATACTAAGAATGAATTAGTAGTCTCTACTGCTACACCACTATGATAGAGATGATAAATATTAGCTTGAGTCATAATAAACCTCCTTTTAATGATAAATAGATCTATCAATTTATCTCTTACTATGATAGTATCTAAATTCTAGATTAATAATCTACTTCCTGTTTGTAACTACAAAATAATCTATGATATATTGAAAATAAGGAGGTAAAACATGGCTACCCCAAAACAAGTTTTAGATATTGCCAGTTATGCTGGTGAAATAATCTTAACCAATGGCGCCGAGATATATCGTACTGAAGAAACAATCAATCGTATCTGTCAAGCTTATGGTATGAAATACACTCAGAGTATAGTCACTCCCACTGGGCTATTTGTATCAATTGATGATGGCTATACTATTGTCAAAAGGATTCATAATCGTAGAGTAAATTTAGATAAGATCAGCCAAGTAAATAATCTTTCTCGACAGCTGGCTCAAGAGACTATAGAATACCACAAAGCTATGACCAAACTTCATGAAATTGCCACTGATAAAAATGAATATAACCTATTTACAGTCGTATTATCTAGTTCATTAGCTGCTTCTATGTATGTTATTTTAGTTAAAGGTAGCTATATTGACCTACTTCCTGCTTTAGTAGCCAGTTTAGGTGCTCAATTATTCATTAATATTAGTGGTTTCTTAAAAGAAATTAATTTCATTTCTGAATTAATTGCTGGATTTATTGCAGGAATTATTTCTAATCTATTTTACCACTTTGGTATCGGAGAAAATCTAAGTATTATTACTGTTAGTGGTATCTTGTCTTTTGTTCCTGGAGTATCAGTAACAAATGCCATTCGAGATGCTATTAATGGTGATTTGATTTCTGCTACCAGTCGTGGAGCAGAAGTCTTTCTAGTAGCTATTAATTTAGCTGTTGGAGTAGCAATGGCTTTAGGGGTGTTTCAGTAATGGATATATTTTTGGATCTACTGGCTAATTTTATTTTAGTATTAGGTTATGGAATTACTTTTCAGGCTCCTAGAAATAGTCTACCTTTATTAGGACTGACTGGTACCTTAAGCTGGGCTGGACTCTTAGTTGTCCAAAAAATTGCTAATAACTTAATACTGGCCTCTTTTATAGCTGCAATAATTGTTGGTATCTGTGGAGAAGTATTTGCTAGAATCAAAAAATTACCAGCTACTGTCTTTGTTATTTCAGGGGTTCTACCTTTAGTTCCAGGAGTTCCAGCCTATCATACTATGCTCTATCTAATAAAAGATGATTATTTATCAGCACTAGAAACAGGACTTAAGACTATATTAATTGGAGGTGCTATCTCCTTTGCTATAGCTATTGTAGGAGCTGGAGCCAAATATTATAAAGAATTAAGAGGAAATAAAAGAAGTTAGTGTGAGAAAATTACTTCTCACACTTAATTACTTGCTTAATAAAAATATCTACTAGTTTAGGATCCAATTTATCTGCTGATAACCTTTTTAACTCTTCTCTTGCTACTTCTAGACCAACTTGCTTAGCTAAAGATTGATAACTATCTACTACAGCAATTACACGAGATAATAAAGGGATATTCTTTTCTTTTAACCCTTGAGGATACCCTTCTCCATTCCACTGTTCATGATGAAAGAGAATACAATTAGCAATTGGAGTTAATTCTTGAAAATTCTTAGCTAATCTATAACCAATTTCTACATGCTCTTGTAGTTTTAACTGCTCTTTAGCAGTCAAGCATTTATCATCCCTAATCAATATTTCTTCTTCAATAGCCAACTTACCAACATCTTTAAATCTAGCTAATAGACTCAACTTCTCTAACCTATCTATTGATAAATCTAATTCTCGGCCTAATTTTAAAGCTAATTGCTTACTTTCTTCTAAATCAACTCCTAATTCATTAGCTTGGGCCAACATATTATCTTCTAGCGAACCCAACATTCTACACTCTCTATTCTTCTTACAAGATAACTTATTCTGATACATTCTGTTTTCAGCCTGATTGATTATCTCCTCTAAATCCTCTGCACTTTTTTCTTTAGTAGCCTGACCTAAAGCTATATCAGGATTAATTGGTTCAAAACTAGAAGTCTGACATTCTTCATTAATTCTATCTATTACCTTCTGAACCTGTTTACTAGTTGTAGTCGGTAGAATAACTCCAAATTCATCTCCTCCCCAACGTGCTACAATATCTTTTTTTCGCGTAACACTTTTCAGAATAGTAGCTATCTCTTGTAATAATTGATCTCCTCTATCATGACCGAAGACATCATTAACTACCTTTAATCCATTAACATCACCAATAATAACACTCAAAGGCAGTTTACCATCTTTATCTAATTGATCTAATTTTTCTTGATACCCATGCCGATTATATAACTCAGTTAAATAATCATGGCTATTTACATACTTGATCTTCTTTTCTGCTTCTTTACGCTGACTAATATCCTGATGAGTACCAATAATCCGTAAAGCCTCTCCCTCTCTATTTCTACTAATTATTTTACCTCGACTCAGAATCCATTTCCACTTACCTGACCTAGTTAATACTCTACACTCTACTTCATAAATAGATTTTTCACCTATTAAATGAGACTCCATTTCTTCTCTCATCTGTTTCATATCTCCAGGATAAAAAAGATGCTGTAAGTCACTAAATTTACCTGATAGGTTTTGAGGTTTATAACCTAACATATCTGCCCACTGGTAATTAAAATAAATTTCATCTGTCTTTAAATTCCAATCCCAAATTCCCTGATTCGTCCCCCACATAGCCAATCTGAGCCGCTCCTTACTATCTCTTAACCTCTCTTCAACATCCTTACGTTTAATTATATTCAATAGTAAAATAAATATCGCCAATCCCAATAACAAAATTAATCCAATAAAACTCCAGATTACTATTTTATATTCATAATAAATAAATGAGATAAGAGATCTTCCGTCTACTTCTTTCAAAAAACTATAATTCTGGTATACTATTTCATTATCTTTTAACTGAAATCCTCTAGCTAAAGCAATACCAGATATTAAGGAGAGGCCCACTATCAATAAGATGATTTTTTGACTTAGCACTCTCCCTCCCCCTTCTCTGCAATAAAATTAAACCAGACCACGTGGCCTGGTTTAGTAATTAATCCTGTTCGTCATTGGCCCACCTGTTGACTTTATCTTGAACTAAAGAATTAATTGTATCAGCTTCCATACCAGTTAATAGCTCAATTCCTTCTTTGATATTACTAGCAGTATAAATATGAAATTTATCTTCCGCTACTGCCTCTACTATCTCATTATCTAACATTAAATCAGATATATTCTGTTCTGGAATTAAGACACCTTGGTCATCAGTCAAACCATCTTCCTGACATATTTTAAAGAAACCTTCTACCTTCTCTGTTACTCCTCCTACTGGTTGTATCTCCCCTTGTTGATTAACAGAACCTGTTACTGCCAAGTCTTGTCTGATAGGCACTTCAGCTAAAGCAGATAAGAGAGCATACAATTCAGCACTTGATGCACTATCTCCATCAATAGAAGAATACATCTGTTCAAAACATAAACTAGCTGATAAAGATAATGGGTTATCTTGTGCAAACTTCTCTCCTAGGTAAGCTGCTAATATAAATACTCCTTTACTATGTATCTTACCGCTTAAATTTACTTCCCGCTCAATATCGATAACTCCTTGTTGGCCTCGATAGACTGCAGCAGTAATCTTACTAGGTCGCCCAAAACGATAGTCTCCTAAATCAAGTACTGACAGACCATTTATCTGACCTATTTTTTTACCTGTAGTATCAATTAAAATCTTATTTTCTTGATATAATTGCTGTAATTTATCTTCATAACGCCCTAATCTCTGATCTCGCTTATCTAAAGCCTTCTTTATCTCTTTTTTAGTAATTATATCCTGATTATTTAACTTAGCTACAGCATCTGCCTCATATAATAGATCAGTAATTACATTGAATTTAGTGGATAACTTAGTCTGATTTCCTTTTACCCGCGCAATATATTCTATTACTTCTTCTACTGCTTTATGTTCTAACGGATGTAAGTTTTTATCTTGACATTGCTGGGCAATAAACTGGACTAACTGATAATTATTCTGTTGGTTCCACTCCATCTCTTGATCAAAATCAGCCTTAATCTTAAATAATTCTTTAAAATCAGAATCATATTGATATAATAATCGATAAATCTCTGTACTGCCTAATAAAATAACCTTAACATCCAGAGAAATAGACTCTGGTTCTAAAGTTACTAAAGGAAATTTATCATATTCCTGACCTAAATTTTCAACCTTCAATTCACTGGTTTCAAGTACCCGTTTTAAGACTTCCCAAGCTTTAAAATTAGATAGCAACTGCTTAGCATCTAAGATCAAATATCCTCCATTAGCTTGCTGTAAGGCACCAGACTTAATATTAAGCAGATCAGTCTTTATCTGATTTCCATGACTATCATATTCAATTCTGCCTACTAAATTATAATAGGTAGGATTAGTTTCTACCACTACAGGAGCACCATCTAGCTGGCTATTATCAACTACTAAATTAACTTTATATCTTGTAAATTTATCTTCTGGATCTTCTCCTTCATCTAATAATAAAAAACCAGCCCCTGATTTATCTTCACTAAATATATCTATATTATCTAGGATATCAGACTCTAAATCTCCAAAATAATTGATAATTTCATTAAATTCTGTATATCTATCAACTAAAGGATCTAAATACTTACTAACTATTTCTGAAGCCAAATCTTGTTTTAAATTCTCTATTTCAGTCTTATATTCTTCTTTAATCCCTTTAACTTTCTCTAATACTTCATCTATCTTTTCTTGGATTACTTGAGTAAACTCCTGAATATCTTCCCGCTCTTCAATAGATAATTGTCTATAACCTTCTTCGCTCATAGGGTTTCCATCTTCTGATAAAGGAATAATAGCAAAGCCTTCTTCTTCTTGCTCTAAAATAAAACCTAACTCTTCTACTTCTGCCTCTAATTGACTCCATAAAAGATTACTTTGACTTTTATATCGATTCTGTAATTGATTCTTTTGCTGAGAATATTCTTTACTAGAAAATATCTGTTCAAGTTCTTGCTTAAGATTAGTCAATAATTCATCTAAATCTTCTTTAAACTCTATCCCTAGACCTGCTGGCAATCTTAAAGCCTGGGGTTCATTAGGAGCTTGAAAATTATGAACATAACATAAATCATCAGGTATCTCTTCTGTCTCTGCCTCTTCTTTGATTAAAGACGTAAGATACTCTCGTTCCTCAGTACCACAGAAATTAAGAGCAAAAATATTGTAACCTTTCTGGTTCACCTGCAATCCAAAGTCAATTGCTTCTAATGCCCGCTTAGCCCCTAAAGCAGTAACAGCAGGTTCTAACTCAGCCGTCGTCTCAAAATCTAATTGGCTTAAATCACATCTTCTCTTTAAATCAGCTGGAGCTAATTCAGACCCTACCACTCTGCTCCCCCCTTTCTTAATCACATTATATTTCTCTTAAGGGGATTTCGATAATATTATTTCAAAAAATTATCTAACAGGCACCATATCTTTTTTGAGCAATATAAATTAGTTTATCATTCTCTCTTACTTGTTCATTATTATCAGGATTGGTTATAATTTCATCTCCTCGTTTAAGTCCAATTAGGATTAACCCATCCTTCTCTTTATACTTAGTAAAAATATTGAAAAAAGTCTCTCCTATATCTTCTTTTCTAATATTTAACATATAAAGTTGATTTCCACTTTCATTAGACAATAATTCCTCAACCACTTTTGAAGTACCACTATATAAAGCTGATCTAACTAACAATTGACTACTAATAGCATTCTCAACTATAATCTCATCAACATTAGCATTTTTAAGATGTACCTTATTCTTACTATCACTAATCTCTGCTACCGTATAAATTTTAGGATTCAGATTTTCAATATTTAAAACTGTTAATACTGTTTTAGCATCATTCTGTTCTCGATTAAGTACAATAGCTGCTCTAGCTTTCATAACCCCTGCTTTCTTAAGTATATCTTCATTATCCATAACCCCTTTTACAAAATGAATTGAATTCTGATCGGGGAAAGGATCTCTTTCAATATCAGCTACTAAAACAATCTGTTGTTCCAAATTTTCATTAATAATATGTCTAATTATATCTCTTACTTTAGGGTTCCAACCACAAACTATAAGGTGTTCTTCATATCTAGCTGGCACTTCACCAAACTCCTTTCTCCGCTTAGTTTCAATAAAGATATCTGCTAACTTAGCTGTAATACCACCAAAGGTACCAATTCCAAGCATCATAACTAAAATAGCTATTAGTCTACCTGAAAAAGTCTGCGGATACATATCTCCATAGCCAACAGTAGTAGCTGTTACAATTGCCCACCATAAAGCATCACCAAAACTTTGAAAGTAGACTCCTTTTTCTACTACTAAAATCCCCCCTGCGCTAATAGGAAGGACTGTAATTACAATTATCAATAATCGCCGCAACGTTTTGCTATTAAGTTCCGTCTTAATTTTATGAACATATCTACGTAAAAAGTTAAACATTTTTTTACCTCCTGATAGTATACCAGGATGATTTTACTAACTTTCTGATATATTCTGATTTGACTTCTTCTGATCTTTAAACTCCTTCTTCTGATGAGCAAACCAACTATGATGCATATCTTCTTCTATTAAATTACTCCATAACTTTTTCTTAAGCCTTTTAGATTTAGATTGCTGAATTAGCTTTCTATAATCTTTGATTGCTCTACGTTCCAAAGCTAAATTAATACGAAATAAATTTACTGTTCCTGTTAAAGAGGTTAAGTTACCTGCTGCTGCACCAAATAATAAGCCTAAATCAGCTCCTACTGCAGTAGGTTTACCACCTAGCCTTTCAATTTCTTGCTTAAAAAAGTTTATATGTGTTTTTTCTGTTGAAGCAAATTTATCTAATACTTTCTTGATATAGTCATCTTTACTTCTTTTATACTGTTTCTTATACAGCTGGTATTGATTAATCTCTAAGAAATAAAACCAGTTTAACTTTAATAACAATTCACTATCTTGCATACTAGTCCTCCTCAAAATATTGATAGTTAATCTCAATTTATATTTTATCGCCGGGAAGATAATTTTATACAAATAATGTCAACATAAAAAGAAGGTAATTACTCACACTATATATAGTAATCTAAAATGTCAGTTTATAAGCGAGGTGGCAAAATGGGACATGATCGTTATGATGCTATAGTCGTTGGCGCTGGCCCAGCTGGTGCTAGTGCTGCACTTAAATTAGCAGAAGATGATCTATCTGTAGCATTAATCGAAAGAGGAGAAGAACCTGGTAGCAAGAACATGTTTGGCGGAAATATTTATCGTGAACCAACTGCTGAAATCATACCAGCCTTCTGGGAAGAAGCTCCTTTAGAACGACCATTAGTTACTGATGAATTATGGATGATGGATAAAGATTCAGCAGTCAAAGTTGGATTTACAGGATTAAGATTTAAAGAACCTCCCTATAATAAATTCTCAGCTATTAGAAGCAAATTTGATAAATGGTTGGCCTACAAGGCAGCTAATGAAGGAGCTAACCTAATAACTAGTACTCTAGTTACTGACTTAGTCTATCATAAAATAGGTCTATTAAAGAAGAAAGTAGATGGAGTTAAATTGGATAATGGAGAAACTATCAGGGCCAATGTCGTTGTTCTAGCAGAAGGAGCCAATGCTATTCTAACTAAAAAAGCAGGTCTCAGAGGAAAGTTAGAATCCTCTAGTATGACTCTCTATGTTAAGGAAGAGTTGGCCTTACCAGCTAAAAAAATAGAATCCCGCTTTAACTTAGAACCTGGCGAGGGAGCCAATATTGGTATGATTGGTTATCCTACTTCCAGTGTTGTTGGTAAAGGTGGCATCTGGACCAATAAGGAATCTATTTCTTTAATTGTCGGTGGTTATTTGAATCAGATTAATAGTAAAGGAGTCAGCCCTTATCAGATGTTAGAACATTTTAAATCTCATCCATTAGTACACAGAATGATTGAAGGAGCTAAACCTATAGCCTATAAAGCACATATTATTCCTAAAGGTGGCTATGAAAAATTACCTACTCTCTATGATGATGGTATCCTAGTAATTGGTGATGCTGCAATGATGATCAGTGGTCGCAGAGGTAGTGATTTAGCTATGCTCACTGGTTTATATGCTGCCGAAACTATATCTCAAGCTAGAGCAGCTCAAGAATTTACCTCTCAAATTCTTAAAGGTTACCATAAGCGTATAATGAATAGTTTCTTTATGAAGAATATAGAAGGGAGTAAAACAGCAGAAAAATATTACAAACTACACCCTGATTCTGATTTTTTACTTGCTAAAGCTGCTAATGATGCTGCTTACCGTTTCTTTAAAGTAGGCTTAGAACCTAGCAAAAAAAAGATGCAAGAAATAAAAAAAGAGATTTTTAATATGCAATCTTTTAAAAAGACAGTTAAAGATATCTACTATGGTTGGAAGGATTGGGGGGTATTCTAATGGCTAATTTCTTAAAAAGTGAAGAAGCACCACTAAAATATGTAACAATCAAAGTTGATGATAAATCACATATTCATATTAAAAATCCCCAAGTCTGCTTAACTGAATGCGAAAATAAACCTTGTACCTACTATTGTCCTACTAGAGTCTATTCTTGGGATGGAGAGACTAATAAAATTAAAGTGAATTATGCTCGATGCGTTGAATGTATGGCCTGCCCTTATGGTTGTCCCTACGAAAATATTGCTTGGCAGTTTCCTGAGGGAGGTTATGGAGTAAATTATCAATCATAAAAAGTCAGTATTAATAAAAAAGAAAGGAGGAGTCTGAGCAGAAACTAGCTCTATCTGTTATTTAAACTTGTTCTTTAATTGGTTTCTGCAATCAGACAGAATTATATGGAAAGAAAATATAAAATGATGGTAGGTATCTTTGCTACAGTACCTTTTTTAATGGTCCTAGGTAATTCAATGTTAATTCCAGAATTTCCAAAGATAAAATCAGCTTTAGGAATCAATCAGTTTCAAGTCGGCTTAATGATTACTCTTTTTTCTGCTTCGGCAGGATTGGCTATTCCTTTTTTAGGTTATTTATCTGATCGATATGGACGAAAGACCGTTTTAATCCCTTCCTTAATTACTTATGGATTAGGAGGTGTAGTGTCTGGAATTACAGCTGTAATACTAGGCAAGAAAGGCTACTATATCATATTACTTGGTCGAATTATCCAGGGAATTGGGGCTGCAGGAACTTACCCTATTGTTATTGCTTTAGTTGGTGATATATTTCAGTCAGAAGAAAGAAGTGAAGCTTTAGGAATAGTTGAATCAGCTAATGGAATAGGAAAAGTTCTTAGTCCTTTACTAGGTGCTGCTATAGCTTTAATAGTCTGGCATGCTCTCTTCTTTTCTTATGCTTTTTTATCTATTCCTATTGTCTTAGGAGTCTATTTTCTAGTAGAAGAACCAGATGGCAATACTAAAGATGAAGGCTTAATCAATTATCTATCACAGATTAAAGATATCTTCTCGAAAAAAGGAGTTCCTCTTTTCTTTAGCCTATTAGCTGGAGTAACAGTCTTATTTATTCTATTTGGAGTCTTATCCTTTATTTCAGACTTGTTTGAAACTAAATATAATGTTAAAGGAGTCAAAAAAGGATTACTAATTTCATTACCTATCCTCTTTATGGCAACTAGCTCTTATCTTTCAGGACTCTATTTAAAGAAAAAGGGCAAATATTTTAAACACTCAATGTCTTTAGGATTAATTATTGTTGCTATCTCTTTAACAATTCTTCCTTTCTTAGATGGCTTAGTTCTCTATTTAGTTCTAATTGGAGTATTAGGTATTGGCAATGGATTAGTATTACCTGCTCTTAATACATTAGTAACTAGCACAGCCGCTAGTACCCACCGAGGTGGAATTACCTCTATATATGGTAGCTCACGATTCATAGGTGTAGCCTTTGGCCCTCCTACCTTTAGTCTATTAAATGAAATTAGTACAACAGTAATGTTTATAACAGCCGCAGCTATTGCTTTAATTGTATCCTTGCTCACTTACTTCTTAGTCAAAGAAGATGTACTTTTGGCCCAAGAATGAAAAGAGGGTTAATCCTCTTTTCTCTTTTCTTTTTTATTTACGTCTCGATATTTACTTAAATAACGACTATAAGTATCAAATAGATTAAGATTAGAACCTTGTTTAGGTCGCCCAATCCATAATAAAATAAAAACAACCATTAAAATAGTTACTATCCACCACATATAAACTCCTCCTTGTCCTTTTTTTAATTATAAAACTGCCACTCAATATCAACAAAACTCCACTAATAAAAGATAAATTTACTTAACTAGATACTAATTAGCCAAGTAACAACGAATAGATACGATAGAATATTGCAGTTAGTCCTCCTGCTAATAACGGGCCAACTGGAACACCATTAAAAAATACCACTCCTACAATTGAGCCTAATAACATCCCTACTACCAATTCAGGATCACTATCTAACAGATCAATTCCTAATCCTACTACCTGAGTTGCTAAAATACCACTTATTAAAGCAAATACACCTAATAATGATTTATAACTATTCATAATATCTTTAACACCTAATTTACCACTAGCCAGAGGTGATAAAACAGCCATTAGTAGAAATAACAACCCTAACTTTATTCCTCGACCATCTAATATATTCAAAATCCAATTGAGTCTAACTAACTTAAGTAATCCTAAAATAGTACTAGCTATTACCAATAGATTAGAACCTGCTAGCAGACCTAAAGCCAATATAAAAGCTAACAATAGATAACTTTCAAACATTAAATCACTCCTTTGTCCAAGAAGCTAATTCTATTTAATTAAAACATATGTCTTTCCAACTTAAAATAGAATAACTATTCTACCCTATAATTGTCATTAAAGTTATAAACTATAGATTGAAATATATAACAGATATTAGTTATAATTGACTTTAGACAACTAACAAAGGAGGGATACTATGAAAAGAAAGTTCTTGATCTTTATTCTATTATTACTATTAACCAGTTATTCTGGAATAGAAATTTTTGCTATTGATAAGTTAATATCTCAACCTCGACAGACTAATCCAGAAAATAAAATAGATAATAGAGTTAATAAATCAAAAGATAACTTAATTGATGATCCATTAGATACTGAAAAAGAAAAAAGCAAACCTGATACAAATACCCCTAATGGTCCAACTGTTGGCCCAGCTAAAAAAACTGAAGATGGACAAGCAGTTATTACTCAACCAACTAGTAACTTAGTTCTAGTCAATAAAGAACGAGCACTACCAGCTAGTTTTACACCAGCTGATCTAACAATCCCTGATATTCCTTTTCCTTATAAAGAAGATGTACCTAAAAAACAAGTTAAACCAATAGTAGCAAAAGCACTTGAACAACTATTTACCCAAGCAAAAAAAGAGAATATCAAGCTTGCTGGTGTCTCTGGATATCGATCATATCAGCGTCAAAAAAGTATCTTTAATTATAATGTTAGACGAAAAGGAAGAAAAGAAGCAAATAAGACTAGTGCTCAACCAGGAGAAAGTGAACATCAGACTGGGCTAGCTATTGATGTCTCTAGTCCTAGTGTTAACTACCGCTTAGTAGAAGATTTAGGAAAGACTAAAGCAGGAAAATGGTTGGCTGAAAATGCTGCCAAGTATGGATTTATTATTCGTTACCCACAAGATAAAACAGAAATTACTGGTTATCAATATGAACCATGGCACCTTCGCTATGTAGGACAGAAACATGCCCTAAAAATTAGTTCTAATAACTTGACTTTAGAAGAATATCTGACAACTCAAAATGGATAAAGCGGAAGTTAGACTTACTCCCCTTCCGCTTTTTCTTCTTGTTCAGTATTATTCTCTATAATTTGCTGAGAATCTTCCCAAATACTATCTACCACTTCCTGACTAGATGGGTCATTTAACCAATAATTTTGATAATTATCTGCCAGTTTCTCTCTTAATTTAAGTTCCAACTTCTCATTAGCAAAGCCAGTCAACTTTCTACTGTTCCCCCTGCTTATATAAGTCATAAGTTGCTCTTTAATATCTGTCTTTAGTTTTACTTCTTTCTGCCAAGTAGACTGTAATGGTAAATAAGCTGGTACTACATTTAACTTCTTACTTATATATAAGCTCTGTTGTTGATTCATGAATTTAGCAAATTTATAAACAGCCTTAGTATGATCATCACCTTGATACTCTTCTTGTCTAAAGAGAAGTAACCCAGTAACAGAAATAGGGACCTCTCTTTTGGAAGAATCAAAAGTTGGAATAGGTAATAAAGTCAATCTTACCTGTTGGTTCTTGCTCTGTTGATAAAGACTATTTAAGAGCCACATATTAACTGGAGCTATTATTCCTGCCTTGTTGGCCCATAGATTGGATAATAATCTCTTATTCATTTTAGCTTTATTACGCGGAAAAGCATTCTTTTCTTGTAGTTTATCCAACATTTGAAAGATACTCTCTAAATCCTCAGTAGTAATAGCTAATGTCTTCTCTTGAGAAACTAAATTATCCCTTCCCCTTATAGTCAATAATTGTTGTAGTAATCTTCCATTATAAGGATTAAATATTATATTGTTATCTTTATCTAACTCTTTGAGTTTTGTAACTACTTCTAATAACTGATCTATTGTCCACCCCTGTCTAGTAATCCCTTTCACATCTAAATCTCCTTTGGTCAATAAACTCTTATTACCAACCCAAACTTCTGGTAGTAACCAATTAGGTAATCCCCAAATCTGTTCTTGATATGAAAAAGCATTCTTAGCCAATGAACTATAATTAGCTTTCTTCTCTTGTGATAAAAATAAACTAACTGGAATCTGTAGTTTGGAATCTATTAACTTTCTACCAAAGACTCCATGATAAATATCTGGAGGACTGCCAATTTCTAAAGCTTGATTTAATTTTTTACGACCTTTTAAAAAGGATAATAACTTATAATTAATATTTATATTAGGATAACGATTATTAAATTCAGCTATCGATTTCTGTAAAAACTTATGATACTTATTATCTTGCCCGATAAATAATGGATAGTCCCAATAAGTAATCTGATACTCATTTTCAGAGTCTATTTCAACTTGAGGATCTATACTAAAACCAGATTGATGATAAAATTTAAAATAATAGGTTACTCCGGCACTAATTGAAAAAATCAGCAGAAATCCTCCAATAAAAAGTAACCATTTTTTCACTTTTGAATTTTCAAACACAATTAAGTCTGCTCCCTTCTCATTTTAAATCAAGAATATAAAATATATTCTTGTCTGCTACTAAATCATCTTGCAGGCCATAAAGATACTTTAACTCCTGCATAGCCTCTTTAGTAGAAGTACCAAATCTACCGTCAGTATAACCTGGTTGGAAACCATACTCTCTTAATTTTTCTTGTAACAATAAAACATCTTTTCCAGTCTGCCCTGAACGAAGATCATGAGTTATCTCAATAGGATCCCTTCTACCTATAATCTTAACTCGCGTACCAACTTCAACCCAAGAATATAGAATCTTCACATCACGATTATACATCCGAATACAACCATGACTAGCTGCTCTACCAATTGAACCTGGTTTATTAGTTCCATGAATACCATATTTACCCCAAGGTACATTTAGTCCCATCCACCTTGCACCAAACCCACCACCCCAGTGAGCATCCTTACGTATAATTGCCCATTCTCCAATTGGTGACCTAGTAGAAGTTTTACCTATAGCTACTGAAAAGGTATGGTATAATTCTCCATCTGAAAATACTTTAAGCTGCCTTTTATAACCATCTACTAAAAGAGTAATTTCTCCTGTTGGAGAAGATAAATCTTTTCCACTAGCTTTTATAAATGATTCTTTATCCAATGCCTTAGCTAAATCTAGCCAAGTACCTCTAGTTACAACACCTGTTGCTGAAGATTGATGTTGATATTGGAACTTCTTAACTGCTAAATAGGTATCACTATCATAAGTTGAATTCAATTCTCCTTTATAAAATCCTAACTGTTTCAGTTCCCTCTGTAACTCCCAGATATCATCTCCTATCATAGGTGGTGACTGTAATGATATAGGACGATATTTTAAAGAACCACAAGGAAATTTATCAACTGCTAACACAACAGAAGAAAGTAATAAGATAACTAAAATTAGTAAAATTATTCTTTTTACACGCAAGAATCTACCTCCAATCTAAATCAACTTAAAACTAATTATAAAAAAATTAATTACTATACTAAATTTATGTATTAGCAGATCATTTATTCTTTAATATAAGAAATGATAAGTATTAAACAAGGAATAATTATCTGAAAAGGAAGTACATAGTAAGGATAAATATCTTTACTCCATTTAACCATTACAAATATGTTATCATAAATCCAGATTGATATTGTAGCTATTATTGTCATCATAGGCAGTACATAAGGTTTATAATCTTGTAAATTAACTAATTGAGCAATTCCCATTACAGCTCCATAAGAACAGATGATAATCTTAGCTACACCACCAATTAATAAAGCTACATTAATTAAGGAATCAATATCTAAATAAGGGACTAATTTTGTAGCTATAGCAAAAGGAAAGGTGGTCCTAGCAAACATATCTGATCCTAAAACAACTATTTCAGCTAAAATTAATAAAAATAAAATAAAGCCCATAATTATAATAGATAGATAGGTGGTCTTTAATAAATTTTTTTTATTATTAACAAAAGGAAATATCATTAAAAAAACAACTAACTCTCCAAAAGGAAAGGCTAAAGATGAAAAGGATGTCTCTAAAACAGGTATCCAACCATACTCTAACACAGGAAAAAGATTATTAATATTATATAAAGGAATTAATAATACTAGGGTTAAAATAGATAAAAATGCTGATATAGGAATAAAAAGTTCACTCATTCTGGCTATAACCTCTAAACCACTTCTAGTAGCATAAGCAATAAGCAAAGATAAAACAATAATAATGAAAATAAGTGGAGTTTCAGGATAAACAATTGATGTTGAATATTCTCCAATATCTCTTAAAACAATGGCTGCTAAATGAATAAAATACCAGATGTATGAAACCGCCACTATACTTCCTAAGTATCTCCCAAAAGTTACTTGCAAGATTTTTATTAAGGTTTTATCAGTATGTAAATTAGCTATTGTAACATACAATCCCATTAGAACAAAACCACCACTCCAAGCTATCAAATAAGCTAACCATGCATCCTGTTGAGCATTCCCTAATACATTGATAACAACTGAAGTCCCAAAAACAAACCCACTAATTAACAGACCTAATTGGAGGTTAGAAATCCTGACATCATCCATAATTTATCCTCCTAAAATTGATCTAACTATTTTTCTAGTAATAACAGTTGGGTTAGTAGGAGATTCATCAATTATCTGTAATAGACTAATAATAAATCCAGTAGCCAATAGAAAAAAATAAAGAGATACTACTCTAATTCTCTGATCCTTCTTTAATAATCTAGGTAGATCAATTAAGATAATAATAATAGAACTTATAATTAATCCTACTAATATCATAATCAACCTCTCTTTTCCTATTTATTTAGGTCTAACCTTTTTCTTGATTAAACCTGAATTTCTAGTCTTCCAGGTTACTTTTATCTTAATTGGAGCTTGACTAAAAACAATACTCCAATCATTCTTTACTCGATGCCAATAATCTATATATTTTCTATGTACTATCTGAGAAAAACCAAATAAATCACTATGATATTTTCTTTGGGCCAACTTAATCACCTGACGAATATTCTGTTTAATTATATCTTCTACTTTCTGTTCTAACTTATCAATCATGGCTGGATTAGTTAAATTACCTCTACCTTGTTGGCCTCCTAATTTTCCTTCTGCTTTAACCTCTACTATAAGAGTAGGTTTATCATCCTTTAACTTAACATCTAATTTACTATTAGAACGAACAATTTCCATAGCGACTTTTTTATCTTTCTCTAAAGGATTAGAGATATTGATAATTCCACTCTTTACTTTATTCTGAACAAAGAGAAGACCTCTAGTTTCTATAGAATCTAACCAGCCAGTTAATCTATCTCTCTTAAAGACAGCTACGCCATGAACCTTTAAATCCTTTATCCCAATTCTTTTTTTATTCTTTACTTCTTGACCAACTTCAACCATCCCAATTGTAGGAGAAAAGGCTGGACTATTTAAAACTTTTAGTAAGTCAATTAAACGTACTTGTTTTATTTTTGCCAAAGCTGCCTGATTAGCTAATATATCCGATAAGTGAAGAGCTGGAAGGCTTTCAAGCTTACTCTCTGCTTTAAGTACTCGCTTAGCTGTTATATCTTTACTTATCATTAGATTTGCTTTATGGGTCAATTCATGATCTCTTTCAAAAAAATCAAGTACTTCCATCATCCCTTCTTGGGCCAACTCTTTTCCAATTACTATCAACTGCAGATGGCTCCAGAAAGGCTTTCTGTTTATTGTATTATTTAAATTTCTAACTGCTGAAAATACAGTCTCTCCAGTAACAGAATAAGTCCAGAAAGCTTGTTCTTGGCTACCTTGTTGTCTAGACTCTATAGCATTAGCTTTAACCAATTGAACAGTAACCTCTATTTTATCATTCTTAGCCTGATCAAGTCCTACTGCTGTTACAATACTCATCCTAGTCAGATCTTTATTATCCCAGCAACCTGATAGAGATGTTAATACTAAAGAACAGATTACTACTAAAATTAATTTCTGTTTCATTTTTCAATCCTCTTTCGTTCTAATATCAACTTTCATTCTATACTCTGCCTTACCCATCTTCTCTTTAATTAAAGAGGTTGGCCTAGTCCACATAATCCACAGAGGAACTCTAATAAAAGTATCCTTTAAATCCATTCCATTGACAGGTGACAAAGGAGCTAAATAAGGTACACCAAAAGATCTAATAGCACAGAGGTGGATAAAGAAGGCTACTATTACTAACGCTATCCCCATAAAACCTAAAATATTAGCAGCAATAAGTATTAACATACGAATTATTGGTAAAGTACCTCTTAAAGAAGGTAATATAAAACTAGCAATAGCTGTTAGAGCAGTTATCATTATTACTGGATTACTAGCAACCCCTGCATCAACAGCAGCTTGCCCTAAAACCAAACCACCTACAATACTAACTGCTTGTCCAATAGGTCGCGGCATTCTAACACCTGCTTCTCGTAATAATTCATAGGTCAGACTCATTAAAAAAGTTTCCATAAAAGCAGAAAAAGGAATTCCTTCTCTAGAAGCAGTAATTGTTAATAATAATTTAAAAGGAATTAAATCTTGGTGGAAATTAACAGTAGCCACATAAAAAGCAGGTAAGATAGTAGTCAATATTGCAGCTAAGCCTCTAAACAAACGAACTGAAGTAGCAAAGAAAGATCTGGTATAATAATCTTCACTAGACTGAAAATTTTCAATAAATAAACGAGGTGCTGTCAAAGCAAAAGGCGTTCCATCACATAAAATAGCCACCCTTCCCTCCAAAATTCTACCAGCAACTACATCTGGTTTCTCAGTATTTCCTAATGTGGGGAAGATAGAATAGGGAGCATCTTCTATAAATTCTTCAATATATCCCGACTCTAAGATACTATCTGTCTTAATTCGTCTCAATCTCCGCTTAATAGTCTCAACAATATCGTTATGGGCCAACCCCTTAATATAACAGATACAGATATCTGTATTAGTATATTCTCCTAAAGTCATCATCTCTAATTTAAGTTTAGGACTCTTTACCTTTCGGCGAAGAAGAGCTGTATTAGTCCGCAACGTCTCGGTAAAACCAGCCCTTGGCCCGCGGACAACAGATTCAGTATCTGGCTCCTCTACTCCTCGACTCTCCCAACCTCTTGTTCCTATTCTTAATGCAGTCTTTCTACCATCTATATAAATAATAGTATCACCAGATAAAATTGCATTAATTGCTTCTTTAAAGTCTTTAACTTCTTCAACTTCACCTACACTAAGTAAGTTTTCTTGTAGTATATTTATTACAGTAGATTGATTTAACTGCTTGTCTAAATCTGTCATTCTAGACTCTACCATTAGTGGTTTTAAAATATCACTACTAACTAATTTTTTATCAACTAAGCCATCAAAATAAGTAATCATCAACTTTACTTTAGAATCTTCTCCTATACTAAACTTACGTAAAATAAAGTCATTACTGTCTGAAAAAATATCTTCTACTTTCTCCTCAATAAGTTTAATTGACTGAGGAATCTTTTTTTTCTCTTTATTACTAAAGTGTTTCTTTCCTTCTACATTCATAAGTTTTAGTTTCAAATAATTAAATAGTTTATTTAACATAGCCACTATCACCTCCCACTCCTATTTTCTTAGGTTTTCATTAGATAATAATTCTATTCATACTTTTAAAAATAAAAAAATTGCCGGGCTAGCCCGGCAATAAAATAGTAGTTTTATTTAATTTTAATCTTATTATTTTGATAGATTGGTACTATATTAAGATCATTTTCACTAGCTATAAATTCAATATCTTCTTCTTTGTCTAACCTAATCAGATTTTGACCACTAGCTGAACCTTTAAGTACATCTAATACTCGAGTTTGATTATAACGATAAAAATCATAAGCTGTCTGCGCACTATCACTTAATTCAACCTGTTTATTAGTAGTTAAATCAGCTATTGCTTTACCTGCCGTAAGAAAATCATCTAGAGCAAACTCTCCTTGTACCCCAGCACAACAAAAAACTATCTCTTCTTCCTGAGTCAATTGGGCAACTACAGATTTTAAATTTAACAAAGAAGCAATTATAACTTCTTGTGCTAAATTTAACTTATCAAAACATCTTGTTCCATTTGTAGTAGTCAAAACAATAGTCTTATCTTTTATTTTATCTCTTTTATAATCACAAGGAGAATTACCTAAATCAAACTCATCTATCTTAATACCACCTCTCTCCCCTGCTACTAGATAACTTTTATTTAATTTACTAGCTAATTCTTTAGCTTCTGTAATACTAACTACAGGTAATAATTGGTCACAACCATTAGCTAATGCTGTGACAATAGTACTAGTTGCCCTTAAAACATCTATTACTACTGCTGTCTTTCCTTCTATCTTCTCTTGTATAATTTTATCTGCAGTAAATATAACATCTAATTTCATCTTATCCACCCCAATTTTATAGATAATATGTAGCTTTATTTTTATTGTAAAACTTTTAGTAATAATTGTCAATTTGTTTATAAATCTACTTCAATAAATAAATCTTCTCCTGTATCCTCTTGTAGTACTGTCTTAAAGGTATCACCACGTAATCCATTGCGCAATGATTCGACAGCTAAAATCTCTTTAGGAGCTATATTACCTAAGTTAACATTATTCCCTAGTAGATTAATAAAATAAACCTGTTGCTTTTTTAAAGGAGTCTCCCAGATAATATCATTATGATTAGGAGCCTCTAATAATATCTTTTTAAGACTAAATTCATCAGCTTTACCTTGCTGATCATAAATTGACACACCAGTTCCAGATTCTCTGGCTTCTACAATTACTTTATCTGCTCCATCAGTTAAATCCCTCTTTAATTGCTTAACCATCTGATTAACTTTAAAGTCTTTACTTTTATCCTTCTTACCAATCTCTGTTAAGACCTTAAATCCTAAATCTTTAGCCTGCTTAATAATATTAGACCTTAAATTAGTAGATAAACTAATTGTTCCATCTGAAACTTCTACTGCTGTAAATCCCAGTGTTTTAGCTTCTTGCAAATACTGATTAGTCTGATTTTGATTAACTGCAACCTCTAAAAATGTACCCCCAGGATAAACCTCAACTTCATAAGATTTAATCAAATTAATCTTCTTCTTTAATATTTCTTTAGGATATAAAGCAGAAGTTCCAAAACTTAATTTCCAAAAATCAATATAACTAGTAGCAATCTCTAATAAGTCCTTAGTTTCTCTTAAGCCTAATCCCTTATCTAAAATCATAGTCAAACCATGTGTTCTAGGCTTTTCTTCTCTGCCTACTAATGGAAATTCAAAATCATCTAAATCCCATCCTTTATCATCTTCTGTAATCACTTAACCACTCCTTGTCTACTTATAATTTCATCCCTACAAAAATAAGAATTACTCCCAAAATAATGACTACCATCTGTAATAAAGAAAACTTACTAGCCAAGCCTATTAAACCTATACTAGTCGCTAAGACCATAACCATTGGTCCTACTAAAGCTAAAAAAGAATTGATTTGAAAAGCAGCTACTCGAGAATTAAACTTAAATATTAAAGCAGCTGCCAATAACTCAATCATTCCTGAAATAAATCTTACTGCTGACATACTTAACACAATTTTATCTTTAACCCAAAACATTACTATCCCTCCCGAAGCAAATCCATGAGGACTTGAAAAAATAGCTAAATCTAATTTGTTTATTTTAAATCCTCTGCTTCAATCTATTTATACTCAATAAAAAACAAAAAAATAACTATTAAAATTCGATTATCTAAGATAATTAATAATAAATCACTAATCTCTTAGTTGCTTATATTTGTCACTGATTATTAGCCACTAACACCTTATATGCACTACTAACTTATATAATTCATCTAAAAATTTAATTAATATAGAATAAAAAAACACCAGCAATTGCTGGTGTTTGATTCCTCTTAGATTTTATTTATTCATCTCGACCATAATACACTCATCAATAATTGATTTCAAACCTAGTTTCTCACAAAACTCCTTTGCAGATTCAAATTCTGCTCCTGGCTGCATCCAAAAATAAGAAATATCTAATTCAGCTACTTCTCTTGCTATCTTTTTACTTATCTGTGGAGGTACAATAGAAACAACTACATCAATTTCTTCAGAGATAGATGCCAATTTAGGATAACATTTTACTCCTGCAACTTCTTTAACCGAAGGGTTAACTGGATAAACTGTTAATCCCTTCTCTTTTAGAAATTTAAAAACTTTATATCCGTACTTAGTTTTATTCTGAGAAGCACCAACAACAGCATATGTATCTTGTTTTAAAGCAGATTTTAAATTAGACATAATTTCCCACTCCTTCTACTAATTTATCTGTATACCTAGCTACTTTTGACCCATAATAGAGAATAACAAAGCGAGGTGATACTATGAACCATAAATCGCTAACTTTGCTTTTAATATTAGCTTTATTATTAACTGTTACTCCTTGTTATGCTCAATCAAGCCAACAAGCATTTTCAATTTCTAATAAATCATCACAACTAGACTTATTAGCAAAGATTATTCATGCTGAAGCTAGAGGTGAAACTTTTACTGGTAAAATAGCCGTTGGAGCAGTAGTGATTAATCGCCTAAAAAGTGATAAATTTCCCAATAGAATTGCCAGAGTTATCTATCAACCAGCTGCCTTTACAGCAGTCAGTGATGGCCAAATTAACCTGTCACCTGACTACGAATCATATCAAGCAGCTTTTATAGCATTACAAGGAGCAGATCCTACTGAAGGCGCTTTATTCTATTATAATCCAGATATTTCTACTTCTGACTGGATCTATAATAGACCTATCATTAAAAGAATAGGAAATCATATCTTTGCTTATTAAAATATTTATCATAACCTTCTAAACAATACCGTATTCCAGAGACAAATGCTAATCCAATTGCTATAAAAACTGCTGGCTTTAAAAAGGATAAATTCCAGATATAAGCAGCTGCAGTTATATAAAGTAAAAAAGTAGCAGTTTTACCTGTCTTGCTAGGACTGATAATATCACTACTCTGATAATAAAGATAAATTGATCCAAATAAAATAATTAGTTCTCTAAATAAAATTATTCCAATAACAATCATAGGAATAATCCCTTTAATTGCTAAAGCTATAAATACTGCAATAAATGTTAACTTATCTGCTAAAGGATCAAGAATCCTCCCTAACGCTGAAACTTGATTAAATTTACGAGCAATATATCCATCAAATAAATCTGTTAAACTAGAAAAAATAAATATAATTCCAGCAATTAAATAATGATATTTTATATTCCAGAAAAAAAAGAATAGAAAAAAAGGGAGAAGGAAAATTCGAGTCAAAGTTAAATAATTAGCTATAGTCATCTCAACTTCCTCCCAGTACTTAATTTCATAGCTTATTGTTCACTTTCTAATGTCAACTCTCCACCTTGAAGTTGACTCTTAAGTACCCCTAAACTACTATCAAGTTCTAATTTTAAATTAAGAGACTTATAACATCCAGGACAAACTAATTCTTTATTAACCAAATACTCATAAGTTTCTGATCCATAAGAAGGTTGAAGATCATAATTTTTTCGAAATATTGAATCTAATTCTTGGCCACAATGATCACATGTAACTTGTACTTTAAGCTCTTCTTTTTTAGGTCCTAGATCTAAAAGTTTCTTAAGCTTAGATAACAGCCCCATTCTATCTCCTCCATAGCCTTAATACTTAATACTAAATCTAAAGAAATCTTCTTCTGGCTCTATCCATTCCACATCAAAACCATCTACTTCTGATCTGTTAGTTCCTTCTTTTAAATGATCAATTAACTTATTTAAACTATCTTCAGTTCCTTCACCAATTACCTCCACTTTATTTCCACCAGCATTCTTAACATAACCTTTGATTCCCAATCTAGTAGCTTGTTGCTGAGCAAAAGCTCGATAACCAACTCCTTGTAACCGACCCTCAATTACTGCCTTAATTGCTTTATTAGACATAAAATTCCTCCTCAAGTATAATTTCTAATATTATTATTTCCATAAATTATAATAATAATAAGTATTTAACTTAATGATTTATTACCTAATGGCTCATATACTAAACTTCAACAAAAAAATTAAAGTTCCTTCAGTAAAAAAACAGTTAATCCTCACCACAGATCGAAGATTAACTGTTGACAAAATTATTATTTCTACACTATTCTGCAATTAAAGTAACTTATCTAATGTTTCATTTACTTTCTCTGGTTTGATAGGTTTAACTATAAAGTCTTTTGCTCCAGCTTCAATTGCTTCTAGAACCATTGGTTTTTGGCCCATAGCACTACAAACTACAATCTTAGCATCAGCATCATAGTCAATAATATTCTTAGTTGCTTCAATACCATCCATACCTGGCATTGTAATATCCATTGTCACTAAATCAGGATTTAATTCTTTATACTTTGCAACTGCATCTTCTCCATTCTCAGCCATGCCCACTACTTCATAATCATTCTCTTTTACAATTTTTGCTAACATTGTCCGCATGAAATTAGCATCATCAGTGATTAATATACTTTTTGCCATTTTAGACCCTCCCAAAATCAATAAACTTTCTATGTTAAAATAATTATATATATAGTCATATCCCATATTATTTTATTATATTTTTTGGTAAAGTTCAAGTTTTATTTCTAATCCCGATTTATAAACTTATCTACAATTGCTAAATAATCAACTAGAATTAATCCTTTCCCGTTGATTAACATTTCTTCATTAGCAATTTTTATATAGGGAATACTTTTCCGTCCTCCTTTTCGCATATCTTGCCAATACTTATCCAATAATTCAAAAGGAAGATAATAAATTTCTCCTAAACTATTGAAGTATACAATTAAAAATCCAATTCCCCCATTTGCTACCCAATCTTTGAGGTATTGATACTGATGTTTCTTAACATTACTTAAATCAAATCTAGTTTCTACACTAGTTTCTTTAGCATCAAAAGCAATAGCAACCCCTTTATAAGCTCCAATATAATCAACTGTCGATTTCTGTTTATAAAATCCATTAGTAATCTTACCAGTTCGTGAGTTAATATCTAATACTTTAACTGGTGTAGGAATCTTTTGAATTAAAGCTCTTCCTTGAAAAGAATATTGCTGATTAGATGTTTCTATCATATTCTCTAATTTTTGACCACGATTAGCATAATTAATATTATATCCCATATTACTTAACTCCCTACTTTAAAAAAATTTAATTATCACTAATTCAACTGTTTTAAAAACTAACCAGAATGTAACCAAACTAATTGAAAAATTAACTACTTTGTCCCATGTTTTCTGTAATTTATTGCTAAGTTGTCGTAGATTATTAAACTTCACCACTATTAGAATAATCAGTACCAAAAACAAAATTAATTTAATGATCCTCATCACCTCTTAAGTTAACTACTGTTATATCGCTATCTGTATGTTCAATATTATCTGTTAATAAGTATACTTTAGTCTCAGATTTATCTATAACTAAATCATAAATATAATTATCCAATTTAATTGCATCTTTTAATCTATAATCATCTAAAGAAAAGATATCAATTTTCTTAGAATTATAGTTAACTAATAAAGAATTTTTCTTTATTAGAACTTGTTGTGGATACGAATCAACTATTAAAGGCTGCTGTTTTACTAATTCACTATCCGATTTAATTAACCATGAATTAATAATTTTTTCTCTATTATCTACTATGTATAAATAACGTTTGTTACCCATAATTATTGTTCCAATATCCTTGATAGCACCTAAATCTATAGTTTTTAGTAACTTTGATAAATCAGACAAATTATAAACTACTGTCGGGCCAAAAAGAATATCAACTACTAAGTAGTCATCTGCAATTACTTTTAACTTTCGACCTTTTACTACCTTATCATTATACATTATAGTTTCCTTATCTGCAATTATTCCTTGGGTAGGATTAAACTTTATTAAATTATCTTCTCCTTTAGTCAACAAATATAAATACTCTTTACTACTACTTACACTATATATTTTATTAGCAAAAGTATATCTTTTTTGCACTAATGAATTTAAATTAATTTTAATTAAGGTTCTTCCACTTTCAGCTAGAATAAATAAAAATTTATCTTCTGGAGTTAAAACTAATTTTTCAGGTGTTATACTCAGCTGTATTTTCTTAACTACTTTATCTTGTTTAGTATCTAATATCAACAACTGTCGTTGTTTTTTAACAGTAATATAACCTAATGAACGTGATTTATCTAACACTAAGTCAGATAGATTTTTCTTAATATCAATCTTCTTAACTCCTTTATCTAATACTTGAACTGTCTTTTCATTACTAACAGATAGATAACCTCGCTTATTAATCACTAATATCTGATAAGTATAGTTTTGATTAGGTTTAACTTCTTTATCTACATAATAACTTTTATTTTGATTATTTATTTGAGCTATAATTTTAGATTGATCATTTATATAATAATCATTACTTCTTAATATCTTATAACTATAAAATCCGCTTTCTACTTCATACTCTGACCAATCTAACTTTACACCTGTCTTTAATGAATGGTTAACTGCTTTTTTTAACTTAACTTGATTAGGATAATCTCCTTTGACTACAAAAGGAAAATTAAAAGTTGTTTCGATCTCATCTCCTCTCTTAACTACTAAGGTTAAATTATAATCACCTGGCAACTTAGGAGTCTCATAAATAACCTTTTGCCTCCCTTGAGTTAAGAAACTACCTCTTGTAGCCTTCCAATAATAAGTCAAATCTTGATCTGACTGCTTAGCCAATTTGACTTCTAATTCTACTCTACTGTTTCCTAATAAATATCCATTCTGTTGATAAAAATCAGATTTAACTTCCAAATCCTCAATTACTACTCTATTATTACATCCTGCTAATAGACTACTAAATAATAATATACATAAAATAAGATATTTCTTACTATCTGACATCCTAACTTCCCCTTTTAATATTCACTCTGATTTTTAACTTGGTCATTTTCTGTCTGATAAACGCTGGCTGGATCAATATGTACCATTACTTCTTCTACTTTAGGATATAACTCTTTTATCCTTCTTTTAACTTCTACAGCTATCTTATGTCCTTCAACAACTGTTAAATCATTATCTACTACTACATTTAAATCAACATATAGATAAGGCCCATAGTTTCTTAACCTAATATCGCCTATAGTAATTACCTTTTCTAATGCATTAACCTCTTCAATAATTTTAGTTTTTTCTTCTTGACTAGGGACTGCGTCCATTAATTCATCAATAGCATCCTGTAATACTTCAACTCCCACCTTTATAATAAATAAAGCTACTATTAATCCCGCAATAGAATCTAATATAGGAAATCCAAGTATAGCCCCTCCAGCACCTAATAAGGCAGCTACTGAAGATAAAGCATCAGAGCGATGATGATTGGCATCAGCAATTAATCCTTTACTACCGATTTTACGCCCTACATTAATTGTATACTGATATAATAATTCTTTACTAATGATAGAAACAATGGCCACCCATAAAACTAAATTACCAGGTATACTTTGTACGCCACTTAAAATATCATTAACACTGCTTTTTACTAATCCTAAACCTGTACCTACTAATATAAACCCTAATACCTTAGTAGCAATAGCTTCTGCTTTACCATGTCCATAAGGATGTTCTTTATCAGGAGGAGATTCAGCAATCTTAATACTCATTAATATAATAACTGTAGAAACAATATCAGAGACAGAATGAAATCCATCTGCTACCAAAGCTTGACTAGTAAATAAAAAACCAACTATTATTTTTAAAATAGCAAGAATTATATTAACTGCTAAATTAATAAAGCTAACTTTTCGACTAACTTCATATCTACTTTCAGTTACCACTATTTCACCTCTTTTATCAAATAATTTAATTTTTAGCAACTTTAATCTAATTATAACTAATCTGTTTTTTCTTTTCAAAACATATTTTATTTTAAACTTGATTATATATAATATAACTATGATAAACTATAAGTAACTTATAAGGAGGCAATAATAATGAAGATTAATACTACAATAAAGTCTGATTTACGAAAAATAGATGATCTAGAAGTTAAATTCAATCATTTTTTAAAAGAACACACCACTTTTAAAGTAGGAGGGCCAACTGATATTTTTGCTGTACCATACACTATAACAGCATTACAAAAATTACTGAAAAATACTTATAAACAAGAGCTAGATATCTTTATCTTAGGTGCAGGAAGCAATATTATTGTTAGTGACCAAGGCTTTTCTGGGTTAGTTATCTCTACAACTAAATTAAACAAAATAGAAGTAGCGGAAACTAAACTAATTGCTCAAACAGGGATTGCTCTAACAGATCTAGCTGATAAAGCACTAGAAACCAACTTAACTGGATTAGAATTTGCTAGTGGCATTCCTGGTAGTTTAGGAGGAGCTCTTTATATGAATGCTGGAGCTTATGGAGGAGAAATTAAAGATGTAGTCACAAAAGTTACTTGTTTGAATTATGCTGGGCAAAAGATAATATTGAATAAAGATGAACTACAACTAGGTTATCGTCAAAGTATTTTTCAAGAAGAAGACTTAATTTCTATTGAAGCAGAAATTCAATTAAATAAAGGCAACAAATTTGAAATTAAAGATAAAATAGATGATTTAACTACTAAACGATGGGCCAAACAACCTATGGAAATGCCTAGTGCTGGTAGTATCTTCAAACGACCAGTCAATCATTATGCAGGGGCTTTAATTGAAGAAGCTGGTTTGAAAGGTACTAGAGTTGGTGATGCTCAAGTATCTACTAAACATGCTGGATTTATTGTTAATTTAGGATCTGCTACAGCCCAAGAGATTAAAGAATTAATTGAACAAGTCCAACAGAAGGTCTATCAACAGAGTGGGGTTAAACTAGAGACTGAACCTAAATTTATTGGACAGTTTGATAAATAAAAAAAGGGCCAATGGAAGTTGGCCCTTTTTTTATTCCATAACTGCATTAATACTATCATAACTTAGATCATTTTTACGAAAATAACTAAATACCTGCCAATACATCTTCAAACGAGCAAAGAAACCTTTAACTAATCCAATTTTCTCTTCTTTAGTCTTATGAGTCAAACCATTTAAAGTAACCTTTTTAACTCTTAACTTGTTCTGAACAGCTTGTTTAGTTAAAGAAAGTTCTGCTCCATACTTTGATTCAGTCAAATCAGTACAGGATTCAATTACTTCCCTTTTTACTGCCCTTTGTCCTGTCAACCAAGGAGTAATCTTATGATGCATATCAGTGCTATCTCTTCCAGATTGGAAGACACCACAACTCATATCAATATAATCTTCTATAATTGGTTTAACTAACCTTTCAATATGTTTAACCTTCAGATTTATTAAATCAGCATCAAAAAATACTATTACTTCTGAATCTGTATTTTCCACTCCATTATACATTGCAGCACCTTTACCTTGGTTAACAGGTAAAGCTATAGTCTGTACACAACATTCTAAAGCGACCTGCACTGTATTATCAGTAGAGCCATCACTAACTACTACTATCTCAGAAAAAATATCTGAAGCTTGAGCTACTTCTATCACATTTTTAATTCTTTCCTCTTCATTATATGCTGGAATAACTAAAGCAATATCCACTTTTAACCCTCCTAATTACATAGTCATTCCTCTGCTAATAGCAGAGGAATGAAATTTATAGTTACTTACGAGACTTAGTTTTAGTTGGCATCTCTTTAAGAGTTATAGAAACTGGATTTAACTCTCCATTACTATCCATAACTAACAGCTTTAATCTGCTATTAATTCCTTTATTTTTAATAATTTTCTTTAAATCCTGCATATCTTTTATCTTTTTATGATCAGCTTCAATGATAATATCACCGCGAGATAGATCGGCTTGACTTGCCGGACTATCCATAATTGTTTCTAAAATTAATACACCATTAGAAACTGGTAAGTTATAATAATTCTTTAGTTTCTTAGTTATCTTAGTACCATAAATTCCTAACCAAGGTCGTTTTACCCTACCATATTTAATTAAATCATTAACTATCTTCTTAGCCTTATTAATAGGAATAGAAAAACCAATTCCTTGTGCATCACCAATGATAGCTGTATTGATACCAATTACTTCTCCTTGACTATTTAATAACGGGCCTCCACTATTACCTGGATTAATAGAAGCATCAGTCTGAATTAATCCTTCTAAAATATGTCCTGAAGAACCAGCTCTAATCTTTCTATCTAAAGCACTGAGTACTCCTGTCGTTACTGTATTTCTAAATTTAACATCATAAGGACTACCAATAGCAATTGCTAATTGTCCCACCTCTAATTTATCAGAGTTACCTAATGGTGCTACTGGTAAGCTATCAGGTTTAACCTTGATTACTGCTAAATCATTTCGTGGATCATTACCTACTAGTTGACCTTCAAACTCTCTTCCATCTGACAAAAGAACTTTAATCTTCTCTGCACCTTCCACTACATGATTATTTGTTAGAATATAACCTTCTTTATCAAAAATAATTCCTGACCCAAGCCCTTTAGCTTTTCGAGGAACTGGATTCAAGAACATATCTCGACTAACTTGAACTTTTTCAGTTACAATACTAACTACTGCCGGGCCAACTTCACTAACTACTTTCTTTACTGCTTCTTCTTGAGGAATTACTATCTTTTTTGCCTGTTGCTTAGTATTTTTCTGCTGTTGTGTCTTAACTGTAGCCTGATCATTTCCCCAAAAGGCCTGTACAGAAGAATTAGCAAAGAGAATACTACCTAATAAAATCCCTACTAGCAATAAAGAACTATAAGCCACAAAATCACTTCTGATCTTCTTCATTAATTACCCCTCCTTGCTAAATTTTAAATTCACACTTGTTATTTTATCCCACCTAAATTAATTAATTCATAAAAATAAAATAATTCCTGCTATCAACTACATTAACTATTATAACTTTAATTTTTTACGAAAGTATGACGAATTGAATATTAATTTATTTTTTTACTCTAGAAAGAGTAAACACAAAAGTAGAACCAACCCCCTCTTTACTCTCTACCCAGATTTGACCATTATGCTTATCAATAATTTCTTTAACAATTGATAACCCTAATCCAGTTCCTCCACTAGTTGTAGTTCTAGCCTTATCTACTTTATGAAATCTATTCCATATCTCATCTGATTCAGCTTCAGGAATCCCAGGACCATTATCTTCTATAAAAACCTGTACTTGATCTTCATCTTCTTGTGAATAGATTCTAATTTCTCCTCCTGAAGGAGTAAAACTAACTGCATTACCAATTAAATTAACTAATACCTGTTCAATTCGATCCTGATCAGCCATAACCAATGGAGGTTGATCTAACTCAAGGTCAATATTCAACTCTTTCTCTTTTAAATTAGGTTCAAAATTTTTAACTACCCCTGAGATTATTGATTCTAAATCTAGTGGTTTCTGTTCCATCTTAATCTGTCCTAACTCAATCCGAGACAGATCTAATAAATCATTAACTAATCTAATCAGCCGTTTAACCTCATTAAAAATAATTAAGTAATATTCTTGTTGATCTTCTTTGGATTCATAAACTCCATCTCGTAAAGCCTTAACAAAACCTTGAATAGAAGTCAATGGAGTACGTAACTCATGAGAAACATCTGCTACAAATCTTCGCTGCAACTGTTCTTTTTCCTGTAAAGAAGCAATGGTATCTTCTAGTTTATCAGCTAAATAATTAAAAGAGGAAGCTAATTGGCCTATCTCATCATCAGTATTGATTTCAACTCGTTCAGAAAAATTACCATGGGCCATACTAACAGCAATCTCCTTCATTCTCTTTAAAGGCCGGGAAAATCTTTTAGAGAGAGTATAACTAATAATAAAAGCTAATATAATTGCTATCAAAGCTGCATAAAGTAATAACCAGGCTAAATCACTTAAAGTAGCTAATAAACCAGCTAAAGGGGAATAAACAAAGACTGCCCCAATTACCTTGTTTTGAAAAATAATTGGTACAGCAGTAAATAACATAGGTTCTTCAAAATAACGTGAGAAACTACGTTTACTAATAATCTTCCCTCTAAAAACATGCTTTATCTCTTCATTATTCAAACGCAAACTCTGAAATTTCTGCCCTTGAGTTGTAGCTAGTACTAATCCCTTCGAGTTTACTACCCAGACCTCCCCCTCAAAGAAACGACGTGAATCTTTTAAAAAAGATACAGTCTGCTGATAATTTCCTTTATAAAGGGAGCTTTGTACTAAATTAGCTATCTTCTTACCTTGTTGAATAAATTTTTGTTCTTTATTATCATAATAATAATCCTGAAAAAGATAAGCAAGAGCTATACCTAATATAAAAAGTGTAACTAATATAATAACTACAAATCTAACTAATAATTTACTGGAAATAGTATTAAGTCTGCTTTTTAACTGCAAATTTATACCCCACTCCCCAAATAGTATGGAAGTACTTATAATCTTTAACTTGATTATCTATTTTATTACGTAAACGTTTAATATGACTATCTACAGTTCTAATATCACCTACAAAATCAAACCCCCAAACTTGATCTAATAACTGCTCTCTACTAAAGACTTGTTCCTCATTACTAACTAAAAAATAAAGTAAATCATACTCTTTAGGGGCCAACTCTAATAACTGACCTTTTAATTTAGCCTTACGCTTTTGATGATCTACTTTTAGATTAGGAAAGGTAAGAATCTCCTCTTCTTGACTAATTTTGGTTCGCCTAAGAATAACCTTTACTCGAGCTACTAACTCATCTGGATCAAAGGGTTTAGTCACATAATCATCTGCTCCAATTTCTAACCCTTTTAATTTATCTTCCTTCTCTCCTTTAGCAGTCAACATTAAAATCGGAATATTAGAATCTTTTCGTATCTCCTGGCATACCTGCCAGCCATCAACTTCTGGTAACATAATATCTAGAACTACTAACTGAGGATTAGTTTCATGATATTTTTCCAGTGCTTCTTGACCATCAGTAGCTGTTACTACTTGATAATCCTCTTTTTTAAGATAAATATTGATTAATTTACATATATGCTGATCGTCATCTACTACTAAAATCTTAGCTGCCATTATTATTTCCTCCCTTTATTATTATATCAACTAAAACTAAATTAGCAACAAACTATTTCCTCCAAAATCCAGATAATAGAAAAACTAGTACTGTATATATCTCTAATCTTCCTAAGATCATACAGAAACTAAGTAGTAATTTACCTGTCACCGGTAAAGGTACATAGGTATTTAAAGGGCCAATCAACCCTAATCCAGGACCTATATTACCTAAGGTAGCTGCTACAGCAGAAATAGAACTGATTAAATCAATCCCAAAAGAAGTAAGAGTAATAGTAGAAATCACAAAAACGATAATATACAGAAAGAAAAATCCTAAAATACTAGTCGATACCTCTTCAGAAATGGCTCGATTACCTATCTTAAGTGATGTAACAGCACGAGGATGTATTAATTTATGTAACTCATGAAAGCCTTTCTTCATCAAAGCATAGATTCTAATCACTTTAATTCCACCAGCAGTAGAACCAGCACAACCACCAATAAACATCAAAATCAATAAAATTCCTCTGGAAAAAGGAGGCCAGATATCATAATCAACAGTAGCAAAACCAGCTGTGCTAATAATAGATGTTACCTGAAAAGCTGCATATCTTAGTGCTTCACTAAACTGATTATAGACTTGAAAACGTAAATTAATAGCAATTAGAACAATAGATGTAACCACTATTAAAGCATAAAACTTAAATTCTTTATCCTTTAATAAAGATTTAAAATTTCCTTTTAACAATTGATAATGTAAAGTTAGGTTAATGCCGGCCAAAAACATAAATAAGGACATAATCCCATCAATTATTACATTATCATAAGCTCTAACACTTAAAGTTCGCGAAGAAAAACCTCCAGTAGAAATTGTACCAAAAGAGTGAATAACAGCATCAAATAAAGGAATATCATTAAAATAAAGAATCACCATCTGTAAACAGGTTAAAACTATATAAACAACCCAGATCGTCTTAGCAGTCTCTCTAATTCTAGGTTTTAATCGTTCATGAACTGGCCCTGGTACTTCAGCCTTGAATAACTGCATTGATCCAGCCAATTCAGGTAAAATAACAATTGACATTACTATAATACCCATTCCACCTAACCAATGCATTAGACTACGCCAGAATAGGATAGTATGAGATAAACTCTCTAAGGACATAATAACAGTAGCTCCAGTAGTGGTAAAACCACTGACACTTTCAAAAAAGGCATCAACAAAATTATCAAAAGTACCAGCCAACAGCAAAGGTAACGCTCCAATAGCAGAGATAGTAAACCAACCTAAAGTTACTATAGCAAAACCTTCTCTATGTCTAATACCTTGTTGGTTAATAGCAAGCCTTCTTAAGATCTGTCCACAACTAATAGTAAATCCCATAGCAACAATAAAAGCTACTCCATCCACTTCTTGATAATATAAAGAGACTAAAATAGGTAATAACATACTAGCTCCTACAAAGACTAATAGAGTCCCTAACATACTAAATACTACTTTTAATCGCATATCACTTCCTCCTACCAGATATAATTTATAATTACTTTTAACTAAAGTATCTTTCTATATCATATTTAGTCAGCAGAGAAAAGAGAAGAACCTTATCTCCTCGCTCTAATTTAGTACTTCCATCAGGAATCAAGACTTTATTATTCCTATAGACTAAACCAACTAATAGATCATTAGGTAGACTTAAATCTTTAATTTTGCTTCTAACTCTATTTTTAATCTTTATAAATTTAACTTGACCAGCAAATACAGTATTATCGTCAACTTGTCCTTGATGCAAATAATCTAAAATTGTATCAATTGCTAATAAAGAAGGGCTGATAATTTGGTCTAAACTTAATGTATCAACTAAGTAACTATAACTTATATCTGATACAACAGCAATTGACGATTTAACCCCTAATCTTTTGGCTAAATTAGCTAGTAATATATTGGCATCATCATTACCAGTACCAGCTATAAAAACATCTGCTTTAGCTACTCCTTCTTCTTTTAATAAATCCAAGTTTGTCCCCTGTCCATGTAAAACTAAAACATTTGTTAGTTCTTCAGCTAATCTTTCACATTTCTCTTTATCTGATTCAATTAAAGTAACTATTGAACTACGAGCACATAGTTTAGCTAACTGGTAATTTATCTCTCCTCCACCTACTAATACTATCTTATTTTTAGTAGCAGTACTATAACTAATTAGTTGTCCTAACTTGCCTTTAAAGCTCTGTTTAGAGATAATAAATAAAATATCACCAGGGTATAATTTATCACTTCCATGAGGAATTAAAGCCCTTCCTTGGCGTAATACAGTCAATATCAGTGAATCATCTGGTAAATCGAGTTCAGCAACTGTCTGATAGGCAAAGTCTCCTTGATGAGAAACACGAAATTTAGATACCTGTACCTTGTTTCCTAACAATTTATTCAGTTCTGAACCAACGCCTGGTTTAATTAAATCTCTAATTCTATTTACTGTCATAGTAAAGGGATTTAAGACTAAACTTAATTTTAAATTCTTTAGTTGTAGCTCTGGAGCATATAACTTCTCATCTCTAAGTTGAACAATTACCTCTTCTACCCCTAAGTTCCGACCATATATACCAGCTAATAAATTATATTGATCATCTTCTGTAATGGCAATTAATAAATCAGTCTCTTTAATTCCTGCTTTTCTTAAAACTTCTAAATCCGTACCTTGTCCTTGTAATACTAAAACATCAACTCGCTCCTGAATCTGCTTAATTCTAGATCCTTCCTTCTCAATAATTACTACATCCTGACCTAATTGAATCAAATGTTCGGCTAATTGAATACTAATTTCATTCCCACCAACAATAATAGTCTGACTTACAGAATTACTGAAATTCCCTGTAACTCGCTTAAACTTATTAATCATATTCTTCATAATACATATCCTCTCCTAACTACAACCCAACCTCTATCCTTAAGTTATCTATTATCAATTTATGCAAACTAGGAAAAGAAAATAACCAAAAGAAAAAAGTGAGGTGAATTAGTAATTAGAAGAATATCTTACAGATTATAAACCCTTAGCAAACTACTTACATCGCTTAAATCATATAATTAAGAAGGAAGATGATTATTTATATTGAAAATAATAATTACAGATCATAATTATTCCATTTTTAAACTAATTACAGAAAGGAGAGAATTATTGGAATTGTTAAGACGAAGTACTATTATATTGGTCTGGCTATTTTATTTTTCTCAAAAAAGCATAATCGATGTCTTAATTAGAAACAAATTTGCTTTACAACAAATGCAACCCAGTAATACTGGATATGTCAAGTACCAATTAGTAAGAAGACTAAGTAATTACTTATGGCTAATCCCATTACTATTAACCATCATTCTTTTATTACCTGACTTTAAAAAATTAACTAAAAAACATTAAGAAAGGTGATTTATTTATGCTGCAAGAAAAAAATTAACATCCTATTTAGCTCCTATTATAGGATTAGCTGGATTTGCACTCATTGGCAGTTTTATATTCTTTTCTTTATTTATAAAACCTTATCCAGAACCAATTATAAAAACTATTAAACCACACCAAACTGCTTTTTTAATTCCTATGGTAGGAAATAATAAAAAAACTCAAAAAGAATTTATGTCTGAAGAGTATTTAAAAGAAAAAAAGGTGCCTACTAAACAAATAGAAGTCCCGCAAAGATGGCTCCAAACAGGAAGGTTTGAAAACCAAGGTCAATGGATTCCATCAGCAAAATTAATTTTAGTAGATAGGTCTCCAGTAACTAGAAAATGGACTCAAAACCCTTCAACTGGAACTTCAAGTAAGAATGAAGGGATTATAGCTGAAAGTTCTGAAAGTATTAGTTTTATGGTAGGTATTAATGCTTCAGCCCAAATTGATGAGAAAAATGCTGCTAAGTTTTTATACAGATATAATAATAAACCATTAAGTGAAATTATGGATACAGAAATTAGGGCTATGGTAGAATCAGTATTTATTTCTACAGCTGGGAAAATGAAAATGTCTAAAATAATTAAAAATAAAGCCCAAATTATTGAAACAGTTCGTAATGAAGTTATTTCTTATTTTAAAAAGCGAGGAATTACAATTACCGTTTTAGGGTTAAAAGGAGATATAGAATACTTAGATTCACAAATCCAAGAAACTATTAATAAGAAATTTAAGGAACAAAGAAAATTAGAGGCACAAAAGATTGCTAATCAAAGAAAAATTGAACAAACTAGAGCAGAAGCAGAAGCTAAATTAGAAGCACAGCGACTCTTAAATAAAAAAGAAATTGAAAAGGCCAAAGCTAAAGCTAAAGCTGCCAGATTAATGGAAGAAAGTTTACAATTTCAAATTAGAATGAGAGAACTAGAAAATCAAAAAATATTTAATGAAAATTGGGATGGAAAATTACCTCAATACATGATGGGCGAAAGTGCTAATCTATTAATGAATTTAAATAATAAAAATAATTAATAATTTGTTCTCTGCTTTGAACAATAGAATCAAACATAAGATCAATTTCTATTAAATACTACCTTCCCCTCAACAGTAGTATTTGGAGGAGTATTATCATTTTAAATTAACTTCTTAATAAACTTTAAAGCTTATAAATTCTGTAAACTATTTTTAATAACTCTAATTATTCAATACTCCTCCTAATATCTTCATTTCTGTATTAATCATAAAAATTACATTACACAGAGTTACGCAGTAGTAATTCCACAGGTAGAACCTTGTGGCTTTTCCTAATTTCCTTATCTCTTATCAATTTAATCAACATTTCAACTATCTCTCGACCTAATTGATATACAGGTTGGCGAATAGTGCTTAATTGTGGTTCAATATAAGTACCTAAATCAATACCATCAAAACCCATTACAGCACACTCGTCTGGTACTTTAATGTCTGATTCTTTTAAAGCTTGAATTGCTCCCATAGCCATTGGATCATTAATAGCAAACACTGCTGAAAAATAAACATCTTTAGATAATAACTTTTTCATTGCTGAATAACCACTATCTCTAGTATAATTACCCTCTTCTACTAGACGAGATTTAAAAGTAATATCATTATCAGATAATGCCTGTTTATATCCTTCTAACCTAGTATGACTAGCTACAAAATCTGCCCCACCAGAAATACAAGCTATCTCTTTATACCCTTGTTCAATTAAATATTCAGTAGCTTGATAACTTCCTCCCACATTGTCTGCATCTACCCAACAGACATCTTGCTGGTCTAAGGTTCTACCTAAAAATACAGATGAAATCCCTTGTTCTTTTAAATAATCTACTCTAGAATCATCTACCTTAGGATCAGTTATAATCAGACCATCAATCTGCTTATTATCAATTACTTGCTGATAAAGTTTCTCTTCATCATCATCACTAACTGTTGGTAACGAGATACTATAATTATACTCAGCTGCTGTATTACCTACTCCATGTAAGAACTCTAGAAAGAAAGGATCAGTAATATTTCGTGGGGGACTAGGAACCATGACAGCAATTGTATGGGATAGGTTTCTAGCCAATCCTTGGGCTACAGTATGGGGTTTATAATTATATTTTTCAACTACTTTCATAACCTTTTTTCTAGTCTCTTCCCTAACATGTTTATCATTATTAATCACTCTAGAAACAGTTGCTTTAGATACATCTGCTTCTTGAGCAATCTCTTTCATTGTGATCTTCATTAAATCTCCTCCTAATCTATATATAATAATAAAAGGCACCTACTTAGGTACCTTCTACACTCCCATACTCTGATTTTATTTCAAAACCTCTGCTAAGTCAACATCAGCTGTATTATCATAACGATAATCTCCCTGTCCAACTCTATCTTGAGGGCCAACTCCCACTGCAACCATATTAGCTGCTAGAGCAGCAGCAATACCAGATTCAGCATCTTCAAGTACTACAGACTCTACGGGCTTAACATCTAACTTTTTAGCTGTATGCAGAAAAATGTCTGGAGCAGGTTTTGCATTCTCTACACTATAACCATCAGAAATAGTATCAAATTCATCTGTAATACCTAGTCCTTTAAGTACAGTCTTAGCATTTCTACTAGCTGAAGCTATTGCCACCTTTAAACCTCGTTCTTTAATCTCATCTAATAATTCTCTGGCTCCAGGTAATAGATCATCTTCTGACATATCAGTTAAATACTCCTGATAATAATTATTTTTCCGATCCATCATCTCTTGAAACTCTTCTTCAGTATAATTATCAATCTCATCTCCTAATAATAACTCTAAAGACCTACTACGAGAAACACCTCTTAAATCTTCATTATCTTCACGAGTAAAAGAGATCCCTTCCTCTTCAGCTAAGCGCTTCCACCCTTGAAAATGATACTCAGATGTTTCAGTAACAACACCATCTAAATCTAGAATAATTGCTTTAATCAATTTAATTCCTCCCTTATCTAACAACGACCTCTAAATCAGAATCAGATAATAGATTTACTTCTACTTCTTCACCCTTTTGAACTACCTCAAAGTCTAACTGATAATCACCTAAAGTTAAATCTTTAACCTCAATAGTATTCATATCACTAGGTAGAGTAGGATCTAAATATAGCTTATTATTAGGCAGATCAACTTCTAGACCTAAAACAGACTCTAATAATAAATAAGGTGTAGCAGCTGCCCAAGCCTGAGGAGAGCAAGCAATTGGATAATCAACTAACCCCTCACTTTTGTCGAAACCACAATATAACTCTGGTAATCTATAATAGTCAAATTCTTTACTAGCAGCTAAAAGCTGTTCTATTATCTTATTAGCAGCTTGAGAATAACCATAATTCTTCATTCCAGCTACAATAAGTGAATTATCATGAGGCCAAACCGAACCATTATGATAACTGATTGGATTGTAACCCTGATCTTTATCACTCATTGTTCTAATTCCCCAACCAGAAGCCATATCATCAGCTACTAACTTTTCTACTACTTGCTGGGCTTTATCATCAGCTATAATTCCTGACCAGAGACAATGTCCAATATCCGAAGTTAAAGAAACTAATTGATCCTTATTCTGATCTAAGGCTAAGGCATAAAACTCTCTATCATTTAACCAGAATTTTGACTCAAATTTATCCTTTAACTCTTGAGTTTCTTTCTCTAACTGTCTACTTAATTTAATTTCATCTAACTGCTCTAATATAGAAACTAAATCATTTTTAGCTCGATAAACATAACCTTGTACTTCTGAAACTGCCATTGGTGACTCGGCTATTGAGCCATCTTGCTGGCGCATAGAATCTTGAGAGTCTTTCCAGACCTGAACTTCATAACCTAATTCAGGACTAGCCTCATACTCTATAAAACCATCTCCATCTCTATCACCATACTCATCAATCCAGTCCAAGGCCTTTTTAATAGCAGGTAACAATTCTTTAACTAAAGATAAATCATTGGTCCAGCGATAATATTTAGCAACCAAAATCAAGAATAAAGGAGTAGCATCTGCTGTTCCATAATAAGGGCTATGAGGAGTTACTCCTACATTAGCCATCTCTCCAAAACGTAGTTCATGAAAGATCTTGCCTGGTTCTTCATCTCGACTAGGATCAACTTCTTGACCTTGATACTGGGCTAGAGTACGTAAAGTTGACTTAGCAATTTCAGAATTTAAGAGCATCATCTGTAGAGCAGTAATTAACCCATCACGTCCAAAAGGACAGACATACCAAGGAATACCTGCTACGGGAAAGTCTCCTTGTCCAAAATCAGCCATTAGAGTACGTAAATCTAAATTGCTTCTCTCTAATAGCTGATTAAATTCCTGATTATCTGTCTTAATCTCTGTTCCTTGTGCTTCCCAATTCTTATATGATTCTTTTAGTTCTTCTAAAGCTAAGTCATAATCTTTTACTTCTACTTTCTCTTCTTTAAGCTCAGGAATAATATATAGATAGACTTCTTTACTTTCTTTTGGGGATAGAGTTAATTTATACTTTATCTCTTGATTATTTATCTCTACAGGTTCAGGTTGGCAAGTTACTTTAGTTCTTCTTACAATATCATCTGAACCTTGATATGAAAATTTCAACCCAGTTTCTTGCTCTATCAACTCTACAGAATTATCATATTCCATGGCAGCAAAGTCTCTAATATCTAAAATATCTCTATAGTCTGCTGCAAATTTAAACTTTAATTCTAATTCAACTGGAAAGTTATTATAATTATTTAACTCAACCTTTTCATATAATAAGTCATTAATAAATCTATTACGCTTAATCCCAACTGTTTCTTTATCTACTAACTGGTTATTGGCTTCAAACTCTTGATTTGCTAGATGAATCTGATTAATATAATTATCTTCTTCTGCTGCTGATAAAAAGATAGGTTCTCTATCATTGATAGTCAATTCCAATCCACTTACAAAACGGGTATCAGCAGTATATAAGCCATAACCTTGGTCATTATCTAGAGCAATATTACCTAGTTGGTCACTAACTATAAAAATATCATCTTCTTTAACTGTTAAGTAATCCAAAAGCAGCACTCCTTATTTTTTATAAGTTTATAAGTTGTTGGAAAATAACCTGACTAACTAATGTTAATTATAAAAGTAAAGTGTAATTGATATAAAGTGGCACTTCGTACCATAGCTATCAGCTATGTGCTATGGGTCTTGAGCCAGTTCAAAATCAAAACCATAGACACGTCTTAGCTCCTTAAAACATAGGAGTTGTAAAACTTTGTTCCTTGAGATTTAAGTTTTTGAACCCCTATGAGTCCTGCGGACTCTCCGTGAAAATCTGCTGATGGCTGATAGCACATCCTTCAGGTTTAGAAATCAAGACCTTTCGTAATAGAACCCATTTGCTAACAGCTGTAGCACGAAAGTGACACATCACTCACACCCACACTATTCCTTTATACTCCAAAACTTTTACCACCATTGACTGTTAGTTCTTGACCATTTATATAACTCGATTCATCTGAGGCTAAGAAGAGAACAGCATTTGCTATATCTTCTGGTTGCCCCATTCGACCTAAAGGTACCTGCTCTTTATATCTTTCAATACTATCTTGGGATGTATCAGCATGCCTTTCTACTGGCGTAAATCCTGGTGAAACTAAATTGACTCTAATTCCCTCTGGCCCTAATTCATTGGCCCAAGAGCGAGTCATCCCTATCATAGCCGACTTAGCAGTAACATAATTAGAAAAATTAGTTTCACCAGACTGAACTACATCACTCCCAATATTAATAATCTGTCCTGCACCTTTTTCTTTCATCCCAGGCAATACAGCTTTGACTAACAATAAAGGAGCTTTAACAAAGAACTTAATCTGATCCATATACATCTCCCAAGTCATCTCTTCAAGCGAGGCCTGTGGCTGTGGCCCAGTAGCATTATTGACTAGAATATCTACTCTATCATCATATACTTCTTTCACTTTAGAGACTAATTTATCTATCTCATCCTGATCAGTAATATCAGCTCTAATTGCTGTAGCTTCTCCACCTTTATCTTTGATTAAATCAACAGTCTTTTGAGCATCATCTACACTATGAGCATAATTAACAACTACTTTAGCTCCTTCTTGAGCCAAAGCCTGGCAGATTCTGCGCCCTAACCCTCGTGAACCACCAGTAACTAATGCAATCTTACCATCTAATCTATCACCCATCTATATCACCTATAAGAATATATTTTAGTTCAGATTATAACTTGTTTCTTGGTCTTGAGCTAAGTTAACTACTTCATCTTGGTGACAAAACTCTAACTCTTCTCCACTTGCTAACTTATAAGTTACCTGACCTGGAGTAACTTCGACTTCTAAGCGTCGTCCTTTAAAGTTGACATTAAACTTATAACTATCCCATTTCTCTGGTAGATAAGGATTAAAGTTTAACTCTCCTTCATAGATTCTCATACCAGCAAAACCATTAACTACTCCCATCCAAGTTCCAGCCATAGCTGCTGTATGAACTCCATGTTGAGAGTTATCATGATAATTATCTAAGTCCATCCTTGCTGTCTCCATAAAGAAATTATAAGCCTTCTCATGATAGCCAACTTCTGCAGCCATAATACCATAGATACAACTTGATAAAGAAGAGTCATGAGTCGTAAGCGGTTCATAATAATCAAAATCTCTCTTCTTCTGTTCTAAATCAAATTTATCTCCTAATAAGAAAGAGGTTAGAACTGTATCAGCTTGCTTTAAAACTTGATATCTATAGATTACTAAAGGATGATAATTTAATAATAACGGATAATTCTCTTCTGGAGTAGCTTCAAAATCCCAGACTGCCTTATCTAAAAAGCTATCATCTTGAGCATGGATCTGTTTGTCTTCATCATAAGGAATATACATCTTATCTGCTGCTTCTTTCCAATCTGTAACTTCTGTTTCCTCTAACTCAATCTTATCTTGTAATTCTTGATAACTACTTGGATACTCTTCTTTCATCCACTCTGCTATATTAGAAGCATATTCTAAGTTCATCTGGGCCATATAGTTAGTATAACAATTATTATTAACAATAGCTGTATATTCATCGGGGCCTGTTACATCATTAATACAGAATTGACTGTCCTTACTTGAGATATAATCTCCTAAGTCAGCCCATAATCTAGCTGTCTCAAACAACATCTCTGCTCCCTTATCTAACATAAACTCTATATCATCTGTTGCTTCCATATATCTTTTTAATGAATAAATAACATCTGCATTAATATGATACTGGGCTGTACCAGCTGGATAGTAGGCAGAACATTCTTCACCAGCAATTGTTCGCCAAGGGAAGAGAGCTCCTTGTTCATGAGACATTATTCTTGCTCTCTGGCGAGCATCATCTAAAATATTATATCTATATTCTAATAGCTTTTTACTAATCTCTGGTTTAGTATATAAGAAGAAAGGGAAACTATAAATTTCTGTATCCCAGAAATAATGTCCTTCATAACCTTCTCCAGTAACTCCTTTAGCAGCTATATTAGTCTTACCATCTCGACCTACAGATTGAAGTAGATGATATTCATTAAATCTAATTCCTTGTTGTAAAGCTTTATCTCCTTTAATTTCAACCTGTGCCTGCTGCCAAAACTCTGCTAAGTATTCTTTTTGATCTATTAACAATTTATTAAATCCTTCTTCTTTAGCAGTCTTTAATGTATCTTTGGCATTAGATAGTAATCTATCTGCCGGATAGTCTCGAGAAGTATAATAAGTAATATATTTAGTCAAACTAATTGTTTCTTCCTCTTTAGCTTCTATTATGTAGTTGGCCCTTACCTTCTGTTCTGGCTGATCAGTCTCTAATTTGAAATTATTATCTGTCTGTAATTGATTCTCCATTCCACAGACTAATTCAAATTCAGTATTAGTAGTTTTTTGAGTTAACGCTGCAAAGGCTTCATTTTGCTCTTTATCTAGTGTATTTAAAACTTGACCTTGAAAGGCAGAACCTACACGAGGATCATCTTCAGCCTCTTGATTAGTAACTGCCCCATCTAAAGCAGATACTAAAGTAACTTCCCCAGAAAAGTTAAGTGGAGTTACTTCATAATTAATAGCAGCTAAGTGTTTATTAGTTAGAGAGACTATTCTTTTAATCTTAATCTCTACTTCTCTTCCTGCTGGCGACTGCCAGATTAATTCTCTAATTAAAACTCCTTCTTTCATATCTAAAGTTCGTTGATAATCTAATAACTCTCCTTCAAACATACTAAATTCTTCATCTTCAAGATATAGCTTTATAACCTTACTATCTGTTACATTTAACATTGTCTGGCTATTTTCTGCATACCCATAAGCTCCCTCAGGATAAATAATTGGTTCTGACTCATAAAAACCATTTAGATAAGTTCCTTGTAGTGAGGTGCCAGTTGGCCCGTCATATCCTTCTTCAAAGTTTCCTCGCATGCCTATGTATCCATTACCTAAAGCAAAGATAGTTTCATCACGATAATTAGTCTCTATATCAAATTCTTCTTCTTTAATCTTCCATTCATCATAAGGATAAATAGTTTCTTTCATTTTAATCCCCCTTATTTATTAATCTTATATAGTAGTTTAGAAGCCAGGTGTTTAAACACCTGGCTTACTATATTATTCCAAATTATTTAGCCTCTTCTTTAGCTTTTTGAATTACGTTATGATACTTATCTAAAGTTTCTTTAACTGGAGCACCGTTTAATACAATCTCTTTGAAGGCACTATTTAAAGCTCTATCTACAGTAGCCCAGTAAGAGACATTAGGTCGTGGTTCAGCATATTTCATAGCTTCCTTCACTGCTTCAAAGTAAGGTTTTTTCTCTTCTGATACTTGAGCATAAGCATCAGTTCTTGAAGAAGGCCATGCTAATTCACTTACTAATGTCTCTTGTACATCTTTAGACATTAGATACTTAATAAATTTAACAGCTAACTCTTTATTAGGAGCTCCTTTTGGAATACCTAATACATCTCCTCCTAATACATGTGATTCTTTCTTTGGCCCTTTCCAACCATGATATGCTTTAATCTCTTTCTTACCACCTTTTTCAACAACTACATTAACGGCAAATGGCCAGTTCTGTCCTAGATACATTGATTCAGTAGCTAAGAACTTATTAGTTGTATCCCAAGTTGCCCGTTTAAAGTCAGGAGATAGATAAGGTTTTAATTTATTTAGGAATTTAAAGGCTTTAACACTACCTGCATCATTTAGAACTAATGGGTCTCCGCCAGCTGCTCTAATATAGTCAAATAAATGAACAGTTGTATCAGAAGCCAACCCAGCCTTAATTCCTAATACTCGTCCAATACCTTCTTTTTCTTTTAGTGTCTTAGCAACATTCAATAATTCATCCCAAGTTTCTGGCGGTTGAATTCCATACTTGTTAAACTTCTTCTGATTATAAAAAGCAATCTCTACATTAGGTCTATATGGCATAAAGTATAACTTATCACCAAATTCTCCTACTGGGACTAAAGCGTCAATCACTTCTTTTGGAATTATATCTCTATATTCTGATAAATCCTCTACTAATCCCTTATCAACTAAAGGAGCTAATGTCATATTATCTTGAGCAATTACGTCAAGATTCATCTTACCAGCTGTCTTTAATGACTGTAACTTCTTAACTACATTACCAGCCTCAATCTGATAAGGCTCTACATTAACATTATGTTTCTTTTCAAAGGCAGGAAGAATATCTTCTTTAATTACTTTCCACTCTGACTCCCCTATAGACATTACAACATTTAATGTTTTCTTGTCATCTTTAGCTTGATCTTTTCCGCCTCCTGCACAACCTACTACCAGTGTTCCTAACAAGAGTGTTACTAATAGTACTGGGAAAACCTTCTTTAGATTATTCAACATTTGACAACCTCCTTAAATTTATAAAATATTAAAGACATATATTCTTATAATCTTATTTGTCTTATCATCTAAAATTAATAGTCTTTTATCCTTTAATAGCACCAGATAAATAACCAGATCTCATATATTTCTGTAAGAAGAAAGTAATTATAGCTACTGGTATAGTTAAAATAGTTGCATAAGCTGCTGTAGCAAATACTCCTCCTCTATTTACATAATAGAAGACTTGTAATGGTAGAGTCTTATTAGATAAAGTCATATATAAAGCATAAGTAAATTCATTCCAAGACTGTAACCAAGCAAACATTGTACCTACTGCAATTCCAGGTAATGCAATTGGAAAGACTACTTTTAATAAAGTCTGTATCTTAGTAGCTCCATCTACTGATGCTGCCTTTTCTAAATCTCGAGGAATAGTTTCAAATGTTCCTACTAAAATCCAAGCTAAAAAAGGCAATACCTTTATTAAATGGGCCAATATTAGACCTAAATTAGTATCCAACAATCCCAATTCGATAAACTTAACTGAAACAGGTAAAGCAATACCTACTGCAGGAAACATTCTAGTAAAAAAGAGTGAAACAATTGTAATATACTTTACTTTCTTATCCATTCTAGAGATTACATATGCTCCTGGAGCAGCAATTAACATAGAGATTATAGCAGTACCTGTAGCCACTATAAAACTTTTAGATAATGGTTGCCATAGTCTACCAGACTTTATTACATTTATCCAATGCTCCCAAGTAAAATTATGAATCCAAAAAGTTGGATGTTGAGTAAAAACCTCCTGAGGACTACTAACTGAAACTTTAACTATTAAATAAACTGGGAATATCATAAATAGAGTTGCTAATATAAGAGCGGGCTTATATAATACATTGACCATTCTACCAGATAAATCATTAGGAGTCTTCATTATCTAATTCCTCCTTCATCACTAGCAATCTTTAAATAACTAATTACGAAAACCAAAATAATAACTAATAATATAGTAGAAGCTGCTCCTGATGCATTTATATTATTATACATATTATATTCTTGATAGGCATAGGTAGCCAAAACTGGCGTCGTCTGTCCTGTTAATACTAAAGGTAATTCAAAGATCCTAAAAGCATCAATTGCTCTTAAGATTAAAGCCATTGTAATAGAAGGTTTAAGCAAGGGTAAAGTGATTTTTCTAAAAGTCTGCCATGTTGATGCTCCATCAATATTTGCTGCTTCATAAACCTGCTTTGGAATTGATTGTAATCCTGCTAATAAAAGTAATGTAATTAAAGGAGTTACTTTCCATGTATCTGCCATTGCTATAATAAAAATACTCTTTAATCCACCACTGGCCCAATCAATTGGAATTTCTATTAATCCTAAACGCATTAATAACTCATTTAAGTAACCTGTACTACTGAAGATATAGGACATTACTACACCAGAAACAATAGTTGGAATTCCCATAGGGATTAAAAATATAGATCTAAAGAATCCCTTACCTCTAAATGCCTTATTTAAAATTAAAGCTAAAGTTAAACCTACACTCATTTCTAAGGTTAAGCCAATCAAAGTAATACCCATTGTATTAAAAAAAGCTGAAACAAAACCACTCTGACTAAATAAATAATTATAATTTGCTAAAGTAAATTGACCAGTATTAGGATCCTGAAAGCCTAACATAATCGACTTTAAAACAGGAGTTAATGTAAAGCCAATAATGTAAGCAACTAGGGGTAAAATCATAATTATCTCTAACTTATTCCTTTTCAATTCTTTTTTTACTGTTGCTAAGTTCATTCTAGACCTCCTTATAAATTATTTAATAGATTTTATATTTGCTTTATACCCATTTTCAACTGTTATCTTCTTTTATATACTACTACAATTTTTGTAACCGGTTACAAAAGTAGAACTTATTAGTTATTTAAATCGGTTACATATAAAAGTTATATTAAATATACTGATTTAAACCGGTTACAATTAGAAAATAAAAAAAGAACTCCCTTAACTAGATACAGAAGATCACATTTCTATGATATAAATAAACATAGAAATTATTTATCCTGTATTAAGTAAAGGAAGTTCTTGTAAGATTATATTAAAGTTATATATCCTCTTCTTAATCACATTATTAAATTTTTAATCTAAAACTAACCTGTTTACACATGTAATTATATTATAGTTTTAATCACTTGTCAAGAAAGCACTAACTTTTAATTATCAAATTATAGAACTTATCTGTATAAGTTTAACTTGTTTATACAAGTATTATATTATAGAGTTATTTATTTGTCAAGAAGAAAGCATTTCTTTTTCTTCTACTTTTTCTTTTATAGCTTCTAACATATTCTTACTATTTAACCTTACTTTCTTTTTCAAAATAGGATTTAATAATGGGGCCAACATTGCAACTCCAAATTCAAAATCGACTATTAAAGTGATTTTTACTCCTTGCTTAGTAGTCTCTAAACTCCATTCTCCATCAAACTTTTTTAAATCTCCATCTAACTGCTGATAAATTATCTGATATTCATCGTCATTAAATAAATCCTTTTCTCGCCAACTAATCTGGCGTCCATCTACCTCAGTTTTCCAACTAGTTATTGTTGAATTTTCTTCTCTTTCCAAAACTTTAACACTAATAACATCTTCCATAAACTCTGGATAAGACTCCATATCTTTAGCTAATTGATAAGCCTGTTCTATATTTCCTTTGACTATGATCTCCTCTACTACTTTAGGCATCTTACCCCTCCTTAGCTAGCCAAATCAACTACTTTTTGTAAAGCTTTTTCTATCTTGTCTACTACTAAATCTAACTTTACTTGATTAATAACTAATGGTGGCTCTAATCTAACAACCTGTTGTTGATTTAAAGTATAAGAAACTAAAATACCTTGCTCAATAAGTTCAGAGATTAACATCCCACTATAACCTTCATCTCTCAATTCTAAACCTATCATTAATCCTTGACCTCTTACTTCACTAATAATCTCTGAATAACTACCTTTTAATCTACTTAACTCCTCTAATAAATACTCACCTAATCTACTAGCTTCTTCTGATAATTCTTCTTCTTCTATCTTCTCAATAGCAGCTATAGCAGCTTGACATGCTAGTGGATTACCACCAAAAGTTGAGGTATGTAAAAAAGGATTATCAGCTAAAGTTGACCAGACTTCAGAGGTAGCTACAAAAGCTCCAACTGGCATTACTCCACCACCTAAGGCTTTAGCTAACGTCATAATATCTGGAGTAATATCATAGTGTTGGCATGCAAATAGTTCACCAGTTCTACCTAATCCTGTCTGAACCTCATCTAAAATTAATAAACAACCATAACTATCACAAATCTCTCTTACTGTCTGAAGGTAGTCTTTAGGTGGTACAATAACCCCACCTTCACCTTGAATAGGCTCTAAAATAACTGCTGCAGTATCATGACTAACTTGATCTAATAAAGGTTTGATTTCTCCAAAAGGAACATGATCCACTTCTGGTAATAATGGCTTAAAGGGGGCTTTAAATACTTCTCTTCCTGTAGCACTTAAAGAACCTAATGATTTACCATGAAAAGAATTCTCAGTAGCTATAACTTGACTTCGATCGGTAGCCAGTCTTGCTAACTTTAATGCTCCTTCCACTGCTTCTGTCCCACTATTACAGATAAAAGAGTACTGTAAATCACCAGGAGTAACCTGGGCCAACTTCTGAGACAACTGAGCTAAAGGTTGACTAAATAAAACTTTGCTAGATAAAGGCATCTGCTCTAATTGTTCCTTAACTGCTTCAACTACCTTCTCAGGCTTATGCCCTAAAGAAAAAGTTCCATAGCCACCTAGACAATCAATATATTCTCTACCTTCAACATCTTTGACAGTACAACCTTCTGCTTCCCACTCTAAAGTATCTAACCCCATCAACTTAAATAAACGAGCTAAACTAGGGTTAACATAATCTTTATAATCATTAATAGTTTTTTCTACTATATCTTCCATAACTTCCTCCTCCCTATCTGTTACTCTCTATTATATCCCAAGATAGGAAGGATATTCATGATAATGTTTCAACTTTTTATAAAAAGTTTCAATAAAACTTTAGATTCAAAGGCTATTTCGGAACGGCTTATCAGCCTGTTTCCGAATTACTTTTGTCCAAAAACAAAAGTAATTAAAAATTTTTAGGAGAAATAAAACTCACTTAGCACTACTCAAGGTTATTCAAACTAAAACACTATACCATACTAAAAAAATTAGAAACTTTTTTATTAAGTATTTATGCTCTATAACCGTTTCGTTCAAACATTATTTCTCCCAAATTCAAAACATAGAAAAATTACACCACCTTTAATAATAACTAAACAATCTGTGCTTCGGCTGATCTTATTTTACAAGGAAAAATCATTCCTGTTACCTTACATGAGAAGTGACACGATATACTCATTTTCCAAATAATAATTTATCAATCTCTGATAAGTCTCTCTGTAACATATACCTTCTAAAAGCTTTAGTTTCACCTAATAGAGTCTTTAATTTGTCTTGAACTTGACTTCTCCTTACTTTATCTACACCAGGTTTAACTAATAAATTAACTGGATTAATAAATTCTAACTCTACTAATCCCTGTTGTTGTAGATACTTTAGTCCTAGTGCAACTGTTGACTCTTTTTGAGCAGTCAAAGCTGCTAAAGTATAAATATCAGTCTTACCTCGCTTAGAATTGATTACATTCTTAATTAAACCAGCTAGCTTGTTGATAAAATCAGTTCCTGACTCTAAATCCTCTTCTGAATAGGCTAATACTAGCTTCTTAGGTTCTACTTTTTGAACTAAATCCTGTATAATTCTTAACTCAGGTGGGCAAGTCAATAAGACTAAAGTCTCTTTATTTTCTGCTTGATAGCGATTGATTAAGTTCTGATATGATAAATCCTTAATTCCTTCATAATAATAGATTGGATCTTTAAAATCAGGTAGTGAATCCCCTAACTGACGCCAATTACGCCAGTCCTCTAATTCATAATTTATCTTTCTCTTCTCCAACTGGCCTGTATGATTGATAACCTCTTCTATTACTAGTTGCAATTCTCTATTTCCACGCCAATTATTAATTCCTAAAGAATAGACTAGATCCACTTTAGAACCTAACTTCTCTGGTTCAGCCCTCCACCAGACAGCAGAACGACGGTCAGTTCCATCATCAAGAGTTAAATTTAAATGTTTTCCTCCACTAAAAGAGCGAGAAGAAATAATCTCTACGGCAGTAGAATAAAATACAGGAGTAGGATTCTCTTCTCCAAAAGGGGCTAAATCCCTAATATCTTCATATAACTCTAAACTAGTCTGCTCTAAAGTAAGTTTGTCATCTACTTCTATCTCTCTAACGTTTCCTAAGTCTTTTAACTTACGGGCCAACACCTGCTTGAGTTTTGATTTAAAATCTGATAAATCCTCTAAAGCTAAAGAAAAGCCTGCTGCACCAGCATGGCCACCAAAACTAATTAATAAATCTTTACATTCTTTTAAAGCTTGATTAATATGTAGCCCAGTAATTGAACGAGCCGATCCAGTAACTGTCTGACCATCATCTTTTAATGTCATTAATAAAATTGGGACTTTATACTGTTCTGTCAATCTTCCTGCTCCAATACCTAATATCCCTTGATGCCAGTCAGCTTGATATAGGATTATTGGACCAGTAGGATCATCTAGTAGAGATAGAGCCTCTTCTTCCATCTGATCACTTATTTTCTTACGTTGATTATTTATCTCATCTAACTGCCGAGCCAACTTCTTTGCTTCCTTTTGACTAGAGCTAAGAAGTAACTCTACTGCTTTTTTAGCAGAATCAATTCGACCTGTAGCATTGATTCTAGGCGCTAATTGAAAACCAATCTCTTCTTCTGATAAATTAAAGGTTTCAATACTACAGATCTGACATAACTCCTGAATACCTACCCAATTAGTAGTAGCTAATGAGTCTAATCCTTTTTGTAATAGGTAACGATTCTCTCCTAATAAAGGTACTACATCAGCTACTATAGCTAAAGCAGCAAAATCAAGTAGTTCTTTAGCTAATTCACCTTTTTCTGTCTGCTCTAAAATAGCCTGGGCCAACAGATAAGCCATTCCTGCTCCAGGCAGATAATAAGCTTTATGATCTGTAGGTAACAACTTGGGAGATAGTATAAAGTCAGCCTGCGGCAATTGCTCTGGTAACTGATGGTGATCTGTTATAACTACTTTCATACCTAGCTCTTTAGCTAACTCAACCTCTTGATGATTAGAAATTCCACAATCACAGGTTAATATCAAATCTACTCCCTGGTTAGCTAACTCTTGTACAACATCTTGATCCATACCATAGCCTTCAATAAAGCGATCAGGGATATGGTAGCTAACATCAGCTCCAATTGTTTCTAACATTTTTACTAAAATAGTTGTCGAAGTGGCTCCATCAACATCATAATCGCCATAGACACAGATTTTTTTATCTGCAGCTACTATTTCTAACAATAAATCTACTACCTGATCTAACTCTGGAAATTCTTCAGAACTAGTTGGTTGATATGATTCAGGATATAAATACTCTTCTAACTTCTCTGGTGTATCAACTCCTCGTCGAAACAATAGTTTAGCTAATAACTTATCTCCATCTAATTCATTTACTAACCACCTAGGAAGATCTATATTTGCTTGATAATTAACTTCTACCTTCATATTTACCACCGCCGTTTTATAGTGTACAGTTGACAGTTAAAATTCAAAAGCTATTTCGGAACGGCTTGTCAGCCTTTTTCCGAGTAACTTTTATCAAAATATAAAAGTTACCAAAAGATTTTGTAGAAAAACAAGATATGCTTCTTACTGTTAAAAAGCACTAAATTATATCCAACACTTTCAATTCATATATTAACTACTATTTTAAATAAAGGATCGCCTTGTTTTTTTATTTAACCTAAGACCTTTTTAAAATCAAAAAATTATTTTCAATAAAAATTCTAACTATTTCTGATTTTAACTATCAATTTTCAATTCTCAATTGTCAATTATATATTAGAATTGAATTTCATCTATCTCATCTAAACTTACATCTAAGTCTAGATCGTCCTCTTCTAAATCTACTTTTAATGCTTCCTTACCATGACAGATAGGACGATACTCACAATAATGGCAACTTTTATTATCAACACTAAAAAACTCATCATAGGCTCGATCCTTAATCTCACTAATTAACTTATCTAGTCTCTCTCCATCACGTCTAAATTGGGCTTGATCATAATATAACTTTAAGCCTTGATTCGGATACCGAGGATTCCAATAAATTAGGGTAATCTCTTCTGGCTGCCAACTATCTTGAGGAGCATATTTACCTCCTACTTTGGCTAATAGATATCTATAAACTAAAGTCTGAAGACTATCTTCCCAATAATCTCGTTGTAGTTGATGTTCATTAGTCTTCCAATCATAGATTATAGCTTGTCCTTCAGGACTAATATATAATAGATCATATTTAGCTAATAACTTTAATTGGTCATTATTCATCCGCAACTCCTGTTCAGGTAGAAATTGACCTTCTTCTTGATAAGCTTTAAAATTAGTTAATCTCTCTAACCAAGTAGTCAATTGATCTGACAATAAATCCTTAGGATCAACAATCTGACCATGTCTATAATATCGCTCAGCTAAGGTATGAAATTGCTGGCCTGTTTTATATACCAGCTTATCTTCTTGGTCTTGTACCCAATCACTAGGCCAAAAAAGGCCATCTATGTATCGTCTCCTAAATTTTAATTTACAGGTTTCATATGTTTTTAATGCTGACGCACTAAAGTATAATTCTGATAGAGAATTTCTTAACATTATCTTACCCCTTTCGATAATCACTGTTCTTTAGTTTACAAGCTATGAAAAAGTAAAGGTTTAATATATTAAACCCTTACTTACTGACTTCTTCCTTCTGACTTTATATATCGTGATAATACCTTAAATGTTCTACTAACACCAACTTCTTTTAAATCTCCATTTCTCTTTTTTCGTTCTCGATATCCACTTAAGAATAAACTACGCTTAGCACGAGTAATAGCTACATATAACAACCTTAACCTTTCTTTAATTACTTCTATTTTAGACTCTAAAACAGGATCAATAACTACATCCCCCTCAAGTTCTCGGGCCAACTGGGCCTGAGCTAAAGCTACTGGATTGGATTTATCATCATCTAAATACCAAGACTCACCTTTGAAACTATCACTCAGAGTAGCAGGATAAGATTCAGCTACAATTGCTGTTATAAAGACTGCATCCCACTCTAGCCCCTTAGACTTATGAGCAGTTAAGACAGTTACTACTCCTGGCTTAGCTTCAAAGCCTCTTACACCATCTAACTTCTTGGCTACAGTCTCAAAGGATTGGTTTAAATCATCTAAATTCTCTACTACATCTGCCAACTTCCAACTAGGATGATTCTGCAAATGATCTTTAATCTGTAAAGCCATACCTTGGGCCAAAGCTAAAGCATCTTCTTCTAATCCTAGTTCTTCAGCTAAAAATAAGACTAACTCATCTGGAGGTAGACTAAGACTTGCTTTTAACCAATGTTGAACCTTTTCTACTACCTCCCTAAAAACTGTTAATAACTTTTTACTACCTGCTAATTCATCAGGAAACTCTACTATAGGAAGTTCACCACTAGGATGATATAGTATCTCTTGTAAAGAACGATCAGTCAAGAGTTGAGCAACTAACTTTTGCTCTACAGAACTAAACTCAACCAGAAAATAATTATTCAATAAGTCAATTAATCTCTCAGTCTGATGAGGTTGAGCTAGATACTTAATAGCCAACTTCAAAGATTCAATTGTCTCTTGATAAGCTTGATTAATTCCACCTACTCCTTGACAAGGCACCTCTAAATCTCTTAATACATCTAACATATCACTACAGTAATATCCACTAGGAGCAATGATAGCTACTGTCTCTTCAGGATGATCATTAATATACTCTTTTGCCTCTTTAGCTATAGCTGTTATCTCTTCTTCTTGAGTAGCAAACTCTTCTGTAAAAATAGGATAACCTTCTACTTGAGGATTGGGATGGGAATCATCTTGACTGACTGGCTTAATCTTCTGTAAGGCTAAAGCATCTTGACAAGGCTGTTCTGGATGACTGTTTCTAGACCACTCAACTAAGTAATTAGCTAAATCAATAATTGGTTGAGCACTTCGACTAGAATATAGAATTGACTGCTGCTTCACTCTATCACAGAATGATCTAAAATTCTCTGGATCAGCTGAAGTAAAGGTACCCATAATTGATTGATTAGAATCTCCTACTCGAACTAAATTCCCATTCTCACCAGCCAATAAATAAAGAACTCTCTCCTGAACTGGATTAGAGTCTTGAGCCTCATCTTCAAAAACATAACTCCATTTCTCCTGTAATCGTTGACAAAGCTCTTCATCTTCTTCTAATAACTTCCAAGCATTAATGATTAAGTCATTAAAATCTAACCAACCATTACGTGATAGTTCTAAATTATACTCAACAAATATTTCTAAAGCCCAAGCTAAATAGGAATCACTATCTACTTGCTGCTGTAACTTAGCTGCCTGCTCTCTAGTCAACCCCTTCATTTTAAAATGCTTAATCATTGACTTAATAAATTTAATAAAGTCTTTATCTTGCCAGATATCAGCTGCTATAGAAAACCATTTAGTATTACGGCGACAATCTATTATTTTTTGCCATTTATTCTTATTCTTCCTTAACCATTCTTGGGCCAACCCCTCAATTAGATCCCACTGCCTTCCTTCATCAACTACCTGAAACTCTTCATTGATTAACAAATAATCAGGACGCTCTTTCAAAATACTCATAGCTAAAGAATGGAGAGTTTTAACCTCATATCCTTGTCTAGGAGTTAAACCTCTAGCCTCTAAAAAGTCATCAATCCGTGACTTGAAATTAGAAACTGCCGAATTCATATAAGTAACAATTAAAATCTTACCAGACTGAACTTGATTGTGGGCAATTAAATCAGCAGCCAAATAAGCTAGAGTAAAAGTCTTACCTGCCCCTGGTACAGCCGGAACAGCTAATTTACCCTCTCTATACTGAGCTACTTTACCCTGGCCTGATCGTAAGTTAACCTCTGCTAAATCATTCATTTTTAATCACTTCCTTATAAATTCTAATGTACAATCTATATATCACTTTCAGTAATACAGCTATCTGCTGTCTGCTATGTGCTATCAGCATATTTTCACGGAGAGTCCGTAGGACTCATAGGAGTTCAAAACCTTTAAAATCAAAAATTAAAAACCTTACAATTCCTGCACTATAAGGGTTTGAGACATATTTATGATTTTGAATTTGACTTAGCTGACCCCTACGAGTTTCCTAGAAACTCTTCGTGATAAAGCACATCTGCTGACGACAGATCCTTCAGGTCTTGAAATCAAGACCTTACGTAATAAAACCCATTTGCTGATAGCCGTGACACGAAAGTGCCACTTTATATCAATTAAAGTACTATTCTCATAAAAAACTAAATCCTATAGTTTTGATTTTAACTGTCAACTGTAAATTGTACACTGTCAACTAATTTAGCCACTCCGATAGTTGGCCCATCTGTTCCCAACCTCGGCTATTAAAGCTACTATCAGCTAAATAGACTCCCTCATTAACTTTACTCAACAAGCTCTGTAAATAATCACTTAACTGTTCTTTCTTAAGAACTTGAGATATTCCATCTCCCCAACTTGGATCTTCAACTTCTCGTGATAAAATATAAGGATTACTCAACTCTTTACTTCCTCCTAATAACCATAATTCACTAGAGATATCTAATAAGAATAGATACTTAACCTCTTTTAAATAAGGAATAGATAGTAGAGTATATGGGGTAGCCAAAATCAATTGTTCTTCTAAATCTTCTGGTTCAAATAATGTCTCAGCTGCTAGAGTACCATCATTTATCATTTCCACAAATTTGACTCCTAAGTCCTCTTCTTCATACCTTCTAAACTCTTGCATGACCTCTTTAAAGTTAGTAACAGACTTAATTAACTGTCGACAAGCCAAAATATCTTCTTGACTAGGAGATAAGGTAGATAAGAAACCACCAAAAGCAGCTCGAAAAAAGTACTCCAGCTTAAAATCTTCCTCTTGCCATTGGCTAATCCAGTCTTTAAATTCTTCGTATTTCTCAGACTCTTTAAAGCCTACTTGAGAGCGAAGTCCTACTTCATCTATTTCTGGTAACTTTAAATCTTGTTCCTTGACAGCTTCAGCTAAGACTGAACTACGTATCGGATCAAAATCTAAAATCAAATGTAAAGTCTGGACTATAGCTGAAAAGCTAAGTTCTATCTCCCATTCTTGATTGGCTAAGACAGTCATTACAATTAAAGCTTGAGCAAAGCGATTCTCTAATAATAATCTACTCTGGGTTAAATTTAATAGATCATAATCCTGTTGTTGACAATGATTCTCTAGAGTAAATTCTAAAACTTTATCAGTATAAGGAGCTACTAAAGCAATCTCTCCAGGGTTAACTCCTGACTCAACTAACTTATCTACTTCTTTACAAATACTAGCTATCATCTCACTACGTAATTCTGTATCTATTCGCTCAATAATGAAGTCACTACTTGCTAATGATTCACCATCTAGAATTTGACCAGCTAGATCTGATGCTAATTCTCTAGCCTCAGAAGAAGCAGTATGAGACTCTTCTAATTCTACTACCTCATCTGCTACAGCTAAGAAGTTATCTTGGGCCAACTTTGGAGCTGAACCAAAGAATCGTCCAAAACCTGCTTCAGGATTATAAGCTAGATAAGTATCTTCTACCTCGGGTACTAACTCTAAAACTAAATCTTGGGCTGTAGGTACTAATTGTTCACTATTATCAACAATTAAGTAATCATATCTAGTAGTAAGTTTTTGATAATACTCTTCATTAGCCAATAAATATTGATTATATAAATCTACAGATAGTGAATAATCTAAACAACGCTCTTTGCGACATAAGTCACGAAACCAATTCATCACTTCAACACTTGCTTGGAAAGTATCCTGCTTGGCTTGATCATTGTTGGCCCAGGCTGTTAGCCTATCCTCTATTTGAGAAAAGGAAAGGTTATTCATAGCAGCATAATTTAAATTATCAATCAACTGCAGAGCAATTTGAGAGGCAGTAGCATTAACAGAAAGAAATCTACCTTGCTGTCGTTTATTCTCTACTAACTTACTCATAATATAGTGGGCTGGTTCAACAGTCATCATTACTGGAGCTAAAGTCTGTCTACCCTTCTCTAACTTCTTTTCAATTAAATACCAGTATTTCTTAACCTCTTGTTGAACAAAACTAAAATAACTATAAATATGTAAGTTTCCACTAACTTCTAAATCAAGTTCAGTCCGCCACTCTCGGACATTATTGCCATTATTAACTAAAGTTAAAATATCATCTGTTTTATACTCATTACCTATTTCTTCATAATGTTTTCGTAAGATAGTCGTCTTGCCTGAGCCAGTTGGCCCGATATATAATTTATTCATTGTTAACACCCACTTAAGTAGTTTTTAATTGCATATTAAAACTTTACATAATAGTAATAAAATTCCTTTATAATTTTATTACTATTTTTTCTATTTTATAGAATTAAATACATTAATGGATACCTATAACTCTAATGAATCCATATTTTTCTTTAGTTTTATATTATATTTTTGTATAATGATATTAAATGTTATAATCTTAAAAAGGAGGATAAAATATGAATAAAAAAGAGCAAGAACAAATTCTCAATAAAGCTAAAGATTTTTTTAGAGAGAAAATAGCCCAAAACCATATTCAAAATACTGAAAAACTTTCTAACCTTAAAGAATTTAATCCCAATCCTTTTCTTACTGAATATTTGGCTAATTTCCTAACTGGAAATAGCAACCCAAAAAGTATAGCCAAAGCATTAATTTATCCCCGAACCTTAGGAACTTCTATTACTACATCTTTTGGAACAAACATTCAACTATTTTGTAGTAATGTTTTAGATGGATTCGGATCAGCCATTTCAGGGCTAGATATTGAATTTATTGACCAAGTTGATAGTCGTAAAAAATATTGTCAAATTAAAGCCGGTCCCAATACTATTAATAAAGATGATATTAAAACCATTTTAGATCATTTCACTAACATAAAAAATCTTGCCCGAACTAACAATTTACAAATTGGTTTAAATGATTTAATGGTAGGCGTTCTATACGGTGAAGAAAAACAATTAAATGATCATTACCAAAAAATCAATCAAGAACATCCAGTTATTGCTGGAAAAGAATTTTGGTATAGATTAACAGGTAATAAAGAATTCTATAAAAAACTCATTGATGCATTTGGCGAAGTGGCAATTGAATTTGATTCTACAGAGTTATTAGAAGAAACAATAACTAAATTAGCACAAGAAATTGAAGAAAAAAAGAATTGAATAAATATTTTAACTCACTTACATAAGACATAAACAATTAATACCCCAAGATATCCTAGGATATCTTGGGGTATTATTAAACTATTTCACTTTTTAAACAATCATTAGATTCATTAATATTACTACTTTTGATACTATCTCTAAATTGATTTCCCTTTCTTCCAAGAGCATTTCTAATTGAATTACCAATAAAATATGCTAATTTTACAGGAACAGCATTACCTATTTGCTTATACTTACTACGTGTTGATCCTTCAAAATCCCATTCATCAGGAAAAGTTTGTAATCTAGCATATTCCCTAACAGTAAAAGGCCTCGTTTCCTCTGGGTGAATACGTTCAGTTCTTTTTTGGGCTGGCGAAGCCATTAAAGTTAAAGCAGGCTCATCCCATGACATTCTTCTAGCTATTCCTGTTCTCCCCCCACCTGAATAATAGCTTTTCCCCATGAACTCTTTTTGAACTTCCTCTGGTAAATCCCTCCAATAACCACCTGGTGGAACTTGTCTATAAACCTGTTCCCTATTATTAGAATATTCCACCCCATCAGATTCTGGACAATTTTTTAATGCTTCTCTTATCGTAACTACTGTATTAAAGGGCTCAGGAAATTCAAATGAGACCTCTGGAAGTGTCCCAACTATAAAAACCCTTTTTCTTTTCTGTGGAACAAAATAATTTACTGCATTTAACTTCTTATATTTAACATCATATCCAAAATCAGATAAAACATTTAATATTGTTTCTAAAGTTTTACCGCCATCATGTCTTGTTATACCTGGAACATTTTCTGCTACAAAAACCTTAGGCTTGATTTCTTTTACAGCCCGAGCAAATTCAAAAAATAATGTTCCTCTAGTATCTTCAAAACCTAATTTCTTACCAGCATCACTAAAAGCCTGACATGGAAATCCCCCAGTAACAACATCTATTTGGTTACTACTAAATTTAGTAAAATCGACTTTCCTTATGTCTTTATGTATAACATTCCATCCTGGTCGATTATTCTTAAGTGTTTTACAACAGTCATCATCAACTTCTACAAATCCAACAGTATCTAACCCAGCTTGTTCTAAACCTAATGACAATCCACCTGCTCCAGCAAAAAGTTCTAAGACTTTTATATCAGACTTATCTTTATTATAATTAGGTTCTTCTTCCTTCTTTATATCTCCTTCAGATATAATATCTATAACTGATATTCCAATGGTTTCTGCAATACGTATAACAGTTCTTTTAACAGGATTATATTTAGAAGATAAAATACGAGATAACTTTTCTTCTTCTACTCCAGACTTTTTTGATAATTCTTTCTGCGTACTAATATTATTGGTTTTCATAATTTCTTTCACTTTAGACTCGTCTACTTTTGGAATTTGAACCTCAACAAGAAGTTTTAAGTCTTGCATATCAGTTTTTTCTTCACTATTACAAGCATAATTATAATTATTAAAATTATAAGTAAAGTTTTCTTCCCTTTTTACTATTATATCTGTAGGTATTATCCCCAATATTTTTGAGATTTTCATAATCTCTTGCTTAATTGGATTAAATTTATTAGATAAAACAAGAGATAATTGTGTACTAGTTATACCAATCCTTTTTGATAATTCAGTTTGAGTATTAATTCCTCTTTTTTTCATAATTTCTTTAACTTTAGACTTATTTACTTTAGGCATATTATTCCCCCTAACCTAGATTCACATAATTAATTACTACTATACAAAATATACTCAATTTTTATTATAATTTCTTATATTTTTATTAAATTTAGGTCATAAATACTATATAACATACTATTACCAAAATCAACTTTATCTATAAATTAATTTGATACTAAAATCAATAAGTATAATAGCTCCTAAAATACATTTATTACACTATTAATAAAAAATAAAAGGATATCCCCCACTTCTTTAAAATAATTTATCTAATTTCCTTTTATTCTTATATTTAAAACTTTAAATTTGCCTTAATCATATACATAATATATAATTCTTATTATATTAAATTGATGTGAAAAATTTTTTCTAACTCAAAAAAGTAAAACTCGCCCACTTTCTAGCATTACATAAAGCAGCTAATCATTTAAAACACTAGAAAAGAGCGACTGGAAATAATTATATCATCTAAAGTAATAAAAGAAAACCCCTTTTACCAAATCGATTCTAAATTTAAATTGTATTAACTAATTCAAAACATAAATCCTTCACCTATTTCTTACCTTCCTCTAAATAATTATCAATTATTTTTCTGTCATTCTAAAAGATTTACATATTAAATAAAAATACTTTTCAGTGCTATCGCAAACAAAAGAGAACCTAAAATAACAATTATTAAAATCCTCATAGCCACAATTACTAGAAAAACTCCTTTCTAACCAGTCTGCTTTTCTATATCTAAACTACTCCCAATATCTACATGGCAAAATCAATCTTAAAGTATCCTCTTGGTTCATCTTCAGTAAATGATATCCCGAGCTTAGGAACCAAGTGCAAATAAAAAGCTGTTCCTACTTCTCCTGACACTTCATAGCCATAAACTGTTCTCTCTTCTTCTATACTAGAGTGTTCTATAAATAGATCACCATAAACATCACCTACAAATAGATTTGGATTCCAAAAACCTTCTCTAACCTCTAATAGCTTATGAACATAATCAGCACCAACTTGGTAACCTGTTGCTTGCTCATAAGTAGTTAACTCATATCCTCTTAAGTCTCTAGTTTGATCAAAATTATTAAACCTACTCCCCTGGAATCTCAAGCTACCATTATCTAATAAATACTGATAGGTAACTTGACTATTATAACCATTATTAATTATATCAGATTCTAAATTGACAGCAAATCTCTGATTAGGATAATTAAAACCAAACTTAATTCCAGGAATAGATCTATCAAAATCTGTCTTATAACTGGTTTCAACACTAGATAATCCACTATCTAACGATTTATACAGTGGGTAAGATAAAGCTAGGATATTCTCTCTCTTATCTTCTCGTTGCCTACTAGTAACCGATACCTCTAGTGGCACCAACATCTGAGAAGTAAAGTTAAAATCAAGATCACCAAAGGCAGAGTAAGATACAACATAAGAGTTTAAACCTAGAGCATCTTCTCCCTGCAATAAGTTAGGCACTAATCTTGTATGAGGTTTAAATATATAACTTAGATTCTTACCTACGGCTGATTGCCCTTTTATCTCTTTAACTTCTGCTAAATCAATAGCTGGATTAACTTCTTCTGGTTCAGGTTTAGAGTAGCTTTTTTTACTTAATTCTGTCCGATATAATTTCTCTCCTGTACTAGAAACCCCAACAAAATAAAGTTGATCTTTATTAACTACTCCACTAGCAGCATAATCACCTGTACTTACTTTAGCTAACTCTCCCGTTACTAAATTATAACAATAGATAGCATATTGTTGATTGTAATTTGCCGTAAAGTAGATTTGATTACCAGTTACTGAAATTAACTTTTCAACATAAGGCGTATTGACTAAAGAAGTTACCGACATATCTTCTAATTGCAAGCTATTAAGATTCCACGAACCTAACTTCTTTTTACTAACTACTACTAGTTTATCATCAACTAGCTCTACTTCTGAAATCAACTGCTTGACTTGACCTAACTTCTTATCTTCTCCTAGTTGATACTGCCATAGACCTGAGCCAAAATCTTTATTAGAATCCTTAATATAAATAATCTTTCTAGAATCTAAAACAATAAAATCTCTTAAACCGGTTCTTAATATCTTCTTTTGTTGACCAGTCTCTAAATCATAACAATATATAGAGGCAGTAGTTCCATAACCTTGTTGTCGAATATTAGCAAAACCTTGTTTAGTATCAAGTACTGCATAATATAATTTACCATTCTGGATCTGTAATGAACCAACAAGCTGGCTAGTTATCTCTAATAAATTTTCCTTCTGACCAGTGGTAGGATTGTATTCAACGATACTTTTTAATGGTGGATAAGAAAATGGGCCAACTGCTCTAGCTTTAGTCTGAAAATAGTAGATCCGATTATTACTACTAGTTACATCTTTAATATCTACTCTATCAGTAGTAGTCACTTCTTGACCAGCTATCTGCCAACCTTGATGTTCTAATTCTTCATCTTTTTTCCACTCAGTAAATAACTCAGGAAAATCCTTCCCATAGATCTTTTTTGCTGCTTGATCCATGCCCATAGCTGGAAACATATTACCTAAAAAAGGAGCCCAATCATATGAACCATAAATAGTAAAATAATCACTTAACTTTTCTTCTCCATAGGTACTAGCTAAATAACGAAAGAAAGCACCTCCATATAAATACCACTGACCACTTGGATAATGATTATGAAAATAAGAAGCCTCTAATAAAGAAGGAAGATTACCATTTTGGGCCTTAGTAGCTAAAATAGCATCATAGTAACCATCATTTAATCTACCTTCGTACTGACTAATTTGGGATTCGTTATAAACTGTTATCCCTTCAATGACCCACATTGGTGAATGCAGATTGGGAGAAAATAAATTACCAAATAAATCAGCTGAATCAGCAGCTGCTCCAGAGTAATTCGTTAGTTGAGATATATGAGTAAATTCATGAATGCTTATTAGTCGTAACCAACTCTGATAACTAGATAAGATAGAATTACTAGGAGGACTTGTAGTAAATAAACTAATCTTGGTTCTTAAAGGTTGAGCGTAACCATTAGAGGTTAGTCCTGTATTTTGTAATATAACAGTTGTTTTAAAATCACGTTGATTACCTGTTAAATCCATTACGTTAGACTTATTCTTTTTTAAATAATATAAAACCTCTTCGGCATGTCTTTGATAACTAGCAGGATAAAATAAAATAAATTCATCTGTCTCATAACTCTTCCAATCAAAAATAGATGCAAAACTTAACCCAGAAACTAAAGAAACTAATAACACTATTAAACAACTGACCAATAATAATCTCTTCATCATAATGTAATATCCCCTTCTGCTATTCTTTATTAGTATAATGTCACTTTTAGTGATACAGCTATGAGTCATGTGTCTTGAGCTATCTGCTATAAGCTAATTCAAAATCTTTAAATTTAAAAACTAAATTCTTACACTGCCTACGTTTTAAGAGGTTGATATGTACTTATGATTTTGAACTGACTCCTCCTTCAAACTTCACAGAAACTCTTCATGATAAAACCATCTACTCATAGCTCATGACTCACAGCTACAGCTCACAACTACATATATTCCAATAGTATATAATTATACTATAAATGGATTAATCATTAAATATAGAATAATTGCTTTTATCAATTAAATACGATAGACTAAAACTAAATCAACCAAATCAAGGAGGAATATAATGAAACAAAGAAAAGCCACTACTAAATTATTACTTATCACTTTATTTTTATTAGTTCTAGTTTCAGGATGTCAAGATAATCATCCTGCTAGAACAGCTAACCTTAAACAACAAACAACTGATTATAGAATAAAGGAAAGCAGTAACATAGCTAAGAAAGATAAAGTAAAATCAAAAAGAGAAGTCATGACTAGAAAGATTATTAAAGAAGCTAATTTAAAATTGATAAATAATAATCTAACAACTATCCCAGAAGAGATCAAAACTATTGTCAATAACTATAACGGCTATATTGCTAATTCTCGACAGGGACATAATAACAAACAAAAGTTTCAATATTATACAGTTAGAGTTCCTCAACAGAAATTTACTACGTTTATAGAAGAACTTAATAAACTAGGTCGACTAGAAAACAAACAGATTAGAAGTAAGGATATAACAAAAGAGTATATTGATTTGCAAGCTAGATTAAATAATTTTAAAAAACAGGAGAAGAGATATCTTGAGTTATTACAGGAAGCAAAACAGGTAGAAGAAATTTTAAAAATAGAAAAAGAACTAAATAGAACCCGCAGAAATATTGAACAGTTACAAGGTAGAATCAACTATTATGATAATCAGGTTAATCTATCTACCATTAATATTCAATTTAGACAACCAAAACAACTAATTAATGATAAAGCTTGGGGATTAATAGATAGTCTGCAACAGGCAGTACAAGGCTTTATAGAAAGTATTAACCTAATTATTATCCTGATTGGTAGATTAATTCCTTGGACTCTTCTTGTGGGAATAATTGGATTTATAGGTTATAAAATTTATAAATCGAAAGAAAACTAACTATTCAATATACCCAAAAATCAAAATTGGTGCCTAATGGCACCAATTTTATTAAATAAATTAAAGTTTATCTATTACTATATCTTCTAAATTTAAACGTGGACGTTGATCTGGATCTTGATCAGGATAACCAACTGGTACTAAAGACACTGGCTCTAAATTATCATCTAAATTCAATAAATCAGTCACTTTCTGATCATTAAACATCATTACCCAACAACTACCTAATCCTAATTCAGTTGCCTGTAAAATCATATTCTCAATAGCAATAGCAAGATTAAAATGTAAATAACGTTTTCTATCTTCATCATCCATTGTTCTACCTTGATAGTTAGAAAAATCAACATTTTCAAGCTCTGTACCAGCAAAAGCACCTGCTTTATACAATTCAACAGTACGCCTCTTTCTAAACTGTAGAGCATTCTTATCTACACAACATACTATAGTTACTGGTGCTTGACCAACAAAGTTTAATGTAGTATCTGTTAATTCTTCTCTCATCTCTTCTGATTCTACAATAACAAAACGCCATGGCTGAATATTAGTTCCTGACGGTGCTAACCTAGCTGCTTCTAAAATTTGATTAACCTTTTCTTTCTCTACATCTTGAGATTTAAAATCTCTAATACTTCTTCGCTTAGCAATTGCATCTTTAACTTGCACATTATTACCTCCTTATTACATCAAGATTCCAGCAATTGTAGCAGTCATATAAGTCGCTAAACTTCCAGCAATTAATGCTCTAATACCTAATGCAGCAATCTCTCCTCTTCTCTCAGAAGCCAAACTACCAATTCCTCCTACCTGAATAGCTATAGAAGAAAAATTAGAAAATCCACATAAAGCAAATGTTGCTATCATTTCTGACTTAGCAGATAGAGTACCTTCTTTAATCATTTCTGATAAGCTAGAATAAGCTACAAATTCATTAATTGCCATCTTCTGTCCTAATAAACTTCCTACTTCTTGAATCTCAGCTACTGGTACACCCATTACAAAAGATAATGGAGCAAATATATAACCTAAAATCTGCTCTAAACTCGTCCCTAAAAAGCTTAATGGATAATTAATTAATGCAATTAATGATACAAATGCTAATAACATAGCTGCTACATTTAAAGCCAACTGTAGACCTTCACTTGCTCCTTCTGCTGCTGCATCAATAACATTAGTATTATCAATATCTAACTCTAACTCTATATCTCCAGAAGTAACTGAATCTTTAGTCTCAGGAACAATAATTTTAGCCATTACTAAAGCTGCTGGTGCTGACATAATACTAGCTGCCAATAGATAACCAGCATCAATACCCATACCAATATAACCAGCCATTACTCCTCCTGCTACAGTAGCCATACCACCAGTCATTAAAGCCATGATCTCAGAACGAGTCATCTCTGGTACATATCTCTTAACTACTAGTGGGGCTTCAGTCTGACCAACAAAGACATTTGCTGCAGCTGATAATGATTCTGCGCCACTTAAATCCATTACTTTCTTCATCACCTTAGCCATAACTTTTACTACTTTCTGAACAATACCTAAATAATATAAAACAGACATTAAAGATGAGAAGAAAATAATTGTTGGAATTACAGATAAAGCAAAGCTAAATCCAGTATCCATTAATGAACCGAATAGAAAATCAGCACCATCAGTAGAAAAACCTAAAATCTTAGCTACACCATCGCTTAACTTTTCAAAAGCCACCTTACCTATAGGTAACTTTAGGATAAAAAATGCAAAAACTAGCTGTAGTAATAATCCTCCAATCACTGGATGATAGTCAATCTCTTTTCTATTCTCAGAAATAGCATAAGCTATTCCAAGTAGTACAAAGATACCAATAACACCAATAAACTTAGACATATTCATTGCCTCCTTAGCAAATTATTAAATTTAATATTTATTATTTTTTATTACTTATCAACTTCTTCTAAAGAAAAAGAACCCCATAATAATTCATTTATCTCTTTAACAATTGTATCTCCCTCTAAATTGGCCATAATCACTTCAATATCTGGGCCAAATTCACTAATTACCTGCCTACAAGCTCCACAAGGAGTTGCAGGTCTATCTGTATCAGTAACTACTACAAGTCTTTCAAAATCTTTCTTACCCTCAGAAATAGCCTTAAAAATAGCTGTTCTTTCTGCACAATTACTTAGACCATAGGAGGAATTCTCTACATTACAACCTGTATAAATATCTCCTTCAGCTGTTAATAAAGCAGCTCCTACCTTGAAGTTAGAATACGGAGCATAAGCTTGTTCTCGAGCCTTCCTAGCAGCTTCAATTAATTCTTCTCTCATCTTTAATCTCTCCTTTCAAAGAGTTTCAGATTTTAATATTAATCTATAATTTCATAAATTAATGGAGTTGTTTCAGGTTTATCAGTACCAATTTGATAAGCCGCTAATAACTTTTCTTTAGATTCTTTAAGCTGACTATCATCATTATAGTATAAGGTAGCTATCTTTTCACCTGATTCTACTTTAACACCTGCTTTTTTAGCCAACTCAACTCCAACTGCTAGATCGATCTCTGATTCTTTAGTCTCCCGACCAGCTCCTAATAATAGAGCACTTACTCCTATATCATGAGCCTCAATACTTTGGATATAACCTGATTGATCAGCTTTAATTTCTAACTTATGCTCAGCCTGTGGTAATAATTCTGGTTTATCTATTACTTCAGCCTGACCACCTTGATTAACTATCATCTCTTTTAACTTAGTTAAAGCAGTTCCATCAGCAAGTACTTCTTCTAACTTAGCTCTAGCCTCTTCTTGATTATCAGCTATCTCACCTAAAACTAACATCTGACTACCTAAAGTTAGACATAATTCTGTTAAGTCAGTTGGCCCTGCTCCTTGTAAAGTCTTAATTGCTTCTTCTACCTCTAAAGCATTACCTACTGCTAAACCTAGTGGTTGATCCATATTAGAGATGACTGCTCTTGTCTTGCGACCTACATTCTGACCAATATCTACCATAGTCTGGGCCAACTCTTTAGCCCCTTGATAATCTTTCATGAAAGCACCGCTACCAAATTTAACATCTAAAGTAATAGCATCTGCTCCAGAAGCTATCTTCTTACTCATAATACTACTAGCAATCAAGGGAATCGAATCAACAGTAGCAGTTACATCACGTAGAGCATATAATTTCTTATCAGCTGGGGCCAAATCACCTGTCTGCCCTGCTACAGCTAATCCTTTTTCATTGACACTATCAATAAATTTATCCTGTGGTAAGGCAGTATTAAATCCAGTAATAGACTCTAATTTATCAATTGTACCACCAGTATGACCTAAACCACGACCTGACATCTTAGCTACTGGTGCTCCACAAGCAGCAACTAAAGGAGCTAACACTAGAGTAGTTGTATCTCCTACTCCACCTGTACTATGTTTATCAACTTTAATACCTTGAATCCTGCTTAAATCAATTGTATCTCCAGACTGGACCATAATCTCAGTCAAATTAGCTGTCTCTTCTTTATCTAATCCTTGAAAAAAGACAGCCATTGCCCAAGCCGACATCTGATAATCAGGAATCTTCTCTCGGGTATAACCATCAATCAAAAATGATAATTCATCAGTAGTAAGTTTAGCCCCTTGTCTCTTTTTTTCAATAATATCGTAAGCTCTCATTTAATCAACCCCTCCTAGTTTGACTTTATAATCACTTACTATCATACCCTAAGCTATGATTACTTATTATCAGACCCTAAGTTGCCAATTATTAATAATTAATCAAAAACTATAAGCCACTTGATATATTATCATAATCTATCATTAAATTTAAGATAATTTTTTGATATTTTACCATCAATATTGAAATAATCCATAGATTTATAAGTCGCCTAATATCTTATAATGATATTTTATAATTATATGTTATATATTACCATATTATAATATTCATCTTTCTAAATTATGTGTTTTTGATCTTTATTTTAATATTAACTATTATTCTTCAAAAAATAAAAAATGGACTAAGAATAAATTCCTAGTCCATACTATAAAAATTTAACTTATAACTTATTTAAGATATCTTCAGCAATCTTTTGAGCTACAAAACCAAACTTCTTACCAACTTCTAAACCTGGTCCACTAGCTCCATATTCCTCTACACTAACTAAATGAGATTTTTCATTTAACAACTGATACCAGCCTTGACCTACTCCAGCCTCTAGAGCTACTCTAAAAGTATCTTCTCCTAGTACTTCTTGAATATATTCTTGACCTTGTTCTACAAACCTATCTCGCTCTGGAATAGATACAACTCTAGTAGCTTTCTCCTCTGCTCTTAATAATTCAGCTACTTCACTAGCTAAGGAGACTTCACTTCCACTAGCCATTAATGTTATATCAGCTTCTGCTGTTGCTTCTATTACATAACCACCTTTATAAGCACCAGCTACTCCGTTATCTTTGGTTAGATGAGGTAAGTTCTGCCTTGTTAGTACTAAAGCAGTTGGCCCATTAGTTCGTTCCATTGCTTGTAACCAAGCAGCTTTGGTCTCTTCTCCATCAGCTGGCCTAATTACTTCTAAATTAGGGATTAAGCGTAATGATTCTACCTGTTCTACTGGCTGATGAGTTGGCCCATCTTCACCAATATAAATAGAGTCATGAGTAAAGACATAAGTAATTGGTTGGCCCATTAAAGCTGCCATTCTAATTGCTGGTCGCAGATAATCAGAGAAGACTAAGAAAGTAGCTACAAATGGTCTCAGTCCTTGGTGAAGAGAGATACCATTGGCAATAGCTCCCATAGCATGCTCTCTTACTCCAAATCGGAAGTTACGACCACTAAAGTTACCTTTTTGAATCTCACCATATTTATTAAGATATGTTTTATTAGATGGAGCTAAATCTGCTGAACCACCTACTAAATAAGGTACTTGATCAGCAATCTTTCGTAATGTAGCTCCTGAAGCCTTACGAGTAGCAATTGGCGTCTCAATCTCTAACTTATCTATAACTTCTCTTAAATTAGCTGGTAACTCTAGATTATCTCCTGCATCCCATCTTCGTTTTAAACTAGGATTAGCCTTGGCCCACTCTTCAAATTTCTCTTCCCAGCTTTGACGTTTTTCTTTAAGCTCTTCTTTACGCTGATTAAAGAATTCTTTAACTTTATCTGACACATAAAACTTCTTATCAACTGGTAATCCAAACTCTTCTTTTAATCCTTTAATTTCCTCTTCTCCTAATGGAGCTCCATGAGCTGAACTACTATCTTGTTTGGTAGGTGCTCCATAAGCAATATGAGTCTTAGCAACTATCAATGTTGGCTTATCTTCTACTTCTTTCCCCTCAACAATTGCTTCTTTTAAAGATGAAATATCATGTCCATCAGTTACTTCAACTACATGCCAATCATAAGACTTAAATCTATCAGGTACTGATTCAGTGAAAGTAATATCTGTATTACCACCAATAGAAATGGAATTATCATCATAAATAGCTATTAATTTTCCTAATCCTAAATGACCTGCTAAAGAAGCAGCTTCTGCTACTACACCTTCCATCATACAACCATCACCTAATAAAGTATATGTATAGTGGTCTATAATCTGATGCTTATCTGTATTATATCTATCAGCCAACATTCTCTCTGCTGCTGCCATTCCTACTGCATTAGCAAATCCTTGTCCTAAAGGACCAGTAGTAGTCTCTATTCCTGGTGTATGACTATACTCTGGATGACCTGGCGTTTTAGAATCTAACTGTCTAAACTCTTTTAAATCATCTAAAGATAGATCATAACCAGATAAATGTAATAAAGAATAGAGTAACATTGAACCATGGCCAGCTGATAGAATAAATCTATCTCTATTAGGCCATTTAGGAGCTACTGGATCATAATCCATTACTTCACCATATAATAATGCTCCTATATCTGCACAGCCAATAGGCAGTCCTGGATGTCCAGATCCTGCCTGTTCTACACCATCGGCTGATAATCCTCTAACTATGTTTGCTACATCCTTTAACAAGAAAATCACTCCTTTATGTATTAACTAGAGGCTCCTATTTAAGAAGCCTCTAGAACTAGTAATTATTGATTTTTTACTTCTTCCCAGTCAGACAAGAATCTTTCTAAACCAAGATCAGTTAATGGATGTTCAGACATCTTCTTAATTACACTAGATGGTATAGTAGCAATATCTGCTCCTATCAGTGCCGTTTCTTTTACATGTCGTGGACTTCTGATACTAGCAGTTATAATCTCACTATCTAAATTATAGTTAGTTAAAATCTGATTAATCTCTTCAATTAATTTCATTCCATCATGGGCTCTATCATCTAACCGACCAACAAAAGGACTAACATAACTTGCTCCTGCCTTAGCCGCTAATAATGCTTGGTTAGCTGAAAAGACTAAAGTAACATTAGTATTTATTCCTTCACTTTCTAAAGTATTAACTGCTTTTAATCCTTCTTCTGTCATTGGAATCTTAACTGCTACATTAGAAGCTAAATCTGCTAGTTCTCTTGCTTCTGCAATCATTCCTTCAGTATCTGTACTGATAACTTCAGCACTTACCGGTCCATCTACTAACTCACAAATCTCTTTAATTCTAGTATGAAAATCAACATCTCCTTCTCTAGCCACTAAAGTAGGGTTAGTTGTTACTCCATCAACTACACCAAGTTTAGCCGCTTCTTTAATCTCATCTAAATTAGCAGTATCAAGAAAAAACTTCATCTTATCACTCCCTAAAATTTAATAAAAAATTATTACTACATTAAAAGTCCGGCAATTGTAGCAGTCATATATGTTGCTAACGATCCTCCAATTAATGCTCTAATACCTAACGCTGCAATTTCTCCTCTTCTTTCTTCAGCTAAACTACCAATTCCTCCTACCTGAATAGCTATAGAAGATAAGTTAGAGAATCCACATAAAGCAAATGTTGCTATCATTTCTGACTTAGCAGATAAAGTACCTTCTTTAATCATTTCTGATAAGCTAGAATAAGCTACAAATTCGTTAATTGCCATCTTTTGGCCTAATAAGCTTCCTACTTCTTGAATCTCAGCTACTGGAACTCCCATTAAGAAAGATAATGGAGCAAAAATATAGCCTAAAATCTGCTCTAAACTAGTACCTAAGAAACTTAATGGATAATTAATTAATGCAATCAATGATACAAATGCTAATAACATAGCTGCTACATTTAGGGCTAACTGTAGACCTTCACTTGCTCCTTCTGCTGCTGCATCAATAACATTAGTATTATCAATATCTAAATTAACTTCCACGTCACCGGAAGTAACTGATTCTTTAGTCTCAGGAACAATAATTTTAGCCATTACTAAAGCTGCTGGAGCAGACATAATACTAGCTGCCAATAGATAACCAGCATCAATACCCATACCAATATAACCAGCCATTACTCCACCTGCTACAGTAGCCATACCACCAGTCATTAAAGCCATAATCTCAGAGCGAGTCATATCTGGTACATATCGTTTAACTACTAGAGGAGCCTCAGTCTGACCAACAAAAACATTTGCTGCAGCTGATAAAGACTCTGCACCACTTAAGTCCATTGTCTTCTTCATAATCTTAGCCATAACTCTTACTACTTTCTGGACAATACCTAAATAGTATAAAACAGACATTAGAGATGAGAAGAAGATAATTGTTGGAATTACAGATAATGCAAAACTAAATCCAGTATCCATTAATGAACCAAATAGAAAGTCAGCACCATCAGTAGAGAAACTTAAAATCTTAGCTACACCATCACTTAATTTCTCAAATGCCATCTTTCCTACTGGTAGCTTTAGAATAATAAAAGCAAAGGTTAATTGTAACAATAGTCCCCCAATAATAGGATGATAATCGATCTCTTTTCTATTCTCTGAAACAGCAAAAGCAATTCCTAGTAAAGCAAACATTCCAATAATTCCGATAAATTTAGACATATTAATAGCCTCCCTTTTATATATAATTTCTATACAGAGGCTTATTAATAGTTATTGATTATTAGATATCCCCTTATTAAATCTAGTAAATTATTTATTAGAAATAAAATATTGAACAATAACTATTATGTTATAGGATACCTAATAGAAATAGAAAGTTTATTAAGCCAAAAATAACTAAAGTTTATAAAATCAAGTGCATATATTTAATAATTACTTGTAACTTCTTGTCCACTTATAATCTTTACACCTGAACTAGCACCAATTCTAGTAGCTCCAGCTTCAATCATTCTAATAGCTGTTTCTTTATCTCTGATTCCACCAGAAGCTTTCACTCCTAAATCATCTCCTACTACTTCTCGCATTAACTTAACATCACTTATAGTAGCTCCATTAGTACCAAAACCAGTAGAAGTCTTAACAAAATCTGCTCCTGCTTCTTGAGCAATCTGGCAGGCTTTTTTCTTCTCTTGATCAGTTAAATAACAAGTCTCAATAATAACTTTAGTTAGAGCTTGACCTGTTGCTTCAACAACAGCTACAATATCTTCTTTAACTAAATCCCAGTCACCTGACTTTAAGGCACCTATATTAATTACCATATCAATCTCTTGGGCTCCATTATCAACTGCTTCTTTAGCTTCTAAAGCCTTTATTTGAGAAGTTGTACTACCTAATGGAAATCCAATTACTGTACAAACCTTAGCTTCACTTTCTTGTAACTCTTCTTTAGCTACAGGAACATAGCTAGGGTTAATACATACAGAAGCAAAGTTATATTCTAATGCTTCCCGACATTTCTCTTTTACATCTTCAGCTGTTGTATCAGCTCCTAAAATAGTATGATCAATAAACTCTGCTAACTTATTATCCATCATTTCACCTCTGAAATATTTATTATTTAGCCTTTAAAAAGCTTGAATTAGTATAAATCCTAGATAAATACCTACTATCCCCATTACTCCTGCTAATGCTGGAGGTGCTGGTATTGGTAACTTTAAAATAGAAAATAGAGATCCAACTGCCATACCTGATAATGTTGACACTAGAACATCTTTCATATCTCTTCCTCCTTAACTATCTCAAATAAAAATTATTCTGTTAGTGAAAATGCCCCCCACAATAGTTCGTTTATATCTCTAGTAATTACATCACCATCTAAATTGGCCATAATTACTTCAATATCTGGGCCAAATTCACTAATTACCTGCCGACAAGCTCCACAAGGAGTTGCAGGTTGATCTGTATCTGTTACTACAGCTAGTGCTTTAAAATCCTGCTTACCTTCAGAAACAGCCTTAAAGATAGCTGTTCTTTCTGCACAATTAGCTAAACCATAAGATGAGTTCTCTACGTTACAACCTGTATAAATATCTCCTTCTGCTGTCAATAAAGCCGCCCCTACCTTAAATTCAGAATAAGGTACATAAGCATTCTTACGAACTTTTCTAGCAGCTTCTATTAATTCTTCTCTCATCTTTAATCTCTCCTTTCAAAGAGTTTCAGATTTTTATATTAATCTATAATTTCATAAATTAATGGAGTTGTTTCAGGTTTATCAGTACCAATTTGATAAGCAGTCAATAGCTTTTCTTTAGCCTCTTTAAGTTGCTCATCATCATTGTAGTATAAAGTAGCAATTTTATCACCTGACTCTACTTTATCGCCTCTCTTTTTAGCCAATTTAACTCCTACTGCTAAATCAATCTCTGATTCTTTAGTCTCTCGACCTGCTCCTAATGATAGAGCACTTACTCCTACATCTTGGGCCTCAATTCGTTGAATATAACCTGATTCTGGAGCTGTAACTTCTAATTTATGCTCAGCCTGTGGTAATAACTCTAAATCATCTATTACTTCAGCCTGACCACCTTGATTAGCTATCATCTCTTTTAGTTTAGCTAAAGCAGTTCCATCAGCAAGTACTTCTTCTAACTTAACTCTAGCCTCTTCTTGGTTATCAGCTATTTCACCTAAAACTAGCATCTGACTACCTAAAGTCAAACATAACTCTGTTAAGTCAGTTGGCCCTGCTCCTTGTAAAGTCTTGATTGCCTCTTCTACCTCTAAAGCATTACCTACTGCTAAACCTAATGGCTGATCCATATCAGAGATAACTGCTCTTGTCTTCCGACCTACATTCTTTCCAATTTGAACCATAGTCTGGGCCAACTCTTTAGCCCCTTGATAATCTTTCATGAAAGCACCACTACCAACTTTAACATCTAAAGTAATAGCATCTGCTCCAGAAGCTATCTTCTTACTCATAATACTACTAGCAATCAACGGAATCGAATCAACAGTAGCAGTTACATCACGTAGAGCATATAATTTCTTATCAGCTGGGGCCAAATCACCTGTCTGCCCTGCTACAGCTAATCCTTTTTCATTGACGCTATCAATAAATTTATCTTGTGGTAAGGCAGTATTGAATCCAGTAATAGACTCTAACTTATCAATTGTTCCACCAGTATGACCTAGACCACGACCTGACATCTTAGCTACTGGTGCTCCACAAGCAGCAACTAAAGGAGCTAACACTAGAGTAGTTGTATCGCCTACTCCACCTGTACTATGCTTATCAACCTTAACACCTTGAATAGCACTTAAATCAATTGTATCACCTGATTGAGCCATGATCTCAGTTAAATTAGCTGTCTCTTCTTTATCTAATCCTTGAAAGAAGACAGCCATTGCCCAAGCTGACATCTGATAGTCAGGAATCTCTCCTTGGGTATATCCATCAATTAAGAAGTTTAGCTCTTCTTCAGTTAATTTTTTACCCTCTCTTTTCTTGGCAATAATATCATAAGCTCGCATATTACTACTAACCCCTCCTTTTATAGATCAAGTATCATTTATAATTGGAACCAAATAATACATTTTTAAATAACTTATACTACTTTAATCAATATACACTTGTAAGTCGTCTGACATCTTACATTATAATATGCTTAACCAGTTTTGTCAAGAACCACGTTTAAATATTCAAACAATTTAAACATAAAAAAACTGGACGAAGTATAACTTCGTCCAGTTACTAAATTAAAAGTTAAAGGTACCAGATAGATTAACATATTTATCAGAGTCAGCAGCTAAATTAAAGTCTACAAATGGTAGATTCAAACCAATACCACCAGTATAGACACTATCTTGGCTACCCTGCTGATAAGTTCCTAATCGTAAAGAAAAAGCTCCTAAAGTGCCTTCAAGACCAAGGCGTTTAATATTTTCTCCTCTCTCAGGCATTTCTAAATCAGCTGCTACACGAGCTGAAAAGACCTCTATTAGTGGAAACTTAAAGTTGGCCCCTACTCCTAAAGTAGTAGTTCTATCTAAAACCTCTGTTTTGTCAGATAGGTCTATAGTATTAATTGCATTTTTTACTGTAGCTCCAGCTTTCACATTAACTATATCAGTATCAGTTAATGTAGCTAAAGCACCTACATCAGCTCCAAATCCTTCTTTTGTCTCTTTATCAAAAGTTGTAGTTAAATTCCTAGAATCATCTACTGTTGTTACAGCTACATCATGTCTAGCAGACAGTAACTTTCCAGTAGCTCCAACTGATAAAGCACCTATTAAAGGAGGATCTATAACTTTAGTTCCAAAGCCTAATAGACCTTGTCCTACTAAAGTATTAGTTGCTGTCCCTTCTGGTACTTTATAACCCTCTTTAACATTTTTTTCCTGACCAGAAAAGTGAAAGTCATCATTGACAATTCCTCCTATAGCAAATTTACCTAGATTAACGTTAGCCATACCATTTAAATTAGCATTAACATCTTTAGGTAACTCTAAATCCTTTAATTCTTTAGCAGAAGGTTTGCTCTTTACTTTATCAATGAAATCAGCTACCTCACTAATATCATCATCAATTTTACCACCTAAACTAGCTTGTAAACCGATTAAATTAGTCTGAGTCAAACCAGCTGGATTCCAGTATAAGGCACTAGCATCATCTGCTACTGCTGTAAAAGCCCCTCCCATTCCATAGGATTTAGCTCCTAACTTATTGGCTGCAGATACTGGATTAATCATTACTGTTACTAATAAAATAGCTACTAATAGAGAATAAAATTTCTTCACTTTATTGCCTCCTTATTATCTATAATTGCTTTCTATTTATAGACTTCAACACTTTATATACAATTCCTTTTTTTATTTATAGTACACTTATTTTCTTAAATTTACTGTGTGCGCCAACACATTATATTAGTTTATAATTTACAGTTTATAGTGTACAGTTAAATTCCTTACAAGTTCCAACAGAAAATTTTCGTAATACACTCACTCCTCACACTGACACTAAATATGTACAAATAGAAAAACTCCTTTAGAAACTGGGTTATTTCCAGCTACTAAAGGAGTTATAAGTTAATAAATAGTTACTCCTTGATTAGTCGGAGTTGTAACTAAATAATCTGCTGCAATATCCTGCTCAGCAAATATTGAAACCATCTGCTTACCTATCTTCTCTACTTCTATCTGCTCTAAAGTAAGGGCTACTATAGTTGGCCCTGAACCACTCAAAACTACTCCTAGTGCTTCTTCTCCAACTTCTGTAACAATTTCTTTAAATCCAGGAATAATTTCTTGTCGATAAGGCTGATGTAATCTATCCTCTAATGCCTTACCAACTAATTCATAGTCTCTATTCAATAATCCAGTAATCAATAATGCCGTATGACTTACATTAAAAATGGCATCTTCAAACTTTACACTATCAGGCAAAACTTCTCGTGATTCAACTGTTGATACCTGATAGTTAGGAATACAGACTACAGCCTGTATTTTAGGAGCATCTATCTTCTCATACATTACATCTCCATCTTGTAAATTAGAAACAACAACTCCTCCTAATAAAGCTGGAGCTACATTATCAGGATGTCCTTCTAGCTCTGTTGCTAAATTAAGTAACTCAGCAGTTGATAACTTCTCTCCTACTAATTTATTAGCAGCTACTACACCACCTACTATTGCTGCAGCACTACTTCCTAACCCTCTAGCCAAAGGTATTTTATTAACCAACTTTAAGTAAATTCCTGTCGGCTGATAATTAACCTGTTTAAATACTTTATCCATTGCTTGATAGACTAGATTACTCTCATCAGTCGGTAGTTTTTCTTGACCATATCCTGTTACTTCGATCTGTAAGCCTTCTTCTATCTCTTTTATCTCTAGTTGATTATACAGATCCAGGGCCAACCCTAATGTATCAAAACCAGGTCCTAAATTGGCAGTAGTAGCTGGCACCTGTATTCTAAGCATTTTGATCACTTATACTAGCCAACTCAAACTGGTCATGAATAGCTTGTACAGCATCATCAGCTTGATCTTTATCTAATAAGCAAGATATCTTAATCTCTGATGTACTAATCATCTCAATATTAATCTCTTCTTCGGCTAAAGAATTAAACATCTTAGCAGCTACACCAGAATTAGTTACCATTCCTGCTCCTACAATAGATACCTTAGCTACATCTTTATCAATAATTAACTTCTTATAATCTAATTCATCTCTAAGTTCTGTTAAAATATCTTTAGCTTGATTTAAATCATCTTCTTCAATAGTAAAGGTAATATCATTGACATCAACATCATTATTAATATCATTTACATCACTATAGTGTAGATTCTGAATAATCATATCTACATTAATACCTTGCTCTCCTAACTTACTAAAGATTTCCGAAGCTACTCCCGGTTCATCAGGCACTCCAACTACCGATAATTTAACTTCATCTTGATTACAAGTTACTCCGCTAACTACATTACTCTTTTCCAATTCTCCTACCTCCTTAATATAAGTTCCTGGACTACAATAAAAACTTGACTTAACTGCTAACTTAATATCATATTCTTTGGCAATCTCTACTGATCTTGGATGTAAGACATCAGCTCCCAAACTAGCTAGTTCTAACATCTCTTCATAGGATACTTCTGGTAGTTTACAAGCTTCTTCTACAACTCTTGGATCAGTAGTATAAACTCCATCTACATCAGTATAAATTTCACAAACATCAGCTTCTAAAGCTGTAGCTACAGCTACTGCTGTTGTATCTGAACCGCCACGGCCTAAGGTAGTAATATCATTATTAACTGTTACCCCTTGAAAACCAGCAACAATGACAATCTTATCCTGACTCAACTCTTCTTCTAAACGCTCAGACTCAATATCTAAAATTTGGGCTTTACTATGCAGATCATCAGTAATAATTCCCACTTGTGAACCAGTTAAAGAAACAACATCCTCACCTAACTCATTAATGGCCATAGCCAATAAAGCTACTGAGACCTGCTCGCCAGTAGAAACTAACATATCATATTCACGTCTAGGTGGTGTCTCTGTGATCTGATTAGCCAATTCAATCAATTCGTCTGTCTGATCTCCCATAGCTGATACTACAGATACTACCTGATTACCTGCTTTTTTTCTCTTTACAATTCTTTCTGCTACACGCTTAATCTTATCTACATTAGCAACTGAACTTCCACCATACTTTTGTACAACTAATCCCATCTTACTTTATCCTCCCTTATTAGCCTTATTCTTCTACTCTGATTAAATTAGCTACTTCTCTTACCTCATCTAAAGCTTTGATCTCTTCTAGAGCAGCAGTTAAATCTCCTTCTTTAACTTTATGAGTGACTAATACCAATGGTACTGCCTCTTCTACACTTCTACCTTTTTGAATCACTGATTCAAGACTGACATTATATTCTCCTAATAAGCCAGTAATCTTGCCTAGTACTCCTGGCTTATCCCAGACATTCAAGCGTAGATAGAAACTAGTATCTGTCTCATCCTGTGCCTTAAATTCTTTATCTTCAAAGCAAGTACAAGGAATTCTACCTTGGGCATCAAAATCAATATTTCGAGCTGCAGAAATAATATCACCGACTACTGCACTACCAGTTGGCATCTGTCCTGCTCCTGGACCATAAAACATTACTTCTCCAATAGCATCACCTTCTACAAAGACAGCATTGAATACATCATTAACCGAAGCTAAAGGGTGACTGGCAGGAATTAAAGTAGGGTGTACTCTAACTTCTACTCCATCTTCTTCTTTACCAATAGCCAACAATTTTATTTTATAACCTAACTCCTTAGCATAAGAGATATCTTCTTCTGTAATATCAGTAATTCCTTCTACATAAACTTGGTCTATATCAACTCGTGATTCAAAACCAATAGAAGCTAAGATAGCCAATTTATAAGCAGCATCATAGCCCTCTATATCAGAAGTAGGATCTGCCTCAGCATAACCTAGTTCCTGCGCTTGCTCTAGTACCTCTTTAAATTCTGCTCCTTCTTGATCCATTTTTGTTAGGATATAATTAGTAGTTCCATTTACAATTCCCATAATTTTAGTTACTTTATTACCTGCTAAATCCTCTTTTAAAGGACTAATGATAGGAATTCCACCTCCTACGCTGGCCTCAAAGTAAATATCAACTCCATTTTCATCAGCAGCACTTAATATTTCATTACCATGTTTAGCAATTAATTCTTTATTAGCTGTAATTACACTACGACCACTTTCTAAAGATCTTAAAACAAACTCTTTAGCAGGATGTACCCCTCCAATCAATTCAGCGACAATCTCTATCTCAGGGTCATTGAGTATATCCTCAAAATCATCTGTCAATAACTGTTGCTCCACTTTAACAGGTAGTTCCTTGCTTGTATCCTTTACCAATACCTTATTGACTGTTAATTTTGCACCAGCTTTATTTGCAATACTTTCTTCATTATCTTGTAGAATCTTATAAACACCAGAACCAACAGTTCCGCAACCTAACAAACCTACTTTAATCTCCTCCATACTATTCTCCTCCTTATTTTAATTCGACCTTTTATTCTCCTTTAAAACTCTGGGTAATCACTTCTGTCTTCTTAATACCTTCTATCTCTTTTAATTTCTCTAATAACCCTTCTAAGGTTATAGATAATTCATTAACCTCCATAGTCAAAGTAATATGTGCTACATCAGCTAAAGGTAAGTCCTGATTAATAGTTAAAATATTACCTTGGTACTGAGCAATCTTGGTTAATACTTGAGATAAAATTCCTGCTCTATCCATAGCTAATAAAGATAAAGTAACTAACTCCTGCTGTTTCTCTTCATCAAAAGAAAAAATACAGTCCTTATATCTATAATAAGCACTTCTACTTAAACCTACTCGTTTGACTGCTTCTTTTATCTGTCTCTCTTCACCAGATGCTAACAATTTTTTAACCTGTACCGTCTTCTTCATAGCTTCTGATAGGGCCTGCTCAGCTACAATATAAAACTTTTCTTCCATATCTATCTAACCACCTTTAATTAGCATTACACCAGTATATGTACCGATATTTAACACACTTGTTTCTTAAAGCTGAACATTTACCTTAAATTATAACACCATTAAGTATAAGATACAAGAAAAAATATCATTTTTTAAAGTAAAAGCACAACCTTAATAGGTTGCGCTTCACTAAAATCTATTCTTGATAAATAGGAGTTCCAGTTGTATTGGCCCGTTCTCTAAATTCCTCAATCAATTGTTGAGTATATTCTCCTGGCTGACCATCCGCAATCTCTCGACCATCTATTTCAATTACAGGAATTACTTCTGCTGCTGTACCTGTTAAGAAACATTCATCTGCAGTATATAGGTCATGGCGAGTAAAGACTTCTTCTGCTACCTCTAAATCTAATTCAGGGGCAACATCTAAGACTACTCCTCGTTTAATTCCTTTTAAAGCACCTATATATGTAGGTGGAGTAATTAACTTACCGTCTTTAATAATGAAAATATTATCTCCTGTACATTCAGCTACATAGCCTTCATTATTTAACATAATTGCCTCTAGAACTCCAGCTCGATTAGCTTCAATCTTAGCTAAAATATTATTTAAGTAATTTAATGACTTAATTCGTGGATTTAAAGCTTCAGGAATATTCCTTCTTGTTGGCACAGTAGCTACCTCTAATCCATTTTCATAAAACTCCTCTGGATAAAGAGTAATATCACTAGCAATGATAATTACTGTTGCCTTATCACAATTTTGAGGGTCCAACCCTAAATCTCCTATTCCACGTGTAACAACTAATCTAATATATGCATCTTCTAATTCATTGGCCCGAACTGTCTTTAATACTGCCTCTCGCATCTCATCTTTAGACATTGGAATATCTAACAGAATAGCTTTAGCAGACTCATACAACCTATCTAAGTGTTCTTCAAAACGAAAAATACGACTATTATATGCTCTAATACCTTCAAAGATACCATCACCATATAACAGTCCATGGTCAAAAACTGATACATTAGCTGCTCCCTTATCTACTAATTCTCCATCTAAAAAAATCTTCTGACTACTCATCCTACTCCCACCTTCCATTTCAATTATTATTTACTATTATAATTAAAATTTCTTCTTTTTTCAAATTTTAATTAATAATAAAAGACAGGAAGAAGATCTCCCTGCCCATTAAAAATTAACTATTATTTTACATTTACTTCTTCTTTAAGTGACTTTCCTGCTTTAAATGCTGGTACAGTTCGAGCAGGAATCTCCATTTCTTCACCTGTTTGAGGATTACGACCAGTTCTAGCACTACGATCTCTAACTTCAAAACCACCAAATCCAATAAACTGAATCTTAGATCTCTCTTCAGCAGGCTTAGTAGCCTCTTCTTTTAAATTATTAGCAATTACATCTAATAATGCATTAACTGTCTCCTTCGTATCCTTCTTAGTAAGTCCTGTTTTGTTAGCAACCTGATCTACTAGATCAGTTTTTGTAATATTACTTGCCATTCTAATCAACCTCCTATTTAATAATATTTCCTTGCTGATAATTATTATGCCACAGTTAAACTTCTTGATATCATTTATTTCTCCTTCTTTTTTCAAAAAAAATAAAAGCCGGTCTATAAGACCGGTACTTTGATTAGAGTATAATACAGATTAGACCACCACTTCCCTCATTTACAATTTTCTCTAAAGTATCTCTAAGTTTCTCTTGGGCATTGACTGGCATACGATATAATTTGTTATTAATACCATCTTTAACTAATTCATGTAATGATCTACCTAAAAAGTCTGAGTCCCAAACTGCTTGTGGGTTTTCCTCAAATTCAGTTTCGAAGAAATGAATTAATTCTTCACACTGTTTTTCAGTACCAACCACAGGAGAAACTTCAGTCTCAATATCTGCTCTAACTAAATGAATAGAAGGAGCAGCAGCTCTTAATTTTACTCCAAAATGGCCACCACGTTTTATCTTTTCTGGCTCATCAAAGATCATATCTTCTAAATCAGGAGTTACAATTCCATAACCTCGTTCTTTGACTTCATCTAAAGCATCTGCTATTCGATCATACTCTTCTTTAGCAACACTCAAATCTTTAATGAGACTAAATAACTCTCTCTCATCTCCAACTTCTAAACCAGTCTCTTCTTCTAATACTTCAAAAAACAGATCTCCTTCTAAAGTAAAATCTAAATCGGCTATTCCGCTACCTAAATCAAGATCATTAATATTTACTCGTTTAGAATGATTACTATCAGTTAAATTGTTAGAAAGATTATCAATATCTCTTATGCTGTAGACATTATTAACAGCTTGATTGATATTTTGGTCTAGATCCTGACTTAACCAGTGTTCAGTAGCCAACTCATCTGTCCAAAGTGGTAGGTTGATATTAATCTCCCGTAGAGGAAATTCATATAATACCTCTTGCAACAGATAGGTAATATCATTAGAATCTAATTTACTACAATTAACAGGAATAACTCGTCTATTATACTTTTCTTCTAATTCTTCTGCTAACTCTTTAGTCTCTCTACTTTCTGGATGGGCTGAGTTAAGAGTAATAATAAATGGTTTTCCTAATTGATCTAATTCTTCTATTACTCTTTCTTCAGCCTCTATATAATTCTCACGTGGCAACTCTGTAACTGAACCATCAGTAGTTACTACTAGTCCTATTGTGGAATGGTCTTTAATTACTTTAGCTGTTCCTAGCTCAGCCGCTTTTTCAAAAGCAATAGGCTCTTCATACCAAGGAGTAGTTACCATTCTAGGACCTTCGTTTTCTTCATATCCTAAAGCGCCACCTACTTTATAGCCTACACAATCAACTAATCTAACATTTAAATCAATATTATCATCTAAATTAATCTTTGTCGCCTGATTAGGCACAAACTTAGGTTCAGTTGTGGTAATCCTTCGCCCTTCACCACTCTGAGGTAATTCATCTTGCGCACGTTCTTTGCTATTTTCATCATCAATATTTGGTAACACCAACAGATCCATAAACTTTTTAATAAAAGTAGATTTTCCTGTTCTTACCGGGCCAACTACTCCTATATAGATATCGCCATTTGTTCTAGTAGCAATATCTTGATAGATATTAAACGATTCCATATTTGCCCCTCCCTCAATTCTTCTGCATTGAAATATCACTATATATATATGACCGACAGCTTAGAATATTCCTTTAGCAAGAAAATAACAGAAAAGAAAGGAGAGAATTAAATAAAAAAAGAGTAGAACTACAAAAGCTCTACTCTACTACCATGCTTTTACTTTTGCTACTGCTTCGATTTCATGTTTCTTTCCTCGTAACATTAAGTTATTAACTGCCTCTTTAGGCTCTTTATCCTCAAATAAGATCTGATATACCTGTCCTACAATTGGCATCTCTACATTCAGCTCTTGAGCTAAAGAATGAACTGCTTTTGTAGTCTTTACTCCTTCTGCTATCATCTGCATCTCATCTAGAGCTTGGCCAAGAGTATTTCCAGAACCAATCTTATGACCTAAGCGCCGATTACGACTATGGCGACTAGTGCAAGTTACAACTAAGTCACCTAATCCTGTCAATCCAGCAAAGGTCATTGCTTTAGCTCCCATTGCAACTCCTAAACGTTTGATCTCTGTAATACCACGAGTTACTAAAGCAGCAATAGCATTATCTCCATAACCTAATCCATCTGCGATTCCAGCCGCAATTGCAATACTATTCTTGACTGTAGCTCCTAACTCAACACCAACCACATCAGGATTAGTATAGACTCTAAACTTATCAGACATAAAGATATCCTGTACTTGCTGGGCCAACTTCTTATCTTTATGGGCTACTACTACTGTTGTAGGATGATCTAATACTACTTCCTCAGCGTGAGTTGGCCCGCTTAAAGCCACTACTTGATCTTGATGGTTAGTCAGTTCTTCTGCTAAAATTTCAGTCATGCGTAGATTAGTTCCTTCTTCTAATCCTTTACTAGCACTTACTATAATAGTATCGTCAGCTATTAACCCTTGTAAGTTCTGGGCTACAGTTCTCATTACATGAGAAGGTACTACTACAACTACCAGCTTAGCTTCTGTTACTGCTTCTTCTAAGTCAGTAGTAGCCTGTAGGTCAACAGGTAGTTCAATATCAGGTAGATAAGAATTTCTATGTTCTTGATTTATCTCAGTTACTTTCTGTTTAGAGACATCTTGAATACAGACTTGATATCCATTACGATGCAGTTGTAAGGCCAAAGCTGTTCCCCAGCTTCCTCCACCAATTACTGCTACTTTATCTTTCATTATTTCTGCCTCCTATTCATCAACTCGTTGATTTAAGCTAACCTTATTTTCTTCACCAGCCAATAGCCTTTTGATATTAGGTCGATGGCTATAAATAACAAAGATAGCAATTAACAGACTAAAAATAACTAAGGTCATATCTTTATCAAAGAAAAACATTAACACCGGAATTAAAGCAGCACCAGTAATAGAACCCAAAGAAACATATTTAGTCAATAATACAATACTCAACCAGACAACAAAAACAATAATTACTACTAAAGGAGCTAAGCTACCTAAGACACCAACGGATGTAGCTACTCCTCTTCCTCCTTCAAATCCTAAAAAGAGAGATAAATTATGCCCTGCCACAGACATTAAGCCAGCTAATAGAGCCAATAGCACTTGATCACCTAATACAGCCTGGGCCAACTTAACAGCCACTACTCCCTTACCTATATCTAATAAGGCTACTAAGACTCCAAATTTCAAGCCCATTAAACGAAAAGCATTAGTTGCTCCAATATTACCACTACCATACTCTCTAATATCCTTTCCTTTAATCAACTTAGCTACTAGTAAACCAAAAGGAATAGAACCTAATAAATATCCAGCCAACATAATTAAAGTTATTTTCATTATCCAACCTCCTATCTTAGTTTTTACGAGGGATAATTCTAATTGAAGTCCCTTCAAAACCAAAGGCTTTACGGATCTCATTTTTAAGATATCGTTTATAAGAGAAATTAAGCAATTCAGGATCATTAACAAATATCACAAAAGATGGAGGTTTAATTCCTACTTGTTTAACTCCATAAATCTTTAACCTTCTACCTCGCTTATCAGAAGGTGCTTCTACAACTTCTTGGGCTTCATTAACTACTTCTGTTAAGACATTGCGCTTAACTCGCTTTTCATTCTCTTCAACAACATAATCAACTAAATCTAACAACTCTATGACCCGTTGTCCTGTTAGAGCAGAAACAAAAGTAATTGGCGCATAATTCAAGAAAGGTACTTGATATCTCATCTCTTCAATATAACGATCCATTGTATTATTACCTTTCTCAATTAAGTCCCATTTATTGACTACTAAAATAATTGCCTTTCCTTCTTCATGGGCATAGCCAGCAATTCTCTTATCCTGATTAGTAATTCCTTCTTGGGCATCAATAACTACTAAAGCAACATCTGATCTATCTACAGCTCCTAGAGCTCGAATAACACTATATCTTTCTACTCCAGGGTCTACCTTACTCTTTCGTCTCATACCAGCTGTATCAATCATTACATACTCTTGATCAGCACTTCTAAATGGAGTATCAATAGCATCACGAGTAGTTCCTGCCTCATCATTGACAATTACTCGCTTCTCTCCTAACATTCGATTAACTAAAGATGACTTTCCTACATTAGGCCGTCCCACTAAAGAAAACTTAATTGCGTCTTCATCATAATCTGGTTTATCTAACTCAGAAAAGTTACTAGTTACCTCATCTAATAGATCTCCTGTACCTTGTCCATGTTCAGCAGAGACTAAACAGATCTCTGGAAAGCCTAACTCATAAAAATCATACTGAGCCATTCTAGCCTCGTCAATATTCTCAGACTTATTACCTACTATAATTACTGGCTTATCTGCTTGACGTAAAAAATTAGCTATTTCTCTATCATTTTCAGTTAAGCCATCTCTAATATTAACAACAAATAAAATAACATCTGCTTCATCAATTGCTATTTGTGTTTGATAACGCATCTGTTCCTTAACCTCTACATCCTCATTAAATTCAATTCCACCTGTATCCACTAATAAGAATGGATCACCTAGCCACTCTGTCTCAGCATAGATTCTATCTCGAGTAATACTAGGTTCATCTTCTACAATAGAAATCCTTTCTCCTACTAAGCGATTAAATAAAGTCGATTTACCTACATTTGGTCGTCCTACAATTGCTACTACTGGTTTAGCCATTATCCGCACCTCCAAAGTCTTTATCTAATACTCTTTCTACTATATCAACTGCTTTATTCTTCACTTGTACTACTGGACTAGAAACTTGATCTGTAAAGTTGGCCCATGATAGATCATCTAAGAATAAATTATCATCATTCAATAATACTTCTGGCAATAAGACCAACTCCCCTAAATCAGTCTTATCTAAAGCAGCTAGAATATCTTCTCCTGTTAATAACCCCGTAACAGTTACTTCAGATCCAAAGTGGTTATTATCTACCTCTAATAGATCTACCTTTAACTTACTAATCTGATTCAGCCTGTCTACTATAGGTTCTAAAGCCTGAGCTCCTAATACTCCACTGACTATAGAAACCTTTCGTTTCTCTTCTACACTAGTAGGTAACTGCTCTTTTAGCTCTTCAAACTCATCCCATAAAACTCTAACCATTCCTACACCATTCTCCAACTGAGGAAAATTATCATAATATTGAGCAGAAGGAACTGCTTGATCAGCTAAAAAATAAAACTCATCAGATAAATATACAAAATTAATTCCTGTCTCTTCTTTAAATTTCAGCTGCCAACTTTCAACTTCTTTAATTATCTCTTCAGCTTCTTGCGAAGTAAAAGATCTTAAATTATATAAATCTTCTCTATATTTAGTTAAACCTACAGGAACAATAGCTAATGACTTAATTTGTGGGGCAAATTGTCCTAAATCTGCAATTGTTTGTTTTAAATACTGCCCATCATTAACGCCTGGACATAGTACTATCTGAGTATTAAGTTCAATCCCTGTCTCAACTAATTCTTCAATCTGTTCTAGTATTCTTCCAGCATTTTTATTGTTTAACATTTTCTTTCTAACTTCAGGATTGGTACTATGTACTGAAATATTCAATGGGCTTAAATGTAATCGTTTAATTCTATTAAATTCTTCTTCAGATAAGTTAGTCAAAGTAATATAACTACCTGACAAAAAAGAAAAACGATAATCATCATCCTTTAAATTTAATGTGTCTCTAGACTCAGTAGGAGCCTGATTTACAAAGCAGAAAATACAATTATTTTGACAAGTCTTTAATTGATCAAAAATTATATCGGAAAAATCAATTCCTAACTCTTCATCATAGTCTTTTTCTACTTCTAAAATCCAATATTCGCCATCTTTAGTCATTACTTCTAACTCTAAATAAGTATCAGTCAACCAAAACTTATAATCTATAAAATCTCTCATAGGTTGTCCATTAATTCTAATTAGTTTGTCTCCTGCTTTTAATCCTAATTCATCAGCAATACTATCTTCAGTTACTGATTCAACCTCTATATAAGAGTCTACTCTTTCAAATTCTTCATTCTTAGCCATATTTATCACCTCTATAATTGACTACCAATATATTATTATCTTATACTCAACTAGATTAGTCAAGGTGAATTTTATTAATCCTTCTAGCTACTGATATCTTGAAACTGTTTTAACCTCTGCTTTACCTTAAATACTAGATCTACATATTCGAAATAAGACTTCTGCAAACTATAAATAGTTAATGGTCTACCTAACTTTACTAAACCAAATCGTCGTGATAAATTACCGCCTATCTTGGTTAAAAAATTAACATATGGCAACGCTGCAACTAGCATTATTTGATTACTATTTATATCGTATAACTCTAGAAAATTAAGTAAAACTTCTTTAACTAAGTTACGCTTACTACCCATTCCTAGAATATAGACTTCATTTCCTAATTCATCTTGACCATAATAAAAGGGGTGACCTATTTGATAGGATTTTGTCTGATCATAATGAGGCACTTGTCGAATCATATCTTTACTAGCTATTTGATCAGTAGGCAACTTACCTATATGAATTGCTGCTGCTAAAACAGAAGAATGAGCACTGCCATAACAATAATAGATTACTTTCATTTTAAACTAGCAGTCCTTTCTTCAATTCTAGTCACTAGTTTCCTAATACTAGAATGGCTTCTTTTAACTCCTATTTTCATAAGTTGTTCTCCTACCCTCTTCCAACCTAATCTATTTAATTTGACTCCATACTTAATAAATAAATCATCTGCTGAGGTAGTATTGATCAGTATAATTTCTTCTTCTAGAGCAAATACACTTTTAAATCCTCTAATCATTCTACTTATTATAGCTTCCTGACCTTGACAGCCTAAGACTAAAACTTCATTCCCTTGCCGGTCAATACCTAAAGATAAAACTTCACCTGTCTCTTCTTGCTGGTTAAAAGAATTAAAAATACTTTGAAGTTTAGAATTAACTCCTTCTTCCCATAATTTCAAATAAGAAGAGGCTACTAGTAAAGCAGTTCCTGACTGGTAATAACCTAAGCATACTATTTTCATATTTTTCTCCTAGTGTTTGATTAAAATATAAACTCCATTACCTAAATCATGAACCATTGATATGGTTAAACGAGAAATCATCATAGCAATATATTCTAGCTCTTCTTCATCATCAGCATAAAAGATTGGTGCTGAACCACTCTCAACCTTATCTTGGTTTTCTTTCATAGTCACAATTGCTAAAATAAAATCAGTTATATCCATAAATTAATCATAACCCCCTATTTTAATCAGCAGCTGCTCTACCTGGATCAGATTTTAATGGTCGGCGTCGTGAACCTTCTAAGACTGGAGTATTCTCCACTGCTTGCTTTATAAAAGGCGGATCATCCTCCATAGGAATTATAATCATACAGACTCTTCCTGTATCTAAATTTAATCTAGCTAAAGGTGTATAATCCTGTACTCCTACATCTAGCTTAACTCCTAGTTGGTTCACTATATCATGAATCATTGCTTGCCTTTGACCAATATTAGCTAATGTAGCACGAGCATCATCATCTTTAGGAGCCACTACTATTCCTAAACCTGATTCTTTCCATTTTTCTAATGATTCTTTTAACCCTACATTCATTATTACCACATCTTCAACTGCAATATTACTATTATTAGGGCCAGTAAATTCTAAGTCTACCACTTTTACTTTAGCAATATCACTAATAGTCTCCTCACTCATTGTCAAATAAAAAATATAACCTATTCCTCCACCTAATAGCACCCCACTTACTAAGTTAAGAATAGAAGGAAGATTAAAAAAATTGGCTATATAATAACCTATTGTACTGACAAAAGCAGTAACCATAGCCAAGTAATTTCTGGCCTCAAATACTTTAGCAATATTTTCAATATAAGCGTCACCTCGAGGAACAAGTTCAGTATCTTCAATTTCAGACAAAAAATCTCGCTCCATGGTCCTAATCCCTCTAAACTGTTGAGCAGCAGCTCCTAAGAAGGTTACTGCAACATAATTTGCTTCTAACAATGCAGGAACAACTAATCCACCTAATGCAGCAGCAATAAATCCAAAAGTAAGATGGACTAAATATCCTCTAGGATAGCCTGGATACTGTCTATAGTCTACTCTTAAGGTCATTAACCGGGCCAACGTCCCTAAACTAACTCCCAATAGAATCATAGATCCATACTTCACTAGTCTCCCTCCCTCTAACTATCATCAGAAGAATCATCAGTATTCTTAAACCGAGATATTGCACCTGCTAGACTCCCTTCATTAGCTACTAAAAAAAGTCCTCCTCCAATTATAGCTATAACTAGAATAATCATAATTGAACTAAAGGAACTACGATTTTCTCCTGCTCTAGCCTTATCAGGCAACTCTCCTTGAGCTCCATACAGTAATTTATTAATTGAATTAGCTACTAGATTAGTAGTATTAACAGCCAATTGTTGAGGAATTACATGAGTACCAAATTCTAATAATAAAGATCTAGGTGATAGATCTTGATTATACTTTCCTCTAGCATAATAAATTCCTTTAACTAGACCTGGATAATATTTATCAGTAACTGCCTTAAATTGTTTAGCAAATTTATCAACTACCTTTATCTGAGGGTTTTGACGTCCTACTACTAATCTAACTCTAGCTGCTTTTTTCTCATTTACCTTAGTAATATATTCTCTAGCATCAGGTACTCCATCACGATGAATATCCAATAAAGCATCTGGTCGATTACGTACCAACTTCATAGCCGTTCTTCTAGATCGTTCATAAGCTCCACCATCATGAGGTTCATGATTAGCGTCTTTGTAACGAACCTCAATCCCTTTTGCTTCTAATGCCTTTGCTAATCTATGACTAACTACTCGAATATCTCCTTTACCTGGTTCACTATCAGTACCACTAGTCGGTTTATAGGATTCAGCACCATGAGTATGATAAAGAGCAACTAACTTTTTATTCTTTTGAGCCAATAAACCTTGGGCCAAGGCTAGTCTATCTTCTTCACTTCCCACCAATTTTACTTTCTTCTCTAACTCTGCTTTAGCCTGCTTACCATTAACTTTAACTATTTTATACTTCTTATTCTCTTCATTAATATAATAATCTCCAGCTGATACTTCCATTGCTGTTTCAAAAACAACATCTCCACTCTTTTTATCGACTACAGTAAAATAATCATCTTTAGCCCAGCTCACTATAGAATAACTAGTTAATAAACAGAGTAATAATATTATAACCTTACTCCTCTTCTTCATTACTATCCCCTCGCTCTTCTTCAACACTAGAATCCAATTTCCCAAATTCCATATCATTAGCTAAACCTCTTTTAAACAGATCATCTTCTTGTTCAGATAATACTTCTCGTGATTCACCAACTATTTCAGCCAATAATACAGCTAATAATCCACTTATTACTATTGAATCAAAGATACCAGCTCCACCAATACTAACATCTCCTGGAATTCCTCCTAATGTAACTTGAAAGAGATGAATCAAATCATAAACTACAAAACCTAAGGTACCAGCTACAAATGCTATTCTTCTAGAACGCCCAGTTAAGTAAGCTACTACCCCAGCTACTATAGGAAATAAATAGTTAGTATCAATTAAAGTATGGCCTTCTTCAAATTGATATAATTTAGTTAAGGAAAAAATAGCTATTCCAGTTACTACAATTGATAAAATAGCCTTAAACAATTTAGAACTATCTTCTATTCTAACTATAATAAAGACAGCTAAAATAATAGGGATAATTGCTCCTCCTACATTAATTTCAATTAAGGGAGCATCACTAATAGGAATATCAATAAAACTACCTAACATCATAGCTGCTAAAAAGAGGACTAATGTCCCTTTGCTAATTCCTAATTCTCTAATCATTTCTTCAGCAAAGCCTAAATAGACTAATATTTCTAAAGCTATAAGAAGAATCACCCCGATTGGCATCTAGTTCACCTCCAAATAATAGAGCTTTGTTAGATAGTTTTAATCTAAAATAAAAAAAATATGTAAATTAAATAATAAAAAGCAACCCACCTGAATTCAGGTAGGTTGCTTTTCATCTTACCCATAATTTATAAATTATCTAGACTCTACAATCAATTTAATAGCAGTTCTTTCATCTCCATCAATCTCAATATCAGTAAAAGCCGGAATGCAGAATAAGTCCTTACCACTTGGAGCTACATATCCTCTAGCAATAGCTACTGCTTTTACTGCTTGATTTAATGCGCCTGCTCCTATAGCCTGAAGCTCTGCACCTTCCCTTTCTCTTAAAACTCCAGCTAAAGCTCCAGCTACTGACTTAGGACTTGATTTAGATGATACCTTTAGTACTTCCATGTTTGAATACCTCCTTAAGTATTTTTTATTAAATATGTTATTCCATATATTTACTTCTATATCTTCAAAATTATTCCTTCTTTTTTATGTAAAAAATTAAAATTATTAGTTATTATAATTTTGCTCAGATATTATTTCTACTTATCTATCTGTTATTTTTAACAGTATCAAGTATTTTATTCTTAATTAAGTAATTAAATATTTATTAATTAATTCCTGCTTAAATTTCAAGAAAATTTATTTAACTACTAAAATTAGTTAAATATAATTGAAAAAATTAGTAGAAATAATAAAAATAAAAAAACAGAGGCAACCTTAGTGGCCACCTCTGTCATTAATTCTCTATTTAGCATAATCGACTGATCTAGTTTCACGCACTACTGTAACTTTAATTTGACCGGGATAATCTAAGTTCTCTTCAATATCTTGAGATGCTTCATAAGAAATTTTACTAGCTAGATTATCATCAACTTGGTCAGGCTCAACTATAACTCTAACTTCTCGTCCAGCTTGAATGGCATATGCTTTCTCTACACCATCAAAGGAATCAGCAATACTTTCTAACTTCTCTAGACGCTTAATATAAGACTCTAAAGTCTCTCTTCTAGCTCCAGGTCTTGCTGCAGAAACAGCATCTGCTGCAGCAACTAAAACTGCCTCTATAGATGCAGGTTCTACATCACCATGATGAGCTTCAAAAGCTTGAATTACTTCTTCACTTTCACCATATTTACGCGCTAAATCAACACCAATTTGAACATGTGGTCCTTCAACTTCATGGTCAACAGCTTTTCCTAAATCATGCAATAAACCTGCTCGTTTAGCTATATCAACATTAACTCCTAATTCAGCAGCCATAATACTAGCTAAATGGGCCACCTCTATAGAATGCTGTAATACATTTTGACCATAACTTGTCCGATATTTTAATCTACCAAGCAATCTAATAATCTCTTTATTTAAACCATGCACTCCAGTATCAAAAGTAGCTTGTTCACCTACTTCATAAACACGATCATCAATCTCTTCTTTTGCTTTTTCTACCATTTCTTCAATACGAGCTGGATGGATTCGACCATCAGCTACTAACTTCTCTAAAGCAATTCTAGCTATTTCTCGTCTAATAGGATCAAATCCAGATAAGATAACAGCCTCAGGAGTGTCATCAATAATTAAATCAATTCCTGTTAAACTTTCTAAAGCACGAATGTTTCTTCCTTCTCGCCCAATAATTCTACCTTTCATTTCATCATTAGGCAAATTAACTACTGAAACTGTTGTTTCAGCTACATGGTCAGCAGCACATCTTTGAATAGCAGAAGAAATAATTTCTCTAGCTTTCTTATTTGCCTTTTCTTTGGCTTGAGCTTCCATATCTTTAATCTTTTTAGCTTTTTCATGTTCTATTTCATCTTCTACTCGACTTAATAATAAGTCTTTTGCTTCTTCAGTAGTTAATCCAGATAACTGTTCTAGTTTCTGCTCATGTTTTTCATATAACTCTTCAACTTCAGTCTCCTTCTGCTTAATATTCTTTCTTCTCTTTTTAAGTTCTTCTTCTTGTTGGGATAATTTATCAGCTTTACGCTCTAAATTATCTTCTTTCTTAACTAATCTACTTTCAAACTTCTGTAATTCATTACGACGTCCCCGACATTCTTGTTCAACTTCTTCTTTTATTTCATGAGCTTCTTCTTTGGCTTCAACCAAGGACTCTCGCTTAATAGATTCTGCCTCTCGTTTAGCATTTTCTACAATCTTTTCTGCTTCCTTTTCAGCAGAACCAATCTTACTTTCACCAATATATTTTCTAATGGCAAAGCCAATTAAACCGCCAATTACTAAACCAAGTATAGTTAATACATATCCCAACTACTCCACCTCCATTCATTATTTAATTGTCAAACAATTACTGATAGATAACTAGTCTATATCTTAAAATATTAAGCATGTGCTGACCTAGTATACTATACACAATTAACATTTTAACTTTTTATCTTCTTTATGTCAAGCTACTTATCCGACTCTCTCCTGCTTTTAGTTCTACTTTAAAAGCTTGATCAGCTATTTGACCTAAATGCTGTTGATGAGTAACAATAATAATTTGTCGATTAAAGCGTTCATTAATTGTTTTTAGAAATTTAGCAACATTAGTAATATACTCTTGACTTACATGTTTAGCTGGTTCATCTAAGACTAAAGGGCCAGCAACTTTAGGGCGCCGTAACGTCTCTAAGATAGCAACTCTCAATCCTAGAGAAACTACATCAACAATTCCTCCTCCTCGAGCATTTTGAGGAATATTCTTAATCTGCTCTTCTCCAGTCTCAGAAACAACATAAAACTGAGCCGAAAAACTATTACGTTTCTTCTCAATCTCAATTTCAAAACTAAAACCAGCTCCAAATACAGCCTGTAAAGCTTGAGTAACCAATAATTCAATCTGTTGTCTAGCCTGTTCCCTAGCATATTTAGAAACTTCCTGTAAGAAAATATTAACCTGCTCTAGCAATTCTCTTTCCTCTTTATATTCAGTTAACTCAGTAAGTTTTTTCTTCTTCCTCTGTTCTAGGATCTTCTTCTCTGCCTTACGGTTATGATATTCTTCTTTCTTAGTTTCAATATCAGTCTCTAACTGCTTAATAATATTTTCTACTTCCATCTTACTTCTTCCTTGTCTGCTTTAAGACTTCATCATCTGGTAATAGATCTTCAGCCTTATCAAGTGAGTTATCTAGTTTATCTTCTAAACGCTTAATTTCATCTGCTAATTCTTCTGGTTGAATACCATACTTCTTAAGCTGCTCTAATAATTCTTCTTTCTTGTCTTCTAAATTCTCTAATTTAGTTTCTGCCTTAAATTTCTTTTTTTCAGCTACATCTAGTTTATCTTGTAACTCCTCAATTTTAGTCTGATAATTACTCATTGTGATTCCTCCTTATACTTATTGATAATTTGGTTAATTAAACCTTCATTAACTTTACTGAAACAAGTTGGACATTCTCCTTGTTCTCGCAATAAATTGCTATATTTAGTAATTGATTCTTCAAATTCCTCTCTAATCTGATCCAGCTTAGATTCTTTCTGGTCTATCTTTTCAGTTACTTGTTGCCATTTAACTGCTATCTTCTCTAATTTTTCTAACTTCTCAAAGCTAGTTTTTAAATCTTCCTTTACTTCTTGTTGCTGATTAGAAGTAGGAAATAAAGCTATTAACTTCTCTTGCTTATCTATCTGCTTTTGGCAATCATGCCAGTTACCATCTAATGATTTTAAGTCATCTAGTTTTTTCTTCAAATCAACTGCCTGCTCAATTTTTTGAGCTACTCTTTTAACTTCTGAAGTCTCCTCTAGTAATTCCTGATGATATGCAATTTCTTGAGTTGATTGTTGATACTTAGTAGTTAATTCTTTTAAATTCATCAACTTATCTACTTGAGATTCTATTTTAGGTAACAATTCTCTTACTTGATCCAATTCTCTAAAATGAGTTATAAATTCTCTACCAATTTCAATTGATTCTTTTTTTTGTTCTAAGTCTAATTTTAGCTCTTGTAGCTTATTTAACCTTTCTTTCTGCTTTTGAGAAGTAGTCAATAACTGACCAACTACCTCTAGATTAGATAATTGGGCTATTATCTCCTTTAATTTCTTTTCTTCTAGCTTAATTTCTTTTAATTTCTGATATAATTCAGTTAGCTTATCTAATCTGTTCTTAGTATCTTTAATTTCTTGTAATATTTCTTCTTTTTTTTCAATCTCCTGGGCCAACTCTGGTAGATCAGAAAAATCTTTTAGATCATTATCAATCTTATCAACATCATCTGCTATACTAGCTTCATCACGTTTCAATCTACCTATATCACGATTAGTCTCTTGACTAGCTGCATCGACTAAATGAATATCTAACAGTCGTCCTAAAGCCTTGGCCCTTAGACTACCAGGCTGATGTAATAAGAAAGCCCCATCTAATTGATAATCTAGATTTAAAGTCGTCTCATAATCAGCATCTAACTCAATCTTAGGCATCTGATGCAACTTAGTAACTTCCTCTGGTACACCGCGACCAATCTTTTCAAGTACCTGTTTATTCCCTTCAGGATCAACTATTATATAACCATTCTTACTAGGGGTTTTGCGTCGAGTAATCTGATAACCAGTATCCAACTCTAAAGTTACCTGACATCTACTCTTACCTACTCGAATATATGAATCACCTAAAGGCTCATTATATAAGACCCACCTTAAAGCACGAATAATAGCTGACTTTCCTTCATCAGAAGGGCCTGTAATTATATTAAAACCTTGCTTAAACTCAATACATGTATCTTGATGTGATTGAAAATTCTCTATTTTTAGCCTTTTAATCTTCTGCATCAGCCCTATTCACTCCCTAATTCTTCTTGGGCTTTAGAGATCCTCTCTAAAGCTTCCTGCTTAACTTCTTCAGTAATTTCTTGATTGTTAGCTACTTGATCTAATATCTGTTCTACAGAAAAATATTTAAATTCACCAGCTGCTTTGATAGTCTGAGTAAAATCAGCCAGTTTTTTCTCTCTAAAAGCAGCCGCTTCTATAGCAGTTCTATCTAATACTTCTTCTCCTGGTTTAGCAGATTTTAATTTCTTAAACTCAACCTCAATTTCATCTGCTAAATCAATTAAAGCAACTTGAGGCTGGCGTTCAATCTCTTTAGTATCAGCACTCATACGAACTAAAGCACCTGGATTAATAAACTTAGTTTCTTTATGATCTTGTTCTCCAAAGCCTAGATGATAATGACCAGCCACAACAATATCAGCCTCTGTCACTACATCCTCAATTAAGGTATATCCTTGATCAAAAAAAGGCCTATCTAACAACATACCATGAGCTACATGAATAGCATAATCAACCTCTGAAGACTTATCTACTTGATAAGCCGAAGCATCAGTATCAACATTATAATCGAAATGCTTACCTGTTAGCCGCAGTTTAACTTCTCCTTCTAATATAATCGGCTCCTTAATTATCTTTAATACCCCTGAAGTTATTAATAAACCTAACATTGTCCGTGATAAAGTGTCTGGATTATGACCATATAGATCATGATTACCTGCTACTACATAAATAGGTACTTTAAATTGACGTAGAACTTGTAAGAACTCATTTACTACAGAAGGAGCTGGATTAGGTCGGTCAAAGACATCGCCGGCATGTAAGATAAAATCTACCTCTTCCCTCCTGGCTATCTTATCAACTTCCTGTAATTTATTGATTAGAGTCTCTTTAAAATTATCAATTCGCCTGCTAGGAGTTGTTCCTCTAATATGCGTATCAGACATGACTAATAACTTCATCTTAATCCTCCTCTGTTAATAGATCCTCTAAAACTAGATCAATTGCTTCAAAAGAAAAACCCTTTCTTCTTAATACCTGCTTTAGTTTCCCTCTCTTCTCCCAATCAGATAAACTATGATATCTACCTTGCTTTTTATCAGCTAACTCAAAAGCCAGTTGATACTCTAGATCAAAATCATATTCTCTTTCTATCTCTTCTTCTATAATATCTTTACTAACTCCTTTTTCCTGTAATTGTTTTCTAATTCGATAAGGGCCAAAACCTCTTGTAATACGATCTTTAATCCAGCTTTGAGAAAACTCTCGATCATCAATATAATCTAATCGATCTAGTACATTAATAACTTTATCTATTACTACTCTACTAAATCCTTTATCCATTAATCTACTCACCAATTCTTGCCGACTTCGTTGGCGATAAGATAGTAGTTTAAAAGCAGCCTTCTTAGCCTGAGCCAACTCTTCATCTACTAAAAGCTGATCCAATAGATTCTCTGTCATTGGCTGCCCCTTACTTAGTTCATATTCATAAACTAACTTGGCATCTATACCTAATAGAAACTGACCATCTACAAAGATAGAACAACGTTGTTGATTATTCTTCTGTTTTTCAATCCTCGTGATAGTTCCTTGTTTAGTCATTTTTCACTGTCTCCTCCCGTAAAATCGACTTCTTAAAAAATGAATCTTAATTGATATCATGTGTCACTTTCAGTGACACAGCTATCTGTCGTCTGCTGTGTTTCATGAGCCAAATCAACGTTAAAATCATAAATATAATTAAATCGCTAAAATATAGAATTCATAGAGAACTAGATTTTGAATGTAATGGTTTTGAATTGGCTCATAACACATAGCACATAGCTCACAACACATAGCTGATGACTGACGATTACTAACTAAAAACAAAGCCCCTTCAATTAAGAAGGGGCCACTAATTTAAGCAGATTCCTTTTCAGTTTCTTCCTCTTTTGGTTCTGACTCTAACTCTTCTTCATCTAAAAACCCTAATTCAACTTTGATCTTTTGCTCAATTTCTTTTCTTATCTCTGGATTCTCCTTTAAAAATTCTTTAGAATTCTCTCGACCTTGACCTAAAGTAATATCATCACCATAAGAATACCAAGCTCCAGCTCGTTCAATAATATCATGTTTTTCTGCTAAATCTACAATACAGCCTATCTGGGAGATTCCTGTACCATACATAATATCAAATTCGGCCGTTCTAAATGGAGAAGCAACCTTATTCTTAACTACTTTAGCTTTAGTACGATTTCCTTTATATTCGTCTCCATCTTTAATTGTCTTTCTTCGTCTAATATCTAACCGAACAGAAGAATAGAACTTAAGTGCTCGTCCACCTGGAGTAACCTCTGGATTACCAAAAGTAACTCCTACCTTTTCACGAATCTGATTAATAAAGACACATGTACATTTAGATTTATTAAGCACACTAGATAACTTCCGCATTGCCTGAGACATTAAACGAGCCTGTAGACCTACGTGAGCATCACCCATTTCTCCTTCAATCTCTGCTTTCGGTACTAGGGCTGCTACTGAGTCAATTACAATCAAATCAATTGCTCCACTACGGGCCAATGATTCACAGATCTCTAGAGCATCTTCACCAGCATCTGGTTGGGATACAAGTAACTCTTTAGTATCAACACCTAGATTCTTAGCATACTTAGGATCTAAAGCATGCTCTGCATCAATAAAGGCCGCAACTCCATCTTCTTCTTGTACTGCAGCAATCATATGTAAGGTTACTGTTGTCTTTCCTGAAGATTCAGGGCCAAACACCTCAATAATCCTACCTTTAGGAATACCCCCTACACCTAAAGCTGCATCTAAAGATAGAGCTCCTGTAGAAATAGTCTCTACATCCATTGCTTCAGCATCGCCTAATTTCATAATTGAACCTTGACCAAATTCTTTCTCAATCTGATTTAAAGTCCGCTCTAATGCTTTCTGTTTCTGCTTTTTTGACATATTTATTTCACTCCTTATATATTCTAAGCTATTAAAAATAACTTTTCCAGTCAATAAATATTCATTTTGTTACTTAATTGATATAGTCATAAGTCATGTGTCATGAGCTATGAATCAATTCAAATTCATTCAAAATCTATAAACTTCATAAAACTCTTTGTTTTAAGAAGTCGATTTTGACTAACTCACAACTCACAGCTCATAGCTGACAACTAGTAATATAGCGTATAACAATTATAAAACAACTACTTCTAAAAAGCAATCATCAAATTTTGCTATTATTCCAACTCAAATTCAGCTAACGGTTCATAAATTGGCCCTTGCGGAGTTAATCTGCTTTTTATTAAAGTAATTCTATCCACCACTTCTGTAGCTTGAATCTGAAAAGGAAACTCTCTTAATTTTTGACTCAGAATATCTAAACTCTTCTCTTTACGGTTAACTCGACCTAAAGTAATATGAGGAGTATATTCATGATGATCTTTTTTAAAACCTAAAGTTATTAATTCACTTTCAATCTCTTGATGTAATTTAGCTAAATTATTACTTCCTTTTTTTACTCCTACCCACATAGTCTTAGGATAGTCTAAATTAGGAAAGGCACCTAGTTTTGCTAACCTAATTTCAAAAGGAGCTTTATCAGCTGTAATTTTTGATAATATTTCCTTAATATTCTCTATTTCTTGTTTAGTAATCTCTCCTAAAAATTTAAGAGTAATATGAAAGTTATACTCCTCTACCCATTTGATATCTAAGGAACAGTCTCGCAATATATTTTTAATTTTATCTAATTTATTTCGTGTAACTTGGTTTAATTGAATTCCTATAAAACATCTTACTTTACTACTCATTGACTTTCTCTCCTTTTCTACTCTTCTCTGTTTCGGCTTTTTTCTTTCCAACTAATTTTCTCTCTAACATAAATCCGCTATGGCGACTATAAAACTTAATAATATCAATTACCTTTAATTTGTTCTCTGTTTCAGACTGGTTATAATGTAATAAAGCTAAAGAATAAGGAATACCTTGCTTTGTTTCAAAACCTCTAATCCCAGCAGCTCCAGTAGTACCAGCATCAACTACTGTAGTACCATTTTTTTCATATACCTTAAAGCTATGATCATGGCCATGCAAGACAACTGGTATCTGTCCTACTATTTCTTCTCCTAGATCAAATTGATGGACAGCTACAATATCTAGTTTCTTATCTGATGTAGTAACTAGTCTAGTCAACTCTTCTTTGGCTTGCTGCATATCTTCTGTCTCCAAAGGTTTGATCTGATTACTTTCAGCTGCTGGATCAGCTACTCCAGTAATAACTAACCCCCTAGTCTCTACTATATCAGATTGTAAGACAGTTACATTTTCAAAATTCTCCATCTTATGAATAATTGCTGGTGAATCATGATTGCCAGCAATAAAGATATAAGCTACTCCTAAATTACTTATCTGATCAAGTAATTTTCCTTCCATTGGTGTTCCATAATCAGTAATATCTCCAGTATCAATTACTAAATCTACTTCAAAACTCTCTATTATCTGCTTTACATAGCGTAAAGCTATAGGATTATTATGAATATCTGAAATATGTAATACCTTTAAATCACCTGTTACCTGACTTAATGGTCTTAAACTATCAACTTTATTAAACAATTGAGCCATATTAGAAGCTATCAGCTCCATTTCAACTCCTAGTTGATCAATATCATTAACCCCCTCTTGAATCAAGCCAATCATCCAAGGCGCGGCTTCTAGCATACCTGTAAAGTTTGGATCATCAAAAGCCGTTAAATCATAAGTATAATAAGTGCCTAATACTAAGCAAAAAATCACTAAAATTCCTATCAATACACCCCTAATCAAGGCAGAATGGCTCTGCTCTACAATTACAGCTCCAATCATCCCTCCTAGGCCAGATAAAATTAAGAGACGAATTATAAACAAACGTAAAATATTACCTACCCTATCTTTTAATAAGGAAATTAGTTCTTCTTTATTCTTTACTTGCTCAATAATAGTTGTTAATCTATCTTGATAAATTGATTCTAACATTATATTTAAATCCACAGGAGTTAGATGGGTAGCAGCAGTTATCTTACCAATTGGAGGAAAATTAATTGTAGTAGTTGGCTCAGTTGATAAAGCAAGATCAAGTCTGACATCAAAAGCACTTAATTTATAACTATTAGCTACAGCAAAATGCAGCACTAATAAAACTCCAACTAATGATATTACTACCATAATCACTAACTCCCGCATAAAATCTCCCTTTCTACTTCTTCTTAATTAGTTATTAATTAACTTCAACCTCAATAAATTCAAAACAGTCTGTGAAGTTAAGTATTTAACTCGTAATCTACTTCCGCTAAAATTAAATTGATAACTAGCTACACCTTCTTCATCGGCTAAGGCAATATAGACAAGGCCTACTGGTTTTTCTGCTGTAGCTCCACCTGGTCCAGCTATCCCTGTTATTGATAAACCAATATCTGTATTAGATAGTTCTTTAGCTCCTAAGGCCATCTCTTTAGCTGTTTGACTACTCACAGCACCAAATTCTGCTAATGTTTCTTCTTTAACATCTAATAACTCTTTTTTAGCCTGGTTACTATAACTAATTATTCCTCGCTCAAAATAAGCTGAACTACCGGCTACATTAGTCATTCTATGGCCTATTAATCCTCCTGTACAGGATTCAGCTACTGCTATAGTTAACTCTTGGTCCCATAATAAATTAGCTACTACCTTTTCTAAAGTATCATCATTATAACCATAAATATACTCTCCTATTCTTTCTTCTAACCTCTCTTCTTCAACTCTAATTAGTTGTTTAGCCTCTTCTTTATTATCTGCTTTGGCTGTTAGACGCAGTTTGACCTCTCCTTGGCTAGCCAAAGGTGCAATAGTAGGATTAGTCTGTTCCTTTAGAATATCAGCAATCTCTTCTTCTAAATCTGACTCACCAATGCCACAGGTCTTAATAACTTTAGAATGGATTGTATTATCTCCTAATACCTTCTCTTTTAAATAAGGAATTACTGTCTTCTTCATCATTGCTTTCATCTCTAAAGGTACACCAGGTAAAGACACTATAACTTGATTATCTTTCTCTACTAAGAAACCTGGAGCAGTCCCTTCTTGATTTTCAATCATCTCTGCTCCCTGCGGTAAATAGGCTTGTCTTAGATTATTCTCTGACATCTCTCTATTAGTTGCTTTAAAATATCTTTCTACTTGGGCCAATGATTCTTCTCTCTTTACTAACTCTATATCTAGACTATCAGCTATTACTTCTCTAGTAATATCATCTTGAGTTGGCCCTAAACCACCTGTTGTAATAATTAAATCTGATCTCTGTAATCCATTAGATAATGTTTCCAATAAGCGCTCTTTATTATCCCCAACTGTTGCTTTATAATACAGATCAATTCCTAACTCTGCTAACTGCTCAGCAATCCACTGAGAATTTGTATCTACAATCTGTCCTAATAATAATTCAGTTCCTATTACAATAATCTCTGCTTTCATTTTATCACTCCATTATTCCTTAATTTTAGCATAAGAATATCAAATCAATTCTTAGTATGCAATAAAAAAACAGGCTAGTTGAACTAGCCTGTTACCTATAGCCATTAATTATTCTTGAAATGAACTACCTAAGAACTCAACCGAACTTAATAACTCTATAGAACTTTCGTTATTATCTAATCCAGATATTAAGTCAGATAACTCAGTTGATTTCTCTAACTCCTTAACTAAATCTATAGAACTGACACCTTCCTCCATAGGTACTTCACAGCCAGATAATAGATAAATAGCTTTCTGTTTTTCTTTTACTGTCATCCATTTTTGGTCTAGTTCATCACTAACATTATTCCGAGGCATAGTTACATGATTAGACTCAATTACAGAATAAAATTCTCCTTTTTGATTTACAACTCCTAATTCTACTTTATAGTTATGGTCTGGCACTAAATTATTTAAATACCAACTATCATTCTCTAAAGTAATATTGATTAATCTCTCTTCTCCAGTAGTTAAATTATAGACTTTTAAGAATAAATCTACTTCTGTAAAATCATTATGACCTGCCTTAAAAGTAGCCTCCTTAATTTTATCTCTAGTATACTCCCAGTATAAATGGGCCGTTTTAGGGTTTTTAATCTGTAACACTAGTTTATCTTCATTATAACTATCTGGAAGAGAATGAAGATACATTATACTATCTTCTACTCTGCCTTCATCTTCTAATTTCTTTTGAGCTAATTCACTAGTCTGAGCTGAACTACTAATTGTTTCTTCAATCTCTAACTGTTCTAAATTAACTTCTTCTAATTCATTAGTGATATTACCTTGAATTCCAGCAAATAATTTCTTACCAATTCCTTTCACCTGTTTTAAATCTTCCAAACTAGTAAAAGGCCCCTCCATCTTACGATAATCAACTATCCTTTGGGCCAAAGAAGGACCAATTCCTCTTAAAGTTGTTAACTTATCCAATTCAGCAGTGTTAATATTAATCTTATTTAAACTTTTTTCTGCAATTACCATTTTTCAACCTCCCTTTAGAACATAAGTACTAAATTACCAGCCAAATAATAACATAAATCACCTATTTATTATCAACTAAAATTTATTTACTTATTCCTACCTTTGTAATAATATTATCAAGTTTAGAAAAAAATTACAACATGAGATCTAAAACTTTATACTAATCAAAAAATTAGAGAAAAAATAATTCTATTTCAGAAAAGAAAGAAACTAATCTTTTCTAAAATAGAATTAATAACTTTCAATATTTAATGTAACCTCTCAAATCATTCTGCCGTTCCTAATAAATAAACCTCCTCTGTATCCTCTTTAGGCCTTACTGTATTTCCACTGGAAATAACTTTATTTACAAAATCATTCTGATCAACATAAGAAAATACTCTACAATCACGACCTATCTGAGTATTATTAGGAATATGAGCTCCTTTAGCTATTACTGTCAATCCACAATCAAGTAGATTGGGACATTCTCTATTAGGAACTAAATTATTTCCAAATCCTATATGGCAGTTAGAGCCAATAATAACCTCTTTATCAATAATAGATTTAGAAATAATTGAATCCTGCTTAACTAAAGTATTATTAAAGATTATTGAGTCTCTAACAACTGCTCCCTCTTCAATAAATACACCTGGTGAAATTACAGAATTTTCTACTTCACCATTAATAATTGAACCATTAGCTACTATGCTCCCTACCACTCTACCTCTATCACCAAACTTAACTGGTGGTCTCTCTTCACTTCTGGTATGAATCTTCCAGTTTTGATCATATAGATTAAATTCAGGTACTGGATCTGTTAAAGATAAATTAGTTTCCCAGAAACATTCTAAAGTACCTACATCCTTCCAATAACCATCAAACTCATAAGCAAAAACTCTATTATTCTCAATCATCGGTGGAATAATATGATGTCCAAAATCTGAACTTTCTTGAGTACAACATTCTTCTAATATATCAAGTAAAGTTTCTGTGTTAAAGACATAGATTCCCATTGAAGCTAAATTACTAGTTGGTTTATCAGGTTTTTCTGCAAAATTAGTAATTTTAGCATCTTGATTGCACTCTAAAATTCCAAATCTATTAGCCTCCTTATAAGGCACACGTTGAGCAGCAATAGTTAAATCAGCTCCATTTGTTTTATGATCTCTGACCATCTTACTGTAATCCATTTTATAAACATGATCTCCAGATAAAATGATAACATATTCAGGATTATTCTGTTTTATATAATCTATATTCTGATAAACTGCATGTGCTGTTCCCTGATACCAACTACCTCCTTTATTGTTACCAGTATAGGGCTGAAGTAAAGTAACTCCTCCTATCCTACGGTCAAGATCCCAAGGCTTTCCTATCCCAATATGCTTATGTAACGACATCGGCAGATACTGGGTCAAAACTCCTACATTATAAATTCCTGAATTAATACAATTACTTAAAGCAAAATCAATCAGTCTAAACTTACCTGCAAATGGCATTCCTGGTTTTGCTCGATGATTGGATAGTATATCCAGTCTAGTTCCTCTACCACCAGCTAAAATCAAAGCTAAGGTCTTCATAACTTCCTCCTTTACCTAATTAGGAATATACATAATTAGTATTATTTTTTCAGAAAAATATATTCAATTATGTATAATAAAATTAAATTATTTAGTAACTTACTAGTAATAAATACAAAAAACCCTCTCAATAACATTGAGAAGGTTTAAATATAATATTTTTTCTATTATAAAGTATAGGATAATACTATACTTGCTCGTAAACCACTTATATTTAACTCTTCATCTTCTGAAATAAAAATAGTTTTATCCTTAACATCGTCATATTCTTTATTTAATTTAATATTTGCTTTTCTATAATGAATGCTACTTTTTAAAGATAAATTATTACTGACTGAATAATTAGTTTCAACCCCTAATGCAACTCCTAAACCATCTCCTTGCTTAAGATTGTTAGAAAATATTTCATCCTTCCAAGAATATTCTGCTTTAAAGTGTTCTTTATACTTATAATAAATAAAATGTGTACTTAAATTAATTGAATTATTTAAACTATAAATCAATTTACCATATGGGCCAACTAACTCAGATGTATACTCAAAATCTCTTGTATCTCCATCAGAATACTCATTAGTTCCACTCCAAGTAGCACTTGCTTTATCAATCCCAGCTCCTATTCCAACTTTTTTATTTAACCAGTAAATTCCTTCTCCATAAAAGCCCATTCCACTATGAAGATCTTCTCTCATAAAATAATCCTCATCTGCTTTTCCATTCCTGACCATCTGATAAATAAAATTATTATAAGTAATCCCACTGTTAAATTCCATTTTTTCTATAGCCAATACTTCAGTATATGAACTTAAAAAAATAATTATAGTTAAAATTACTAAATATCTCTTCATAAATACTCTCCTTAATCAATAAAAAATTAAAGGAGACCATTAATGGTCTCCTGCTTTCTTGAATCTTAATTATTTCTAGTCACTATAGTTCCAGATTCATTTATTTTAACTACATAAGCATCTCTATCCCCATCAGCTGATACTTTATATCCTGCTAGTAGATAATTTCCATCTTCTGACTTAGTAATGTCATCTAAATAACTACCATAAGTAGCTATACCATCATCATCAAAACTCGTATCTAAAGTATAATCAGATTTAACTTTTACTACACGTCCCTCAGTCCCATTTTTAGTACCTACTAACATATAACCACCATCACTTAATTCTAATACAGCACGGATCTTAGTAAACTGACTATAAGTATCGGTTTTTGAGACATTTCCAGCAGTATCAACCTTAGCTATATATCCTTGTCCACTGTTCTCTCCTGCCACAATAAACTCTCCACTAGAACTTAAAGGTTCAATAGTATACAGTCTATTACCCAAACCAACTTGCTTAGTAGCTGACATAGTTAAATCTGAATTCAATTTGGCTATAAACCCTTGAGTAATTTCTCCATCAGTATCATCTTTATTATCTCCTGTAAATCCAGCTACAAGATAACTTCCGTTATCAGTCTTTTCAATACCATAGAGATTAGTGTAGTTATTACCATTTATTTGAATCCGATTTTTAACTGGATCAGTTTCGTCTTCTTTATTTGGATCCAATTTAGCTATATATCCTTGTGCTTGGTCTGTAGTTCCGTCATTTCCTGCTACAACTAAATAGTCATCTACTGTAGCTGATCTAAGAAAGACTCTATCTCCTTGCAGACCAGTATATTCCTTACTTAATTTTCCATCACGATCAACTCTCATAATATATCCTTCATAAGTATCTCCAGTCACCCCTTGGTATCCAACTAAGAAATATTCATCTTTAAAGAAACCATTAACAATACTTTCAACTGCTACAAAACGATCATCATATCCTCCACCATCAACAGTCTTTGACCATCTTCTAACTCCTCGCTTATTAGCTTTAATTACATAGCCATCTTTCTGAAATCCATTTTCCTTAGTTACATCAGACATTCCTCGATAACCAGCTGCTATATAACCAGTAAAACCAGTATCTTTAGCAGGAACAATAGCGTGAAATCCATCTGGCTCTTCTCCGCCATATATAGTTTCATTCTTTTCGCCTAAAATCCTAATTGTACTCCAATCTGAATATGTATCTTCCTGACCATCACTTACTTTAACCCGAATATCAACTTGTCCCTCTTTTTGATTAGCTGTTAAAGTAGTACTAGATTGCTTTGGATTCTCAAAACTAGCTAAGCTTTCATCATCACTTACAATCCATTGATAACTTGGGTTAGTAATGTTTGTATCGACTGAAAATTCAACTGGATTTGAATCATTATAAATTATTGCCTTTGGCCCTTCTACATTCTTTATTACATCTCCAGAATATAAATCAGAAGTACCATCATCTGAACAGCCTGTTATTAATAAAGATAAAGTTAACATACACAATAAACAAATTATTGATTTCCTTGTATAATTCATTCTTCTGCCTCCTTATATAACTTATTAGATTTACTATTATTTAATCTAAAATATTACCTAGTGAATCTATCTTATTAAATAGCCACCTCTATTATCTAAATTAAAAAATCTAGAATAACTAGCTAAAATATAATCAAGACTCTCTTTCTACTTCTACTTAATTTCACCTAATCCCTCCTTTTAATATTAATCCTTCTAACAATGTCAGAATTATATCAAATAAAGAAACACAATTCAAAATAAAAATGACCAGCTATAAAGCTGGCCTAATTCTGGTCCTATTACTGAGTCTCTCTTCTTAACCTTTTATAAACAAGTGTAGCTTTAAGTGCTTTATTTTTAGTAGCATAATCAATTGCTAGGTTACCAATTTGATCTTGTAGTTTAGGATTAGCTCCATAGTCTAGTAATAAATTAATTACTTCTGGATTTTTGTTATATTGGGCTGCATAGATTAAAGCTGTCCTTCCTCTTGGCCCTCTACTATTGATATTAGCCCCTAATTCTAATAGTCTCTCTATAATTTCTACTTCCTGATTATATCGAGCAGCCACCATTAAAGGAGTTACTTCTCCTTCCTTAAATAATTGAGATAATAATTCTAGCCAGCTATTACTATTAACTTTGGAACCTCCAGCAACCAAAGCATTAATTACCTTAGGGTTACTAGTTGACTTAGCAGCATGTAATAACGAAGTAAAACCTTCTTTATCTATACTATTTACTTCAGCTCCCATCTCTAATAAAGCTTTAATTATTTCAGAACAACTATTATATTTAGTAGCTATCATCAAAGGAGTCATTCCAGTATAATAATCATCTTGTTCTTCATTTTCTACCTTTAATCTTCTATTTACTCTAGCCCCTGCTTTAATTAATTCTTTAATTACTTGTGGGCTACTAATCGATTGAGCAGCCAACATTAAAGGGGTGAATTCTTTAGAAATCAATCTTCCATCTGCTTCCTTATTGATAGTCATCTTCTCTTTTTTAATAGTTAATCTTAGTTTAGAGTAAATATCTGCTCCTGCCTGTAATAGAGCTTTAATCACTGCTGGGTCTTCTTCCTTCCAAAGTGCTAAATGTAACGGCATAATTCCTTGTTCATTGGTTACATTGACCTTGGCCCCTGACTCTAATAATAATTTAATTATTTCTGGACTTCTTTTAGCCTCTAAAGCATAAAATAAAGGTGTTTCACCTGCTTTATCTCTTAGATTTAAATTAGCACCTCTACTAATGGCCCTTTTAATCTCTGTTGGACTTCCTTCTTGCATAAGTTTCTTAATAGGAATAAAAACTGCTTGTAACTTTTGACTATTAGTTAAAGGGATAGTAATTGATTTCTCTAGACCAGTAATACTTCCTGTCCAATGAGAAAAGACCCATCCTTCTTTATTAGCTACGGCAGTTAACTCCAATTTCTGTTGTTTAGGATATAAATGTTGAAAGTTATCTTGCGGGCCAACTACTGCAGGCAATGACTTGTCTACTCCTGCTACTTCTTGCTTTATAAGACCTTGGCCCTTAATAGCTAAATCAACCTCTACCGATTGACAACCAGTTAATCCTACCATAAAAACTATAAGTAATAATAAAATCTTTTGTTTTCTTAACATAACTACACTCCCTTATTTAATTTAGTTAAAGGATTTAATCTATGTTTCAAACTGTAAATTATCAACTGTCAATTGTAAATTGGTTTATCTACTTATTCAATAACATATACCCTAATCCTTTCAAAAAATAAAAAAACAGACTAGTATTTAACCACTAGCCTGCTTTAAGCAACATCTTCTTCAATTTGACCATAATTTAATCTCTCTCTAAATTCATCTCCATTAATACTTTCTGACTCTAATAACTCTTGAGCAATTTTGGTGATAAATTCTTTATTAGCTAGAATCTTCTCGGTAACTCGCTCTTCCTGTTTAGCAATAATCTCTGACACTGTCTCATGCAGTTTAGATTTTGGTAGATTATTCTTACTTACTACTCCTAACTTAGACATACCAGAGAAGACAATCTTTTCAGCTAACTGATTAGCCTTCTTAAAGTCATTATTAGCTCCTGTACTACGATTACCTAATAGTTCCTCTTCAACAATAGAACCAGCAATTAAAACAGCAATTTGATTCTCTAAATAATCTGCTGTCTGTAAATAATAGTCATCCTGTGGGTTATGGCGTACATAACCTAATGCTTTACCACGAGAAGTAATAGTAATATTAGATACAGACTCTGGATTGACTAACTCACCAATTAAAGCATGTCCAGTCTCGTGACAAGCAATCCGGTGTAGCTCTTTTTTATTAGGTTTACGATTCAGCTTCTCACCCATCATCACCTTATCAATAGCTTCTTTAAAATGCTCTATAGTGATCTTATCTGCCTCTTGCCGTAAGGCCATAATAGCTGCTTCATTAGTTAAATTCTCCAGCTGAGCTCCAGAGAATCGGAAGGTCTCTTTAGCCAACTGTTCTAAATCAATATCAGCAGCTAATGGTTTATTCTTAGTATGAATCTTTAAGATATGATGTCTACCTTCTTTATCAGGTAAATCAACCTTTACAACTCGATCAAAACGTCCTGGGCGTAATAGAGCTTTATCTAAAATATCAATTCTATTAGTGGCACCTACTACTAGTACATTCACCTGATCATCAACAGAAATACCATCTAACTCAGTTAATAACTGATTTAAAGTCTGATCATACTCCATATGGCTACTATTCTGACCACGCTTACTACCTAATACATCTATCTCATCAATAAAGATAATTGCATTATTCTTATCTGCCTTTTTAGCCTTCTCTCTTGCCTTTTTAAATAACTTTCTGACTCTTTTGGCTCCTACCCCAGCATACATTTCAATAAATTCACTACCAGAAGTAGAGATAAAGACAGAATCAATATAGTTAGCAGCTGCCTTAGCCATTAAAGTCTTACCTGTACCAGGAGGGCCACTTAGTAATAGACCTTTCAGTGGTCTAATCCCTAGATCTTTAATTTGCTGCTTACTCTTAACAAAATTTAAAGCCTCTAATAGTTCTTGCTTGGCTGAATCTTGGCCCCCAATATCAGAAAAATCAACTTCAGGAATCATTTCTGTATCTCCATTACCTACTGAAAATTTATCTCCTAAACCTTCTTTATTTATAGTTTGGAAAAAGTAGTAACCTACTCCAGCTAACAAGATCACTGGAAATAAATTAATACCATGAAAAGCTAAGAAAATAACTAAAGCTACTCCAATACCTAAACCTACTTCTTTAACCATCATCTTCACCTCCTAGTTACTCTATTAATTACTTTATAGATTTCTTGATCACCTTTAGCTAGACTAAGATAAATATGATCTGTATCTATCTGTACTTGGGCCTGTTTTAAATTATATCCTTCTTTATAATCTACTAATCTATCTTCTAATTGAACAAACTCTCCTGTCTTAATAGCTTCATAAAGAGCTAAATTAACTTTATTATATAATTTTTCGAATTCAGAAGAACCTTGAGAACTAAACTTTAATCTGTATTCTTCTTCTGTCAAGGATTTTTTAACTCGTTCATCAATCTTTAAAAAAACCTGTTGCAAATTACTCACATCAGCTAGATTAATAGTTAACTTGTACTCAGAATCTAATTTATTAATTGTAACTCCTTCTACACCATCAATAGCTACTAAATCCTCTTGTAAGGCACGATTTATTTTATAACTATCAAACAAATAACTACCACCAAAAAAGAATACTAGAGATAATACTAATACTAATGCCAATAGCTTAAAGTTTATATGCTTCATTAGATTACTGCCTCCCTTCTAGCAATAACTTCAGTAATTTTCACAACAAAAAATATTATAACACAAAAGTTAACAGTAATCTAATGTAAAAAGAATACATTTTTTGTAATTAACCAAATGAAAAACTCCTTCCTGTAATCTAAAAAATACAGAAAGGAGCGTTTAATTGAAAATTAAAAAACATCTAAATATTAACTTAAATTACACATCTGAAAAATTAATTAATTTAATTTCTTCTTCTTTTAACCACTTTTTTAATTTATCACTTGTTAATACTTCCAATTCCTTTTCTCGTTCTTGACTATAACTACTAATCTCTTTTAATTCATCTATTCTTTGAGCTGGATGACACATAATCTCAATTATTCCATCAGGTAATCTATTTATTATATTCTTGAAATAATCGATACTAATCTTATTTCCACCATAAAAATCCATAGAAAAATAATCTGTAGTCTTTATTTTCGATCTTTTTATTTCTAATTTGGTTTCTTCATTAACAAATCGCAAAGGAAGATTATACTTTTTAGCTAATTTTATTATTATACTTCTTATCTTCTGATTTGTATGAATATGATGATGAGTATCCAAATGGGTAGGTTTTATATAATTACTTAAAAACTCTCTAATCTGATTTTCCAATTCCAATTCTACTTCCTCTAGATGAATATTTGAATTAGAGTGAATTAATTCTCGAGAAAACTCTCCTTCATCTGTTATTAAAGATTCCACTTTTTCAATATTAGAAATGGGTCTTCCACAAGTTAAAGATAAATGAAGTCCTATACACTTTAAATCATTTTGCTTAACTAAACTTATAGCTTTTTGAGCATAAGGCATATTAATCATTAATGTTGTACTTGTAACAACTCCATCTTTTATAGCTTTTATAATCCCTTGATTGCAACCTTGACAAAGACCAAAGTCATCAGCATTTATAATTAATCTTTTCATTAATTACATCTCACTTTCTATTTGAACTGAGGTAAATAGTCTTTATTTTTTTCAATAATATCATCTAATAATTTTTTGGCTACTTTAGCAGATGGTACTAAAGGATGAATTATCAATGCCTGCAATGCTTTTTCATAATCTCCATTAACACCAGCTTCCACTGATAACTCTTCATAAGCCTTAACAACTTGCATTAAACCATAAGCCCTAGGAGGCAATTCCCCCACTGTCATTGGATGAGCTCCACTTGCATCAACCATACAATTTACCTCAACAGCAACATCATCTGGTAAATTCTTAATAGTACCATTATTTCTTACATTAACCACATGCATTTCTCTTTTATCATTATAAATAGCACTAATCAATGATACCGCCGCATCAGAATAATAAGCTCCCCCTCTTTGTTCCAACTGAGGTGGTTTAACATCTAAATCTGGGTCAGCATAAGTTTCAAATAATTCATTTTCTATCTCCATTACTTGATTAGCCCTAGTTCCTTTGCCACTAGCTACAGCTTTTTTCTCTTCAGCTAGAATTTCAGCAGCCTGATAATAATAATTATGGTATGGACAAGGTACCATACCTAATGACTCTAATAGATCTTTATTAATGTCTAAGTCCGGAATATTATTCATATTCAAATATGCTCCATCACATAATCTATTAATAACTAAGTCAGTACAGTCTTCTCCATCTAAATAAATTTCTCTTGCCCAAACAAGATGGTTCAAGCCAGCAAAATTAACCCTAACTCTAGATAAATCGGCTTGTAAAATATCTGAAATAGTGTTTGTCATATTAATTGGTACATTACATAAACCTATAACTTTAACATCAGTATGCTTTAAAACAGTTTCAGTAATCATTCCAGCCGGATTAGTAAAATTAATCAACCACGCATTAGGTGCTAACTCCTCAATTTCCTTACAGATATCCATAATTACTGGAATAGTTCTCATTCCTTTAGCAAATCCACCAGGGCCAGTAGTTTCTTGCCCAATTACATCATACTGTAAAGGAATTCTCTCATCTCTTGACCTTGCTTCCAATAATCCAACTCTAAATTGAGTAATTATAAAATTAGCATCTTTAATTGCTTCTCTACGATCCAAAGTTAGTTTAACTTCTAACTCTAAATCCGACTTTTCTACCATCCTTTTTGTCAAATTACCTACAATATCTAGTTTCTCTTTACCTGCTTCAATATCTACTAAATAGATTTCTTTTATTGGAAGTTCATTCGCCCTCTTAATAAATCCTTCAATCAATTCTGGAGTATAACTACTTCCTCCACCAATTACAGCAATTTTTAAACCTTCCATTATATAATCCTCCTTTATTTTCCATTATAAACTTATTAAAAAGGTTCTATACTGTCATGTATAGAACCTTAAAATATATACTAATTAGCCTTCTATTCCTTCAGATTCATGCACTTCTATTTCTTTATCCATTTCTTCTGATATTTTTATGAAAGGAAGATAAAATAAATAAGCAACTACTAAATTAAAAGCAGATAATAAGGCCCCACTTACACTTCCTCCTGTTGCTAGAAACCCACCTAAAATTGGAGGAGTTGTCCAAGGAATTATTGTTTGGGTATAAGGAACTAAGCCAGAAGTAGTCGCTAAATAAGAAATTATTGTTAGTACTACTGGGCCAAACATAAAAGGAATAATGAATAGTGGGTTTAGTGCTATTGGCAGACCATAAATTAATGGTTCATTAATATTAAATAAACCAGGACCAGCTGATAATCCAGCAGTTGTTTTATAATCTTTTCTTTTACTAGCTGTAAATATAGCTGCAATTAAAGCTATTGTTGTTCCAGATCCACCCATATAAACAAATGCATCAAAGAAAGGTTTTGTAACAATATATTTAGCCGATAAACCTTGCGCAATTAAATCGGCATTTTTTGTAGCTAAAGGCATAAAAACCGAACGCATAATTGGGTCCATAATGTTTGATCCATGTAAGCCAAAGAACCATAATAAGTGGTTAAAAAAAGCAATAAATGACGCAGCACCTAATGTATTTCCTACATTATATAATGGTTCTTGAATCATATGATTAAAAAAGTCAAAGATATTAGTACCTGCTTTAGAAATAAAAACCTGCACAAAGCCTACTAAAAAAATCACAATCATAGTAGGAAGTAACGTCTGAAAAGACCTTCCTACAGCAGGTGGAACTCCTTCAGGCATATTTATAGTTAGCTTTTTGCTTTGAGATATTCTAACAAATAGTTCTGTAACAACTAGAGCTATGAAAATAGCTCCAAATAAACCACTTACATAAGTAAAACTCCAATTAATATTTCCCCAAGCTCCTATCTTCTTTCCAACTAACTCTGCTGGTACCTTTGTTCCTCCAACTCTTTCACCAATTGTAACCTGAATAGATTGTGGGACACAAGTGAAAAAACTTGCTATTGATAGAACTCCTGCTGTTAGTGGATCAGCATCATAAGATTTAGCTAAATTATAAGCTACACTAAATGCAATTAGTACAGACAATACAGCAAAAGTGCCCCACCAAACATTACCTCCTAAAGCTGACCAATTTTGCCCAAAAACATTTTCCATAAAAGTTTTATAACCAGGGATGTTCATATTATTAATAAGAACTGCTAGAGAACCTGCAATAATTAAAGGCATAATTGTAACAAAACCATCTCTAATTGCAACTAAATGTCTTTGAGCTCCAACTTTAGCAGCAAAAGGAACAAACTTATTCTCAAGAAAATCCATTATCTTTTCTAACATAAGATAGGCCTCCTATTGAAGTTTAATTATAATTTTTCAGTTCCTTATATAGCTCTAATAACTCTAAAATTAAATCTTTAGCCAACATAGAATTCATCAAATGATCTTGAGCATGAACCATTAACAAGCCTAGCTCTATATCTTCTCCTTCAGCCTCTTTTGTTATTAATTGTCTTTGAATTTTATGTGCTTCTAATGCTTTATTATTAGCTTCTTCTAATTTATCTTTGGCTTTCTCAAACTTTCCGTTTCTAGCTACTTTTAATGCTTCAAAAGATAAGCTACGGCTCTGTCCAGCATTAGTTATAAGTTTCATTGCCTCAGTTTCTACATCCATTATCAGTCACCTCACTTTATTAATCTATAGTCAATTAATCAATTAAGTCTAAAGCAAAACCCAAGATTTTATCACCTTTTAATCCACCATAATCAACTGGATCAATAACTGCTAATTTTTTACCATATTCCTCAGCTTTTTTGGCAAAATCATCCTTTTTAAATCTAACTTGTGGTCCTAATAAGAATACATCAAATTCAGAGAGTTTATCAGTAAACTTTTCTAACCCAACTGCATCTATTTCTACATTTATCTCTCTTTTTTTAGCTGCTTTTCGCATTTTTTTTACTACCATACTAGTCGACATACCCGCTGAACACATCAATAAAATCTTACACATGATCATCTCTCCTCTCCCTGTTATAATATTCAAAATATTCAGTAAATTAATTTAATCAATATCCTACTACCTAAGTAAAAATCATAATATATTTCTATCACCTCCTATAGAAGATGTTGGTATAGTTATATAATTATATCAACATCTTCTATTATATTTTTAATTTCTTCTATATTCTCAATTACTTGATCATACTTTTTACTAGCAATTTCCATAAATAAAGTGTCTATAAGATTTAACTGAGCAATTCTAGACGCCATACCTCCACTTTTAAAAATGTTATCTACATGCGCAGTATATAATGGAATATCTGTTACTTCTAAAATAGGAGTATCATTATACTGAGTAATAGCTATAGTAGTAGCTCCTTTCTTCTTTGCTACTTTTAAAGCAGTTATTATATCTTTTGTCTTGCCAGTATTAGAAATAGCTATAGCTACATCATCTTTAGTTAAATTGATAGAAGAAGCTACTTGCATATCTTTATCTAAAAAAGTAAAAGCAGGTAATTCAACTTTCATTAACTTATATTGCAGATCCATTCCCACTATTGCTGATGACCCAACTCCAAATATATATATATTATCAGCTGTATTTATCTTTTTTACAGCAGTTTCCAATTTTTCAATATCTAAAACTTTTTTAGTATCTTCAATAGCCTTTATACTATCAGCTGATACTTTATCTAATATATCTTCAGAAGTATCTTCTTCACTTATATTGTCATAAATCACTTGTTTATTCTTATTAGCAGCAGACATTTCCCATAAAATATTTACTTTTAAATCTTTATAACCTCCTAGTCCTAGTTTTTTACATAATCTAACTACACTAGCCTCACTAGTATTAGTACTTTGAGCTAAATCAGTTATAGAAAATTCAATTATATTTTCTGGATCATCTAGAATGAATTTAGCTATCTTCTTCTCAGAAGGGGTAAAGTTAGCTAGTCCCTGTTCAATTTTTACTAATATATTTTCCTCCATTTATAATACCTCACTTCTCTTATTTAAATTTTTCATCTCATAAATTTAATATTATAATAAGTCCTTCTTCTCTACTATGAGCTCCAACCAAAGCTATTTTTCTATCATTTACTCCCCTCCTTTTCAAACTATTATAATCCCTACTTCTAGATTTATATATTCAACTTATAACTTTATATATTAACTAAAAGTAAGGATTTCAGCACTTTATAATCTTATATACTTATTTAACTTACATAAGATATAAATATAATTATTTATATCCTTTATTATCTTCAAGATTATTATACAATTTTTGTAGAAAATTTTCAACACTTTTTTATTTTATGGAGAAAATTTTTAGAAGGTAAAAAAATAAATTTTCCCAAGACTTTTATTTCATAAAAAAAGGCATAGGCATTAAACCTACACCTTTTTTATTAATTCAGCAGCCTTCTGATCAACTAAAATAGTAACATCAGAATGTAACTGCAATAATGAAGCAGGATGTTCAGTTGTAATCTCTCCATTAATTGCTTTCTGAATTGCTTCTGCTTTTTCTTGCCCACTAGCTAATAACAAGATCTTTTTTGCTTTCATAATTGAACTCATTCCCATTGAGATTGCTTGTCGAGGAACATCATCTGATGACTCAAAAAAACGACTGTTAGCATCAATGGTATCTTTTGTTAAATCTACAACATGAGTACTAGTTCTTAGTTTATGATCAGGTTCATTAAATCCAATATGTCCATTTCTACCTATACCTAGCACTTGTAAATCAATTCCACCATAATCAGCAATATCTTGATCGTATTCTTGACAAACCTGCTGTACATTTTCTGCTGTCCCTGAAGGAATATTAATATTTTCTGACAGCATATTTACTTGATTAAAAAAGTTATCAAACATATAATGATGATAACTTTGTGGATGCTCTGGATCTAATCCTACATACTCATCTAAATTAAAAGTAGTTACTTCTTTAAAATCAATTAACTCTTCATTATACATTCTAACTAAGTTATTATACATTCCCAAAGGTGTAGAACCTGTAGCTAATCCTAATACTGCATCTGGTTTTAAAATAATTTGGCTAGCTACCATACTGGCTGCCTTAATACTCATCTCCTTGTAGTCTTTTAAAACTTGTAATCTCATCATAAACCCCTCCTATTTATACTAACAACTATATTATGATATATTTAATATCAGAATGACTTCCATTACTATTATCAGTTATTAGAGAGGGGACAATCCCCTCTCTTTTTTATCATAATCTTAATTAATTTAATTCTTCATTAATAGCTCCAGCAATCTTTTCTGCTTTAGTACCAACTACAACTTGCACAGAGCTTTCATCTAACTTCATTACTCCTGAGGCACCTAACTTCTTTAATCCTGCTTCATTTAGAGCATCAGCGTCTTTAACTGTTAATCGTAATCTAGTAATACAAGATTCTACAACCTCTAAATTATCTGCTCCACCTAAATACTCAATATAATTTTGTGCTTCATTCACCTCTTTAGCTGCAGAATTTTTCTCTGATTCAGGCATAACACTCATACTATCATCTACCTTATCCGCTCCTGAACGACCCGGAGTTGGTAAATCAAGCTTTTCAATCATAAATCTAAATAAGAAGTAATAAATAACAAAAGCTACAATTCCCAAAGGAATTAAAAGAAGTGGATTAGTAGCCAAACCATAATTTAAGAAATAATCAATTGCTCCAGCAGAAAAACCAAATCCATGTTTAATTCCTAAAATATAAGTTACAGCCATTGAAACACCACTTAGTAAAGCATGAATTAAATATAGAAATGGAGCTAAGAACATAAAACTAAACTCCAATGGTTCTGTAATTCCAGTCAAGAAAGAAGTAAAAGCAACACTGAATAAAGCACCAGATACTGCCTTTCTATTTTCAGGCTTAGCAGCGTGATACATAGCAAAAGCAGCTGCAGGCAAACCAAACATCATAATTGGATAAAAGCCAGCCATGAAACTTCCAGCAGTTGGATCTCCAGCAAAGAAACGAGATAAATCTCCAGTTACTACTTCTCCAGCTTCATTAGTATACTCACCAAAGACAAACCAAATAAAACTATTCATCACATGATGTAACCCTAATGGGATTAAAGCACGATTTAAAACTCCATAAACAAAGACTCCTAAAGCACCTGCCCCAATAATCCAATTACCTACTGCTTCAATTACAGCCTGAACTGGAGGCCAAGCATAACCAAATATTCCTGCCAGTAATACACAAGAAGCTCCAGTTATAATTGGCACAAATCTCTTACCGGCAAAAAAGCCTAAATAATCAGGAAGTTCAATATCATGATAACGATTATACAATGTTCCTGCTACTAAACCAGCTATTATACCAGCTAAAACTCCCATATTGATATCTTTATTGATTGCTTTAGTTCCTTCAGTAATTACAAAATAACCTACTGCTCCTGCCAATCCAGCAGCTCCAGAACCATCAATAGAGATACCAATTGCTACACCTATTCCAAATAATAGAGCCAAATTACTGAAAATAGCTGAACCTGCTGCTTCAATAAATGGAATACCTAATACATCACCAGCACCTAAACGCAATAATAATGCAGCTGCAGGCAACACAGCAATAGGCAACATTAACGCTTTACCAATTTTTTGTACCTGATTAATTAATCCTTTTCCTTTCATTATTTCACTTCCCCCTTTAGTTTTTGATTGATATATTTTTATATTATAAACTTATATCCATAACTTTATCTTGCCCAGCTGTAACAGACCCTTGTCCTTTTTCTACTTCATCTACCTTAGACATGTCAGTTACTATTAATGGAGTTATTAATGAAGGTGCATTTTCTACTAAAAATTCTTTATCAATCTTTATTAATTCATCACCTGGTTTTACTTTAACTCCCTCCTGAGCAATTCTTGTAAATCCTTGACCTGCTAGTTCAACAGTATCTATACCTATATGAATAAGTAACTCTATTCCTTCTTTAGTTTCAATTCCTACTGCATGGTTAGTATCAAAAATTTGTACTATCTGTCCTTCACACGGAGCTACTATCATATCATCAGTAGGATTAATAGCTATCCCATCTCCCATCATCTTTTGAGAAAAAACTTGATCAGGAACTTCTTCTAATTCTACAAGATCACCTGTTATCGGGGCCAACACTTCTAATCTGTTCTCCTGACTAAAAAGATTAAACATATCTATCTCTCCTTTTTTATAAATTAGAATAGACTACTTCTCCTTCAACAATAGTCTCCTTGATATCAAATTGATTATCAAATATAGTAATATCTGCATCTTTACCTACTTCAATACTTCCCTTATTATTAGCTATTCCTAATATTTGAGCTTGATTTAAAGAAACTAGTTTAACAACTTCAATTAAATCAAGTTCTGTATAATCTTTGAAATTTTTAAGAGCTTGATTTAAAGTTAAAATACTACCAGCTAAAGTCCCATCTTCTAACCTAGCTGATCCATTTTTTACTGTTACCTTCTGTCCTCCTAATTCATATAAACCATTTTTCATACAACCAGCTCGCATAGAATCTGTAATTAAACTAATTCTATCCTGGCCCTTAATATCTAGTAGTAACTGAAAATTATCAGGATGAACATGTATTTTATCTGCTATTACATCACAAGTAATATCACTATTAAAAATAGCTCCAACTACTCCTGGATTACGATGATGAAAAGAGGACATGGCATTAAAAGTATGAGTAGCATGCCCAATCCCTCTATCAATAGCTTCTAAAGCTTGATCATAGCTAGCATTTGAATGACCAATTGATAATACTATATCTTCTTGTTTAACTTTATCTATAAATTCATAACCTGAATCAGACTCAGGGGCCAAAGTAATCATCTTAATTATATCTAAATAATCTTTAATAAATTGATAATTAGGTTCTCTAATATACTCATCATTTTGAGCACCTTTATATTCTTCATTAATAAATGGCCCTTCTAAATGAGCTCCTAAAATATTGGCCCCAGATAAATCTTCTTTCATAGCTTTTTTAATTACATCTAAAGCTTGATAAATAGCTTGTTGATCCATAGTCATTGTAGTAGCTAAAAAGTTAGTTACTCCTGTCTGAGCAATAGTATTACTTATATCAGTTATAGCTTTCATAGTCCCATCCATTGTATCGCAACCCTTAGCTCCATGAATATGAAGGTCTATAAATCCAGGAGCTATATAATCGCCTTGAGCATCTATTAAAGATAAATTATCATATTTATCTAACTTTTCTTCATCTATAATTTCAATTATTTGTTTATCAAAGACTAATATTTTGTTATTCAATATTTGATCTTGAGTAATTATCTTACCATTAATTATTCCTTGCATCATTATCACCTCATTGACAATCACAATATAGATTGATTAATAATACCATCATGTTGATCTACAAATTCTCTAGCTCTTTTTAAACTACAATCTTTTTTAATCATTACTATTGCTAGTTGAGCTTTATAGTTACATTTTTCTACTACTTCTGCCACCAAATCTTTATCTGCTCCTGTAGCTAAATGAACAATATTTTTTACTCTCTGTCTTAATTTTTTATTAATCGGCTGTACATTGACCATTAAATTACTATAAACTTTTCCTAACTTAATCATAGTAGCTGTACTTAACATATTTAAAACCATTTTTTGTGCTGTTCCAGCTTTCATTCTAGTCGACCCCATAATTACTTCCGGGCCAACATCCACACAAATACAAGTATCACAATCTTCTGTCAATTTGCCCTGTGGATTACAAATAACCCCTATTGTAGTAGCTCCAACTTGATTAGCATAATCAATTGCTGATCTCACATAAGGTGTATTACCACTAGCAGTTATTCCTACTACTATATCTTCTTTAGTTACTTCTTTATCTTGCAAATCTTTAATTGCTAGCTCTGTATCATCTTCTGTATGCTCTAACCACCCACTAATGGCCTCTTTACCTCCAGAGATAATACCTTGTACCATCGAATCATCAACACCAAAAGTAGGTGGACATTCTGAAGCATCTAATATTCCTAATTTACCACTAGTTCCACTGCCAACATACAACAATCTTCCTGTATCCTTTAACTGTTCTACTATTAAATCCACTGCTTTAGCTATCTTATCCTGAGCTTCTTCTACTGCTATAGCCACCTGCTTATCTTCATCATTTATCTTTTCAATTATTTTAGTTGTTTCTAACATATCAATATTCAAAGTATTTTCATTTCTTTCTTCAGGAATTATAGGACTCATCATTGCCCCCTTTTTTAATTTATTTTAAAATTACTTCATGCTTATATTTATCACTTCGATAAGTTGCTTTAGTATATTCAATAATTCTATCTGTCTTTAAATAAGTTGTCCTTCTAAATAATAAGGCTAGTAAATCTACATCTACTGCAAATAACTCTTTTTCATATTCAGTAATCATAGTAGGCTCTATCGTCTGTCTAGCATAATCTAATTCATAGCCATATTCTTCTTTAAAAATATCATATAATGAACTTCCAATTAACATATCTTCAGTTAAACTAGAACACAAGTCTGATGGAAGCCAAGCAGTCTCTATTGAGAAAGGATCATCTTCTACAAATCTAAGCCTTTTAATCTTAATAACTTGATTAACTTCTTCTGGCAGTTCTAAATGTTCACTAACCTTCTTAGAAGGAGTTTCAACCTCAAATGAAAGCAGTTTAGTACTAGTCTTTAACCCTTTCTCTTTCATTTCTTTTGTAAAACCACTTAACTTGGATAATTGATGTTTCATTTTTGGTTCAGGATCTGCTACAAATGTACCCCTACCTTGCTCTCTATATAATAATCCTTCATTTACTAGTGCCATAATTGCTTTTCTAGCTGTCATTCTACTTATATCATGCATTTCAACAAGTTCTCTTTCTGTGGGAATTGGATCTCCAGGTTTTAATACTTCATTCTCTATCATATCCTGTAGAATCTCTTTTAATTGATAATATAAAGGTAATGGGTTTTCCTTAGAAACTTTTTTCATTATAACCCTCCTAAAATTGATAATATTGTATATACAAATCAACTAAACAATATAGCTTTCTAATATTTTTAAATTATACTATTAGAATTATACTTAATCTAACTCAAAGTTTAGATTACTTTCTAATCTCCTAGTATGATATCTTATATAAGTAATTATATTATATTATAATATTGTATATACCAATTACATTTTTAATTATAATAGTTTTTTAGTAGTTTGTCAAATATATATGTTATAGTTTAAAATAAAATTTAACCTATAATTTCTTCTACAATATTTTCACATAATCTATGGGTCTCTAAAGCATCTTGGGCCAACTGAATAGTATCTTCATCTTCTCTAATTATCTCTAAAAATTCATCAACCAATTGTACAAAACCTCGGTTATATAAAGTTGGATCCCAAGATCCTACTCTACTTCTCTTCTCTTCACCATTTTGATACTCTATTAGCTCTGTCATTCCTTTAACTATTAACTTCTGCTGACTTCCTATCACTTCAGCTACTTCTTCATTGATTCCACTGTCACGATTCATAATACCAATAGCTTTAAAGTCGGTTCCTTTAAGAGTCAACATAATCTGATATAATAGACCATCCTCTAGAACAGCATCAACATTAAACTCTTCGACTTGATCGTTAGCTAAGAAACGTAATGTATCGACTACATGAATAAAGTCATCAAAGACTGCCTCTCTTATCTTAGAAGGGTCATCAAAGCGATTCTTCTGGAAGTTAATAATGGTTGGCCCGTCAACTTCTTTTAGTTTCTGATACATTGGAGCTCTTCTACGATTAAATCCTACTAATAATCTTAAACCTCTCTGCTGAGCCAACTCAACTATCTCTTTAGATTCTTGATAAGAATTAGTAATTGGCTTATCAACATAGACATGAATATCATTAAGTAATAATTCTTCAACAATCTCTTTATGAACTACTGTAGCTGCATGAACAAAGACTGCTTCAACACCTGTAGTAATTAGTTCTTCTACATTCTGTGCTGTTTCCTTCACATTGTACTTATTAGCTAAATGATTAAGTTTTTCTTGATTACGTGTAGCAAATACCAGTTCAACATCTGCCTTATCTCCTATTACAGGTAAGTAAGCCTTTTGCGCAATACCACCTAATCCAATGATTCCAACCTTCATTTTATCTCCTCCTAATTTTATTTGCTAGCAACTAATATTCTTACTATCTAACTTTTAACATCACTTTCAGTAACACAGTTATAAGTTATGTGTCGTGTGCTGTGAGCATATTTTCACGTAGAGTCCATAGGACCTATAAGAATTCAAAACCATTACATTTAAAATCTAAACCCTATAAACTTTATATTCCAAAAAATTAATTGTATTTATGATTTTGACTTTGATTTAGCTCATGACTCATAGCAGACAACTCACAACTCAATATAGAAAAAGAGCACAACAATAACTGTTGTACTCTAAACAAAATAAATAATTACTCTTAATAATAGATTAGCTACAATTCCAGCTGCAATATCATCTAAAATAACCCCAAATCCCCCTTTAAATTCTTGCAAATTATCTAAAGGAGTCGGTTTTAGAATATCAAAGATTCTAAATAAGATAAAAACTGGAATCAATAAATTCATACCTAAACCATACATAGCTACCACAAAGCCTACAATTTCATCAATTACAATCTGGGGCGCATCCTTCTCACCATAGATATCTTCAGCCAAATCAGCAATATAGATTCCTGGTAGCAATAAAATAAAGACTAAAGGAAAGTTGACTGTCTGTACTAATCCTAACTGCATTAATAAAGCTACCAAAATAACTGCTACTATAGTACCAGCTGTTCCAGGGGCTACTGGGCTTAAACCACTATTGAAACCAGTAGCTAATAGCTTAACCCACTTGTTCATTACTATCCTCCTTAAGTAACTCTTTTGAATTAATTAAATAATCTGCTCCAGAGACTATAGTTAAAACTACTGCAAGCCATAATAACCAATAACCTATAGACCATTCTAGCCCTAGAGCAATAATAGCAAAGATCTGAGCGTTAGTCTTATACTTCCCTAAATTACTAGCTGCAATTACAATTCCTTCAGCAGCTGCTAAAACCCTTAAACCTGTAACAGCAAATTCACGAGCAATGATAATCATTACTGGCCATGCTGAAATCTGCCCTAAATCTACAAAAGAAATCAAGGCAGCTGAAATTAATAGTTTATCAGCTAGTGGATCTATAAATTTACCAAAGTTAGTAACTAACCCTCTTTTTCTAGCCAAGTAACCATCTAACCCATCAGTTATAGCTGCAATAATAAAGACACTTAAAGCAATAAATCTACCATAAGGTAGACCAAAATCAATCAATAAAAAGGCCATAAAGAGAGGAATTAAAATAATTCTAGCTAAAGTAATCCTGTTAGGTAAATTTAAGGCCATTAGACCTCAACTCCTCTTAAATCATACTCATAAGCAGCAGTTATCTCTACCTTGATCATGTCACCAACTTCAGCTTTAGTATCTTCAATATAAACTACTCCATCTACTTCAGGAGCTTCTCTTTGCGTTCTACCAACCATTATCCTAGGATCTTCTGATTGTACTTCCTCTAATAATACCTCTACTTCTTCACCTACTAATCTTTGATTACGTCTATAAGAGATATCTTGTTGTAGTTGCATTACTTGATCATAGCGTTCTTCTTTTCTATCTTCTGGAATCTGACATGGCATCTCAGCTGCTGGAGTACCTTCTTCTCTTGAATAAGTAAAAGCACCTAGTCGATCAAATTCTGCTTGCTTGACAAAATCTAATAAATTATCAAAGTGTTCTTCTGTCTCACCAGGAAATCCTACAATTATAGAAGTTCTTAGTGCTATATTAGGAATCTTCTGTCGTAACTTATTAACTACACTTAAAATCTCTTCTTTGTCACCCTGACGATTCATCTTTGATCTAATCTCTTTATCAGCATGTTGCACTGGTAAATCAAGATAATTACAGATCTTATCTTCAGTAGCAATTACCTCAATTAATTCATCAGTAACTCGCGTTGGATAAGCATAGAGTAACCTAAACCAGTTAATCTCATCAATTTTAACTAACTCCTTCAATAGATCAACTATTCTTGCTTCACCATAGCGATCAATTCCATACTGAGTAATATCTTGAGCAATAATATTAATCTCTTTAACTCCTTGTTGTCCTAACTTTTTAACTTCATCTACTATACTATCTATAGACCGACTTCTTAAATTTCCTCTTAATTTAGGAATTATACAATAAGAACAACAATTATCGCAGCCTTCTGCAATTTTAACATAAGCTGTGTGACCAGGAGTCAGATTATCTTTAGGTAAGTGGCGATCATAATCAAAATCCGGATTACTAACTTCTAATTTACTATCACCTTCTAGAGACTCTTCTATTACCTTTACAATCTGATCAAAATCTCCTGTTCCTAAAAAGGCATCTATTTCAGGAATTTCAGCTGCCAATTCTTCATTATAACCTTGGGCCAAACACCCAGTTGCAATTAATAACTTACAATTATCTTCTTTATACTTAGCCAATTGTAGAATACTATCAATTGACTCTTCTTTGGCATCAGAAATAAAACCACAAGTATTTGCAATTAATACATCAGCTGATTGATAATCTTGAGTAATTTCATAACCAGCCTCTTTCATTAATCCTAGCATAATTTCTGAATCAACTTGATTCTTTGCACAACCTAAAGTTACTAAACCAACCTGTAACATTTTTTCACCCTTTCACTAACAATAGTAACTATACTTTATAACACCAATTAATTTTTTTCAATGCTAACGACAAAATTCCTTTCTTTATTCACTAATCTGATTAAATATTCTATTATTATTCTTTCCTATTTAAGGAATTTTAATAATCAATAAATTACTATCTCTCCTTCTACCACTTAAGACTATTTTTTCTAACATTATAAATCAAATTCTAACAAATAATAGTACTAAACTTCTCCCCTTAATTTTAAGGAGGTCATACAGATGCTAGATTATGCAGATCTAGATGGACTAAAAAAGATAGCAGGAGATTTAGAAAGAATCCGAAATGATAGAGTAAATGATGTATCTTATATCAAAGAAGATGAATTAGATGGAGTTATTAGCCTCCTTAATGCCATTATTAACACCAAAGAATTTAACCAAAAAATAAAGAGGTAGCCTGATTCTTAGGCTACCTTTAATAATAAAGACTGATTAAGGATAAAGCATTAAAAGCATAAGCAAATTCAATCAAACCTAATGCAAAATTAAACTTCCGTTTTCTATGATAATTCTGCTGATCAACCTCTATCATCTCTTCAAAATCATCTACAGAATTAATTAAAAGCTTTCTGCTTAATTTAAAAAGACCAACTAAAATTAGAATATAACTAACAATATCTAAAAAAGGATAATTGTTAAATAAAACTATATTTGCTACATAATATAAAATCAAGAAGAAATAAAAGATAGAACTAGTAAACTTCATCATAACAAATGGATTTTTGGTCTCACTAACCACCTGCAATTCTTTCTTCATATCTTTAAATTCTTCTCTATATTTTTGAAAGCTCTTGTTAGTATCCTTTAGTTTAAAAATACTAATTAAAATATAAACTACTGATAAAATACCTATGTATTTTCTCATAACCAATCTCCCTCCTTATAGTCAGCTATTACAATTTATTTTAATCAACTTAACAAATAATACATTTTCTGGTATAATATTATACATAGATTAAATTTAAAGGAGGAATTTACTTATGCCTCATATTATAGCACAGACGCGCCACTACTTTTATCAACAGTTAGAAGAAATTAAAAGTATTAATAACTGTTTTCTCCGCTTTGAATCTTTACAGAAACTTCAAACAGAAATTGAACACTCTTGTCTACCATATAGTATGAAACAGAAATTACTAACTAAAGTTGAACAGAATATTAAACTAGCTGAAACAGACTACTTCAGACTTTAATATTTAAGTGGATCTTTGTTTAAATTATTATTATTTTTCTCTTCATCCTCTGTAAAATAAGATGACTTATTCTCATTCTTACTTTCTTCATCCTCATTTAAATTAGATTTTAACCTTTGTAATTCTTCTAATAACTTATTATACTTCTTTCTTAATTCTTTAAGCTCTTTATTCTGCCTAGCTATAAGTTTAGATTGAGCTTTAAATCTATTATTATATTGATCTACATTCATTTCATTAGTTAAATCTCTAGCTTCTTGGTCAATAGATTTATTACCTTGATTAGTCAATTGATAAGCCTTAACAACTAATCTTGTGATATCCTCTCTCCTTTTAGGATTAACTTCATAAGATAGCTGTGACAAATAATAAAAATAAGCTGGATAATCAATATAAGTATTATTCAGTTGCGGAATATATATTTTTTGACCAGGATAAATATTATCTGGATTTGATAAGTGGTTATTAGCACTTAATAATAAGTAAAAAGGAATATTATACTCTTTAGATAACTTATATAAATTATCCCCCTTGTCAGCTCTAACTACTGAAATATCATTAAACCCTTTTAATTTTAAAGACATCTTTAAATACTCATTAATCTTTTTAGCTAACAAATCTTCTTCTAGTTGTTCTAAAGGCTGCTGTTGAGGCATTACTCCTTTTTTAATCTCAGAAAGCTGGGCTGGATTATAACTTCCTACACCATATTGGTAACCTAAATTAACCTCTAATGGAGGTAAATTAGAAACCAAATAATTAGCTAACCCTACTAAAGTATCAACTTTCCGCTCTGCTTTTAATTGATAATCCTTAAATTGGTTCTTAAACTCTTCTCTTTTTTCTTGTTGTGAAAGAGGCACCTGTTCTCTACCAGCTTTAAAAGCTTTTTTTAATTGTAAATCTCTTTCAACTTCAGCCGCTAACAGAATAGTCTTTAAATAGATGGATTTAGCTAAATAATTGGAGTAAGATAAATCATTTAATATAACCTTATCTAAATAATGCTTTGTACTTTCCCAATCTTTAGCTTCAAATGACTTAACTGCTAATTTATAATTCTCAAAAGGTAGATTATTAGCCACTACTACTGAATTAAAACCTAATAAAGATATAACTAAAAGACTTAAAACAATTATTTTTGACTTTTTCATCTAAGTTCCCCCCTTTTCTCTTAATTATTTCTAGAATAATCAGTGAATTCCTTTTTTAAATCAAATTATGCATCTCTAAAAAAAGGGGGGCAGATTTATTTAACTAATTTTTTCTGTTTCATCAACTGCATAGCTTTATCAGCATCATCTGTTACTACAAAAACCTCTTGCACTGATGCACTATTTTTGGCTAAAATCTTGATTCCACTTGGTGTATTATACTTTAACTTTAAATGAGCTGGCATGCCGCTACCACCTCGTTGATTTATCCTACCTGGAATAATACTTTTAACTAATGACAATTTAGATAAATTCTCTAATAAAGGTAAAATGTCTTCGATTATTGTATGCTCCTGTTTAATTTTATTTGCTCTATATTTATTATCTTTAGCCATTCTGTTTACTCCTCTCTAATTTAAATATTCCATATCATTATTATATAATGATTTTTAAATATCAAAATTAATCAAAACAAGCTTTGTTAATTATAATATCATAGATTCACTCATAAAATAAAGTTTAAAAAAATATTACTTATGTTTGTTATAATTAATCTATCTTTAATTTAGAATCAAGATTATAAAAAACCATAAAAAGTTAACATTATTCCAATATCTAATACAAAGTTGTATTTATTTTATATTGAATAATTTATTTAAATCACCTGCAAAAATTTGTATAAAGCTTAATATAATACATAAAAAAAGACTACAGATTTTAATCTGTAGTCTTTAACAATCTCTTTTCTTTTTCTATTGACTGCATTACTTTCTTTCTAGCTGGTCCTCCTACTACATCTCGAGCATCAACACAGTTTTCTATATCAATGGCTTGATATATATCTTCACTAAAGGCTGAAGAAAATTCATCCCACTCTTCTAGAGTCAAGTCTGATAACTTCTTATCCTCCTCTAAACAGTAAAATACTAACTCTCCTACTATTTCATGAGCTTTACGAAAAGGAACATCCTGCTCAACTAAATAGTCTGCCACATCAGTAGCATTTACAAATCCTTTTTCTGTTGCCTCAACTAGCTTATCTTTATTGAATTCAGTATTAGCTAACATTCTACTCATAACCTCTAAACTGACCTTTAGAGTATCTACAGTATCAAATAAACCTTCTTTATCCTCTTGCATATCTTTATTATAAGCTAATGGTAATCCTTTCATAGTAGTTAACAACTGAATTAGATTACCATACACTCGGCCTGTCTTACCTCTTACTAGTTCAGGAATATCTGGATTCTTCTTTTGAGGCATAATACTACTCCCTGTACAGAAGGCATCACCTATCTCAACAAATTCAAATTCAGATGAAGACCATAAAATAAGCTCTTCACTAAAACGACTTAAATGCATCATAGTTGTAGACGCAGTAGATAAAAATTCAATTACAAAATCTCGATCACTGACTGCATCTAAACTGTTTTGACTTACCTTAGAGAAACCTAACTCTTGAGCTACAAATTCTCTATCAATGGCAAATTTAGTTCCTGCTAAAGCTCCAGCACCTAATGGTAACACATCTACTCGCTGGTAACAATCAGTAATCCGTTGATAGTCACGTTTTAGTTTTTGCTCATAAGCTAATAAATGATGGCTTAATCTAATAGGTTGAGCACGTTGTAAATGGGTATAACCAGGCATAATTAAGTCTATATTATCTTCTGCTAAATCTAATAAAACAGCTTGGAACTGCTTAATCAACTCTTGTATCTGCTCTATCTGATCTTTTAGATATAATCTGACATCTAAAGCAACTTGATCATTTCTACTCCGAGCTGTATGCAACTTACCTCCTACAGAACCAATCTTCTCAGTCAATCGATGTTCAATATTCATATGAATATCTTCTAACTCAACTGAAAATTCAAACTCATTATTCTCTACTTCTTGTAAAATCTCCTTTAATCCTGCTACTATCTTATCTTTATCTGTATCAGAGATAATATCACATTTAGCTAACATCTTAGCATGAGCAATACTACCTTGGATATCATACTTAGCTAATTTATAATCAAAGCCAATAGAAGCATTGAACTCTTCTAGTAACTGATTAGTACTAGCTTGAAAACGTCCCGACCATAACTTCATATTATCACCTACTTATTAATTTATAATTTACAATAAACAATTGATATATAGTAGCACTTTCGTGCCAAAGCTATCAGCTATGTGCTGTGAGTCGTGAGCTAAATCAAGACCTTTCGTAATAGAAACCATTTGCAGATAACTCACGACTGTGTCACCTATGGTGACACAATATATCAATTAAGCTTTCCCCTTTACTAAATTACTTAGCTTTAATTGTCAATTATCAATTTCTTAATTAATTTTGCTCTTGTATAATCATCATCTTCTCTTATCTCTTCTATTTTATAGCCTAAACCCTGATAGAAATTAAGCAGTTCCTTCTTTTGGTAAGCAGAATAAAGAATAATCTGCTCTCCACCTACTTCTTTTACCCGTTGCTCAACTTCTTCAATCAGTTTTTGGCCTACTTGTTGGCCCTGATACTGATTTAAAACTCCTAATCTACTTAATTTATAGCTTTTGTTATCTATAGCAGAAAGTCGAACTGAACCTGCAGGTTGCTTATCATAGTAAGCTATTAGGACATCTTTTTGCTTAATATCAGCTACTACATTCTCTCTACTTTCTTGTAAAGCAGGCACTAGAGAAGAAAAAGCAGGATCCAGATAATCCTGGAAGGCCTGCTTAGTCAATTTAAATACTACCTCACTGTCTTCAAGCCCTGCTTCTCTAATTTTACACTTCATCTTTTTTACCTCACACTTTATTATTTAACTAACCTCTAGTCTTTATTATTTATTCATTATGGACTTTACCATTAACTTTAAGTGGTAAACCAAATAATTCAATAAATCCTTCTGCTGCTTCATGGCTAAATGTATCAGACTTTTCATAAGTAGCTAAATTTTCCTGATATAATGAGTCATCAGATTCTCTTCCTACTACCTTACAGCTACCTTTATATAATTTAACTTTAACTGTTCCATTGACATATTGTTGTGTCTGATCAACAAAAGCATCTAAAGCCTTCTTAAGTGGAGAGAACCACTGTCCATAATAGACTAATTCTGCATACTTATCAGCTATTGATTGTTTATAATGGGCTGTTTCTCTATCTAATACTAAATCTTCTAATTCACTATGAGCTTTTAATAATACTGTATAAGCTGGAACTTCGTAAATTTCTCGCGACTTAATTCCTACCAGTCGATTCTCTACCATATCAATTCTGCCTACTCCATGCTTAGTTGCTATTTCATTTAGCTTATTTACTAGACTAACACTGTCCAATTCCTCTCCATTTAAAGCAACTGGTTCTCCTTTAGCAAAATCAATCTCTACATATTCTGCCTTATCTGGAGCATTCTCTGGAGCTGTAGTGATTTGATATACTTCTGCTGGTGGTTCACAAGCTGGATCTTCTAATACACCACATTCAATACTAACTCCTAACATATTTCTATCTATACTATATGGACTTTCTTTAGTAGCTCCTACTGGAATTCCTTTCTCTTGGGCATACTCAATCTGTTCTGCTCGAGAACCGAATTCCCATTCTCTAAGTGGAGCCACAATCTCAATCCCTGGACTTAAAGCCTGAAAAGATACATCAAATCGAACCTGATCATTTCCTTTTCCAGTACATCCATGAGCTACAGCATCTGCTCCTTCTTTTTTAGCAACTTCTATCATTTTTTTGGCAATTAAAGGTCGAGAATAAGCAGTAGTTAATGGATATTTATCTTCATAAATTGCTCCTGCTTTCAAACCTTTAAAAGCATACTCAGTCAAAAACTCTTCTTTTAAGTCATCAACATATGCTTCAACTGCTCCTGTCTCTAACGCTTTCTTCTTAACTGGTTCTAACGGTTCATTCTGTCCTACATCAGCTGAATAAGTAACAACCTCTACATCATATTTATCTTGTAACCATTTAATTGCTACTGAAGTATCTAACCCACCTGAATAAGCCATCACTACCTTATTAATATTCTCCTTCATCTTAATTCCTCCTCGATTTATATTAAAATTCATCTTAAATTTCATTTATATCATCTTCGTTAGTATGATTATACATATGAATGAATAAAAATACAACATAAATATAGAAGTTTTAATTTTCTGAAAATTATATATAGTATATTCCTAACTTATTCTGGAAAACTTATAAGTAGTATGTACCCTATCTTTAATAGAAAGGATGTAAAATAGCACTTTATGAAACTATCACCTAAATTATACCATTGGCTAATTCGACCTCCCTGGATAACTGAACTATATATCAATAATCTACTGCAAGATAAATTTAATCTTCAAAATAAAAAAGTATTAGATTTTGGCTGCGGAGTAGGAGCCAGTTGTTCTCTTGTTACTCCAGAAAATTACTTAGGAATAGATCCTGACCCTAAAAGGATAAAGTATGCTAAAGATTTATATCCTAACTACCAATTTCAAGTATTAAAAGAAGACAGTTTAGAACAAGATACTAATTCATTTAATTACATCTTTATCATATCTGTATTACATCATATTCCTACTTCAGAAATAATAGATAGTCTACAACAAATAAGTCGAGTACTAAAACCTAATGGCCAGATTCTTGTTATTGAACCTTGTCTCTTTTCAGATTCTTATATTAGTAATTATTTTATGGACTTTTTTGATAATGGAAATTATATTAGAACTAGAAAAGAATATTTTAAATTATTTGGTGATCAAGACTATCAAGTTAATTTAATTGACAAGTATAAGAAACTATTTTTTTATAATGAAATCTTCTTTTCAGCCACCAAAAAATAAAAAAGGGCCAATGGCCCCTTTAAAACCAAACTTAATCTTAATAATTAACCTATTACCTTACACCAGAGGTTCATATCTTCTAATCCCCCAGCAATATTACAATTCTTAATTAAAGTTCCTTTATAATCATAGCCTGATTGACTAAATATCTTATTAATCCCGTATATGTTGGCCCGGGCAATAGTATACAATGATCTATAATCTCTCTCTTTAAGTTCTTCTTCTAACTGCTGCAATAAATAACCTGCTAATCCTTGACCTCGATAGTCAGGCAGAGTAGCGAAGTCAGTCATTTCAGCATTTTTATACTGAGCAACTGTTTCTGCTGAAGCAGCAGCCACTAGTTGTTGGCCCTGATAGATAACACCGTAAATAACTCCCTCTTCCATCATCTTTAAGAGATAACCTTCATCATCAATCGGATAAGGGTATGAATTAAATACTTGATCATACAACTTAGCTAAAGCTTTTATATTCTCTTTATCAGCTACTTTAAAATTATAGCCAGTAGCCAAGTCTTTCCTTTCTTCTGCTAATTTTTTAGTTTCAGTAAGTATTCTATCTGCCTCTTCTTTATTTCTTCTAGTCTGTCGCTCTTTAGTCAAATAATAAGCCATAGAACAAGCGTCATCAGTATGATAAAAACTATCAATTATTGCTTCAGTTTCAAAACCAGCTGCCTCAAACTTCTCTCTATCCTCTTTATAGACCTTGGCCCATACCTTAGTAAAACCTTCTTGATCAGCTAATTTAATTAATCTAGTAACTAATTCTGATAAGTTACTCCCTTGATAATCTTTAATTACTATTCGCTGATTCAATTGAGATAAATTAATTATTGCCTGATAACCAGTTCCTGAAACTTTAGTCTTATCAGTAATAGTTTGTTTATTAATCATAATTAGCGTAATCACGCTCACTACTTTGTAGGCTAATAGTATCATTATCTTCAGAGAATAGTTGTTGTAGACCAACTTCTGTCTGTTCAACTTCTTCATCAACTAATGGATTATCACAGATAGTACAATCCGAAGGACAAGTACACTCTTGATCCTCAGGTTCAGTATAAACAGTAATTGTTCCTTCAAAGTTTCGTAAGATAGTCTTACGATTAGAATTAGATAATAAATAATTTGGGTTTACAGGAATTTTACCTCCACCACCTGGAGCATCAACAACATAACGAGGTACTGCAAAACCAGAAGTATGACCAATTAAATGTTCCATAACCTCTATCCCTTTAGAAATTGGAGTTCTAAAATGTTCAATTCCTCGTGATAGATCACACTGGTATAAATAATAAGGTCTAACTCTATGTTGAACTAATTTATGCATTAAATTTTTAATAATCTCTGGACAATCATTAACATCTTTTAATAATACAGTTTGATTTCCTAAAGGAACTCCTGCATTGGCCAATTTAGCTAGTGCTTCTTTTGATTCAACTGTAATCTCTTTTTCATGATTAAAATGAGTATTGATCCAAACCGGGCCAACTTCCTTATTTAATCTCTCAAGCATAGTTACTAATGAATCATTGATTCGCTGAGGTAAGACTACAGGCAGCCTACTCCCAACACGTACAATATCTACATGAGGAATCTCATATAACTCAGTAATAATCTCTTCTAAGAAATCTTTATCTAGCAATAAAGGATCTCCACCAGATAATAAAACATCTCTAACCTGGGGCGTCTCTTTAATATATTCAATTCCTGCTTCTATCTGCTCTCGATTAACTAATTCTTCATTATCTCCAACTTTCCGCTTTCGAGTACAATGACGACAGAACATAGAACATTTATTAGTCATTAACAATAGAACACGATCAGGATAACGATGAGTTAATCCTGGTACAGGTGAATCCTTATCTTCATGTAACGGATCTTCCATTTCATAATTTGAATCTTTAAGCTCTGCTTGATGAGGAATAGCCTGCTTCTTAATTGGACACTGCTCATTATCAAAATCAATCAATGAAGCATAATAAGGAGTAATTGACATAGGGAATATATCAGCTGCTTTTTTAATCTTCTTAGCCTCTATATCTGAAATAGCAAATTTATTCTGTAATTCTTCTACACTAGTAATGCTATTCTCTAGCTGCCATTGCCAATCATTCCATTCTTCTCTTGTACAGTCCCAAATTTGACTAACCTCTGAAAAATCCACTATAATATCTCCTCCTAGTTAGATAATAAAAAATCTGAACCACTAGCTTAAATAAGCGTAGGCGATTCAGATTAAAGATTTCCTATTCTTCCCTGTCTTCATTTTCCATTTTAATATTAACAATCATTTGCTAGAATGTCAAACTAAAATTATCGATTAGAATAAATTAGCTCTTAAATACTATTGTATATAAAATTAATAGTAATCATACAGCTTAATTAATAAAAATATTTGGAATTTAGAACTTAAAATACCAACATACTCTATATTAAACTAAGTAAAACTATAAGTAGTTTATTATTAAGGAGGTCATAAATTTGCGAGAGTTAACTCAAAGTGAGAAATTAACATTGAGACAATTATTAGAGATGGAAACAAATGCATTGGCAAAAGCAAAAGCTATCCAAGAAGTTATTACAGATGATGACCTTAAAAAGGAAGTAGAATCAGGAATTTTAGCTATGGAAGGCAGAGTTAAAGGGATTCAACAATTTATTAATGAAAATGATATAGTAACCAGTAAGGAGGTGCATTAATATGGAGTCTATATTTTCATCTTTAGTACAGGATAAAACTAAAGTTGGAGACCAGACAATAGCTACTGATATGCTTGCCGGATCTAAAAGTGCAGCTGTAGCATATCTTTCTGCTACTTTAGAGTCTCCTACCCCTGAACTTAAAGCTATGTACTCAGATAACTTAACTCAAGTAATAAATGGTCATTCAGCTCTAACAAAATTAGCAATAAATAAAGGCTGGTACAAACCATATGAAAAACCTGAACAACAATTATTTGAAGCCTTTGATCAGTCTCAACAACTAATTAATATCAAACAACCTCAATCTTAACAGATAAATAACCTCCGCTAAATTAGTGGAGGTTATTCTTACATTATTATGCTAGTGAAAATAGATTTAACTATTTATCAAGGAGATACCTTAAATGAATAAACACAAGCAGACTAGATTGATAATTAATTTAACTTTTTTAGTTACACAATTTATAACTATCTTTTTATTATCCAAAGATGGTAGATTAAAATATGATGGAGTAATTGCATCTACTTTATTTTTTGCAATCTATACTATTATAGAAATCAAATATAATTTATACTTAAACAACTATATAAGAAGTATTTCAATTATAACAATCATAGCTCATTCTATTTTAGGTCGCTATTTAAAACTTTATAAAATAACGTCTTATTTTGATATCTTACTTCATGCTTTTGGCACCTACTCATTTACTCTTTTTAGTTATTCTTTAATAACAGAACTACTTCCCACTATTCTTAAGCAAAAACATTATAAAACTATCTTTATTATTACATTAGGAATTAGTTTAGGAACTATCTTTGAAATCATTGAATTTTCATTAGATATAATGCTAAATCAAACACTAAAACATCAAGAAGGTTTAACAGATACAAATACAGACCTTATTTCAGATATATCGGGAGCTATAATAGCAAGTTTCCACTTAAAGTTATTAAAAATAAAGAAAACAGCTAAAGAGAAGAATTAAGATAGCTCCTCCTCCTCAGCTGATTTAACTGCTTCAATAGTAGAAGATAACATTTCATCTTGAGAATGAAAAATACTATCTTTACCAATCTTATCAATAACACCTAAATCTTCAAGAACCTTATACTGTTCCTCATCAACTCCAGATAAAAAGACTGGCTTATCTTCTTGTTGTACTCGAGCAACAAACTTTTCTAACTCTTTGACCGAAGTTATATCCATTCGGGCGATATTCTTAATCCTAATTACAAATCCTTTAGCCTGAACCGAATTTAACTCTTCCTTAAAATTCTCTGCTGCACTAAAGTTTAAATCACCAGCTAAATCAAGTACAACATATTCATCTTCTTCTACTTCTTCTGGTTCTTTATAAGCTAATTTAGTATCAGCTTCTTTATCGTAACTTATATGAGACATGTTTACTTTACTACTCTCTTTAAGTACTACTACTAAAGAAAGTAATACTCCTGTATAAATAGCATACTCTAACCGTGGTAGTAAAACTGTAGCCAATAAAGTAACTACAAAAATTAATAAATCTGATTTAGTAGCTTTACAGATATCAATAATCTCATCGATGTCTATCATTCTTAAAGCTACTACTATTACCAAGGCAGCTAAACTAGTAATTGGAATATACTTAACTATAGGATTAAATAAGATAATAAATAAAGATATAATTATTGCTGTAAAAACCTGGGCCAACTTCGTTTTAGCCCCTACTTGATAATTAATAAAAGAATTAGTAAAAGATCCTGCACTAGCAAAACTACTGAAGAAAGAGCTTATTAAGTTAATTATTCCTTGCCCTAGAAACTCATGATTGATATTTAGCTCTTGACCAGACTTATTCTCTAAAGACTTAATAATTGCTAAAGTCTGTAGTAAACCTATAATAGCTACTGAAAATGCTTTAGTAGCTATGCGACTGATAAATTGGAAATCAAACTCTGGAAACTGAAACTGTGGTAAAGAAGCAGGTAATCTCCCTACAACTGCTAGTTGATCTGATAAATTAAAGATATAGACTAATAAAGTAGCAATCACTATAGACAATAAATAGGCAGGATATTTCTTATTGATCTTTTCAATGGATAAGATAGATAACATAGTTATTAATCCTAAAGTTACAGCCCACGGATTAGCAGTTATCACTTTTCCTGATAATAAATAAATATCTATAAATATATTAGCAGTATTAGATAATGATACCTCTAGTAGATTCTCTAGCTGACCAACACCAATTATCACTGCAGTTCCTGTCGTCAAACCGACTATTACTGGATGAGAAATATAATTTACTAATTTACCTAACTTAAAGATACCAAATAGAATCTGAAAGAAACCCACTAAAAAGGTTAAAATAAAGACAGCAGCTAAATAATTATGATCTTGGGCAAAATTTAAATTACTAGCAATAGTCATAGCAACTAAATTAGTCGGGCCAACTATCATATAGCTAGATCTACCTACTAAAGAATAGATTAACATAGATACCATAGATGTATACAGTCCATAAATTGGATTGACCCCTATGATTAAAGCATAAGCCATATTCTGTGGTACACATAAAGCAGCTACTGAAGCTCCAGCTGTAATATCTTGACGTAAAGAGTTATAATCCCTTAAGCCATTTAATAATTTTTTTATCATAATTTTCCCTCATTTCAATTCTTCTTTTGACATTCAGGACAGAAACCATAAAACTTCATTCTATGCTCTAAAATACTATAACCTGTCTGAGTACCTAACTCTTCATCAAACTTATCTAGTGGACAATCTAAAGGAACTACTTCTTCACAATCTAGACAGACTAAATGATGATGATGATTTCCTTCATCTAACTCAAATTTATTTTCATGCTCATCAAACTTAAGCTTACGAACAATATTTTCTCCTACAAAATAATTTAGATTACGATAAACAGTGGATAATCTTAACTTAGGTCTACCCTCTTTTAATCTAGCAAATATATCCTGGGCTGAAATAGGATGCTTAATATCAATTAGCACTTCTAAAATAGCACAACGTTGTTTAGTACATCTAATCCCTTTAGATCTTAATTTATCTTTCCAAGTCGATAATTGATCCATTCTTATCCCCTTCCCTTATCTAGTTATATTACAAAACCGAATAAACATCAAGTTCTAATTTAAAGCAAATTAACCTATCTAAATAAATTAAAAAAGCCTTCCTTAGAGGAAGGCAATTTTGTAAGCTATTTATCAATATTTGAGATAATGGAACTATCACTATAAGAAGTAAAATAAATTTTAATTTGGCGATAACCTATAATTACTAACAACCAGACTACACTGGCTAAAATAATAGTTCCTCCAGGAGCTAGATCTTGATAAAAAGAGGTTACCAGACCAAAATTAACTGCTAATAATCCAGAAAAAACACTATAGATAATTGTCTCTTTAAAACTACTAGCTAACTGCAATCCAGCAGCTACTGGTAAAGTCAATAATGAAGCAACTAATAAACCACCAATAATCCGCATTGAAATAGAAATAGTTACTGCTACTAAAATAATAAATAAAGTATTTAGTAAAGTAACAGGCACCCCTGCTAATCTAGCTTCAACCTCACTGAAAGTTAAAAATATAAAACCATAGTAAAAGTAAAAAACAACTCCTATAATTATAATAGCTAACGGAATAATAGCTAATAAGTCCTGTTTTGTAACTAAAGAAATACTACCAAATAAATAACCAAAGATACCAGAGTTATTATTTGATAAACTAATTAATATAGTAGCCATTCCTAATCCAGTAGCTAACATAATAGATAATGATAACTCAGCATAATCTTGATAACTTTCACGTAACTTTTCAATTCCTAAAGCAGCTACAACTGAAACTAATAAAGCCATATAAACAGGATAGACTCCTAAAATCATTCCTAAAGCAACTCCTGCTAAAGCTACATGTGATAAAGTATTTCCAATTAAGGATAATCTCTTTAAGACTAAAAAGACACCAATCAAAGGACAAATAACTGCCACAATATTACCAACAATAAAAGCACGTTGCATAAAAGAATAAGTAAATATATCTAACATTACTTGCTCACCACCTAATGCTTATGTTCAGGAATTAAAACACGATTTTCAGTCTTTAATTCAGTAATATAATCTTCATAATCAAATTCATCAGCTTGATGAATAAATAGCTGACCATCTCCAAAACAGACAATTTTATTGGCTTGACTACTAATTACATGAATATCATGAGAAATCATAATAATGGTAATTCCTAATTTCTGATTTAGATGTTCTATTAACTGATAAAAATCATCTTGAACTTTAGCATCTACCCCTACTAATGGTTCATCCAATAGAATGATTTCTGGGTTGGTAATTAAAGTTCTAGCAATAAATACTCGTTGTTGCTGACCACCAGATAAATTTCCAATCTGTCGTGTCTTATATTCTAACATATCTACTTGCTTTAAAGCTTGATCTATTCTTGTCTCTAAATTATTAGTTAATAATTTAAAAAAGCCCATCTCCCGATATAAACTAGCTCCTACAACTTCTTTTACAGTAGCCGGAAAGCTATTATTGAAACTTCTTACCTGTTGAGAAACATAACCTACCTTTTCCCAATTATCAAAATCAGTTATTGATTGACCAAATAACTTAATCTCTCCTACCTGTGGCTTTAAATCTCCTATTATTGACTTCAATAAAGTACTCTTTCCTGAACCATTAGGACCAAGTAAAGCAACAAAATCACCTTCTTCTACTATCAAATCTACTCCTTGTAAGATAGGTTTATCATCATAACCACAAGATAAATCATTAATCTCAACTATTCTATCCATTTTAATCACCTAATGCCTTCTGTAAATTATTCAGATTCTGTCGCATAAGAGAAAAATAATCCTCACCAGCATCCACTTCTTCTCTAGTTAAGCCAGCAACTGGATTTAACTTAAGTACTTTTAATTCTGCTTCTTTAGCTAAGACATTGACTATTCTAGGATTGGCTAAAGTCTCCATAAATATATAATCAAATTTATGTTCCTTAGCTAACTTTGTTAATTTAGCTAAAGTACCTGGCGAAGGCTCTTGGTGAGGAGCAACTCCTGTAACAGACAACTGTTTAAATCCATACCTATCAGCTAAATAACCAAATGCAGAATGAGAGACTAAAATAGATTCTCTTTTAGCTCCTTTTAAGGCAGCTTTATATTCTTGATCAAGTTCTTCTAACTCTTGTACAACTTCTTTATAGTTAGCTTGATAGACTTCTTTATTTTTAGAGTCTAACTTGATAAATTCATCTCTCATCTCCTTAGCGATATCTTTCATATTCATAGGATCTAACCAGATATGAGGATCATAACTACTATCCTTTTCTTCCCCTTCATGATCTTTATGTTCATGACCTTCATTATGTTCATGCCCAGTTACAAACTCTTTCAAATTAACTACTTGACTAACTCTTACTGTCTTAACACCAACTTCTGTTAAGTTCTGTACTGTTTTGTTGGCCCAAGACTCTACTCCTAAACCATTATAAAAGAATAAGTCTGCTTTCTCTAATTGAGCTATCTTACGTGGAGATGGTTTATAACTATGTAGTTCAGCTCCATTAGGAACAACTAAATTAACTTCTAATTTATCGTCAGCAATTTTAGTTGCTAAATCATAGAGTGGATAAATACTTGTATAAATTTTTAATTGACTAGTATTATTTTGAACTCCAGATCTTAAAGAATCATTAGTAAAGTTATTAATTATCAACCCTGAACCTAAAACTAAAAGCAATACTACAGATAAAATCAAAACTTTTTTATTCATCTATTTCCCTCCTGTAATTTAATCATAAGCTTTAAATTTCTTCTTGCAAACAGTTTGCATCTAGCATCATAATCATACTAAAAAAGCTCCTTAGTGTCAAGTAGCTTTTTCACTTTTAAATATATGGTTATTTTTTACAGACAAATCATTAGTATACATATTTAAATAATCAAATTATCTTTTTATTAATTAAACTCAACTACTTGATAAAAATCTTCAATCTGATTTAACTCCTGTAATCTATTATCAACCACTCGTTGTGCTAATCTAAACTTATTCTGGCAGATAGCTGATACTGTTCTATTCCCATAGAACTTCCAACTCCCTTTTCCTGTCCTCTTCAAATCAAGATAACCAGTAAATCCTAATACATCTTTAAGAGGATAACCTAAAAAAATACCTATTTCATGAGGAAATTCTGACTTTTGTATTCTAATTAATAGATAATTTAAGTAACCTGCTAAAGTATAGGTCCTAGGATAGTCTAATTGTTGAAGAAAACATAAGTTATAAGACTTACTAAGTTGTCTATCTAATGCTAAGGGGTGATAAAATAAAACTTGTATTTTACCACTTAACTCTCTCAGTTCCATTAATCTAATCTGATTAGAAGATAGGACTATTTCTTTACATCTTAGCCAACAATCTTCTCCACTATCATCTAGTAGTGGAATATTTCTTAATTCAGCTGGTTTGATTCCTAATAAAGTTGGCCCTATATTATGAAGTATATCTCTACAACAAGTTTTATAATTCATACTAAAGTAATCACCTCATTATCTATCAGTTAGTTTATGCCAAAGAATAATTAAATAAACTGATTAATAAAAAATTCAGTTTTTTCTATAATAATACTAATATTAAGTATAAATTACTTCTTGTAAATGAAAATGATTTATGGTAGAATATTAATGATAATAATTATTATTTTCAGTGAGGGGTCATAATGAAGACTAAATTAGAATTTACTCAAATTTCATTGCATGATTTTGTAGAAAGTCTAGTTAAAGGTTTAGAAGTTAAAGATTTATATACTTCTGGACATTCTATTAGAGTAGCTCACTTGGCTCAAAAGCTGGCTGAACTAATGGATCTTAATCCAGAAATGATATTTACTATCCATATTGCTGGTCACTTACATGATATTGGTAAAATAGGTATTCGAGATGCTATTCTTAATAAAAAAGGAAATTTAACTAGAAGCGAATATGAAGAAATAAAAAAACATTCTACTATTGGCTATCAAATTATAAATCAAGTTACTGGAACTCAATTTTCTACAATTGCTAATATAATTAAACATCACCATGAAAAATATGATGGCACAGGATATCCAACTGGACTATCAGCTAAAGAAATACCTCTAGGTTCTAGAATTATAGCCATTGCTGATACTTTTGATGCAATAGCAACTCCTCGGCCCTACAGAAAAGCTTTACCAATTAAAGAAGCTATTAAAGAGATAAATCAATGTCAAGACAATCAATTTGATCCTCAAATTGTAAAGATGATAAATAAAATTTATAAAGAAAAACCATCATTTCTATATAATTTGATTAATAAAGAGCAATCAACTTAATCAAAAAATAAAAAAGAGTGGAATAACTCCACTCCTTATCTTTAATCTAAATATTTCATTGGATTGGCCGGTTTACTATTAATTAAAATTCTAAAATCCAAATGTGGGCCAGTACTTAAACCAGTATTACCTGACTTAGCAACAATCTCTCCTTGCTCAACATACTGTCCAGGTCTAACTATCAATTCTGAATTATGAGCATACAGAGTAACTACGCCATTACTATGATCAATAGTTACTGTTCTACCAAACCCTTTAATCCAACCACTATTTAAAACTTTACCTGCTTTAGCAGCTCTAACTGGAGTTCCTCTACTTATTGCTATATCTATTCCACCATGAAAGTCCTTCTTATTTAAGATAGGATGATTTCTCCAACCATAATCAGAACTTATTCTACCATTAACTGGCCAGATAAAATCTTTTTCTACTTTTCTTACATTTTTAGAACTACCAGATAGATCAATTACTAATTTAGGTACTTTAATCTTCTGTCCAACTTTAATTCTATTTCCATTAAATTTATTGACTTTTTTGATTGTCCGCACTGTAGTATGGAATTTCTCTGCTAATTTTTGTAATGTATCTCCACGTTGAACTTTGTAAGTAATTATGTTGTAAATATCAGTAACTAAAGCTCCACCTAAAGCACTTCTAGGAATAATCAGCTTTTGACCAGGTCGAATCAAAGTAGAGTCTAAATTATTAGCTTTCCTAATTACTTCAACTGCTATTCCATAATCTTGGGCCAAATCATATAAAGTATCACCAGGTCGAACCTTATATTTTTCATAGCGAACTGCTTCTAATAATTCAGTCCAAGTTCCTTCTCCTACTACACCATCGGCTGGTAGACCAATTTTTTTCTGAAAATTCTCAACAGCTCGTTCAGTAGTTGGCCCATAAATACCATCAATCACTAATTTTTCTCCAAGCATAACTAAGTCCTCTTGTAGCTGACGTACTTCACGTCCATCCATACCACGCTGTAAAACACGGTAACTTGCTTCAACTCCTTGCACAGATACAGAACAGACTAATATAGTCAATAAAAAGACTACTACTAGTTTATTTTGCTTCACTATTTAATCCTCCCTGCCTAACTTAATAATATATTTACCAAGTTTACAAATAAAAGATCCTCCCCCCTTTTTTAAGCTTGTACATTTATTACAATTCTATCAAAGTCATCATCAGATTAAAATGGTAATATTAACCTGCTTTATAATCTTTGCTGTTTATAACTCTCAAAATCTATTACTTTAGTCTCAGTTGCTACATTATCTGATTTATTATCTTTTATTCTCGACTCATTTTCTTCTAAATCAGAATCTAAAAGTTCATTAAAGAATTCTTCTAGCTCTATTTCTTCCAATTCCAATTCTTCTAGTTCTTGTGGTACATTATCTACTCTTACCATTTCAGACTCTTCATTAACCTGCTTATATAACTTTTGCTCCTTATCAGATAACTCTTCTATAAAGCTCTCTTTTTCTTCTTGTTCTTTAGCTTTAATTCTTTCCAATAACATTTTATCTTCTGGAGATAACCTTTCTCTAATCTGTTCACTAAAAATTTGATTTAAAATGGACTTAGTTTCTACTAATTGTTCCAAATTCCAATCACCAATAAATAACTGTTCCAGTTCATCAAAAGTATCATTATTACGTAAAGACGCAATTAACTTATCACACTGAATTGTTTCTCCATTAGGAAATATAATCTTAACCTTATTTGAATTAGCCACTCCAAAGCCCTCCTTAATTATGTAATAAAACAAAAAAAGCTCATACTAATTATATCAGTTAATCAAAAAAAAGAAAATAATTTTATTAAAATCACCTAAAATAGAATAAATATTAATTATTTAGATAGCAAAAATTAGTATAAGACTATATCTACTTTTTATTCATGCTTAATTATCAAAAAAATAAAAAGAGCATGAAAAACTCATGCTCCTAACTCATTAACTTAACCATAATTCCTTTTTGTAAATGTAATCTATTCTCGGCTTGATCAAAGACAATTGACTGCTCACCATCAATTACTTCTGCAGTAACTTCTTCTCCTCGATGAGCTGGCAGACAATGCATAAAAATAGCTTCTGCAGCAGCCAATTCTATTATCTCTTGATTGACTTGATAACTCTGAAATTTATTCTTTCGCTCTTGGGCTTCATCTTCATCTCCCATACTCGCCCAGACATCTGTATAAACTACATCAGCCCCTTTAACTGCTGCTTTAGTTTCTGTTAATACTTCAAGTTGACAATTATTTGCTTGGGCCAACTTCTTAGCAGATTCTATAACTTCAACCTGTGGTGTATAATCTTGAGGAGTTGCTAAAGAAATATCCATACCTACTTTTGCAGCTGCTAACATTAAAGAATGAGCCATATTATTTCCATCACCAATATAAGTTAGCTTTAAATCAGATAGATCGCCTTTCTTCTCTTGAATAGTAAATAAGTCTGCTAATGCTTGACAAGGATGATATTTATCAGTTAAGCCATTAATTATGGGAATAGAACCATAGTGGGCTAGATCTTCCACTTCCTCTTGATCAAAGGTACGAATCATAATTCCATCTATATAACGACTTAAAACTTTTGCTGTATCAGCTATTGTTTCACCACGACCAAGTTGAATATCCTGTGAACTTAAGAATATCCCTTGCCCTCCTAATTGATAGATACCAGTTTCAAAAGAGACTCTAGTTCGAGTAGAAGACTTAGCAAAGATCATACCTAAAGTCTTACCAGCTAAATAGTCTTCTCTAGCCCCTTGTTTCTCTTCTTGCTTTAACTTTTCTGTAATCATAAACAACTCTTTTATATCTACTAGACTTAAGTATTTAACTGTTAGTAAATTATCCATTCTAATCTCCTCCTTTTAAATAATTATACAATTAAAAGAATAATTATTCAACACCTTTATAAAAAAACCCAAGGGAAGTTGGCCCTTGGGATTACACCTAAATAGCTTTTCTATCTCTTTCTCCAGTTCTAATTCTAACTGCTTCATCAATAGAATAGACAAATATCTTACCATCGCCTACTTCATCAGTCCGAGTCGTCTCAACAATAACATCTACTAAATCGTCAACTTCATCTTCTGCAACTACTAATTCTACCTTTAATTTCTCCTTTAGCTTAACCTCATATTCTACTCCTCGATAAACCTCTTTCTTTCCCTTTTGCTTACCATAACCAGCAATTTGAGTTATATTTAAGCCACTAATTCCTAACTCTTCGACTGCCACTATTAACTCTTCTAACTTAGAGGGGCGAATTATACACTCCACCTTCTTCATAGTCATTCCTCCTTTTTATTTTCTTGCAAATAGTCGTGTGTCATGAGTCATCTGCTATGTGCTAAATCAAAACCATCACATTCAACACCTACACCTATAAAAGCTCTTATTTTAAAATCTGTGAACTATTTTGTGATTTTGACTTTAATTTAGCTCACGATTCATAGCTCATAACTAATGAATATTGATATAAAGTGACATTTTTCTGCTTCAGATATCTGCAAATGACCTTTATCACGAATAGTTTCTATGAAACTCGTAGGGTCAAATTCAAAAACATAGATACAGTTAGATTCTTTAAAAGATAGTAATTTTAAGAATTTAGTTTTTGAATTTAAAGGTTTTGAACTGGCTGATAACACATAGCAAATAGCTCACAGCTGTGTCACTAAAAGTGACACACTATATCAATTACTATTCACTCTTCTCAACTTTAACACTCTTCCAGTGTAATGGCACAAAGTCTGGATAAGATACAGAACCATGCTCTGTAATATCTAATCCTTCTAATTCTTCTTCTCGAGAAACCCTCAAGCCTATAACTACATCAATAACCTTGAATAAAATATAAGCCGTTACAAATGTCCAAGCTGCTACAGCAACTACACCTTTAAGTTGAGTTACCAATAAAGAAGTTCCTCCACTATAGAATAAACCACCATCAGTAGCAAAGAAACCAACTAAGATCGTTCCAAAAGCACCACATACTCCATGCACTGCTACTGCACCAACTGGATCATCTACATGTAGCTTATCAATAAATTCAACAGCAAAAACAATTAGTATTCCAGATAAAGCACCAATAATTAATGCTCCTATATTATCTACAGCTGCACAACCAGCAGTAATACCAACCAAACCTGCTAAAGCACCATTTAAAGTCATACTTACATCAGCTTTACCATACTTAAACCAACTAGTAATCATTGCTAAAGTAGCACCTGCTGCTGCAGCTAAATTAGTAGTTACTGCAATATCTCCAATACTCAAATCAGTACCTGCTACTGTACTACCTGGGTTAAATCCAAACCAACCAAACCATAAGATAAAAACACCTAAAGCAGCCATTAATAAGTTATGACCTGGCATTGCATTAATTGATCCATCTTCATTATACTTACCAATTCTTGGCCCAAGAACTATAGCACCTGCTAGAGCAGCCCAACCACCTACAGAGTGAACAACTGTTGATCCAGCAAAGTCAACCATACCAGATAACCAACCGCCACCCCAGATCCAGTGACCTACAACAGGATAAATAATACCAGTAATTCCAATACTATAAGCAATATATCCGCTATACTTAGTTCGTTCTGCCATTGCTCCAGAAACAATTGTTGCTGCTGTAGCTGCAAATACAGCTTGGAAAATCCAATAAGCACTAAGAGGTATATCCAATCCTAAATGTTCAAAACTCCCACTTAAAAAGAATCCATCAGTCCCAATAAATCCATTTCCTGCTCCATACATAAATGCAAAACCACAAGCCCAATACAACAATGAACCTAAAGAAAAGTCCATTATATTCTTCATAATAATATTTCCTGCATTCTTAGCTCGCGTAAAACCAGATTCTACCATAGCAAAACCAGCCTGCATAAAGAATACTAAAAATGCTGCTAAAAGTGTCCACATAGTATCAATCGCTACTGCATTACTCACTGATGTCGGTTCAGCTGCCCAACTTACTGATGTCAAAGCTAAAAGCATAACCATAGTTAATAAAACTACTCTACTTCTCATTTTAATCCCCTTCCTTTAAAATAATTTATATTAATGTTTCGTTGTAAACCAGTGTACAATACTTTCTGAAACAACCTTAGATGCATCAATCACCTTTACCTTAGGAGCTTTAACCTTCTCTGGATTCATAAATAACTTACCATCCTTGATCCCAATATCACCTTTCTGACTTCCTTCTCTTGTAGTGACATTCCCATTCTTAATAATTAAACACATAATTATCACCCCTGAATTTTTTAGACTTATAAGTCTATTTTTAAATGAAAAGTTAAAAATGACTCTCAGCCAACATACAAATACTTGCAATTAACCATTATCATATTTCAGGTATTGGAGGAAGTTGTAACTTATGCTGATTTTCTTCTTCTAATCTATCCACTAGATCTTTTACTTCTTTACTAGCTTCACCAGTTAAGATATATTTATCTATCTTTTGATAACTTACTCCTAATTCTTCTTCATCAGTTTGATCTTTCCACAAACCTGCAGAAGGAGCTTTAGTAATAATCTTATCTGGTATTTCTAATACTTTAGATATTTCCCTCACTTCAGTTTTTACTAAATTTCCTAATGGAGCTAGATCAATACCTCCATCACCATACTTTGTAAAATATCCTAATCTTAATTCACTACGATTATCTGTTCCAACTACTAAACTATTTCTTAATTTTGCATAATAATAAAGGGTAGTCATCCTTAATCTAGGCTTTATATTAGAAATAGCTAACCTATCTTCAGTTCCCTGTATTGTTTCTAATAATGTATTAAAAGTGGGGGTTAAATCTAATTCTTTATAATCAATATCAAATTTCTCTGCTACTAACCTAGCATCTTTAGCATCTTGTGGATTGCTGTCACAAGGCATAATCAAACCTAATGTATTATCTGGAAAAGCTCTTTTAGACAATACAGCTGTAACTGAAGAATCAATCCCACCTGATAAACCAACTACAACACCTTTACAACTTGCATTTGTTATTTTACCTTTAATCCACTCTATCAATTTGTCTGTAATAACTTGATAATCTTTAGTCAACATTAATTCATCACCTACTAGCTTTAGTAATTTTTTAAATATTGTTCTAATTCCCATTGGTGAACTTGAGTTTTATAAATCTTAGTTTCAATTTTTTTAGCTTGCAGAAAATGGGTTAAAATATGCTTTCCTAAAATATCACATATCACTTTATCTTTAACTAATTTACTAGTAGCTTCATCAATACTACCTGGTAAATTCTTAAATGATGAACCTTTTATTCTTGTATCAGAAGTATTATAAATATTATCTATAAATTCAATTGATGGCTTAATCTTATTTCTAATCCCATTCAATCCCGCTTTTAACATAACAGCAATTGCTTTAGTTACAAATTTAAAAGTAGCAATCCTATCAGCAATTCTTAAAGCATTACTAGGTACTAAATCAATTTCATGTTGCCCAGGTGCTACTTCATGGTGAGAAGCTGCTATTTCAAATCCCATCTCTTCTAAAGCCAATACAATGTCTCATCGAGCATCTTGCCCCAAATCTATAGGTGCTAAATCAAAATAACTACCTGAATCATTAGTTTTAAGAGAAGTTCGTTCTTGATTACTTTTATTAAACAAGAAGAATTCCAGCTCCGGGCCAACATCTATAGTATAGCCCATCTCTGCTACTTCCTTTATTACTTCCTTTAATGCATTTCGCGGATCTCCAGCAAATGGTTCCCCTTCTGGAGTATACACATCACAAATTAATCTAGCTACTTTACCTTCAGTTTCTGGTCTCCAAGGAAAAACTGTAAAAGTATTATAGTCTGGTTTCAAATACATATCAGACTCTTGTAGCCTAGTAAATCCATCAACTGAAGATCCATCAAACATGATTCTACCTTCTAAAGTATCTGCTAATTGTTCAATTGTAACGGCCACATTTTTTACTATACCTAAAATATTAATAAACTGTAATCTAATAAACTTAACATTTAGCTTTTGGGCTTCTGCCAATATATCATCTTTAGTCAAATAACCCACCTCTTTCTTCCTTCAATACCTACAGTATAATACATATCCCATGTGACCTTTGTGTTAACTTTGTGTTAATTATAAACTATTGAATCGTATATGTCAAGTTTATGTCAGAAAAATATCTGATTTCCACTCTGTTTTAACTTATCCTTATCATCCTTCTAACTTCCTTAAGATACCAGCAATATTCAACCCCTTATTTAATAACTCTTTTATTTTATTTAATTTTTTAACATCATGTTTAGAAAATAACCTCTGATTACCTTTAGTTCGAGCAGGGTTTATCAAATTCTCTTCTTCATAATAACGAATCTGTCTAGCTGTCAGTCCAGTCATCTTCTTTGTCAGTCCCATAGAATAAATAGGAGTTTTTAAATCATCATTACACACCCTTATTCACCTTCCTTTAATTTATTGTTCTAATTATCTATTTGGCATCCACTTCATTTTTAGAAGGTTAAAGGTATTGCTCTTTTTTCTGATAAGAATTCTTTCTAATAGTCTTTAATATTTTATTAGCTTCTTCTCTGGTGATCGATGTCCCCAATTCATCATACTTATGCATAATTGCACTAACCCCAGAAAACTTACCAATGACCAAATCTCTTTTTCTTCCTAAATCTTCTGGAGGGAATACTTCATAAGTCGCTGGATCTTTTAACAATCCATCAACATGGATACCAGATTCATGTGAAAAAATTTTCTTACCTACAATTGGTTTACCTGGCTCCACTTTTCTTCCTGATACCTCCTCTATAAGCTTAGATAAATCCATTAACTCTGTTAAATCAAATTCAACTTTACATCCTTGAATATACTTTAAAGCCATAACAATCTCCTCTAGAGCTGTATTTCCAGCCCTTTCTCCAAGCCCATTGACTGTACAACTTATATATTCAGCTCCTGCTCTATAAGCACTGAGGGCATTAGCTGTTGCCATCCCCAAATCATTGTGCCCATGAAAATCAATATCTATATCTATAAAATCTTTTAATCTTTTTATATTCTGATAAACTGAATTAGGATCTAAGGCTCCTACGGTATCTGCATAACGTACTCTAGTAGCTCCTAGTTTTTGCGCTATATTATAAAATTTAATCAAAAAATTATCATCAGCTCTCGATGCATCTTCAGCACCAACTGATACAGAACATCCTTTTTCAATAGCATAAGAAACTGTTTTCTTTAGTTGATTTAGTATCCAATTTCTATCCTTATTTAATTTTCTATAAATATGAATGTCAGAAACCGGAGCCGAAATATGCACATTTTCTGCTCCACAAGCAATTGACTGATAAATATCATTAATTTTTAATCTGTTCCATGTCAAGATGGTAGCATCTAGATCAAAATTAATGATTTTTTCAACACACTCTTGTTCCTCTTCTCCCATAACAGGAATTCCTGCCTCAATAACTTCTACCCCAGCTTGATCTAATTTCTTAGCTATCCTTAACTTCTCTGCTTTTGAAAAAGCTACCCCAGCTGTCTGTTCTCCATCACGTAAAGTAGTATCAATAATATAAAAATTACTCACTCCCAACCCCCCAAAAACACACTACATGTAAATTCTTTGTTAGATTTATGTTAATTATAACCAATTTGCTCCTTATAGTCAAGTTTTTTCTAACTTGTTCTTTGAAAAATAACATATAGTTTACATAAGAGATTATAAAAAAATCATTTCCCCCTCCCTTTACTTAATTCCAAAACAAATAAAGGAACTAAAAATGTCACAATTAATACTACTGCTAAAGAAATAGCCTGTTCTATATTTTTTTGTGATAAAGTATAAATGGCAGTAGACAATGTCTGTGTCTTTCCTTTTAAGTTTCCTGCAAACATTATTGTTGCTCCAAATTCTCCTGCTGCTCTGAGACAACTCATAATTACTCCAGTCATAAAAGATCTCATACTCAAAGGCAAATACATCAACAATAATACTTCTTTCTCTCCTGCCCCATAGACCATAGCAGCTTCTTCAATCTTTTTATCAACCGATTCAAAACCACTTTTTAATGAATGAGTAAATAAAGGTAGCATAGTAAATACTTGAACAAGTATCAAAGCCAAAAAAGTAAATGGAATATCTAAATTTAATTTTATAAATAAACCACCTAGGATTCCTCTTCTACCAAAAGTCATCAGTAAAGCCAATCCTGCTACTGCAGGAGGTAAAACTAAAGGAATACTCAATATTAAGTTAATTACTCTTTTAGTTTTATCATCTTTTTTAGTAGTTATATAAGCAAGAGGAATCCCGCATATAATCGTAATTATAATAGAACAGAAAATAGAAGTAATAGTTATTTTTAAAGCCTGTAAGGTAGTTGTATCTTGGGCTATAGATATAACTTTATTTATTGAAGTCTTAAAGAAAAGAGAAGTGACAATTAAGGTAATAAATACTAAGTTAATAGAAACAATGATAACCAAGATAAGTTTTGTTACATCTAAACTTTTCTTAGACCAAGTTGGCATCAACTGACTTATCTTTTCCCCATAGTCTTTTATCTCTTGATAAATTGTAATTATATTAGTAGACATCCTATCACCTACTTTCTTTTATGAAACCATATTTAGTCAATATCTTCCTCCCCTCTAATGAATAAAGATAGTCTAAAAAATTCTTGCTGGCTTCTTGGTGTTGCTGATTGCCCACCTTTAATAGTGCAATAGGATAAGTGGTCACTATATTATATTGGTTAGGAATATTAATCCCCCTTACTTTTTCTTGATTACTAGCAATAATATCTGTCTTATAGACTACTCCAGCATCAGCTTCTCCTAATTCTATCTTTGAGACTACACTCTTTACATCTAATTCTTTAGAATCAATAGAATTCAAGAATTTTGTTTTATAATTTTCAACAAATTTACCACTCTTATCTACTTTATCTAACATCTCTATAGTATATTGTCCTACTGGTACAGACTTATCTGCCACTACTAACTTTACATCTTTCTCTACGAAATCATTTATAGTTTGAATTTTTTTATTTCCCTTAAGTACTGCTACAACTAACTTATTCTGAGCAAATACACTAGGCTCTATTACCATATCACTTTCTTCTAATTGATTCATATACTTTACATTTGCCGAAGCAAATATATCAGCTGTAACTCCTGATTTGATCTGACTAAATAAAGCTTGACTTCCTGCATAATTGCAATCCACTTCAATATTAGGATATTTCTCTTCAAAACCTTGCTCTAAGTCAGTAAATACTTCTATTAAACTAGCTGCTGCCATAATTCTTAAAGAAATTTTTTCTGTTTCCTCTGTAGCAGATTGACAACCACTAACTATAACTAATCCTAAAATTAAACTAATGACCATTGTTTTTTTAAACATAATAATCCCCTTTATTCCTCTCTTATAATCCTCCCTTTTTAGCATAGTAATCTAAACCATATTCCCTCTGATTGGACTGTACTTCAGATATAATATTAAGATAAAATAATTTTAACCAATATCCTTTAATTCTAATTGTTCTACAGCATATTTAATACCATCTTCAATTCTATCATAAACTTCAATAATCTGGATACCTCTCTGCTCTAATTTCTTTTTAGGTTCTAAACCAATTCTAATACATAACACAGCACTACAATCATGAAGTAAATTACTGATTTTTTCAATTTTGATTTCTTTATCAGCACATTCTTTGCCAGTACAATACTGTTCAACAGATCTCTTATCTACTAACTCAACTTCTTCATCAGTATATTTATAAATCAAAAATTCTTCAACGTGACCAAAATGCTGATCAATTAATCTATCTGTTTTAGATGCTACAGCAAATAAGACTTCTTCTTGCCCCATATTTGCCTCCTCTTCTTCTATTAATTGTCCTTTATCTTTACCACATCCATTACTCCTAAATTCAATAGATTGGTCTTGAGATAACATTCCAATAGCATCAGCTCTACACTGTTTACAATGATACATCTGTTTAAGATATAGAGAACATTTTTCTCGTAATTTATTTAATTCAGTATTACTTACCAGAGGCATATCTTCGAATTTACTTCCTTCAGCAGGAATAAGAGGCATGATGTTAGTCATAAAAGCTCCTAATTTTTTTACCCTCTTTACCACTTTTTCAATATGATTATCATTAAGCCCCTTAATCATTACTATATTAACCTTACATAATACTCCTTGACTAGCTAGATACTCCAACCCTTCCAGTTGATTATTCAATAAAATTTCTGCCCCCTCTTCACCTATCAAAGTTTCTCCTTGATAATTTACTTGATCATAAATTTTAGCTCCAATTGTAGGGTCAATTGTGTTAATAGTGATTGTCACATGATTGATTCCTAATTCTACAATTTTTTCTGCATAATGAGGGAGCATCAAACCATTAGTAGAAATACAGAAGGTTGTATTTTCAGAAGATTCTGCCTTTATTAACTGAATGGATTCCTTTGTCTGTTCAAAATTAGCCAGTGCATCACCTGGACCTGCTATTCCTACAACTTTTAAATTATCAAGTTTTTCTTTTACAGCTAAATACTTTTCGGTAGCTTCCTCTGGAGTCAATACTTCACTAGTAACACCTGGTCTCGCCTCATGTAAACAATCATGCTTTCTATTACAATAGTTACAACTAATATTACACTTAGGTGCTACAGGAATATGCATCCGAGCATATTTATGGGCAAACTCACTATAACAAGGATGTGTTTTTGTCTTATCAATTATTTCTTGGTTTATATTTTCTGAACATTTAGTATTTGAAAAGCATCCACTCATAATTGGCAACTCCTTTCGTTGCAAATCAATTTATTAGATTTTACTTATTGCTTTTATAGGATCATCTGTTTCTTCTTCAACGATTGCTTCAATTCCTAACTGGGCTAGATTTTTTATCATTCCTTTCCCAATTTGGCCCGAAATAACAATATCACAATCATTAATATCTTCTATAATATGGTTCTGGTGATTACCATCAGTAATTCTATCTTCTATAAATTGAATATTTTCATCATCTTTTTTAAACACCTTAAATAATTTACACTTACCTAAATGAGGGATAATCTCTCCTTCGTTATTAACACTAACAGCTACTTTCATACTTTTCTCCTCCTTGGTGATTGAAATATTTTTCAAACATATCTTCTCGATAAGAACTATATTTTTGCTCCAAAATAGTATTAGTAATTCTATCTAAAAAACTCATAGAACCATCATAACCCACATATCTTTTTCTTTGCGCACCTATCCTATCATGAATAGGAAACCCTATCCGTACAAGTGGTATACCATCTTTTTCAGTAATGAAGTTTCCACCTGAATGACCAAGTAAAAGATTAACATCAAGTTTATTAGCATAATCTCTAATTTTCTCAAAATCAGTATCATCTATAATTACGCTTTCTTCAATATCATATTCTTTTTCTAGCAAGCTCTTAAGCTTTTTATTTTCAGTTCCTGTTGCTATCAAAGCAGGAAAGATACCATTTTCTAAACAAATCTTAGTAGCAGCATATACTGTCTCTGGATCTCCAAAAACTGCTGCTCTTCCTTTCCCATTATGCTTATGAGAATCAATCATACCATCTAACATTCTTCCTCTTGCCACTTCCAATTTAGAAGAAGGTTTATTACCTGTAATCTTAGCTAGTAAATCAATAAATCGATCTGTATTCTCTAAACCAATCGGTAAAGGCAACCTATAAAGTGAAACTCCAAACTTTTCTTCTAATAATTTTCCTGGAGAAATCTCTGGATCAACTAATGCCCCTAATTCAATAGTTGCTGTAGCTCCTCCCATTTCTTTAATTTCATCAATTGTTGTTCCTCCAGCTGGTAATTTATTATACTCTTCCTTATAAGAAGCATCAAAAGTACTTGATATATCCGGTAATAAAGTATACTTAATACCAAATGATTCCAAGATTTCTTTAATAGTCCGTATGTCAGCTGGAGTTATATTCCCAGTAATAACATTAATTTTTCCATTAGAAATACTTCCTTCAGTAACATGCTCTATAATTTTTTTCAATGTTAGATAATAACCAGCAAAATGGCTATCACCATAACCAGGGGTAGGTACAGGAATAAAATCTATTTCTTCTACTCTGCTATCTACTTTACTTTGTCCCTCAACAAATTCTTTAGTTAGTCTAGTAATATCTTCACCAATAGTTTCAGCTAAACAAGTAGTAGCTACACCAACAACTTTAGGATCATATAACTCAATTACATTTTTTAAACCACTTTTTAGATCTTCTTCTCCTCCATAAACAATTCCCTTTTCAGTTAATGAAGAAGAAGCTATATCCATTGGCTCATTATAATGAGTAGCTATATGCCTTCTTAAATAGGTACTACATCCTTGTGATCCATGTAGCATCAGAATACACTTTTCAATACCTTTAAAAGCAAGCGCTGCTCCCATAGGCATACACATTTTGCAGGGATTTACATTTAGATTTACAAAATTTCTATTCTGCATAGGTATCACTCATTTCCTTATCTATCATTTGCCACACAGGACTATTAACAGTTCTATCAACTTCTTCAGCAAAATTAAGTGCTCCTTTAAATCCAGTTAAAGGATGCTTTCTACCATGATTATGATCACAGAAAGCAACTCCTAACTTATAGGCTAATGGTCTCTCTTTCACTCCACCTACTAATATATCAGCTCCTTTTTCCTTCATGAAATTCTCTAACTCAGTAGGATTAGCATCATCTAATATAATAGTACCTTCATCTGTTAATTTTCTAATCTCTTCATATTCTTCCTTTTTTCCAGTTTGGGTACCAACCATAACAGGATTTATACCTAATTCTTTAAATTGTTTAATTAACGATATAGCTTTAAAACCTCCACCTACATAAATAGCAGCATCGTTTCCTTCTAATTTCTTCCGATAATACTCTAAATCTGCTTCTACTTCTTTCTTTTTTTGTTTAATAAATTCTTCGACTTTATTTATAATATCTTTATCCCCTAAATTTTTAGCAATCTTTCTTAAAGAATCAATAGTATCTTTAACCCCTACAAAACTTATTTTAATATAAGGAATATCATGTTTTTTCTTCATCCGTTTAGCTAAAGAGGTCATTGATCCTGCACACTGGACAATATTAAGTTCTGCTTGCGGAGCCTGTTTTATTTCTTCATAACTAGAATCTCCTGTAAACTTGGCATTTACTTCGATTCCAATTTGTTCAAAATAACTTTCTAAAATCCAAATCTCTCCTGCTAAATTAAAATCACCTAAAATATTAATCCCTTTTTGCTCTGATGGAATTACATCATCATCCATTAAATCTATTATCGCTCTACTAGCTGCCTTATAACCAGTTGATTTACTACCAGCAAAACCTGGTGCTTCAACAGGAATCACCTGGATATTATATTCTTTTGCTGCAGCTTTACAAACCGCTTGCAAATCATCTCCAATTACCCCGACTACACATGTTGAATACACAAAAATTACTTGGGGATCATATTCTTCTACAATCTCATCAATAGCGGCAGATAATTTTTTCTCTCCTCCGAAGACAATATCTTCTTCTCTTAGGTCAGTTGAAAAACTATTTCTAAATGCTTGAGAATCACTACTTAAACTACCTCTAATATCCCAAGTATAACTTGAACAGCCTATTGGCCCGTGTACAATATGATAAGCATCAGTAATTGGATTTAAAACTACTCTAGAACCACAATAGACACAAGCTCGTTGACTAACTGCTCCAGCTACACTATTTTGTTCACATTTAATACCTTTATCCTGTTGCTTTGAATTACAGACAATAAAATCTTCTCTCTCTTCTAAAGTCTTTGCATTTAGTCCTTGACTCATCTGCCTCACTTCCTTATAAATGTTATAATGCAGTATGGTAAAGTTTTTCTTCACCATACTGCTTTGTTGTTGTTTACATCACCAATTCAATTTCTTCAAGAGGAGTCTCTCTATCTTGTCGATCTAATAATCTAGTACTGATCTTTTCAATTAATCTCATTGCTCCCCTGTAACCGACAATTGATAAATAACTTTGTACACTTCTATCTAATACCGGAAAACCTACTCTAACTAATGGAATATCTTCTTCCTTAGCAATAAACTTACCATAGGTATTTCCAATTAATAAATCTACAGGAGCATCTTTAATCCATTGATGTAACTTAAACATATCATCTGCAGCTGCTACTTTAGTATCTTCTACTCCAGCTTCATCTAGCAAAGCATTAACTTCTTTCTCAAACTCATTACTTGGAGTTCCTGTTAAGATATAAGAAGGTTTCATTCCTAAACTTAATATAAATTCAGTCATAGAAATTACTATATCTGGATCACCATAAATCGCAACTTTCTTACCATGGAAATGGGAGTGAGTATCAGCCATGATGTCAACTACTCGCCCTCTTTCCTCTTCTAACTCATAAGGAACTTCTTCACCAGTTAATTTTGATAATTGCATAATAAATTCATCTGTAGCTTTAACTCCGATTGGAGTCTTCAAAATATGAGGTTTAACGTCACATTTGTTTTCTAATTCAAAAGCTCCTTTTTCCGAAGCAAAGCTTCCTAACCCAATAGTGGCTTTAGCATTTCCAGCATCCTCTATTTCATCAATAGTAGTTCCACCTTTAGGATACATTTCATATTCACCTGTCATTGGTGAATCAAGCACGCCACTAGTATCTGGGAACATAGTATAATCAATTCCTATCTTTTCAGTTATCTTCTTAATTTCTCTCATGTCACCTGGATCCACAAAACCAGGAATAATATTTATCTTACCATTAGTTTCTTCTTCTTCAGATGAATCAACAACACACTTAACCATTCCTTGCACCATATTAGCAAAACCAGTTATATGAGAGCCTGCATAACTTGGCGTACTAGCATAAATAATTGTTTTATCTTCTGGAATTTCTGTTGAATTTATAATTGAAGGTAAATCATCACCAATTGTTTCTGATAAGCAAGTTGTGTTAATTGCCACTACCTCAGGATCATAAACATTAAATATATTCTTTAGTGCTGTCTGTAAATTAGATTTACCACCAAATACTGAAGTACCTTCTGTAAAAGAGCTAGTGGAGGCAACAACTGGATCTCTAAAATGTCTTGTCAAATGCATTCGGTGATAAGAACAACAGCCTTGTGAACCATGGCTATGCGGCAAACACTTATTGATTCCTAATGCAGCATACATAGCTCCTATTGGTTGGCATGTTTTGGCTGGATCTATTACTAACGATTCTCTTTCATTTATCTCTTCAGGTACTATACTCATTAGATCATCCCTCCTAAATTACCTTCTAATTCAGAATCACTCTTCCAAGGGGGAATAATATAATCCCATGTTGGAGTATTCATTCCAGCTACTATATCTTTAGCAAAATTAATAGCACCTTTAAATCCAGCATAAGGCCCACTGTAATCGTAACTGTGTAACTGTTTTGAATAAATCCCCATTTTATGAGCAACATACTTATCCTTAATTCCAGAACAATATAAACTAGGATCTAAATGTTCAATTAACTTTACCGTTTCATGATGGTTATAATCATCTATTACATAATTACCATTTTTGACTTCCTTAATTAGACCTTCATACTGCCCAAGTGGCATTTCTTCTTTTAATTCCTCCATCTTTTCCTTAGACATTCGTAACTCATAGCGTTTTTCATCTTTAGTAACTTCTAATTCTGGAATATTCTGATCATCTGCAGTCTCTTCAATTTCAGGAATTATTTCCCTACCTTCATAATCATCTCGGTGTCCAAACTCATATCCTACTGCTACTGATTCAATTCCAATTCTTCTAAATAAGTTTTGATAGTGATGAGATCTTGAACCACCAACAAAAGTAATAGCAGTCTCTCCTTCACACATTTCTTTATATTTATCTAATTCATCATCAATTTCTGACATCTCTTCTTCAATTATTTCTTCAGTTCTCTCAATTAATTCTTCATCACCAAAGTAATTAGCCATATCTCTAAGAGTTTCAGCCATAGCATCTGGGCCAATAAAGTTAACCTTTAACCATGGGATACCATATTTTTCTTCAAACATTTCTGCTATATAGTTAATTGATCGGTGACACATGACTAAATCTAGATCAGCTTCATGCGCCGACTGCATATCTTTAAAACTAGAATCACCTGTCATAATAGAAACTACATCATAACCTACCTTCTCTAAAACCCTACATATTTCCCAAGCATCTCCACCGATATTATACTCACCTAAAATATTAACTGAGTACTTACCAGTTTCTTTTTTATCTCTAGTACCTACTAAATCTTTCATAAATTGATTATTAGCAATATGATGTCCTGCTGATTGACTAACTCCTTTATAACCTTCACAGTTAAAGGATAAGACTGGAACACCATGCTTTTCTTTAGCCTTTTTAGCTACTGCATCTAAATCATCACCGATTAAGCCAATTGGGCAAGTAGCATAAATACCAATTGCCCCAGGATCAAACATTTCTACTGCTTCATCAATGGCCTGTTCTAACTTCCTTTCTCCTCCAAATACAATATCTGATTCCTGCATGTCAGTTGAGAAAACATGATTTAAGAAGTTATTTTGATCTTTCTCAGTTCGCCCTTTATTTCTTCGTGTCTTCCAAGTATAGTAAGAACAACCAATTGGCCCGTGCACAATATGCACCATATCTTTGATTGGCCCACCAACAACTCCTTTACAACCAGCATAGCAACAACCTCTATTTGTCATAATTCCTGGAATAGCTCTTTGATTAGCTTGAATATGCTGCTCTTCATCATCTTCCTTTTCTAGCATATGCTTTCTTCTTTTCTTCATTGTCTTACCAGGATACTCATCTAACATTCGATTTACTAAATCTACATCTACATCTTTTTTTGCCATCTCAATTCACCTCCAAATCAATTTTAAATGGCTTTTTTGCCTTGTTCTCCAGTCCTAACTCTTAGTGCATTATTTATAGATCTAACAAATATCTTTCCATCACCGGGATTACCTGTTTGATTAACATCAATAATAGTTTCTACAACTGTATCTACCTCTTCATCATCAACTATTAAAGTAATTAATCGTTTAGGTACTAGTCGATGACCTTCAGAAACAGATTCGGCTACTTTAGGATCTAACTTATCTCCAGTTGCAACTTCTGATTCCATATCTTCTCCTTGTATTAACTGATCAATTAATTCATAATTAACCTTCTTTTTACCTCGCCCCTTAACTTTACGACAAGTGAGAGAATTAAAACCTTTTAATGCTAGAGCTTTTTTAGTTTTATTGATCATATTCATCCGAATAATAGACATAACTTCTTTCATCCAAAGCCCCCCTTTCCTCTAATTCTATTTCTATAATTCTTTAGTACCACTACTAATTGTGTATGCTTCTTCAATTTCACTGACAAAAATCTTTCCATCTCCAAATTTACCTTCTGGTTTTGTTTTAGCAACATTCATCATAATTCTAGTAACATCTTCTACCTCTTCATCTTCTACAACCATTAATAACATTTCCTTTGGTAATTCATCATAATGAACATCACCAACTTTAACTCCTCTTTGTTTACCTCTTCCTGCCACATCTATTTTTGTCACCGCTGGAAACCCTGCATCACACAGTTCTGATAAAACATCAGTTACCTTTTCAGGTCTGATAATAGATCTAACCATCTTCATAATGTATGACCTCCTTATTTTTTATTACAGCTAACTCTACAATAAATATTGGGTTATTGGGCATTGAGATTCAGTTCCCAACACCTTAATCCCCAATCATTAATGATTATAATTCTAAAATTCCGTGTTCCATCATTAATTCTTCTAAATCTTCTTGCTTCATTGGCTCTGGAATTACACACATGTCATTAGCATCAATTGCTTCAGCTAACCCTCTATACTCTTGAGCCTGATTAGAATCTGGATCAAAAGCAACAACTACCTGCTTGTTGATTTCTGCTCGTTGTACAATGTTATCTCGAGGAATGAAGTAAATCATTTGACTACCTAATTCCTCTGCAAATGATTCTATTAAGTCAACCTCTCCATCTACTTGACGACTGTTACAAATGATTCCACCAAGTCTTACTCCACCTGATTCAGCATACTTTTTAATACCCTTACAAATATTATTAGCTGCATACATTGCCATTAACTCTCCACTAGCTACAATATAAATTTCTTCTGCCTTTCCTTCTCGAATCGGCATTGCAAATCCACCACAAACAACATCTCCTAATACATCATAAAATACATAATCTAAATCATCAGTATATGCTCCTAAACTCTCTAACATGTTGATAGAAGTAATAATACCACGGCCTGCACAACCAACTCCTGGTTCAGGACCTCCTGATTCTACACATCGAATATTTTCAAAATCAGTACCTCTTCTCATGATGTCATCTAAATCAATATCCTGACCTTCTTCTCGTAAAGTATCTAATACAGTAGACTGATCCATACCTCCTAATAACATTCTTGTAGAATCTGCCTTAGGATCACATCCAACCACCATAATTTCTTTTCCCATTTCTGCTAATGATGATGTTAAATTCTGAGTCGTTGTTGACTTACCAATTCCACCTTTCCCATAAATAGCTATTTGTCTCATAATAAACACATCCTTTCTTTGAATTAAAGCTAACATGAATTGATGTTAATTTTGCCTTCTGCGAACCTCAAGAATAGTTATATTACTTTCTTCATGTTAACTTTGTGTTAAGTATAACTTACAAAAGTGGCATTGTCAATCTTATTTTCAATATTTTGACATAAACTAACATGTACATGACAAATAACTAACAAGTAATTTACATTGAATTGTAATGTGTGAATTCAATTTTATTTACCCTTTTTTGAAAAATATATCATACACAGATAAAAATAAGCCCTCCCTAGTTAAGGGAGGGCTTAACTTGCCACTTATCAATACTAAACACTAAATCCTGCTATAGTATTTTCTAATTTTTCTGCCATATTAGCTAACCTTTCTGCTGAAGTTATTAGATTTTGAGACATATTCCTAATATCTCCTGTACATCCTTTTATATTTTCACTTTTAACTGATAATTGCTGAGCATCATTAGATGTTTGGTCAATATTAACAGAAGTCTCTCCTATATATTCTTCCACCTCATCAAAAGCCAATGTAGCTTCCTTAATTACATCTTTTCCTACTTCTGCTTTCTTCTCTGCCTCAAGAATAGATTCTAAACTAGCTTCAGACTTATTTTGCGTCTCTCTGATTAAATTAATAATTTTATCTGTAGCCTGATCTGTATTGTCTGCTAAGTCCCTAATCTCCTCTGCTACCACAGCAAAACCTTTTCCTGCTTCACCTGCCCGTGCAGCTTCTATTGAAGCATTTAAAGCTAATAAATTAGTCTGTTCTGCCACATTATTAATAAAGTTAACAACCTCTTCTATCTCTCCAGACTTATTATTTAATTGATTAATTAAACTAACACTATCCTCAATAGAATCATTAATATCCTCTATTTGATAAATAGCCTCTTCTAAATTATTACTACCGCTTTCTGTCTCTACTGTAGCCTGATTAGATAAAGCATTAGCTTCTTGGCTACTGGCAGAAATCTGTTGAATACTATCTATCATATCAGTTATATCTTCAAGAGTTGTTTCAGTAATAGAATCCCCCTCTTGCGCTGAAGCAAATAACTGCTGACTATAACTAGATAATCTATCAATCAGCTTAGATAAATCTAAAATCAATGAACTAATCTGTTCATTAGTTTGATTAAATGTTTTAATTAGACCGGCCTCGTCTTTCCCTGATATTTCTAACCTAGTACTAAAATCTCCTCCTGCCATATTCTGTAATCCTGCCAATATACTTTCAATATTCTCTAGGCTTAAAGAGTTAAGTCCAGCATAAGTTTTGGAACCATGTTCAGCTTGATCTAATCCATATCTTTCTTCTGTTTCAGAAACTCTTAGACCTATTAGTAAATCTATTATCTTAAATAAGCTATATGCTACTGGAAAGGTCCACAACGCCACACTGATTACTCCTTTTGCCTGAATAAAGAACAGATCCAAACCCCCACTATAAAAATAACCTCTATGAATTGAAAACAAACCAACTAATAAAGTACCTAAAGAACCACATACACCATGGACTGAAACAGCACCTACAGGATCATCTATCTGTAATCTATCGATAATTTCTACAGCATAAACCATTACTGTCCCAGAAATCCCCCCTATCATTACTGCTCCAAAATTACTAACTACAGCAGTTCCAGCTGTAATACCAACTAATCCAGCTAAAGCTCCATTTAAAGTTAATTCAACATCTGCTTTACCTTCCTTTAACCAACTATTAATTAAGGCAGCAGTAGCTCCTGCAGCTGCAGCCAGATTAGTAGTTACTGCAATATTAGCAATATTTAGATTAGTCCCTGCTACTGTACTTCCTGCATTAAATCCAAACCAACCAAACCATAAAATAAAGACACCTAAAGCTGCTATTAAAAGATTATGACCTGCTAAATGGTTACTTGTACCATCTTGATTATATTTCCCCAACCTCGGGCCAAGAACCATAGCTCCTGCTAGAGCAGCCCAACCACCAACAGAATGAACAACTGTTGATCCAGCAAAATCCACCATATCTGATAACCAACCGCCACCCCAGATCCAATGGCCTACAACTGGATAAATAAAACCACTAATTACCAAACTATAAATCAAGTAACCACTAAACTTAGTTCTCCCTGCCATAGCTCCAGATACTATTGTAGCTGCTGTTCCTGCAAAGACAGCTTGAAAAATCCAAAATGCTGTTAAAGGAATATCCAATCCTAAATGTTCAAAACTTCCCTTCAAAAGGAAACCTTGTAACCCAATAAACTCATTACCTACTCCAAACATAATGGCAAAACCACAAACCCAGTAAATCAAAGTCCCAACAGAAAAATCCATCAAGTTCTTCATAATAATATTTCCTGAGTTTTTCGCTTGGGCAAAACCGGCTTCTACCATTGCAAAACCAGCCTGCATAAAGAAGACTAAAAAAGCAGCCAGTAAAGTCCACATTGTATCGATTGCTATTGCATCTTCAGTTCTAATTCCATCTGCTGCTTGAACTACTGCAGATAAAGAGAAACAAATAATTAAAATTACTATTAAAATCACTACTCTACTCTTCATTCTGTTCACCCCTTTAGCTTATAATTGATTAGAAATTCATTTTTCTTTCAAAATGTCGGCAACAATCTGTTAAATAAACATGACAACCTAACTTCTTACAGAAAAATCTCTTATAAATAAAGTGAGCACAATTTTGACAAGCCAATTTAATCACCTCATTTTACATCTTTTAATGATTTAATGTTATGTTTATGTTAACTTTGTGTTAAGTGTAGTATAGAAAGGTTGTTTTGTCAAGATAAGTATTGAATTACAGCAAAAACTTGCCAGATGATTTACAATAAATAACATACTATATAATAAAAAACCTTCCTCTATAAAGGAAGGTAAAAGCTACTTAATTCTAACATTATACTCTTTTAACCAGATATTAATCTGAATCAAATAAGCAAATAACTGTGGTAATCTCATCAACTGACCAAACCAAGGAATATCAAAATCACCATCTACTTCAGTAAATTGCCGCACTGTATCTTGATCAATTAAATCATGTAATGGAGCATTAGGATTACTTAAAATATCTAGTAACCAGTTCTTAGTAGCCGTAAAGTAAGCAGGGTCAAAAGTCTTAGGATATGGATTTTTAGGTCTAGTTCTTATATCTTCTGGTAACAGACCTCTAAGAGCCTCACGTAAAATCCCTTTTCTCATGCCACCATAATTCTTCATCTGCCAAGGAATATTCCAGACATACTCTACTAAACGATGATCACAGAAAGGAACTCTAACTTCTAAACTAGTATACATACTCATTCGATCCTTTCGATCTAATAAAACTGGCATCCAACGAGTTAAATTAAGATAAAACATCTCTCTCATCTTAGCATTCTTAGCATCTTCACATGGTAGATGAGGAACTTCATCTAATGCTTCTTGATATCTCTGATCCAAATATTTATGTGGTTTAACTTCTTTAAGTAGATCAGAATCAAAAATCTGCAATCTATCATCTATTCTTCTAGACCAAGGAAAAGTATCGGCCTGAAGGGCTTCTTCTCTATGATACCAAGGATAACCTCCGAATATCTCATCAGCACACTCTCCTGACACTGCTACTGTAAAATCCTGCTCGATCTGCTTGCAGAAGAGATACAAAGATACATCTATATCGGCCATACCTGGTAAATCACGAGCATAAACTCCTTCTTTTAAAGCATCAACTAATTTAGAATTAGGTAATACTATATCATGATGCTTAGTATTAGCATAATCAGACATTACCCCAATCCATTTACTATCAGGGTCTGGTTGAAAATTATTAGCTTCAAAGTGCTCATCATTACCTTCATAATCTACAGAATAGCTATGCAGTTGGCCCTTGCCAGCCTCTTGTAAAGCATTACTAGCTACTGCTGTAATAGCACTAGAATCAAGTCCTCCAGATAATAAAGTACAGATTGGTACATCCGATACTAGCTGACGCTGAACAGTATCAACAAATAACTCTCTTACCTTTTTAACTGTTTCTTCTATATTATCCTGATGAGGCTTACTCTCTAATTCCCAATATTTTTCTTTACGTAGACCATGTCTATCATAGACTAAATAATATCCTGGCTTAAGCTCATCAATACCAGAAAATACTCCATGACCTGGAGTTCTACCAGGCCCCATAGCAAAAACTTCTGCCAGCCCCTCTCTACCTATCTCTGGTTTAACTTCTGGATGGGCCAACAATGACTTCAACTCAGAACCAAAAACTAGACTAGAACCAAATCGAGAGTAGAATAAAGGCTTAACTCCAATTCTATCACGAGCCATATATAGTTTTTCTCGGCCTACATCCCAAATAGCAAATGCATAAATACCATTTAAATGTTTAATACAGTCTTCACCCCATTCAATATAAGAAGTCAATAATACTTCAGTATCAGAATGTCCTGCAAAAGTATACCCGTACTGTTTTAATTTCTTACGCAAGTCAGTAGTATTATATAATTCTCCATTATAGACCATAGCATAAGTATTACCATTTTTCTGCTTAACCATTGGCTGTTTGCCACCTTCAGGATCAATTACAATCAATCTTCTATGGACTAAACCTACATCCTCATGAATCCAGTCTCCCCTCTCATCTGGCCCACGTAACTTAAGAGTATCCTGCATCCTCTTTAAAACATTGCGTTGCTTAGTTAAATCTTGTTCCCAATCAACCCAACCTGCGATGCCACACATAACTCTACCTCCTTCATTTTATTGAAACCCAGTATCATTTTCATTAATTCAATATAGCTTATGTATGAAAATAAAATTCGTTATCATTAATTAAAAATATTTCTTTACAATTAAATAATAGACGTAATATATAATATAAATAGCTAAGAAGAAATAACTATATAATAAACCAAAACTTTAAGGAGGCTTATAATGGGAAAAAAGTTGATTTTGTTAAGTCTAATCACACTTTTGCTGCTTACAACTGGTTGTATTCAACAAAATACTAAACTTAATATCAAAAAAGATGGTACAGCGGATTTAAAATTTACTCTTCAAGCTGATAAAGCAATGGGGGGAGATGAAGTAAAAATCTTTCTCTGGAGTATTTTAAACAACTTTCCTGAACTAAGAAACAACTATACTCTAACTAAAACAGAAAAAACTATTGACTATAGTTCTTATCTTTTCTATACTTTTAAGAATAAAAAACCAATTGATATCAATAATAATGAGAATATTAAATTCTATAAAAGAGAAGGAATATATAGATTCAAACTTACTATCCCCTCTCTAATTGATAATGTTACAGAAAATTCAAAAGATACTCTAATTTATAGCTTTAAAGTTACATTGCCTAAGGAAATTGATATGGCCAATAGTCGACAGACTAATGGTAATACTGTTATTTGGAAAATATATAAAAAGGATCTAGTCAAAGGGACTACTTTAAAAGCATTTACTAAATAAATATATAGTCCCAAGCAATATCGCTTGGGACTAAAAATCTATACTATTCATCTTGACTCAAACTTCCTACTATAAATAACCTTTAATATCTGCCCAATCTTTAATTCTTTTTATAACTTTCTCACATCTATCATCAATAGCAGAAAAATCCATAGCCTCAATATAATATTCTTCTAACTCATCATGTAACTTTTTAGCCTTTCTCAACTGAGTGGTAGCATCATCAATAACCTCTTTATATTGCTCTTTAGTATATTCAATCTGTTCTTTATTTAAATCTACAATCTGAGAATCGACACACTCTAACATATCAACTACCTGATCTCTAGTATCACTTACTGGATCAACAATATGAGGAGCAGTACCATCAACTAAGGCTACACTAAGTTCAGGTACAATTATCATATCTACACTATCTGGATCAAAGGAACAATGAAAATAATTAACTGCAAAACCTCTCTCTCTAATAGCCTTTGCTACTTTCTTAGTCATAGTTGACTTGCCAGTTCCTGGGCGCCCTTTAATAATATATCGTGTCTCTAAATCAGTAGTTAATTCTTTAAAGTAATTAATAACAGCACTAGGAGTAAAAGCACTAGCAAACAGATGTCTCTCTTCACCTAAGCTATCTGTTAACTCCCAATCACCTACAATATCCTCAATCAACTCTTCTGTCTTCTGATTAGCCTGTTGAAAGTCCATTCCTTCTAAATAATAGTCTTCCCAACGATCATGAATTAATTTTGCTTCCTTTAAATAAGCATAAGCGCGATCAAATAATTTCCAAATAACATCATTTAAAGTAACAATCTGATCTTTATACTCTTCTAAAATACTTCTATCCCAATAGCGTCCTAAATTTATAATCTCTTCTACTGCTCCAGGATACTCAGGATCAATCAAATGAGGTGCAGTACCATCAAGTAAAGCCACTTTTAGATCACGAATTACTAACCCATCTAATGATTCACTATCAGAAGAGCACCAATGAAATTCAATATCATAACCTTCTTCTACAAATTCCTGCCCAATACGTTTCATAAAAGTTGATTTACCTGTTCCTGGACCACCTTTAATAACAAAAATTAATTCAGCTCCATCAGGTAGATAATCATAAAAAGAATAAAAGCCTTTACATGTATTGCCACCTGGAAAATAGTTTTTAATTCTTCCTTTAGTCATCTTTATTTCGCCTCCTTTTACTTTCACTATAATATTTATGTTTATTAAATATCCCTTATAACAGGAATAAAATATAATCGAGATAATATTTCACTTATAAAATTGACTATTCATACTGTTTTAATAGATTTTTTTACTTTACGTGACTTAACTCACAGAAGAAAACTTAGTAATCCAGTATGATTTAAATAGCAAAGTTGAGAACAAACAAAATCAATAAAAACAATTAATCATATAAGGAGGAAATAAATATGTTTGGATTTTTTAAGAATGATGACAATCAGACTAACGTAACTCCAACTACTGATATGTTCTGTTATCAGTGTGAACAGACTCCAGAAGGTGGATGTACTAAAGTAGGTGTTTGTGGTAAGAATCCTGATATCGCTAGCCTACAGGACACAATTATCTACGGTCTAAAAGGGGTAGCTGCTTATGCTACTCATGCACGAGAATTAGGTTATACTGATGATAAAGTAAATCAAATTACTCAAGAGGCTCTATATACTACTTTAACTAATTCTAACTTCAATCTAGATGAGCATATTGAAATGGCTATGAAAGTAGGAGAAGCTACTACTAAAGTAATGGATTTATTAGATAAAGCCCATACTGATAGCTTAGGTGTTCCAGAACCAGTTGAAATTTCTCAGAATAAAGTAGAAGGAAAATGTATCCTAGTTACTGGACATGATCTATATGCTTTAGAAGAATTATTAAAGCAGACAGAAGGTAAAGGAATCAATATTTATACTCACTCTGAAATGTTACCAGCTCATGGTTATCCAGAGCTAAATAAATATGACCACTTAAAAGGTAATGTTGGTAAAGCATGGTATGACCAACGACAGTTATTCAAAGAATTTCCAGGTGCTATCTTAGGTACTACTAACTGCTTAATGCCAATTAGAGGAGACTATGCTGATCGATTCTTTACTTACGGTACAGCTGGTCTAGAAAAAGCTACTAAGATTGAAAATGATGACTTTACACCATTAATTGAAAAGGCTCTAGAATTACCAGCAGCTAATATGAAATCTAATGAAACATTAACTACTGGTTTCCATCATCAGACTGTACTAGGTATCGCACCTGAAATTGTAGAAGCAGTTAAGGATGGTAAGATTAGTCGATTCTTCGTAATTGCTGGTTGTGACGCTCCAACTAAAGGTAGAGATTACTATAGAGAGTTAGCTAGTTCTTTACCTGAAGATTGTGTCTTATTAACTACTTCTTGTGGTAAATTCAGATTTAATGATCTTGACTTTGGTACTGTACCAGGTACTGATATTCCACGTTATATTGACTTAGGTCAGTGTAACAACTCTGGTTCTGCAGTTAAGATTGCTCTAGCTTTAGCTGAAGCATTTGACTGTGAAGTAAATGAACTACCATTAAGTATTGTTCTATCTTGGTTCGAACAAAAAGCTGTAGCTATTCTGTTAGCTCTATTCAACTTAGGTATCCAAGATATTCATGTTGGCCCAAGTGTTCCAGAGTTCTTATCAGAAAATGTAGTTGAAGTTCTACAAGACAACTTTAACCTACAGACAATTGGTGAACCACAAGAAGACTTAGAAAAAATGTTAGGTTAATATAACTAAGAAACCGCCTGTTTAGACAGGCGGTTTTTCAATATGTAATTATTCTTTTATCTCTTCTAATATTTTTTGACAGATTTCTTCATTACCTGCTACTACAGTAATTCCTTTATCCTTTTCAAAAGTATAAACTTTTCCACCAGCTTCTTCTACTAATAATACACCAGCAGCTATATCCCATAGATTCAACTTCAACTCCCAATAACCATCAAATCTACCAGCAGCCACATTAACTAAATCAAAAGCAGCAGTACCAACTCTTCTAATTCCTCTTACTCTTGTAACAAATTGCTTAAGATTATCTAAATTATTATTGGTATCCTCAGCTCTATCATAAGGAAAACCAGTAGCCAATACTGCCTGTTGTAATTGAGTAGTAGCTGAGATCTGTAATTTCTGTCCATTTAGAAATGCACCTTCACCCTTGATCGCAGAGTATAATTCATCTAATTTCGGTACATAAACTATGCCTAAAATTGTATCTTCCTGATACTGTAAAGCAATAGATATAGAAAAGATAGGAAACTGTTGAGCATAATTAGTCGTACCATCTATCGGATCAATAATCCATCGATAGTCTGAATCAGTTTCCTCACTTCCTCCTTCCTCTGCTAAAATTGAGTGTTCTGGATAATCTTTTTTGATATTTCTAACTAGTATTTCTTCCGATAACTGATCAATTTCTGTTACTAAATCAATAGCTCCTGATTTAGTTCTTATTCTTATATCAGAATTCATCTTTTCTAGTTGTATCTCACCTACTTGCCTAACCCACTTCTTTACCTTATTTAATACTTCTCTTTTATCTATCATTCTATTACCTCCTATATATTTTTTAATCTGCAACTATATTATATCAAATTTTAATCTAATTAAAACTGCTTGTCCTATATTAAATAATATTAATTAATAAAGCAGAGGATTAAATCCCCTGCTACCTCACAACTTAGTAATCAGAACCTAATAACAATAAAATTAAAATTAGGAAAACAACAAAAGTATAATTATCATGATAAGCCATTGTTCTCCCCTCCTCTCTTATAAAACTCACTATATAATATTGATTTTTTTAGAAAAATGTGCACAAAAATAATTAGTAATCAACTAAAAAAGTTCCAGTAACTCAAAGTTACTGGAACTTTTTTTATTAATCTTCTACTTTTTGAGTATAATCAGGCTGATTATTTCTTAAGTCTATATATAATGAGCCATCTGTATTTAGACTTGCTAAAACCACTTGAGAAATATCATCTACTCCTTGTTTATTTAATTTATTATATAGCCAGTTAAAATCAAGGTTATTCTGTTTTAAATTCTGCTCCAATACTTCTCCATCCTTAATTATTTCTGTTGCTAAACCTTTATAGTTAGTACTTATATTTAGATCATTAGGAGTCACAGGTAGAAAAGAGCTCTTTTTTAAAACACTTAATTGACCATGAGATTCTAAAACAGCAAACTCAACTTCATTTATATTAAAGATCCCTTTGTCTCTAAGCTGCATCTCTAAATCATCTAAACTATATCGTGCTTTGAACATATTTTCTTCTAATAACTTACCATTTTGAATAATAACTACTGGTTCACCCTCAATTATCTTTCTAATTCTTAAACTCTTTAGTGTTAGATAACTTAAAGCTACTGTACAAATAGTTAATATTACTGGACTAATCAAAACAGCTATCCCCTTTATAGCATTAACTACATAAGCACCTGTAATAGTACCAATAGTTACACCTGTTACAAATTCAAAAAATGTCAACTGCGATAATAATTTTCTACCAATTACACGAGTTAAAATAACTAATAAGCCAAAGATAAGTAGTGTTTTCCAGATAGCTTCTAAATATTCCATTATTCAGACCCCTAAATCTAGTATTCTTATTTATCCCTGAATCTATTAATAAAATTAGCGATTATGATGAGGTCTATCTTGTACTTTCTCAGCTGCCTCAATCACCACTCTCAGAATATCCATTTTAGTCTGAGTACTAGAGATGTCAATACTATCGATAAGAACCCTACCTTCTTCACTACCAGCATACCTAGGTTCTAGATTACTTAAGGCCACTGCAGCTATATCTTCACGACATTGATTACAATCACATAATTCTTCTCTTTCTTCTAGTATTTCATCAACTTTATCTTCAACTTCAAGCCGCAATAAGTTCTTAGTAACCACTCTACTCCTCCTTTCTACTTAAATCTTGCTGATTATATAGCCAGATTACTAACTAATAGCTTATTAATATAGATATGTATTCTATATATATATCAGACTATTTAATCTTTTTTTGTTGAATATATTCATATAAATCTTCTGTACCTTTATATAAGATAATCTGGTTATAGACTGGATATAATGATTTATCACCTGTCCATTTTTTAATAGGAACTAAAAGATTCTTCAACTGATTATCCCGCTTAATCAAAGTATTATATACTGCATCAGTCATTAAAATATTTGTTGGTCTCTCAACTAGAGATAATAATGACTGATAGAAATCTTTCTTTTTTCTGACTTTCTTAATAATGAAATTAGGATGATAATAATTAATTACTCTCTCTTCTTCAAAAGTGTAAATTATTGTTTGCTGAGTAGAAAAGTTATTATTCAAATAATGGGTTAATTTAATTACAGGAGGTAAATTGGACTTATATGTTGTTACTAAAGGTAGAGACGTTATAATTAAGACTAATATTACAATTGCTAAAAAATAAATAATCTTTTTTGACTTATTTAATAAAGATTGCCAACCTATGAATATTACTATTACAAATAAAGGGGTTAAAGTAATTATATGTCTAGGTTTAGCTACATTCTGTCCAAAAAAGACCCAGATAAAATAAGGTATTAACCAACTAGCAATAAATAATTTATCTCTACTAGATAATTTTTTATAAGTACTGATAAATCCAAATAAACCTAATAAAATAAAATTAGCTAATAATAATTTAATTATAGAATCTCCTGCTTGATAAAAACCTAATCCAGCTACTAAAATATTATGATAAATTAATCTGATTAATCTGGCTCCTAAAGTACTATCAGTTACTACTGTTCCACCCCAATCATTAAAATGACCTGCTGTAAAATCTATTGCAATCTGAAAAAAGTCTAGTCCTCCTGCCCTAATAATTTGCCATCCTACCCATAATAAATTAGTTGCTGTAAAACTAATTATAGCTGATAATAAAGTTGATACCTGTTTAGTATCTTGATACCATAAACCCAGACTGATTAAAAATATAATGAAATAGGGAAAATAAGATACTCTAACTCCTAAAGCTACTCCTAAAATAACAGCACTACTAATCAAATAATTCTTTCTTAATTTTATTTTCTGCCAACTTAAATAAGTTAAATATAAAAATAATAATATAAAAAAAGTTCCTGTCATATCTGACATTATCTTAGCACTCAGTATTAAATGTAAAGGGGTAAATATCAAATAAGCTCCAGCTAGTAAAGCTATAGTCTGATCAGATAACTTTTTTACCAACATATAGAAAGGCAAGACTGATAAACCACCTAAAATAGCACTTAACAGAGCTAAAGCTTGCGCCTCACTACCTAACCATTGATTAATAAATTTACCTAACCAGATATAAATAGGATAACCTGGAAAATGAGGCTGCATCAAGGATAAATCATAAAACTCTATTCCTAAAATAAAATCAACTGCATCCCAACCATGCGGATGAGGACTCAACAAAAACAAACGTATTCCAATTGCAATGATAGTTAATATTATTCCATAAATCATAATTTCCTCCTTTTTAAATTAGAAAAAGGCTACCTGAATTTAGCACAGGTAACCTCCTTGATAATCTACTAAATTGTACCTACATAATCTCTAAGCGTTGCTCGAATTTCTTCTGCCAAAGTATCTGCTTTAGCCCGATTAGTCTGTTCTACAGCATTTACATAGCTACGTAGATTAGTTACTAATTCTGATTCAACTCCAGTACCTAAATTAGCTTCTACATGATCAGTAAATACATTATAATATAATAAAGCTTCCCATGCTTCAATTACAGCTTTATTAGTACCCCAATTTTCTTCAACTTCTTCTAAATATGAATAAACTTTAGTTGCAAAACCACGGTTCATCTCTTCTAAGATAAATTCATAATCTACATCTTCTAATTGACCATTAAATTGTTCTTGAATAATCTGGTTTCCTATCTTATTAGTTCCTTCTACTTTATCTTTGATAGCTTGGTAATATACTAAACCTTCCATCTGTTTAATTGCTGCTTTATCTGGTTTTTCAGTTATATATTCTTCAACTTCTTCTACCTCATGTAAGACTGAATCATAGAATACTTTAACGATAGTCTTATCAACTATCTGTCCAGCAATCTCAACATCTTGAACTTTATCATTCTCTATAGCTTGTCGAATAGTCTTTAAACCAGACAAAATACCTTCATTTGAATCTTTAGAATATTCTTTGGCTGTTCCTGCTACTGCCTCATAGTATACAATAGCTTCATCTAACTTATGATGAGCTTTTTCTTTATTAGAAATATATTCAACAACTTCATCTATCTCATGCTTAACTGATAGATAAAAGGCTCTCTTTAATGTTTTATCAACAATTTGAGCTGCTAAAGCTGGATCCTGACCATTCTCTACTCCACGAAAGGCAGCTTGGATATATTGATCCATAGTAGTAGCAAATTTTTCATCTCTAGATTGTACTGTAGCTTTTAGAACATCATTATAAACCTTTTCAATTGCTTCAAAATCAATTTCCTCTTGATGTCTTAATTGATTAATCTTCTTATAAGCCTTAATTCTCTTAATCTGTTTAGGTACATCAGTCTTTAAAGGTAAAGCTGCTTCAAATTCTACATCCTTCAAACTTGTTCTATCTTCTAAACTTGCTTTCTCATCTCCAGCTCCTAACCAATCAAATAAAAAGAAAGCAGATGTAGTACTACTTACAGAAATCACAGCTAACAAAGCCAATGCTACAATCAAAATATTATTTCTACGTTTAAGCATTATTCTTCCCCCTTATACTTAGTAATAACTAAAGTCAATTTCATTATCATTAAGCAATAAATTATAAGTTAGCTATTAGCTATCTAACAACTAATAGCTAACTAGATTAGTTATAACTTAACAAAGTAAGCTTTAATTTGAGTTTCAATATCTTCTGCTAACTTATCTACTGTTGACTTATCTTCTTTTTTAACTGCTTGAACATAAGAACGTAAATTACTTAGTAATTCTGATGCACTTTCAGTACCTAACTTAGCTTCTACATCTGTAGCAAATACATTGTAGTACAATAAAGCTTCCCAAGCTTCAACTAGTGCCTTATTAGTACCCCAATTTTCTTCAACCTCTTCTAAATAATGAATAACCTTAGGTACAAAACCACGATTTAACTCTTTTAAAATAACACCATAATCAACATTAGCAATGTCTTTGCTTAACATAGGTTCAATTATAAGATTACCTAATTTATTATTTGCTTTTACTATTCCTTTGATTCCTTGATAGTAAACTAAACCTTCAATCTGTTTAACTTTAGCTTTATCAGAATTTTCAGTTACATACTCTTCAACTTCTTCTGCTTCATGTAGAACAGAAGCGTAGAATACCTTAATAATTGTCTTATCTATAATTTGGTCTGCTATCTTTAACTTGGATAAATTATTATTCTTAATTGCCTGACGAGCCGTTCTCATACCAGATAGAATATCTTCATGTAATCCCTGGTCTCGCTTTTTAGCTGTACCTGCAATAGGTTCATAATATACAATAGCTTCATCTAACTTATGATGAGCCTCTTCTTTATTTGAGAATTCTTCAACTGCTTCAATTAACTCATGCTGGACTGTTAGATAAAAAGCTCTCTTAAGTGTCTTATCAACAATCTGAGCAGCTACTTGAGGGTTTTGACCATTTTTAGCTCCATTAAAAGCTGCCTTAATATATTGATTCATTGTTGTTCCAAATTCTTCATCTCTTGCTTCTACCATATTCTTTAATATACCATCATATAGTCTTTCTATATCACCAAAAGCAAGTCTTCCTTGCGGATTAGCATTTCTGATTTGCTTATAAGCTTCTACTCTTCTTTGCTGCTTAGAAACATCAGTCTTCAATGGTAAAGAAACTGCAAAAACACTACTAGTTCCTAGCATAAATAATGTTACAAGTAAAAAAACCATAGTCCCTTTTTTAAAGCTAGTATTCATCTTTTTTGCCCTCCTTAAAATAATTAATTCTTTTTTAATATCAGGCAAGGATTAACCTTACCTGATAGATTTAATTCTACTACTTAACAACAACTTCAGTTAAAACATCAAGAACAACTTCTTTATTAGCTTTATACTTTTCTAAATTAGGTTCTTGGGCTCCAAAACCAAACATACCTGGATTTCCTAGTGAATTTAGGCAATTTTCCAAAGCTGATTCAGATTTTTCATTACCTTCTGGATTATTTGCTTTAACAGTTAATTCTAAAGCTTCATAAAACCCTTTTGCCTTCTTAACTAAAGCTTTAGCAGTCTTATACTCTGAAATCTCCTTTTGAGCTGACTCTAATCTACGTTCTACATTTCCTGCTAATGCTAACTGAAAGTTATGAATAACTTTCTCTTTATCTTTAGCTTCAATTCCTGATTCAATATTAGCTATGTACTCCGTAATAAATGGACTTTCTGCATTAATTTCAGTTAATTCTTTTTCTAAATGCTCTAACTTATCTTCCATCTTTTCTGTTTCTTCTTCTACTTCTTCCCAGTCCTGATTACTCTTATTTAAACTAAATACTACTTCTTCATAGGCCTTCACTAAAGGCTCCTTTTCTTTATTACCATAAGAATAACCTAAAGCAACACTTGACAGACCTACTACCAAAGCCAACATAAGAACTAAAGTTCCAACTTTTCCTGTAGACTTTAACATATTAACCCCTCCTAAATTTTAGTTTATAGTATATAGTTAAATAGTTGACAGTTAATAGTTAAATAGAGTTTTATGATTTACTACCCTCTACTTTAACTGCCCCCTTTTCACTATCAATATCTAACTCAGGTGCAGTAGTCATCTCCTTAAAAATAGCAGGAACTACTTTAGTCATATATTCCCTGAATTTAATAAATGAATCTCCAGTCTGTCGTACTGAATAACTAATAGGAACCTGGGCCAACCTATAATCTTGCCGCAAGATATTAAGAGTAATTACTTGGGCATAATTATAGTCATGAATTATTCTAAAATCTCCCATTACTTCTCTACTAAAGGCCCTCATTCCAGTCTGTCCATCAGTAATCCACTTTCCTAATAGCATAGACTGTAGTAAAGTAAAACAATAATTACCAACTCTTCTGATTGGTACCATGCCTCTAACTTTCTTCATAAATCTAGAGCCTAATACATAATCAGCTTTATCATCTAAAATAGGTTCAATTAAATTATCAATCTCATCAGCTGGATACTCATTATCAGAATCAATCATTACTCCAATATCTGCACCTTGTTGATAGGCCCAATTTAAACCTTGCCTAATTGTAGCTCCTAAGCCCCAATTTTTTTTGTGAGAAATAATATATTCTGCTCCAGCTTCTTTAGCAACTTGAACTGTCTTATCAGTTGAGCCATCATCTATAACTAAAATATCAAACTCTACATCTGTTACTTCTCCTCTAGGTACTTTCTCAATTACTTTTCCTACTGTAGCCTCTTCATTTAAAGCAGGAATGATAACTGTAACTTTCTTCACTGTATCCTTCCTTTCTTACTTATATAGTCATATGTCTTCTGTCATGAGCTAATTCAAACCAGTTACAATCAAAATCTAAGCCTTATTTATATATATTTGAACTGTTTTATGATTTTGAACTTGAATTGGCTCAAGACTGATAGCTCATAGCTCACGACTGATCAATTGCTTCTGTAAGCACTGGTCCTCGAGAAGAATCAGGATAATCTACACCTAACAAATAACTAATAGTTGGAGCTGTAGATACAATGCTTCTTTTCTCCTCTATTTTAAATCCAGCTTTAATCTGTGGTCCATTTATAATAAACGGAACATATCTTTCACCTTCATCTAAATGGCCATGTCCTCCAATACCATCACTCTGTCCATGGTCAGCAGCAATAATTAAAGTAGTATCTTCCATATAACCTTCTTCTGTTAACCAATTGACAAAACCATTAATATGTCTATCAGCTTCTTCAATCTTCTCTTTATATTCAGAATATAAAGCACCTCGACTATGTCCAGTCTGGTCAGTACTGATTAACTGAGTAACTAATAACTCAGGTGCTTCTTTCTTCATAATATCTTTGGCCCGTTTGATTATGTGCCCATCTGCCTGGTCGTTATCCATTACAGCTGTTATTGCTTCTACATCTTCTTCTCCAAAAGCATCAATTAAATGGGCTATACCTAATAATTTTCCTTTCTTATCCTCTTCTCTTAATTTATCAAAAATACTTTCAGTCTTAATCCCTAAATCTAAAACTAAATTACTCTTAATCCCATGTTCATCAGGGTAAGTACCTGTAAATAGAGATGAGAAACAAGTTACTGTTCGAGCTGGATAGATAGTCTCCATTTTTGTATACTCTGTACCTTCTTCTCTTAGCTGATCAATAAATGGAGTCTCTGCTTCAGCTAATCGATCCTTTCTACAACCATCAATGATAATCATTATCACTCTATTAGTAAGAGATTCTGTCACTTCTACATTATTAGTCAACTCTTGATACTGCTCTGGTTTCCAATTAAATAATTTATGATCAATTATAATTGAACCTATAACAGTAATTAAAAAGAATATTATATATTTAATAGCAATTGTCGATGTTCTTATTGTCAACTGTCCAGTCAAATATAGATAACTATAATTCAAGCTTAAAATTGTAACTAACGTCTTAGGAATTTGTTCTTGAAAGTTCCCACTAGTAGAGTCACTATTCTTTAGAACTAACTTCCAAAAACGAGTGAAATTAGTCAAAGTAGTTCCAATTCGTAAATGATAATAAATTGTCCCCCAAAAAATAACAGTAAAGAATAAATATACTCCTAAATCTAAGCCAATTAATTTTAAATCCCAATAATTGAAACCAATTATAAAGCCAGCTAGTGGTATCCATAAAAACCACCTTAATGTAAGAGGGAAATCATATCTAATATAAGTAATAACTAATGGTAAATTAATCAATACAACCAATAAAGTAGACTGCCAGAAACCAAGATTAGTCCATTGCTGATAGTGATATAATAAAAATATACCTATTGAAAATATAGGATAAAAAGACTTACCTTCATTTAATAAGTTCCAAGCTCTGGCTGCCCAAACTTCAAATTTTGAGGCTTTCTGCATAAGATTCTCCTTTCTAAGAGACTAACTTTTTCTTAAATCTTACTATATCCATTAAATTAATTGATTCTCGTAAAGTAAAGAGACCACCTACTAAATAAGAATAAATAAATTTTAGGCTATGAGTTAAGACTGCAATTGTTAATCCTGTTTCTAAATCAACACCATAAAGACTCAAAGCAAAAGACATACTTGCCTCATAAGTACCTACTCCCCCTGGAGTAATATGAAATACTTGAGCCATAATAGTAAAACTATTAACTACAACCAAAGGAATTAACCCTATCTCTAAACTTAATGCCTTAACTACTACTGCCAAAGCGCTAACTTCTAGCATCCAACTAGGAATAGTAAGTAATATAGCTTTAAGTAACTGTTTAAACTTAATCTCTCTTAAAGCTACCTGTAGCTGTGCTAAATAATTAAAGAACTTAACTTCAAATTTTTTAATCCATTGCCAGTGACTAAACCAAACTATACCAACAGAAATAGTCAAGATTATAGTTGCAGGTAAGATAAATAACTGCCAATCAAAACTAATATACTTGATAGATAAAGTAACAAATAAAAATAAATTGATTAGCAGCGAAATTAAATCAATCACTCGACTATATAAGACTGTTGAAGTTGCTTTCTGACTACTATAACCCTCTCGACCTAACAAATAAACTTTAGCTACTTCTCCTAACTTGGTAGGAAAGAGATGATTAACTAATAAAGATACCATATGTAAAGAATATAAGTTACTAACAGTCACTCTTTTCTTATTGAATAATTTTAGCCAAGCAACTGACCGTAACCAGAAAGCTAAGGAATAACCTATCCCAAAGACTAACAATAGATCAGGATGAGCCATTAATAATCTACCTGCTTTTAATAACTCGTTAACTACCAAGTCTTTCACCTAATCTATCTTTAGTACTCTGATACCAATCAATAAATTTCTTCACTCCAGTCCCAATATCTACTTGTGGTTGATAGTTTAATTTATTTCTTGCTTTAGTAATATCAGCATAGGTAACTGGCACATCGCCCTCTTGTTCTGGAAGTTCTTTTATCTTAGCTTTCTTTCCTAGGTTGCTACTGATCAAATTAATCAAATCTAAAAGTTTAATTTGTGAACTAGAACCTAGATTAAATATCTCAAAATCTGGATTACTAGCTAAAACTAATTTAATTCCTTTAATTATATCTGTAATATAGGTATAATCTCTTGTGGTAGATCCATCACCAAACATAGGAATAGGTTGACCTTGATTAATTAATCGAGTAAATTTACTAATTGCCATATTTGGCCTCTGCCTTGGTCCATAAACTGTAAAGAACCTTAAGATAGAAATATTTAATTCATGTAAATTATAGTAATTTTTACAGAATAACTCAGCTGATTTTTTAGCAGTTGCATAAGGAGAAGCTTGTGAATCAAGTTTCATATCCTCTCTAAAAGGTACTTGACTTCTATTCCCATAAACTGAAGATGAAGAAGCAAAAACAAATTGTTTAATATTGTATTTATTAGCTAAATCTAATAAATTAATTGTTCCTTTAATATCTACATCTACATATAAATTAGGCCTTTGAACTGAATTGCGTACCCCTGCCATAGCTGCTAAATGAATCACTTTATCTATCTTTTCTCTCTTAAAAATTCTATTTAAAGCAACTTGATCTAATATATCTTCTCGATATAACTCAAAATTATCCTTATTTATAAAAGGGACAATATTTTTTTCCTTAAACTGGGGATTATAGTAATCATTAAAATTATCAATTACTACTACTTGATATCCTATTTCTAATAAGTCTGCTACCAGATTAGATCCAATAAATCCGGCGCCTCCTGTAACTAAAATTTTCACTTTTAACACCTCATCAATTATACCTAGTTTTTATTTGGTCAATGTAAAGATACTCAATAAACTGGAGGATAATTGTATTTTATCCTGTATTGGAAAATAAAATTTAGATTGATAATAATTTTCACTGTTAGTTATGATTATAATGAAACCCATTATCAATGTCAAGAAAAAAATAAAAAGCTCTACTGGTTTAGTGGGAATTAAACTCCTTATATAAAAAAGAAGCTGGCATAACCAGCTTCTTACAATTGTTCTGCTTAAGTATAAAAACTATAGTGCTTCTTCTACTATCTTCATAGCACAGAAAGAACCACACATTGTGCAAGCATCCTCTTCCTGTAAGTTCTGGTTATGATCAGTTCTTGATTCCTTGGCTTTCTTAGGATCAATAGATAATTCAATCTGCTTATCCCAATCTAAACTCTTTCTTGCTTGTGCCATCTTTCTATCTCTCTCTTTAGCCTGCGATAATCCTTTAGCTATATCTGCTGCGTGAGCTGCTATTTTAGTAGCAACAACTCCTTCTTTAACATCTTCAATACTTGGCAGACCAATATGTTCAGCTGGAGTTACATAACATAAGAAATCAGCTCCACAAGTAGCAGCTAGTGTACCACCAATAGCTGCATTAATATGATCATATCCTAAAGCAATATCTGTCACTAAAGGCCCTAAAACATAAAAAGGTGCGTCTTTACATAACTCTTTTTGAATCTGCATATTAGTCTCTATCTGATTATAAGGCACATGGCCTGGCCCTTCTACCATTACTTGTACTTCAGCTTCTCTAGCTCTATCTACTAGCTCTCCTAGAATCAATAGCTCATGAATCTGAGAACGATCAGTAGCATCAGCTAACGAACCTGGTCGTAAGCCATCTCCTAGGCTTAATGTTACATCATACTCATAAGCTATTTCTAATAAGCGATCATAATATTCATAAAGAGGATTTTCCTCTCCATTATGTAGCATCCAACCAGCCATGAAAGAACCTCCACGACTGACTATATCAGTTACTCGTCCCTCTTCTCTTAAATGGCGTAATGTCTCTAATGTTAAACCACAGTGAACTGTAATAAAGTCGACTCCTTGCTGAGCCTGCTCTTCAATTACAGTAAAAATATCATCTACTGTTAAATCAACAATAGCTTCATCTTCTCTTAAGACTTCTACAGTTGCTTGATAGAAAGGAACTGTACCCAAAGGAACCTCACTCATAGCTAAAATTTCTTTTCTAGTCTGATTAATGTCACCACCAGTTGACAAATCCATTACTGCATCAGCCCCTGACTTAATAGCCACTTTTAATTTTTTTAATTCTTTATCAAGATCAGGGTAATCCTCAGAAGTACCAAAATTAGCATTGATTTTAGTAGTTAATCCTTTACCAAAACCATTAGGATCTATATGATCATGATTCTTATTAGCTGGAATTACAATAGTTCCTTCAGCTACCCCTTCTCTTATTAAATCTACATCTACTCCCTCTTTAATTGCTACTTGTTTCATTTCTGGAGTAATTTCTCCTGCTCTTGCTTTAGTAACTTGAGTCATTTTTATTCCTCCCATATTTTAGTTAATAGTTAAAAATTAATAATTAGATGTTAATAAAACTTACACTTAGTTTATCTCTATTACCTCTTGCTTAGCTTTTAAATATTGGTCACTAATCTCACTAATATTATCTAAAAATGATACCTTATAACTAGCAGGTCTACTAGTTTCTTGACTTGCTTTCTCGCCTGCAATACCATAAGCTGCTACAGCTTGCAAAGAAGCATTTAAATAATTATTATTTACTCCACAAAATACTCCTAATGTACTACCAAGCATACATCCTGTTCCTACTACTTGGCCCATTAATGGGTGACCATTTGTTATTTTATAAACTTCTTGTCCATCAGTTACAATATCATCTGCTCCTGATACTACAACTACTGTATCCTGGACTCGGGCCAACTTCTGGGCACTATCAGTAATATCTTCACAAGTCCCAACTGATTCTACACCTTTTAGTTTAGCTTGACCTCCAGCTAGGACAGTAATCTCTCCTTCATTTCCTTTAATTACTGCTATATCTACTTTATTTAATATTTCCAAAGCAGCCTCAGTTCTTAAATCAGTAGCACCTACTCCTACTGGATCTAAAATAACTGGTATCTTTAACTGATTTGCCTTCTTTCCAGCTTGTAACATAGCATCTATTTGCTTATGGTTTAAAGTCCCAATATTTATAACTAAAGCTGATGCTGCTGTTACCATCTGCTCAACTTCTTGTTGAGCATAAGCCATTATAGGTAATCCACCCCAATAAAGAGTAATGTTAGCACAGTCATTAACAGTCACATTATTTGTAATGTGGTGAACTAAAGGCTTCTCTGCTTTAATTTCAGCCAAGATATCATTCATTCTATCCCCTCCATATACAGTATTGTGACAAGTGACAAGCAAATCCTTAACTACTGATTACTCATCACTTGTTACTGACACTAAATGGTTAACTGGATTATTACCTGCTCCCACTTTACATCCCCTTCTAATAGCTTTAGTTATATATGCTTTACTCCTTTTAATTGATTCTTCTAAAGAATATCCTAGGGCCAAATTACTGGCTAAGGCAGAAGATAAAGTACAACCAGTACCATGAGTATCTGTTGTATCAATTCTTGCAGTAGTAAACTCTCTAAATTCCTCTCCATCATATAGTAAATCTCTAGCCTTATCTTGCTCTTGATGTCCTCCTTTAACCAAAACATACTGGGCGCCTAACTTATATAATTCACTAGCTAACTCTTTCAAACTAACCTCTTCATCTAATCCTCTTCCTGTTAACACTTTAGCTTCATTTAAATTAGGAGTAATTAATTTGGCTAAGGGAATTAAATCTTCTTTGAGAGAATCAATTGCCTCCTCAGCTAATAATAAGTCTCCACTAGTAGCTACCATTACAGGATCAACAACTAGATTATTGATTTGATATTCTTTTATCTTCTTAGTAATAACATTTATAATCTCACTATTAGCCAACATTCCTGTTTTAACAGCAGAAAAATCTAAATCACTAAATACAGAATCAAGTTGTTGTCCTACAAAATCACCACTTAATGCCTCAAACCCTTGTACTCCTAATGTATTCTGAGCAGTTACAGCAGTAACTACTGAGGCTCCATAGACACCAAAAGCAGTCATAGTCTTTAAATCAGCTTGAATTCCAGCACCACCACCAGAATCAGAACCAGCAATTGTTAATACTTGTTTCATTTTATCACCTCATAAAATTTCAAGTTTCAATAATTAAACCGCAAAAAATAAAAAAACACAGCCCCATAAGGAACTGTGCCTTTGATTTCAATAGTAATCAAACATAATAAACCAAGATATACCTAGATAAAGTATACCCTACCAAAAGCCCACTTCCCTACGCTAGTATTATCTAGATCAGGTTCAAGAGACTAGAGTCTTAACTCTTTCTCAGTCCTATAATATAGAACGCCCCTAGTGGTACAAATATGTAATTGTTATTATAAGTATAATAAATCAATCTTATTTTTGCAATAGATTTCTACTAATTCTTTCTCAATTATCTTCGGGCCAACTTTTGAGCAAGACCTTTAGCCTTCTCTATAGCTTTATTTTTCATCTCTGTAGCTTCTTCTTCATCTAATTGATTAGTTCCTTCTATAATAAGTGAATCAACCAACTCAATATCTAAAAAAGAGAATATCCTCTGTAAGTATCTATTGGCAAAATCAAAATCCTTAATTATATCTTCAGAATATATTCCACCACGAGAATGAATGTGAACCGCTTGCTTATCTGTCATTAGACCTTTTGGCCCATCATCGGTATACTCAAAAGTCTTACCAGCTACACAGATATTATCAATATAGGCTCTCATCATAGGAGGTAGACTAAAGTTCCAGAGTGGAGTAACAAAAATATATTTATCTACTGCTATAAACTCTTCTAATAAATCATTCATTTTAGTTAATTTTTGTTGCTCTATTTCAGTTAAATCACTAAACCCTCCTTCTTCTAGAGAAGACCAAGCACTAAAGATATCTCTATCAATTAAAGGAATCTCACGTTGGTATAGATCAAGCTCTACTATCTCATCACCAGGATTTTCCCTTTTATAAGAGTCTAAAAATTCTTTACCAACTGTCAAACTATAAGAATCAGAGACTGGCTTAGGATTAGCAGTAATATATAATACTTTTCCCATCTTAACCTCTCCTGTCTTTATTATATTCTCTAGCTAAATTATAAATAGGGAGAAACTATTAATAGTTTCTCCCTACAGATCTTAACTATTAGTAATTTTCCTCTTTTAACTCAAAGTAATCCTGTGGGTGAGCACAAGCCGGACATTCTTCTGGAGCTTCTGGCCCTTCATGGACATAGCCACAGTTTCCACATTTCCATCTTACTTCATCATCCTTCTTAAATACCTTCTCTTCTCTAACATTCTCTAATAAAGCTAAGTATCTCTTCTCATGCTCTACCTCTACCATAGCTACTCTTCTAAAGACTTCTGCAATTTCAGGAAATCCTTCTTCTTCAGCTACTCTAGCAAACTCTGGATATAACTCAGTATGTTCTTCATTCTCACCAGCAGCGGCAGCCACTAGATTCTCTTCAGTAGTACCAATTACTCCTGCTGGATAAGCAGCTTCAATCTCTACATTTCCTCCCTCTAGAAACTTAAAGAAACGTTCAGCATGCTCCTTCTCGTTTCTAGCTGTTTCTAAAAAGATATTAGCAATCTGTCTATAGCCATCCTTCTTAGCCTGAGAAGCAAAGTAAGTATATCGATTTCTAGCCTGAGACTCACCAGCAAATGCTTTAAGTAGATTTTCTTCTGTCTTAGTACCTTTTAACTCTGGCATAATTGAACCTCCCTGTTAATTTTTTATCTTTAAATCTTAACTAACTCTATGCCTTCCATAAGCCATGCACATTACAGAACTCTCTAACCTCAACTATTTCTGACTTATCAACTTTAAATTCTGCTTTCGGTTCATCACTTGGATCTAACTCAGCTCTAAGCACTTTATCTTCTGTTAATACTTCAATAAAAGTAATATAATGTTTATCTTCCATAGGGTGTATAGTAGTTCCTACTACTACTTCAACTCCATCAGCCAACTCATTAACTACAGGTACATGTTTTTCAGTAGTAGCATCATCAGTCTGAGCTTCTAACTTATCCATCACCTCACCACAACAGACAATATCAGGAGCATCAGCTTCAATAACTTCTATTACATTACCACATGTTTGACACTTATAAATTCCTCTTTTCTCCATAACCTTAGCCTCCTTATTAATAATATAAGTTAGTCGAATAAAATATTACTCCTCTGGCTCAAACATATCCTTTCCTACACCACATAACGGACATACCCAGTCTTCAGGCAACTCTTCAAAAGGAGTACCTGGTTCTATCCCTGCATCTGGATCTCCTTCTTCTGGGTCATAAACATAACCACAAACTGTACAAACATACTTGTCCATACTCTACCCCTCCTTTTATTCTTTAATTAACAAGCAACTACATATTTCTTGTCTATCTCTTGTTTTATATAATAGCATATACTTCTATCTAATTTATAACAAATCACTTACAATATTGTTACAAATACAAAAATTTATTTGATAAGAAATTGACTTATTACATAACTTCTTTTTTACTGCACAATCAATTTCATTAGTCATTATATCAAATGAATCTACTATCTCTTCTTTTAAATAGCTATTTCTAAATAATATATCATTAGAAATAGTTAACTTTCCTACATCATGAAACTTAGCTAATAAGACTAATTGCTTTAGTTGATGCTCTGATAAATTAACCTTTTCCCTAGTTTCTTAGATAAAGTTACTATTTGTGGTGTATGACCTACTTGATTATAATTATCCTTATTATTTATCTCTTCTAATAAAACATTATAATACTTCCTATTATAAGGGTTTGTTAATTCATCATGAAAACTGATATAATTGATTTTATTCTTCATTTTTTCTTTGGTTTTGGTACTAACATCATAGATATAGGTAACCTTCTTTTTATTGCCATTATCATCTATAGTTCTCTCTGCATCTGCAAAGACAGTTATTTTATTACCATCTTTACTAACTACTTCCCATTCTCCCTGTAACTCAAATCCTGTTTTTATAAATTTATTCCCTTTCCTGAATCTTTTATCTGAACTAACTCCTCTGGATATGGAGTAAAGAAAGTCTGTTCTCTTAAGTACTCTATTTCATATTTGATTGTCCAAGCCTTTAAAATATTTATTGGTACTGATAGAGGAACCTTCCCATGACGATATTTCCCCACTGTATTTAAGAAAAAATTTTTTTCTTCTGTTACTAAATAATTAGAAAAATGGCCAAAAGCATGCATCAATACATTAATATTAGACTTATAATCTGCTCTTTTAGATAAAGCCTGTTTTAAATTTGTCTCATAATCAATTACTACTTTTTCAAATTTATTCTGATTATGGTTAGCCACTATCCTGCCTAATTGACGCATCTGCTCTTCATTATAAGCCAGTAATAAAAGTTTATTTCTACTATGAAACTTTACTAATTCTTTCATAGAGTTAGCTGCTTTTACCTTACGAAAACGAGCCAATAAAAATAGCCTAGTTAGAAAATCCTCTCTAATTCTAAAGTTCTTTAACCTACCTTCATTTTCAATAGCCAGATCAGAAAACTCTTCTTGTACATAACTGCTGAATAAACCACTAGATTTACCTACTGGAATCTTACCATCAATATCCTGATATACCTTACTATCATTAGTCCCACATGATGGAGAACGATTCTTAAGAATAAAACCATCAACTTCAGTAAGTGAATTGAAAAAATCCTGACTAAATTCTTTCATATCTCCAGTTACATCTCTGTCATTAGCCGGCTGAACTAACCTTAATTGATCATCTACACTTACTAGTCTAACTGGGGAGCGAGGTACACCTAAGCCAATTTCAACCTCTGGACAGACAGTAATAATCTCAACAAAATCTCTTAGTTTCTCAATAAACTGATCATTAATCTGCTTTCCATTATAACGACATGGTGCAAAACCTAGGCATCTACTAATAACTAATACTGGTTTAATAAAGTCTACTATAATAATCACCCTTCCTAAATAAATAATAATTCATACTAAATTATCCTCTCTAATTTAGTTCCATCCTTAATATGGATATTAACTTTATCAATTACTGTAATAACTACTGCCTTAAAATTTCTCACTTCAATAATTACAGCCAGATTATACTTTTGACCAATAACAGCTATTTCTTCACCGGTATCATTATAGTTAACCAATTTTTGATTTAAACTTGAGATAACATTTGATATTAATTTTTAGATAATTGGTTCAAACCACCTTGCACATGCCTCTTAAAATGAACCATTTCTTCCTCCAACCTGTCTTCTTTTTTCATAAATAGTAACATCAATTCCATTACTAGCAAGCAAAATGCCTGCAGCTAATCCACCTGGGCCAGCTCCAATTATTCCAACTCTCATAGATTTTACCTCCTTCCTTTTTAAATAATAATCAGCCTGATCTTAAAATCAGGCTGATTGCTTAAGAAATTAAATCATTTTAATTTAACATTTCTTCTAAATCTTCATCTACAGTAGAGTTAGGACTTAAATCAAATTCTTCAACTAATAGCTGAACAGTATTCTCTGATAAAAAGGCTGGTAAAGTTGGCCCTAAATGTATTTTTTTAACTCCTAACGATAATAGAGCCAATAGAACCAATACAGCTTTCTGTTCATACCAAGCAATATTATAAGAAATAGGTAATTCATTAATATCATCTACTTCAAAAACCTCTGCTAACTTCTGAGCAATTACAACTAACGAATATGAGTCATTGCATTGACCTGCATCTAAGACTCTTGGAATACCACCAATATCACCTAAATCTAACTTGTTATACCTATATTTGGCACAGCCAGCTGTCAAAATAACTGTATCTTCAGGTAATGACTTAGCAAATTCAGTATAATATTCTCTATCATTATGGCGTCCATCACAACCACCCATTACAAAGAATCTACTAATATCTCCATTCTTTACTGTTTCCACTACTTTATCTGCTACATTCATAACTGCATTATGAGCAAAACCACCAGTTATTTCACCAGTTTCTAATTCTTCAGGAGGATTACATCTTTTAGCATGCTCTATAACCTCTGAAAAGTCTTTCTGACCTTCCTCTAATCTATCAGGTATATGTTTTATTTCTGGAAATCCAACTAATCCAGTTGTATATACTCTTTCTTTATATGACTCTTTAGGAGGAACAAGACAATTAGTAGTCATTACAATTGGCCCGTTAAAATTGGCAAATTCTTCAGTCTGTTTCCACCAAGAACCACCATAGTTACCTATAAAATGATCATACTCTTTAAACTCAGGATAAGAATGGGCAGGTAACATTTCTCCATGAGTATAAATATCAATTCCAGTCCCTTCAGTCTGCTCTAATAACTCTTCTAAATCTTTTAAATCATGACCACTGATTAAAATTCCAGGTCTATCCTTAACCCCTAAATTGACTGTTGTTGGCTCTGGATGACCATAACTTTCTGTATTGGCCTGATCAAGTAATGCCATAGTACTGACTCCAATCTCACCACACTTCATTACTAAACTAATTAAATCATCTGCACTTAAAGTATCATCTATAGTAGCAGCTAACCCTTGATGTAAAAAGGACATAACCTCCTCTTCTTCTTTTCCTAATACATAAGCATGATCTGCATAAGCTGCAACACCTTTTAAACCATAAATCAATAACTCTCGTAGAGAGTTAATATCTTCATCTTCTGTAGTTAATACTCCTACCTCTCCTGCTTTGTTATATAAGTCATCATCTGTTTTAGGAGTCCAAGTAGCTACTTCTGGTAGATCAGACTTATTATCAAGCTTGACTAATTCTTTAATTTTTCTTCTTAATTTTAAACCATCTTTTATCTGTTGAACAAAATATGCACTATCAAAATTAACGTTAGTCACTGTAGCAAATAAACTTTCCATTACAAATTTATCTACTTCTTCATCTCGAATACCTTTCTGATGACCTTTAACTCCATAAACTGAAATTCCTTTTAGGGTATAGATTAATAGATCTTGCAAATTAGCTACCTTATCTGTCTTACCACAAGCACCATGTGAGATACACCCTTCATTTTGAGCAGTCTCTTGACATTGATAACATAACATTAATTACCACTCCCTTTTAAATTAATTATTTACTTGCTTAGCTGTAATCTCTGCTACATGTCTACCCTGAAAGCGGGCTGCATCTAATTCATTATCACTAGGCATTCTACTACCATCGCCTCCAGTAATAGTTGTAGCACCATAAGGAGTACCACCAGTCACTTCATCTATCTTCATCTGTCCAGCAAAACTATAAGGTAATCCTACAACTATCAGACCATGATGTAATAAAGTAGTATGAAAACTAAGAATAGTAGATTCTTGTCCACCATGTTGAGTTGCAGTACTAACAAATACACTACCTATCTTACCAATCAGAGCTCCTTCCTGCCATAAGGAACCAGTAGTATCTAAAAAATGTCTCATCTGAGCTGCCATATTACCAAATCGAGTAGGAGTTCCAAAGATTATAGCATCGGCTGAAGTTAAATCTTCACAAGTACACTCTGGAATATCAGCAAATTCCTGCTGTAATTGCCAAGCTTCGGCCTCTTCAAGTTGGGCTTTGCTCATTGTCTCAGGAATTCTACGTAATTCTACCTCAGCTCCAGCTACTTCCTTTGCACCTTCTGCAACTGCCTGAGCCATCTGATAAGTATGCCCATACATTGAATAAAAAGGAATTAATATTTTCATATTTATCATACCTCCTATATCACTTTTAATCTTGTAGATAATCTGCAACCTTTCTATCATGATATTTAATATGCTCTTCAAACCAGCTCAAAACTCGATTATGAAGATTTATAATTACCCTCATCTTATTCTTTTCTTGCTTAAAATCCAAACTTATATTATTAATCTTATTCATAAAGCTATTATGAAACTTCTTATGTTTCTCATAATCAGGATAATCTATTTCCTTTAGAAACTGTTCTTCATAACTAAAATGTTCTTTAAAATAACCCTGTAAAAAGGAAAGACAATCTTCTGCGGCTTCTTGTTTTTGATCATCTTCTTTATTTCTACATTTATCTAATAAAGAATTAGCAGTTACAAAAAATCTTTTATGTTGCTTATCTAACTTGTCAACTCCTATTTTCAGTCCATCACTCCAAGTTACCATTGGCCTCCCTCCTTCCTTATCAAATATAACTACTGATTATTAAGATGATTGTTGGATCAAGATTAAAGCTGAGGCCAAGGTGGTCTTCCTTAACCTTAACCCCAAACTTCAATCTAGTAATCAAGTACACATCCAGTTCCATACTTTACTCTCTTCTGTAGCCAACCAGTCTTCATTATTAGTAAAGTAATAAAGTACATTCTCTAAAGACTCAGCATGCTTAATCTCTTCTTCCATCATTTCTTTAAAAAATTCCTCTTCTTTCTCATCTTTTGTCTTCTCTGCTAATTCTTCATATAAATCATATAGTTCTCGCTCTATTTCTAAAGCATGTTCATAAATCGAAACATCATCTTCTTCCCAACCTTCAGGTTCCTGATTAGAAAGCTTTTCAAATTCTTCTCGTACTTTAGCTTCAATATCAATTGGTTCAAATTCATGATCAGTAATCTCTTTACCAGCAGCAATATCCTTAATTGTCTCGATATGATCTAATTCTTGATTAGCTAGACTCTTAAGTGTCTTCTTAGACAAAGGATTATCTACTTTCTCAGCATTCTCTTGATAGTATTTCTGACCTTTCTTCTCTAGCTTAATGGCTAATTTCAACGACTCAGCTTTGATACTCATCCCAATACCTCCTGGTATTATTTGTGAGTTAGACCCTTTTTAATCTAAACTCATAGAAGGTAACTCAATACTTATAATATCCATATCAGTTAGTTTTATTTAAACTCTTGTAACAAATGAGTTAATTCTTCTGGATTATGCTCTTTTTCAGTTAAAGCTTCTCTATCTAATTGAGGATGATGATCTCTAAAAATAGGCTTTTCACCTTTATAAATAACTCCAATTGGAATCTCATCCCCCCATTCTTCTGATTTCTTTAGTGCAGCTTCATAGTCAGTAGGGTCATATTCATCATCTAAAGAATAGACTCGTTGACTATACCAAGCATAAGTATTGACTTTATTGAAGGAAACACAAGGTTGTAAAATATCTACTAATGCATAACCACGATGATTCATAGCTGCCTTAATTGTTTCTTTGAGATGTTTTTGATCACCTACAAAACTTCGTGCTACAAAGCTAGCCTCCATAGCTACAGCAAACTTAATAGGATTAAAAGGGCGAGCTGTAATACCATTAGGCTGAACTCCACTTTTAATTTCATGACCAGTAGTAGGAGATGCTTGTCCTTTGGTCAAACCATAGATCTGATTATCGTGAACTAAGTGGGTAATATCAGGATTACGTCTAATATTATGTAGGATATGGTTACCACCTTCTCCATAAGTATCACCATCTCCAGATTCAACAATAACTTTCATTTCAGTATTAGCAATTCTCATTCCAATAGCTGGTGGTAAGGCCCGTCCATGTAACCCATTAAAACCATTAATTTTAAGATAATGAGGCATCTTAGCAGCTTGCCCTATACCAGTAAACATAGTAACTTCTGATGGCTTTAAATCTAATTCAACTAAAGTTTCTATTAGAACCTGACGCAAAGGAATATCTCCACAACCAGGACACCAAGCAGTCTCTCTATCACCTTCATAAATATCTAAATTAAGCATTCTTAGCCACCTCTTTTCTAATTCGTCGGTAGATCTCTTGACCAGTAAATGGTCGACCATCATACTTTAATAACTTATGATCAATAGAAATATTAGTTTCTCCTTGAATCAATCTAGCAAACTGACCAGTAGAGTTACCTTCTACTACTACCAGCTCTTGACTACCTGTAACTAAATCTTCTAATCTAGCAGCTGGTAGAGGCCAAACATCACTAAAAGATAAGATACCTACTTGGTATCCATCCTTATCTAATAACTCTTTAGCCTCCATTAACGGGCCAAAAGTTGATCCCCAACAGATTAGTAAATAATCAACCTCATCTTCTCCTATATACTCAGGTTCTTTTAGATCTTCAGCAGCTAAGTTATCTAACTTTTTGGCCCGTTTATCGACCATCTGAGTTCTAGTTTGAGCCTTTTCAATAATATGACCTTTCTCATCATGTTCATCACTATCAACTACAACAACTTCATCTGGTATCTGGCCTGGATAAGCCATTGGTGAAATACCATTAGCAGTAAATTCATATCTCTTATAATCTGTTATATTTTGAGCTTCCTTATCAGAAATAAAACCAGATTCAATCTTTAAGGATTCAAAATCAAATTCAGTTATATCTTTACTAGAATCAGCCAAAAACTGATCAGTTAAAACAACTACTGGTAATTGATACTTCTCTGCTAAATTAAAGGCTCTAAAAGTCTGATAAAAGGCATCTTCAACATCTCGTGGGGCTATAACCATTAATGGAAAATCACCTTGCGAAGCATTAACAACAAAAGATAAGTCTCCTTGTTCAGTTCTAGTTGGCAAGCCAGTAGCTGGCCCTGGACGTTGCACTTCAGCAATCACCAATGGAAGTTCAGCAATTCCAGCAAAACCTAATGACTCATTCATTAAAGAAAATCCTCCACCAGAGGTACCAGTCATTGTTCTAACACCACTATAAGAAGCCCCTAAAGCCATCATAATAGCAGCTAGTTCATCTTCAGCCTGCTCTACAGCAATACCTAACTGATTCTCTTTACTGGCTATATAATTCATAACTCCAGTAGAGGGGGTCATTGGATAAGCAGAATAAAACTGCACTCCAGCAGTAACTGCTCCTAAACCAACTGCTTGGTTTCCATTAATTAGAACCCTCTCTTTCTGATTAGAAGGAGCAATTAACTCAAACTTACTATCAACTGCTTGATAACCTTTTTCTAAAGCCTGTAAGTTGACTTCCTGTACTTCTTCTTTATCAGCAAATTGCTCTTCAATAACTTCCTTAACTATCTCTAATTGCAAACCTAATAACTTAAATACTGCTCCTACAAAAACTGTATTAGCGGTCTTTGAGTTACCCACTTTCCTAGCTATCTTCTTAGCTGGAATAGATAACATTTCTTTCTCCTTAATATCTACCTCTCCATCATAAAGAATAAATCCATTAGCATCTACTTTATCCTTATGACGTTCAATTGTCTCTTCATTTAATGCAATGAGGATATCTTCTCTCTCAGCTGGGCCAAAAACCTCTTGATCACTGATTCTAATACTCATAAAATTATGTCCACCTCGAACCCGAGACATATAATCTTTACTAGAGTAAATATGAAAACCTAATCTAAAAAGACTCTTACTTAGGATATGCTCTATTGTCTTTAATCCTTGACCTGCCTCTCCACCAATAACCAAATTCAAATCCATACTCTTACCTCCTTGTTGAAAGCTTTTTATAGTTGGCCCTGAATATTTCTATTCAAGGCCAAACAATATACATTTATTTATGAAAAAGGGGAGACTACTTAGTTATAAGAAACAACTTCTAAGGTTTACCACCACCTTGAAGTTTAATCTTACCTTTTTCATCTAAATAAGCCGAGATATCACTCCAGTCTTTCTGAAATTTATAATGACCTTTACCTATAGCAAATAAGGTATTAATATAAACTTTATCTGATATAATCCTTTTATCAGCAGGAACAGATAACTCTACTCCACTAACTCCGGGCCCTCCTATTTCTTTAACAATTATATCATCTTCTGCTTTAATATAACCTCCTCTAAAGAAACCAGGTTGTCCATTAATTTCTACCTTACCTCCTGCAATCAATTTAGAGTTATAGCTACCTTTGCCTGAAACCAAAATATCTCCACTAGAAGTCAATTTACTATTTTGAATATATTTTGTCTTAATATGAGGTTGAGATAGATTAATCTCTTGCAATAAATTAATTACTTCAGTTATGTCTTCATTTAAACTAGATAAAGTAGATAATCTCTCAATATTACAGATACAGTTTTCAGTAAAATAACTCTCTATTTTATCTCTTAATCTAATAAGGTCCTCTAATATATCTTCCTCTGCAATCTCATTATTCAAATCATAAAAATCAGATATTACTTTAGGTAATCGGTTATACTTAGATATAATTAAGACTTGTATAGCCTGATTATAACCTTTCTCTTCTATTTCTGCTAGATCAATATTATCATCATTGATTAGTTGTCGTACTGCCTTTTCTAAATTTTTTAGCAAATCTCCTAGTTCACTTAAAAGTTGGGAATACTGTTTATAATAGTTAGATAACTTACCAGCCACTATTTCACTTGCTATTACATTACCTTTAATATCCACTTCATCTACTGCTTCTAAATAAGCCTGGTTAACATTACCATATACCTTTATTTTTCCTCTAGCCTTAACCTCAAAGTTATCACAGACATCTTTTTTAATAATTACATCTCCATCAAAATTAACATTTCCTACTGACATATCTAAGTTACCTTCTATTTGATAAACTGGAAAGACAGATAACTTGTTACCTTTTACTACTGGCCTACCACCTCTATCAGCTACTGCTTTATTTCCAATTACTGTTACTCCATCACCTAAATTCCACTCTACTTCATCTGGTTTATCAACTTCAATCTCTTCTCCAAATATATTAATTCCTGCTTGGCCGTTAGTAGACTCATGCTTAAGAGCAAGGACTTCTCCTCTTTGTACAGAATCGACTTGATTGACTGTAAAATAATCTACTCTATCTTCTCCTAATATTTTATTATCATTATCTCCAAACTGATATTCAATCCAACCATCTATACTCTTAACAGGTTCATCACCTTGAGCAACTATAAATTCTTGATTAGGTTTTTCTATAGCTTGCTCTAAATTATGATTTAATAGCCCATAGCTAATACCTAAATCCTCTAATTTGTCAGCTATATCTGCTAATGTGAAAGGCTCTGGACTTATTTTCTCTACTTCTTTAGCAACTATCATAAAGTCTATAGCGTGTTTAGAGGTTGGAACAATTTTAGGTCTAAACTTTCTCCCTGGTTCTAAGACGACTTCCAAGTAAGCTTTTAATTTATCTTCTGTTACTCTAACTTTAATTTCACTAATTGGTTCTTCTTCTTTAACCTCAAACTTAACTTCTTTATCTTCTGCTAAAATAACTGATTCTTCTACTAGCTTATCTTCAATATATAAATCTATCCCTGTTTCACTACCTAAGATAGGATATTTGTTATCAACAATATCCTTTAATCGGATTCTATTATCTTCTATTTCAATCAAATCTCTTTGACTTCTAGTAGTTAACTTCTCTACTTTAGAACTAATAGTTTTATTATCTTTTTCAGATTTTTTATTTTTTATCAATTTTACTCTAGCTTGCTTACTCCACAATCCTAAAAATCCTTTTTTACCTGCAAATAAAACCTCCACATCAACTTGTTCTCGTTTAACTTGTAGTAATTGTAAGCCTTTGTAAATAGCAGAGTTAATATCTTTTGCCTCTACAATTACTTCTTTATCTTTAATCACCTCTCTATCTCCTCTCTAGCCTTTGCCTTAAACTTATACATTTAACTCCTCTAAGTTAATATCAAAATCATTTGGATCAATTTTATCTTTCTCTTGTAATTCTTCTAATAATTTTCTTACTAAATTTTTGTTACTCTCTTTCTTTTTATCTTTAACCTTAAACTGTTTAACTAGATTGGTCATTTCTATAGCTTCTTCATGTAAATCTTCACTTAATCCAGTTACTTGCTCAACCATATCTGAATTATCTTGAGCACTTATATTCAGTTCTTCCAATGATTCACTTATCTGCTCTAAAGCTGCTGATTGATTTTCAGTTGAATCTGAAATATCTGTAATAGAGTTATCAACTAGCCTACTATTTTTAACTACATTGCTGAATATATTCCCTGTTCTATTCACTAATTCATTGCTATTCTCTATCTTATCAATAATATTAGTAATTAATTTTTCTATTTCATTGGCAGAGTTAGAAGTCCTTTTAGCCAATTCTCTTATCTCTTCTGCCACTACAGCAAAGCCTTGACCTTTTTCACCAGCTCTAGCAGCCTCTACTGATGCATTTAGAGCTAATAAGTCAGTCTGAGCAGCAATCTCATTTACTGTAAATATAATATTTGAAATATTTTCGCTATATTCTGACATTTCTGACATTAGATCAATAGTCTGATTTACTACTCTGACTCCTTCTTCTACCTTCTTTAGATTCTCTTCTGACAACTGATTAACTTGGTCAGTATTTTCTGCTATCTCTTCCATAGAAGCTCCTAACTCTTCTACAGTAGCTGATATTTCTTCTAAAGAAGATGCATTATTCCCTGTCCTTTCAGATAGCCTTTCATTACTATCAGCTATTTCATCAGAGGCAGTCGCTATATTTAAAGACGATTCCTTTATCTGACGAATCACTCTACTCAAGGAGTCAGTTGTCTTATCTAAATTAATAGCCATTCTACTTAATTCATCAAAACCTGATGCATCAACTCTTTCAGTTAAATCACCTTCTTCTACTTTAGATAGAACTTGATTAATCTGCTTTATCATTTTAGATAGAGGTTGAGTTACCAAAAAGACAACTAAGAAGACAATTCCTATTAGAATTAAATAGCCAACTATAGACTTCTGGATTATTCTATCAGCTATTGTAATCAATTCTTTAGTAGGAACTGTCAAAGCTAAAGACCACCTAGTTCCTTCTACTGGAGTATAAAAGACATATTTATCAATTCCATCTAGACTATATCTTCCTACACCAGTCTGACCAGCTATCATCTTATTAGCTACCTCTTTTATCTGAGCATTAGATTCTTTCTCTTCTGTTCCCAACATATTCAAGGCCATATCTTGGCTAGGATGAGCAAATATGTCCCCTTCATGATCAATTAAGTAACCATAACCAGTCTAACCCATTTTAAAACTATGAACTAGCTTATTTATTTTATCTAATAATATATTACCTGCTAGATAACCTATTACTTGATTATTTCCATCCTTTACTGGTAAAGCCATAAGCACCATATACTTCTTACTTAATTCTGAATAAAAAGGATCAGTAACTACCATCTTCGACTTATCTTTGATCTTTTTAAATTCCGGTTCGTCACTAAAATCATATTTTTTATTAGCTTTACTTAGCCAGGCTTGTCCATTCTTATTAACCAACATTAAGCTAGTAAAACTATCTCCTGATAGTTGATTTGCTCTCCTGACCTGTTGCCAGACCAAACTATCACTACTACTCCAACCTTCTTTTAACTTCAATGATCTTGCTATAACTTGTAATTCATTTCTTTTAGCCTCTAACCAATTATTAATCATCTTAGAATCATTATTAACCTGATTTAAGCCATTATCTTCTACATAAGATGAAATATTATCAACTACTAAGTCTTGACTATTATCAACCATCCAAGCTACTGCTACTAAAAAAGGAATCAGAATCATAATTAATAACTTAGCTCTAACAGTTATCTTCTGTTTAATAGATAACTTTTCTCTGATAGATGAGAACATATACTGGCCCCCTAGCCTTAATTTAATTATAAATAGCTAAAGTATAATTACTCGCAAACATAAGTACTTTCATAAAACTTTACTATCTCTCTATCTAATAACCTACTCAACTGCTGCACTTCTTCATCAAGTAAACTTCCCTTCTTTAGGACCAACTTTACCATGTCTTCCTTTAATTCATCTATATTACTTTCTAGAACTTTATCTTTATTCAACATGATAATCATCTCCTCTCTTCTTAAAAAAGGTAATAAATAACTTGTCCTTTATTATCTGTCACTCAAATTCTAACATATATCTATTTCTAATTGACAACAAATCACTTACAATACTGTTACAAAACAAAATAATTACAATTAATTTGAATCTTTTTGTCTAATTTACATCTTTCGACAGAATATTAATGTATATTATAAAAATAGAAGAAAGGCCAAGTTAACCCTTCTTCTAAGAAGTTATAGATCTATAATACTGTTTTATACTACTATTAGGAGTCAAACTTAACTTTTGTTTTAATGTTTCCTTACATTTATGATAAACTTTAATAGCATACTCTCGTCTATTTAATTGAAAATATATCTTCATCTTATAAAAGTAAGCTGATTCATAACATTTATTAACTTTTAAAATTTTATCTGCTACTTCTAAACCAATTTTATAATTCTGTTGTTGATAATAATGCTTTAATAATTCATCTGCTATTTCTAAAAATAACAACTCTAACCTGCTATATTCTTCTTGAATCCACTCTTTATCTAAATCATTGGTTAAAAAACCATCTTGGTATAAATCAAAAGCCTGCTGATAATAATTTATTTTAACTGCTTTTTTATCAGCTTTCTTTCCATTACTAATCATTTTTCTAAAGTGATTAGCATCATAATAATAAACACCTTGACTATTTAGCCGATATGAATGGACCCTTTTAAAAATAAAGAATGGAGTCTGTCCTCTTTTTCTATTTGGCTCCAAAACTTTATTTAAAAAACTCAAAGTTACTGAAAAATTCCTTTCAGCTGCTTTCTTATCTTTATCTGGCCATAATAAATAACATATTTTTTCTCTAGAAATTAATTGACCTTGGTTTACTAATAATAACTTAAATAGATCCTTAGCCTTTTTTCGTTTCCATTCATCTGAAGTAATCTTCTCTTGACCTCGAGAAACCTCTAACTCCCCTAAAGCACTAATTCTCAATGAATATCCTGGATGTCTATTTCTCTCTCTAAGATTCATCTTATTTAATAATTTATTGATATAATCAACTTCAATCCCTCTTTCTCTAGCTGCAAATAGCAAAGGAATTAATTTACCAGAATCTTTAGTTCCTAATATACCTCCTGGTTGTAAAAATAAATTATCATAGGAGTTATTCTTAGTTAATTCAAGTAACTCTCTCATATATTCTTCAAATTTATTATCAGTTTTATCTTTATAACTGACTCTAACTAACCACAACAATATATAAAACAAATATATTTGATTATTAAATTTAGAAAATATCTTCTTAGCCTGTTGCAAGCTTTGATAAGCTTTATCTAATTTATCTAAACTATAATAATTAATTCCTAAACCTATAAGCAAGTTACCTCTATAAAACTCATTTTGAGAGTTCTTAACATATTCTAATCCTCTTTTGCCATATTCTATCCCTTGTTTTGGATTACCATAAAAAGCTTCCCAAACAGCAATATGAATTAATAACTGTAATCTAAACCAATTCAATTCAAAAGATGAACCAGAAATAACATTTAATAACCCTTCATATTTATCCTGATAGCTATATTTATTAACTTTAAGAAACTTTTGAATTCCTAACAAATAATATTCAGCTAGACTTTTCAAATCACTACTCATATCTAAAAAATTATGCCATACATAGTCTTGACACTTATAAACTTGTCCAGTAAATAATTTAATATATAAAGGTAAAAAGAGAGTATACACCATCCAATAATCAAATATTCTATCTTTATTTGATGTCACTTGTTCTATACATCTTTTACTAGTTTCAAATTCACCTTTAATAAATAATATAATAGCTTTTAATTCATAATAAAGATCATCTTTATCTTCTAATCTTCTTAATAATAGCTGAGCCTTTACTATTTTCCCTTGCATAAACTTAGCAATAATATTTAATTTCTTTATTTTTCGTCTTTGACTTGGAGAAAATATAGCACTATATTCTCTTAACTGATTAAAATACTTCAATCCTTCTGTTGAATTTAAGAAAAAATAAAGCTCAGTAATTTTAATTAAGGCCTTAATGTAGCCTTTACTATCATCTGGAAAATATTTTTTAGCCTCTAAATAACTTTCAAGACCAGAAGAGAATTCTTCTGAGTAACAATATATATCCCCTTGACAGATAAATAACATTGGGTAAGCTCTAAAAGCTTTATCTGATAATTTTTTTAAAGTATGTTTTAAAAGGTCACATCTACCTTCTTCTATTAACTTATCATAATTATTAATAATCAATTTAATTATTTTTTCTTCTTTATTCATCTTTAGGTTATGATAGATGAATTCTTCCCATAAACTATCCTCCTTATATATATCCTCTGCCTGCTGATGTAATAGCTCTAAATCATATACTTTCCTAGCTTCATATTTTAATAGTTCATTAAATAATTTATGATATTTATATCTATCATCATCTATTTTATAGATGAATCCAACTCTTTTATTTAAATAGTCCAATATTTCTTCACTATTACCAATATCCAATAACTGATTACAGATATCAACTTTTAATTCTCTAAGTACTGAAGTTTTAAATAAAAACTCTTTCAAAAGTAGTTTCTTTTCAATTATTTCTTCTAATAAATCATAACGTAAATAGTCAAATACTCCTGCAAATTCTTGATTTTTATTGGCCAAGATATCATCTAAATTATTTCCTGATTGTAATGACTCGCCGATAACATCAAGAGCTAATATCCACCCTTCACTTATATCAAATATCTTCTTAGCTTGAAGTAAAGAGATAGTCACATCATACTCATGCTTTAAAAAATATTTTATTTCTTCTGGCTGAAAAATGAAATCCTTATCTTCAACTAATAATATTTTCTCTTTTAATTTCAAATAAGATAATTTAGGTAAATTAACTTTGGATCGACTTATAACTATCATATGTAAGAAATCTGGCAAACTATCTATAAAATAAGTAATTGAAGCTAATAAATCTTTATTTTGCATTAACAGATTAAAGTTATCCACAACTAAAAAAGTATCTGTTCTAAAGTTACTAATTAAGGAATTAATTAATTGATTGATAAATTCTTTTATCTCTATCTTTCCTTTTCTTAAAGAAGTTACTAAAGAACTATCAAAATCTATATCATCTTTATAAGTTTCTATAAATTCAAACCAAAAACTCTGCTGGTCAAATGATTCCTTATCTACATTATACCAATAAAAATTATCTTCATAACTATTCTTTAGAAAATCAGCTATACTGATACTTTTTCCTGAACCTAATTTAGCCTGAATTATTGTTAAAGAAACATCTTTAGCCTGTTTATATTTCTTTAATAAGTTTGGCTTATTCAATGAATCATTATATGACTTTGGGGGGCTATACTTTTTATTTCTCATTATAGATACCTCCAACTTTTCATTCTCATATTACTATATTTAATAATTAGTATTAGTTATTATTACTAATTATATCATACTTTGTATATATTTCAAATTTTACTTATTTAAACCAGCATTAAAAAAAGAGTATCCTTATAAAGATACTCTTAAATAGTCATTGCGTAATAATATTCTTTTAAATCAGAGTTAGGTTGAATATCTAGATCTTGCTTTAAAGTATTCTCACATTCTAAGTAAGTCTTAATTGCCAAATCACGCCTCCCTAATTGAATATAAGCCTTCAATTTGTAAAGATAAGCTTCTTCAAAATAATTGTCTATCTTCAAAATCTGATCAGCTAATTCAATTAATACTTTATACTCTTCATTCTGATAGTAATACTCTACCAATTTAGACGCAGCATCTAAAAATAACTTATCTAATCTTTCCCGTTCTCTTGCTGTCCATCTATCATATAAATTCTGCTCTAAAAATTGACCTTGATAAAGCTTAAGAGCCTGTTTATAATAATTAATCTTAATTGACTCATTGTTAGTATCCTTTCCTATTTCAATTAGCTCTTCAAAGACTTCAACATCATAAAAGCAAGTAATAGAATCATTTAATCTATATGACGAATTATCATTAATAATAAAGAAAGTATCATCACCTTTAGATCTATTAGGTTCTAAAACTTTATTCAGTCTACTCAAAGCTACATAAAAATTTCGCTTAGCTATTTTTAGCTCCTTATTGGGCCATAATAGTCGACATATTTTATCTCTAGATATAAACTCCCCTTTTTTGACTAACAATATTTTAAATAACTCTTTAGCCTTTCTTCGTTTCCACTCTTGAGGGCCAACTTCTTCTTGTCCTCGATAAATTTTAAATTCTCCTAAAGCTGTAATCTTTAATGAGTAACCAGGATGTCTATCTACTCTATCAACCTCTATCTTGTCTAGTAACTGCTCTATATAATCTTCTTTAATCCCCAATTTTTGTGCTGTAGTTAATAGTGGTATAATTGTATTAGGATCTCTAACACCAGGTATTGTTGGATTTAAGAATAAATAATCATAATTATTCTCTTGAGCTAATTCTAAAGTTAATTTAATGTGATACTTAAATTCTGTCATCTGTCCCTGATTATACTGAACTAAAGATAATAACAGATCAGTAGTCACTAAATCCAATTTATTATTCATATTATAAAATATATCCCTTGCCTGATGTAACAACCTGACACCTTTCTGTCCCTGACCACTATAACAATAATTAAGCCCTAATCCTTTTTTGAAGACGGCCTTATATAAATTATCCTTTCTCTTTTTAATATATTCTAATCCCTGCTTAGCATAGTTAATTCCTGTTTTACAGTCTCCAACAAAAGCAGAAGAGAAAGTTAATACAGTTAATAGTTCCATTCTATATAAAGAAGCTGCAAAAGGGCAATCATTAATCTGATCCAAAAGTTTCTTATATTCTATTTTATATTTATCTAAATCTCCTATCTGTAATAATTCTTTTGTCTGTAAGAGATAATATTTAGCAAAGGATTTAATTAATGAAATATTTACATCTAATCTATCCCAAATATACTGTTGTGCTTGATAGATATTCCCAGTAAACAGATTAATATGAATAGGTAATAAGATAGTATTATATAGTAAATAATCAGTCAACTGGTTATTAGATATTTTCTCTAAGAAATTGTGAGCCTCTGTAAAATCGCCTTGCATAAAACATAAATTAGCCTTTAATTCATAGTAAATACTATCTTTGAATTGGTAACTTTCTAATAAAGAATTTGTTTTCTTTAGCTCACCTTTAATAATCTTTGCAATAACCTTTAAGTAGGATAATTCTTTCCTATCTTCTAGAGAAAGTTGTTCTTTATAATCAATTATTTTTCTAAGGTAAATAAATAATTGATTAGAGTTGGCCCACGCATGGAGTTTAGCCATCCTTAACCATAAATTGATCAATTCTTCTCTTCTAGTTAGCAAATCTTCTGCCTGTCGATAACTCTCCAAAGCCGAATGAACCTTTAACTGAGAAAAATATAAATCACCTTGATAAATAAGTAATCTAGGATAATTAAGAAAACTTTTATCAGATAAATGAGATAGACAATCAGCAATTAAATCATATTTTCTATTTCTTATCCAATGCTCTCCCTGCTCTAAAACTAACTCTATAATCTTATCCTCTTTATTATTATTTATATTGTAATAAACTAACTGCTCAAAGGAATTAAACTGATAACATATTTTTTTTAAATCATCATAAACTTGATTAAATTCATACACCTGCTTAGCCTCTTTTTGTAAACATCTATGTAAAATAGGATGATATTTATAACTACCATTATTCTTCTTGATTAAACCAGTCCTATCTACAAGCTCTTCTAATAACTGCTTACAATTATTAGTTTCTAATAATTTGTCACAAATATCTACCTTAATAACCTTTAATAAAGATGTTTTAAGTAAAACTTCTTTTAAGTTAGGTCTATCTGAAGCCAACACATCTAAAAATTCTGCTTTTAAGTATTTAAATAATAACCTGAAATTTTCTTTATTACTAATTATATCTTCTAAGCTACTACCTGACTGCATCTTAGTGGCAATCAAGTCTATAACTAACATCCAGCCTTGACTAATCTCATATATCTCTTCTATTTCTGATGGAGAAATATTGATTTGATACTGAGCTAAAAATATAGTCTCAATCTGCCCTTGATTCAATAAAAAGTCTTTATCTTGAACTAACATTGCCTTCTTTTTTATCTTCCAATAAGATAATTTAGGCAGATCAACGTTTGATCTGCCACTAATTACTAAGTGGATATTTTTAGGAATATGCTCAATAAAATAACTCAAAGTATGCAAAATAGATTGGTTAGTATTAATCAACTGAAAATTATCAATAACCAATATAGTATCTTTCTTTGCTTTAGACTCTAAAATATCAATCAGTCTATTTATAACTTTTTTTATTTTCAGTTGCCCTGTAGTTAACTTAGAAATCAAATCAGCAGTTGCTTCTTTGAATTCTAAATTTTCAAATCTAAAAGATTCAATTATGCTCCACCAGAATTTAATCTTGTCTTTATTTTTATCCTTAATACTATACCAATAAATATTACCTTCATAATTTTCCTTTAAAAAATGTGATAAGCTAGTTGTTTTTCCTATTCCTACCCTTCCTTTAATAACTATTAAATCATAATCATTAATTCTGTCATATTTGTACCATAAATCTTGCTTAATCCAAATTTCATCTTTACATTTAGGTTGAATAAATTTAGACTTGAGTACTATATTCATCACCTCACTATTAGACAGTTAATATCACCTTTATATGTAATTTAGATATTTTTTTACTAATTCCTCTATAGATAAATAATATTTCATAAAAAAAAATAATATAATAACCTATAAAATGTAGATATAAATCAATAATATCAAAAAAGTACCAATCCCCCTTTTAATAGAATTGGTACTTTTATAATTTGTTAGATTATTTAATTTGATTTCTCTATTATATACTTAGATATTATAAAGGCAAGTGGTAATAAAATAAGTAATTGCAGTACAGGAAGTAAACCAATATTAGTGCCTGGGAATAAAGGCATTTGTTCACTATAACCCCATCTATTATGATAAAGAGCATGTACCTCAAAATAGAAACTAACAAATAAGGAATATAAAATACTAATTACTATATCTTTACGGTCCATCTTTTCCATCAACCAATCAAGATTACCAGTAGTAAAAACTAAAATTAGATAAAGTCCAACTGCTATTCCTACATCACCACTAGTAGCACTAAACATTAGTAGATACTGTTCAAATGTGCTTTGACCCTCCATAGTATAAAATATTCCACACTGAGCAAACTCCCAAACCCCATGCAATACTAGAGATACAACTGCTACTACCAAAAGGTTTCTAATAAATTTCTTCATTTTATCCCCTTTCTTATTAAACTTATATTCTATTTTAACTAATAGATAAATGATTGTCTTTGGTCTCAACTATAAATCTAACTATAATTTATATTTATAACATACAAAAGCTAGCCTCTAATATAGAGACTAGCTTAATTTCAACTAATAATTAATTATTCATTTTTTGTTTCTGTTCTTGAATATGCTCTGCTAACTTCTGGTCAATACCTTTTACATGATCAATCAACCATTGTGTAATCCGTTTATTAAACTTCATCATACTAGCAGTATCCGCTTTACCATCTTCAAATTCAGCTTTGAAATCTTTTATATCCTGTACAAAAGATTCATGCAGATCTTTATGAGCATCATAGTGTGGATATCCATATTCTTGCTGTAACTCTTCTTCATCACTAAAGTGTTTAACTGTATAATCAGCTAAAAACTCTATAATCTCTTCAACCTCTTCTTTTCCTTTATTTAACTTATTAGCTTTAATCAGATCATTGATCCTTTTAAATAATTCCTTATGTTGTTCATCAATCAACTCTACTCCAACTAAATAACTATCATCCCATTGAATTAAAGTTGCTCCATCTCCAGAATCAACATTAGCTTCATTGACTAATTCATGTATTTCATTACTCAATTCTGCTAAATCATCTGAAGAATTAGAAACAACATCAAAAATATCTGAAATAACCCTTGCATCTTCCATCAATTGTTCACTATTTTCAGCAATCTCTTGAGATGCAGCAGCTGTCTGTTCAATCATAGTAGCTGTTTCTTGGCTAGTCTGTTCTATTTCAGCAAATACTTGATCTGTCTCTTGGGCTACTTCTTTACCTTCTTTAGCCCTACTATCTACTTTTTGGAAAGAATTTAAGACCTGATTGGATTTAGTCTGTGTCTCTTGGACTATATTAATAATATCATCTGTAGCATTAGCAGTCTCCTCAGCTAATTCTCTAATCTCATCTGCTACTACTGCAAAACCTTGACCATGTTCACCTGCTCTAGCAGCTTCTATTGCCGCATTTAAAGCTAATAGATTTGTTTGATCTGCTATATTAGTAATCAATTCTATAATCTCACCAATTTCTTGTGAATTCTGATTTAATTCTTTCATTGTATCTACTGTCTCATCTACTGCTTGGTTAATCTCTTCTATACTACCAATTGTTTCTTCAATATTATCTCTTCCTAATTGTGTTTTAGCCGTCGCTTCTTGAGCAAAACTAGTTACTTCTTCTGTACTAGCTGAAATCTCCTCAATACTAGCTGTCATATTCTCAATCATTTCAGTCGTATCTTCTACTTTTGCATTTCCTTCCTGAGATGAAGCTGATAATTCATGACCATAAATCAATAGATTACTAATTTTATGCCCAATACTTTTGATAATCTCTTTATTACTCATACCTTCAGTCGCATCAGCTCTAACTTCAACAGTCTCCTCTTCACCAGATAATGACTCTTTAGTCCTACTAAACCTTTTAATTATTAACTGGTGTAATAGAATCTGAATTAAGATTACATTCATAATAATCTCAATCCCTTGATTTAAATAATCTCCACCTACTTGGGCAGGGATAAATCCTATAATAAACTGAGCAATAGGATTACTAATTAACATAATTAAAATTATACCTAGACCAAACATAAGACTTAAATTTAACCTACTTATCTTGTTCTTTTGTGTCTCTGACTGCTCCCCCACTCTAATCATCACCTCTTTAATATTAACTATAGTTATATCTTAAATTATATACTTAAAATTAAAATCCTCTTTATTTTTTTATTTACTGAACTTATTTAATAATCAAACCTTACTTTTAATACTACTCTCTTTTCAGGGTATAATACTAATAAAACTACTACTGGAGTGAAAATATATTGATGAAAAATAGATTTATTCCTATATTATTGATTATAATAATAGCATTAGCAGGATGCACAATTAATAAGGATCAAAATCAGTCACAGACTAAAAAAAGTGAGAATCAAACTAAGGATCAACTAGAAAAAAATATAACTACCCCTAAAATAATAGTTAAAAAGACAGTTGATTATGATCATAACCAACTAAAGAAACAGATAACTATGTTAAATAAAAGTTATGATTCAATAAGAGTAACCTCTATTGGTAAATCAATAGCTAATCGTAACCTTTATCTATTAAAATTGGGTACAGGTAGTAAAAAGATTGCTGTAATAGGAGGAGTCCATGGTCGAGAAAATTTAACCTCATTACTAATCCTTAAATTATTAGAAGACTACACAAGAAACTTAAAGAAAGAAAACTTAATTAATAATTATAATCTAACAAAGATATTAAATAAGATTACTTTCTATTTTATACCTATGCTCAATCCTGATGGTATAGAAATAGCAATCAATGGACTTAAAAAAACACCTAAAAACAAAGGGTTTTATATTCAAGCTAATAAAGAAAAATCTAATTTTAAACGTTGGAAGGCAAACGGAAGAGGCGTTGACCTAAACAAACAATTCCCAGCCCATTGGCAAGAGCTAGACTCAGAAAATAAACCCCATTTTGCTCACTATAAAGGGCCAACTCCTCTAAGTGAACCAGAGAGTAAAGCTTTAGCTAAATTGACTAAAAAAGAAAATTTCTTTACAGTAGTAGCCTTCCATAGTAGTGGTAGTGTAATTTACTGGTACTATAACCAACAAGCTAAAGAATATAAAAGAGACTATCAACTAGCTAAAAGAATTAGTGCTCAAAATGGTTATGAACTAGTTAAACCTACAGAAAGTGACCAGAAAGCAGCTGGCTATAAGGACTGGTTTATTAAAGAGTTCAACAGACCAGGATTTACTATAGAAATTGGCGAGAAAGAAGAAAAACAAGAGCCTTTACCAGCTAGTAAATTAAATAAATATTTTAAGGAAAATAGAACAGTCTTACTAGAGTTGGCTAAGAATATATAGAATTATCCCAACACATTATCCAGAAACATCATAATTACAAATCCTACTAAAATAGCATGAGTAGATAAATTAGAAGTAGCATCTTTTTGGGCCTCAGGTATTATCTCATTATTAATTACAAATAACATAGCCCCAGCTGAAAAAGCTAAAGCAAAGGGTAGTAAAGGACGGGAAATTTGTACTAAGCCAACACCTAACAAACCACCAATCGGTTCTACTAATCCACTAGCTAAAGCTATTCCAAAGGCCTTCCAAATATCCATCTTCTCACGAACAAAAGGAATAGCTACTGCTAAACCTTCTGGTATATTCTGTAGTCCAATTGCTATAGCCAAACTTAAGCCACTAAGAATATCACCATCTCCAAAGCCAACTCCAACAGCTAATCCTTCTGGAAAGTTATGTATAGTAATTGCCAAGGCAAATAACCAAATCTTTCTTAAATTAGCCTCTTCATCAGTGGAATTAGATAATAGGTTTGTATCGGGAAAGAATTTATCTACAATATCTAAAAATCCACCTCCAGCCAAAATACCAAAGAGTGCTATAGTAGCCCCTGTAGTTCCTCCTCCAGCCTTTTCAATAGCAGGAATAATTAAACTAAAGGAAGTAGCAGCCAACATAACTCCTGCTGCAAAGCCTAAAGAAATATCTAATACTTTCTTAGGAACATTACGAGTAAAAAAGATAGGTAAAGCTCCTACACCAGTAGCTAAACCAGCAAATAGACTGGCTAATAAACCAAGAGTAACAATATTATAGTTAGCCAATGATTCAATCATTTAACATCACCTCCCTATTCCATTCTATGTAGAGAGATAACATCTGTGACAGATAAAAATAGTATAATAAAATTATATATTCCAATAATATATATTGAAATTATTAACTTACTTAGACATTATACTTAAATAAAGGAGCTTAAATAGTGCTAATTATAAAAACCTTCTTAGCTTATTCTTTTTTACTTCTTTTAAGTAGAATAATAGGCAGAAAAATGATTGCTCAAATGACATTCTTTGATTTTGCAATTGGAGTTACTGCAGGAACAATAACTGCTAATATTGCTTTAGGAGCCAAAAGTACTAGTTCATCAGCTGCTATTGTTTTAACAGTTATCGCTTTATTAACTCTTTTAACTGATTACCTCCATCTAAAAAGTCACTTGTTTAGAAAATATATAAATTCTGAACCAGTAGTCCTAATCAGAAATGGAAAAATCATCGAAGAAAATATGAAGAAGACTCGCTATACTATTAATGATTTAATGATGCAATTAAGAAAGAAGAATATCTTTGATATAGGTGACGTTGAATTTGCTATAGTAGAGATTGATGGTAAAGTCTCAGTTGAACCAAAATCACAAAAACAACCTGTTACTCCACAAGATTTAAACTTATCTACTTCATATAAAGGATTGACTAAAGATCTTATAATTGATGGAGAAATAATGAAGGAAAATTTACATGATGCAGAATTAAATGAAAAATGGCTGATTACAGAACTTTCAAACAAAGGAATAAATGATATTAAAAAAGTCTTTTATGCAGGTTTAGATACAACAGGTAATCTTTATGTTTCTTTAAAACAACAAAGGAATGAAAAAGAAGGTGAACATGGATTAGAATAAAATAAGTAATATCTTTGGGAGGTGAAAGCATGTTTGATCGTTTAAGTACCCGCTATATTATTATGTTCTGTTGGATAATTGCTTTTATAGTTCTATGGGGCATATTACAGATGTCTTTGCCAGATAAACTTCTAGTTGATAATTTAAGTAATATTGAAGAATCTATTACAGCTGAAGATTGGGACTTAACTAATGAAAGGCTTGATAAATTAAAGAAAGAGTGGCATGATAATAGACTAGCAATCCAGATTAGTAATGGATCAGCAGAAGTTTATGAATTTGAAAGAGCATTAGGTCATTTGAAAATTTTAGTTAAACACAAAGATGACGATTCTATTGAGTATTTAGGTCTCTTAAAAGAAATATCTAAGAATATAACTGATGTCTTTCCAGGACCTTAAAGGAGTGATATAGTTGATAGATTTTATTTCTTATTCAATTAGAGTTATATTAATTTATCTCTTTACTTATTTTGGCACCAGAATGCTTTCTAAAAAAGCTATTGCTCAAATGACTGCCTATGAAATGGCAGGAGTTATAGTCTTAACTACTGTTTCTGCAGAACCATTAGTTACTAAAGTTACTACTAAAGCCTTATTTGGAACTGGATTACTTATTTTCTTAATAGTCTTAACAAGTAAATTAACACTTGTAGAGAAATTAACTCCCATTCTAGAACATAAACCAACAGTATTAGTTAAAGATGGCCAACTTGATATGTCTGCTCTAAAACAAATGGATTTAAGTCTAAACCAAATGAAGGGCTTATTGAGACAGAAAGGATATGATAAGGTTTCTGATGTAGAATATGCTATGTTAGAACCTCAGGGCCAACTATCTGTGATTCCTAAATCACAAAAAAGACCTGTTCAACCTAGTGACTTAAATATTAGTACACAATATGAAGGCTTAACAGTCCCTTTAATCATTGATGGTGTAATTATAGAGAAGAATCTTCAACATGTTAATTTAAATGAGAACTGGCTAAGAAGAGAGTTAAGTAACCAAGGAATTACTGATTATAAGAATGAAGTCAACCTGGCTGAATTAGATACTTCTGGAAACCTATTAGTATCTAAAAATAATGATTAAAAAAGGTGATATCTCCTATAGGAGATATCACCTTAGTAATTTAGTATTGGTCTAAACTTAAAGCCTTAAAGTCTTCAATATCCTGATCCAAAATCTGTAATAAAGCTTCTATAGTACCCAAAGAAGTCAAACATGGAATATTATACTCAACTGTATTACGTCGTAATTGGAAACCAAAACGTTCTGGAACCTTACCACGTGTTGGAGTATTTAAGACTAAATCAAGTTCTCCACTCTTGACTAAATCTAATGTATCTTCTTTAGCTACTGCTGTAACTTCAAGACCTTCCTCTTGTAAGTAAGAGGCCGTATTAGTAGTGGCTGTTAAGCTAAAGCCTAATTCATCTAGTCGACTAGCTAAGTTAACTGCCTTAGGTTTATCTCTATCTGCTACTGATAAGAGAACTTTACCTTCTTTAGGAATCTCAAACCCAGCTGCTAACATAGACTTATATAGAGCTTTAGGATAGGTTTCATCTGTACCCATTACCTCTCCTGTTGACTTCATCTCTGGGCCAAGGAAGATATCCACATCTGGTAGTTTAGAGAAGGAGAAGACAGGCGACTTAACTGTAATCAAGTCTGATTCTGGTACTACTCCAGTCTCATAACCTAAATCTGATAAACTCTCTCCTAACATAGCTTTAGTAGCTAGCTTAACCATTGGTACTTTAGTAACCTTACTTAAGATTGGTATTGTTCTACTGGCTCGTGGATTTACTTCTAAGACATATGGTTTACCATCTTCATCAATTACATACTGAATATTAACTAGACCTTTAGCATCAAGAGCTCTAGCTAATTTAATCGAATACTCTTCAATCTCAGACTTTAATTCAGAACTTAAAGTCTGAGTTGGATAGACAGCCATACTATCTCCAGAGTGGACTCCAGCTCGTTCTATATGCTCCATGATACCAGGAATTACAACTGTTTCTCCATCTGCAATAGCATCTACTTCAGCTTCTTTTCCTAGAATATACTTATCAATTAAGACTGGATGTGCTGGTGATACCTTAACTGCTCGTTCCATATATTCTACTAACTCTTCTTGGTTATAGACAACCTCCATTGCTTGACCTCCTAGAACATAAGAAGGTCTAACTAGAACTGGATAACCAAGCTCTTCAGCTACTTTGATGGCTTCCTGCTCTGTAGTAGCACTATCACCAGGAGGAGAAGGAATTCCTAAGTCTTGTAGTAAGTTTAAGAACTTATCCCTATCCTCAGCTAAATCCATACTCTCCATAGAAGTTCCTAAGATTGGAGCTCCTTTATCTTCTAATTCTTGGGCCAAATTAATTGAAGTCTGTCCACCAAACTGTAAAATGACTCCATCTACATCTTCATTTTCAACAATATTCATGATATATTCATGATTGATTGGCTCAAAATAAAGCTTATCAGAGGTATCAAAGTCAGTACTTACTGTCTCTGGATTATTGTTAGCAATCACTGCTTCTACTCCAGCATCTTTAAGTGCTTGCACACAGTGAACACTACAATAATCAAATTCAATACCTTGACCGATTCGAATTGGCCCTGCTCCTACTACTAATACTTTCTTACCTTCTGTAGTCTTACTTTCATCCTCTAATTCATAAGTAGAATAATAATAAGGCGTCTTCGCTTCAAATTCAGCTGCACAGGTATCTACCATCTTATAAGCAGGGTCTAGATTTAATGTCTTGCGCATCATCTTAATTCGTTCAGCTGTACTATCTACTAACTTAGCTAGATACTCATCTCCCATTCCCATACTTTTAGCTTCTTCTAACAGATCAATAGATAAGTTACCCTCTTCTTCTATCTGCTGTTTTAAATCAACTATATTAGCCAATTTATGAAGGAAGAAGGTATCAATTCCTGTCAGTTCAACTATTCTTTCAATAGTAATTCCTCTATCTAAAGCATCCACTAATAGGAATAGTCGTTCATCTGTCCGCTCTTTAATCTTTTCTTCTAATTCAGCATTAGATAAGTGACTGAAGTCAGCACTAGTTAAATCAATATCACTATCTAATGAATCAATCGCCTTAAGTAATGATTCTTCAAAATTACGACCAATAGCCATTACTTCTCCTGTAGCCTTCATCTGTGTCGTTAGATTTCTATCTGCCTTAGAGAACTTATCAAATGGCCAACGTGGAATCTTACTGACAACATAATCAAGAGCAGGTTCAAAGCAGGCTGTTGTCTCGCCAGTTATAGCATTCTCAATCTGGTCTAGAGTTGATCCCATAGCAATCTTGGCTGCTACTTTAGCTATTGGGTAACCTGTAGCCTTAGATGCTAAGGCACTAGACCGACTAACTCGAGGATTAACCTCTATTACTGAATATTCCATACTATCTGGGTTAAGAGCAAACTGAATATTACAACCGCCTTCAATTCCTAAAGCTCGAATAATCTTTAACGAGGCTGAACGTAACATATGATACTCTTTATCACGTAAAGTCTGGCTTGGAGCAACTACAATACTGTCTCCTGTATGAATTCCTACTGGATCAAAGTTCTCCATATTACAGACAATAATACAGTTATTATTACTATCTCGTAAAACTTCATACTCAATTTCTTTCCAACCAGCAATACTTCGCTCTAATAAGACCTGGCTGACAGGACTATTCTTTAGACCACGGCTAACAACCTCTTCTAGCTCTTCTTGGTTATCGACAATACCTCCACCAGCTCCCCCCATAGTATAAGCTGGTCGAATAATTAAAGGATAGCCTTTCTTCTGAGCAAACTCAAGAGCACCATCAATATCTTCTACAATTTGACTTTCTGTAATTGGCTCATTAATTTCTTTCATAAGTTGTTTGAATTGATCTCGATCTTCAGCCTGTTGAATTACATCTAGTGGTGTACCTAAAAACTCGACATCTTTACCATCTAAAAAGCCATCTTCAGCCAACTCAACTGCTAAGTTAAGTCCTGTCTGACCACCTAAGGTTGGCAGTACTCCATCTGGTTCTTCTTGTTCAATTACCTTCTTAACAAAATCTAAAGTTAATGGTTCAACATATACTTTATCAGCAATATTCTGGTCTGTCATAATTGTTGCTGGATTACTATTAATCAATACAACCTCAATACCTTCTTCTTGTAATGCCTTACAGGCCTGCGTACCTGAATAATCAAACTCTGCTGCTTGACCAATGATAATTGGCCCTGAACCGATAACTAATACTTTATTTATATCTGTATTCTCCATACTCTACTCCTCCCAGTTATTTAGTGTACAGTTTACAGTGAACAGTTGACAGTTAAAAAGCATAAAAAGCAAAACAAAATTAAGTCTAAGTCTTAGTTTGAGCCTAAGCAAACATAAACCTAGTGATTAATTTGCAATTTAAAATTGGCAATTAAAACAATAAATTCAAATCAAATAGGCTTGATATATCAAATCTCTACATTATATTTATCTTCTATTGTAAGAAATCAATACATAGTTATTTTCCTGTTTTGGAATTAAACACAAGGTTTAATTCCTACCAGACTGTTTCTCACACTGATTCCTAATTCCCTTTATTCATTATCATTTATTCTTTGACTTTAATTGTACATTGTTAATTGTCAATTGCTTTTATGCTGCTTCTTCTTGGCTCATAACTTCTAAAAAGTCTTTAAAAATATACTCAGAGTCCATTGGCCCAGGTGCTGCTTCTGGATGATACTGGACAGAAAAGATAGGAAGATGTCTATGTTTTAATCCCTCTACTGTATCATCATTTAGATTCCTATGTGTAATAATTAACTCCTCTGATAGACTCTCTTCCTTCAGAGCATAGCCATGATTCTGAGAAGTAATATAAACTCGACCAGTTTCTAAATCCTTTACTGGTTGATTACTACCTCGATGTCCAAACTTTAACTTATAAGTATCTCCACCTAAAGCCAATCCTAATACTTGATGACCTAAACAGATACCACAGATAGGAAGATTACCAATTAGCTCTTCTACTGTGTTGATTACTGCTGGTACATCTTGAGGATCGCCTGGGCCATTAGATACTAATAATCCATCAATATCTAAAGCCTTAATCATATCTGCACCAGTATGAGCTGGTAATACTGTTACCTTACACCCCTGGGCAACTAAAGAATCTAAAATACTCTGCTTGACTCCTAAGTCCAATACTGCTAAGTGATAATTAATCTCTTCTGCTTCTAAAGTATAAACTTCATCTGTTGTTACTTGCTCAACTACATTAGCAGACATCTTACTCTTTTTAGCTCTTTGAACTAAAGCATCAGGATCAGATTCTTCAGTAGAGATAATAGCCTGCATAGCTCCTTTTTCTCTAATATGCTTAGTTACAGCTCTTGTATCAATTCCTTTAATCCCAATAATATCCTGTTGAGCTAAATAATCTTCACTCTTACCTTCTAACTTCCAATTATTTGGCTCCTCACAGTTCTCTCGTACAATAAAACCAGATACCTGAACATCATCTGATTCTTCATCAGCATCATTAACACCATAATTCCCAATTAAAGGATAGGTCATAGTTACTAACTGACCTTTATAGGAAGGATCAGTCATTACCTCCTGATAACCAGTCATACTAGTATTAAATACTATTTCACCTGTTACTTCTCCACTAGCACCAAAAGATTCACCAATAAAATAACGGCCATCCTCTAAAGCCAAGATTGCCTTCATCTATATCAACCTCCTGAATTGTTATCTCTTGTTTTAATAATTATACATAAAGTTGTATTTTTATTCAAGCTTTGATTCAATTTTTTTAATATTAGTCGTTTTATCTGAAATATTTATACTTACTACTGCTAATAATATATAAGAGTATTCTAGAAAGGAGAATTTATATAATGAAGATAAAAGATAAGATCTTTTTAGGGACAGTTGCTGGAATAGGGGCCAACCTTATCAAAAATATTCTTGGTTATTTAATGTATCTATTAAATATCTCTCAACATCTTACCTGGCAACTTGCTGCTTCCACCTACTTCCCTAAAACAGAAGTAAATGGCTTACCAGCATTAATTATTGGAGCCTTTAATGATTTTTCTATAGCTATTATCTTAGGAGTAGTCACCACTTATATTCTCTACTATACTGGAACTGATCATTACTTAATTAAAGGCTTAATTACTGTTACTTTAGCTTGGTTATTAATTCACGGAGCAGGCCTTAAATTAGGAATTGCTAACATAAAATCTACTCATCCTAGTACTAATCTAGTACATTTAGTAGAACATTTAGTCTTAGGATTATTTACAGCTTGGCTAGCTATTAGATATGGAGAAGAAACTATACGTAGAAGAGAATAATAACTAAGGCCAACTTCTATTCTGAAGTTGGCCTATTTTGTCATAAAATAATAAATTATATCAGTCATATTCCTCACTACTTTACATAAAAGTGTAAAGAAAGGAGGAATTAATCTTGAATCAAGAAGTTTCTCGCGAAAGACTAAACTTAGTCTATTGGTTAGAGAGATTTAAAGAACATACTATCTTTATTAAACAAGGTCTTCCTTGCCAAAGAAGAGAGTTGATTGAACAGACGGAAAAACTCCAACATAAACTTAAACTACTCCAGAATGAAGCAGAAACTAAATCAAGAACCCCTTTTAATAAAGATGATAATCTACTAAAAGAAAGTATGATGGTTACTAGCGAACTACTCGACTTTAAACGTGAATTACTAGCTATGATTATTCAATGCCAACTACAATCTAACCTATATCCATTACTTATCGATCATACAGCTCGAGAAGCTGAAGAATTTATGAGTTTAACAACTATCTACCAAGAAAATGACTTTACCTTCTCTCAAGCTATTTTAGCCGAAGAGATTTTTTGGCTAAGAATCATGAAAGATCATAGTCAATTCCTTTGTCACCTTATTGACCCTTCAGAAACAAATTTTATTGCAAAATTAAGAGACTCTAAACAAAACTTCAATAATCTATATAACCAAGCACTAGATTTAGAATCAATGCTACAAGCCAACCCTTGTAACTTTCCTGCCGTCTCTCGCTTTACTGACAAAGTAATCAATAATACTAGAGAGCTGCATCAATTTAAAGAAGAAACCAAAGAATTACTAGCTGAATGCAAACTACTTTCTAGTACTAACCCTCTTTTTGCAGAACATACAGCTAAAGAAGCAAAACACTTTTTAATTATTATCAATCAAATTAAAAGCTACTTTAAAGAAAGATAAAAAAATAAGGAAGGATTTTTAATCCTTCCTTAACTAAAAAGTTCTCAGGTCAACATCTTGTTTTTTATTCTGTTCTCCTTCAATAGTTACTGTTAACTTGACTGGCATAGAAACAATCATCTGATGAGGTTGACTAATCCATCCCATCTGAGCATGAATAGGTAGTGGAGAGATATCCTTACTTAATCGTTCTAACCTTACCTTTCCTTCTTTCATTTGTAAGGTTCCTTGGTAATCTTCTCCTTCAAAAACAAAATCAAATTTAATCTTCTTCAACTGTTTATTATTAGTCAAAGGATACCTAACAAGTTCCTTATTATCTAAATTAACAACTACTTCTTGACTCTTAGATGTTTCTTCAGCCACAAGCTGTGGAGCAAAAAATATTAATAATAAACTCATTATTAAAATAATTAAAACTAATATCTTATCAGCAACTGTCATTATCTGATTTAATTTATTCAAACCTAACTTATTAGTCATTTTATCACCACTCTAAAGCTAATAATTATAAAAAATCAAGTATCTCTTTGTGTAATAAATTCTTTTCTGGGCCAATAGTACAGACATGTCCTGATTCATCTAACCATAATAGTTCTTTACTATCACTAGCTATTTCTTTATAAATTATTTCAGCACTAACTGGTTTAACTGTTTTATCCTGCTTCGATTGGATTACTAAAGTAGGAGAAGTTATCCTATCCAATCTCTTTTTGGCCAGTCTTATTAATTTTAATAGATCATGTACCGACTTTACTGGCAGCCCTGAATAACCTATATCATATTCATACTTATCTTCACTATCCTCCCAAGTTTCAAAGTCTTTAAAGTATTTCAAAATAGGAGCTAAATAAGCCTTCTTATCATAAATCTTAATTGGTGCAGCAATAGAAACTACCTTATCAACATCATACTCCTGGGCCAACAATAAAGATAAAACTCCTCCCATCGATAATCCCATAACATAGACTTGACTATAATCTTTGGCTAACTTTTGGTACTCCTGATCAACAGCTTCTAGCCAATCCTGCCAGTCTGTCTTAGACATCTCTTCTAAACTTGTCCCATGACCAGGTAATAAAATACCACTAACAGTATAATCTCCTTCCTGATGCAAGAACTCTCCTAATTGTCTCATATGAGCAGGTGTTCCTGTAAAGCCATGGATAATTAAACAAGCCTCATCTCCTCCTGTAAAGAAAAAAGGTTTGGCCAACTCATCTAAATAATCCATCACACTCCTCCTTATTACTTTAAGTCTCCTAAAGTATTAGTTCTTGGCTTATTATCTAAATTCAAGATTTCTGTATTAACTTCACCTCTACTAACCTTCTCAAGCCATGGTGCATCTTGTGAAGAATTTTCTTCTACTTCCTCCCATAATACAAATCTCCAGTTAACATCAATTTTACCTTTATTTAAATTACCTTGTACATCAGTTCCAACTAGATATTTCATTGCTTCATATGAAATATCTAGTCCTGCTCCATTAGTTTTACGCTCTTCTCCACTCCATCCTGTATCATATCCACTTTCAGCTAAAGGGCGTTTATCATTAGTACTAAATACATATTCTGGATCATAGACATTCCAAGGGCCAACATCTTCCCATTGAACATAAACATACTTCTCAGTTTTAGGATAATAAATCTCAATCCAACGATTCTTTACATCTGTAATTCCTTGATAAACCCTATTATTATAGCCAGGCTTATAAGGTAATGCACAATAATAATCATTTTCTTCTTTTAAATTATTACCCCAAGCAGCATATAAAGCATTTCCTTCACTATCAGTATCTTCAAAATACGTAGTTATAATCTTAGTGTGCAAATTAGCTACTATAGTTGGATGGGATCGTGTACTAATTTCGATTTCAAATGCTCCATTTTTAATTAACTTTAATTCAAAATAGACATTATCACTGACTTTTTCTAAATTAATTCCTGCAAAAGAGAAACTTTGATTCTTATTAGAAAGTTTGATACTTCTTCTAGCCAATTCTTTGTTACTACCTACTTCTTTAACAAATAGAATAATCTTTACATCTCCAGCTTTATTATTAAAAGCTAAAAACTTAGCTTTAACTGTAAAAGATTCACCTTCACTTATTGTCTTAGGATAATCAATAAATTGTAGTTGAAATTTGGAGTCCTTACTACAACCTATTACAAATACTAGTAATAATAGAATAAAAATTATTTTTTTAGAATGTGGCATTTCTCGCCTCCATCACTAATCTAATTTCTTAAATAATAGTTTATAGATCTTTTAGAGGTTTCTTTTTTGATATAATCATTTATTCATAATACTATAATAAAAAAGACACGAACTAACGTGTCCTTTTTACTCTGCTTGATTTTCATAATTCTGTACTTCTCCAGCTTGAACAATGGCATATTTAGTAGCCAATGGTCCAAAGACCTCTGTTAAAGCTGCTGTAAATAACAGCGTATTAAATACTAATAATCCAACTTCTGGAGCATTAGCAAAATCTTTCTGTACTGTATAAGCCAAAGCAATAGCTACTCCACTTTGAGGTAATAATCCAAATCCAACATATCTTTTAATCTTTTCTGGAGCATCACCTAACCAAGCCCCTAAAGAAGCTCCTCCTACCTTACCAGCAACTCTAGCAAAAGTATAAGCAAAGGCAATCAATAAGAAACTACTAGAACCTAAACTAGAAAACTTAATCTCTGTACCAGCTAAGATAAAGAATAGAGCATATAAAGGAACAGTTAAGGTTTCTAAATATTCTGCTATACCTAGATTTTTCTTAGCAAAGTTACGATAAGCAAATCCAACTGCCATATTAGTAATTAATGGTGATAAATGACTTAAAATTGCTACAGCTGAACTACCTACTATTGTTGTCACTAAAGTTAGGATCATCTTTGTCTTATCTTCTAATCCTGTCATAAAAAGTTGTGATAGATAACCAATTAGTAACCCTATACCTATTGAAGCTATTATTTCAACTAAAGGAACTAATAGAATATTAGTTATAGCTAGATCACCTGAACCAGAATATAAAATCAAAGCTAAAGGTTCTACTAGACTAAAGATAATCAAAGCTACTGCATCATCAATTCCTACAATAGCTAAGATCATGGAAGTCAATAAGCCTTTAGCATTATATTCTTGTAAAACCATTACTGTAGCAGCTGGAGCAGTAGCTGAAGCAATAGCTCCTAACAATATAGCTAAATATAAAGGTTTCCCTATAACAAAAAGTGTTAAAGTAACTAAAATAAAAGAACCAATAGCTTCTAATAAGACAATATAAAAAATATTTTTACCTAAATTTTTAAATATTTTAATTGACAATTCACTACCAATTGTAAAAGCAATAAATGCTAAAGCCAGTTGAGGAATATAATCTAAACTTCCTATTACAAAAGCATACCAAGCCTTCTGTCCTGCAGTTAAGAATGGTAACCTCTCTATTAAATCAACACTTAATAAAATTCCTAAAAAAACATAGCCCACTACAATTGGTACTTTATATTTCTTAGCCATCAAAACAATAAATAGTGCTGCAAGAATCAAGCCACCAACAATATAAATCACTTTATCTCCCACTTGATTCATTAATAACCATTCTTCAAACTCATATATCTCTTCAACAAGGCTCAATCTCTTTGTTGATTCCATATTTATCAAGCCACCTTTAATAGTATAAATTCCTAACTAACAATTATGCTCCTCCTGAAGCGGGACAAAGTTATAAACTTATTTATCCTCCATTTTTAACTTCAAGACTTGTAGCTTCTCCAGCTTCAGTAATAGCATATTTGGTAGCTAAGGGGCCAACTACTTCAGTAATAGCTGTCGTAAACAATAAGATATTAAAGACTAACATACCTACTTTAGGCAATTGAGCAAAGTCTCGTTGCACAGTATAAGCTAAAGCCACTGCCACACCAATCTGTGATAATAAACCTAACCCAATATATTTCTTAATCTTCTCATCAGCTTGACCTAGCCGAGCACCTAAAGAAGCTCCACCTATCTTTCCAGCAGCTCTTGTTAGCGTATAAACTAGAGCTGTAATTAAAAAAGTAGTTGAAGTAACAGCACCAATTCTGATTTTGGTTCCTGCTAACATAAAGAAGAGGGCATATAAAGGAATAGTTAATGTCTCCATATCTTCTGCTATACCTAAATTCTTCTTAGCAAAGTTACGATAAGCAAATCCAACTGCCATATTAGTAATCAATGGTGAGAGTTCAAAAAAGACAGCTGTAGCTGCTGCTCCTAAAACTGTTGCTACTAAAGTCAATACCTTCTTAGTCTTATCCTCAAAATCACTTAACAGTTTTACTGATATAAAACCAAAGACTAAACCAGTCATTACAGAACCAATTATCTCAAATAAAGGATGCAAGAAAGCATTAGAAATTGACAAGTTTCCTGAACCTAAAGCCTGAATTAGAGATATAGGTTCAGCAAAACTAAAGATTGTCAAAGCTACTGCATCATCAATACCAACTACAGCTAATAAAGTAGAAGTTAATGTACCTTCAGCATTATACTCCTTTAAGACCATTACTGTAGCAGCAGGAGCAGTAGCTGAAGCAATTGCTCCTAGAATTAGAGCTAAATAAAAAGGCTTTCCTAAAGCCAACATACCAGACATCACTAAAACAAAAGCACCAACAGACTCTAATAATACAATAAAGACAATCTTTTTACCTAAACTCTTTAAAATCTTAATTGATAATTCACTGCCTATAGTAAAAGCAATAAATGCTAAAGCCATATCGGCTACATAATCAAAATTCTCTATAGCAAAGGCATACCATTCTTTCTGCCTTTCAGCTAAGAAAGGCAGATTTTTAATCACACTAACGCTAAATAACATCCCTAAGAAGACATAACCTACTACAATTGGTACTTTATATCTCTTAGCAACTAGTACCACAGCTAAAGCCAAAATAGTAAATAGACCAACTATATAAAGGGATTTATTACTTGCTTGATTAGATAATAACCAGTGTTGTAATTGATATAATGTATGAACTGCTTCTAATTTCATCTTCTATCCTCTCCTACATCTAATAGATAGCAAAGCAAATCAGCCCGAGAAATATAACCTCGTAACTTTTCCTCCTCATTAACCACAAATAAATAAGATTCATCATTATTTAACATAATATCTGCTAAATTATCCATCTTAGATAACTCTTTAATAGGTACTGTATTAGTCGACATATATTCTTTTACTTTTTTATCTTTAATATCATCTAAATTTTCTGCTGCCTGATTAACTTCGTATAATAACCTATGGCTCTCCAAAAAACCATACTCTTCAGGAATAATATTCTTTAAAATATTTTTACCATAAATAGTACCTAAAAATTTATTCTCATGATCAACTACAGGCAGAACAGACATTTCAGTCCTATGCATTGCTTTAATTACATTATAAATTGAATCACTAGCACAGACTGAGTTCAAGGTTCGCATCATATATTTTTTAACTGTACTCACTCAGTTACACCTCCAATCTTTCTACTTTTATCTGATCTAGATGATTTTCGATTTCATCTCTTGTCTTCAAGAAGACATCCTTCTTTTCAGCTATATCTAAAGCAGCTGCTCCAGCATACTTATTAGCCTTAATAAAGTCAAAATTATTTTTGATTATATAATCAAAGAAACCTGCATTATAAGCTTCACCTGCTCCTAGCCAATTTCTTAAACAAAAATTCTTAGGTGATAAAGAATATACATTTTCTCCATCAAATAATAGCCGGTCACAATGATAAGGCAATAGTACATGCTGAGCCCCTTCTTCTATCAGTTTCTTACCAGCCCAAATATAATCCTCAAATTCAGAGACAGGCTTATCCAATATCTTATTAGTATGCTTAAAATAAGGTGCTACTACCTTAGGTTCTTCTTGTAAGGCTCTATTTAGAGCTTCTCCACTGGCATGAAGATAAACCTCTTTGCCTAGATCATGGCAGATCTTAGTTAGTCGTTGATAAATACTAAAGTTAACTCCTTCTGGAATCGAACCAGAGATCATAACAAAATCACTATCAACAATTCCTCTCTTAAATCGTTTAATCAGTTCTTTTACTTCACCTGGTTCAACACGATAAGTGTAATCATTATAATGAGTATAAGTTACTGGATCCTTCCCTATAATAAAAATATTGTTTCTAATTTCATTTTCAGTATAGATATAATTAGTAGTAATCTTATGTTCCTGTACCATACGTTCAAAAAATAGACCTTGTCGTCCTCCTACAAAGCCTATATTCTGTACATCAGAATGGCCAAGATTCTTTAAACTAATACCACTTAGAACCCCCTTCCCTCCAGGAGTAATGTTAATATCTTGGTCAGTATAAATATACTGATGTTCTTTAGGAGTATTCTCTGATACAAAATACTCTCTATCGATTGCTGGATTTAAAGTAACTGTTGTTATCATTATTCTTTTATCCCTCCTTAGAAATAATTATCTATTGTTATCTATTATACTACTTTACTAACATTTTTTAAAGCTAGATTTTTTTAAATACAAAAGACAGAGGAAATCCTCTGTCTAATCAACTAGCTTAATTCTTTTAGTATTTGATCTAAGTTCTTGACTACCTTAGTTACATGCTCTTGGTTAATAATTAAAGGTGGTAAGAATCTTAATGTATTCTGGCCAGCTGTTAAAATTAAAATCTGCTTATTAAAAGCTTGTTGCATAACATCTTTAGCTACTACATCTGAAGTTAACGTTACCCCTAACATTAATCCTTTTCCTCTAACTTCCTCAACAAACTGATACTTATCATTTAACTTCAATAATTCTTCTTTGAAGTAATCTCCTACTTTCTGAGCTTGTGTTAAAAATTCAGGCTCTAAAATCTTTTCTAATGTAGCATATGCAGCTCTACAAGCTAATGGATTCCCGCCAAATGTAGATGCATGATCTCCAGGTTCAAAAGCATTAGCAACTTCTCCTTTAGCTAAAATAGCACTAATTGGAACACCATTACCTAAAGCCTTAGCTGAAGTAAAGATATCTGGTTCTACCCCATAATTTTGATAAGCAAATAACTCTCCTGTTCTACCAATTCCTGTCTGCACCTCATCAAAAATAAGTAAAATATCCTGTTGATCACATAACTCTCTCAATCCTGCTAAATATTCTTTATTAGCTGGATTAACTCCACCTTCACCTTGAATTGGTTCTACCATTATTGCTGCTGTCTTCCCATCAACTGCTTCTTTAACTGCTGTTAAATCATTGTATGGTACAAACTCAAAACCTTTAGGTAACGGGGTAAAAGGTTTTTGATACTTTTCTTGTCCTGTAGCAGCTAAGGTAGCTAGTGTTCTACCGTGAAATGATTGATTGGCTGCTATTACTTTATATTTATTATTTCCTTGTTTCTTAAAATATTTTCTAGCTAATTTAATTGCTCCCTCATTTGCTTCAGCTCCACTATTACCATAAAATACTTTATCTGCGCAAGAGTTCTCTACTAATAACTTAGATAATTTAGTCTGAATTTCAAAATAATATAGATTTGAAGCATGTAGTAAATTCTCAGCTTGGTCTTTAATTGCTTCTGTAACCTGAGGATGGTTATGGCCTAAAGCATTAACTGCAATTCCAGCAGCAAAATCTAAATATTCAGTTCCATCTTCATCATATAGATAAACTCCTTGACCCCGCTTGGCTACTAAAGGAATTCGATCACCATAAACATCCATATAATATTCTTTATCAGCCTGAACTACTTCTTCTTTCTTCATACTTAGCACTCCTTTCACTTAGTAATTAAGAATTAACAATCTTAAAGATAATTGAACACAAAGTGATACAAATTTGATATTAAGTTAAGCTCTATATCAAGCCATGAGTCGTGAGCTATGAGCTATTAGCCAGTTCAAAATCAAAAATATAGATGAAATAGTTCAATAAAATTATAAGAGTTTTGTTTTTAAACTAACTCAGAACTCATAACTCATAGCTAATTACTAGATATCATTGTTCCAATACCCTGATCAGTAAAGATTTCTAATAGTAAAGCATGATCTACCCTACCATCTAAGATATGAGTTCGATTAACTCCATCTTTTAAAGCCTGCATACAAGAATTAACTTTAGGGATCATACCACCTACTATACTTTCTCCAATCATCTCTTCAGACTCTTTAATTGTAAGTCGAGAAATGAGTGAGCTGTCATCATCTGGATCAGCTAAGATACCTTCTACATTAGTCAATAGAATCAATTTTTCTGCTCCTAAAGCAGCAGCTATTTTACCAGCTACTAAATCAGAATTAATATTATAACTGGCTCCTGATTCATCAACTCCAACTGGAGCAATAATTGGTAAATAACTATTATCGATTACTGTCTTTAATAATTCTGGATTAATCTTCTTCACTTGTCCTACATAGCCTAAATCTAACTTTTTAGCTAAAGAATGTTGTTCTGCTTGAATCAAATTACTATCTGCACCTGATAAACCTACTGCTTTACTTCCAGCTTTATTAGCTAGCGATACTATCTGACTATTAACTTTACCTACTAATGTCTCTTCTACTACTTCCATTACCTTAGAAGTGGTAACTCGTAATCCATCTTTAAACTCTGTTTCTATATCTAATTTATCAAGATTCTGACTGATTGCTGGTCCTCCACCATGGACTAAGACAGGGTTGACACCTACATATTTAAGTAAGGTAATATCCTCTAATACTGAAGCCATTAACTCTGAATCTATCATAGCATTACCACCATATTTAATTACTACTGTCTGATTATAAAACTCTTTTATATATGGTAATGCCTCAATTAAAGTATCCGCTTTCTTAATTAATTCTTCCATGATTACACCTACCTTTATTTAGTTTATAATTTACAGTTTACGATTTACAGTTAGAACCATAAAGTCAAAACCTTTTAAACCACTAAACTATAAAAGAAGATAAAGATTTTGATTTTAACTGTAAACTACACACTGTACACTGTCAACTATTGATATAAAACTATGCTTTATATCAATCACGTATGATATTCAGCATTAATCTCAACATAATCATAACTTAAATCACAAGTCCAGACTTGAGCAGTATTGTCTCCTAAATTTAGATCAACTGTAATTACAACTTCATTATTAGATAATAAATCATCTGAGATAGTATACTTTTCTTCATTAGGGCCAAATACTGGTTGCCCATTAATCTTAACCTCTAACTCTTCTAACTTCATATCACCTGCAACTGAACCAAGTGCTGCTACTATTCTACCCCAATTTGGATCTTCACCAAAGATAGCCGTTTTAACTAACTTAGAATTAGCTATCTTCTTAACCATCTGTTGAGCAGTCTCTTTATCTGTAGCACCTGCTAAGTTAATCTCTACAAATTTAGTAGCTCCCTCACCATCTTTAACAATCTGTCGGGCCAACTTCCTACAAATATATGTTAAAGCATCTTTAAATTTCTGATATTCTTCATCTTCTTGATTAATAACTTGATTTTCTGCTTGACCATTAGCCAAGATTCCTACCATATCATTAGTACTCTGATCACCATCAACTGTAATCTGATTAAAGGAGTTATCAACTGCATCTTGTAAAGCCTTAGTTAATAATTCACCTTCTATTGCTACATCAGTAGTAACAAAAGAGAGCATTGTCGCCATATTAGGTTCAATCATGCCTGACCCCTTAGCAATACCACCTATTTTTACCTCTTGACCAGCTATTTTAAGTTCTATTGTTTCCTCCTTAAGATAAGTATCAGTAGTCATAATAGCTTGAGCAGCCTGATGACTACCATCTGTTTCTAAAGCAGTACAGACATCTTTAATTCCTCTCTCTATCTTATCAATAGGTAACTTATGTCCAATTATTCCAGTAGAAGAAACTAGTACTTCTTCCTGATCTAAATCCAATGCTTGAGCCGTTAGAGCAACCATCTTCCCTGCATCTTTCCAGCCCTGCTCTCCTGTACAAGCATTAGCATTACCACTATTGACTATAATTGCCTGTGCTTTACCATTCTCACAATGTTCTTTACTTATCTTAACTGGTGCTGCAGCAGCTTGGTTAGTAGTAAATACAGCAGCTGCTTGAGCCATTTTTTGACTATAGATTAAAGCTATATCATTTCCTTCTTCTTTAATTCCAGCTCTTACTCCTCCAGCCAAAAATCCTTCTGGAGCAGTAATTCCACCTGTTATTTCTTCCATTTTCCTTCCTCACTCGCCCTTCTTTATTCTTTTAAGAATTTGATTTTAACTATAAAGGTGAAAGTCGTCTTACAAATACAACCCTAACTTCTCTAAGCCTAATCCTTCCTCCCAACCTGCTAGTAAATTTAGATTTTGAATTGCCTGTCCAGCAGAACCTTTAATCAAGTTATCAATAGCCGATAAAATAATTACTCGACCTCGATCAGTAACTTGTAAACCAATATCACAATAATTAGATCCAGCAACATACTTTAATTCAGGCATTTCTTCTTCTCTAATTCTGACAAATTTATTTCCCTGATAAGCCTCCTTATACTCTGCAAGTAATTCTTCATCAGCTACCTCTTGCTTTAAATCAGCATAAATAGTAGCTAAAATCCCTCGTTTAACTGGTAGTAAATGAGGAGTGAAATTCAGCTCAATCTGATTATTAGACCATAAAGATAACTTCTCTTCTATTTCTGACTGATGGCGATGTTGACCTACTTTATATGCTTTGAAGTTACTATCTACTTCACAAAAATGAGTTCCTAAAGACAGTTTACGTCCTGCTCCTGTAGTACCAGATTTAGCATCAATAATGATACTATCTGCATCAATCAATCCTGCCTTTACTAATGGAGTAATAGCTAATAGAGAAGCTGTTGGATAACAACCTGGATTAGCTACCAATTGGCTCTCTTTAATTTCTTCTTTATTCAACTCTGGCAGTCCATAAGCCCCTTTCTTGAGTAAATCAGAACTTGTATGCTTCTGATACCATTCTTCATAAGTAGCTAAACTGTGGTAACGATAATCTCCACTTAAATCAATAACTGGTATTCCTGTAGCTAATAAATCAGGAACTATATCCATTGAAACTCCATGAGGTAAAGCAGTAAAGACGACATCAGAAGTTTCTGCTATCTGTTTTGCATCTAATGTCTGACATTCAATATCTATTTGACTCTTTAAATGGGGATAAATATCAGCAATCTCCTGCTTAGCAAAACTATTAGAGGTCAATACCTTAAGCTCTGCCTTAGGATGTTCATGTAATAATCTAACCAACTCTACACCTGTATATCCTGTAGCGCCGACTACGCTTACTTTCATAAATTATTTCCTCCTTATACACAACTGCTTTTTAATAATTATACATAAGTAAGTATAAAAATACAACAAATTATCCGTATAAAATCAAATTTATTAATCCATACTGTAAAATAAGGAGGAGACTTAAGTATGCAAGATAAAAATAATCTAAAAGAAAAGATAGAAGACTTAAGAGAAAAACTGAATCATATTGCTGAACACCAAGAAGATTATTCACAAGAAAGAATAGTAGAACTGAGTCAAAAGCTAGATAAGTTAATTAATAAAGTATTGAACAATAAAAAGTAACAGTATCAGATATTTATAAGTTGTCTCTTAATTTATAACACTTTCAGTAACAAGTAATGAGTGACCAGTAATAAGAAGTTAAAAAATACTTATCACTCATTACTTACTACTTCTACTACTGTAAAAGTTCATCTCCTAGTCTATCTAATCTATTCTCTAACTCTTCTTCATTATCAACAGCTGCTAGAATTTCTAAAATATCAGTTCCTAAGTCACTATTAGCTCGATCAACCACTAAGTTATTAAGCCCGCCAATTACTGACTCAAAAAGATTTATCTTCTTATCCAGCAGATCAATAATCTTCTCTTCAATAGTATTTCGAGTTGTTAAGTTATAAATATTTACATCTTTATCTTGACCTAACCGATGGACACGACCGATTCTTTGTTCAACTTTCATTGGATTCCAAGGTAGATCATAATTAATAATTGTATTACAAAACTGTAGGTTAATCCCTTGTCCTCCTGCTTCAGTACTAACTAATACATCTCCTTGGTCCATAAACAGATTCTTGGCCCACTCTTTTTGGTTATCAGATAAACTACCATTAAAGAAGACAGGATTATATCCTTGTTGCTGTAAGTAGTATCCAATATAACTCTGTGTTGCTTGATACTCAGTAAAGATAATAACTTGTCCCGATGTATCTTCTAAAATCTCCTCTACTTTCTTCATTTTTTGATTATCTTCAATACTCATAGCTAATTCATATAATTCTTCTAACTCTTCCTTAATTGATTCATATCCATCTTGACACATCTTCTCTAGAGTCTTAGCTACAGCAAAAGAACTACTACAGACTTCTCGCTGTAAAGTCAATAAATGAAAGATACTCTTATTCTTATTTAGACATTTCTTATATTGACTTGTTACTAGATTAGTAACTCCTTGATACAACTTTTCTTCTACAGGAGTTAAATCTAATGGTACTAATTTTACTTGCCTGTCAGTATACTCCAACTCTGTACTCTTTCTCTGGTTTCTGATCATTACCTCTGATAATTGATTTTGTAACTTCTCTAAGTTTTGAGCTTGATGCTTACCTGAAATATATCTTTTCTTGAAGTCTTTATAATTACCAAATAATTCAGGACGCACTAAAGCAACTAAGTTATATAGCTCTTTTAAATCATTTTGGATTGGAGTAGCAGTCAGTAATAAAAGGTGTTCCTTAGGAATCTTATTTACAAATTCCCAGTTCATTGTCTTGCTATTCTTTAATTTATGTGCCTCATCTACAATTACCATATCAAAACCTCGTTCATAAATCTGATCACAATGTGGAGTACGCTTGGCTCGATCTAAAGATGAAATAATTATATCGAAATAATGCCAACCTTTTCCTTTACGATTATTAAAAGCATCTATCTGAAACTTATCTGTTAATTCAGTCCACCATTGAAAACCTAAAGAAGCTGGAGTCAATACTAAACAAGTTTCTACATCTCCTCGTACTAAATACTCTTTTAAAATCATACCTGCTTCAATTGTCTTTCCTAATCCTACTTCATCAGCTAATAAAGCTCGTCCATCTAACTGGTTAATTACTCTAGTAGCTGTTTCATATTGATGGGGTAATAAAGAAAACTCTTTTTTTGTCCAATAATCTTGTAATTCTTCTATAGCTAGTAGTTCATCATTACTCTTTTCTATTACTGACATAGCTATCACCTCATTTACTCTATCTACCTACTAGTAATATCCCCAACTATCTTAATTAGCATTAATAAAAAAATAACCAATAAAGTAATTTTAATCCTAATAATTATCTATTCTTTGTCTGCTAGCAACAGCTAAATAATATCCTAGACCAATATGAATTACTACAGCTAATAAAAAAGTCAAATATACATTCCAATATAAATATTTTCTATAACCAGTTACTACAAATACATATTCCATAATTGTCGTCGCTACAGCAAAACCTAATATATAAGCTCCTCTTTCTAGATTAGAACCTAATTCACGCCAAAAATGACCAAAAATAATTACTGGTGGAATCCATGATAATAAAATCCCTACTGGAATTCCTTTAATAGATAATAATTCAGCCTTAAATTGCCATAAATTAAATAAATCAACAGCTAAATACTGAACAATTACTGCCACTCCAAAACCTCCTACTAACCCAAAAGGAAGTAACTCTATAACTCTCTCTGTAGGAACTAAAAAAAACATTCCAATAGTCAATATAACCGATAAATAGAACCAAATTAAATCCATTGATATTCTAACACCACCTTATCACTATTATTAATTAAGCAGAATTTTTTATACAAAAAATAAAAAAAGCACCTTGCTGGTGCCTAATCGGTTTCCTGCTGATGCCATTTACCATTTAAATCCATTATGAATTTCATTTCTTCTATTTCATCCTGGTTAATTGCCTGTTCAAGAGAGCTTCCTAATCTATCTAAAGCGCTTTCTAATGTCTGTTGGTTAGTATTTTCTAAACTAGCTTTAACCTTAACTCCTTGGTAATTAAAAGAAATTTCAAATTTAGGAATCTTTTCTTTATTACTATTACATCTAAAGAATTTCTTTACTCCCTTCCATACTTCACTACCAATCTCTTTTAAAAATCCACTAGTAACTGTCCCTAAGATAAAACTAATTATAGGCAACCACTCTACTCCATTTAAAAAATAGGGCTTTAATCTGTCTTCCGCCTGTTTCTCTAAAGTTTTATAAACAGTCTCAGCCACTTCAGATTTAGACTGTAAATTATCAAGTTTAATCTCTATTTTATCTTCCTTAATTTCTATCACCTACTTTAACTAAATAATATTAATTCCTATCATGCCTCCTAAACCTGACACTAAAAAAGCAATTATTATTCTTAAAGCTAAAGTCCATGAAAAAGTAAAAGGATACCATAACATACCTAATAATACTATTACTAACATGTAAAGCAATCCTACTAAACCACCATTAAGCCAACCATTACTTTCGGCAGAATAAGCAGCAACCATCCCACCAATAAAGATAGCTATATAGTTTAGCACAAATAATAATTTGCTACTTAATCCTGTAGCAACACTTGTATAACTAATAACTACTCCTAACAATAAACTACCAGTTATTAATAAAACTAAACTGATTAATAACCCCCACAGTATACCTGAGACTCGAATTGTAGATTCTTGTGACTGAGAATTAGACATATATGTCCCTCCTTGCTACATACTAAGATTCTCTTAATCCTTTTAGTATAAGCTATTCAGCAAGAAGGAAAATAATGACTAGAGATCCCAATTTTTAATCTCTTTTATCTTATCATCTGCTGTCAGATTCAACTCTAAAGGAGTAATCGAAATATGTCCATTATGAACTGCAACTAAATCAGTTTCTTCATTGTTTCCTTCTTCTATTTCTCCTACTAACCAGTAATATCTTTCACCTCGGGGATCAACTCTTTTTTCAAAAGTATTTCGATAACCTTGATCTCCTAATTTTGTTATCTTTACTTTAGCTTGACTATCAGATGGCAAATTGATATTTAAAAGCGTACTCTGATCTAGATTATGTTCTTCATATCTTTTAACAAACTGGCGCATAAATTCTGCCCCAGAACTAAACTCCCATTGCTTATCAGCAGCTAAAGAAACTGCTATAGAAGGTAGACCTACTAATACTCCTTCAATAGCTGCAGATACAGTACCTGAATATAATACATCATAACCTAAGTTAGGGCCAGCATTAATACCTGAAATAAGAAGATCAACCTCTTCATCTATTAAAGCCTCTACTGCTATTTTAACACAATCAGCAGGTGTACCATCTACAGCAATACATTTTGATTCAATATCTTCAAACTCCATTTCTTTAGCTCGTAAGGGATGATTAATAGTAATAGCATGACCAGTAGCACTTCTTTCTCTATCTGGGGCTACTACTAGTACCTCATGATCCTTTTCTAACTCTCGACATAAAGCTTGAATGCCTGGAGCAAAGATTCCATCATCATTGGTCAATAAAATTCTCATATTAACTACTCCCTTCTAACTCTTCAATATATTTAAATACAGTCTTTGGTCTACCAACTAAGAAACCGATAATTCCACCAATTACAACTGGTAAACTAAAGCTTAAATTAAACATTTCAGCAACTAAAACTATGGTAGCTAATGGCACATTAGCAATAGAAGCTAAAGTAGCAGATAAACCAACTATTACTAAAGCAGCTACAGGTAGCTGAGGAAATAAATAAGCTAATAAATTACCTGTAACTGCTCCACTAAATAAGGCTACATCTGTAATTGCTGCGCTACCTCCACTAGAGATAACTATTATTGTTAACACTATTTTAAGCACTAAAAAAGTTAATAGAACTTTAATAGATAACTGTTTAGAAAGTAACTGTCCTAACTCTAGAATATCAGTCTGTAATCTTATACCACTTATTAAATTCAAACAGGCAATAACGCCTCCAGCTACTAAAGGCTTAAATAATTTTGGTATCTCTAAAGTAGTAAAATAATTATCAATCCAGTTGAAGATTAAAATAAAACTTTGACCTAACACCCCACAGACCAAAGCAGCTAAAATTAGCAAACCAATCTCTCCTACTTTAAAATCAGGAAAAGTAATAATTAATTTAGAACTTTGAGAAGAAACAAAAGACTGATAACAAAAATAACCAAAACTACTACTTAAAATAGCAGGAAAAAGATCATTATAATCTAGTGAAGACTTATATAATACTTCACTAGCAAAAATTCCACCACCTAAAGGGGTTCCTAACATTGGCCCTAAAGTAGCAGCAGCTCCACAGACACTTAAAACTCTAAACTCTAACTGCCGATTAATTACTTTTATCTTAAAAAAATTTAATATCTGACTAATAAAAAAAACTAGACTACTGCCTAGCAATAATAAAGGGCCAACTAAGCCCCCTACTCCAATCAACCCCAAAGTTATTCCTGTAGCAAGAAACTTTCCAATTATCAACTTTACAGGCTGAGTTAAAGGAATATCCCCTTTAGTTTGGGCAATATAAAGATTAGTACCTAACCCTGCAGCTCTCCAATCAAAATAATAAATAATCAGCCCTAACATTACTCCTCCTAATAATGGAGTTACTAAATAATAATCAGCAGTTAGTTGATTTAAAATACTAACTACCTTCTTAACTATCCATACTAAGCTAGCTCCTAGACTACCTAGTAGTATACTAAGTAGAGTCCACTTAAGGATATACTGGCTAATCTCACTATATAATCTCTGCCGGGACATAATATCACCTTATCCCTATCAATATTATTTCCAAATTTAATTAAATAATACCTAACTTCCAAATAATAAAAATTAACAAAACAATAATTAGATTCCAAACCCCATGAGCTAACATAGAAGAATATAATGAGTCAGTCTGCTCATAAATCCAGGCTAAAATCACTCCACCTAAAAATGTAGGAATAAAAACCCATCCACTAAAATGGGCCAACCCAAAAATGACACCATTAACTAACATCCCTTTATTGATGCCTAATTTACTTTTACAATAGGGATAAATTAATCCTCTAAAGAAAATCTCCTCTGAAATAGGAGCTACAATAGTAATTAAAAAACTATACAGTAAGAATACCCAGTTATTATTAGATTGCAATAAATTCTTAATCACCTGTTGAGTAGGAGGAGTAATTCCATAAAACTTACTAGCCAAAGTATGAATCAAATTGTTAATTAACATAATAAAAAAACAGATAACGACTCCACCAATTAATCCATACTTTAAAATAGAATCAATATCAATCTTTCGTAATCCAAACTCTGTAATTGAAATATAATAACTCTTAGTAACTACAGTTAAAGTTAAACTGGCCAATAAGGTCGCTTGAGTCAAATTTAATAATAATGGCCTGACCTCAAGTAGGCCATCTAAAGCCAAAATAGCATCTAGTCCCCACCATAAAGACTGAAACAATAATGGCGTGACAGTAAAAGTTAAAAATAACACTAATATAATATCTGCCAACTGCCACTTAATATCTTCTTGCGCCGAAATATCAACCATCAGACTACCGCCTTTCCAACTGACTGATAAACCTCTCTTCTCCCCAAAGAGACTTTCACTAAATTATATTCTCAATTATGGTTTATTATTCCTCTTGAACCTTAGAAAAGACTTTAGTTACTATTTCCCCTTGGCTACCAAAAGGACCATATACTTTATTTGATTTAATCACTTGTACTCCAGCGGCATTTCCAATCTTCAATTTAATTTGATTACCAGAAAAGGTCTTAACTTTCCCTTTTTTAGTCACTCCTCTATACTTTGTAGATCCATCTGTCTGTACAGAATACCAGCTTTCAGCTATAGTCTTTACTTTTATAGTTAACTTTTTATCATTTAAACCTTTCTCTGTTAATTGCTTATTCTCTTTAACCTTCTGTTCCTCAGCTTTATTTTGATTAGTCTTATCTTCAGATAAACTAGTTTCTTCTTTTATTGAGCGAGCATCCTTTTCTGCCATAATATTATCTTTAGCAACTTGTTTCTGATTAGAAGATTCTTCTGTTATAACTGATTCTTCTTCTTCCTTATCTATTCTTTCTACTTTAACTTCAGCTTTATCCTTAGTTTCAACTTCATCTTCAACTTGAGCTATATAATCTTGTACTTGATTAAAGACTTTAACTCCTACCTGCTGTAAATGAAATTGCTTATACACTAGACTACCTAAATAAACCATCCCTACTAAAAGCATAATAACTATTAAAACCATGACTCCTGCAAGTAATTTATTCTGATATTGATCAAACAATATTGATAATTTATCTTTTAATGATGTTTCTTCTTTCTTATCTGTAGTCGAATCAACTTTTGATCTTTCAAACTGATCTATAACTTCACCTGCATCTAAATTTAAGTAATCAGAATAAATCTTTAAAAAGCCTTTAAGATATACTTCTGGGCCAACTTTATGAAATTCTCCAGCTTCAATTGCTTCTAAAAAATTAAATTTAATATTCGTATCTTCAGCTACCTGTTGTAAACTAAGTCCCAATTCCTGCCGCCGGTTTTTAAGTTTTTCTGCTAATTCTTCCACATTTAGCCCCCTCCCTATTATTTTTTCTTGATTATTAGACAAATTCCTCTATCAAAAAAGTCGCAGGGCTAGCCTGCGACTAAAATACCTTATCATCTAGCTTCTATTTCGTACTACATGAAACTCAAATTTATCATTTCTAAAATAATTTTCTGAATAGAGAACTGGCGTATCTCGATCATCATAATGCATCTGCTTTAACAATAATAAAGGAGTCCCTTCCTCTAAATCAAGCTTATCAGCTAACAATTGGTCAGCAGTTACAGCTAAAACATCAGCCACAGCATAAGTAATATATAGATTAGATTCTTCTTGTAAATAATCAAATAAAGAACCACTAAATTCCTCTCTTGAAATATCATCTGCTAAAAACTTTTGAGGTAAGAAATCTCTACAATAAGCTACCGGTTCTTCATTGGCTGTTCTTGTCCGTTGCAAAGTAGCCATCTTTTCTTGAGCATCAATTTCAAATTCTTGACTCAAATCAGGAAATTGCTTATCTAATTCTAAATTTAAACCAATAGTTCCGGCCTCAAGACCCATTGCCTCAATTGTTTCTGTAATACTAGTCAGCTCTTCAATACCACTCTTAAATAAAGCAGCCTTTTCAGCAATAAAGGTACCAACACCTTGGCGCCGGTCTACCTTTCCTTCCTTTTCTAAAACCCGTAATGCTTCACGTAAAGTAGCCCGACTAACACCAAATTTCTCTGCTAATTTAGCCTCAGAAGGTAATCTATCACCAGGTTGATAGGTACCATCATCAATTAATTCATCTAATTTCTCCTTAACTAAAATATATAATGGTCTAGAATCCTGTCTAATCAAACTCATAGTAGCCTCCTTAATTAATTATTTATTTAAAATTTCCTCTAATTCTTCTTCTGAAATTAGTACTTCTCTTGCTTTACTACCTTGGTGAGGGCCAACAATATTCTCTTCTTCCATCTTATCAATCATCCGAGCAGCACGATTATATCCAATACTTAATTTGCGCTGGAGAAAAGATATAGAAGCCCGATTATTAACTACTAGCTTAACTGCATCTTCATATAACTCATCTTTTTCATCACTTAATTCAATATCTACTTTACTATCCTTAATCTCTGCTATCTGGTCAGCATAATCAGGCTTAGCTTGTCCCTTTACAAATTCAACCATTCTTTTCACTTCAGCTTCTGAAATAAAAGCACCTTGTAATCTCTTTGGTTGGTTAGAACCAACAGGAGCAAATAACATATCCCCTTGACCTAATAGTTTTTCAGCTCCTCCAGCATCTAAAATAGTTCTCGAATCAGCTTGAGAAGAGAGAGAAAAGGATACTCTCGTTGGAATATTGGCTTTAATAACTCCAGTTACTACATCAACAGAAGGCCGTTGAGTAGCCAAAATCATATGTATCCCTGCTGCCCGAGCTTTCTGAGCTAACCTACAGATGGCATCTTCTACTTCATTAGCTGAAACCATCATTAAATCAGCCAACTCATCAATAATAACTACCATATAAGGTAACCCTTCTCCATCTACTTGCTGATTATAGCTTTCTATGCCTCGAGCTCCACTACCAGCAAATAATTCATACCGATTTTCCATCTCTTTAACTATCCAACGTAAAGCAGTAGCAGCCTTTTTGGGATCAGTTACTACTGGTGATACTAAATGAGGAATTCCCTGATAAGCAGTCAATTCTACCATCTTAGGGTCAATTAACATGAATTTAACCTCTTTAGGAGTAGCTTTATGTAAGATACTATTAATTATACTATTAATAAAGACGCTCTTACCTGAACCAGTAGCTCCAGCTACTAGCATATGAGGCATCTTAGATAGATTGGCTGTAACTGGATGACCAGCAATATCATTTCCTAAACCAATAGTTAATTTAGATTCTGCTATCTGAAATTCTTCACTAGCTAATACTTCCTCTAATGTAACTAAAGCTTGTTCATCATTAGGTACCTCAATTCCTACTGCAGCCTTACCAGGAATCGGTGCTTCAATTCTAACATCAGATGCTGCTAAAGAAAGAGCTATATCATCAGCCAGGTTGACTATCTTACTGACTTTAACTCCTGGGGCGGGTTGGATCTCATACCGAGTTATAGTTGGCCCGCAATGCACTTCAGTTATTTCAGCTTTAACACCAAAATTATCTAATGTTCGTTCTAGAATATCAGTCTTATTTACAAAAGATGCTTCTTGACTCTCTGCTTGATTTAGTAATGAAAGTGGAGGTAGTTGATACTCCTGAGTAGTTTTAGCCTGACTAATTAATTTCTGTTGTTTTTCAGTCGACTGTTCTTTCTTCTTTTGATCTTGCTTATTACCAACTTTAGATTTAGTATTTTCTTCTTTCTTGTTATTAGTTGACTTCTTATCTTTAGTAGAAGCTACTTTCTGGTGTGCCTTTTTAACTTCTTTTCTGGCTTGGGTTTTATCTTTACTTAATTGCTGTCTCTTTTTTTCTTTCTTCCTAGCTTTCTTATTAGTTACTTTCTGGTCTTTTTTCTGCTTAGACTTATCTGTTTTTTTACTTAGAGTTTCCTTCTTATCTTTAAAACCTTTAATTATCTTTTTAAACAGACTCTTCTTATTCTTAGAATTTTGTTTCTTACTCTTATCTTTAGCAAATAAATTATTCTTCTGCTTCTTTGACCAGTCTACTATAGTATACCATTTTTCTTTAAACCATTCTATTATATTGGCTAATGATTTATCAGTAAATAATAAACTAGCAACTAGAAATATAGTACCTACAATAATTATACTTCCCCAGTGCCCAAAGGCCATTCTTAATAAATATAAAAAGAAACCGCCAACTACTCCCCCTCCTAACTCGCCTGCCAAGGCCTGTTCAATTTCATGAGGGTGACCTATTCTAAAGTGGGCAGAAATTAAAATGGCAAAAAATAAAATTAAACTTGCCACACCTTTGTTACTTATTCTAATTTTAACTTGGGATTTATAAATGATCCCCACTCCCCAAGCCAGACTAAAAAAAGGTAATAAGTAACGTCCAAGTCCAAAGCTTATCTTTAAACCAGCCTCTAACTTTTCACCAACCATTCCTGCTTCAGTAAAAAAGCTTAATTCAGTCAGAATACTGAATAATATCAGTACAATACCACCTAATTCAAATCTTCTTTTCTTAAAAATATTATTAATATCACTAAAAATCTGTTTCATAATACTTCACCTCATATTGTCTAGCATTCTATCTTAACTACCTAAATTCCTGCATTTAAAAGAATAGTTATAATACCAATCCCCCAACAATAATAGGCAAATACACTTAATTGCTCTTGATCAATTAATTTCAATAATAATTTAATAGCAAAATAACCTACTACTGTAGCCGAAATTGTTCCTACTGTTAAATAAGAGATACTATTAGCTCCTAAACCTTCTACTACTAAATCTTTAGTCTTTAATAAAGTAGCCCCTGCAATTACTGGTATAGATAATAAAAATGAGAATTTAGCCGCTAATTTCCTTTCTAAACCTCTAAATAAACCACCTACAATAGTAGAACCAGATCGAGAAATGCCAGGAATAATGGCAAATGCTTGGGCCAACCCAACTATTAATGCATCAGCATGATTCATCTCTTCCATTCTACGGCCAGTATCTTCCATTCTATCAGATAACCACAATAACAATCCTGTAACTAATAACATAAAACCAACTGCTCTAGCAGTAAATAAGCTAGCAAAAAAGTCTTCAAAAAGAATACCTAATACACCAGCTGGTACTGAACCTAAGATTAAATAAAGAGTAAACTTACGATACTTTGGCTTAAAGGTAATAATATCAATAATATCATCCCAATATACAATACAGACAGCCAATAAAGTACCAAAATGGAGAAAAACATTTAAGACTAAATTCTTTTCTAAACCTAATAAACTACGAAATAATACTAAATGTCCTGAACTACTAACAGGTAAAAACTCAGTTAATCCTTGTACAGCTCCTAAAATAATCACTTTCAGTAGTGACATTCCCATCCTCCTTTTATTTAATAACCTATTTTTAATCTTTTAAACTAACAGCTAAGTTAATAAAATGCTTTCTAACACTTAAAACTAATAAAGTACTAACAATATTAAAGATAGTATGAGCATTAGCTATCTGGCGTGTTAATTGACTATTGGTCAATCTAACTAACCGAATAAAAACTGGCAATAATGGTAGCAAAATAACTACACCACTAATATTAAATAATAAATGGGCCAAGGCTGTCTGCTTAGCAGCCACTGATGAAGATAAAGCAGCTATAAAAGCAGTAATACAAGTTCCTATATTACTTCCTAAAGCCAGACTAATTGCTGCTGGCAAACCAATCAAATTAGACTTAGCCAAAGCAACAATTACGCCTGTTAAAGCACTACTACTTTGAATCAAAGCCGTTAACAAAGCACCTACCAGAACTCCTAATAGTGGTTGTGCTGATAATTGAGCTAAAAATTCAATAAACCAGTCTATATCTTGCCAGTGAACCATAATTCCACTTAATACATCTAACCCAAACCATAAAATACTAAAACCTAACAGACCTCTAGCCAAATAACACAATCTTTCTTCTTTTAAAAACCAGTATAATAGATAACATCCTAATCCTAAGATAGTAATCCAACCTATGTATTGGTCTAAATCAAAGGATAATAATTGAACAGTTACTGTTGTACCAATATTAGCTCCCATAATAACTCCTAACGCTTGGCGTAAAGAGAGCATATTAGCATTAACTAAACTAATAATGATTACTGTAGTAGCACTGCTACTTTGGATTAACATAGTAATTATTATACCCGTTAGAATACCAGTAATAACATTAGTTGTCAATAATTTAATTATATCATTCAGTTTACTCCCTGCAGCATAATAAAAACTACCTTTAACGACTTGTAGACCACCAATAAATAAAATCAAACCAAAAAATAATTGTACTACAGAATAAAGAAACATCTATTAACTCCCTTCTTGTTACTGTAGTACAATATATTATAACTAATATTATATTATAACATAAGTAATATAATTAAAACAGTAAGAACTGAACTCAACCTAATATAATTAAAAGTTGGCCCTATTAATAACTCAGGGCCAACTTATAACAACTATTATCTTTTATTTCAAAATCGGACCAAACTCGACTTGAGCTCCTGGTGAATAAGACATATAGTCATCAGGATTAGAACTGATAACTCTTACTACCTTACCAGAATAAGGAGTCTCAAGGTCTACTTCCATTGTTACCCCATCAACCTCTATCTCTTTTCGTTGCTTTGGCTCTTCTTCTTCTAGTAATTCTTCTTCTGGAATAATAGAATACAGCATTAAATATCACCTTCTGAACCTATAGTTTGAATCTCATCATCTATATCTTCTTCTTCAGCTAAAGCCTGTAGTACCTCTTCTCGTGGTCTACCCTGATCTTCATTCTGAGACTTATTTCTTTTATATCGATCAGGATTCTGTTTTTTATCTTCTTCAATTAAAGTATTTAACTTCTTAATTGCTTGACCTAAACCACCTACATCATCAATAATACCTTCATTTACTGCCTCATCTCCAATTAAGACAGTTCCTACATCTCTAACTAACTCTCCTGTCTCAAACATTAAATCTTCAAATTTATCTCCAGAAATGTTAGAATGATGGGATACAAAATGAGTAATTCGTTCCTGCATCTTATCTAAATAGTCATAAGTCTGTGGTACACCAATCACCATTCCAGTAAGTCGAACTGGATGAATAGTCATAGTAGCTGATTCAGCTATATAGGAGTGATTAGAAGATACTGCAATTGGCACACCTATACTATGACCACCACCTAAAACTAAAGAGACTGTTGGTTTAGATAAACTACTAATCATCTCTGAAATGGCTAATCCAGCTTCAATATCTCCGCCAACAGTATTTAAGATAATAACTACTCCTTCAATCTTAGGATTCTGTTCAACAGCCACTAATTGAGGTAATAAATGTTCATACTTTGTTGTCTTATTCTTAGCCGGTAGAGCCTTATGCCCTTCAATTTGGCCTACAATAGTTAAGGCATGAATATTACTTTGAAACTGAGGAACATTCAACTGACCTAACTGCTTTAAATTCTGTAACTGCTTCATCTTCTTTTTTTTAGCCTGTCTAGCCTTCTTTTTTCGCCCACCCTTTTTAGAAGGTGTAGCTGGCTGTGCAGGACTAGGGCCAATATTAGCTACATCTTCATTAACTAGTTTATTAACTCTATCTTGATCCAAAGCAATCACTCCTTTTTTATAAAAGCCTATTCTACTTTTTAGTATGAGATAAATCTACTTTTGTATGAAATTAAGCCCCCATTAATAGTTTACAACTAGGGGAATATTTAACTCTGAATTATCTTAATTAACAGTTAAAAAATTTATTATTTACAGTCAAAATTAAATAATAGCCTTTTACAACTAATATTTTTTACTTATTCTTAATTTCAACAAAAATAAAAAAAGACAGGCATATGCCTGTCTTAATTGAAACTTTATTTATTCTGCTCTAATACAGCATAAGCATTATGTGGATGAATAGATTCTTCGTGACTACTTCTTACCTTAAACCAATTTATCCGATTATCAGCAGATAATTCTTCAGCTACTAGTCTAACTATATCTTCAACAAATCTCGGATTTTCATAGGCTCTTTCTGTTACCTCTTTTTCATCAACACGTTTTAAAATAGAATAAACTTCACTACTAGCTACTGATTCTATCTTTTCTATAAGTTCCTCTAACCAAAGCTGATCATCATATCTAACAGATACTTGGACATATCCTCGTTGGTTATGAGCAGAATAATCACTTATTTCTTTAGAACAAGGGCAGAGACTAGTGATTGGTACTTCTACAGTTAAAATAGAATCATCTTGTTTCCCTTCTAAAGAAGCTTCCACTTTACATTGATAAGATACTAAAGCTTCCTTTTGAGATACAGGAGCAGCTTTAGTTAGAAAATAATCAAAAACCAACTCTAAATAAGCATTCTTAGTTTCCATTCTAGACTGCATCTTTTCTAATACCTGTTGCAAATCATTTTTAAAATCAGTTAATACCCAATTATCCACTTCTAACTCTGCCAATATCTCTGGTAATCGACTCATATTAATTCCTTTTAGATCACTAGTTAAATTGACAGCTAAAGAAATTTCACCTACTGTAGAAATCAATTCTCCAGATTTAGTTTCTATTCTTAAAGGATATTTTATATTTTCAACTCCTACTTCATCAATACTAAATGTATAGTCACCTTTTATATTTTGCACATCCTTCATTATTGACTCCTCCTAAACTCCTGTCTGATTGGGATCCCAAATAAACTTGTGTAACTGTAAACTTAATCTAACTAGTAAATTATATTTATTAAAATATCCTTGGTTATCTTGTAAAACTGCTACTAGTTCTTCAGTTTCCATTTCTTCAAAAACTGGTGAAAAATTAATAATTATTTCTTCTTTAGCAAGCACATTTTTATAATCAGCAATCACTTCTAAAGCATAATCTATATCTACTTGGTCTTGAACTACAAATTTGATTTCATCACCTAGACTCAATTTCTCTAAGTTGCTCAATAAATTGTGTTGTTTCATATTAGAACTAGGAGATTTAATATCTAGGGTATAATTTATGAGTTTATTATCAACACCAAACTTCTGTAATTCCTGCTTACTATAAATAGGCCAACTACCATTAGTTTCAATTCTAACTTTAAAACCTTGTTTAGCTAAATAAAGCGGAAGGTATCTCTTTGGTTTATCCTCTTCTAATGGTTCTCCACCTGTACAGATAATCTGGCGACTGTTAAATTGATTTACTTTATTTACTATCTGATCTGGGCTCATTAGATTATGCTCTGAGCTTTGATAACTATAAGTAGTATCACAATAATCACATCGTAAATTACAGCCAGCTAATCTAACAAAATTTACTATTTCTCCAGCCGATATACCTTCACCTGAAATACTATTAAAGACTTCGACTACTGGTAACTGAACAGCTTGAAACTCCTCTATATTCATATTAATTTACTCCTTTAACTTCTGCATAACTAGTTGGTGTCTCCCACACTTTAATACTTAGAATTTCTATATCTAACTCACTTAATCTACTTTGTAATATCTCCCAAAAATGATGGGCCATATTTTCTGCTGTAGGCCTAAAATCTACTTCAACAACCTTTCTATCTCCTTCTTGTAGTATATTAGCTAATTGATGTTCTATCTTGTCAGAAGAGTTGGCCCAATATAAAAAAGCATGATCTAGTGGATTAATTATCTCTTCTTTAACAACTCGTTTTAAATCTTTAAAATCAACTATCATTCCCTGAGCCGGGCCAACTTCCTCTAACTGTCCTGCCTTATTTGTTACTTCTACTTCCAATTTATAAGTATGGCCATGTAGATTTTTACACTGACCTTCATGACCTGCTAACATATGAGCCATATCCCAAGAAAATATCTTTGTAACTGATACTTGCGCCATTAAATTCACCTCACAAAATATTTACTTAAAAATAGTTTACAGTTAACAGTTGCCGATTGACAGTTTAAAAATCTCATCACCTTTTAAAATATAAGATTTTTGATTTTAACTGTAAACTGTAAATTGAACACTGTCAACTATTATTTATACTCCACTGGATCTTCATAACCTGCCTCTTGAAAGGCATTAAGGCGTAATACACAACTATCACATGTACCACAAGCTTGATCTTCTCCTCGATAACAAGACCAAGTTAGACCATAATCTACACCTAATTTCATTCCTAGTTCAACCTCTTGGGCTTTAGTCATATCAATAAAAGGAGCATGAATCTTAATTGGACGACCCTCTTCTGCTCCACATACAGTCCCCTTATTAACTGCCTTTTCCATAGCATCAAGAAACTCTTGTCGACAGTCTACATAACCTGAGTAATCAACTTCACTGACTCCAATAAAGACATTCTGTGCTCCTACAGCCTCAGCATAAGATGCAGCATAAGATAAAAAGATCATATTTCTAGCCGGCACATAAGTAGTAGGAATATCTTCTCGTTCAGCCTCTCCATCAGGAATATTCATCTCATTATCAGTTAAAGCTGAACCACCCCAAGCTGACATATTAGTCTCTACTACTACATGTTCTTTGACTCCTACTTTCTCTGCTATCTCTTTAGCAGCTTCTAATTCTCGATCATGGCTCTGTCCATACTTAAAAGAAAGTGCATAAACTTCATAGCCTTTAGATTTTGCTAAATATAAAGCCGTCGTTGAATCAAGTCCACCTGAAAACAAAACTACTGCCTTTTTCATTTTTATCACCTCAAAATAATTTAGTATAAGCTGTTAATAATTCGAATTCATTTAGATAACTAAGTTTCAAATAGAGACTAACTAATATAAAGTGGCACTTTTGTGCCACAGCTATCTGTCGTCTGCAAATGGTTTTTATTACGGAAGGTCTTTTTTTAGACCTGTATGGTGTGCTAGCAGCAGATTTAAGACCTTTAAATTCAAATCAAAATTATTATAATTCCTACAACATAGGATATTATAAGAACTTGAATTAGCTTTGCTTTACTGTTTTGATTTTGATTGAGCCCACGACACATAGCTCATGACTCACAGCTTTATGTCAATAATCCATAATAACAACAACCAATTGCTCCATTAAACTGTGGTTTATCTAAAGTAACTATTTCGTCATAATCATCTTCTAGATATTTTTTAATAGCCTGATTATAAGCTACTCCACCTGATACAATTAATCTTCTTCCCTTAAATTGAGTTAATAAAGGACGTAATCTTTTATACATTGAGTAATTAACTCCAGAACATAATCGCTCTATCTCAACTCCCTCAGCAATCTGGCCAATCAATTCTGATTCGGAAAAGACAGCACAAGTAGCATTAAGCTCTACAGGGTCTTTATAATGATTAGACATTTCATCTAAAGAAACTTCTAAAACATTAGCCATATTCTCTAAATATCTACCACAAGAAGCTGCACACTTCTCATTAAGTTCTAAATCTGTAATTATTCCTTTTTCAACCTTGACTGCCTTAACATCTTGTCCACCTACATCTAATAGGATAAAATTCTCTAAGCCAGTCTGATAAATAGCCCCATAGACATGGGCTTTAATCTCATTAATCGGTTCAAACTTCTTTAAGTCAGTATTATTTCTACCATAGCCTGTTGAAACTTGAATCTGGGTCTCTGGTATATCAAGTTGGTTAGTATCAACTACAACTTTTCCTTCAAATTTACAGTAATCTCGATAGAAGGACATAGTACTAACTTTAAATTGCTCTATAATCTTATCATTCTCTAAAACTACAACCTTTACTTCTCGACTTCCTAAATCAATTCCTAATGCTCTCAACTACTTTAGCTCCTTCCTATCTCCTAGCATATCAAGAAATGCTTCTAATCTAAGTTTCATTCGTGAATCAAGCTCTCTTGATTTATCACCACGAAGGTTTAGAATTGGTAAATCCAACTCTTCTTTAATTAAAATATTATTTAATTCTCGATGACAGAAAGCCTGAGTATAATGAATAATTCCATCTAAATCTCTATTTTTAATCTGTCTTTTGATCTTTTTTAACCTAAAATCTAAATCATAGGGATAAGTATAATCATAATATTGTTGGTATATATTATTGGCTTCTTCTGCTCTAGGAAAAGCAAATTCTCTCTGAACTTCATTGTAAACGATATAAGCATCAAAGTTAGTTACATAATCATATAAGTCAGCCATCATAGGAGGTACACCTATATAACCTAATCTTACCTTTTTATCTATAGGTTTTCTATTCTCTATTTCAGCTATCTTTTCTTTAAACTCTTCTTCAAATTTAGCAAGATTACCAGTAAAATCACTACAGTTTACTTGATAAAGATGATTTTCAAAACCAGTTGCTTTATTCTCTTGCCAAGTCAGTTGATCTAACCTCTTAGCTAAACTTCTAATCTGATTCAACCTTGCTCTAGTCTCTGATACTTCCTCTTTAGTCACTCCAAATTGTTCCATAAACTGATTAATAGCTAGTGTAACATCTTCTATATCATGGCTATTGGGATAAGCTAGAGGATAAGTCTTAATCCCTTGAGCTTCTAATATCTCAGATAAAGCATGAGTATTAGAACAATCACCTTCTACTACACTGACTACTTCAGTAATATTCTGTTCTAAACAAGCTCCATAAATCCCTTTAATCCAAGCACAAGAACTTTTAGGAAAACCATCTCGTTCAGCCTGGTCAATATATTGATCATAATTATCAGAAGTAATAAATAAATTATTAAGATCAACTGCCTGATAACCTGCTGCTAATAAAATTTCTATAGGGACAGTAGTAGTAATTCCTATTTTTTTCATGTTACCATTACTCCTTCAAAATAAATATTTAAAGTCTAAAAATAATTTCCTACAACGAAATAATTATAGCATAAAGTTTGATATCAAAGCAAATTTAGAGTCTGATAGATTAATATTTCTTTTAAATTTATAGTTTTATTGATATGATAGATAATTAAGGATCTATTATATAAAAAAATCTATCAATAGAAAGGAGAGGTTTCAAATTAATTCTAAACTAATTACTAAAATAGCAAGTATAGCCGCTATTTATGTAGTAATCACTCTTATATTTGCTCCTTTTTCTTATGGGCCAATTCAAGTTAGAATATCGGAAGCACTGACTATAATCCCTTTTTACTTTGGCCCTTGGTCTGCTATTGGATTATGGATTGGCTGTATGATAGCAAATATCTTTGGGGGATTAGGTATAATAGATATAATATTTGGCAGCATTCTCACTCTAGTTGCTGGTCTATTAACATCTAAAGCTCCAAACAAATGGTTGGCAGGTATTTTTCCTGTAATTATTAACGCTTTAGGAGTAGCCTTGATTTTAAAATATACAGTTGGTGCCCCTTACTGGATCACTAGTTTATACATAGGAATTGGAGAAACAATATCAGTTTATATTATTGGTATTCCAATTATTAAACTCTTGACAAACAAACTAAAAATAGAAGTTGAAAATTGATAAGATCAATTTATAATTAAAGGGCAATGTTTGAACATTGCCCTAAATTATACTATAGATGCTCCTCAACTTCTTTTTCTAACTCTCTTTCTACACTATTTTGATTCATCATCTGTAGCCTATTTATAAATATCTGTCTTTCAGCCATTCGTTCCTTAACTCCATTTAAATCTATATACATTTCTCTCCCTCCTTACACAATTTAGTATATCCATTTTGAAACTTTAATATAGAAGTTAAAATAATTACCGGCAAAAAATAAAAAAACCGCCTGTTAAGGCGGTAATAAATTATTGCTGATATAACATCATTTTTAACTTACCCTTAGCTGCATCAATAAAGTTTTCTTCTATATGGTCATCACATGATTGCTCTAAGTCCCCTTCAACATGATCTAACATCTCTTCAACAGAATTCTTCCAAGTAGTACCATAGTAAGGGGAATCTCGATTAGAGTTTTCTATTCCGTACCTATTTTCATCCTTAAGCAAAGCATAACCCGTATTGTTATCATCAGCATCTCTAATCTCCAATAATAACTCATAATCATTTGTCATTTACACTACCCCCTTTATCATAATAAAATAATCTAACAGAATGTGATAAATATCACAATTGGTAGTCCGCTTATTTCTTTTTATTATTTAAAAAAGTCATTATATACTTATTATATTATATTCATAACTATTCATTATTTAATCATCTTAAAGTAGATATTATTATTTAGTATACCTTATTTTTTAGTATATATTATGCATTATTTATTAAAACAGTTCCTATTTTAAGGAATTTATCTTAAAAATAGTATATCTATTTTTGCAACAGTCTATCTACCCGTTTTAAGTTGACTCTAGCTTTATTATAACTTGGATCAACTTCTAAAGCTTGTTGATAAGCCTGCTTAGCATCTTTTATCTGATCTGTATTTTCATAAGCTATTCCTAAATTATTATATAAATAAGGAATTTTAGGATTAAGTTTAGCTCCTTTTTCTAAAACTATAACTGCTTTTGTATATTCACCAATTTGAATATAAGATAATCCTAAATTATTGATGGCATAATAGTTGCTAGTATTTCTTCTAACTGCTTCTTTGTAATTTTTAATTGCTGATTTATATTCTCCTTGCTCCATATAAATTCTACCTAAAACATTATAAGCATCATCTTCTTTTTGATTTACTTTTAAAGCTTTATGCAAAGTTTCAATAGCTTCTTTTTTCTTGTCTTTTTTTAAATAAGTTCGACCTAAATTGACTAATACCCTATAATGTTTAGGATCAATCTTATAGGCTTTTTCTAATTGAGTTTCAGCAAAATTATATTGGTCTAATCGCATATAGCTTAATCCTAAAATATAGTGGGGATACAATAGATCAGGAGCTTCAGATACAGCTTCAATTAAGTCATAAACAGCTTGTTGATAATTACCTGCTCTAAATTTTTCTAATCCTAACTGATACTTCTCTCTAGCTAACTTAGAGCTTGCATAACCAATACTATTAACTGATATAACTCCTATTATTAAAGAAGTAATCACCAATAAAACCCATAACTGTTTCCTTTTCATATTTACCCTCTCCTGTCTTCTAATCTTATAATCTTCTTATAGTCTTATCTTCTAGTTTAATCAATATTTCCCTGCAAAAAATAAAAATTAGGGTGGAAATTTCCACCCTAATTAATAATAACTATTATACTTCCATAATAATTGGCATAATCATTGGATTCCGCTTAGTACGTCTATACAAGTAACTATCTAAGGAATCTCGAATCTTAGACTTGAGCACAGACCATTCTGTAATATGCTTTTCTTCACATTTTTCTAAAGCTTTCTCTACTCGCTTAGTAGCATCGTTAATTAAACCTTGAGAACCTCTTACATAAACAAAACCACGAGTAATAATGTCAGGCCCAGCTACTACTTGACCTTTACCATTAATAGTAACTACTACCATTAAAATTCCATTCTCAGATAGGATTCTTCTATCTCGTAAAACAACACTACCTACATCTCCAACACCTGAACCATCTACTAAAATTCTTCCTGATGGAACAGTACCTTGTGTATAACCTTTATCCTCAGTTAAGACTATACGATCACCAAGATCAGGCAGGAAGATATTTTCCTTAGCAACTCCTACTTCTTTAGCTAAATTAGCATGTAAATGAAGATGTCTATACTCTCCATGAACTGGGAAGAAATATTTAGGACGAGTTAGATTTAACATTAATTTTAGTTCTTCTCTACTAGCATGACCAGAAACATGTACACCAGATACAGCCTCATAAATTACTTCTGCCCCTTGTTTAAAGAGCTGATTAATTGTATGGCCAACAGCTTTAGTATTACCAGGAATTGCTGTAGCTGAAACTACAATAGTATCTCCTTCACCTACACTAATTCTGTGTTCTCCTCTTGACATTCGAGTTAAAGCTGCTCTAGGTTCTCCTTGACTTCCAGTAGTTAATAAAACTACCTTATTATCTGGTATATTTCTAATTTCATTAATATCAATAATTAAGTTATCTGGAACATCAAAACAACCTAATTCACGACCAATCTTTACATTATTAATCATACTCCGACCACTTAAAGCAACTTTTCTATTATAACTAGCTGCTTTATCAAATACTTGCTGAATTCGATGGAAATTAGAAGCAAAACTAGCTACTATAATCTTCTGATTACCTTCTTTAAATGCATCATCAAGAGTCTGTCCTACTTTTTTCTCTGAACTGGTATATCCTTCTCGTTCTACATTAGTACTATCAGAGAATAAAGCTAATACTCCATCATCTCCTAATTCAGCAAACTTATGGATATCAGTCATCTTACCATCAATTGGTGTCTGATCAAACTTAAAGTCACTAGCATATACAAGTGCACCTAATGGAGTATGAACTGCTAAAGCACAAGCATCAGCAATACTATGATTTACCCGAATAAAATCAACTTCAAAGGAACCAATTTTAGCAGAATTACCTGGATCTACCTGTCTTAAATAAGATCTAGATAATAAATTATGAGACTTCAATTTTTCACGTAATAAACCTAAAGTTAATCTTGTTCCATAAACTGGAACATTTAATTTTTTAAGAATAAAAGGTAAAGCTCCAATATGATCTTCATGACCATGAGTCAGAACTATCCCTTTTACTCGCTCCCGATTTCTTAATAAATAAGAAATATCTGGAATAACTAAATCAACTCCACGCAGATCCTCCTCTGGAAACTTAATCCCAGAATCTATTATAAGGATCTCATCATTCATCTCCACTAGCATCATATTCTTACCAATCTCTCCAACTCCGCCTAGTGGAATGACTGAAACCGCATCATTATTTTTTTGTGACATTTAATAAAACCTCCGTATATATTTTTTACCCGTCTTTGTGTAATTATCTTCCCGTTTGTATCTATCCATCAACACTAATCTTATTAGCGAAGTAAGATTAGCCATTCAAACTTCCCCGCTATTAGATCTACTTTACATTATAAATGATTTACTAGATAAATACAAGAGCTGTTTATATTCAGTAAAAAAAGAAGCTACCACAATTGGTAGCTTACAATAGATTATAAGTAGTTAATACTCTTTTTAGATCATCTTCCATTTCTGTTGAAAGCTCTATTAATGGCGGACGTAATCCTCCTGCAGTTGGCCCCACTAAATTTAAAGCTTTCTTAACAGGAATTGGATTAGTAGTCATAAACATAGCATCAAATAGTTCATTTAAGTAAGCATTCTTTTGAGTAGCTAAATCAAGATTACCTTCTTTATAAGCAGTAATCATCTCTTTAATCTCATCTCCAACTACATGAGAAGCTACACTAATTACTCCTGTACCACCAACAGATAAGATAGGTAATGTTAGACCATCATCACCACTATAAATCATAAAATCATCCTCTGTTAGTGCATTGATCTTAGCAGCTTGTTCTACACTACCACTAGCCTCTTTAACAGCTACAACATTATCGATTTCAGATAACTTAGCTATAGTGGTTGGCTCTATATTTCTACCAGTACGACTAGGTACATTATATAAAATAACTGGTAAATCAGTAGCTTCAGCTATACTTTTAAAGTGTTTCTTTAACCCAGCTTGAGGTGGTTTATTATAATAAGGTGTTACTAACATAGCACCATCTACTCCAAGCTCTTCAGCCTCTTTAGTAAAGTCAATACTCTTAGCTGTAGAATAAGATCCTGTTCCAGCTACTATAGTTGTTTCTTCTCCTACCTCATTAATTACAGTCTTTAATAACTTAACCTTCTCTTCATGAGATAAAGTAGGTACTTCACCAGTTGTTCCTAAGACCAACAGCCCATCAGACCCATTTTCCACCAAATAACGGGCCAACTTAGCCGCTTGTTGGTAATCAACTTCAAGATCATCATTAAAAGGAGTTACCATTGCTGTTAAAACTTCACCAAAACTCATTCCTAGACACCTCCAGACTTAATTACCTAACTCAAAATAATCGTGTAAAGCACATAAACTAGTTTCTTCATCAACTTCTTTAATCAAACAAGAAATAGCAGTATGTGAATCAGTAGTCTGATAGATAGAGATATCATTATCTGCTAGAGCCTCTACTACACGAGCCATAACTCCTGGCACCCCAGTCATTCCAGCTCCTACTACTGATACTTTAATATAATCAACAAATATTTCATAATCATATCCTTTATCTGCTAATAACTCTTCAGCCTGTTCTTCCAAATTTTTATTAATCATAAAGCTAATTAAGTCGGAACGTACATTAATAAAATCAACACTTATTCCTTCAGCTGCTAAAACCCTAAAACAACCTAAAGCAGTAGCATCTTTCTGTTGTGCTCTAGGATAAATTTTAACTAAGACTAAATTACTTCTACTAGTAATTCCTGTAACTGGTTTATCACCTTTAATCTCTATTTCATCCTGCTCAAAAGCATTAGAGATCACAGTCCCTTCAGCATCACTAAAGGTAGAACGTATAATTACTGGAACTCGCTCTCGTTTAGCAATCTCTGCTGCCCGAGGATGAATTACTCTAGCACCTTGATAAGCTAACTCACAAGCTTCATCATAAGTAACATGTTTTAAAGTCTTAGCGTTAGGTACAATTCTTGGATCAGCAGTCATTACCCCTTCTACATCTGTATAAATCTCTACCATTTCAGCATGTAAAGCAGCACCTAAAGCACAAGCTGTTGTATCAGAACCACCTCGACCTAAAGTAGTAATCTCACCCTGCTCAGATATTCCTTGAAAACCAGCTATCACTGGTATCTTATTCTGGTCAATCACCTCTAGAATCTGTTGAGAGTTTATCTCTTTAATTTTAGCCTGACCAAAATTTTCATCTGTAATAATTCCTGCTTGGGCTCCAGTTAATGGTTCAGCTTCATAACCTCTTGCTTTTAGAGCTTGAGTAATAATTGCCGACGAAATCACTTCACCACAAGACATCAGTAAATCCTGAGCTCTTGGTTCTATAGTATCATGAACCCCTTGAGCAAAATCAAGTAAAGTATCTGTTGCATAAGGAGCTCCTTCTCTACCAATGGCTGAAACAACAAGAACAGGTTTACGTCCTTGATTAATACAATCAAGGACTTTATCAATTACCTGTTCTCTTCTTTCAGTAGTAGCTACCGATGTACCGCCAAACTTTTGAATTACTATCTCACGCATTTAGTCACCTCACTTTTCTGCAACCAACCTCTCAGCAATCTGGATTGTATTTAAGGCCGCACCTTTTCGTAGGTTATTTGCCACAACCCACATATTTAAACCATTTTCAATGGTATGATCTTCACGAATCCGTCCCACTAAAACATCATCAATCTCAACAACATCACTCTGTAACGGATAAGTCAATTCAGCTGGATCATCTTCGACTCTAACCCCAGCTGTATCAGCCAATAATTCTTTAGTCTCTTTAACTGTTAATTTATCATTAGTTTCAATATTTACTGACTCAGCATGGCCATAAAGTACTGGAACTCTAGCTGCTGTAGCAGTAACCTTAATTTCTTCATCATTCATAATCTTTTGTGTTTCATTAACCATCTTCATTTCTTCTTTAGTATAGCCGTCGTCAAAGAAAATATCAATATGTGGCAAGACATTAAAGGCTATCTGATGAGGATAAACCTCTGGATTAACCTCTTTTTCCTCTAAAACTGCCTTACTCTGCTTCCATAACTCATCCATAGCATCCTTACCAGTTCCTGATACAGCCTGATAAGTTGATACAACAATTCGATCTATTCCTGCTGCATCATAAATTGGCTTTAAGGCTGCTACCATCTGAATAGTAGAACAGTTAGGATTAGCAATGATCCCATTATGTTCAAAGATATCTTCTGGATTAACTTCAGGTACTACTAAAGGCACCTCATCATCCATCCGATAAGCACTACTATTGTCAACTACTACTGCTCCTCGCTTAACAGCTTCTGGAGCAAGTTTCTTACTCGCACCTGATCCAGCACTAAAGAGAGCAATGTCAACTCCTTCAAAAGAATCTGGAGTAGTAGCCTCTACTACATAATCTTCACCTTTACAAGTCATTACTGTTCCAGCAGAACGTTCTGTCGCCAATAATTTAAGATCAGAAAAAGGAAAATCACGCTCCTCTAAAATACTAACCATCTCTCGACCAACAGCTCCAGTGGCACCTACTACCGCTACATTATACTTCTCCATACTCAATACCTCCTAAGTTAGTGTGTAGTGTACAGTTTACAGTCTACAGTCTACAGTTGACAGTCAAAACCAATTTCTATAGATTATTTTAAGATAATTTTTATTTATTAACTGTAAACTGTTAATTGTCAACTGTCAACTGAATTTAAATCCCTTTATATTCAATAACTACTGGTTGTATCTGCTTACCTTCTAAGGCATATTTAGCAGTATCAACAATTAAATCCATTCTAGCTACCAATGAATTAGGCTTTCCATTTGGATTATCTTGACCAAAAGGAACAAAATAAATGTAAGGTGTATTCAAAACTAAACCTAAATTTTTAGCATTATTGCCTAAAGCATCATTAGTAGCAATCGATAATACTACTGGTCGGCTATTTCTCAATTGGGCTTTAACAGCCATAGTTACTGTAGTATCAGTAATACCATTAGCAATCTTAGCTGTAGTATTTCCTGTACAAGGAGCAACAATTAATATATCTAATAGCTCTTGCGGGCCAATTGGCTCAGCCTCTGGAATAGTAGTAATCGGTTCATTACCAGTAATATCAACTACCTTCTCTTGCCATTCTTGAGCAGTACCAAATCTAGTATCATCTTCTTGAACTGCACCAGATAAGATAGGATAAACATTGGCCCCTTGCTTGACTAAATCTTTCATAGCTGGCATTACCTTAGCTAATGTACAATGAGAACCTGTCAGAGCAAAACCAACTGTCTTATCAGCAAAATCCACAGACAAGCACCTCCCTATTGATAAAGCTATGAGTCTTGAGCTGTGAGCTCTTAGTTTTAACTCACGACTCATTACTCACTACTCCTGACTTAATAACCGAGGGATAACATTACCTAAAATCTGTCCTGCACTATCAGGGGCTACCTTACCAGGCAATCCTAGAGCCAACTCTGCTTGAATCCCTAACTTCTGGGCAACATCAAAGTCTGTACCTCCAGGAGCAGAAGCCAAATCAATAATTAATGTTTCTTGCTTAACCTCTTTAAGTACTTCTTCATCTAAAACTAAGGCTGGTGCTGTATTAAAGATAAAATCAGCTTTACTAATCTCACTAATTAAATCTTTAAAGTGGACTGGCACTAGTCCCATTTCAGAAGCCCTAGCTAAATCTTTAGGTTTACGAGCTACTCCAAAAGTATTACTGCCTAATCCTTTTAGCATTCTAGCTAAAGTTAAGCCTACTCGACCTAATCCCAAAACAAAAGAATTATTATTATGAAGATTAATTGGGGCTTCTCTAATAGCCAACTCTATAGCACCTTCAGCAGTAGGAATAGCATTTAAAATAGCTACTTCATCTAAAGCAGCTAATTCAATTAATTCTATATCATACTTTTGGCACCATTCTTTAATCTTAGGTTTAGCAAAACCAATAAAGAATTTAGCACCTGCCTGTAACCTAGCAAAAAATTCTTCTGTTAAAGAAATATCCTCTTCTACAAAAGTCTTTTTTATCTGATATTGTTTATTAGTTCCTGTCATTGGTGCAATTACTGCATCGAATTTAGTAGATATTTCTTGTAATGAGTCAACTGTTTTAATTCCTTTAGATTCAACTTTAGGCTGTCCTAAAACTTCAACATCAGCCCCACTTGTTTGTAGTATAGACAACAACTTAACTTCTCTGTCATCTCCACCTAATAGAGCAATCCTTTTACCTTCTAGATTATAGTCCACTATCTATCCCCCTTTCTCTAAATCATTATATGTAACTTTATCTTAGTAAGTGCTTGTCTATTTAAAATTTATTTTATAAATCAATTAAATTATCTAATCCGTAAACTACTCCTTCAATCTCAGACAACTTTCTAATTGCCAATTCAACTCCAGGCATAAAAGACTTTCGATTAATTGAATCATGCTTGATACTTAAAGTCTGTCCTTCTCCTCCAAAAATGACTTCTTGGTGAGCTACTAATCCAGGTAGTCGAACACTATGAATGTTAATATCATCATGTTCTCCACCACGAGCCCCTTCTAACTCTTCTACTTCTGCTACTTTCTGCTCTGGTTTATCTAAATTCTGGCTAATTAATTCAGCTGTCTTAATAGCTGTACCTGATGGAGCATCTAACTTGTTATCATGATGTAACTCAATAATCTCTACATCATCCATAAACTCAGCTGCCTTCTGAGCAAAGTTCATCATCAAAATAGCTCCAATAGCAAAGTTAGGTGCAATTACTACCTTATTTTGCTTCTGATTCCAACCTTCAATTTTAGCTAAATCAGGTTCTGTAATTCCAGTTGTTCCAACTACAAGGTCTATCTGATGGTCTAAAACAGTCTTAATCTGTTCCATTACTACCTGCGGATTAGTAAAATCAACTACTACATCAGGCTTAACTTGCTCTAAAGTAGTCGCTAAATCTTCAGTTATTTCCATAGGTTCTTCATCTAAACCTAAAATTTGATGGATATCTTCTCCAATATCCTCTCTATCAACTGCTCCTACTAACTCAAAATCATCTACTTCTGAAATCATTTCTACTACTGCTTGGCCCATTCTACCATTGGCCCCAGAAACTACAATTTCAGTTACCACTCTATCACTCCTTTATTTAAAAGTAATACCTATAACAAAAGCGATTGGTAGCTACCAATCGCTTCAAATTTCGAAACGATAAGATAGCACAACACTAGCGCTTCTAGTGACAGTATTGTATCTCTTAAATACAACCCCAACCTAATCTAATTATCAACTAAATTAGGTTTCGGCAATAATTCCTTTTACTATAGTTCAAAGCTGACTTGCTCCCTATAGTTACTGATAATTATTGCTCCTCAATCTTACCCTCATTATTAAATTCTATTACGTTGTCTATTACATTGTCTAATATTTAATTAACTTTGTCAAGCCTTCTTAGAATTTTTCTAAAGGTAGATCAATAATGACTATTTCACTGCCTACTTTTACTACTGAATCCCAAGGAATCTCTAACTCTTGCTTTCTACCTACCATTCCAAAAAGGCCTCTTTGATTAGGAATTAAAATTGACTCTAGAGCCCCAGTTTTAGTATTAAAGATTAAGTCGGTATTATTAATTAAGCCTAACCGCTCCCCATTATGTAAATTTACAATCTCTTTCCCCTGTAGTTGACTTAATCTCATTCATTGACCCTCCTCGGGGCAAGCCCACGAGGATTCTTAGGCTGAGAGTGTAACCACTACTCATATATAGCAAGTCTAAAATACAAGACCTGCTATGTAAACTCCTAAGCATAACTTCCCGTCAGCCCAACGGTACAAATCCTAAGTGGTACTTGCCTTAATTTTTAATCCTTCATTTAAAATATTTTTACTAGCGTTAATATCTCTATCGTGCACTTCGCCACATTCAGAACATTCCCACTTTCTAACTTTTTAAAGATTTAATTGCTAAATTAGATAATCTTTCTAAAGAAACTAGAATACCTAAATCTAAATTGCTTGATGAGGCTATTAAGGACTTACTTAAAAAACATAAAGAATAAGGTCAAGACCGTCCACTCTTACTTACCACAGGGCATTATCAAGGGAGACCATTGCTATAATAAATTCACCACAGTAGTTTGCGAGTGGACTTAACTTCTATCACTCCTTTAATTAACTTTGAATCTTTCTACTAAGTTTTGTAACTCCTGGGCCAACTCAGCCAGTTCTTGAGCTGAATAGGTTACTTCCTGAGACATACTATTAATCTCTTCTGAAGCTTTTTTAGCTTGATTACTATTTTGAGCCAAGTTCTGAGCTCCAGCAGCAGTCTGTTGAATCTGAGCTGATGTCTCCTGAATAGCATTCTTAATCTGAGCAAAGACTTCTTCTGTCTCTCTAGCTACTTCCTTCCCTGATTCAACTTTATCTTCTACTTGATTAATAAATTCTAAACCAGCTTTTGACTTAGCTTGTGTTTCCTGAATCAAGTCTGCTATCTTTTCAGTAGCCTGAGTAGTTTCATTAGCCAACTCTCTAATTTCATCAGCTACTACAGCAAATCCCTGTCCTTGCCCACCTTTACAAGTTCCATCAGTAGAACTTGCTCTTGCCGCCTCAATAGCTGCATTTAAAGCAAGTAAATTAGTCTGATCAGCAATATTACTGATCATTTCTACAATCTGATCAATCTCCTGTGATTTATTATCTAACTCATTAATTACTGTTACAGCCTTAGTTACAGTCTGATTAATATCCTCCATACTGGATAGAGTCTGTTGTATATTTTGATTACCAACTTGAGCTTGTGAACTAGCTTCTTGAGCCAAACTAGTTACTTCTTGGCTACTAGCTGAAATCTGATCAATACTAGCCGTTATCTCCTCTAAGTTTTGATTATTCGTCTCAATAATTGCATTCCCTTCTTGAGCCGAAGCAGATAACTCCTCACTATAAGCCGATAAATCCTCACTAGTATCTATTATACTAGTTACTAACCTTCTCTGTTGCTTAGTACCGCGACTGAAAGCATCTGCCAAAATCCCTAACTCATCACTACGATCTAAATCTAAATTTACAGTTAAATCTCCTCGTGCTTTATTTCTCATAGTAGCAACCAGCTCTAAGATAGGACGACTAAAACTAAGAGCCAACCAAGCTGCTACCCCAGATGCTACTGCTCCAGCAATCAAGACAATTACTATATTTCTAATTAAAATCCCTTGTAACTCACTAAAAGCCTTTTTAGTAGATTGTTGCACTACTAACGACCAACCTAAGCCTTTTAAAGAATAATAAGAGGCTAACATATCTTCTTTCTCTTTATTAGAATAAATTGCACTTCCATACTTGCCACTTAATGCCCTTTTAACTGGCATTAATTTTTTATTATTTGCCTGCTCTAAGACCATATTCTCATTAGGATGAGCAATAACTACTCCTTGACTGTCAGTAATATAGATTTCTCCTGATTCTCCTAGATTAACATTATTTACCATCTGTTGTAAAGTAACTAAACTTATATCTACTCCTAAAACCCCAACTATCTTTCCCTGCTCTTTAATTGGAGTAGATATAGTAATACAAGGTTTATCTGTTTCAGCTGAAATATAAGAATCAGAAATATATATAGTATCTTTCATAGCCTCTTTAAACCAAGGACGATGGCTAAAACTTTCACCTATATGTTCTGTCTCCACACTAAAACTCACTAACTCTCCTTGCTTATTAGCTACATATAAATATTGAAATAAAGAATATTTATTAAGATACTTATCAAATATCTTTCGATGCTGTTTTAAATTCATACTTTTAACTTTATCCATCTCAGATAAGATATTGACTGTTTTAGCTAATCCAGAAACCTTATCTTGAATCTGACTACTCATTTGCTGAGCTAATAAATTATTCCTCTCAATTACTTTATTCTTAATCATATTCTGGCTATTATTATAGCTAACAATCCCATAGATCAAAACTGGTACCACTGCTAAAGCAACCATAGCAATCATCAACTTCTGTTTCAACTTCAACTTAGCTAACATTCTTTTCCTCCTAGTAGTTATATACTTATAATATTATTTTTCTATAGCCTAAATTACTTTAAATTGATATATTGTGTCACTGAAAGTGACACAGCTGTGAGTTGTCTGCTATGTGCTATGAGCCAATTCAAAACCTTTAAATTGATTTTATGCTTTTGAATTTGAAGTAGCACACGACTCATAGCTCATAACTCACAGCTGATATAAAGTGGCGCTTTATATCAATTATATTACACTTCTTCAATTAAATTCAGGTAGTAAAATTACTTTTCACTAGTTACTAATACTGTATATTAAACCCCAGTATGACCATATCCTCCTGTACCTCGTTTAGTATCATCCAAATCATTTACTACTTCCCATTCTACTTGTTCATACTCTTGAACTACTAGCTGAGCAATTCTATCTCCTTCTTTTACCTGAAAAGTCTGTTGCCCATGATTAATTAAGACAATACCTATTTCACCTCTATAGCCAGGGTCAATAGTTCCTGGGGCATTTAAGACAGTAATACCATGTCTCAAAGCCAACCCGCTTCTAGGGTGAACAAATCCTGCATAACCCTCTGGTAAAGCTATTGCTATTCCTGTCTTGAATAATTTGTAATCTCCTGGTTCTAAAGTTCCTGCCTCAATAGAACAAAGATCCATTCCTGCATCTTCACTACTACCATGTTGATACTTTGGAATAACTGCTGCTGGGTCTAACTTTTTAATCTTCATCTTCATTTTTCCCTCCTGTATTAATTTGTGAAATAATTAAGCTATCTAGTAACATTATTATTTATTCCTCACTAATTTCTTCTTTTCCTGCCTCTGAAACTAAAATAAAAACTTTTAATCTACCTTGCAGAATCTTAGTACGAATAATAATTGGGCTAGACAGATTATTCTTAAATTTAAAATCAAGATAGTCCCAAGTTACAGTAGCATCTTTTCCTTCTGGTACATAACCAACATCTCTAGAGTGGGCATGTCGTTCAACTATTTTAAAATAATCAGGTAGAGCATTATAAAGCGTACTTGAAACTTGACAAATTCCTCCTCCTACTCCCTTAGTTAGCCTTCCTTCTACAATCTGTGGCCCTTCTTTAAAGCCACGTTCTTTAGTTCGCGGGCCAACTACCTGATTAAAAGAAAAAATCTCTCTTGGTAATAGCAGTTCATTATTAATCAATTTGGCTGCTAGCTTAATATTAGCTCTACGTCCTGGCCTACCGGTAATTATAGTTGTGTAACCATCCAATTTCTCTGTAACCTTAGCTACATCTTCAGCAGTAATAATAGGCTCTAAAGAATAGCTTACTGGCAACACCCTACTTCCCTCTTCAGCCTCCATAATCTGATTTAAAGTGGCAGTCAAATCAACAATCTGTCCCTTGGTAGCTGATTTAATCTCTCCTGTATCTTTATCAACACTAGCTGGCAAAGGATAAATAGTAACTTCTGGCGTTAAACGATAAACTAAGTCCTCTACTTCTAAAGGTAAATAATCACTAAGGTCTTGATTTAAAAAATTAACTCCTTCTTCTACTCCCCAAACCATACGAATTAAATTATCAACTTCTGCTAGTAAAACTACAATTAAAATAATAACAAAAATAATGATTCCTGTAATTATTAACTTTCGACGTAAGTTAGTTAGTTTATTCATATTAATCCTACTCCAATAACTGTGATACAGTTACTATATTGTATCCTTCATTTTGTAATTTAGATATTATCTGTGGTAATGCTTGAGTAGTAGGTTTAGTAGGATGCATCAAAACAATTCCGCCTGATTTTGCTTTTCTCATTACTCGCTGAATAATTCTAGCTGGTTTAGGGCGTTGCCAATCAATTGTATCAGCACTCCACATAATTGTTTTATAACCTATTTGACCTGCTATTTGAGCGACTCTATCGTCTACTTCACCATAAGGTGGAGCAAATAAGTTAGTCTTATAGTCTGCTATCTCTTGAATCAAACGTTGATTTTCTAATATTAAACTCTTCAACTCTTCTTCTGATAATTGCTTAGGATGTACATGCTTTAGACCATGATTACCTAACTCATGTCCTTGCTCTTTAATCTCCGCTACTAACTCTGGAAACTTCTTAACCCAACTTCCCACAAAAAAGAAAGTAGCCTTAACATTATATTCATCTAACACATCTAACATTTGAGGTATATACTCTTGGCCCCAAGCTACATTAATAGTCAAGGAAATAGCCTGCTTGTCAGTTGGCCCGTGATAATATGGTTTAATCTGTTGCTTAAAAACAGGCTGTTCTATTGTTGGTTGAGAATTATCAAATTTAATAAAACTAAAACTAATCAACATAACTAACCCAACCAAACCCAATACTACCTGTCGATTGAGAGGAAAATAAAATATTTTAACTTTCCTTTTACCCATCTTTTCACCTACCTATTCTTTTTCTGTAGCCCAGAATGTGATTCAACATAATAATCATCTTTATAAATCAAGTCTGAAACTGGTACTATCTGATACCCCTTCTCTTTAAGTTGAGGAATCAAGCGTTCTAAGGCTTCTGCTGTATGTTTACCATTATTATGCATTAACACAATGGCCCCTGGACTAGCGTTATTTAAGACTCGATTGACAATAAAATCAGCACTAACATCTTTCCAATCTAATGAATCAATAGTCCATTGAATAACATGATAGCCTAACTCATGTGATGTCTCAATAACTTGATTGTCATACTCTCCAAAAGGTGGTCTAAATAGAGTTTCTTTATCTCCAGTTAAATCCTTAATCAATTCACTTGTCCGTTCTAACTCTGTTTTAATTTCACTAGTACTTAACTTCGTCATATGTGGATGTGTATAACTATGATTACCTACTTCATGACCATTAGCAGCTATTTCTTTGACTAAATGAGGATTTTCTTCTAACCAATTACCACCAAAAAAGAAAGTTACATTGACATCATTCTCTCTAAAGATTTCTAACAATCTTGGAGTATACTCTGCTCCCCACATACCATCTAAGGTAATTGCTATCTTTTTTTCAGAAGTATCTACTTTATAAATAGGAACTAATTTTTTACTACTTACTTTTACTGCTTGCTTAAAAAAAGAATCATTCATTACTACCCCTAATAAAAAGAAACTAACACTTACTACTACAAATAAGACTAATAAATCTTTCTTTGTCAATTCAAAATTCATAGTTGGCCCTCCTTCAACATCCCTTGCTATCTATTTATTCAAGGAAGGAACTAAATATCACATCTTGGCTTAAAATAAAATTAATGGAATATTTTACTGTGAATATTACTAACTAACTTTAATATACTTTTTATAAACTAGTGAAATCTCTTCACCTGAAAGTTCATAGATTAAAATAAAGTATAATTGATATAATGTGTAACTTTGCGGGATATGCTATCAGCCATGAGCCAATTCAAAACCATTACATTCAAAATCTAATTCCCTATTAATTCTATATTCCAGAGATTTGATTATATTTATGATTTTGACTTTGATTCAGCTCATGACTCACACCTATTGATATTACTTATAAAGGAATGAGTAAAATGAAAAAAGTAAAGTTTTATTTTATCTCTGCTCAATTTCTTATTATCTTTTGTGCAGCTATTCTATTCTTATTAAGTGGATTAGTTACATGGGTAGTCAAAAGTACTCCTGCTACTTCTCAATTAGGAAAGACGATTATTGTTGATGCAGGTCATGGGGGAGTAGATCCAGGAACACATAAAAATGGTGTTTTAGAGAAAAATATTAACCTAGCAATCGCTGAAAAGTTAGCTGACTATTTAGACCGGGGTAGTACTAATGTAATTATGACTAGAAACAAAGATAAACTATATCAAGATGATCGAAATAAAGATATTGTTCATCGAGTTAAAGTTGCTAATAGTAAACAGAAAGGCTTATTGGTTAGTATTCATGTTAATAGTTTTCCTAGTCAAAACTCTTTTGGGGGGCAGACTTTCTATGCTCCTAATGATAAAGAAGGAAAGAAATTAGCAGCAACTATTCAAAAAGAATTAATAAATATTCAACCTGAAAATCATCGTAAAATCAAACCTGGTTCTTATTATTTATTAAAGAAGACTAACATACCAGCTGTTATTGTAGAGGTAGGATTTATCAGTAACCCTAAGGATCGCAAGCGAATAACTAACTCTCAGCAACAAAATCGTATTGCAAAAGCAATAGGGAAAGGTATTATTAATTACATTAACAATAAATTACCTAATTCTTCAGCTAAAGAATCTATTAGATCACCTATATATGTAGCAGGTGAGAAATAAGTGTGAATAGTAACTAAATACTGCTCACACTTATTATTTCTCACACCAACTAAAAAAGAAGCCTTTTCATTATCATAAAAGACTTCCTTAACTAGCAAAATAATGTTCGCCTATTTTTTTGATTATCTCTCTGGTATAGATCCAATGAGAAGTAACTTTTACTGGATTATAATAAAAGACTGCCCCTTCACTTGGATCCCAACCCTTTAATGCATCATGAACAGCCTTCTTAGCTGTCTCATCTGGTTCTAACCAAAATTGACCATCATGAACAGCTGTAAAAGCCCACGGCTGAAAAATAACTCCCTTTACTGTATCAGGAAATCTGGAATCCTCAACCCGATTCAAAATCACTGATGCTACAGCTACCTGTCCAATATAAGACTCACCTCTTGCTTCTGAATAGACTGCTCGCGTTAATAGATTTAATTCTTCTTCTGACACATCAAGCCTAGTATAACTACTTGTATCGTTAATAGTCTTATTAGTAACTCTAGCTTGAGGCACCTTCAAACGTTTTCCAGGATAAATATAGTCAGAAGTCAAATCATTAACCTCTTTTAACTGTTGGATAGAGGTATCTAGTTTATTTGCTATCTTATATAAGCTATCTCCTGCCTGTACCTGATAATAACTAGAATTATTTATACTTTCGTTACTTGTACTAGCAATACTTATAGTCTTATTAGCAACTTTAGCTTGAGGTACCTCTAAACGTTTTCCAGGATAAATATAATCAGAAGTTAAATTATTAACCTCTTTTAACTGCTGGATAGAGGTATCCAATTTACTTGCAATCTTATATAGACTATCTCCTGGTTGTACCCAATAATGATTAGGGGTGGATACACTCTTTAACTTCTGAATCGTTTGAGCTCTTGCAATACCATCAATAGTCAACTGATGGTCAATCTGAAAATCAATCACTGCCTGTTGAGTTCCTAAACCATATGCTCCATCAATAGCTCCTTGGTAATATCCTTCTTGCTTTAATCTCTGTTGTAACTCTATTACATCTTGACCTTTATTTCCAAATAATAAGGTCCTATCACCAAAAGAAGCAGCTTGAGCATTAACTACAAATAACATTACAGTTATCATAACTAAAGTTAATACTACAGTTGACCTACGGAACATTAAGTCACACCCCCTCTAAATATTAAATTAGCACTTATAATCTTAATATAAGGATTCTTAATTAGCAATGGTAGTTGTTGTAAAATAAAAAAACCTCTAATCTCCATAAAGGAGACTAAAGGTTTACTTAGCAAATACATGATTTCCAATTTCAACAACTACATCTCGTGTTTTAAACCACCACATATGCCTAGCTGTATCAGGATTATAAAAATAACAAGCACCTCGAGTTGGATCTTTTCCTTTTAAAGCTGCTCTAGCTGCTCGATAAGATGTAGCATTAGGCTGTAAATTAATCTGCCCATTAGCTACTGGCGTAAATTGTCCTGGTTGATAAACAACATCTCTAAGATTATCAGGAAAATAAGGACTAATAACTCGATTTAAAATCACTGCACCAACAGCAACTTGTCCAATATAAGGCTCCCCTCGAGATTCACCATGAATCAATCTAGCTAATAACTCAAATTCTCGATCATTAATAGTATGATATAAAACTTCTTTTCGAGACAAATTGTTAATTGGTAATTTAATCTTATCTCCTAATCTAATTACATTTGAATTAAGCTGATTAAGCTTTTTAATTACTGTTACACTAGTATTAAATTCATTGGCTAGCTTATATAAACTGTCTCCTCTTTCTACATAATAATTTAAAGTCTTTAATTGGTTTACATTCACTTGAGAAGTTGGTTTCTTCTCAATTATAATCTCATACTGTTCATTAGAATTCAACTTATATTCTGCTAACTTATCTTCTGATTGATAAAAAGAAAAGAAAAGATTTCTATTTGAAGATACTTCATTAGCACTAATACTACTTTCTTGAGGTATTACTAATTCATCACCAAATTTTATAAATTCATCTTTGGTAAGATTATTTACCTCTCTAATCCTATCTACAGTTACCCCAAATCTATGGGCCAAATCAACTAAAACATCTCCTTCTTGAACAGTATAAACTATTTTAACTTTAAAACTAGGTGTAGCTAACCCTATTTGACTGGTAATAAAAACTAACATAAGACACACTAAGCTCATTAACAAAAGCCGTTTCACTGTAACCTACCCCTCCTTCCTATATACTATTTCTATACTTCTTGCTAAAATCCTATCTGATCTTTAAAATTTTAATTATATAATTTATACCAATAGAGATAAGTTATCTAATTAAATTACGAATAGTAGCTAAATTCTGTTCATCATTTCCTTTCTTATCAACAGGTGTCTCTAAAATAACTGCTTTATCGTTAATTAAATTATGTTCTAAAAGATTCTCAAATCCAGTTGAACCAATTTCTCCTTGTCCAATATGTTGATGTCGATCTTTATTAGAATTCAACTCTCCTTTAGAGTCATTAGCATGAATAACCCCCAACTTATCTATGCCAAAAACAGAATCAATACTAGTCAATAATTTATCGACTTCATCTTTATTTTGCAAATCATATCCAGCTGCAAAACCATGACAAGTATCAAAACAAATACCTAGTTTTTCTACATCATCAACATAAGAAAACATAGCTTTTAACTCTTCAATAGTAGACCCTAAAGCAGTACCACTACCAGCTACATTCTCTAATAAAATCATTACTTCAGGATCGGTCTCAGATATAACTTCTTCTAATGCTTCTCCTACTCTTTTGATGCCTGCCTCAACTCCAGATCCAGTATGACTACCAGGATGTAAAACAAGGTATTTAGCTCCTAATCTATCAGCTCTATTTACTCCCTGTTTCAAAGAATTAATAGATTTTCGATATAGATCATCTTTAGGAGATGCTAAGTTGATTAAATAAGGAGTATGAATTACTAAAGGGCCTAGGTTATGTTGAGATAACTTCTGTTTTAACCTATTGACTTCATCATCTTTTATTTCTCTTCTCTTCCAACCTCGAGGATTAGTAGAAAAAATTTGAAAAGTATCACAATCTAATTCTGCAGCTCGTTGGGCTGCTTTATCTATTCCGCCACTAATAGAAGTATGGACTCCAAATTTCATCTTATCACTCCCTATATTTTAATATTACTTTGTTGGATAGTTGATATAAAGTGGCACTTTCGTGCCACAGCTATCAGCTGTCTGCTATGTTCTATGAGCTAAATCAAGTTCAAAATCATAAGTACATATCAAACCCTTGAAACGCAGGTATTGTAAGAATAATGTTAAGTTAAATATAATAAACAAAAAACATAAACTAGAAGAACTCCAGTTTATGTTTTATAATCACCAAAGTATTTAATTATTGCGTTTTTCTTGCTCTTCTAGAGCTTGTTTACGAGATAGACTAATTCTATTACGGTCATCAATATCAATAACCTTAACTAATAATTCATCACCTTGTTTAACTATATTTTCTACATCTTTAACATGGCGATCAGCTAATTCAGAAATATGCAATAACCCTTCTTTACCAGGAGCCACTTCTACAAAGGCACCAAAGTCTGTAGTTCTCTTTACTTTCCCCATATGATACTGACCAACTTCAATCTCTTTAGTTAATTCTTCAATCATTCTTCTAGCTTCTTGACCACTAATTTGGTCTTCTGCAGAAATATAAATAGTACCATCATCTTCAATATCAATATCTACTCCTGTCTTATCAATAATTCCTTTAATTGTCTTACCACCTTTACCAATTACATCTCTAATCTTACTCTCATCAATCTTTAGAGTCATAATTGCAGGAGCATACTTTGATTTTTCTTGACGTGGTTCAGAGATTGTCTCTAACATCTTATTTAAGATGTGTAGTCTACCTTCTCTAGCTTGCTCTAAACCTTCAGCTAATATTTCTTTAGAAATCCCTTTAATCTTAATATCTAACTGTAAAGCTGTAATACCCTCTTTTGTTCCAGCAACTTTAAAGTCCATATCTCCATTATGATCCTCTATTCCTTGAATATCAGTTAGAATTGCTACGTCATCACCTTCTTTAATCATTCCCATAGCAATACCTGCTACTGGCGCTTTGATAGGAACTCCAGCATCCATTAAAGCTAAAGTACTACCACAAATACTGGCCTGAGAAGTAGAACCATTAGAAGATAGAACTTCAGATACTAATCTAAGTGTATAAGGGAATTCATCACTATTAGGTACCATTGGTCGTAGAGCTTTTTCACCTAATGTACCATGACCAATTTCTCTTCTTCCAGGAGAACGTAATGGATTAGTCTCTCCTACACTATAAGGAGGGAAGTTATAATGGTGCATATACCTTTTAGATTCTTTCTCTTCCAAACCATCTAATACCTGTTCATCTCCTACAGCACCTAAAGTAGCTATAGTCATAGCTTGTGTTTGACCTCTAGTAAAGACACCAGAACCATGAGCTCGAGGTAATAAATTAACTTGACTTGAAATTGGTCGTACCTCATCTAGATCTCGACCATCTATTCGAGTTCCCTCTTCCATTACTAAACTTCTAATTGCATTTTTACTGATCTGATCTAAAGTTTTAGATACTGCTTGTTTAATTTCATCTAAGTCTTCAGCCTCAGAATACTTATCAGCAAAATGTTCTTTAGTTTCCTCTTTAACACTACCTACTTGTTCTCCTCGCTGGGCTTTATCTTTAGTCTGTAAAGCTTCTTTTAAGTCATCTCCAACATAATCTTTAACTTCTTCTGTAATCTCTGGTTTATCTACAACTTCTAAATCAACGTCAGCTTTTTCTTTACCAACTTCAGCTACCATCTCATCTTCTAGCTGCACAACTTCTTTGATTGCTTGATGACCAAAGTCAATTGCTTCTATTATCTCTTCTTCAGCAACTTCATTAGCACCTGCTTCAACCATCATGACTGCCTCTTCAGTCCCAGCAACTGTTAATTCTAATTCACTTTCTTTCATTTGATCAATTGTTGGGTTAACAATATACTCTCCATCAACTAATCCCACTTTAACACCTGCAATTGGTCCTTCAAAAGGAATATCAGAGATAGATAAAGCAGCAGAAGCACCAATCATAGCAGCAATGTCAGGAGCATTATCAGAATCTACTGATAAAACAGTAGCTACTACTTGTACATCATGTCTGAATCCTTTAGGAAACAATGGACGTAACGGACGATCAATTAATCGAGCAGATAAAGTAGCAGCATCGCTAGGTTTTCCTTCTCGTTTGATAAATCCACCTGGAATCTTACCTACAGCATACAATCTCTCTTCATAATTAACCATTAATGGAAAATAACTAATACCAGGTCGTGGTTTAGACATAGTAGCAGTAACTAAAACTACTGTATCACCATAACGAACTAAAACAGAACCATTAGCCTGTTGAGCTAAATCTCCTGTCTCAATTGTTAAATCCCGACCTCCTAGATCCATAGACCATTTCTTAGCCATAAATTATCCCCTTTCTAATATTCTTATTTTGGAAATTAAAAATCTACATATAGTATTCGAAATTATGTAATCAAATTATACATTTAGTAAAAGATAAGAGCGGGAAACCCCGCCCTTACTAAGCATACTTATCCTCTAAGTTCTAATTTATCAATTAACTCACGATAAGTTTCAATATCATTTTCTCTTAGGTAATTCAAAAGTCTCTTTCTTTTACCAACTAACTTCATTAGACCACGTCTAGAATCATGATCCTGTTTATTATCAGCTAAATGATCAGTTAGCTGATCAATTCTTGCTGTAAGTAAAGCAACTTGTACTTCTGAAGAACCTGTATCATTCTCATGCTGACCGTATTCATTGATGATCTCTTGCTTCTTTTCTTGTGATAACATTACTTTCACCTCCTTATTTCTTACAACCCCCTGTTTACCAAGTTAATTATCGGAGAATTAATTAACCTAGCAAACGGTTGATTCCAAATTAAATTTTAACATACCAATTAAAAAAAGTAAACCACTTTAACTAAAATTTAATATCTTTTTTGCTTCTATAATGTCCTGCTCTATTTGAGCTATTAATTCTTGACTACTATTGTACTCTTCCTCACCTCTAATCCAATCTATAAACTCTAATTCTAATCTAGCTCCATAAATGTTTTGAGAGAAATCAAATAAATGGGCTTCAATAGCAAGTTTATCTTTATTAAAAGTAGGCCGCATACCTAAACTGACTACTCCAAAATAAATTTCTTTATCATAAATAACTCGACAAGCATATACTCCACAAGGTGGTAAAACATAATCAGTAACTGGTTTAAGATTAGCTGTAGGAAAACCTAATTTGCGTCCTCTCTGATCACCTTTAACTACTTTACAATCTAATGTAAAGTTTCTACCTAACTGTTTTTTGGCTTTATCTAATTGGCCAGCTTTAATTGCTTGTCTAATATAAGTACTACCTATTTCCGCATTATTTAATTTAACTGATGGCACTGTCTGCAATTTAAAACCAAACTTTTTCCCTAAATCAGCCAACTTCTCTGGGGTTCCAACACCTTGATAACCACAGCTAAAGTCCTGCCCAACAATAACCTCTTTTATAGTACATTGTTTACTTAATTCAGCTATAAAGTCTTGGTAATTCAGCTGAGCAAATTCAGAAGTGAAACGTTGTCTAACTATTTGATCTATACCTGATTTTTTAATTTCTCTTTTCTTCTGCTGCCAACTAGTCAACTTAGCTGGAGCTTTTTCAGGAGCTACTATAGATAAAGGATGTGGGCTAAAAGTGAATAATACACTTTTACAACTTAATTCTTTTGCTCTTTCTACAGCTAGATTTATTATCTTCTGGTGAGCCATGTGCACTCCATCAAAAGTACCTAATGTTATTACTACTTCAGAATCTAAAACCTGATTAGAAAGTATGTCGTCCATCATCTCCACCTTCCCTACAACTTAAAACCTACTGTACTCTGTTGAGTACTGGGCCAAAGCCTCCTTAAGAGCTGAAACTACTTTTTCTTCTGCTTGCTCTAAACTATCTTCAATCAAGCAACCAGCAGCTCTTGGGTGACCACCACCATCAAACTGATGTGCTACTTCATTAACTGGTAAGTAGGAATTAGATCGTAGGCTGACTTTAATTCCTTTAGAAGTATCCTCTTTGAATAAGACACCTACTTCTACTCCCTCTAAACTTCTAGGATAACCAACTAATCCCTCTGTATCATCTAAGGTAGCTCCTACTTTATCAAGTAAGGCTTGACTTATCTTTAACCAAGCAATCTGACCAGAGTTATCAGTTTTTAAATTTTGTAGTACTTGCCCTCTTAACTTCAAGTTTTGGTAAGAATTAGTTCCAAAAACTTGGCGGGCTATATAAGATGTATCTATATCATAATCTAATAATTCAGCCATAATCTGATGAGTCATAGCAGTCGTATTAGAATAGCGAAAAGAGCCTGTATCAGTTAATAAAGCTGTTGCTAATGCTGTAGCCAAATCATGATTAAGTTTCACCTTTAATTCTTGTATTAACTGATAGATTATCTCTGCAGTTGCTGCAGCATCTTTAGCTAAATTATAATCTCCAAAATAGGTATTATCACCATGATGATCTATATTAACTATAATCTCATCACTAACTATCTCTTCTACTTCACCAACTCTATCCCAACTACCACAATCTAACACACAGACTGCATCAAATTTTAACTTCAAGTCTGAATCATACTCTTGAATTTGATCAATAGTAGGTAAAAAAGAGAAACAGTCAGGAATGGAATCACCAATAACTACTTCTACTTCTTTTCCTAACTGCTCTAAAGCCAGTTTCAAGGCTATAACTGATCCTATATTATCTCCATCTGGGCCAACATGGCTCGTCAATAAGAATTTATCCTGATCCAGAATAAAGTTACTGATTTCTGTTAAGGAATTATTCTTCATCACTTTCCTCCTGTTTTATATCTTCTAATAATTCAAAGACTCTAGTACCACGTTCTATAGAGTTATCATATCTAAATATAACTTCAGGAGTATGACGCAATCTAATCCGCTTACCAATTTCAGTCCGCACAAATCCTGTAGCAGACTCTAAAGCTTCCATTGTTTCTTCTTTATCACCATCTAAAATACTGACAAAAATTTTAGCATGGCGTAAATCTCCAGAAACTTCAACGTCAGTTACTGACACAAATCCGATCCGGGGATCTTTAATTTCTCTCTGTAATAATTCACTTACTTCCTCTTTAATCAGTGATGCCACTCTTTGTTGACGATGATGCCCCATTATTATCAACTCCTATAAAGTTCTCTTGATTGCTTCATAATCATAAATTTCTAGTGTATCTCCTACTTTAACATCATTATAATTTTCAATTCCTAATCCACATTCATAACCTTCAGCTACTTCACGCACATCATCTTCAAATCGCTTTAGAGAATCAATACTACCATCATGAATAATAGTACCATCTCTCAATAGCCTTACGTGAGCATTACGATTGATCTTACCTTCAGTTACATAGATACCAGCTATAGTTCCTATCTTTGGTACTCGGAAAGTATCTCTTACTTCAGCTCGAGCAATAACTCTTTCTTTATATTCAGGATCTAACAATCCTTCCATTGCCTTTCTAACCTCTTCAATAGCCTTATAGATAACACGATAAGTTCTAATGTCAACCCCTTCTTTTTCAGCTACACTACGAGCCTTACTACCTGGTCGAACATTAAAGCCAATAATGATAGCATTAGATGCAGCAGCTAACATAACATCCGTTTCAGATACAGCACCTACTCCACCATGCACTAGATTAACTTGCACTTCATCAGTACTTAGTTTGACTAAAGACTCTCTAACAGCTTCTACTGTACCTTGTACATCAGCCTTAACTACAATATTTAATTCCTTGATCTCTCCTTCTTGGATCTGATCAAATAAGTCATCTAAACTAACAGCTGCTTTGCGTTCTAAGTCTTTGGCCCGTTTCTTACTCTGTCGACTCTCAGCTACTTTTCTTACTCTTTGATCATCTACTAATACTTCTAGTGGATCTCCAGCACTTGGTACATCAGATAGACCTAAGACTTCTACTGGCGTAGCAGGACCAGCTTCTTCTACTCGATTACCATGATCATCAACCATAGCTCTTACTCGACCATATGCTAAACCAGCCACAATTGGATCTCCTACTTGTAATGTACCATTTTTAACTAATACTGTAGCTACTGGACCTCGACCACGATCAAGTTCAGCTTCAACAATAACTCCATTAGCAGGACGATCTGGATTAGATTTTAACTCTTCCATTTCAGATGTTAATAAGATCATCTCTAACAGTTCATCTAAATTCTCTTTCTTAAGAGCAGATACAGGAACACAAACCGTATCTCCACCCCATTCTTCTGGTACTATACCATGCTGAGTCAACTCTTGCTTTACTCTATCTGGTTGAGCATTTGGCTTATCAATCTTATTAACAGCTACAATAATTGGTACCTCTGCAGCTTGAGCATGATTAATAGCTTCTACCGTCTGAGGCATAATTCCATCATCAGCAGCCACTACTAAAATAGCAATATCTGTTGCTTGAGCTCCACGAGCTCTCATCTCTGTAAAAGCCTCGTGGCCTGGTGTATCTAAGAAAGTAATCTTTTGCTCATCAACATCTACCTGATAAGCACCAATATGTTGAGTAATACCTCCTGCTTCACTAGCAGTTACATTACTCTCTCTAATAGCATCTAATAAAGTAGTCTTTCCGTGGTCAACATGACCCATAACGGTAATAACTGGAGGACGTAATTCTAAATCGGCCGGATCATCTTCAATATCATTTACTAAACCAAAAATATTTTCTTCTTCTTCTTCTTCAGCATCTACTGTCTTAACTTCACATCCATATTCAGCAGCTATCTTCTCTACTGTCTCTGAATCAAGTTCTTGGTTGATAGTTGCCATAATACCTAAATTAATCAGCTCAGCCATTAAAGAATTAGGAGCTATATCTAACTCTTCTGCTAATTCTTTAACTGTGATACCCTCTTCAACTTCAATTACATCTTCTGTTTCTTCCTCTTCCTCAAAGACCATATCTGTAACTAATTCTGCAGTCTCTTTATCAATTGTATTCATATGACTATCAACTTCTGCACCTAAATCCTGTAATATTTCTATCAATTCTTTACTATCTAATCCTAATTCATTAGCTAATTCATGGATCCTAACACCCATAAACTAACACCTCCATATATAGTTTTTTAAAGTACTTCTTTCTCTTCTTCAACTTGTGATTTACTCTTAATATCAATCTTCCAGCCAGTCAATTTAGCAGCTAATCTAGCATTCTGTCCTCTCTTACCAATAGCCAACGATAGCTGGTGATTAGGAACTACCACTTCAGCTACATTTTCTTTTTCATCTGCATTAACCTCAACTACCTCTGCCGGACTTAAAGCATTAGCTACAAACTTTTTAATGTCCTCACTCCACTCTACAATATCTATCTTTTCATTATTTAACTCATTAACAATCACCTGTACTCGAGAACCACTAGGGCCAACACAAGAACCAACAGGATCAACATCAGAGTTAGTAGAGTGAACAGCTATTTTTGAACGCTCTCCAGCTTCACGAGCAATTGATTTCACTTCTACTGTACCATCTTGAATTTCTGGTACTTCTATCTCAAATAATCGTTTTAATAAGCCAGGATGAGTTCTAGACACTAGAATATTTGGCCCTTTAGTAGTCTGTTCCACCTCTACAATATAGACCTTAATTCTATCATTAGGCTCATAGTGCTCACTATCAATCTGCTCTCTAGGAATTAATAAGGCTTCAGTACGGCCTAAATCAACTATTACATTATCTTTAGGACAACGCTGAACAGTTCCAGTTACAATATCATCTTCCCGAGTAATAAATTCCTTATAAACAATATCTCGTTCAGCTTCTCTAATTCGCTGAATAACTACCTGTTTAGCAGTCTGAGCAGCAATCCGACCAAAATTACTAGGTGTTACCTCTGTCTTCACTGTATCTCCTACTTCGACATTAGAGTTTATCTTCTTAGCCTGAGCAAGGGAGATATCTTCTCCCTTATTCTCTACTTCTTCTACTACCTCTTTTTTAGCATAGACTCGTACTTCACCTGTATCTTCATTAATTTCAATCTCAGCATTTTCCTTTGGTCCATTACCACTCTTATCATAAGCAGATTTAAGTGCTGCTTTCAGGCCTTCTAATAATTTATCTTTAGGAATTCCCTTATCCTTTTCTAAATCATCTAACGCCTGAACTAATTCTATATTCATCAAAATTCCTCCTTAATTTCCCCTTATAGTCTAAAATTCAACTGCTAACTTAACTTGTGCTACTTTAGAACGTGGTACTAAAACTTCTTCGCCATTCGCTTCAATCTTAATATTATCATCCTCTAATCCTAATAACTTACCAGTTAATCTTTTTTCTCCATTAACAGGAGCATATGTAGATATATCAACTGACTTCCCAGCAAAACGTTCAAAGTCCTTATCGTTGCGTAAAGGTCGATCAAGACCTGGAGAAGAAACCTCTAGCATATAAGAATGTTCAATTGGATCTTCTACATCTAATTGAGTACTTAATTCTCGACTAACATTTTGGCAGTCCTCTAAAGTTACCCCTTCTTCCTTATCAACAAAGACTCTTAAGATCCAATTTTCTCCTTCTTTCTGATATTCTACATCAACTAACTCTAATTCTTCTTGTTCTATAATCGGTTCTACCAGTTCAATTACGATATCTCTAACTTGGCGTCCCATTTTGAACCTCCTTTAGTATATATCAAAAAATAACTATCTCTTATATTAATTATTTCCATAACAACCTTTTTTATTAAGTTTATAGAAGAAATTTGCAAAATATGCTATGTCACATAATTACATAACTAAAGAGTGGGCCAACACCCACTCCTCGCCTACAAATCCATATATTTTCATCTTCATTTTAGCATATAAGATCTCTTTTTGCAACCCAGTTTAACCAAAGAGTGATAACTGATTGGTTTCAGGCATACCCTCTAAACTACCATGAAGTCGCAGTGCTTCAATTACTGTCTTACTAGCACCGGCTCGATTTTTAAGATTTTCTATTGAAGTAAATTCTCCTTCTTCTCGAGCATCAACAATATTTTGAGCTGCACTCTTCCCAATACCATCTAAACTGATTAATGGAGGTAATAATAATCCTTCCTCTGTTAACCTAAACTCATATGCTTTAGATTCATAAATATCAACAGGTAAAAACTCAATACCTCTAGCTAAAGATTCAACTACTATTTCTAAAACTGTTCGAGTATTATTATCTTTAGCTGTAGCATCATTTCCTTTAGCTTTAATCTCTTGAATTTTACCTTCGATATGATTTCGGCCTTGTAGGACAATCTGAGCATCAAAATCATCAGCTTTGATAGTAAATAACGTAGTATAGAATGCTTTTGGATAATGGACCTTAAAATAAGCTATTCTAAAGGCCATCATAACATAAGCTGCAGCGTGAGCTTTAGGGAACATATAGTTGATCTTTTTACAAGATTTAATATACCAGTCTGGTACATTATTCTCTCGCATCGCTTTTTCTTCTTCATCAGTCAGTCCTTTACCTTTTCTTACATGCTCCATAATCCAGAAAGCTTTAGAAGGTTTAACACCTCTCTGTAATAAATAATTCATAATATCATCACGTACCGAGATAACTTCTGCTAACTCTGCCGTTCCCGAACGAATTAAATCTTGAGCATTATTCAACCAGACATCGGCTCCATGAGACAAACCACTAATCCGTACCAGTTCAGCAAAGGTCTCTGGTCTTGTCTCCCGTAACATACCTCGCACAAAACTAGTCCCAAACTCAGGAATACCTAAAGTTCCTAACTTAACTCCTACTTCTTCCTCAGTAACTCCTAGCGGTTCAATACTAGAAAAGATCCCCATTGTTTCTTCATCATCTAATTCAATTTCTTGTGGATCAACACCAGTTAGATCCTGTAACATACGAATACTTGTTGGATCATCATGACCTAGAATATCCAACTTTAATAGATTATCATGAATAGAATGGAAATCAAAGTGAGTTGTTAACGTATCCGTATCCATATCATTAGCTGGCTTCTGAATAGGAGTAAACTCATATATTTCCTTATCTTGAGGAACAACTATCTGCCCCCCAGGGTGCTGTCCTGTTGTCCGTTTTACCCCTGTACATCCAGAAGATAACCTATTGATTTCAGATTGCCGTAAGGATAAACTGTTATCCTCCATATGTCCTTTAACAAAACCATAGGCTGTTCTATCTGCAATTGTAGAAATAGTACCCGCTCTATAAACATACTCTTCCCCAAACAGCTTTTCAGTATACCTATGAACTTGAGGTTGATATTCACCAGAGAAATTAAGGTCAATATCAGGTACCTTATCACCTTCAAAACCTAAGAAGACTTCAAAAGGAATATCATAACCGTCTTTAATTAAAGACGCACCACATTCAGGACAGTCCTTATCAGGTAAATCGACTCCTACCCCTACTGAACCATCAGTAAAGAAGTTAGAATGTTTACAGTCAGGACATCTATAATGAGGTGGCAACGGATTAACTTCAGTAATATCTGTCATTGTAGCAGCAAAGGAAGATCCAACTGAACCTCTAGACCCTACTAAGTAACCATCATTCAATGATTTTTTAACTAACTTTTGAGAAATCAGATATATTACTGCATATCCATTTCCAATAATTGATTCTAATTCATTCTCTAATCTATCTTCAACTAATTCAGGTAGTGAATCTCCATACCAGTCTTTAGCTTTATTGTAAGCCATCTCTCTAATTTCTTCTTCAGCACCTTCAATAGTTGGAGTATATAATTTGTCAGGAATTGGTTCGACATCTTCTATCTGTTGACAGATCTGCTGTGGGTTCTCAACCACTAATTCATAGGCCTTATCTTCTTCAAAATAATCAAATTCAGCTAACATCTCTTCAGTAGTTCTCATATATAAAGGAGGCTGATCATCAGCATCATCAAAGCCTTGTCCCTCTTTAAGTACCCTCCGATAGACTGAATCATCTGGACTTAAGAAATGAACATCACCAGCAGCTATAACTGGTTTACCTAATCTCTGGCCTAATTGATAGATTTTACGATTAATCTCTTGTAACTCTTCAAAAGATTCAACTTCTCCTTTTTCTAATAGGAATTTATTATTACCTAGTGGTTGAACCTCTAAATAATCATAAAATTTAGCTAACTTTACTAACTCATCATCTGATTTCCCATGCAGAATAGCCTTATATAACTGACCTGCTTCACAAGCAGAACCAATAATTAGCCCTTCTCTTTTTTCTAAGAGATCACTCTTTAAGATTCGAGGCACCCGATGGAAGTTCTCAATATGAGACTGAGAGACTAGTTCATATAAGTTCTTCAAACCTTCCTGATTCTTAACTAAAACTGTAGTATGATAAGGATGCATTCTTTTATAATCAATCTTACTTGTTAACTGATTGACCTCTGTTAAATCAGTTACCTCTTGTTCTAAAGCCAATTCTATTAATTCTAACATGATTTCAGCAGTCACTTTAGCATCATCGTTGGCCCGGTGATGGTTCTCTAAATCTTTATTAAACTTTTTAGCCAATTTATTCAGTTTATAACTCTTCATATCTGGTAATAAAGCCCGAGAAAGGTTTAAGGTATCAAGAGCTGAATTAGTCAACTTAGGCTGATCTAATTTACGTAGCTTATCTTCAATAAAACCTAAATCAAAAGATAAATTATGAGCTACTAAAGTAGCATCACCTAAAAACTCTAAAAACTCTACTATAGCCTCTTTAAGTGAAGGAGCATCAGCTACCATTCCTTGGTTAATCCCTGTCAATTCAACAATTTCTTCTGGAATCTGTTGCTCTGGATTAACAAAAGTCTGATAAGTCTCTGTTATCTCTCCTGCTTCAATCTTAGCTGCTCCAATTTCAATGATTTCATTATGATGAGGATTAAAACCAGTAGTTTCTAAATCAAAAACGACATAAGTCTCTTGGGTTAAATCTTTCTCAATAGGATTTAGAATAATTGGCTCTCCATCATCTACTAAATATGCCTCTAAGCCATAAATAACTTTAATATCCTTGTCTTGAGCAGCACTATAAGCTTCAGGAAAGGACTGCACTACACCATGATCAGTAATAGCAACTGCTGAATGACCCCATTCTGCTGCTTGTTCAATTGCATCTTCAACATCTAAGACAGAATCCATATCACTCATTTTAGTATGGAGATGTAGTTCAACTCGCTTATCTTCGGCCTCATCTTTGCGTTCAGTTATTGGTGAGCTAGATACTACATTATAAGGTTTTAACATTAACTCTTGATCATAAGTATCAAATTCAACATTTCCCTGTACCTTAACCCACTTACCCTTACCAATCTTTTCTGATAAGTTATCATTTTTATTTTCAAATAACTTAACTGTAATTGAATTTGTCTGATCAGTAATATCAAACATAACTAGCTTACTACCACTCTGTAATTCCTTAACCTCAGTATCAAATATCTCACCTTTAACTACTATACTTCTTTCTTCACCAGTAATCTCATCTATTGGCTGAACGTCTTTTTTAACATTTTTACCTAACCAAACCTGATTACTTGAGCTTGAATTGTTACTTTGCTGTGATCCTTGGTTATAATTCTGACTTTGTTGGTCTATATTTTCCATTAAACTATCCATATAGGCATCTGTTTCTTTAGCCTGCTCATCAGCTAATCGATCTGATTCAGCCTTAAAGTCACCTACTACAAACTCTACTTTAACCTGTTTATTATACTCTTGGGCCAAGATTTGGGCCAAAATTCGGTCACAACCTTTATTTTCTAAGGCATCTACTGCCATTTGACTACCTACCTGTACTTCTAATCTATCATTTACAAGTTTCCAGTGGGAAGGAGATAGCCAACCATTAGCCTGGGAAACCTTCTTTCTTAATAACTTTATAATCTCATTCCAATGTTTATCTAATATTGTTTTTAAAGATAAATTAGGATTATAATAATCAATCTGATACTTAAACTGACCTGTAGTCAAGATTTCCTCTCCTAAATCATCAAGTTGAGACTCAACATCTATTTCTTCAGGTACTTTCAACTCTAAAATACAAGTCTCTTTAACTGTATTTACCCTAACCAATTTAAATCTAATCTTAGCTAATAATTCATTAGAAATATCTAACTTCTTTTTTAATTTATTACGGAAAGGATTCTTCTTATCAGGTTTAATTTTAACCATTGCCATACTTATCTCTCCTTTAATCAACCTTTTCCAACTCTACTTGAATAACACCTGATAACTCAGTCACAGAAGTAACAAGTTTATTCTTTGCTAGATTTTCAGGTTTCTTAATTCGTAAATTAATATAAATATTAGGTTCGTCATATACTTGTTCAATACTTACATCCTTAATTACAACTTCATTTTCTGTCAATGCCGATCCAATTTTACCTATATTTCCTGGTTGATCAAAAGCTTTAATTCTTAATAAATATTTATGATGAATATTATATAAATTCTTTTCTACCTTATTTAATAAAGTCAAAGTTAAGATTACTAATAAAGTAGCTACAATTGCACTGGTATAAAAACCTGCTCCGAGAGCAAGTCCAACTCCAGCTACTGCCCATAATCCTGCAGCTGTAGTCAATCCTTTAACAGAAAATCCTTCCCTAATAATTGTACCAGCCCCTAAAAATCCTACTCCACTAACAACTTGAGCAGCAATTCTTCCTGGATCTACCTGAGGATAATTAAAGACCAAATGTATCTTGATTGAAACTATCATAATTAAAGTTGAACCAACTGATACTAAAATATTTGTTCTAAAACCAGCTGGCCTAGAGTTTCGTTCTCGCTCCAAACCAACTAATCCTCCTAACAAACAAGCCAAACCTAACCTTAAAATAACTTGTTGTGTATCTATTATTGTCCCCCCCACTTATCACTTAACTTTATCACCAGTAAAATTCTTAATAATCTCCCAGTACATCTTCATTCTAGCTCCTAAACCTTTGACCAAACCTAATTTTTCCTCTTTCATTCTATGGGTTAAATCCTCTAATTCAACTTCTTTAATCTCAATATCATGCTCTTTAACATATCGAGTTAACGCAACCTCTACCCCAAAACGAGTCATATCTAAATTAGATACCTCTTCTAGTACTTCACTTCTAATGGCACGTTGACCAGATAAAAAAGGAGTTATCTTTTGCGCAAAATCTGTAGCTACTCTACCTGCAGTGAAAACTCCTACCGTCATCTCTGATTCACCTTCAATCACCGGTAACAATAATTGATCAATATGGTCTGAAGTTAGCCCCAACAAATCAGCATCTAAAAAAAGAATAATATCAGCTGGTGTAGCATCAATTCCTTCTTGCATAGCCGCACCCTTACCTAAATTTTCTTCTAACTCTATAACACTAGCTCCCTTTTCTTTAGCTCTAATAGCAGTAGCATCTTCTGAACCATCACTAACAACAATTACATGATCTACTAACCGATGATTGGTAACTTCAGTTACTATATCACCGATAGTTTCTTCCTCATTATAGGCAGGAATCACTGCATTAACTAACATTTATCTGACCTCCTAGCTAACAGATTGATTCAGTAAGTAATCTTTCTATTTCAGATAATAAATTATCTACTTCTACCTTAAATTCTTCATCAGTCTGTCTTAATTTAATCTCTACTTTACCTTCAGCTAAAGAACGAGAACCAACTGTAACCCTAATTGGTGCTCCAATTAAATCAGCATCATTGAACTTAACTCCAGCTCTCTCATCTCTATCATCAAGTAGCGTATCTATATCTTGATCAATTAATTTCTGGTATAACTCTTCTGCTGCTTCTGTGACTTCACCAGAACCTAAAGTTAAAATCTCAACTTTATAAGGGGCTAAAGCTTTAGGCCATTTAATACCATAATCATCATGATTTTGCTCAATAGCTGCTGCTATAGTTCGAGAGACTCCAATACCATAACAACCCATTACTAATGATTGAGCTTTACCATTTTCATCTAAGAAAGTAGCTTCTAAAGCTTCACTATATTTAGTTCCTAACTTAAACACTTGTCCGACTTCAATACCATGAGTCTGCTGCAACTCTCCTCCACATTCAATACAACTTTCATCTTCTTTAACTTCACGAATATCAGCTACTTCATCTGGGGCAAAATCGCGTTCTGGATTGACATTAATAAAGTGCTTATCAGTTTCATTAGCTCCTGCTACACCATTGACTATTTCCATTACCAACTCATCAGCAATAATTTTGGCCTCATCCAAATCAACTGGCCCAGTAAATCCTTTAACAGTATCTAACTCTTGATAAGTCTCTGCTGGAGCTAATTCTAAATTAACTACCTCTAATAGATTAGCTAACTTTACTTCATTTACTTCATAATCTCCTCTAACTAAAGCTAAAACAGGTTCATCATCAACTTGATATAAAACAGCTTTAATCATCTTATTAGCTGGTAAATCTAATTCTGCTGCTAATTCTCCAATAGTAGACACACCTGGTGTATCTATAGTTTCTAGCTCTTGCACTTCTTCAGTTGATTCTTCTACTTCTACTTCTGCTTTAGCCAACTCTAAATTAGCTGCATAGTCACAGTCTTCACAGTAAACAACAATATCTTCACCTGCATCTGCTAAAACCATAAATTCATGTGAATCATCACCACCAATAGCTCCTGTATCAGCTAAGACAGGTCTATACTCTAAACCACAACGAGAGAAAATATTACAGTAAGTATCATACATCAACTGATAGCTTTCATCTAACCCTTCCTGATTAGCATTAAAGCTATAGGCATCCTTCATAATAAATTCTCTAGCTCTTAAAACACCAAAACGTGGTCTAATCTCATCACGATACTTAGTTTGAATCTGATATAAGTTAAGTGGTAACTGTTTATAAGATCGAACTTCATTTCTAACTAAATCAGTAATTACTTCTTCGTGAGTTGGCCCTAAACAGAATTCACGGTCATGTCGATCATCAAGACGCATCAACTCTGGGCCATAGTCCTCTAAACGATCAGATTCAGACCATAATTCTGCTGGTTGTAAAGCAGGTAATAATACTTCTTGTGCCCCTGACTTCTCTAATTCCTCACGAATAATCTCTTCTAAATTCCTAATTACTTGATATCCTAATGGTAAATATGTATAGATTCCTGAACCAATCTTTCTAATCATTCCTGCTCTTAACATCAATTGATGACTAATCACCTCTGCATCAGCAGGTGTCTCTTTTAGTGTTGGTATGTACATTTCTGACATTTTCATAATTATTACCTCCAATAGTAGTTTGCAATTTATTATTAATATAATATGTCACTTTCAGTGATACAGCTGTCTGCTGTCTGCTATGTGCTATGAGCCAAATTAAATTCAAAAACGTAGCCTCAATTCAATATCCTAGAACATAGAAGTTATCAAGATTTCGATTTTGAATCTAAATGATTTGAATTCCTATGAGTCCTACGGACTCTCCGTGAAAATCTGCTGATAGCTCATGGCACACGACACACGACTGTGTCACCATAGGTGACACAATATATCAATTAAGCAGTAAATACATTAACTAGATAATATAAATAATCTAGATTGAATTTTGATTCTGATTTTAATTGTAAATTATAGATTGTTAATTGTCAATTGATCCTTTTAGCTCTTCCATCAACGCATCAATCAACTGATCTCCTGGCACCTTACGTAAGATTTCTCCTTCTTTAAAGATCAGTCCTTCATTTTTCCCGCCAGCAATACCAATATCTGCTTCTCTAGCTTCTCCAGGACCATTGACTGCACAGCCCATAACTGCTACCTCAACTGGATCTTCAAAGTCAGCTATTCTTTCTTCTACCTCTTGTGCTATCTCTACTAAATCTATTTCACACCGTCCACATGTCGGACAAGAAATTAATTTTGGTCCTTTATCTCTTAAATTTAATGACTTTAAAATCTCATAAGCTACTTTGACCTCTTCTACAGGATCACCAGTCAGTGAAATCCGAATAGTATCACCTAATCCCTGAGCCAAAATAGAACCAATTCCCACAGCCGATTTAATAGTTCCCGATTTAACTGTTCCAGCTTCAGTAATTCCCACATGTAATGGATAATCAACCTCTTGAGCCATTAATTGATAAGCTTTAATAGTCATTGGTACATCTGAAGATTTAAGGGAAATAATAATATCATTAAAATCAAACTTCTCCAGAATTTCAATATTTCCTAAAGCACTCTCTACCATTGCTTCAGCTGTAGGATGACCATACTTTTTTAATAATTCCTTTTCTAGTGAGCCGGCATTAACCCCAACTCTAATAGGAACCTTTCGTTTAGCAGCTTCTAATGCCACTTGCTTAACTTTATCAGTTCCCCCAATATTACCAGGGTTAATTCTTAAACCATCTATTCCACGCTTTAAAACCTCTAAAGCTAACTGATAGTTAAAGTGAATATCAGCTATTAAAGGAATATTAATCTCTTCTTTAATCTGATCTACCTTAATAGCAGCTTCGTGATCAGGAATAGCCACTCTAATCAACTCACAACCTACTTCTTCTAATCTCTTTATCTGTTTAACTGTCTCTTCTACATTTCTGGTATCAGTATTAGTCATAGACTGAATAGAGATAGGAGCTGTCCCACCAATCTGGACATCTCCCATCTTAACTGCTTTAGTTCTTCGTCCCATTTTTTTCACCTCAATGTAGTTATTCATTCAACTTACATTCATCTAGCCAATCACACTCTTGACAGATGCTTTGATTATATTTAATATGGCGATAGACTAACATATCAAGCCTTCTTACTCTCTGTAGAGCTTCAGCAAAGCTAATCTTAACTCTATGGTGATCACCACCAGCTTGTTTATCCATATTATCTGCTTCACTAATTACTTCCTGTAATGGTGTTAACTCCACATTTTTATTTACAGGACTAGAATCACTATGGAAGAGTATAGCTAAAGATATATCTCGAGCTTTACCTAAATCTTCTCCCTTTAAAGTTAATAATTCATGGGCTCGCTCTGCTCCTTTAATAGTATGAATATCAAATTCACGATATGATTCATAATCCCATTCACCTTGACTCTCCCAACTGGTATGCCCAATATCATGTAGTAAGCCAGCTTTAGTAGCTAAATCTACACATACTCCTTTATCAACAGCAAGCTCAAAAGCATTCTCTGCTGCAGCTACAGCATGAGCATATCCCGCCTTAGGTAAATGCTTCTTAGCTACACTATCAGTTAACAGAGTCTCTAAAGTGACATACTCTTCTAGCATGTCTTCACCTCCTAGTCTACCTATCGGCACAGTCATCACACAATCCATCATTTCTCTGTACTTGAGCACGAGCCTCTTTACCACATTCACGACAGTTAGTTCCCATGATTTCGAAACATTTTTCACAGAAACCATGTTTTTGTGCAAATGCTGGATCTGGTTTACCACAGATACGGCAGACACAGTCTTTACAGTAGCCCTTATTATTTTCTAGTTGTTTAGGAGCTACTTTACCACAGCCTTTACAGGCATACTTACCTTCTTTCTTTCTACTTAAATCTTCTACACAATTTTCACATATATTCTCGTGTTTTAAGATTCTTACCCGAGTAGCTTCAGTACCACATAACTTACAATATCTTTTGGCCCGACGACCACTAACTTTATTAGGATCTAACCATTTGTTATCTTTTTCCATCACTATCACCTCTAGTTAGATTATAGATCTAATATCCTTAATCATAATTACGACAAATAAAACCATTAATAATACAAGACCGATTAAATGAATTAATCCTTCTTTCTCTGGATCAATTGGTTTACCACGAACAACTTCTACCCCTAGAAAGACTAATCTTCCACCATCTAAGGCCGGTAAAGGTAATAAGTTCATAATTCCTAAATTGATACTAATTAGAGCAGATAACTGCATTAAACGTAACATACCTGACTGAGTAGCATTACCTACCATCTGAGCAATCTTAACTGGCCCTGATACCTGAGCTGCCATCTGTCTAGTAATCATCTTATATAAACCAAGCACAATTGCCACCATAGTATTATAGGTCTGTGCTATACCTAATTTTAAAGCATTAAAAATATTAACTGGCTTTCTTTTAAAGACTGGAACAATTCCAATTACCCCTACTTTTCGTTTCTGGTCTAAGCGAGGAGTTACCTTAAGCTGAACTATCTCCTTTTCTCGACGTATCTTTATGGTAAGTTCTTCTTTAGGATGCTGATGGATTATAGTTGATAATTCTTTCCAATTTTTTACCTGTTGACCATTAATAGCAATAATCTCATCCCCATCTCTTAACCCAGCTTGATAAGCAGGTTGTTCAGGTAATACTTGCCCGATTTCTGTAGTAGATGAAGTATCCACTGGTACTCCATAAATACTAAAGATCAACATAAATAGTATTGCCGCCAATAAGAAATTCATTATTGGCCCCATACCAATGACACCTATTCGTTGCCAAGTTGACTTCTGAAATAAACATTTTCCTTTGTCTAAGGCTTCTTGATATAATTTTAATTCTTCTGGATCACTCTCTTCATCATCAACTGGCATTTCACCAGTTAATTTACAGAAACCTCCTAATGGCAATATCCGTAATGAATAGAGAGTCTCACCAGCTTGTTTACCTACTAATTTAGGCCCCATACCAATAGCAAATTCTTCAACTTGTACTCCTACGTATTTTGCTACTAAAAAGTGGCCTAACTCATGAAAAAAAACCAAAACTCCTAAAACTGCAATAAAAGAAATAATAGTTGTCAACAAATCCTATCCCCCTCTTTCTTTGCTTCTTGTCTAGCCCAAGTATCTGCTTTTAATATATCATCTAAAGAAGGATTAGATATTACTTGATGATTAGACATTACTTGAGATATCAATTTTGGTATCTGTACAAATTTGAGTTGCTGATTTAAAAACATACCAACTGCTATCTCATTAGCTGCATTTAATACAGCAGGCATAGTTCCCCCTACTTCTCCTGCTTTATAAGCATATTTCAAACAAGGAAATAAATCCATCCGTGGCTCCTCAAAAGTTAAATTTCCTACTTGGGTCAAATTCAAACTCTCTAAATTATTAGGATTTCTATCAGGATAAGTCAAAACATACTGGATAGGTACTTTCATATCAGGTAATCCTAACTCAGCTAACATAGAATGATCACTAAATTCAACTAATGAATGAATAATACTCTGTGGATGTACAACAACATCTATTTCATCAAATGTAAGATCAAATAACCACTTAGCTTCAATTACTTCTAACCCTTTATTCATTAGGGTAGCTGAATCAATTGTAATCTTACCTCCCATATCCCAGTTAGGATGGTCTAAAGCATCTTCTATAGTTACTTTTTCTAACTCTTGTTTAGTTGATTCTCTAAAAGGACCACCAGAAGCAGTAAGAATAATCTTCTCGATATTCTTACTCTCTTCTCCTTGTAAAGCTTGAAAAATAGCATTATGCTCACTATCAACTGGTAGTAATTGAACCTCTTGTTTCTTAGCTTCAGCAGTCACAATTGAACCAGCTGTAACTAATGTCTCCTTATTGGCTAAACCAACATCTTTACCAGCTCTAATAGCCGCTAAAGTTGGTTTCACTCCAATAGCACCAACCACTGAATTAATTACTAAATCTATTTCTTTTAGAGTTGCTACTTCAATTAACCCTTCTAACCCTGTAAGTACAGTTGTAGAAGTACCAGACAATTTATTTTGTAATTCATCAACTCGCTCTTGATTCATAATTACAGCATATTTTACATCAAATTTATCAGCCTGCTGAGCTAATAAATCAACACTATTATTAGCAGTAATAGCTACCACTGAAATCTCTTTATCTACATTATCTATTACCTCTAATGTTTGTGTACCAATTGAACCTGTCGCACCTAAAATAGAAACTTTCTTCACATCTATTGTCGCCTTAGTAGCGACCTTCCCCCCTCTCTTATTTATACTCTAATTAATCACTAATAATTAATGAAATAAATCCTGTATCAAAAATTGCTTTCAGAACTATTAATAAAGCTGGGCCAATAAAGAAACCACTAGCTCCAAATAATTGTACCCCTAAGTATATTGATACTAAAGTAGCTAACGGATGAATACCTATATTTTCTCCTACTATCTTAGCCTCAGCTATCTGTCGAATAATAGTTACAACTCCATATAAAATAAATAACCCTAAGGCAAATTTAGTATCACCAACTATTAAACTATAAATTAGCCAAGGAGTATAAATCATACCTGGTCCGATAATCGGTATTAAATCTAATAGACCAGCCGTTAAACCAGCTACTAAAGCATAACTGCTCTGTAAAATAGTCAATCCTAAGATAGAAAGAAAAGTAGTAATTGAAATTAAAGTTATCTGGGCTCGAATAAATCCCACTGCAGCATTAATAATCTCGACTTGAACTTGGATTATCTTTTCTCGCCAAAATCTTGGAAAAGGTGCTAGACAAGTTCTGATAATCAAAGTTTTATCACGACTAAAGAAAAAAGTAGCAATTAAACTAATCAATAAAATAGTTACTAACCTTGGTAACTGCTTAACTATATTTAATAAAGAAGTGATTACTAACTGAATCCACTGTTTAATTCGATCATAAATACTCTGTAAATTACTATTAATTGTTTCCTTTACTGAATCAGATATTTCCCATTCCTCAATCAATTGACTTAACTCTTTATTTTGTTGGGCCAACCAACGAAATTTACCCCCTATTGTCTGATAATCAGGTAGATTATTAACTAAACTATCTAACTCTATAAATAGTCTGGATATAGAAATAGCCAATAATAATCCAATTAAAATAATTATTATTGTTAAGACAATAGCTACAGCTATCCCTCGTGAAAAATTAGTTTCTTTCTGTAAAAAAGTAACCATCGGTTCAATAAAGCTAGCTATAAGAATAGCAATTACAAAAGGAAGTAGATAGACTGTAACATATTTAAGAAAGAAAATACTAGCTAGCACTAATCCCAACAGACCTAATGATAGTCTATAAATTTCTTTCATAACTTCCTCCTGCTATTTTAATATAACCCATTGTAGATAATAATAAACAACTGGTAATACCAATAACAAACTATCTATTCTATCTAATAATCCGCCATGACCAGGGATTAAATCACCTGAATCTTTAACATTTGCATCACGCTTAAAGACTGATTCACATAGATCACCTAATTGTCCTATAACTCCAATTAATAAACCTAAAATAATTCCTAAGAAGATATTAAAATTAAGATAAATACTAAAAATTAAAGTTACTAGCACACTACCAACTAACCCACCTAGTGCCCCTTCAATAGTCTTATTAGGACTAATTTTAGGAGCTAAAGCATGTTGCCCAAAGTTTAACCCTGTAAAATAAGCTCCAGTATCTGTCATCCAAGTAGCTAATATAGGCAACCAAACAAGTATAGGACCAAATTCTAAATTATATAATAATAATAGATAGCTTAATAAACCAGCAATATAAAAGACACCAAAATAAGTAGTTGCTGTAGTTAAGATTGCTGATTGATCTAATTCAACCAGTACCTGTTTTAATAAAATAACTAATAAACCTAAAATAAATAAAGCCATTAATTTAGTTAAACTAAAATTAAAATAGATAATAATACTTAATAGCCAGCCTAATAAGATCCCCAAAGTTTGATTAGAAGCAACTCCTTTGTTAGCTACTAATTTATAATACTCTTTTAAACCCAACGCTACCACTACTAAATTTAATCCTAGTACCGCCCAACTACCGACTTGAAAGATGAGAACCAATAAAGGGATCCCAATAATTGCACTTAAAACCCTCTTAGTCAACATTTTATCACCTACTCTTCTTGAAGTCCACCAAAACGCCGTTCTCGTTTTTGATATTCTTTAATAGCTGTTATAAATTCTTGCTCCCCAAAATCTGGCCAATAAACATCGGTAAAGTATAATTCAGCATAAGCTATCTGCCAAACTAAAAAATTACTAATTCTTTTCTCTCCTCCAGGACGAATCAACAGATCAGGAGCTGGCTGGCTAGCTGTATATAACTGATTATTTAATCTTTCTTCAGTGATTTCTTCAACCTGCAACTCTCCTGCTTTAACAGATCTTGCTAAATCTTGGACCCCTTTTATTATCTCAGCTTGTCCACCATAGTCTAAAGCAATATTGAGAGTTAAGCCATCATTATCAGCAGTAATATCCATAATTTCTTCTGCTGCAACTAAAACAGATTCTGGTAATCTATCTTTGCGCCCTATGATATTAACTTTAATATTCTCTTGCTTAAAGTTATCTAGTTCTCGCTGAAAAGTATCTTCAAATAGATCCATTAAAAAATCAACTTCTTCTTGAGGACGTTTCCAATTTTCAGTAGAGAAAGCATAAGCAGTAATATACTCAACACCTACTTCATCAGCTACTTCCACAGTCTTTTTTAGAGTATCAACACCTTTTTTATGGCCTATACTTCTAGGATAGCTTTTACTTTTGGCCCACCGACCATTACCATCCATAATTACTGCTATATGTTGAGGAATAATCTTATCTTCAAAATCAGTTTTTGATGTAACTTGTTTAGGATTACTCAATAAGTTTTTGACCCATTTAACCAACTGCCACATCAATCTTCCTCCTAACTTAAACTTTCTTATTCCATCTTATAAAATATAACCCCCTCACAGAGAGAGGGGGATATTAAGGACAGATTTACAAAAAATTATGTTCTCATTACACATCCATAATTGCAGATTTCTTCTTATCTAATAAGTCATCAACTTTGCTAATATACTCATCAGTAATATCTTGAATATTATCTAACCCACGATGATAATTATCTTCAGAAATATCTCCACTACCTTCTAATTCCTCTAACTTATCATTAGACTCTCGGCGCAGACTCCTAATTGCTATTCGCCCTTCTTCTGCCTTTTCATCAGCTAACTTAGCTAATTCTTTTCTTCGTTCTTCAGTTAATTGAGGAATATTAATTCTAATAATATCTCCATCTGTATTAGGAGTTAAGCCTAAATCAGACTTTAAAATAGCTTTTTCAATTGGTTCAAGAGCATTACTATCATAAGGATTGATTACTAACTGACGAGCTTCAGGAGCAGAAATTTGGGCCATTTGATTAAGTGGTGTCATTTGACCATAATACTCTGCCTTAAGATCTTCCACTAAAGAAGGTCTAGCTCTGCCAGTCCTAATCTTCCCAAACTCTTCCTTAACATTTTCAACTGCTTGATCCATCTTCTTACGTGTTTCATTAGTTACACTATTAATCATATTATGCCCCCCTTAATCTTAAATTCTACTTAACAAAAGTCCCTACTTCTTTACCTAAAACCGCCTGTTTAATATTGCCTGCTGTAGATAACCCAAAAACAACTAATGGAATCTGATTATCCATACATAAAGAAACTGCTGTAGAGTCCATAACTCCTAAACCACGATTTAAGACATCAATGTAATTTAACTCCTTAAACTTAACTGCATCAGGATTCTGTTCTGGATCGGAATCGTAAATCCCATCTACATCCTTAGCCATTAAAATAGCATCAGCGTCAATCTCAGCTGCTCTTAAAGCAGCAGTTGTATCAGTAGAAAAGAAAGGATTACCTGTTCCTGCAGCAAAAATAACAACTCTCCTCTTTTCTAAGTGTCGAATTGCTCTTCTTCTAATATATGGCTCTGCTACTTCACGCATAGCAATAGCTGTCTGCACTCTAGTAGCTAACCCTAATTTCTCTAAAGAATCCTGTAAAGCTAAAGAGTTCATTACTGTAGCTAACATTCCCATGTAATCAGCTGTAGCACGATCCATACCTTGGGCGCTACCAGCTATACCTCTAAAAATGTTGCCACCACCAACTACAATAGCTACTTCTACTCCTGTAGCTAGAGCTTCTTTAATTTCTTCAGCAATTGATTCAACAAATTGAGGGTCAATACCATATTCTTGATTACCACTTAAAGCAGCTCCACTTAACTTAATAATTACTCTTGAATACTCTATTTCCGACATCAATCCAACCCCCAGTTCTATTTAAGATTTAAAAAAAAGAGAACACATTCGTGTTCTCTTTTTAATCCAATTTCTACTTGTTAACTTCATTAACCTCACTCATAACCTCTTCAGCAAAATCCTCTTCTTCTACTTCAATACCTTCTCCAACTTCATATCGTACAAATTCTTTAATTGTGGCATCAGATTCTGATAATAGATCTCCTACTGTCTTATCAGTGTCTCTAATATACTCTTGCTCTACTAAACAGTTCTGATTATAGAACTTATTTAATCTACCTTTAACAATCTGTTCTACAATATGCTCTGGCTTTCCTTCATTTTCAGCTTGCTCTTGCAGTACCTGCTTCTCTTTTTCAATATCTTCTGTAGGAACATCATCTCGAGATAAATAGTCTGGGTTAGCAGCAGCAACATGCATAGCTATATTGCGAGCTAATTCTTCATCGCCACCTTCTAATAGAGTTAGAACTCCAATATTACCACCCATGTGGATATATGTACCAAATGTCTCAGCATCATCTTTCTCTATAACTTGAAAACGACGGAAAGAAAGATTCTCTCCAATTTGAGCAATAGACTCATTAAAATATTTCTCAACAGTCTTATCTTTACCAACTAAAGTCTGGCCTAAAGCCTCATCAACATCAGCTGGTTGCTTAGCTAATAGATGATTAGTTACTTCTTCAACAACTTCTTGAAACTTGTCATTCTTAGCAGCAAAGTCAGTCTCAGAATTAATCTCAACAATTACTGCTTTATCTTCTTCTGATTTAACAGAAGCTAGTCCTTCAGAAGCAGTTCGCCCAGCCTTCTTCTCTGCTGAAGCAATACCTTCTTTTCTTAAATAATCAACGGCTTCCTCTAAATCTCCATCATTTTCTTCTAATGCTTTCTTACAATCTAACATTCCTGCACCAGTTTTTTCTCTTAATTCTTTAATATCTGCTGTAGAAATTCCCATAATCAAACCTCCTTATGTAGTTAAAAGGACGTTTCATAAGGACGGGGCATCCCTCCTTATTCCACGCCCTTCAATTTATTCTAATTATATTTACTCTTCTTCAGTTTCAGTTTCAGCTTGCTCTTGATCTGGATTACCTTGCTTACCTTCTAAAACAGCGTCAGCTACAACACTAGTTAACAACTTAACTGCTCTAATAGCATCATCGTTACCAGGAATTACATAGTCAATTAGATCTGGATCACAATTAGTATCTACAATAGATACAATTGGAATACCTAATTTATTAGCTTCTGCCACAGCAATTTCTTCACGTCGCGGATCAGCTACAAAAATAGCATCTGGTAAGCCATCCATATGGCGTATTCCACCTAAGAATCGCTCTAATTTATCTTTTTCTCTCTCTAATTCAATAACCTCTTTATTAGGTAATACCTCAAACAGACCATCTTCTTCCATCTGCTCTATCTCTTCTAAACGCTTAATACGCTTACTGATAGTCTGATAATTAGTTAGCATTCCACCTAACCATCTCTCATTAACATAAGGCATTCCACATCGTTCAGCTTCTTCCTTAATTGTTTGCTTAGCTTGTTTTTTAGTTCCTACAAACAAGATCTCTTTTCCATCACTAGCTAAGTCACGAACAGCATCATAAGCCTTATCAGTTAATTCAACTGTCTGTTCAAGATCTACTATATAGATCCCATTTCTTTCTGTAAAGATATACCGATCCATCTTAGGGTTCCAACGTCTAGTCCGATGTCCAAAATGAACTCCTGTCTCCAATAATTGCTTCATTGTAACTACTGACATAATGGTGCACCTCCTAATGGTTTTAAGCCTCCATCTCCTTCATTCTTTAATAAGACCCTATATTAAAACAGGCACCTTTATTAAAGTCCAGAGATGTGCGTGCTATCTTTATTTTTTCACACCGTTATGTAGTATACCACAGCATAATAACAATATCAACATTAATTACTATTTTTTTAGACAATTTTTTAAAATGTTTTATAATTCATTTTCATCTTCTTGAGGAGCAATTAAAGCTGATAATAACTCTAAAGAAGAGATATTTGCAGGAAAAGTATACTTACCTGCCATTACTTTATTTTCAATATTAAATTTATTTAACAGATTAATAAAATTAATCTCTTCTTTTAATAAACCTTTACTTACTAATAGTTCTGCTACCTGACCACTCTTCATTCCTTGCGGAATATAAATTTTAACATCCTTAATTACTTCTTCTTTCTTTTTTTCTTGACCTTGTTTTGTCTCTTTAGGTTTAGAAAGAATCTGGGATAAGTTTATTTTCGGTACTAGAGTTACTTTAAAACTATCTTTATCTTTAGGAAAGATCATTCCTAACTCTTTAGCTTCTGTTATTATATGGCCTATCTGATCTATAGATTTTGTTTCAGGCAGAGCCTGTTTCAAATCAATTCCTTGTCTTAAGGAGATTTCTTGCTTATAACTCTTGCCTGGAAAGGTCATACCTAACTTTTTAGCTTTTTGTATTATAATTGAACGACTATTACTAGGCTGCTCTTTCTTTGCCATCTCCTGTCCTTTAAAATTCACTAAATCAACTTGTAATAAAACAAGAGAAATAATTATTAAAGTTATTCCTACTCCTAATAATACATGCCGTAACATTATTCTTCCTCCTGTGAATTAAGTTTCCAGATTAATTTAACCTCTCTATTGCCCATATCTAACTTATGTGCAGCCTCTGTTAGGGTAAGACCTTGATCAACTAATCTTTTTATTTTTTGATATTCCTCTGATTGAACTTCTTGTTTATTAGACTTAGCATTACGATTCGAATCATATTGTATTCGTCCTTCTAATCTATCAATCTTTTTATCTATCTTATCTACTTTCTTCTCTAATTTCTCAATAGATTCAACTACAACCGACATATTCTGATCAACTTCTTTTTGTTTCAACTCATCATTTAAGGTTTTCTGAAATCCTGTCTCTTTAAAATTGTTCTCTACATCCTTCTTTACCTGTCTAATCTCTGACAATAATTCTGATTCTATATAGTAGTCATCATCATCTTTATCAACTCGATAGGTTAAAAATAGTGAAATAAGTATTATTATAATTCCTATTACGAATAATATATATTCAATCATATTATCACTCCAATATCTAAAGGACTAATAACTAACCTTTAAACTCTAATATCAATATGATTTCCACAACAGTTTTGACTAGATTGCTGTTTGTTTTCCTGATCATCTTCTTTATGATCCTGATTCTCCTGTCTACTATTATTGCTTTCTTCTTCCTCAACTTGTTTAGACTCTGTTTTCTCTGTTTGATTGACTTTCTGTTGTTTTTGCTGGCTCTTCTTAGCTAGATCTTGAGCTGTCTGTTGATATTGTATTTCTGGTCTTGCTTTTTCAATCTGCTCTTGTCTGCTAACCTCTAATGAACGGGGAATAAAAGTCTTAGGATTAATTGGGCCAACCACCTTATCCACCCCCTGACCAGCTTTTTGATTAGGAATAAGATCCTGTCTTTATATCTTCTTCATCTAAATAATATTGCATATTTTGCTCTTCCTTATCAATTTTTCGACTCTGTTCTCCAATTGTGATTTTAACTCCAGGATGAACTCTATCTTTGACTTTAATACGTGCTTCATTATTTTCTTCTAACTGAGCTGACAATTCTTTCTTCTGCTTTTCAAGATCTTCAAGTTCTTCTGATAGAGAAAAACGTTGCTTAATTAATTCATTTAACAGCTGTTGTTTCTTAGCTGGTAGATCCCCTAGTCTATTCTTCATCTTCTTTAATTGATTAATATCTTTGATTATCCTATCTAATTCATCAGTCTTCTTTTTAAAACTTTCTTCGGTCATATTATATTCATCTCTCAGTCTAGGAGTAACTCCTACTATTATTTCAGTCTCTGTCCCTAGGTTAGAACCAATTCTATTAGCTCTAATCTCCTTTCCAGCTCGTACCTTACCACCTACAATTAAACCTTTCCCTTGTTCAACAATTACCTCATTTAGGGCATCAACATTACTATGCATAATAGCATCTCTAACTTCTAACTTCTCTTCTGTCTCAATCTGACCATTCTCAACAAATTTAGCTTGAATATCTCCCTGAGCCTGTATCATGCTTTGATTACCACCGACAAAACCTTTTTTGATTACTACTTGGCCTCCAGCATCTATTTTAGCATTGTAAACTGAACCACCAACCTCTACATTTCCTCCAGCTTCAACTACCATTCCATCCTTAATATCCCCTTTAATTATAACACTACCATTAAAGTCAACATTTCCTGTAGATAGATCAAGATCATCATTGATCTCATGTACCTGAGATACACTAATCTCTCCATTATTATAAACTACTTGACCTTCTATAATTGATTTTAATAATTTACCATTCTGGCTTACTTCTACATTTTCACCTGCAGATAAATCAGCTTCTTCTACTGGCTCAGGTGAAATTTCTTCTCCAGTTACTGTTCTCCCAGGTTCTCCTGGTTCAGCTGGTATTTTTTCAGCTAATATCTCTTCTGGAGCAACATTTATGATTCGATTTAAATTATAAAAATCAGCTTTCCCATCTTCACGCAAATTAACATTCTTTTCTTGCCGATTTAGATCAAATTTCAAGTCAACTCTACCATCTTTACCAGCAGTAGCTTCCTTTCCTTTAGCTATTATAAAAGATTTTAGTTCTTCTTCTGGGTTAAATTGTGATTTGAACTCTTCTTCTTTAATTCCAAACACTATTCCAGCCTCTTTAACCTGAGCTATAATATCTTGGGCAGTTAATTCCTTCCCACCTAAAGGAGGAAAATAATTTAAGTGAGCAGTTAATTTATCATCACTAATCTCTATATCTATTTCTGCATCACGATCTAACTCGGGTTTCCTTTCAGCAATCTTTACCTTTTCTCCATCAAGGCTTAGTGTTTCAGTAACTGCTTCATAATCAACATCAACTATCTCTTTTTCATTTAATATTCTTCTAACTTGGGCCAACTCAACTGCTACACCATCTCCTTGTGGTTGAAATACCTGTAGAAAAATACCATCATCTCTAACTAAAACTTGAAAACTGCCATCAACGTCACTAGATTCTCTTAACTTAACTTCAGCTTGATAGACTTGATTGGCCCCTAACAAGCCCCATAATTTCTTCTTCTCTTCTATATGTTGTAAAGATATATCTTCTTTACTAAACTCCTGATCAATTATTGCTTGTAATTTCTGATAGGCCTCTTCTAATGCTTCCTGTTTATCTTCTTTCTCCACCTGAACCTGTTCTATAATCAAATAAGCCACCTCCTCTTTTTTAGCCTATCAACTGCTCCTTTTTTCTACTTAAATGACCTCTTAATCTAAAGATAGCTTTAGTATGCAGTTGAGAGATTCTAGCTGTAGTCAAATCCATAACTTCACCTATCTCTTCTAATGTTAGATCTTCATGATAATAAAGAGTTACTACTAGTTTCTCTTTATCAGGCAATTGATTAATTGTTTGACCTAAAATTCGTTTCATTTCATTATAAGTAAAAACATTATCAGGTTCATATTGGTTAGAAGCTTTAATTAAATCTTTAATCTTTAGCTGATCATTGTCCTGGCAGCTAATTACTCTATCTAACGATACATTTTCAGGAATATTAATTTGAGATAATAATTGCTTAAATTCAACTTGACTCAATTCCATTTCTGCCTTTATCTCTTCATCTGTAGGAGAACGACCTAACTTATTTTCTAGTCTTACTATATTCTGAGTAAACTCCTTTGACTTTCTTCTAATACTAGTTGGTACCCAATCTAACTTTCGTAATTCGTCATAAATTGCCCCTTTAACCCTTGGATGAGCATAAGTGGAAAATTTAATTCCGCGACTAGGATCAAAACGATCCATAGCATCAATCAATCCTAGGACACCATAATTAACTAAATCTTCAAAGTTAAACTTATCAGGAATAGTTATTATAATCTTACTTGCAATATGTTTAATTAAAGGAATATATCGTAAAATCAATTCTTCTTTAGCAGCTTGAGAATTACTCTGCTTATATTTCTGCCACAAAACATCTTCAGCTAGATTCTCAATCTCTGTCATTCAAACTGCCTCCTTACTATTCTTGGCTATTTAAGTTACTAATTAAATCAGCCATTTCCTCTGGATCATCTTGAGCCATATTAACTATATTCTCTTCTGTTTCATCTACCTGATCAAAATCTAACCCCTCTATACTTGACTCTAGCTCCTCCTTATCAGATTCAACTTTCTTTTCTTCTTGTAACTCCGATTCTTCTTTAACTGTAGCTTTTTCTCCACTAGATTGACTATCTACTTTTTTTGATCTAACTTTATCTAATTGATAAGATATTAACTGTCCGATAGTAGCACCTAGTAGACTAAAAAGTATTCCACCTAATAAACTTCGCTTTATAATAGTAATTATATTTAAATTATTAGCTACTGCAGCTAAGGAAATAACCAGAATAGCAACTAAGAAGAATAACAGGGCCAACCTCTTTGCTAACCACTTCACCTTACAACACTCCTCTATCTATAAGTTATGAGCTATAAGTTATGAGTTTTGAGCTGTCTGCCACTACTCACACCTTATTACTCAAAACCCAATTATAAAGTCTTATCTTCTTGTTTAACTGTTTTGATAACTACTTTACCCGTTGTAGTATGAAACTCCATTGTACGTCCATAACTATCTCCTACATCTGATGCTGCAAGAGAAATATTATATTCTTTTAATAACTCCTTAACTGCTTTAATATTTCTAGCCCCAATTCTCATTCTATCATTAGCTTTTTCTAGATTAAACATTTGAGCTCCACCAGCCATCTTAGCTTGTAACCTATTTTTACTAACTCCTTTAGCCTGCAGTTTATCAAGCAACATTTCAAGAGCAGTATCAGCATATTTAGCTGGATTTCCTTTCTTTTTATTGGCTGGAAACTCAGGTAGCATAATATGAGCCATACCGCCAATCTTTAATCTAGCATCATATAAGGTAAGTCCAATACAAGAACCTAATCCGGAAGTAATAATAATATCGTCTGCTTGACCTACCTTAACATCAGCCATTCTAACTCTTAATTTATTGCTCACCTGCTACACCTAATCTAGCTAAAATCTCAGATAAAGAATCCGGATCAGGAATTAAGAAGAAGTTACCATTAATATCTTTTTCTAAATCACTTAAGAATTCAGTCTCAACAACTAAAGCATAATCGCCTACTTGACCTAGTTCAATAAAGCAGACCTCTAATATAGCTCCTGCCATGTCATAGGCTAAAGCTGGAACATAAGGTGTAACACTAATATCAATCATTTGAGAAAAAGCGTTTAAGTTAGCTCCTGTTAAGATATTTCCAATCTCTTTTAGAGCTGAAGATTCTAACTCACCTAATTCATCTTCAATATCTACTTCCATTCCTGTTAATAAACTAATTAAAGAATTAGCACTAGCAGGATCTAGAGTAAATAGAACTCCCCCTGTAATATCACCTTCAATTCTCACTAAAATAGCAGCAGTTGAATCTTCAGCACCTCCAATAATCTCTGGCACTTCAGCTACTGGCAGAATATCTACTTTAGGAACTGTCATCTCTATCTTACTATCTAACATGGAGGAAAGAGAAGTAGCAGCATTACCAGCCCCAATACTAGCTACTTCTTTAAGGGCATCTAATTGTAACGGCCCTAAATCAGATATTTTATCGTCTAAATCCACCTTTATCACCTCTTATATTTTTAATTCTAGATTCAACTATTAACGCCTGTTAATATTATAATTTAAAATAAATTATTTAAGATAATTTTACTAATAAAAAATAAGCTTACTTAATAATTTAATTATTTAAAATATACTAAATAAGTCCTTTCTGACGTAGTTCACGTTGTTTAGAAAATAACCACTTAGTCAACTCATCTCTTCGTTGGCGTTTACAATTAATAAACTTTACTCCAACTTCATATTCTTCTTCATTTTCTCTAACTACTCTAACTACTTTAGCAAATAAGCTATTAAAAGAAGCCTCTAGAAAGTCAACCTTTAATTCTATCAACTGACCTTCTTCTAATTTTTTATTAGCCAGAAATTTAGCACCACCAGCACTAATATCTCTAATTCTTGCCTCTTCTTTAAAATCAGGCAGATCACTAATCTCTTCAATTCTTTCTTCTTTAAAGTCAGTTAAAAGATCTTCTACTTCTTCTGAATCAGATATTACTACTCTATAATCTGTCTTTTGATAAATATCTAATCTAAAAAATTCTCGTTCTTGAATCTTAGTCACTTTATCATATACTACTAACTCTAATAGTCTTGTAGCATCAAAATCTTTACCAACTATTCTAGCAGGTATTACATAAATACCGCCTCTATCTCTTACTTTAATATCAACTCTACTATTGATTGCTACTTGAATTGGTTGTCCCTCTGAAAAAGGAATATTAACTATAAATTTTTTATCATTAATTATATCAGCTATTTGCGTAGGATACTCACCTTCATACTTTCCTGCTAATACCTCAAATCCTATCTGCTGATTAACTTCTATTTTCTCTGTTAAATTAAAATTATTAACTGTCCTTCCCTGACGCATAATATCCCCCTTCTAGTTACTTAAAACCTAACATACCGTAAAAAAAGTCTTTAATTCCTGAAGACTTTTCTGGTTCTTTATCTAATAATTTTAAACCAATTTCTTTTATACTTTGAGCTACTTTAGACCTTGGAAATTCTAATAAAAAAGGATTTCTTTTCTTAACAGCTTTGACTACTGCCTTATCTGTTGGTAATTCGCCTAAAAATTCAACCTCTAAATCTAAAAAGTCATAGGCTGTGTTAGTCAACTTATTACCAATTTGCTCTCCTTCAGATCTATTAGTCACCTGATTAACTACCAATTTAATTCTTGCTCTTTTATCATGATTATTAATTACTTTAATTACTCCATAAGCATCTGTAACTGATGTAGGTTCAGGTGTAGTAACTACAATTACTTCATCAGCAGCTAACACAAAATTTAGTACATTATTAGATAGTCCGGCACCTGTATCTATTAGTATAATATCATAATTTTTTTCTATCTCCTGCCAATGATTAATTAAATTATCAATTTGATATTTAGATAGATTAGCTAAGTCCTCAATTCCTGAACCACCTGGAATTAAAGGTAGATCTCCTGAACCTTTAACAATGACCTCTTCTAAACTTTTCTGTCCTGAAATAACATGATTCAAATTATAATTAGGAGTAACACCTAAAATAACATCTAGATTAGCTAAACCTAAATCAGCATCAAAAACAATTACTTTCTTCCCTTCCTGCTGTAGGGTCAAAGCTAAATTGGCTACAAAATTCGATTTACCTACCCCACCTTTACCACTAGTTACAGCGTAGATTAAAGCTGAATTCTCATTTCTATGTTTTTTTTGTTGCTTTTTCTGTTGTTCTTTATTTTTCTTATCTCGTACTAGATTCCTTAACTTTTCAGCTTGGTCTTTAATCATAGGCTTAACTCCTCTACAATATCATTAGTCAGCTCCTCTAAGGAAGGCAACTTGATATCTTCTGGTACATCTTGACCAGTAGTAATATATGAAAGTGGCTTTTCAGCTCGAATAACTGCCTCATAAATAATCCCTAAAGAATTTGTTTCATCTACTTTGGTCAAGATTAAATTATCTATCTGTAATTCATTATAAACATCAATAATCTTCTTTAAATCACTAGCTTTAGTTGTAGCACTTAAAACTAAAGATACCTTATCAACTTGAGATTTATTAATAAAACCTTTTAATTCTGAAATATGAATTTCGTTATTTTGACTTCTTCCTGCTGTATCAACTAAGATTAAATCATAACCTTGAAACTTATTAATAGCAGATATTAATTCTTGGGGAGTAAAAGCTACTTCTAAAGGTAAATCAATAATTTCACTATAGGTCTTAAGTTGGTCTACAGCAGCAATCCGATAAGTATCAGCAGTAATTAACCCTACCTGCTTATCTTCTCTTAAGGAGAAATCAGCAGCTAACTTGGCTAGCGTTGTGGTCTTACCAACACCCGTTGGCCCTACTAAAGCTAATACTTTAGTCTTACCTGGCGTTAATTCAAATGATTCAATCTGTCCAATAGCATCTTGTAACTCTGTTTTTAAGATATTTTTCACTTTTTCAGAATTATCAATCATTCCTTGCGACTCTTTAACTATTTTTCTAGCCAACTCCTGAGCCTGAGAATAACTAATTCCTAACTCTAATAGCGCTTCTACCAACTTCTGCAACATCTGATTACCTGCCATAGCAGAAAAGGATTCTTCTTTACTCTTTTTTAACTCCCCCATTAGATTATCCATCATACCCTTCATCTGGTTCAATTCACCTTTTAATTCTTCTTGTGACTCCTGTTCGACTTCAGGGTCTACAGTAGCTACTACCTCTACCATCTTCTTAGCAAAGAAACCAAAAAAACCTCCTTTCTTAAACTTACGACTATGGAGAATAATAGCATTAGATCCTAAATCAGATTTAACCTTCAACATTGCCTGCTGCATATCCTCTGCTTGGTACTTCTTTACTTTCATTATATTCTCACCGTCCCTATATTTTGCACATTTACATCTGATTCTAATTCGTTAAAGGAAAGTACAGTTAAATTAGAAGCTACTTGCTCTGTTAATTCCTTAAAGTGGAATCTAACAACTGGAGAAGTTAGGACTACTGGATCATAACCTTGACTTGCTACCTGCTCCATAACTTGCGATAAACTATTATAAATCTGCTGAGCTATATTAGGATCTAAAGCAATATAAGAACCTTGCTCAGTCTGCTCAATAGAGTTAGAGACTGTCTCTTCAATTTGAGAATCTAAAGTAATTACATATAGATTACCTTGGTCATCTTTATATTTTTCAGAAATTTGGCGCGATAAAGCATCTTGACGTACATATTCAGTTAGGATATCAGTATCCTGTGTATTCTGTGCTTGATCAGCTAATACCTCTAGAATAGAAACTAAATCCCTGACTGAAACTCTCTCTTTTAATAAATTCTGTAGAACCTTCTGAATCTGGCCAATAGATAATAGGTCAGGAACTAACTCATCTACAACTGCTGGATAATCCTCTTTTACGTTATCAATTAATTCTTGAACTTCCTGTCTACCCAGTAGTTCATGAGCATGGTCCTTTACTAACTCAGTTAGATGAGTAGCCATCACTGAAGGTGGATCAACTATTGTATAACCTGCCATCTCTGCTCTCTCTTTTTCATCTTCGCTAACCCATAAAGCTGGTAAATCAAAAGCAGGCTCTTTAGTTTCTATTCCTTCTACTTCTTGTGTTACCATACCAGAATCCATAGCTAGATAACGATCCACCTCTATTTCATAACTAGCAATCTCAATTCCTCGTAAATTAACACAATAAGAATTAGGCTCTAGTTGCATATTATCTCTAATTCTAATAGGCGGAATTATAATCCCTAATTCTAAAGCACACTGGCGTCGAATCATTGACACTCTATCTAATAAATCGCCACCTTGCTCTGGTACAACTAAAGGAATCAAATTATATCCAACTTCTACCTCCATTGGATCTACTTGTAGTAAATCACTCATACTCTCTTCTTCACGATATTCCTCTGTTTCTTCCTCTTCGACAAAATCTTCTTCTTCTTCTGAAACTTGAGTAGCATCATATAATACATAACCTAATCCAGCAAATAATAGAGCCAATCCTACAAATGGAAATATTGGTAACGGCGTTAAAATACCTAATAAGAATAATACTCCTGCTACTAACCCTAATGCCTTAGGCTGATTAAAGAGCTGCTTAGTAAAATCATAACCTAAATTATCTTCTGAAGCTGCTCTAGTAACTACAATACCTGTAGCAGTAGAGATTAATAAAGCTGGAATCTGACTGACTAGACCATCACCAACTGTCAGTAGAGTATATGTCTGTAAAGCCTCAGTTATAGGCATTCCCATCTGAATTACACCAATAACTAAGCCACCTAGTACATTGATTAAGGTAATAATTATTCCAGCAATGGCATCACCTTTAACAAACTTACTGGCACCATCCATAGCTCCATAAAAATCAGCTTCCTGTCTAATCTTCTCTCGTTTTTCTCTTGCTTCTGCTTCAGTAATCAGACCGGAACTCAGATCAGCATCAATACTCATCTGTTTACCAGGCATAGCATCTAAAGTAAAACGAGCTGTAACCTCTGCTACTCGCTCGGAACCTTTAGTAATTACAATAAACTGAATAGCAACTAAGATAACAAAGATAACAAAACCTACAATATAATTTCCTCCTACTACAAAGTTACCAAAAGCCGAAATTACTGCTCCAGCATCGGCTTGGCCTAAGATCAATCGTGTAGTAGATACATTTAATCCTAACCTAAATAGCGTAGCTATCAAGAGTAATGAAGGAAATACTGATAACTCTAAAGGATCAGATAAATACATAGCTACTAACAGAATAGTCAAACCTAAACTAATATTTAAAGTCAATAAGATATCTAATAAAATAGTTGGTAAAGGAATAATAAACATTACTACAATGATAATAACGGCTACAGCAAAGATAAGATCATTATATTGGCTTATATTCCCTTGCAACCCCTGTGATGATGAAGGCAACTTTTTAGACCCTCCCTTCGTTACTAGTTTATAGTTTACAGTGTGTAGTGTACAGTTAAAATAAAAACCATTCTAAGATTAAGGTTAAGGCTGAGTCTAAGGAAAATCATAAATAAACTTCTTAATTTAATAGATTTTAACTTTCTATATCTAAAGCATAATCTTAACCTCAACCTCGACCTTGATCTCAGAAGATTTCAAATTTCAATTGTCAATTATTAATTGTTCATTATCAATTTATACCTGTTGCTCCATTTGATAAACATAGGCTAATATCTCAGCTACTGCCTGATATAACTCATTAGGAATTTCATCTCCTATTTCCACCATGCTATATAGTGCTCTAGCTAATGGTTTTTCTTCTATAACTTCAACATCTTCTTCTCGGGCAACTTCTTTTATCTTTTGGGCTACTTCATCTTGGCCCATAGCTACTACTACTGGAACATCCATTGTATCCATATTAAACTTTAGTGCTACAGCAATATGGGTTGGATTAGTAATTACCACATCTGCATCAGGAACATCCTGCATCATTCTACTCTGAGCCATCTCCTGTTGTTTCTCTTTTCGTTTAGACTTGACTTCAGGGTTACCTTCAGTCTGCTTTTTTTCTTCTTCAACTTCCTTCTTGCTCATCTTTAACTGTTGTTCATGTTCCCATTTTTGATAAAATAAATCAACTATTCCTAAAACAATAAATATAGCACTGACTCGAATTCCTAAAGAATAGCTCGTATCAGCAAGTAAAGACAATGAGCTCTTAACTTTACCATTGGCTAACAAAACTAAATTAGGGATAACTCCTTTAATAGTAATATAACATATATAAGCAGTAATTCCTATCTTTAGCAAAGATTTTATTAACTCTACCAAAGAACGCTTAGAAAATAACTGTTTAGCTCCAGAAATAGGATTTAATTTAGTGAAATCTGGGATCAAAATTTTAGGCGAAAAAAGAACTCCAATCTGTAGATAATTGACTAAAACCCCAACTGCAGTTACAGTAAACATCAAAGGAGCTATTAATTTAAACATAAATAGCATAAGTTCTATTAATAAAGTATGAAAATTATGGCTAGATAATTTCATAGTCAAATCTTCAGTAAATATTTTATTGCAGAAAACAATTAATTTCTGCATCATATAAGACATTAAAAAATAAAAAGTTAGAAAACTAAATAATAAAGTCAAAGCACTATTTAACTCTTGGCTTTTAGCAACTTGTCCTTCTTCTCTTGCCTCTTGTCTCCGTTTGGGGGTGGGGTCTTCGGTCTTCTCTTCATCAGCCATAATATTCCCCCTCTTTTATATAATTTATAGTTAACAGTGTAGAGTTGACAGTTAAAAATAATTATTTATTTACCAATTAACTCTAAAACATTATATAAATTACTAAAACCTTCTCCAAAAACATCTTCTAATAAACTAATATAATTAGGCAAAGTAATAATTAACATCAGCAAACCTACAAATAACTTAAGCGGTAGCCCTAAAATAAAAATATTCAACTGTGGTACTGTTCTAGCTATTAAACCAAAAGCCAAATCAACTATAAATAAAGTTGCCAGTAAAGGTAATGCAATTCTAAATCCTAAAGGAATCAAATCACCGATAATTCTCAATAATAGATTAAAAAGATCAATAGATGAATGAAATTGACCTAACTTTATTAACTCAAAGCTCTTAGCTAACAATTTTAATATCTTATGATGACCATTGAAACTTAAAAATACTAAAGTAGCTAATATATTCTTATATTGACCTACTAATGGAACTTGAGTACCACTTTGGGGATCTAAAATATTAGCCATAGCAAATCCCATTCGTCGATCAATAAACTGGCCAGCCAATTGAATAGCTGTAAAAATAAGTGATAAAATAAAACCCATTATTAGTCCAATTATAAATTCAGTAATTAATTCTAACCCTAATATTCCTAACTCTGGTATCCTTCCTTCAGGTAAAGGAATTATATTAATTAAAAGAATAGCTAAGATAACTATCATACCTACTTTTAATCGTCTAGGCAGGGCTTTACTACCAAAAATAGGAGCTATTACAAATAAACCTATAATTCTAGTGATCACTAAGCTGACATAATAAATCCAGCGTAATAATTGCTGCTCATTCATCTCAAATTCTCCTATCAATTAACATATTGAGGAATGTTAACAAATAAATTATGAACAAAATCTAATAGTACATTTAACATCCAAGGGCCAAAAACTAAAATTGCCACCATAACAGCCAAAATCTTAGGCACAAAAGCTAGAGTCTGTTCCTGGATCTGAGTAGTAGCTTGAAAAATACTAACAGCAAGTCCTGTTGCCATTCCTAGAGCCAACATAGGAGTAGCTACCTTAATTACTGTTAACAGTCCTTTCCGACCTAACTCAATTACTAATAATTGATTCACTTATTTCACTCCTTAGCATTCTTAAGCTAATTAAATGTTTCAACTAATGACTTAATAACTAAATACCAACCATCAACTAAAACAAAAAGTAATTGAAGGGTAGGGAGATCATAACTGGAGGTAACATCATCATCCCCATTGACATTAAAGTACTAGCCACAATCATATCAATAACAATAAAAGGAAGATAAATCATAAAACCAATTTGAAAAGCTGTCTTTAATTCACTAATTATAAAGGCTGGCACTAAAATATAGGTTGGTAGCCCATTAGGATTTTCAGGCTGTTTTATTTCAGCTAAATTAACAAATAAAGCAATATCTTTCTCTCTAGTCTGTTTAAACATAAAATCACGTAATGGATTTAATGTTTTCTCTAAAGCTGTACCCTGGTCTATCTCTTTAGCTAAATAAGGCTGTAAAGCATTTTGATTGATCTGATGACCTACTGGAGCCATAATAAAGATAGTTAGAAAAATAGCCAACCCAATTATGACCTGATTAGGTGGCATCCTTTGCGTCGCTAAAGCCCTACGTAATAACGATAAGACAACAATAATTCTAGTAAAAGAAGTTACTAGAATTAAAATTGCTGGTGCTAAAGTCAAAACTGTCAATAATAGTAGAATTCTTAATGATAAAGCCAGGTTCTGTGGTTGAGAACCTGCTCCTCCAACTTCAAACTTTAAACTAGGAATTTCAAATTGAGGAGCAGCTATAGCAGTCCCCTGTGTCACCAATAAACCAACTATAATTAATAATCCTATTAACTGATATCTAACTTTCATCAGTTTCATCCTTACCTTTCTGTAACAGATTTAATAAATTATTCTCTGAAACAGTATTTATTTCTGCTTCATTTAACTCAACCTGTTGAATAAATTCTAAGTTATCTTCTGTTGCTGTTACCAACCAAATATCATCAACTACTTTGATTAAATAAATCACTTGATTATTACTTAAATAGCATCTTTCTAATACTTGCAACTGATTGGTCTGATTGACTAAATAGTTATTCTTGAGTAATTTAACCACTAGATAAAATAGTCCTAAAACAAGTCCTAAAATAGCTATAACTTTAATTAACTCTAGAGTATAATTCATAATATCAGTCCCTATCTATTATTATAACCTTTTTAACCTCTCTTCTGAACTGACAATATCTGTTACCCTAAAGCCAAAGTTCTCATCAATGACAACAACTTCACCTTGAGCAATTAATTTCCCATTAACTAATAAATCTACTGCCTCACCAGCTAACCGATCTAGTTCAATCACTGAACCTGGTCCTAAATCAAGAATCTCTTTAATTGACATTTCAGCTTTACCTAGTCTAACAGTTAATTCTAAATCAACATCTTGAATCAAACTAATATCATGTTGAGAACCAGCATTTGGCTCGTTACCTAAATTATCAAATTCGACTTGTTGTACTTCTACATTAGGTTGTTGATTTTGCTGTCTTGGCTGTTGAGACTGTCTAGGTTGACGCTGTTGTCTTGGTTGATTATTAGACTGTTGATTCTGCTGTGGATGACTATTCTGTTGTTGAGCTTGACCTGCTGGCTGCTGTTGTTGATTTGTTGTCTGTTGCTTTACTGCCTGTTGACCTGTTGATTGAGACTGTTGTTCTTGATTAGAATCCATTAAACCATCTGCCAGCTGTTCAGCAAATTCTATACTCATTACCTGTACAATTTGACTATCGACTAAATCTTCAATATGCATATCAAAAACGACCTGCACAATCTCATCATCAGGAGAAATCCCTTCTAAGTCGAAACTCTCCTCATTCATCTCTAATAAATCTGCTTCTGGTGGAGAAATATTTACTTTATCTCCAGCAAAAAAATCAGACATGGACGTAGACGCAGAACCCATCATCTGATTCATAGCTTCTCCTACAGCACTCATATGCATCTCATCTAATTCGCCTGGAGGTTCAGTTCCATCGCCACCCATCATTAAATCAGTAATTACTGCTGCATCTTCTATTTCTAAAATCATCTGATTACTACCTTCTAAGCCTTCTACATATTGAACATCTACTACAACACAAGGTCGCGCATAGCTATCAATTAAATTCTGTAAAGTGTTAATCTCTACTTTAGGAGCAGTAATTTCAACTTTCTTATTCAATAAACCATATAGTGCTGTTGCTGCTGAACCCATTGATATATTAGCTATTTCACCAAGGGCATCTTTAGCAAAATCTGATACTAATTCATCTCCTGAATTATCATCTTCATCATCATTTAATAACGCATTAATTTCATCTTGCGACAAAACCTCATCATTCATTACTTTCTCCCTCCCACTACTCTTCAGATATAGCAGATATAATCTCTACTGCTAATTTACTACCTAATTTTCCTGGTTTACCTTTAAACTTCTCTTGTTGATTAACATTAATAGTTAATTCTTCATCAGCTTTAGTATCTAAACGTAATACATCACCTTGATTCAATTGCAATAATTCTCTAACTTTAATACTTGTCTTACCTAATTCTACTTCAACAGGTAAGTCGGCCTTACCTAACCCCTTTTTTAGTTGTTCTAAACTCTCTTCATCTGCTTCATTTCTAGTAGCCGAAAACCAATATTGAGCACTCAACTTAGATACAATTGGTTCTAAAACAATATAAGGAATACAGACATTTATCAACCCTTCTGTATTACCAATATAAGCATTAAAAGTAGCTAAAATTACCATATCATTACCGGGAACTATCTGCGTAAACTGAGGATTTGATTCTAATTCTTTTAATCTAGGTCTTAAATCAGCTACATTTTCCCAGGCTTCACCAAAACTCTCTAAAAAACTTTTTGTAATCTTCTTTAAAACTACTTCTTCAATATCTGTAAATTCTCTGACTTCATTATCACCTAACTGTCCAGCCCCACCAAAAGTTCGTTCAACAATTGAAAAAGCTATTTTCGGATTCATCTCAATAATAAATTCACCATGAAAAGGATTAAAATCACAAATAGCCATTACTGTAGGCTGGGGTAATGATCGAACAAATTCATCGTAGGATAATTGTTCAATTGAAGCTACCTCAATCTTACCCATAGTTCTTAGTTGAGTTGAGATAGCAGTGCTAAATAGACGGCCAAATCCTTCATAGATCATACGTAAAGTTCTTAATTGATCTTTAGATAATTTATTAGGATGTTTAAAGTCATATACTTGAACATTCTGTTCTTCTCCTTCTTTTAAATCATCTGCTTCCACTTCTCCCGAAGACATAGCATCTAACAAAGAATCTATTTCTTCTTGGGTTAAGACTCGATCTGATGACATACTGCTACCCCCTACTTATTACACACCTTAATAGTTTGTATTTCAAGGCGTACTTTACTGTACAACAAACTCAGTAAAGAAGACATTAGTTACTTTTCCTTTCAATAAAAATTTATTGATCTGTTTCATAATCTCTGTTCTTAAATTTCTAGTTCCTTTTTTAGAAGTAATTTCTTTATAAGTTTTTGTCCTTAAAATAGAAATAATATTATCTCTAATCTGTGGTTTACGATTCTTTATTTCTTTAATGACCTCTTCACTACTTAATTCAAAAACAATATTTACTTTTACATATTGCCTACCATCAGCTAGATTAACTAGAAACTGACTCAACTTAGAAGTTGGCCCTAATTTTTTAGCAGTCTTCTCTTCTTGTTTTGGTTGGTCATTATTGATACCACCAAACTTCATAAGCATAAAATAAGATCCACCCATAGCTAAACCTACTGATAATAAAACTATTACTCCAAGTAAAATATAATTCGTCCCATTATTTTCTTCACTCATTAACTAGATCCTCCTTCTTCTCCTGGTCCATCTTTAAAATAACAACATCTACTCGACGATTCAAGGCCCGATGCTGACGAGTATTATTAGGATGAATTGGTTTATATTTCGAATATCCTGCTGCAGATAACCTACTAGGATCAATATCATCTTGTTCAATAAAATAACGAATTACATTGGTAGCTCTAGTAGTAGATAACTCCCAGTTAGAAGGGAATTTTGAATTACTAATTGGTAAATTATCAGTATGTCCTTCTACTGTTACATTATTAGGCACAGTCTTAATAAATCCAGCTATCTGATTTAAAATCTCTTTAGAATCTGATTTAATCTCTGCCCTGCCTAAATCAAATAATACTTTACCACTAAATCTAATTGTTAAACCTCTTTCATCAATAGCCAAATTAATATCATTCTGTAAATTATTTTCTTGAACATAACTAGAAACTTTCTGCTGAAGATTATTAAGACGACTACTTATATTAGGTGAATTTAAGCCTTTCTCAATCATTTTAGATTGGGAAATAGTCTTACCACCTTCTAATACACCAAGCTTTCCTTGTAATCCCTGTACCATCATCTGAAATTTATTAGCATCTAATGAAGAGAAAGAATATAACATAACAAAAAAAGCCATTAGTAAAGTAACCATATCAGCATAAGTAGTCATCCAATCTGACCCACTATCATCTGAATCCTTTTTATCCTGTGGCATTAGCATTCACCGCCTCTTCTTGATTAAGTTGAGACCGAGAATTTGGAGCTAAGAAAGCCTTTAATTTCTCTTCAACAATTCTTGGATTTTCCCCTGCCTGAATAGATAGGATTCCTTCAATCATTACTTGTCTGATTAAAATTTCTTCTTCACTCTTTACTTTCAACTTTTCAGCAACAGGAATAAAAACTAAGTTAGCTGCTAAAGATCCATAAAAAGTAGTAATTAAAGCAGTAGCCATCCCGCTTCCTAATTGATCAGGACTATCTAACTTACTTAACATTCCTATCAAACCAATTAAAGTACCCGCCATTCCAAAAGCAGGACAGATTTCACCTGCTTTGCTAAAAACACCACAATTAATTGAATGACGTTCTTTCATAAAATCAAGCTCAGTCTGCAAAACACTTTTAACCAGTTCAGGATCCGTACCATCTACCACTAATTGAATCCCTTTCTGTAAAAACTCATCATCTAACTGTGAACTTTCTTCTTCTAAGGCTAATAATCCTTCTCGTCTAGCCTTTTCAGCAAAACTAACTAAAGTAGATATTACTTCACTAGCTTCATCTTCTTGCTCAGAGAATACTACTTTTAAAGCCCCGAAGGCATCCTTTAAATGATCAAAAGAATAAGCTAATATAATACCACCTAAAGTACCACCAAAAACGATTAAAGCAGAGGTAGCACTAGCATACATCATAATATTACCCTGTAAAAACATACCCATAATAATCAGAGCTGAACCCAAAATTAAACCTACAATTGATGCAAAATCCAAATCCACAATCTAACACCCCATTCCTATTCTGGCTGAAATTGAATCTGTCTTCTGTAGTTAATTGCTTTCTTGATCACCTCATCTACATCCTCTTTAACAATTAAACATTGACCAGTGGTTAAATTAACTACTGTATCAGGTGTGGCCTCAATAGTCTTAATTAGTTCTGCATTAACTACAAATTCAGAATCATTTAACCTGGTTAACTTAATAATTACTACTCACTCCCTATTGAAACTAAGTATTATTGATATAGTTGTGAGTCATGTGCTTTGAGCTATGAGTCAATTCAAAACCTTTAAATTAAAAAACTAAACCTTTAAAATTACTATATTTTAAAGAATCCAACTGTATCTGTGTCTTGAATTTAACTTAGCTAACAACTGACGACAGATAGCTGATAGCCATGATACGAAGTGCTACTTTATATCACTTTAATAATTAAAGTAAAAGGGAAGAGATAATTCCCCTTCCCTAATTTTAATTACTATCTTTTTAGATTAACTAACTCTTGTAGTATCTGATCAGAAGTAGAAATCGTCTTAGAGTTAGCCTGAAAACCACGTTGAGTAGTAATCATTTCTGTAAATTGACTAGATAAATCAACATTTGACATCTCTAGAGTACCAGCACTCAAAGTACCAAAGCCACCTGAATTAGGAGCACCTATTTTAGCTGGTCCAGAGTTATTAGAAGTTCCAAACATTGTATCACTTTCTTCATTTAAACCAGCTGGATTATTAAAGGTAGCAACTGCTACTTGTCCAACTGTTTGGCGTTGACCATTATCATAAAATCCAGTGATTTTTCCTGATTGACCAATTGAAAACTTCTCTAGTGAACCAGCTTGATAACCATTAATAGTATCTACATCTGCTGTCATTGAACTAGAATACTGAGTCATATCAGAAAAATCAAGTGTAACTTTTTGATTAGGATTTCCGCCTGGAGCTGCACCAGTAGTCGGCAGGAATTCTAATGTAGCAGTTCCTCCAGATTTTATATTACCATCTTTATCAAAGGTAACTGTTCCACTAGTTCCTCCCGTCCCATTAAGATCAATATTCTTACCTTTAGAAATATTATTTATATTATACTTCCATTCATTATCGGTCTTCGTCTTGCTAAATTCTAATTCTACAGTATGTTCAGTTCCTTGAGAATCATAAAGGTTAACAGTAGTAGTCCTCACATTAGGATCAGGTTCTTCAGAAATTACATTACTAAATTCACCACTACTATTAGTTATATCAGCCTCAGGAATATTAATAGTTCCTCCAGCTCCATCCTTAAGTTCAATGTCACTTACAGTTGCACTATTATAACTACCATCTGAATTAAAAGTGACTGTTCCTTCACTATCAGAATCAAGAGTTTCTCCAGCTACTTTAGAAACCTTATAATTCCATTCGTCATTAGCAATATCTTTAGTAAATTCAAAAGTAACATCATAATTTTTTCCACCACTAGATATTTCCTTAGTAACTGTATGGGTGGCAGTAGGATCTAAGTTCCCTGCATAAGTAACTTCATCTGTTGCTTCTGCTTCCATAGACTGTTTTAATGTAATATCTTCTAGATCACCATTAGTATTAATATTCCCTTTAGTATCTGCTTGCCATCCTTGTAACCGATACCCATTAGTAGAATTTACTAGATAACCATCTTTATCAAAACTCATTGAACCAGCCCGTGTATACTTATTAGCTCCACCGCCATTCATTACAAAAAAGCCATTCCCTTGAATAGCAAGATCAGTACTACGTCCTGTAGATTTTAAGTTACCTTGGCTCATATCTTTATCAATACTACCTAAAGTAGTACCTAAACCAATCTGTTGTGGATTAGTACCACCACGATCATCTTGAGGAGAAGAAGCTCCCTGAATTGTCTGACTCAACATTGACTTAAAAGTAGCTCTACTTGCTTTATAACCAGTTGTGTTAACATTAGAAATGTTATTGCCTACAATATCCATCTTATCCATATGTGCCTTTAAACCAGATACACCAGCATACATAGAACGTAACATAGGTTCATACCCCCATTAAATTATTTTCTTAACTTACTCTGTAGCTACTACTTCTTGAATATTAACTACTGGATATTTCCCGCCATTAACTACTACTTGAGGATTAGAACTAGACATATCTATTTTTTCAACTTTTCCTGTAGCAGTAGCACCCGTTTTATTATCAAGAACTTCAACTTTTTTACCAATTAAGCTACTTGTTTGAGATAATTGTTGGTACTTAACAAAATTAGACATAGTATTATTTAAACTCTGCATCTGCTCTAAGGAATTAAACTGAGCCATTTGGCCCATAAACTCCTTATCTTTCATAGGTTTCATAGGATTTTGATTCTTAAGTTGAGTCACTAATAACTTCAAAAAATCCTCTTTACCCAAACCAGCTTGATCTAAATTATTTTGTTTATAAGCACTAGATGTTTGATTAGACTGAGTAGTAGACTGGATTGACTCCACTATGCCACCTCCTTTAAACTACATAATCAACATTTTCATCATTAATTGCTTCTTCTTGATTATTCTTTGTGTCTACTTTAGATTCTTCTAACTCTTCTAAAGACAAGTCAAATTCTTCTCTTTCTTCTTGCTGAAACTGAAATTGCTGTTGCCTACTTTCTCCAAATTGCTGCTGGGCCAACTCTCCACCTTCATCACCAACTGCTAGATCAATCTGTTCTATCTGTAATCCTTTCTGTTCTAAAGCTGTCTTTAACTTAGCCAAATTACCATCTAATAACTCCTTAACATTACTACTCTCAGCTAATATTTTAGCTGTCATAGCACCATCTTTAACTCCTAATTGAATCTGTAATTTACCTAAAGACTCTGGCTGCAACTGAAGATTGATCTTTTCTCCTACTTTATTAGCAAAGACATTAGTTTTATCTGTAATCTGCTGTAGTATATTTTTAAAGTTTAACTTTGTATTAAAGTTGGTTGAAGAACTTTTTTGGGTAGCTTGCGCTTGATCTGATTTAATATTATTAACAGTTGCAAACTCTGGATTGATTTTTCCACTATCTTGTTGATCTAGTTTAGAAGTTGCTATATCTCCTTTACCTTGCATATCAGGCTGTACTTTCTCAAAAACTTGATCAGTAGCACCCTTCTGTTGCTTACTAGTCGAAGATAGATTATCTTTTAGCACTTCCGAATTACTCTTACTATTTGAATTATCTTTTACTACTTCAGCATTACTCTTATCAGTTGAATTTCTATTAAATTTTCCTTGTTGTTTGAATATATTTTGGGGTTGCTTATTTTCAGAAGGCTTCTTTGTCACTTGACCATTTAATTGAGACAACATCTTCTGTAATTTATTAGCATCTTTAGTTTCATTAAATTGTAATTTAAATTGCTGTTCAACCTTCTTTAGACCATCTAACAGAGAAGTCAAATTAGATTTAAGTTTATTTAAATCTAATTTATTTGCCTCACTAGAATTAGATAATAACTGTTGTAATTGTTGCTGTAAATTCTGTAACATTTTTTTATCAATATCATTAGAGCTAGAAACTAATTTCTGTTTTAACTTAGGAGATAAATTCTGTAATAAACTAATCAATTCTGCTATATCTTCTTCTTTAACACTATCTTCTTTCTTTCTGTCTTCTACCTTCTCCTGTAAAGCTTTCTTTATCTCTTTACTATTTGATGAAGAATCTAGCTTTTTTTGTAAAGAAGATAAAAAATCATCTTTAGAATCTGATTCATTAGTTCTAGCTGAAGCTGACGATTGAGAACTAACTTGTGGTTTACTACCTAACTGCGTTAAATTCATCATTTGTCCGCTTAAACCCACTTGCTATTCTCACCTCCTTTCTAATTAGACAATTGAGTAGAAATTTCGACCGCTACTTCAGTTGGCATCAATTCTAAAATCTCAGCTACATTATCTTGGTCCATCTCTTCTAAAATATCTATTGTTAATTGCGATTTTAATTTAGGCAGAATATCTGCTGACTTATTAGGTTCTATATTACTATAAACCTCTGCTAATCGTTGCACCTTTTTACTATAATCTGCTTTCTTCTGTTGTTGCTGCTGTAGTTTATCTTCTAGAGCATTAATTTTACTCTGCTGCTGTTTAATATTATTATCTTTACGCTGTAATTGATCTAATAATTGTTTATTCTTCTGTTTCATCTCTTCTAATTTAGAATTAGTCTGATTCAATTTATTATTTAAATCTTTATTTTTTTCCTTAGAAACAAGATATTCTTTTACTGCTGGAATCTGCTCTGCTTTTGTTATAGCTTTCTGTTGTAGATCAGCAAAAGTAAATACCTCAAAAAAATCTAATAAATATAGGGTTAGACCAGATAAAAGAACTAATGCTATAACTGTCAGAAAAAACTTTTTCTTCATAGCTACTCCTCCAGATTTTTTAATTAGCCTGATGGTTAAAGTTATTAATTGCTATCTCATCATCTATCCTCTGTTGTTCCTGTAAAAATTCCTTCTGATATTTGTTATATCTCTTTTCTTTCAATTTAGATAGAGTTTTACGTTCCTTCATTTTATCTAATAATTTCTGTTGACAGTCTTCTACTTTCTGTTGCCAATAATCAAGTTGAAGTTTTAATTCTTCAGTTTCATCTATTAGATATTCTATATAATTTCGATACCTAATCAAGTCATTACAACTGATTCCTTGCTCTGTTTCTGTAGTCAACTTTTCTTGCCAGTCTCTCTTCTGTTGTTTTATATCATCAAGTTCAGTTTTTATCTCTCTGTATTTGCTTTTAACTTCAAATAGTTCTTTTTGAATTGCTTGCTCTTCTTGTTCTCTTAGATCTAACAAAGACTGCAGCCTAAATTCAAATTCTTTCAATTATATCACTCTCCAGCAAAGATATTAACTAACCACTCAACTGTCTTTTGATAACTACTGCTTTCTTGAACTCCCTGCCGTAAAAAATTATTGACTGCTTCTAACTTTTCCAAAGCATAATCTAATTTAGGATCACTGCCTTCTTCATAGACACCTAAATTAACTAGATCCTTAGAATCTTCATAAGTAGCTAAGACCTCTCTTAGCTTACTAGCTGCCTCTTTATGTTCAGCACTGACAATATCATTCATCACTCGACTGACACTTTCTAAGATATCAATAGCTGGATAATGATTCTGAGCTGCCAAATCTCGAGATAAGACAATATGTCCATCTAAGATTCCTCGCACTGCATCAGCAATTGGTTCATTCATGTCGTCTCCTTCAACTAATACAGTATATAATCCTGTAATCGTTCCTTCTTCTCCTGCTCCTGCTCGCTCTAATAATTTAGGTAATAGAGCAAAAACAGAAGGAGTATAACCTCTAGTTGCTGGAGGTTCTCCTACTGCTAATCCTACTTCACGTTGTGCCATAGCAAAACGAGTCACTGAATCCATCATTAACATTACATCATTACCTTGATCTCTAAAATATTCAGCAATACTAGTAGCTACTAAAGCTCCTTTCAACCTCACTAAAGCTGGTTGGTCAGAAGTAGCTACTACCACTACTGATCTAGCTAATCCTTCTGGGCCAAGGCTTTCTTCAATAAATTCACGTACCTCTCGTCCTCGTTCACCAATTAAGGCAATTACATTTATATCAGCTGTAGTATTACGAGCAATCATCCCTAACAGAGTACTCTTACCAACACCACTACCAGCAAAGATACCCATTCTCTGGCCTCTACCACAGGTTAATAAACCATCTAAACTTCTAACACCTAATGATAAAGGTTCAGTAATTCTTTGTCTAGCTAAAGGATCAGGTGGTTCATTATCGACTGGATAATTAATTCCTGAAATATCAAAATCAGATTCAGACAACGGATTACCTAAACCATCTAATACTTGCCCTAATAATTCTTCATTAACCTCAACTTGAAGTGAATCTCCTGTAGCAAATACTTTACAACCTGGACTAATTCCTTTCATATCACCTAAAGGCATTAATAACACATTATTTTCTTTAAAGCCTACTACTTCCGCTTTGATAGGCTCTTCATTAAACTTAGGATGAATCAAACAGAGTTCTCCTAAGTGGACAGTTGGCCCTTCCGACTCAATTGTTAAACCTACTACCCGCTTAACCTTACCAAAACATCTTACAGTAGAAGTAGAGTCTACAATATCTAATAGATTATTTATAGGTAGTGCTTTACTCATCTACCATCCCTGCCCTTAACTTTTCTTCTAATTGATTTAACTGTGAAGAAATAGTAGCATCAATACCACCAAAATCAGTTTCTACAATACATCCACCTAATTCAATATTAGGATCAGTAATCAAATCAACCTCTTCTATACTATTAGTAGCCAGTAATTCTTCTTTAGCATCAGCTAAAACTTCCAGATCATCAGGATTAACCCTTAGTTTAACAGATTTATCATCATCTATTAACTTTAGTACTTCCTGTACTAAAGTTTTGATTGACTCTTGATCTAAACTAAACTTACATTTAACTATCTTTTCACTAATAGCTAGAGCCAATTGAATAACTTCTTCACTAGTTTGAGTCAATTCTTTATCTACTAAAGCAGAAAATTGGTCTGTCTTATGCTCTAAGTTAGCTAAAAATTGCTTAAACTCTGTTATAGCCTCGTCTTTAGCTTCGGCTTGGCCCTGTTTAAAACCTTCTTGATAACCTCTTTCTTTAGCATCATTTAAAGCCGACTCTATTTCTTCTTCCGCTTCTTGCCTAGCTTGACTCCTAATTTCCTCTGCTTCATCTTTAGCTTTCTGTAGTATCTGTTGAGCTTCTGATTCAGCCTCAGCTATAATTTCTTTAGCTTCAGCTGCAGTAGTTTCAACTTCAGTTACGGACTGTTGCGGAGAAGTCTCTTCTTTCTTCTGTAAGCCATCTTTAAAATCAAATTTTCTACCGGATTTAATCTGATTAGACTTAATTACATTACTCAATTACTTCATCTCCTCCACCACGATCAATTACAACATCTCCATCTTCTTCTAATTTTCTAATCTTATTCACAATCTCCTGTTGAGCTTCTTCTACATCACTAATTCGCACTGGGCCAAGATACTCAATATTCTCTTTCAACATTTCAGCAGCACGTTTAGACTGATTATCAAAAATCTTATTGGCTACTTCATCACTAGCTGCCTTAAGAGCTAAAGCTAAATTATCTGTATCTACTTCACGTAATACCTGTTGAATATCTTGATCAGTTAATATAGTAATATCTTCAAATACAAACATCTTCTGTTTTATATCTTCTGCTAAGTTAGGATCATCACCATCAAGTTCTTCTAAAATTCGTTTCTCAGTACTTCTATCAGATAAATTCAAAATTTCTACAATAGAGTCAAGTCCGCCAGCCTGAGAATATTCATTAGTCATTAGAGAAGATAGTTTCTGTTCTAGAACCCGTTCTACTTCTCGAATTACATCAGGAGAAGTACGCTCCATAACAGCAATCCTCTTTGCTACTTCCATCTGTTTATCCTCGGGCAACCCTGACATAATACTAGCCGACTGTTCAGGATCTAAATAAGCCAAAATTAAAGCAATCGTCTGAGGATGTTCACTCTGGATAAAGTTTAGAATCTGATCAGCATCTGTCTTTCTTAACTGATCAAAAGGTCTTACCTGCAAAGAAGCAGTCAATCGGTCAATAACACTACTAGCCTCCGATTCACCTAAAGCCTTCTCTAACACTTCTTTAGCGTAATCCATACCACCATGACTAATATAGTCATAGGCTACACACATCTGATGAAATTCACTTAACACCTCTTCTTTAACTTCAGCAGATACCTGGTCTAAATTAGCAATTTCTAACGTTAATTCTTCAATCTCTTCATCACTTAAATGCTTGAAAACTTCTGCTGAAGCATCTGGTCCTAAAGAGATCATCAAAATAGCAGCCTTCTGCTTACCTGATAACTGTTGGTGTTGCATCTTCTATCCTCCTTTACTCGTCCATCCAACTTTTAATTAATTCTGCTATCTCTTCTGGTTGTTCTTGTGTTAAATTACGTATTTCGCGCTGTGCTTTCTGTAATTCACTTTCTTCAGAATCCATCTCCTCTGTAGCGGCATATTCTTCAGTTCCATCACCTGCTACATAATCAATCTCCTGTCCTGGCTCAATTTCTTCTGTCTCGTCACTTTCTCTATTTCTATATAATAAAAAGACTACAACTAAGATTAAAGCCCCTACAATAGCTGCTAGTGTATATAAGAAACTTCTCTGTTCTGCTTCTTCAGCAGCTATAGCTTGATCTGTCTTCTTCTGTAAACTATTATCAAACTTCATTCCTACAACTTTAATTTCGTCACCACGTTGCTCATTATAGCCAACTGCTGCAGAAACAGCTTCAGTGATTGACTCTTTATTCTCTTGCTTTAACTCTTGATTTACAATTACTGAAACAGATAATCTCTCTAAAGCTCCAGGTGATTGAACATACTTTTCTATTTTCTTATTAATCTCATAATTAACAACTGATTCTGAACTTTCTCTACTCTGCTGTTTTTTATTATCTACTTTGTATTGAGGTAAATTAGAAGTTGTACCAGGAACTCCTTCAGGCTGACTAGACGTTCCCTCTTCACTTTCCTCTTTAACTTGTTTACTACGTGCAATACCTTGATCATCAACTACTGGTTCATACTCTGTTTTATTTATGCTACGTTGATCAAAATTAAGTTTAGCATTAACTTTAACTACAAAATTATTTATTCCTAACACTTTAGTCAACATTACATTTAAATCTTGTTCTATCTCTTCTTCAAATTTATCTTGAGTTTCTAACTGGTCATAATTAGATTTTGAGCTTTCATCTTGATTATCTAATTTAGCAGACAGTAAATTACCTGCTGTATCAACAATAGTTACTTTATTAGCCTTTAAGCCTTTAACACTACTAGCTACTAAATTAGCAATCGACTGTACTTGATTCTTACTAATGTCTTGGTATCCATTTAATTTTAGAAATACAGAAGCTTTAGCTGGTTTGGACTGTTCTTTATAAATACTATTTTGAGCCGGAGTAATCTGCACCCTAGCATAACTAATATTCTCAAATTGTTTAATAGTCCTTGATAGTTCACCAGATAAGGCTCGATTATAATTAACTTTCTGTTGAAAGTCAGTAGTTCCTATCTGGGTCTGATCAAAAAGCTCAAAACCAGTTACTCCGCCAGTCGGTAATCCATCTCCAGCTAATTCTAACCTAAGTTGATGGGCTTTTTGGCTAGGTACTAAAATAACAGAACCTTTATTTTCTAATTTATATGAAACCTGTTTTTCCTTTAGCTTTTCAACTATTACTCCAGCATCTTTATTAGATAAATTATTAAATAATACCTTATATTCAGGCTGACTAGCCCAATTAACCAAAATAAATATAGCAATAATAGTAGCAATAATTGAAGCGCCAATTATAATCTTAGTTTTCTTATCTAACCCTGTCCATAATTTTAAAAACTGCTCTTTTAGCTCTGCAAAACTTTCAACCATATTTACACCTCAATCCTAGTGACCATCCCATCAGACTTGTATCCTCATAATCTCCTTGTAGGCATCAACTACTTTATTTCTTACTTCTGTTGTTAAATCTAAAGATATTTTAGCTTTTTGAGCAGCTATCATTACTTCATGAACACTATCAGCTTTTCCTAAAGCCAAATCTTGACTGGCTTGATTGGCTTGATGTTGTAGATTATTCGTCTTTTGTAGGGATTGTTTTAACATATTAGTAAAAGAAGTTTTATTTTTCTTTTCTTCACTACTATCAGATAATTTCTGATTTATTTTCATCAAATTAGAATTAGACAGCTTGTCAACTTTCATTTATACCCCTCCTTTATCCAAGTTCAAGTGCACTCTTAGCCATTTTTTTAGCTGAATTCAAAGCAGTTACATTTGCCTCATAAGACCTAGTAGCTGACATCATATCTGTCATCTCTGATACAACATTTACATTAGGCATCTTTACATAACCAGCTTCATTAGCATCTGGATGTTCAGGTTTATAAACTAACTTAGGTGGTTTATTACTCTCTTCTATATTAGTCACCTCTACTCCATTTACATTCTCTTCTTTAGATGCTAATTCTTCTTGTAATCTCGCTTTAAAGACAGGCATCTTACGACGGTAAGGGCCACCATCTTCTGTACGAGTTGTATTAGCATTAGCAATATTACTTGAAATAGTATTCATTCTTAATCTTTGAGCTGTCAAACCTGAGGCACTAATACCAATCCCTTTAAACATTGACATTACTATTTACCTCCCTTTTTAATTACATTCTCTATTCGGCGAAATTTATTAGCCAGTTGCTTAGTAACAGCTTGATATTCTAAATTAGTCTTAGCTAACTTAGACATTTCAGCATCTATACTAACGTTATTACCATCACTTCTGACCTTGGTATCTTCTTCTGTATACATCTTAGGCTTTACAGACTCTAAACTCCTGCTATTTAAAGATATATGTCTTTTATTAGTTACTTCCAAATCATAGTCTTGATTCAATACTTTATTCAATTGACCTTTAAAGCTGACTCCTTTTCTCTTATAACCTGGAGTATCAGCATTAGAGATATTATTAGCAATTGTTTTATGTCTTTTTTGTAAACCATCTAATGATTTTTGTAACACACTAAAGTTTTGATCAAACAACTTCATCTGAAACCTCCCTTTAAATTACTATCCCTTTTTAAAACTTCAATATATATTTATAATATTCCTGCAATTTTTAAGAAACTAATCTTGTATTATAGGAAAAAAATAGTTGTTATCCCAATTATGTATAATTATATCTTATTATGCATCATTTTCAATATTAATTTGGAATATTACCCTAAAAAATTACATAATAAAACAATAACCCCTATCCTCATAAAAAGATATAGGGGTTTCATATACTCCATTTGGTAACCTGACGGTCTTAGCAATTACGCCATAGACTCAAAAGCTTTGCGACCCTACCTTTCGATAAGTGTGCCATTTACGAGGATGTAATATATTTATTTTTTACTTTAATATCCATCCATTTAAATATCTTTGTTTAAGAACTTCTTTCTGAAAAGCTACTGCTACCTTTTATTAATTCAATACCTATTTCCAATATTCCTGCATTTTTAAAAAATTATCTTATATTATAGATAAAAAAATGATTATTACTGCAATTATGTATGATTTTGTCTAATCTATAATTTTACTTTAAAACATTATCCAAAGAATCACTTAAAACAATAACCCCCTTATAAAAGGTATAGGGGGGCATATACTCTATTTAGTAGTCTGACGCAATTATGCCATCTTTGCGACTCTACCCTTCGATAAGTGTTTCATTTACAATGATATGATATATTTATCTTACAAATTAAAAAACAGGTGTGGGCAACCCACACCTGTAAAGCTAATTTAATTTCTTTAACTCGTCTAGTAAATAATCATTTAATACTTTAATATGTGTTCCTTTCATACCTAATGACTTAGACTTAATTACTCCTGCACTTTCAAACTTACGAAGAGCATTAACAATTACTGAACGAGTAATGCCTACTCTATCTGCAATTTTACTAGCTACCAGTAAACCCTCTGTGCCATCAAGTTCTTCAAAAATATGCTCTACAGCCTCTAATTCAGAATAAGATAAAGTATCTATAGCGATCTGAACTGCTGCTTTTTTACGAGCTGCTTTCTCTCTTTCTTTACTCTTTAATCTTAAAATCTCCATACCAACTACAGTAGCTGCATATTCAGCTAATAATAAATCACTAGATTCAAACTCTTTATCAAATCTAGCTAAAATCAAAGTACCCAATCTTTCTCCTCCACCATTAATTGGTACAATAGTCGTTAGTTTATGCTTAAATAAACAATCTTTAGCCTCTTTAAAGACACATGAACCATGTTTTTGCTCATAATTAGATTGAGTATGATAGATTCCTAATAACCAGTCATTATATTCTCTAGGAAATTTATTCTGGTTAATTACCTCTTTTAACATTAGGTCACATTCAAATTCATCTACCAAGTTATGTCCTAAAATTTCTCCACCTTGGTCTACTAAATAAACATTAGCTCTAATAGTTTCTCTTAACACTTTAGCCATTTCTGCAAAATCAACTGGATGACCAGCAGAGCGCTGAATTAATCTATTTATCTTACGTGTTTTAGTAAGTAATTGTTCCATCAATATGTCCTCCTTAATAACTAACTGTTTTGTCAGTCAGCCCAGTATATCAAAACCTAGAATAACTTAAATAATTATATCTAAATTTAATTTTTATTTCAGATTATAAAGAACTTAGAGAATATATTTACTTAAATCTTTATCTTTAACTAGATCATCTAATCTATCTTTTACATATTGACGATTGATTTCAATTCTATCCTTCTTAAGTTCTGGAGCTGTAAAAGAAAGTTCCTCTAATAGTTTCTCTACAATAGTATGCAATCTTCGAGCTCCTATATTTTCTGTCTGTTCATTAACTTGATAAGCAATCTCAGCCAATTCATCAATTGCTTCTTCAGTAAATTCAATTTCTAAATCTTCAGTAGCCAATAATGCTTTATATTGTTTTGTCAAAGCATGTTCGGGTTCAATTAAAATTTCTTTAAAGTTATCTTTAGATAGACTATTTAATTCGACTCTAATTGGGAATCGACCTTGTAATTCAGGGATTAAATCAGTTGGATTAGATACATGAAAAGCACCAGCTGCAATAAATAAAATATGGTCTGTCTTAACTGAGCCATATTTTGTATTGACTGTTGAACCTTCTACAATTGGTAAGATATCTCTTTGTACCCCTTCTCGAGATACATCTGGATTAGATCCTGCTTCTTTACCAGCTATCTTATCAATTTCATCTAAAAAGATTATCCCTGATTCTTCTACTCGTTTAATTGCTTGCCGACTAACTTTATCCATATCAATTAACTTCTGAGCCTCTTCTTCTTTTAGTATATCTCTTGCTTCTTTAACAGTTACTTTTTTTGTTTCTTTTTGATTTGGTAACATCCCACCAAACATATCTTGAAAATTAACTCCTAATTCTTCTACTCCAGCCCCAGAAAAGATTTCAACCATCTGAGAGTTCTGTTTTTCTACTTCTATTTCAATCATCCGCTCCTCTAATTCTCCAGCAGCTAACTTCTCACGCAATTTAGCTCGACTTCTCTGAAGACGTTCATTCTGCTCTGTAGTCTGAGTATTGTCTTCTTCAAAATTACCAAATAAACCTTGCAAAGGATTATTTGACTGTTGATTAGGCAGTGGTAATAAAGTATCTAAAATTCTTTCTTCTGCCATTTCAACTGCTTTCTCTTCTACTTCTGACATCTTCTCTTGTTGAATCATTCTAATAGCAGTTTGAACTAAGTCTCTAATCATTGACTCAACATCACGACCCATATAACCAACTTCTGTAAACTTACTTACTTCTACCTTAATAAAAGGCGCTTTAGCTAATTTGGCCAATCTACGAGCTATTTCCGTCTTTCCTACTCCTGTTGGACCAATCATCAAAATGTTTTTAGGAATTACTTCTTCCTGTAAATCGGCTGATAAATTCTTTCTTCGATACCTATTCCTTAAAGCAATTGCTACTGATTTTTTAGCCTCATCTTGACCAACAATATATTTATCTAACCTATTGACTATCTCCTGTGGAGTTAAATCTTCCATCTTTTATACCTCCTTAAATTTCTTCTACAGTAATATGGTCATTGGTATAGATACAGATATCTGATGCAATCTCTAATGACTTTTCAGCTATCTCAGCAGCAGATAAATCAGCTGAATCAATTAAAGCACGAGCTGCTGCTAAAGCATAAGAACCGCCTGATCCAATAGCTGTAACTCCATCATCAGGTTCTATCACATCACCAGTACCAGAAACCACTAGTAATGAGTCTTTATTAGCTACAATTAATAATGCCTCTAACTTTCTTAACATCTTATCTGTCCGCCACTCTTTAGCCAGTTCAACTGCTGCTCGTTTTAAGTTACCATGAAATTCTTCTAATTTTCCTTCAAATTTCTCAAATAAAGTAAAGGCATCAGCTGCTGTTCCAGCAAAACCAGCTAATACCTCATTATTATGTAATCGTCTAATCTTATTAGCACTATGTTTCATTACTGTATGTTGCATTGTTACCTGCCCATCACCAGCTAGAGCTACTTTCCCACTATCCTTTACAGCAATTACTGTTGTTGCATCCATCATCTCTAACCCCTCCAACGAGAAAAGTAATAGTTAACCAAGAATAAATAACCTTTATTAGTTAATTCTTATTCCTTATTCTAACTTATTTATTCTCTAATCTACAATCTTTTCATAATTACAATCATTATTGATACAGAAATACTTAGTTTCTTTTTTAGTATCCTTTTTAACTAAAAACTTCTTACATTCTGGACACTCTTTATCCATTGGTTTGTACCAAGTCATAAACTCACAATCTGGATAATTACTACATCCATAAAAGACTCTACCTTTCTTACTCTTTCTCTTAACAACATCTCCATCTTCACACTCAGGGCACTTAACTCCTGCTTTTTCTAATAATGGTTTAGTATTCTTACAGTCAGGAAATCCTGGGCAAGCTAAGAACTTACCATATCGGCCATGTTTAATAACCATATTCTGACCACATTTTTCACAAATAACATCAGTTTCTTCTTCTTCCAACTCTACCTTTTCCATATTTTCTCGCGCTTCCTCTAATCGTTCATGAAATGGACTATAGAAACTACTTAAGACATCTACCCAATTATTTTCTCCAGACTCAATCATATCTAAATCAGCCTCTAATTGAGCAGTAAACTTAATATTAGTTACATTAGGAAAGTGCTTAACTAATAGTTCATTAACAATCTCTCCTAATTCTGTTGGCTTAAATCTTTTATTCTCCTTAGTTACATAGCCTCTCTTTTCAATAGTACCCACTATTGCAGCATAAGTACTAGGTCGCCCAATCCCTTTCTTTTCTAGAGTCTTCACTAACTTAGCTTCTGTATAACGAGCTGGTGGTTTAGTAAAGTGTTGCTCTGGAAGTACATCACTTAACTTAATTTCTTCCCCTTCTTCTAACTGTGGCAGCTCTCTATCCTTTGTACTCTTCTTCGTTGTATCCACCTTAAGAAAACCAGGAAATAACTGCCGAGAGCCATTGGCTCTTAACCAATATTTATCACCTTTAATATCAATTTTTAAAGTTTTATAGATAGCAGGTGTCATTTGACTGGCTACAAACCGCTCCCAAATTAATTTATATAATTTATATTGTTGAGTATCTAAATATTCTTTCATCTGCTTTGGTGTTCTATAAACTGAAGTCGGTCTAATTGCTTCATGTGCATCTTGGGCCCCTGATTTAGCTTTATACTTCTTAGGCTGATCAGGTGAATATTTATCTCCTAAATTATCTGATATATAGTCTCTTGTATCACTTTGAGCCTCTTTAGAAATTCTAGTCGAATCAGTTCTCATATAAGTAATTAAACCAATTGTCCCTTTAGCTCCTAAATCTATTCCTTCATATAACTGTTGAGCTAAATACATTGTCTTTTTAGTACTAAAATGTAGATAATTAGAAGCCTGCTGTTGGAGACTACTGGTAGTAAATGGTGGAGATGGATTTCTTCTTCTCTTTCCTTCCTTAACTTTAGCTATCTGTAAATCTTCTTTTTTTAACTCAGCTACTACTTGATTGGTCTCCTCTTGATTATTTAATTCAAACTTTTCATCATTAACCCTATATAATTTAGCTTTAAATTCATCTTTTTGATGGGGTTTAAGCTTAGTATCTAATGTCCAATACTCTTTTGGATCAAAATCTTTAATTTCTTCTTCTCGTTCACAGATAATTCTAACAGCTACTGATTGAACTCGACCAGCACTCAATCCTTTCTTTACTTTCTTCCATAATAAAGGACTTAATTTATAACCTACCAGTCTATCTAAAATTCTTCTAGCTTGCTGAGCATCTACTCTATCTTTATCAATTGACCGCGGTTCTTCTAAAGCATCCTGAATTGCAGTCTTAGTAATCTCATTAAACTCTATTCGACAATCGGCCTCTTCATCAATCTTTAAGGCATGGGCCAAATGCCAAGAAATAGCTTCACCTTCTCTATCTGGGTCAGTTGCTAATAAAACCCCTTCACTCTTTTTAGCCTTACGCTTTAGCTTCTGTAATGTCTTTCCTTTACCTCTAATAGTAATATATTTAGGTTTAAAGTCATTTTCTACATCTACACCTAACTGACTCTTAGGTAGATCTATTACATGGCCCATAGAGGCCTCTACATGATAATCAGAACCTAAGAATTTACTAATTGTTTTTGCTTTTGCTGGTGATTCTACAATTACTAATTTTTTATCTTTAGCCACTGTCATCCCTCCATATTCCAACAATAATCTTTTCTTTAATGAGCATACTCTCTTTCTCCTGCATTTATAATTCTAAATTCTGGAATCTCCTCTGCAAGAGCAGTCAGTTTAAATTCATCATCAATTTCTCCTTCTAATACTTCCCAAAAATCTAATGTATCAAGACGTGGCTTATGAGTAGCAACAGACTTAGCTATAACTGTTTCTAACTCCTCCTCTGTAATCAAATTCAAATAGTTTAGCTTAATAATAATTCCTTGTACATTTAAATTAAACTTAAATCTTTCTCTAAAGTCAAGAATTCGCTGTTTATTTTCATTAGAAGTTAATCTATTAGATTCTGTTTCATTATCCTGATTATCATCATCTTCAGTTATTTTTTCTGGCATATCTATTATTTCCGAAGAAGAAAAAATAAATTCAAAAGCTTGATTAATATCATTTAGCTCATATCCTTCTTCTTGTAAAGTACTAATTAATTTTTCTTCATCTACAGCTTCCTGTTCACTATTTAACATTCTTTTTACTAAATGACTAATTATTTTGAATACACTAGTATTCATTAATAAAACCCCTTCCTGACTCATTTTTCTGATCTTAACTTAAACTTCCTACCAGGTAACTGCTCTACTAATCCTTTAACTTCAAGCTCAAGTAAGACCGAATTTAATTGAGCTGAATCTAAATCTACACTATTGATTACAGTTTCAAACTGTTGAGGACTAATAGAAAGATTACGATATACTTGTTTTTGTTTCTTCGATAAATTATGAATCCTATTTTGATCTATTTTAGTCTGAACATTAGTGTCTGCTCTATTATTTTTTATAGGTAACTCTACTAAAATATCATCAATATCTTGCACTAATTTTGCTCCTGTCTTAATTAAGTCATTAGTACCTATACTCTGCTTTTTAGTAATATCACCTGGAATAGCAAATACTTCTCTACCTTGTTCTAAAGCTAGATTAGCTGTAATTAAAGATCCACTTTTTTGTGCTGCTTCTACTACAATTGTCCCTAAAGATAGACCACTAATAATTCGATTTCGGGCAGGAAAATGTTTGGCTTCAGGAGATGTTCCTAAAGGAAATGGTGTCAAGAGACTACCACTAGTTGTAATCTGCTTAGCTATCCCTTTATTTTCTGGTGGATAAATTCTATCTAAACCTGAACCCAAGATAGCAGAGGTACTACCAGTATGTAGAGCACCTTGATGAGCTGCAGTATCTATACCTCTAGCCAAACCACTAATTACTGAAATTCCTATCTCAGCTAGACGTTGACTTAATCTCTTAGCTACCTGTCGACCATAATCTGTACATTTTCTTGAACCTACAATAGCAATACAGGGCAGCTCTAGGTTAATTAATTCACCTTTATAATATAATACAGGTGGTGGATCATAGATTTCCTTTAGTAATTTAGGATAACATTCTTCACCTAAAGTTACAACCTTAACTTCTTCTTGCTTTAACTGCTCTAATTCTCTAGCAAAATTAAATTTATCTTTAGATTCTATAATTTGCCCACTGATTGAAGGACCAATTCCTGACACGTTATTTAGTTCTTCTCTACTAGCCGTCCAAATTCCTTTAGCATCTTTAAAATAATCAAGCAACTTTTTTATTCTTCTAGGTCCTAATTTCGGAACTTTAGTCAACCACATCCAATATAACTTACCTTCTAATTCCATAACCATTAACCCCTTTCTAGTAATATAAGTGTTAGTGTGAGGTATAAGTATTAATTTCTACCTTTTATTGATCTAGTGTATCACTTTTAGTGACACAGCCATCAACTACCTGTTGTATGTTAGCAGCTTATTTTCACGCAGAATTCATAGGATTCATAGGAATTAAAAATTTTAAAACCCAAGAAATAAAGCTTTACATCCCCTATGTTTTAATGATTTAAGACATATCTATGATTTTAATTTTGAACTGCTCACCCTACGAATTTCACAGAAAATATTCGTGATAAAGACTACCTACTCACATAGCTATAGCACAAAGTGACACTTTATATCAATTAATCTGAATTAAATAAACTATAACATAACGATCAACTAGATCTGTTAATATAATAACTGGTTGTTGGCTATTGTTTATAAAACTAAAATCTTTCTGACCTGGATATATAGTAGCATCTCGACCTTCAGGTACATAAGCAACCTTCTTACTATGATGATGACGTTCTATAATCTTTAATTTAGCTTCTTTAACAGCATTATAAAGAGTCGACGATACCTGACAGATACCTCCACCTGGCTTTAAAATATACCTATCTCCACTAATAATAGGTGCTTTCTTATACCCTTTGGCCATGGTAGGTTGCCCGATTAAATCATTAAATGAGAATTCTTCTTCTGGCTTTAAGTAATAATAATTCATCTTCTTTAAAGCCAATCTAATATTGTTCTTTCGAGCTTGTTTATTATTAGGTAGATAGGTAGTATAATGCCCAATAACTTTTGCTCTAGTCTGCTGTAATCTCTTCTTTAGACTAAAGTTAAAGCTTTTACCTTTCTTTAATACATCTTTAGTGATTGTTGGTTTAATAAATTTATAAACTGGCTCGACCTTCTCCTTAGCTTCAGCAGTAAGTAATTGCTGAATAGTTGCAGTAATATTCAACCTTTTTCCTTGCTTACTATAAAATACCTTGTCATTAAATTCAAAAGCATTTTGAGGTTGTCTTCTCTTCTGTCTAGCTAACTTAGCTAATAATTTAGTAATCTGCTTATAGCTTGAACCTCCCACCCTAACTTCATTAATAGTTACTCCAGTTGCAACCTTTAGCTGAGTAGTCTGATTCTGTTCTGGTAAAAAACTCTGATTATGATAGTAATTATAACCGACTAAACTAAATACTAATAGAATAATTACTGTTACATCTTTTAGAAATCTCTTTAGTCTTTTTTTAACCATATTCATCCCTCATTTAATTCAGTATACTTTTAGTATTAGTTGGTAGTAGAGTAAATATGTATTTTTTATCACATCTCTACACTAAAAGTATACTATAAGTATAAGGAGGGGTTATTAATGTTAAAAAATCATAATTTACAAGCATCTAGTCTTCCTCTCTCTCCATTAGTTGACAGGTTAGAAACTGAGTCTATTAATAACTTTAGGGATTATAAAGTCAAACAAGTTACTAATAATTCTAAGAAAGTAACAGAAGGTGCTTTATTTGTTGCTATTGAAGGTTTCAAAACAGATGGTCACCAATATATCCTAGAAGCAATTAAACAAGGTGCTGTAGCTATTGTTGGTGAGCAAGAGATTAACCTTCCTAAACCAATCCCTTATATCAAGGTTAAGAATAGTCGACAAGCCTTAGCCCAACTAGCAGCTCAATTTTATAATAATCCTAGTCAATATATGAGATTAGTTGGTGTTACTGGAACAGCAGGTAAGACGACAACTACAGCTATGCTTGATGCTATTAGTAATCAAGTTCTTGACAAGACAGGATTAATTGGTACCCTGCATACTAAAGTTGGCCAACAGACTTATTCTAATCCTAACCAGTGTACAACTCCTAATGCATTAGTACTACATAGGAGGTTGGCCCAGATGAAAGAGAAAGGAATTAGTTATACTAGTATGGAAGTCTCATCTCATGCTCTTAAACTTGATCGAGTCTGGGGCTTAGATTTTGATATTGGTATCTTTACTAATCTATCCCAAGATCACCTTAACTTTCATCAGACTATAGAAGATTATTACCAAAGTAAAGCTAAATTATTTACTAATCTTAAAGAGTCTGGAATAGCCATCCTTAATCTAGATGATGACCATACTTCTAGATTAATTGAAACTATTCGAGCTAATTATTATACCTATAGTATCAATAAACAGTCTCAAATTACAGCTGATAAGATCAACTTAACTAAACAAGGAATTACTTTTAGAATTAAGATTAATCAACCATTATCCACTTTAAATGGTAGGACTATTAAACCAACCACAATTAATATTAAATTATCTACTTTAGGCTATCATAATGTCTACAATGCATTAGCTGCTTTTACAGCTGGCTTGGCCTTGGGTTTTAAATTAAATGATATCAAACAAGGATTAGAAAGTTTTACAGGTATCAAAAGAAGAATGGAATTGATCTATGATCAGGACTTTACAATTGTCGATGACTTTGCTCATAATCCTGCTAGCTTAACTGCCAACTTTAAAACTATTAAAGATCTTGATTATGATAACTTAACTATAATTCACTTTCTTAAAGGAAAAAGGGGAGTTGCCGCTAACAGACTTAATGCTCAACTAATAGCTGATTGGAAAGAAAGATTAAATTTAAGAGAAATCATAACTACTAGAGCTGATTCTGAAGTAATTAGTAAAAATAAAGTTTTAACTCATGAAGAAAATGCCTTTACTAAGATTATAAAAGAAGCAGATATTAAAATTAATAACCACAAAAATTTAACTCCTGCTATTAAATTAGGCCTGAATAAAGTTAACAAAAATGACTTATTACTATTAGTTGGTGGTCCAGGTTTGGATAGAGGAAGGGAGATTATAAAACAAGAACTTTATTAATCAACTAGTATTAATAACAGAGCTTCTTCAAATAATAAACTTAACATTATAATAAGGAGTTGAAACTATGTTTAAACATGACAAAGAAATGTTACATGAAGTCAAAGTGGACCAACCAAATCCTGCTTATGCTACTATGATACAAGAACAATTAGGTGGAGCTAACGGTGAATTAAAAGCTGGGTTGCAATACTTTAGTCAAAGTTTTAGAATCCAGGATAAAGAAATTAAAGATCTATTTCTAGATATTGCCGCTGAAGAGTTTAGCCATGCTGAAATGGTAGCCCAAACCATTAATCTATTAAATGGTCATGATGTAGCCAATACCGATGATAGTATCGGACAGATAGAAGGTCAAGTATTAGGTGGTCTTTCTCCTATGTTAGCTAATGCTTCAGGATCACCTTTTACTGGTAATTTTATCAATGTAACTGGAGATGTAGTTGCTGATATCCTTTCTAATATTGCTGCTGAACAGAGAGCTAAAGTGGTCTATGAATATCTACATCGCCAAATCGATGATCAAGGTGTCAGAGAAACCATTGACTTTCTATTGAATCGTGAAGAAGCTCATAATGCCTTATTTAGAGAAGCTCTAAATAAGGTGCAAGAGAAAGATAACTCCTCTAATTATGACTTTGGTGTTACAGAAGACTCTAAATTATACTTTGATTTATCTACTCCAGGTAAATACTTTGCAGACCCTGATCCTGCTCCTCCTAGCTTTGATAATCCACGTAAAAGTAACAATCCAAATGATCAACCAGTACAATAATTTATTTGCTGTATAAAAAGAAATTAAATCCATAAACTAACTAAAGGTATAATGTATTACTTTCAGTGACACAGTCGTGTGTCGTGTGCTTTGAGCAAATGGTTTTTATTATGAAAGGTCTTGAGACCTGAAGGATGAGCCAATTCAAAAACTAAACCCTTATGTTCTTATATTTTAAGAATTTAAAATATGTCTATGGTTTTGAATTTAACTTGGCTAACGGCTAACGACAGACAGCTAATAGCTGTAGTACAAAGTACCATTTTATATAAATAAAGGTTAATTAACTCAATAATTCAACAAGCTAAGAATTATATAATCATAAGGAGGTAATCTATCTAATGCAAAGACCTGATGTTAATCTTGACCCAAGCCCTATTTATAGTGGAGATACAGTGACAATTAGTTACAAAGGTTTATTAGCTAAAAGTGGTGCTGATCAAGTATATCTTCATTGTGGAACAAGTACAGGTGATAATCAATGGCAGAATGTAAATGATATTAAAATGGATAAGAGTGATGATGGTTATTGGAGGGCACAGACAAAAGTACCAACTGGAAATAATCTAAATTTCTGTTTCAAAGACTCAGCTAATAATTGGGATAATAACAGTGGGCATAACTGGAGTCAAAAAATCAATTAAAAAAATTTAGCCTTCGATATAAATATCGAAGGCTTTTTACATGATGACTATTTTAATCTAGTATATCCTTTAATATTCCTTTAGGACTAACTGCAATAATCATATTTTCTAGATGCTGATAAATAATTCTGTTCACCCACGTTCTGTAACTAATTAATTCCCCATTGGCTTTAAGAGATGCAAATTGATACCCTCTTTTACTTTCAGTCGTATGTTCCCTGTCTATATACCATAAGTTCGTTTTTCTTTTTCACTTCTATATTCTTTTACTATATCTAATTCTAAATAATCATCCATCTTTTTACTTATCTTATCAGTTAATTTATCCAATTCAATTCCTAATTTAACTGTTTTATCATCAGCAAATAAGTTATTAACTCCTTTCTTCTTGATTGTTTGCTCTAGTTTGAATCTCCGTAATCTAATCTCTTTTTCAACTAAATCTACTAAAATAGGATACCAAACTTCTCTACTTATATTTCTTCTTTCAGCTAGCCTTTCTAAATTAAAAGCATCTACTCTTCTCTTTTCAACTTCTTTTATAAATAAAGTCTCCTTATCTTTATTTGTAAGTTCTAAGTTATAATATTCACTAGTCAGTAAAAAAGGAGATGAATCAAAATCATCAAATAAAAAACTGCCTTCATCATTATCTATTACATCAATAAGATCTTTAATACTCCCATCAGACTCAATCTGATGCTTAATTAACTTTTCTCTAGTATTAAAATAAATGGCTTCTTTAGCATATTCCTTCACTTTATCATCAGCAACTAATAAACTTCCTTCATAATCATCTAATATATCGAATCCATCATCTTGTAAAATAAAATAAATATAGTCATTGGCCTCATAAATTACTATAGAATTCTTCATCAACCCAGCTCTTGATTTGTACTTATTAATTCTATATAATCTATTTATTAAATCAGGTCCTTGTACTATTGTCATATTATCTACATACTTTTTTATTTTACTTAAATTATTTTGACGAAACTCTATTCTCCACTTTTCTTTATTATAAGATACACCCTCTACAGCTAATAAATCGTTAAATAATTTTTTATCTAAGTATTCTTTTATAGCATAAACATCTTTGGTTAATTTCCATATTTTCATTACTATCACCTTAAAAATCTTTTTCTTTAGTTTATCATACTATACCACTAGTTAAAAAGTTGATTAAATAAAAAAGAACGTGAGCCTTTTGGCCCACGTACTATAGCTACTAATAGAAATTTATTTATTTTGTCATATCTAATTTATAAACCCCCATACCATTCTCATCAGTTTCTAAGAGTTTAACTCCGTTAATCCCATACTCTTTAAAATATTCAGAGGCATCAGGATGTGAACGAAAAGTTACTGCCTTCTCTACTTCAACTGGCTTAATTCTCCAGTTATTAGTTGGTTCTGGATTAATTCTTCCTTTAGTTTGAATATATTTAATTATTTGATTTCGATTAACTACTCCGGATGGAGCATACACTGGATCTTCTTTTACACATGGAGGAAAGTCTCCACCACCACCAGCCCGATAATCATTAGTCACAACTAAAAACTCTTGATTAGAATTTAATGGCTTTCCTTTATATCTGGCATTAACAATTCTCTCTCCTACTGGTTTAGTAACATCAATCTCATATTCAATTCCTTCAATTACATCATAATTATAAGCAGAGAACTCGCTATTTAATAGTTGTTGTCTTTCAGAAGATTTAGGATCAATCTGGTTAAAGTTCTCTGCACTTCTCTCTAACCACTCAATTACTTGCTTACCATTTAATTTCATGACTCTAATTTGGTTTTCATAGATATAAATATCTGTTACATCACCAATTGTAATATCGCCTTTTTCAACTTCAGTAAAGTATTCAGCATCTTCTCTACCAGCTCTAAATGGTGCTGCAGCTGATAAAATTGGAAGATCAGAGAATTTTCCATTAGAAAATTCTCTTTTGGCCCACCAGATCTGAGCATCATTTATAATTTGAGTAACTGATGAATCCATAATTCGAGATACATAAGAGTATATATCTCGTTCTGCTTTTCCTAATGGGGTTCTGACATACTCAGTTGTATCTTGATGTATTTTTTGAGCCATTCTCTTAACCATAGGATGTGGTTTAACAGTTTCATTAATCTCTTTTAGCTTAGAGTCTGCTGTTGTTACTTTCCATTCTCCAGCTTGATGAACTAATTCTAAGTCAATTACTCCTAATGCACTTCCCCAAGAACTAGGCATTACTGCTGGAACTCCATTAATAGTACCTTCTTTACTATTAATTCCTTTAATACCTTCATAGCCTCCAGGCAACTTTCCATGCTGATGTCCTAAAATCATGGCATCTATACCATCTACCTGACTTAAATAATAAGCGGCATTTTCTCGACCATCATAAGAATCAATACCAGCAGTTGAAATTCCTGTGTGGGCTGCTGCTATTACAATATCAGCTTTCTTCTTCAACTCAGGCATATACTCTTTAGCTGATTCTACAATATCTTCAAAGATAATATTTCCTTTTAAATGGCCACTACCCCATCGAATAGTCTGAGGTGGTGTAAATCCTATTATACCTACCTTTAGTTTCTTGCCATCAACTTCTTTTTCTATTATTTGATACGGCTTAACATAAGTTCTATCTTTATCGCCAGCTAGCTTAATATTTGCTGATAACCAAGGAAACTTAGCTCCATCTCGGGCCAACTCAAAAAAGTCCATTTCGTAATCTTGTAGCTCGTGATTTCCTACTGCAGCAGCATCATAACCAGCTTTATTATATATCTTAACTATTGTTTGAGTTTCCCCTAACTTCAAAGGATTAAGTTGTGCTTCTTGACTTCCAATTAAACTACCTGAAATAAGATCACCATTAGAAATAAGAACTGTATTGTCTTTATTAGATCTTATTTCTTCAATTAAAGTATAGACCTTAGCAAAACCAATCGTCTCATCAACTTCATCAGACATATAATTATAAGGCATAATATGCTGATGAATATCTGTAGTACCCATAATTGTTAGATTATGTTCTGTTTTACTAGGCTCTGAACTAAAAGCTTCCACACCCAACGAAGTAACAGTAACTAATAAAGCAACAATCATCAGACTTAAAATAAACTTACCCGAGCTTTTAAACAATTAAATCACTCCTATTTAAAATAATATTAGTCAGAAAAACTAAGGAGGTTATAAAATTATAGTCTAATAATAAGTCAGACGTCTGACTTATTATTAGTTTAATTAATTTTAGCAATTTTGTCAAATTAATAACAAATAATTAAACCCAAAATAAAATTTATAATTATGCTCTACCAAAGTATTCTTCTAATGTAGTCTCATTTTGAGCAACTTCTGTTGCCAGATTTCCTCCAATATAACGAATATGCCATGGTTCATATCCATAACCTGTAATATCTTCTTTTCCTTCTGGATAACGTATTACAAACCCAAATTTAGGGGCATTTTCTTTAAGCCATTGCCCTTCTTCTGTCTCTCCAAAACTTTGTGTTAAATGAAACCCTACTTTAGGACTTGTCACATCCATTGCTAACCCAGTCTGATGTTCACTTTCGCCTGGCTTAGCACTAAACTGATTTGCACTCTGTAATCCATATCTCATAGCCTTTGCAGTAAATATTGATTCTTGTCTGTCATATGACCTATAACCTGAAATAGCATATAAATCTAGATCTTCCTGCTCTGCTGCCATAAATAATTCTTCAAGAGCCCTAGCTGCATCTTCTTTCATCAACTTCTTCTGATGGAATTCTTCAAAAGGAAAAGGCACATCTGGAACTACAAGATCTTCTGGAATATAATCTGAAGGTAGACTATTATTCTTATTAACTAGTACTGTATCGCTACTAGGATTAGAAACTGTAATGTGATCTGTTAATATTGACTGCTGTAAATAATCCTTAGTTTTAGGGCCATAGACTCCATCATTAATTAAATCTCCATATTGACTTTGAAAATCTAAAATTGTTCTACTAGTAACTTCTCCATAAACTCCATCTTCTACTAATGAATAACCTAGAGTATTAAGTCCTTTTTGTATCTGTTTTATATCTTCTCTATTATCACCTATACTATATACTCTATCAGGTAGTTGATTGACAAGTATTATCGTTTCTTGATCAGGAATATATAATTCTTGTCCAATATTAATTATATCATCTGTTAAGTCATTGGCTAATTTTAATTGCTTAACTGTCATATTATATTGCTGTGCAATCTCAAATAGAGTATCACCCTCTTTTACAATATAATCTCCTTGTTGTTGAGTAGGTACTTTTAGTTGTTGGCCCTCATAAATCAAGTTACTATCTAATCCATTAATTGATTTTAATTCAGAAACTGTTATCCCAAATTCATCTGCTATTTGATATAAAGTATCTCCAGATTGAACTATATATATATCTTGACTTTGAGTTTCTACTTGGCTGTTCTCTGCTCCAACTGCAGTATCAACATTAACAAAAGGCAGCGAAGCCACCAATAATGAACCCAACATAACATTAACTGTCTTTACTTTAAGATCAGGTAACTTATTCTTTATATATTTTCTGGCGCCCTTCTTTAAACTGGATCTTTCCTTATCAGATATCTCACCAAATTCATTAGCAAACTCAGTTGCTTGTTGATTTAGATATAATTTAACTACATATTCGTCTCCATCTTTAATTATTTTATGGTTAATAAACAATTCCATTTTTAACTCCTCCTTTCTAATATTTTATCTAAATAAAAAATAAATTATCTATCTAATATTGATTAAAATAATTTTCCAAATAACTACCTTTGTAAGTAACTATTAATATTTATCTATCTTTAAAAATAAGAAAACTTGCCAAATAGGCAAGTCTAAAGACTAATTGCTATTTTTAAATCTTAGTTGTATATTTCCTATCTAAACTTCGATACTGAATTGCTTCAGCAACTTGGTCAGAATTTATATCCTTTTTTTTATCTAAATCAGCTATTGTTCTAGCCAATTTTAAGATTCGATCATATGCTCTAGCACTTAAATTTAGCCTTTCAATAGCTTCCTTTAACAAAGTTCTAGCCGAACCACTTAATTTACAATACTTCTCCACTAACGCACTATCCATTTGAGCATTATAAGTAACTTCCATACCTTTAAAACGTTCAAGTTGTACTTCTCTAGCTGCAACTACTCTCTTTTTTATCTCAGCAGAGCTTTCTCCTTTTTCATAATCAGTCAACTGATCTACTTCCAACCTAGGAACCTCAAGATGAACATCTATTCTATCCATTAATGGACCAGAAACTTTGTTAAGATATTTCTTTACTTGATGTGGAGTACAACTGCATTCCTTTTTAGGATCACCATAATAACCACACCTACAAGGGTTCATTGCCGCTATCATCATAAATTGAGCAGGATAATCTAAAGTAGTCAATGATCTAGAGATAGTAACTTCTCCATCTTCTAAAGGCTGCCTAAGCACCTCTAAAACATTCTTTTTAAACTCTGGTAACTCATCTAAAAATAAGACTCCATGATGGGCCAAACTGACTTCACCAGGTTTAGGTATTCTCCCTCCACCAATCAATCCAGTATTAGAAGTAGTATGATGTGGACTTCTAAAAGGACGCTTGGTAATTAAAGGGGTAGATAACTTACCAATAATACTATAAATCTTAGTAACTTCAATAGCTTCTTCTCTACTTAATGGTGGTAAGATAGTAGGTATTCTCTTAGCCAGCATTGTCTTACCTGAACCAGGCGGGCCAACCATTAAAACATTATGCCCACCTGCTGCAGCCACCTCCAAAGCCCGCTTAGCATGTTCTTGGCCTTTGACATCACTAAAATCAATTCTATATTCAGACTGTTGAGAATCTACTGCTGTAACAGTTGGAGTTATATTTAGTTGGTTATTTAAATATTCAACAGTTTCTTGTAAAGTCTGAACTGGAATTATCTCTATTCCCTCTACTATAGCAGCTTCCTCTGCATTTTCTTGAGCTACTAAAACTCCCTTCTTACCTGTTTCTTTAGCCGCTAAAACCATAGGCAAAATACCTTCAGTACTTCTTACCTGTCCATCTAATGATAGCTCACCAATTAAGACATACTCATCTAACTTATCTTCTTCTATTACTCCAGTAGCTGCCAAAATACCTACTGCAATAGGCAGATCAAAGGCTGGCCCTTGTTTCTTTATATCTGCTGGAGCTAAATTAACTGTAATCCTTTTAACTGGAAACTTAAAATCAGAATTCTTAATAGCTGCCTTTACTCGCTGTCTAGATTCTCGAACTGCTGTATCTGGCAAACCTACAATCTGAAAAGCAGGTAATCCTTTAGCAAGGTCAATCTCTACTTCTACTAAGTAACCTTCTATACCTAGAACAGCATTACTAGCTGTTTTAGCTAACATATCTTCCCTCCTAAACTAAAAAAGCATTTCTAATCAACTCAATCTTATAATCTTTTTGAATTTGAGAAATAGCTACTACATCAAAACGACAGTCTACTTCTAAATTATGTTCAATTAAATAATAATTAGCAACTCTCCTTAAATGAGTTTGTTTCTGATAATCAACTTGCTGTTGTGGCTCAACAAAAGAATCCCCTCTAACCAATTTGACCTCTATAAATACTAGATAATCACCCTCATAAGCAATAATATCTACTTCTCCATAACGAGCCCAAAAATTTTCTTCTTGTATTCTATATCCTTTTTCTTGTAGAAACTTTTTAGCAACATATTCACCTTGTTTTCCTATCTCTCGTGTATTCATTATCTTTCCTCCATTAATTCTAAAACATAATTTAACCATCAGAGTAATAATTATTCATATTATCTAAAAACTAAAGAATTGTAATCTAAAATCTATTATGATATTATTTTAATATATAATAAATTTTTATAACTTACACTAAATTTAACAAAGTAATAGATTAACTAATCAAGGAGGCAAAAAATGCTAAAGAGTATCAAAGGAAAGATGAGCTTAATAATTAGTCTAGTAATCTTCTTACTTATAAGTAGTAGCACTTGGTTAATTTATAACCAAGCTCAAAATATTTTACAACAGACCATCCTAACTGAAGCAAAAAATAACGCCCAACAGAATGCTAAAATTATCGATATTTGGTTACAGGAAAAACGAAAAGAGATTAAAAACCTATCTTACATAAGAGATATCCAATCAATGGACTGGAATAAACAGCTGCCTACTCTTAAGAAGATAGCCAACAAAGATAAAGATATTGAATCTTTATTTATTGTCGATCCAAAAGGCAACATGAGAGATACCTCAAATGTTAGTGCCAATGTTGCTCATCAAAACTATTTCCAAGAAGTTAAAAAAAATAAAGAACAAATAGTTTCTAAAACACTTAAAAGCTTTAAAACCGGAAAACCAATTGTTATCATTGCTAATCCAATCTATAATAATAATAAATTTGTAGGAGTAGCTGGAGGAGTTATTACCCTTAATATTTTACAAGATTTAGTTAAAGATATGAAAATAAATAATTCAGGCTACGGTTGGATTATTAACCAACACTTAACTACTATTGCTCATCCAAATAACAAATATTTAGGTAATAAAGAGATATTTAAAGATGGAAATAATCAACTAAAAGAAATTGCTAATAAAATGTTAAATAAAGAATCTGCTACTACTTCTTATCAATTACAAGGTGAAAAGAAGAGAGTTGCATTTGCTTCTATTAAAGAAACAGGCTGGGCTATTGGAATGACAATAAAAGATAAAGATATGCTAAGTCCTCTTAGTGTAATCAGACAGAGTACTTTAATAACCAGTCTACTTGCTATTATTTTAGGTATAGCTGTTGCCTACTTTATTGCTCTTAAAATTACTAAACCAATTTTAGCAGCTTCTAATTTTGCTAATAAAATTGCTACTGGTAATCTAAAAGTAGAAGAATTAGAAGTAGATACACAAGATGAAGTAGGCCACCTAATGCAATCTTTAAATAAAATGCATAATAGTTTAAGACAAATTATAACTAATCTTCTTGAATCAGCAGAAGACTTATCAGCTTATAGTGAAGAGTTATCTGCCTCAGCTCAAGAAGGAAATGCCACAATAGAAAATACTGATAACTTAATTAAGAGTATATCAGCTAGTATTCAACAAATCTCAGCTAATACACAACAAGTAAATAATTTTGCTCAAAAGACTACCTCTAAAACAGAAACTGGTAGCCAAAATATTAAAGAAACAATCAGCAGTATGAAAGAGATTAATCAAGCAGTTGCAAATACTACTCAAGTTATTAATAATCTAAGTAATACCTCACACGAAATTGAAGAGATTATTAACTTAATTGGTGATATTGCTGAACAGACTAATTTGTTAGCTCTCAATGCTTCTATTGAAGCAGCCCGAGCAAATAATACTAAAAATTCCACTTCGGGCCAAGGATTTACTGTAGTAGCAGAAGAGATTAGACAGTTAGCTACAGAAACTAATCAAGCTACAAATAATATTGCAGATTTAATTGCTGAAACCCAAGAAAAATCCAATATTGCTTTAGACTCTATTCAAAATGTTAAAACTAAAGTAGAACAAGGAGAATCTATCACTCAAAAAGCTGGAGCAATTTTTACTGAGATTGAAGAAGCTAGTGAAAAGACAACTACTCAAATCCAGCAGACTGCTAGTGCTACTGAAACTCTAGCTCAAGATAGTAGTCAAGTAACTAATGCTACAGAAGAAATCAAGAATATGTCTAATGAAATTACTAATTCCTCTCAAGAATTAGCTACTATGGCACAAAAGATTCAGAGATTAGTAGATGAATTTGAAATTTAATTTTAAGTATTATGACTTAAAATTATAGACTGGAGGAATTACTTATGATTAAAAAAATAACTAGTTGGTTACTAATCAGCCTATTATCAATTGGTTTTACTGTTTTAGCTCAAGAATATCTAATTATTGAACAAGAACAAGTTAAATTAAGAAAAGATCCTAGTGGCACAATTATAACTGACTTGCCTACAGATAAGCAGATGGAGGTAGTTGCTACAGCAGGCGATTGGGTAAAAGTAAAAGGAAAAGTTGAAGTAGAAGGTTGGATTCCTAAAGATGAAACCTCTTTAGCAGAAGATGACACCGAAACAACAGATAAAACTGAAATCAAGGGTGGTTTTACCTGTAATAACATCCATTTTACTAATCGTAATGGACTAATTGAAGTTAATGGAGAGATAAGCAATCACTCAGGAAAAAGATACCACATTGCTACCTTTACTATTACTCTGTATGGTAACCAGAATCAAAAAATTGGGCAAGGTTATATTAATATTGGTAATTTCACTGATGGAGAAACAGAAGATTTTTCAGCTGTAATTAATGGTAAATTTTCTTCTATTCAAGATTATAAGATTCGTTTTCAAAATGAATAACATAATCATCCAAAAAATCCTACTTTTTTGATACTTAAATTCTGATTAATTACATATAATAAGATTAGAAAGTAGTCCAAAGACTACTTTTTAATATAGATCATTAATAAGTTACCCCTCCAGATATCTGGAGGGGTTAACTAATTCATATTATACTTTAATATCAATTGAACCTGGTTCTATACCATCTTCTCTTTTTAAGACTCTTAAAACCAACTGACCTTGATAAAAACCTTTTACCTTTACCTTTACCTCTTCACCTACTTCTAAATCTACTAGAACCCTAGCTTCAATAGCCCGTTTACCAAATTTGATAACTGCTGTCTTTTCTTTAACCTCTAATACAACTCCTTCTAATACATCACCAGCTTGCACCATTTACCTCAACTCCTAAACTTATTTAGCAACTACCTCAAAGGAAGTTCGATGAATTGGGCTTGGCCCTTGTTCCCGTAAAGCAGCAATATGTTCAGCAGTACCATAACCTTTATTACCTGCTAAATTATAGTGGGGATATTCTTTATCATATTCTACTAATATATGATCTCTAGTCACTTTAGCAATTACTGAAGCAGCAGCAATAGAAATACTACGACTATCTCCTTTAGTAATTCCTTGTTGTGGTAGATCAGAATCAGGAATCTCTTCAGCATCAATCAATAGATAGTCTGGAGACTGATCCAAATCATCTATAGCCTGCTCCATAGCTTCATAAGTAGCATTTAAAATATTAACTTCATCAATACGTTCATTATCAATGATTCCTACTCCTATATCTAAGGCTTTAGTTTGAATAATATCATATAATTCTTCTCTCTTCTTTTCACTTAATTTCTTAGAATCATCAAGCCCTAGAATTTCTTCTTCTAGAGGCAAAACTACTGCTGCAGCTACCACTGGGCCAGCTAACGGTCCTCGGCCTGCTTCATCTATACCAGCAATGAATTGATATCCCTGATCCTGTAATTCATTTTCATACTTACTCATTTCAATAAACTTTTCTTTTTCTGCTACTCTTTTTTGTTTCTTTCTTCTTAATCTTTGAGCAATCTGCTGCACACCAGTTCTATTATCTGACTCTAATCTAGAGATTAAATCTTCTGAAATCTGCTCTAAATCTGTTACTTTCTTTTTAATCTCCTTAATAGTTAACTCACTTGCTTTCATTTGTAAGCCTCCTCTATAAAGACATAACTTTATTATTTTGTTGAAGGAAGTTCTAAAGTTAGTCGACCCAGTTTACCTTCTCTATATTCTTTTAAAACAATATTTGATGTTCTATCTCTATCGATTCTTCCTCCTGACTGTAAACAACCTCTCTTTCTTCCAATTTCAGCAACTAATTCATAAGTATCAGAAGTTAAATAATCTAACTTAAAACGTTGTTGTAACCTTTCTGGGGCCAACTCCTGTAAGATTTGGACCAACTTATAAGCCAACAATTCATTATCGAAACTACCTTCTTTAATTGCTCCACAGATTCCTAATTTAACTCCCACCTCTTGATCTTCAAATTTAGGCCATAGGATTCCAGGTGTATCTAATAACTGAAAACCTTTTTTTAATTTAATCCACTGTTGGGCCCGAGTAACACCTGGCTTATTACCTGTTCTAGCCGAGTTTTTATTACTTAATTGATTGATTAATTGTGATTTACCTACATTAGGAATTCCTACAATCATTAGCCGAATATCCTTTCTTCTTCGACCTTGAGTAGCTAATTCTTCTCTCTTATCTGCCATTAAGTTATTAGCCTGCTCAAATACTCTATTTACTCCCTTACCTGTTAAGGAATTAACTGTTAGAACTGGAATCTCCTGCTTAGAAAAATAATTTAACCAACTTTGAGTTGCATTTGGGTCGGCTAAATCCTTCTTATTCAAAACAACTATCCTTTTCTGATCCTGTAATAAATTTTCTAAATCAGGATTACGACTACTAAGTGGAATTCTTGCATCTAATAACTCAATTACTACATCAATTAACTCTAACCTTTCCTTTACCTTATTTTTAGCTTTAGCCATATGCCCTGGATACCATTGAATAGCCATTATTTATCACTCCTATTAATCTTATTCTACTTAGAGGCCAAAAAATAACTGTTGCTTTTCCTACAATATTCTCTTTAGGTACAAAGCCCCAAAATCTACTGTCCTCACTATTATTACGGTTATCTCCTAAAACAAAATAGTTATTAGGTGGTATCTCTATCTCTGGATAGTCAGTATAACTCTTTTCTAAAGTATAATCTTCTTTTAACAGCTGCCCATTAATATATACCTTACCATCAACAATCTTAATTTTATCTCCTGGTAACCCTATAACTCGTTTAATGAACTTACGACTAGGATCAACTGGATAATTAAAGACAATTATCTCTTGTCTTTTTGGCTCTCTAAATCTATAAACTAATTTATTAGCAAAGATTCTATCTCCTGGCTGTAAAGCAGGTTTCATTGAGCCTGAAGGAATATAAAAAGCCTGTACCACAAAAGTAATTAAAAAAATAGATATAATAACTGCCCAGACTATAGATTCTAAATACTCTCTTATCATCTTTTGCCTCCTAACAAGCCTCTATCACTAACTATATTACCCACAACTTATTACTAATATAAAAAAGAGACAGGTCCATAAAGACCAGTCCCTTTCTTAAGTACTTAAATAAATTATAATTAACCTCTTCTTTTCTCCTTAACTCGAGCAGCTTTACCTCTTCTCTCTCGCAGATAGTATAACTTAGCTCTATTAACGTCTCCCTCTTTTACAACCTCAATCTTATCAACCTTAGGAGAGTGTAATGGGAAGATACGTTCTACACCAACACCAAAGGAAATCTTTCTAGCAGTGAAAGTCTCACCAGCTCCTCCACCTTGGCGTTTAATTACAATACCTTCAAAAACCTGAATTCTTTCTTTGCCACCTTCTGTTACCTTATAGTGAACCTTAACAGTATCTCCAGCTTTAAATTCTGGAAGACCATCTTTCATCTGCTCTTGCTCAACAACATCAACTAAATTCATTTCTATTTCCTCCTTTGTCGTGACGTTCTTATCTATTTTTTAGGCCATAGATAGAGGACCGCCCGTTTTTTACACGAAATTTATTATAACATAGCAATAGCTTAATTACAAGTGGTACTTAACACTTACAAGCAATTTTCCTTGGTAATAGTAACCTTATTTATACACAGCTATCAGCAATTGGTTTCTATTACGGAAGGTCTTGTTTTTTAAACCTAAAGGATCTGCCGTATGCCACCAACAGATGACAGATAGCTGATAGCCGTAGCACAGTGCCACTTTAATTAAGTCCACCACTGCTCTCCTAATAATCTATCAAGCATAATAGAAGCAGCGCTTCTAACAGATAGATGATTATAATCTCCAACACCAGAAATAGGTTCTAAAATATAATCAGTTGACTGCATTACTTCCTTAGTCAGTCCCCATCCAGTTCCTAGTAATAACAAATAAGGATTCTCCTGCTTTTTCATCTCATTTCTTAGCTTACGAAAAGTTATAGTATTAGGATAAGTACGAGCATCAGTAGTAATCACTACTGGAGATTTTCCTTCTCTTTCTTCAATATCTGCAACTACATCTTCTAATTCACTTTCAATTTGAATTATATTAAATGCTTCTTTACGATCGGGATTATATTCAGCACCAAAATCACTGGACCAATACTCATTCATTCGTTCAACTATAGCTTGTTGTGATTCTAAAGGATTAACTACATAATATTGATTTAAATTATAGGTTCTACTGGCTCTGGCAATATCATGCAAGTCAAGATTAGTAACAGTTGTAGTAATTACCTCCATATTCTTATTATAAACTGGATGATGTAATAAAGCTAAATAAAGATTTGCCCGACTCATTTTAACCTTCCTTTCCTAACTCAACTTTAATCTCAGCTAATAACTCTTTATCTGTCTTAGATAATTCCTTTTCTTCTAATAAATCTGGTCGTCTAATTAATGTCTGCTCTAATGACTTTTTTCTCCTCCATCTATCAATTTTAGCATGATTACCACTTAATAATACATTAGGTACTTCTAAGCCTTGATACTCTTGTGGACGAGTATATTGAGGATAATCTAGTAGTCCCTGATAAAAAGAGTCTTGAACTACTGACTCTGAACTACCTACCACTCCAGGTACTAGACGAGAAATAGCATCCATCATTACCATAGCCGGTAACTCGCCACCAGTTAAGACATAATCTCCAATTGAAACTTCATGAGTTACTATCTCATTTCTAACTCGCTGGTCAATACCTTCATAATGCCCACATAAGAAAACTAACCTATCCTTTTGAACTAAATCTTTAGCTAAAGATTGATTAAAAGTTTCACCTTGTGGCGTTAAGAATATAACTGGTGTCTTATCTTCTACCTCTAAACTATCAACAGCTCTAAAGATAGGCTCAGGTTTAAGCACCATACCTACTCCACCACCATAAGGATAATCATCAGCTTGATTATGTTTATCCCGGCAATAATTACGAATATTATGTAGATTAAAATCAATTAACTCTTCTTTTTGAGCCCGTTTTAAAATACTAGCATCCAAAACATTACTAAACATTTCAGGAAATAAAGTTAGAATATCAAATTGCATACTATCCTCCTATCTTAAACCAGCTGGTAATTCAACCTCTAACTTGTTACTATCTAAATCTACTTCTGCAACAACATCTTTAAGAGCAGGAATAAGTATCTCTTCCTCTCCATCAGTAACTACATAAACATCATTAGCTCCTGTCTCTAAGATACTTTCAACCTCTCCTAAATATTCTTCTTCTATAGTATATACTTCTAAACCTACTATCTGATAAAAATAATAACTATCTTCCTCTAATTCTCTAGTTTCTGACTTAGGAACCTTTATTTTATATCCTTTATACTCAATAGCTTGACCAATATCATCACAACCAATAAATTTAAGAATTACAAATCCTTTATGGAATCTAACTTGTTCTATAGTTACTTCTAGTTGATTACGACCTTTTATTAAATAAACTTCTTCTAACTCTTCAAAATGTTCAGGAAAGTCAGTTAATGCTTTAACACGTACTTCTCCTTTATTACCTTGATGGCGTGTTATTTTTCCCATAGTAATTAGTTCTTCTGTCACTTTATTTCACCTCTCATCAATTCTTTATAATTATAGTTTAGGTTTTTTTATATCAAATATATACCTTAAATTTTAAAATAACAAAAGGCTAGAGCTTTTAGCTCTAGCCTTCTCTAACCTTTACTGTATAATTTCTACAATAACCCGCTTGTCCTGTTTAGTTGCTGCTGCTTTAACTACAGTTCGAATTGCTTTGGCAATCCGCCCTTTTTTACCAATTACCTTACCCATATCTTCATCAGCAACTTCAAGTTCTAGAATAACAGACCTAGAACCTTCCACATTGGTTACTTTAACTTCCTGTGGGTTATCAACAATATTTTTAGCAATTAACTCTAATAGCTCTTTCAAACAGAGCACCTCCAGCTAAAGGTTACTTCATTTCATCAAACTTCTTCATGATACCTTCCTTACTGAATAAATTACGAATAGTATCAGAAGGCTTAGCACCATTTTGTAACCATTCTAAAGCCTTATCTTCATTAATTTCTACAGTTTCAGGCTCAGTAGTAGGGTTATAAGAACCGATTTCTTCGATAAATGCTCCATCACGAGGATTACGAGAATCAGTAACTACTAATCTGAAAGCAGCATTTCTATTAGAACCAATTCGCTTTAATCTAATCTTAACTGCCATATTTGTCACCTCCTCTAATTTGATCGTAAGTTATGAGTAAAAAACTCATAGCTTATATTTATTTAAAAGAAAGGAAAGTTCATTTTCCCTTTCATCTTACCTGCCATTCCTTTTTGTGCATCACCTAGCTGATCCATCATCTTCTTAGTCTGCTTAAACTGTTTCAATAATCGATTAACCTGTTGAACTGAAGTTCCACTTCCTTGCGCAATACGTCGTCGACGACTACCATTAATCATCTCTGGATTACGCCGCTCTTCTATAGTCATAGAATTAATCATTGCTTCAATATAATCTAATTGTTTCTCATCCATATTAAGGTTCTTCAACTTCTGTCCTACACCTGGAATCATACCTAGTAATTCATCAAGTGGCCCCATATTCCTTACTTGCTCTAACTGATCTAAAAAGTCCTCTAAGGTAAATTCCTTACGGCGTAGTTTCTCTTCTAGTTCTTTAGCTTTCTCTTCATCCATCTGTTCTTCAGCTTTTTCAATTAAACTTAGTACATCTCCCATACCTAAGATTCTAGAAGACATTCTATCTGGATGGAAAGCCTCTAAATTATCCAACTTTTCTCCAGTACCAACAAATTTAATCGGTTTACCAGTTACAGAGCTAATAGATAAAGCAGCACCACCACGAGCATCACCATCTAACTTGGTTAAGACAACGCCATCTACACCTAAAGCATCATCAAATTCTTCAGCAACATTGACAGCATCCTGACCAGTCATAGCGTCAACAACTAATAGAATCTCATGTGGAACCACTTCTGATTTAATCTGCTTTAGTTCATCCATCAACTTCTCATCAATATGAAGTCGACCAGCTGTATCTATAATTACTACATCATGTCCATTAGACTCAGCATGACTAATACCAGCTTTTGCAATATCTACAGGGTCTTGTTCATCACCCATACTAAAGACAGGTTGATCTAATCTATCACCTAACACCTGTAACTGTTTAATAGCTGCTGGTCTATAAACATCTCCTGCTACTAAAAGAGGATTCTTACCCTCATTCTTAAATTTTTTAGCTAACTTACCAACAGTAGTTGTCTTACCAGCACCCTGTAAACCAGACATCATAATTACTGTTGGAGGATTAGAAGCAAAGCTAACTTTACTCTGCGTTCCTCCCATTAGATCTGTTAACTCTTCATTAACTATCTTAATTACCTGCTGGGCTGGAGTTAAACTCTCTAATACCTCATGCCCTACAGACCTTTCTTCTACCTTTTTAATAAAATCTTTAACTACTTTATAATTTACATCTGCTTCTAACAGGGCCAACTTTACCTCTCGTAAAGCCGTTTTTACATCATCTTCAGATAACTTTCCTTTTCCCTTCAATTTATCAAAAGCATTCTGTAACTTTTCAGATAATCCCTCAAAGATCACTCTAACTCCCCCTCTTGATAAGTCTCTAGTCGGGCCAATATCCCTTCTAACTCAGCCAATTCTTCTGATTCTAATTTGGGGCGAATCTGATCTATTATAGTTGATAGTTTATCTATTTCAGTTTGAATTGCATCATAATAAGTAGTCAATTCCAACTTTTTATCATACTTCTTGAGCGCTGCTTCAGCACGTTTTATATTGTCATAGACTGCCTGGCGACTTATATCTTGCTGTTTAGCAATTTCACCTAATGACAGATCATGATAATAATAAAGTTCTACTAAATCCTGTTGTTTTTCAGTCAATAAAGAACTATATAGACTAAATAATCTACCTACCTTAACAACTCGTTCTAAATCTAACACAGAATCACCTGCAATCCAATTAGGCGTTAAGTATTATGACTTAACACCGAGATATAATATAACATAACTTCTTAACTTTGTCAAGCAGTTAAGGCACGTTCATCAAATAAAGCAGCAATAAAGGAATCAGCCTCAAAGTCTTGTAAATCAGCTACATCTTCTCCTACCCCAATCAACTTAATTGGAATATCTAACTCTTCTTTAACAGAAATAACAACTCCACCTTTAGCAGTTCCATCTAGTTTAGTTAAAGCAATCCCATCTACATCTACAGCATGATCAAACTTTTTAGCTTGTGAGACTGCATTTTGACCTGTTGTAGCATCTAGAACCAATAAAACTTCAACCTTCATTTCATCTCCTGCTTGATTAGTAATTACCTTCTTTACTTTTTGTAACTCCTGCATCAAATTGTCTTGAGTATGTAGCCGACCTGCTGTATCAACAATTAATAAATCAGTTTCTCTAGACTTAGCAGCTTCTACTGCATCATAAGCTACTGCTGCTGCATCTGCTCCCTCTTGATGAGAAATAATATCAGTTCCTACACGAGAAGACCAAGCCTGTAACTGTTCAATAGCTGCTGCTCGAAAGGTATCACCTGCTGCTAGTAATACTTTCTTGTCTGCCCCTTTAGCTCGTTGAGCAATCTTCCCAATAGTAGTTGTCTTTCCTACACCATTGACTCCTACTACCATTAAGACTGTTGGTTTATCCTGTTTCTCAACTTCAGTCTGTCCATCTAATAATTCAGTCAACTCTTCTTTAAGTATCTTTGTTAATTTAGAAGGCTCTTTAATCTTCTCTTCATCAGCTCTAGTCTTTAATTTTTCTACTAACTTCATTGTTGTATGGACTCCTACATCAGCTTGAATTAAAATCTCTTCTAAATCTTCAAATAATTCATCATTAATAGTAGAATATCCTTTAAATAAGCCTTGAATCTGATCAACAAAACCTTTTCTTGTCTTACTTAACCCTTTCTTTAAACGGTTGAATAATCCTCCTTTATCTTCCTCCTCTTCCTTACTTTCATCTTCTATTACTTCACTTATTTCTTCCTCTGATTCTTCTTTAATATCTTCTTCCTCTTCTTTACCCTTTCCAAAACCAAAAATCTTCTTTAACATATTAATCCTCCTCTTGTTTGTATTAATAATTACTTAATCTCAATTGCTTTACATAAATCAGTATATTCTTGGGCAATTCCAAAGCGCCGCTTTCTAATCCTAGCTTCCTCCTCTGGTGTTTCAGCTTGATAAAACTGTTGGCCCATCTTCTCATACTCTTTAGCCAATTGAGCAACCTTAGGTAATAACTCAATTGTAGTTGCCCCTTTGATATCTCCTTCTTTATCATGACCAATAGCAATTATTGGACGCCCCCAAGTACCTGGGCCAGCCATAGCATCTCCCATATGCATTACTCCTGTAGCACCAGGATGTGTATGTACAATAACTACATTATGGGGAATCTTATTCTGATAAGCATCACGTAGAGAGATACCAGAAATATCTGTATAACTTGAAGCTAACATACGTGAAGGAACATATCCCATACCTCCTACTACTATCTCACCCTTCTGAACAACATGACCATCTCTTACTTCTCCAATAGCAGCTACTTCTCGGCCCCGCTCTACCTCAAGTGACTTCTGTATCAGACTTTGAGCAAATTCTTGCGATAAAGAATTAATTTCAGTATAGGGAATCTGCCATTCTTCTTGAGTAGATAGCTCTAAATCAAATTTACGTTCTGATAACTCAACAGCTGCTAGCTCTTCACAGATTTCTAAGTACTTTAATCGCCGTTGAGACATCTTTCTTAAGACTTCTCGTTCTTCATCCATTGTCTTAGCAGTCAATCGTTCAAGCTGAATCTGCTCTGACTGAGTAGCCAACTCAAAATAATCTTCTCTAGGATGAATAATCCCCACCCCAGCCGGTTGGCCCATCTTAACACCGATCTTTACAATAGGACAACCAAAAATATTAATTCCACCGGTATCAACTATAATACCTGTCTTACCTGGATTGGTTATAATTAATACTACATTATCAGGCAATTGATTTAAAGCTTCTAACAGAGACTCATCCTCTGTCTCTACTAACTTAGACAACATCATCCGTTGCGGAAGTCCTGATAAACCTCCATCTACTAATTCACTAATAGCATCTATGTAACCATCTTGATTAACAAAGCCAAGTGCTCCTACTGCTCGCCCTTGACTTAAATGATTACTTCTTTCTACCATTCTTTCAATAATAAAATTAGCTAGCCCCTTAATCTCCATTATTTTCTACCCCTTCTTCATTATTTTTTCTAATCTAATTAGTTTATATACTATTCTATCCTGCCAAGTCACTTAATTCTAGAGAAACAAGTTGTGAAACTCCTGACTCTTCCATAGTAACTCCATATAGAGCATCAGCTACTTGCATTGTTCCTTTTCGGTGAGTAATTATAATAAACTGTGCTTTATCAGATAATTTATCTAAGTACTGAGCAAAACGATTAACATTAGCATCATCAAGAGGAGCATCTAATTCATCTAAAATATAGAATGGACTTGGATTAACTTTTAGTAAAGCAAAAATTAAAGCAGTTGCTGTTAATGCTTTCTCTCCTCCAGACATTAAAGATAGCTTTTGTAACTTCTTTCCTGGAGGTTGAGCATTAATCTTGATTTCAGTCTCTAATAAATTATCACTATCAGTTAAAGATAATTCTGCTTCTCCTCCTTCAAAAAGATCAACAAAAATACTCTCAAACTCTGCTTTAACCTCCTGATAGGTAGCTAAAAACTTCTCCTCCATCTCTTCTTCAATCTCAGCAATAACCTGCTGTAAAGACTCTTTAGCTTCTATCAGATCTTGATGCTGCTCTTGTAAGAAACTATAACGCTTACTTAAACTATCATACTCTGCTATTGCCCCTAAATTAACTGGTTCTAATTTCTTCATCTTACTCTTTAACTCTTTAATCTTACTCTCAGCTTGGTCATAATCAGCAACATCTTTTCTTTCTTTTAATTTATCATAAACCTCTAATTCATATTCTTGGGCCAACTTCTCTTCAATATTATCTAATTTAACTTCTAGCTGCCCTAACTTAACTTTTATCCCATTATACTCTGTCTGTAATTTCCCTAACTTTTCTCTTATCTCCTGTGACTTATTCTGAGTCTCTTTAATCTTAGCCTTAAACTCTTTTCTATCTGACTGTAACTTATTTACTACCTCTCCTAACTGAACTACTTTTTTTCCTTTTTCTTCTTTAGCTGCAGTCAACTCTTCTTTCTTATTAGCTAACTGCTTAGCCTTATTATCTATTCTATTAATTCTAGATTTTTTGTTACCAATCTCTTCTTTAAGTTGCTTGATTAACTCCTGCTGTTTATCAATTTCTTGTCTAGATTGTTTCTGTTGTTGTTCTATAGACGCAACCTCTATCTTTAAATCAGTAATATTATTACTAACTTCTTCTTTTTTTCTTTCTAAAACCTTAATCTCTTCTGCTAATTCTGCTAAAGAATCTTCTAAACTATTAGCTGTATTCAATTGATTTAAGTTAGTAGCCAGATCTTCTTTTTGCTCTTTTAAAGTAGTTACTTCTTGTTCTAAACTATCAAGCTTATTATCTTTAGTTGCTACTTCTTCTAACAGACGATTGGCTTGTCCTTTAAGCTGTTGATAATCTTTATCTACTGTTGCCTGCTGCAACTCTAGTTGATGTATTTCTGAAGATAAACCTTGTAATTCTTTGTCTAATGTCATTATCTGATCTTTCTTTTCTATACCTAAGTTTCCTATTTCTTCTAACTTAACATCTAAATCTTCTACTTTACTCTTTAACTCATTAATCTCTCGTGACCGACCTAATAGATTATTATCTCGATTATAGCTACCTCCAGTCATAGCTCCACCAGGTCGAATAACCTCACCATCTAAAGTAACTACTTTGACACGTTGATTAGCTGCCTTAGAGATTTCAACAGCCTGTCTAGTATTAGTAGCTATAATTACTCTACCTAACAGATTCTTAATAGCAGAATCATATTTAGAATCATAATTAATTAATTGTGCAGCTACTCCTAAAGCACCTTCTAGCTCTAAAGCTTTCTTTTCCTGATTTCTTAAACTACGAGGATTAATTAAATTTAAAGGTAATAAAGTAGCTCGCCCTTTATTATTTTCTTTTAGATAATTAATAGCTTCTTCTCCTACTTTATCATCCTCTACAATTACATTCTGTAAAGCACTACCTAAAGCTACTTCAATAGCTGTCTCATAATCTTTATCTACTTCAATCAACTCAGCTACTACACCACAGATCCCTGTTAACCTGCCTCTATCAGCAACCTGTAATAGACTCTTAACACCTCGATAATAACCCGCATAATTTTCAGCCAATCCTTCTAAAGCTTCTAGCCGTGATTTTTTATTATCTATTTTATGCTTTAAAGTATCATATTCATTCTCTAATTCTTTAAACTCAGCTGTTACCTCTTTCTTTTTACTTACTTTAGCTTGATATCTCTGTTGGCTTGAAGATAAATCAGCTTTGATCTGTTCTAATTGTTGGCTTTTATCCTTTTTATTCTCTCTAACTTCTTCTAATTTCTTTTCTAACTCTACTTTAGACTCTTTTGTACCAGCTATCTGTTTCTGATAACGAGCCAATTCCTTCTTGATTGTCTCTAGTCTATGTTCTTGTTGATTAATCTGATTAGCCTGCTGTAAGCGATTATCACGCATCTCTTCTTTAGCAGTAGTAGTCTCTGCTAATTGAGACTTAATCTGCTCTAACTTCTCTTGTTTACTCTTTAATTTATTCTTTTTAGTTATCAATGAATCTGCTAGTTGGTCTTCTTTCTTTTGCTGGTCTTTTATCTTCTGCTGGGCCAACTCAATCTTATTTCTAGCTTCTTTAATTTCAGAGCTTAATTTATCCTTCTGTTGGCCCAAATCACCTTTACGTTCTACAGCCAACTCTAACTTATTCTTCAGACCCTCTACTTCACTCTTTACAGTAAATAATCGACTCCGTCTCTCTTCAATTTTGGAAGTCAAATCTTCTACATCTTCTTCATAGTTACTTATCTTTACATCATATTCACTAACTTTTGCCTTAACATTTGTTAGTTGATAAGACAACTGTTGTTTAGCAGCTATCTTCTCATCTAGTTCTTCCTCAAGTTGAGCATACTTATTAAGTAATAGATTAACTTCTATCTCTTCTAATTCAGCTTGATATTCTTTATACTCTTTAGCTTTAGTAGCTTCTTTCTCTAAGGGTCCTAACTGACGTTCTACCTCACTAACTATATCTTCAATCCGCTGTAAGTTCTGTTGATTATCTTCTAATTTACTAACTGCTTCTTCTTTTCTCTGTTTATGCTTAGTAATTCCAGCTGCTTCCTCAAATAGTCCTCGTCGGTCAGCAGCTTGTCCATTTAAGATAGACTCTACCTTCCCTTGTCCAATAATAGAATAGGCTTCTTTACCCATTCCAGTATCTAATAGTAACTTTCTTATATCTTTTAATCGACAACGATTATTATTAATTAAGTAATCACTTCTACCATCCTTAGTTACTCGACGAGTAATAGTGACTTGATCATAATCTATATCTAACTGGCCATCACTATTATCTAACGTTAAGGAAACTTCTGCTTTACTTAAAGCTCGCCGTTTATCACTACCAGCAAAGATAACATCTTTCATCTTGCTACCACGTAGAGCTTTAGCACTCTGTTCACCTAACACCCATCTAATAGCATCAGCAATATTACTCTTACCACTACCATTAGGGCCAATAACTCCAGTAACAGATGGTTTGAAATCAACTTTAACCCGATTAGCAAAAGACTTAAAGCCTTTCATCTTTATATTCTTTAATAACATTTATATCCTCTCCAGTATTATAATTTACAAGAAGTAAAGTCATGCTATATAAATTGTAGCATAAATCAAGACAAAATAAAAACCTATCTACACAATGGTAGATAGGTGGTTGGTATCTTACTCTAACTAATTCTTAGCCTCTAGCGCGGTTCTACAATAAACTTAATAGCAGTTCTTTCTTCACCATCAATTTCAACTTCAGCAAAAGCCGGAATAGTAATTAAATCCATACCATTAGGAGCTACAAAACCTCTTACAATAGCAATTGCTTTTACTGCTTGATTAATAGCCCCTGCTCCAATTCCTTGTAATTCTGCAGTGCCTTCTTCTCTTAATACAGCAGCTAAAGCTCCTGCCACAGATTTAGGCCTTGAATTCGATGATACTTTCAACATTTCCATATCTAATCCTCCTTTAGATACTTTATTTATCTTCCTCAACTAATTTATAATCGACTACTAGTACAATTATTCATAAAAATTTAATTTTTTGGTTATTGAATCTCTACTTCTCCTCTAGCTAGATCTTCATTAACTTCAATATTAATCTCCTCTAACTTATAATTATCTTCCAAATAAGTTACATTTCTATTTTTCTGACCTCGTAAATTAGAGATATCTTTAGGATTAACTACTAAAGTTAACTCTTTATATTCTTTATCTGCTAACTTATTTACTATCTTCTTTAACATTAATCTTGCTTCTACTAGCTGTCTAAAGGAAGGATGAAAAGGACCAGCTACAACCTCTTCTTGACTGACACCATCAGAAGGCTGTAAACCGACTCTAATTACTGGTATCTTGGCCGCTTTAAACTCTACTAAAATCTTGGCTGTCAACTCAACTGCTGCTGATAGTTCAAGAGGCTGATATTCTCCTTGATGATATAATCTCTCTAGTTCTGTTCCTTTAATAATTAACGTTGGATATATGCGAGTAAAATCAGGGCCAAGCTCTATTATCTCTTTAGCTGTCTGTAGATCAGATTCAAGATCACTGCCAGGTAAGCCTGGCATAACTTGTAGACCTAATTTAAATTGATACTCTTTAATTAATCCAACTGCTTTTAGCACATCACTTCTGTTATGTCCTCTTCCAGCAACGTTTAATACCTGATTATCTAATGATTGAACTCCTAACTCAATTGTTGTCACACCATAATTCTGTAAAAAATCTAGGATATCATTAGTTATGTAATCTGGTCGTGTTGATAAACGAATTCCTGTTAAGCCACCTTGCTGTAACCTATTGTTAGCCACCGATAACAATTCTTTCTGATACTCTCGACTAATACCAGTAAAGCTACCACCATAAAAGGCTACTTCAACCTGTCTGGCACTTTTAGGAATAGTCGTTAAGTATTCATCAATCTGCTTATCTACCTCATGAGCTGTAATTCGACTATTAATTCCTGTAATCTCCTCTTGGTTACAGAAGACACAGTCATGAGGACAACCAAAGTGAGGAACAAAAACTGGTATTATGTAATTCTGCTTACTCATCTTCCTTAACCTGTTTTACTATCTCTTTTAATTTAGCTACTTCTTCTTTAGTTAAATTTCTATATTGACCAGGCTTTAATTGTTGATCTAAAGTTAACGGGCCAACTTTAATCCGCTTTAACTCTAAAACAGAATGGCCTACCTTCTTACACATCCTCTTAACCTGATGCTTTCTACCTTCATGAACTTCTAAAGAAATAATCGATCGACTACCCATCTCAACTACCAATTCAGCTTGGGCAGGAGCTGTCCAGCCATCTTTTAATTTAACTCCTTCTTCTAACTTATCAATAGCTTCATCATCAACTGCGCCTTCTACAGTAGCTATATACTTCTTGCCTACCTGATGACTAGGATGAGTTAAAGCATAAGTTACATCTCCATCATTAGTCAGTAATAGTAGCCCTTCTGTATCGTAATCTAACCGGCCTACTGGATAAACTCTCTCTTTAACATCTACTAAATCAACTACTGTCTTTCTACCTTGAGGATCATCAACTGTAGTAATTACATCCTGAGGCTTATTCAAAAGTAGATAAACTGGTTTCTCTTGTTCTAACTTCTGACCATCAACCTTAATTGTATCCTGTAGTGGATCAACTTTAATTCCTAATTCAGTTACTACTTCACCATTAATCTTAACTCTACCATCTTTAATTATTTCTTCTGATTTTCTTCTTGATGCTATACCTGCATGGGCCATTAATTTCTGTAATCTCTTCATCATCTATCACCTCAATTTATCTATCTTCACTAAAAGTAGGTCTGAATCCTGCTTGCAATTTGATTAAAGAAGTTCTGCCAACTAGGAGCAGGTATCTCTTTAGCTGCTAATAACTCTATTCGCCCTAATAGATTATCCCGCTGGTCATAGATAGTTAAGGTTCCTACTTTATCTCCAACATTAATAGGTAACTCCAAATCATCATTAATATCGATCACCTTCTTAATCTTAACTTCTTCTTGATTCTCCAATATCATCTTAAAATCTTTAGCTGCTTTAACATCTAAAGTTAGTTCATTATCAAGTTCTATTGTCTCTATCACTTCATCTTTTGCTACTACTTCTACCGGCTGAAAATTATTGAATCCATAATTTAAAAGGGCTAATGAATCTGACCAGATATCCCCACTCTTTAATACAACACTGATTAGCTGTTGGCCCTGCTCAGTAGCAGAAGCAACTAAGCATCTTCCTGCTGCATCAGTATAACCAGTCTTAACTCCATCTACTATATCTGAACGAGTCAATAATTTATTAGTATTAGTTAAAATCCTATCCCAGCTATGTTGTGGCCAAGAAATCCGCTTTTTTGGTGTGGAAACTACTTTAGCAAAAAAATTATTATCTAGAGCATAACGAGCAATTTGGGCCAAATCATAAGCGGTCGTTAGATGGTCATCATTAGGTAATCCATTAGGATTAGCAAAATGAGTATTGAGAGCACCTATTTCTCTAGCTTTTTGATTCATCATCTTAGCAAACTCTTCAACTGACCCAGCAATATGTTCAGCAATAGCCACAGCAGCATCATTTCCTGACTTAACTAATAAACCATAAACTAACTCACGTAATGGTAATGTCTCATTAGGAGCTAAGTAGATAGAAGAACCACCTTCATAGGCAGCCCGTTTACTAGCTGTTACCTTATCAGATAAATTCCCTTCTTCAATAGCTAAGATACCAGTCATAATCTTAGTTGTACTAGCTGGTGGACGCCGTTGATGAATATTCTTTTTATAAAGAATCTCTCCTGTATCCCCATCAATTAAAATAGCTGCCCGAGCTGTAACCTGTGGTCTAGCTAACAACACTTGACTAGCAATTAACACTATTAACAATGATAATACTATACTAAACAAATACTTTCTCATTACTTCACCTCCGACCTTAAACTTAAAAGCAGGCTGAGATTGAGACCAAACTCAAACTCAGCCCTTAATTTAAAGTTTCATATCTGCTCTCTCTTCAGCCTTAGTTTGAGCCTGAGCCTGCTCTTGTTTTGCCCGTTTTTCTCCTTGATTATTCTTCTTACCCATATTTTGGATCTGATTAATCAATTGTGGAGCTAAATTTAATACCCGATCTAACATTGCATCATTAGTAACTGGCAGTAGCCTAACTTGGTTCTGTTCAACTACTAAAAAAGCCATAGGATTAAGCATTACTCCAGCCCCACTACCACCACCAAAACCTGATTGATTAGAGTTTTCTTTCTTCTTCTTTTTTTCCTCTTCTTTAGGCAATGAATACTCAGCACCACCAGCTCCAAAGCCAAAGTTGACTTTAGAGATAGGTATAATCACAGTACCTTCTTTAGTCTCTACCGCATCTCCAACAATTGTATTGACATCAACCATCTGTTGAATATTCTCCATAGCAGCATCCATTAAGCCTTCTATTGGATGATCACCCATATTTTAACCTCCTTTTTAGCTCATAAAAGGCTACTTTACCTCCCATAAGTATAATATTTCCTAATCTGAATTTGAATATACCCTTGAATTTAACAGATAAAGGTTTAGCTTCATCAAAATTAGGTTCTACATTAATAATTGGTTGTGTACTAAACTTAAAATAATTTCTCAGCCCAGCTACAATTGCTCCTTTAATTCCCCAAAGTGCTCCAGATGCTATCCCTGTTAAAGCTGGTTTCTGTAGACCAAAATCAGTCTGCCAAAAAAGATATGTACAATGATCAGAAAAAAAAGAAATAGGCTCTATCTGCTCAACAATTCCTTGCAGATGATTTAAAAATTTAAGTAACTCCTCTATCTCTTCTTCTTCTAGTTCCTCGCTAATTAATAACTCTTCATCTATCAACCCAGCCATTTGACCCTTTACTATAAAAAATGGATATAAAATACCTTTTATATCTAAGTAAGAAAGTTCTAATTGGTGATTAAAAAAATAACTCTCTATCTCCAAATCAGCATTATCTTTCTCCTTTTGTCGTTTAAAATCAACCTTTACTCTAATAGGTAATAAGTATAATAGCACTAATAACCCTGAAATTAGAATTAAAATTAATAATTGTAACATACTCTCTTCCTTTCCCAGTCAAAAATTAGTCTAAAAATATATCTCAGAAAGAGAATCTAATAATTCTAATTATTAGTGTTACAAAAACTAGAAATTATATACTCCACAAAAAATAAAAAGAGCCCTAACCTTAGTAAGATTAGGGCTCTTTTTATTTTTAATTTTTAAAGTATTCAAAAAAGAATAAAAGCCCTGGAAAATCCAGGGCTTAAACATCGCAATCTATGTTATACTAATTATAGCTTAACGACATCTTCAGCTTGCGGTCCACGGTCTCCTTCAACAACGTTAAATTCTACCGCTTGACCATCTTCTAAATTCTTGAATCCTTCTTCTTCAATTGCAGAGAAGTGAACGAATACATCGTCGCCTTCTTCTCGCTCAATAAATCCATAACCTTTTTCTCCATCAAACCACTTAACAGTACCTTGTTCTTTCATTATAAATAATTCCTCCTAGCAATTTTAAAAAAGACTAATAAACAATTTTTTATCAGCCTTTTTAATAATAGCACATAGCTTTATATTTGTCAACAAATTTATACTTTCAATAAAGATATAAGTTAATTAAAATCAATTATATATCAAATCTACTAATTAATTCCTATATTTTTTATGCCATAGTAAGATTCTTATCTCCCATGTCTTCCCTCCTCTTTTATATCAATAAAAATAATAGCTTAGGTTTTCTAGTTCTCTTTTCTTTTTTATTAATGCCTTAACTATATTCTTCCCATAACCTCCCCCCTAAACTTAGGTAAAATATGTAAAAATACTAGTGCACCATCATCATGCGTTAACCCCCAACCCGCTAACTCATTATTTTCAAAGTCTGTTTATTCATTTTTGTCTCCTCTTATCTAAAAGTTTAATGACTTCTGCTGTGCTATGTCACATAATGTCCTGCAGATTCACGCTTTCCTACTGACCAAATAATAATTTTATTATCATCTAATATTTCATATACTACCCTATATTTTTTCCTATTAAAATACATCTTTAAACTTCTTACTGGTACTATATATCCTTTTTTAGTTTCTTTCCATTTACAAAACGTTGAATTTCTATATTAACTTTTGTACTATTGCTAGTTATTGCTTTAATATCTAATCTTGAATATTTATCATCTTTCCAACCTTTATCTATATCTGAGTTTTCTATTATTATCTCTACTATTTCTTCTTCACTACCTTTATTACCAAAAACACTATTTAAAAATAAATACAATACAAAATTTTTATAGTTAATATAAAAATTAATATGTATCAATTATTCTTTTACCAACTTTAAATGATAGATGGATTAAAAGCAATACTATAATTGTTATCGTAATAAATCCAATAATTAATTTAGAAAACTCAAACTCATTTCTGTATTTTCCAAATATAATAAATAAACCAATTGGCAAATTGAGCATTAAGCCTGTAATTGTACCGGGAGCATACCTTTTTAGGACAACTGTTGCTAATAAGTGAGGAAAAATTGCATTAAAACACATCATTAATAAAAAGCCTAAATATAAATACTTAATTATATTATAAGAACTTCCAAATATTAAAAACAGAAATGTTAATAAATATCCTAAAACTGTTACTACAAGTAGTGCAAAATGAAATTCATTATTTTCAACTGTTTTATTATATTTCCCAGTATACTTAGACCACATTGGTAGCCAAATACCTTCTTCAATATTATGCAAAGTAAATGACATTAAAAATATTATCTCAAACATTAATTATGTATATTTTTTAATGAATCGAAATTTTATTATATTCATACTTTAAAATCAATTGAAAATTTCAGATAACATCCCTAGCATTCGCGACGTCTAGTTCAACTTCTTATAACTTGTCTATTCTCCAAAATTTACATATGTAATCCTTAACCTTGTTTAACCTCTTAGCCTAAATGTCGTTAACCCTATGTTAGGTGAAGTAGTACATATGGATTAATTCAACCATTCTTTCAACAATGAAGGATATACTTGTTCTTTTAAAAGTCTTTTGAAAATTTCTACTTCATTTTTTTCTTTCATCACTCGTTTAATTAATCTTTTCCCCCAAAAATATGAAAAATTATATATTCTTTTATAGGGAGAAGATTGAAGAGAATTAATAAGCTTATTTGCAGTTTCTTCTGATCGTAAAGTATATTTTTTGATATATTTTACAATTTCATCTCGGGAACATTCGTTATTTAGCATAATTATAACATTACCACTAATCTGATCTATTGCATTAATTCTTGATGCTTTAAACAATTTATTTAAATTAACATCATCTGTTTTTATATTTAATTTTTTATAAATATTTTTTTCTAACCAATTAGCCGCCTCCTTACAAGTAAAAATAATTTCAAAAGCTACTTCAGCAATTCCTTCTGCAATGAAAAGCTGCGGACTATTAATAATAAAAATTTGATTTTCAGAACATTCAGATTCAGATACAAGATATTTTTCCTTAAAAGAAAATTCTGTATGATGTCCTGGATAAATTTCATGACATAGAAGAGGAACTAAAGAAAACAAATTCACTGGATAATCAATATTTAGTTCCATAAGTGAATTAAAATCACCTAAATACCAATTTGCTGCTCCCCAATTTTTTTCGGTAACTATTGAAACGTCAACCTCTTCTTTAACAGGTAAATCAAATAAACTTTTAGTTCTTTTGCGTAATTCTAATAAAACATCTTCAATAATATTTTTTATTATACTAACCTTTTCTGTAGAAAATTGATTCATATTATTCCATTTTGTATACCGTTTTCTAATATTACCTTTACCCGGAAGGCCTTGGTCATAGAGTTTTAATCCCCTTTCAAAATGTTCTTCTGAAACCCATTTAAATTCAATATCAAGGCAAGTCTCTATTTGCTCTTCTAAAGAAATATCTTTGTTATCTAAAATTCTCGTTATCGTTCTCATTGCCTTAACTTGTTTTTTTAAAAAATTTTTACGTTTAGATGTAAAAGCTTGATTTTTTAAAGAATCATCAAGTTTTATAGCCTCTTTTAATAAAAAATTAGAAGATTTAATGGTTTCTTTTTCAACTGTTCTTTTTAAATATTTGGGTCCATAATAACAATCAACAAACCAATCTCCTAAATTTCTCACTGCTTTATCTATTCGTAAAGCTAAAAGAATATAATTCTTAATCCAATCATTCGACATTTTATCACTCCTAATATGTACTATTTCACCTAACGTCCCGAGGTTTTGCCACGTCTGCGACATAACCACCGCAACCTATTTCTACTATCCTGTGTTTCAGAAGCCAGCTTTTGCTCCTATGTACCTCTACCAGTGTCGCTAAGCCTCTGTTATATGACGTGTGGCTATTTTAAAATTATTCATCACTTCCATCTATAATATTAAGTGTTATCTTTAAAGGAGTATTAGTTCTTATATCAGGAACAGTATGATACTCTTCATTTGCTTTTCCACTAGAATTTAATCCCATATCTATTGGAAATCTTATCAGAAAACCACTATTAGGAATGGGAAAGAAAATAGGGTCAAATCCTATTCCATCTCCTCCGGTTCTTTCTCCAATTAAAGTAGCCCAATTAGTTGATTTACAGAATACAGAAAATGTCTCAGAAGCTGAATAAATATTCTCATCCACTAAAACATATATATTACCACTAAAATCTACTGAATTTTTAGGTTTTATTTCTTTAACTTTTTTACTAAAATACTTAAAGCTTTCCTTTACTTCTGGCGGATAATATTTATTAGTAGGTAACTCACTCGTTGAATACAATTCATCTACTCTGGCTTTTATAAAGGGACTTGAATATTCGCCTCCTTTATAAACAGAATAAGTTTCAAACTCAATAGGGTTAGTCAATAGAGGTTGCAAAATATTTTTCCTCCAATATAAACTAGAACCTCCTGAATTACCTCTAATATCTATAATTAAATTAGAATAATCTTTTGTTTTCTTCCAAAATTTAATTAATTTATCGTAATCCTTTTTTCTTTTATCTTGACTGAAACTAGGAATTTTAACATAAGCAATCTTATTATCTTTTATAATTTTAAATTTCAATTTATCTTCTGAACGTGAAGAGGTCTTATTAATATTATTTTGATTATCTTTATATTCTCTAAATTGTTCTAGTAAAAGAGAATAACTTTCTTTTGAAGTCTCATTATTTAACACTTTCACCCAAGGAGCTAACTTATCTTTATATTTTTCTTTTTTGCTAACATTAGTATATAATTCTTTCCAATTTTGATAAGATTGAGGACTAACAATTTCTGTATGACCATTTCCCACTTTTTCTACTATCTTTTTCAGGGCTTTATAAAATTCAATATTATTCTGTGTATTAGCTACCATTGCTTCAAATTCATCTTTATGCGCCAACCAATTATAACCTGTTTCTCTCTCTTTTATTTTAAAATAAGGATAATTATCTTTTAAAACTTTATATAATTCATTAAAATCTTCTAGCTTTTCCTTCTTAGATAATTTATCGTTTTTAAGACAACCACTTATCACTAAAATTAAAGCCAATCCCAACAATAAAAAGATTTCCATTCTTTTTTTCATTAAAATTCCCCCTCTTAAAAGTTAAATCTAAGCCACATGTCATATAACGGCCCTAGGCTTCAAGACGTCCGCGCTTACTTCCGATAAAATCAATCTCATTCGTTAAAACAATACAATCTGATATAAGTCATCTCTGCCGTTCTACCAAGGCTCATATGTCGCTAAGCCCATGTTAGACGATGGAACGCCCCCTCTATTAAACAATATTTACCATATACAAGATTTTAATAATAATCTTGTATGATTTATCCAATTGATATGTAAAAAAAGAAAAGAGGATTATTCCTCTCTTCCTTCTTTCAATATTCTTTTATAAGCATTAAAATATACTACTTCAGCTTCACGTTTCCCTACTGACCAAATAATAATTTTATTATTGTCTAAGATTTCATATACTACTCTATATTTTTTGCTATTAAAATACATCTTTAAACAGCTTGATAAATCAATTTCTCCTTTATTCCCTAATGGCTTTCCTAATCTGGGAGCTCTTTTTATTTTCTTTAAGGTCTTTTTAAATCTTTTTCTCACCCTCCCATCTAGTTCCTCTATATCTTCTTTGACTTCTGGATGAAAAATTATTTCCCTTTCTAAGCCCCCTATTTATCCAACATCTCCATAATTTCTTCTTCTATTGCATCGTCTAAATCAAATTCTTTTTTTCTATCCTTGATTCTATCTTCAATATATTCATCTTCTAGTAAATTTTCTAAATACTCTATTTTTTTCAACAACATTTCGTATTCTTCTATATCCATCATTATTCCTTCAATGTCATTATTTCTCATAATAAATAATGGGTTCTCCTTAGATTTATCAAGCATTTTGCTAAAATTACGTACAACTTCAGAAGAGGAAACCATATTATCTCGATCTATCTCTAACATTGCCATTTTCTTCACCTCCAATATATTATATACTTTTACCAACAATAGTTTCATAATATATTATTTTATTTCTTAATAATATTATACATAAAATTTTATGTATAATCAATCAAATGATTGTTTTAATATTCTGAAAGGCATAATCCTAAATATTAATCTCTTCCTTGATTTCTTTAATTTCTTCTTTTGATAGAAAAACTGATTCAGCTATTTTCTCAACTTTTACACCATTTCTCAATAATTCTATAACCTTCTTTCTTTCACGTTTAGCCCCTTTTATATTGCTAATATAATCATGTATCCACTTTTGTTTAGCTTCGTATAACTCTGGATACTCTTTTTCATAATCAGATTCTTCAAGAAGTTCAGCAATTTCCTTTAATTCTTTAATCATTCCATCAGTTTTGAGTTCTGTTAAACTATCTACTTTTTCTTTAATTATTTCATCTATTTTTTCTTTATTCACGCAATCTTACCTCCTATATTAAAAAAGTTATATAGATCATATCTCTCATCTGTCAACAATTTATCAAGTCACTTTACATAGTTTAATTATTTGTTTCATATTTATTATTTATCTAAAAATAATCCTCATAAATAAATTTAGTTCTTTCGTCTAACGTCCCTCTTCCATTAATGCACCCGCAATTATTTTTCTATACTCTGAATTTCATAAATCAACACTTCTTTCTGCTCCGTAATTTCATTGATGTCTATAAGCCTATGTTATGTGACCGTACCTGACATCAGCTTGCTCTACTATTACTTTAAAAACTACTATATTTTCATTTTCCTCAACAACCCTTTCAGTTTTTAAAAGCACATAGATTACTCTTTTCTCTCACATTTCATATAAACTCTCTACTATTTAGTAAAAGTTACTCTTATTATCCTTACTAAAAAAATTTAAAAAAGAGGATTGATTAATTCCTTAAACCCCTCTGCAACTTCTTCTTGTTATACTTCTGCTCACCTCAATAATTACTCCAAAAGTACCTAATTTCAAACTTAGTTCAATTTATCTCTGCTCCCAATTACTTAGACAGCAACTGCTATCTAATTTAAATCTATATTCTAATACTATAGTCTGTTAATTATATAAGTTATCCCTTGCTACTACTCTCAAATTTGATATTAACTTCAATCCTCGTCAACCTCAATCAATCTATTCCTAATATGATTAATACTTCCATTTAGTTTATAAAAAAATAATATTAGGCTTTTAAAATCTCTATAATTAGTCAGGTATGTCACATAACGTCCCGCAGGTTCGCGACGTCCCCGCTAACGCTCCAAGCTTCTAATTAAAGCTACAATCTTACATAAGTCAGCCCCAATTCTCATTTGTGCTCATAACTGAAATGTAGCTAATCCGCTGTTAGGTTAAGTGCTACCCCACGGACTATCTAATATACTTACTTTTTTGTTAGTAACATCTAATTCAATTTTTGAACCAATAGGCAAAGTAAACATTGGATGAGTATGACAGCAATCAAATTTAGCTAAAAATGGTATATCTTTTTCTCTTAAAACTTCTTCTAATATCTCATAAGGTTCTCTATCAGTTCCTTGGTCATCAAATAACTCATGTTTACCTAAAATAATCCCAGATATTTTATCAAATACCCCACTTACTCTAAGTAATGAAAATAATTTTTCCATATGTGATGCTGTTTTCATCGTATCTTCAATGAATAAAATGTCCCCTTTTTTTATTTTAGGCATATATTGACTGTTCCAAATTCCAGTCATAGCATTTAAATTTCCACCAATTACTCTTCCAACTACTTTTCCTTTATTAACCGTTATCCACTCATTTTTATTTTTAACTTTTTCCCTTTCTTTCTCTTCCCAATTTATATGTTCATCTGTCCAGTACTTTGGTTGTTCATAAATATAAGGAAAACTTTGTTCTTCTATTAAAATATCACTAAAATAATTATATGTTTCATGAACAAAAGGAGGAAATTCTCCAAATGAAGGAATTAGAGCTGATCCATAAAAAGTCTTTATCCCAGTTTTAGAATATATAGCTAATAAAATAGCAGTTACATCTGAATAACCTATCATAATCTTAGGATTTTTCTTAAATGCTTCATACTCAATATACGGTAATATTGAATTAGAATTTGTTCCCCCAATTACTGACATAATACATTTAACTTCAGGATTTCTAATTAATTCATTCAATTCTTCTGCTCGATCTTTTATATTACCCGATCTATAAAAATCTTTTTTACCAGTCAATTTACCAGCTAATAAATTAAAACCTTTCTTTTCAAGATATTCTTTAGCTCTTTGAAATCTTTTTGGAGCAGTATTAGTTGCTGGGCAAGAAGGAGAATAGAAACCTATTGTATCTCCCCTTTTTAATTTTTTAAAATTCATGATAACCTCTCCTTTCAAGCAAAGTAACATTTCACCTAACGTCCCGCAGGTTCACGACGTCTCCATTAACGTTCCTAACTCCTAATTAAATTAAAACCTTATGTAACTCATCCCAGCCTTCATTTATGTCCATCGCCTGGGATGTCGTTAATCTGCTGTTATCTGACGTACGTTATTATAAATCATCTATTATCAACTTCTATGAATAATCTAGTGTAATTATTATTATTTATTTAGATATTATTATTTTATACTCTGTTTTACTAGTTTTTTCAATCCCTTTTTTAATAACAAAATATTTAAGTTTAAAGACTGGTATTATAAAGTATTAATTAATTTTAGCCTATTATTACTCAATAGAAAAATTTAAAACTAATTAAATCAATCTAATGACCATAAACTTCTATATTCTTTTTATTACTACCATACTTGACACCCTATTTATATTATGGTAAAATTTATATTGTTGAAGGGAGGGATAATATGGCAGATAAAGGTTTTATTAAACCAGAAAAGAAAGATTTTCAAACAGTTTATGGGAATTTAAATGAATCAGATATTTTTTCGGCAGAAATATGTCCTAGTCAATGTACTGGATGTATGTGTCAATGTAAATCTACTACTTTAAAAGATAATATGGTTGATTGGATATAATATTTAAAGGAGGTGCTTTTATGAGTATTCTTGTTCCTAATAAAGAAGACTTTAATAAAGTTTATGGTAATTTAAATAATGTTAATTCTGTAGCTGCTAAATGTGCTTGTGTAGCTTGTAATAGTTGTACTTGTGCCTGCTCTTGTAGAATTACAGATAATTGCGAATTACCTTGGTAGTACTTAGAAAATGTTTTATAAATATTACTTATTTCTTAATTATAATAAATTCAACAAATAAGTTCAAAAGTAATCTTATTTGTTGAATTTGTTATTTTATCATAATATATAAAGGAGTTATTTTTATGTCTAAAAATGAAATATATTTTTCTAAATTTTCTCATGAAATAATTAAAAAAAATGTTCATGCTTTTTTTCATTCACTTCGTATGCAACCAGTTTTTGTTTCAAAAGAAATAGCTAATCATATAAATAAATTAAAAAATATTAATAATGTAAATAAATTATTAAGTTCTATTGAAGATTCTAAAACAGAAAAACAAGTATCATCAGTTATAGATAGTTTAATTGAAAATAAAGTTTTAACTACCTCTTGCAAAACTGATGACCAAGTTATTAATCACTTTAGAAATAGTTTAGGTGAGCCTTATATTGAAATTGCATACTTTATACTAACAGATGATTGTAATTTTGATTGTTCTTATTGTTTTATAGAAAATAATATTGATACTAAAAATTATAATAAGAATTATATGTCAAAAGAAACAGCACTAAAAGCCTTAGATTTTTTCTGCAAACAAATAAAACAGAATCCTAAAAAATTTAATGATGAAAAAACCATTATTTTTTATGGCGGAGAACCTCTTTTAAATACAGATACTTTATCTGCATTATTGGAAAAAATAAAAAAATATAAACAAATTAATAAATTGCCTAAAAATTTAGATTTATCTATTGTAACAAATGGTTCCTTACTAGATTCAAAAACAATAAAATTACTTGATGAAAATGATGTTTCTATTGGTATTTCAATAGATGGTGATGAAAGTGCTACAAACTCTTGCCGTTGTTATTCAAACTCTGAACCAGTTTATTATGATATAATTAAAGGAATAAACAATTGTAAGAATGAAGGAGTTAACTTTAGCCTATCCGTGACTTTAACAGAAAACAGTGTTGAAAATCCTGATTCTACACTTGAAACTTTATATAAGTTAAATCCTCAATCGGTAGGATTTAATATGCTCATGACAGATGATAATTTTCAAGTTAAAGATGATTATAACGAAAAAGCCTCTAATTTTATGATTAAAGCTTTTAAAAAATTTCGTGAAGATAGCATATATGAAGACCGTATTATGAGAAAAGCAAAGGCATTTGCTAAATCTAAAGTTTATCCTTTTGATTGTGGTGCAACTGGAGGTAGTCAAATTGTTGTTGCTCCAGATGGCGAAGTAGGAATATGTCATGGCTTTTTACCAAATAGAAAACACTTTACAACAAATGTTAATGATGATAATTTCAATCCTAAAGAAAATAAAGTATATAAAGAATGGGCTGAAAGGTCTCCACTTAATATGGAAGAATGTCAAGATTGCCTTGCTTTAGGAATTTGTGGTGGAGGATGTCCATTTAATTCATATCAAAACGGTGAATCTATTTGGGACTTAGATGAAAGATTCTGTATCCATGCCAAAAAAACTTTAAAATTTCTTATTTGGGATTTATATAATAAAATATCATAAAAATTTTATTTTTATTAAGGTAATAGTTTTTTTGAAAAACTCCTATTACCTTGTTATTATTTATACTAAGTATATTAGATAATGTCCCTGGGGTTCGCGACGTCTAGCTCAATCCTCCTATAACTTGTCCATCCTCTAAAACTTACATATGTAATCCCTAGGCTTGCCTAAACTCTTAGCCTAGATGTCGCTAACCCCATGTTATCTGAAGTACCCCGTCCATTCACTTAACTATCTTATAAAAAAAGCACTCTTCTATAAGAGTACTTTTTTATTAATTATATGTAATTTCTATATTGGAATTAAGAAACTCATATTTATCTAAAACATCGTTGTTCTTCTCGATATTTTTTTCTTCAATTTTTTTAATATTTTCCTTTAAAAACTCATCTTTTATTTTTTTTAATGAATTAATATCTTCTGTCTCAGTAACTTCTTCTACTTCATCTTTAAGATTAATCATATTTACTTCATTTTCTTCTCTTAAATCATCTAATTCTTCATTCGAATTACTCAATGAAGCTTCTAAATTTCTATTTTCTAAATAACATTTTAAGAAAATTGAAAATCCAATTCCTGTAGCAACTATCATTTCCATAGGACTATTGTGAGTAATCTTCTTAATATCAAAAAATTCTTCATCTTTTTGACTTCTATTTATATGTTTTAACCCCAAAATTGATATAGTTCTATTCTTTTGATTATAAACACCAATAACTGGTCTAGAAAGCTTATTAAAAATATTAAAAAAAGACATATAGTATTCTCTTTTTATTCTAGGATATTTATTCTCTAATTTACTATAAGAAATATTTTTTATTGAAAACACTTGTCTATCTTCTTCATAAATATTATATTTATTTAATGAATTACTAACTATATCTTCAATCTTTTTCTTTATTAATTCATATTTCGATTCTTCTTCAAACAAATTAAATTTCTCATTTTTAATACAATTTAATGCATCACTTTTTAATTTTTTTATAGCCTTTTTTATTGTATTATTGCTGTTTATATAATCAGTTAAAAAGCCTTTACTAATTTTAGAAATTCTATTATTATAAAATAACTTATTAATTTTTTCAAATAATTCAAATATAAATGCTATATGATATATATCATTATTAGGTTTCATACTAGTAGGTTGCCCAATGCGATATAATTTTTCTAATGAAGAGGACTTATTTAAATTTATACCAAAAAGATTATTGTATTTATCATCATATTTAAATGAACTATCCATTATTATAATATTTCTAGGTTTTACACCATCATTTATTTTTTCTATTAATTCATTTATTAATTCATTTTTATAATAACAAGTGGATATGTTTTTTAAAAGATTAGATAGTTCCCAACCAGTTAATGAGTCTCCAGAACTTTGAATGAATTCTACAATCATTTCGTTATATTTGCTATTTTTCATATAAAAACTCCCTTCATTATTAAATTTATTTTTTTATACTTTCTTCAAGTTCATTTATAACATCTTTTTTTCCTTTCTCATACTCTATTTTTAATTTATTATCTAAAACTTCTTTTTTGAGATCAGAAAAATATAAATTTAAAAAACTTAGTCCAATAGTTAATAATAAAATAGTCTCCTCACCTAATAACTCTCTAATTTGTAAAATGATTTTTTCATTTTTTAATAAATGCAATCCAATAATGCAGAATACTCCAACAAATATAAATTTTTCCCTGTGTTTATTGAAAAAATTAGATAATGCAAAAAATAAAGACCCCAAAGCAAAACTAAACACAATAATTCTATCTAGTGACAATAAATCTATAACATTAAAACAAGCAAGACCAATAAATATAATAGCTAAATACATTGTTAATTTATCTCTACTATTTTTAGGCATATTTTCACCACTCTAATTATTTATTTAATAGCAATAAATTTTAAACTTATTATAACACAAATAATTATTATTTTCTACATAATCAACCTAAAAATACCACAACTTTACAAATTAGTTTTTAGAATGTTTTCCGGTTTATAAATTTAGGGGTATTTCAGATAACGTCCCTAGGCTTCAAGACATCCATTAATGTACCTGCAATTATTTTTCTATACTCTGAATTTCATAAATCAACACTTCTTTCTGCTCCACAATTTCATTGATGTCTATAAACCTATGTTATGTGACCGTACCTGACATCAGCTTGCTCTACTATTACTTTAAAAACTACTGTATTTTCATTTTCCTCAACAACCCTTTCAGTTTTTAAAAGCACATAGATTACTCTTTTCTCTCACATTTCATATAAACTCTCTACTATTTAGTAAAAGTTACTCTTATTATCCTTACTAAAAAAATTTAAAAAAGAGGATTGATTAATTCCTTAAACCCCTCTGCAACTTCTTCTTGTTATACTTCTGCTCACCTCAATAATTACTCCAAAAGTACCTAATTTCAAACTTAGTTCAATTTATCTCTGCTCCCAATTACTTAGACAGCAGCTGCTATCTAATTTAAATCTATATTCTAATACTATAGTCTGTTAATTATATAAGTTATCCCTTGCTACTACTCTCAAATTTGATATTAACTTCAATCCTCGTCAACCTCAATCAATCTATTCCTAATATGATCAATACTTCCATTTGGTTTATAAAAAAATAATATTAGGCTTTTAAAACCTCTATAATTAGTCAGGTATGTCACATAACGTCCCTGGGGTTCGCGACGTCTAGCTAAACTCTCCTATAACTTGTCCATTCTCTAAAACTTACATATGCAACCTCTAACCCCATCTGTCCTCTTAGCCTAGATGTCGTTAACCCCATGTTATACGCCGTCAATTTTGGGTTAACCTAATTAACTTAATATTTTCTTTGTAGTTTTGAAATGTAATTTAGCAACTTCATCTAATTTTTCTTTACCATATTTTTCAACGAAGTTTTTCCCTTGATTAATGACTTTATTAGAAGCTCCTTTATTGAAATCAAAATTATACCTTTTTGACATGCCTTTTAATCTAGAAATAAACTCGTTTCTAGCTAAAATACTAGCAGCTGCAACAGCAATATTTTCTTCTGCTTTAGGTCTTTGCTCCAAAATAATATTTTTCCCTTTTTCCATTAAAGCATTCTTAATTAATTCTTCATTTCCAAATTGATCAGATAATGCATAATTACAATCTACTCCTTCAAGTATGTTTTCTATTGATCTGGCGTGCCCCCAAGCAAGAATTTTATTCAAATTATTCATACTATCATATAATTTATTGTATCTATTATTACCAATTGGAACTATAGAATATTCACATTCCCTTTTAATCTTAGCAGCTAATAATCCAATTCTAGTATCTGATAATTTTTTACTATCATCAACTCCAAGTTTGATTAATTTTTCTTTTACTTGATCATCAACATAAACTCCTGCTATAACTAATGGACCAAAATAATCTCCTTTTCCTGATTCATCAACTCCAATTAATTTATTAGTATTTTCAATACTTTCCTCTGATTTCCCATCCATCTCGTTTTTTAGCATTGACTCATATTTTTTGATTTCATCTTTAGGAGATATTAATTTTAAGAATTCATCTTTTACATTGACAACATTTACATTACCCTTTTGAGCAATCCAATTAGCTTTTTTTTGTTGTTTTAACGAGAATCCATCTTTTACAAGAGTAATAAGTGCACTATCAACATCAATATTATCAATAGTAACCTCATCTTTTGAATCATCAACATTTTGAATACTACTATTTATTTTATTGAAATCTAATAATTCATAACACTCTTTCATAACTTTAATGATTTCTTTTATATCATTTTCTGCCCTTTCAAATTTTGAAATATCTTTTGGTGCCATATAATCTGAATGCAAATTTTTATTTCTATGTGATTGCCAAACATTTTCTAAAGAAACAGCAATATGTTTATTATGTGTACTACATTCTATATATTCCAATATTTCTTTATCAGCTAGTTTTGTCCCAATCGCTGCTCTAACATCTGCTTTATAAGCCTTTTCGTTCATAATATTTGTATCAATAAATATTTTTATCAAAAATCCTTCAAAAACAATAGCAAAATTTCTAATCAATATAGCAAAATTATTAAAATCAACTTTTTTGTCTTTAGCAAATTCATATAAAGAAACAGCATCTAAAAAATCAATTTGATCATTTACATTTAAATAATTAAATAAGCCTTTTCCTAAATATTCTTCCCCTGTAGATAATGTATGATTTTCAGTTTCAGATTCTTCTATATAATCACAAAAATCAGATGCTTCCTCAAAATAATCTTTTATTTCTTTTTCAAATTCTTTTTTATGTTTTTGTTTTATATGATTTTTAATTTTAAAATAAACTTCATCTGCCTCTTTTGTAGTTTTGCCTTGAAATAATATTTTGCCAGAAGTAAAAAAAGTAATTTTTATATTTGCTATATTATAAAAAACTTCACTATATTCATGAGATGATTTTTGTACCTTAGCCCCCATGCTTTCTAATAGCTCTTTAATTTCATTTCTTAATTTTTCTTTAGTAAGGGTTAAAGTTTTAGGGAAATCTATTTCTCCAGATTCACTATTTTCTTTAGACATTTTTTTATCTTTTTCTAGAACGATATCATTAATTATATCTGTTATCTCTTCATCTTTAACCTGAGATAAATCTAACCTTGTTCCCTTCTTTTTACTTTCATAAATTCTAACTAATTCTTCTTTATTATTATAATTTACATTAAATTGCACTCCATAACTTATTTCTGTATAGCTATCAACTTCAAAATCATTATCTTCTAATTTTGATTTAACTTCTTCATAATAATTATATTTGTCCAATGTATTATCCTCCCAAATTAAATTGATGGCGTATAACGTCCCTAGGCTTCAAGACGTCCATTAATGTACCCGCAATTATTTTTCTATACTCTGAATTTCATAAATCAACACTTCTTTCTGCTCCACAATTTCATTGATGTCTATAAGCCTATGTTATGTGACCGTACCTGACATCAGCTTGCTCTACTATTACTTTAAAAACTACTATATTTTCATTTTCCTCAACAACCCTTTCAGTTTTTAAAAGCACATAGATTACTCTTTTCTCTCACATTTCATATAAACTCTCTACTATTTAGTAAAAGTTACTCTTATTATCCTTACTAAAAAAATTTAAAAAAGAGGATTGATTAATTCCTTAAACCCCTCTGCAACTTCTTCTTGTTATACTTCTGCTCACCTCAATAATTACTCCAAAAGTACCTAATTTCAAACTTAGTTCAATTTATCTCTGCTCCCAATTACTTAGACAGCAACTGCTATCTAATTTAAATCTATATTCTAATACTATAGTCTGTTAATTATATAAGTTATCCCTTGCTACTACTCTCAAATTTGATATTAACTTCAATCCTCGTCAACCTCAATCAATCTATTCCTAATATGATCAATACTTCCATTTGGTTTATAAAAAAATAATATTAGGCTTTTAAAACCTCTATAATTAGTCAGGTATGTCACATAACGTCCCTGGGGTTCGCGACGTCCCCATCTAATACTCCTAACTCTAACTAAACTTCTAAGTCTGACATAAGTTATCCGCACCTTTGTCTATACACTCTAGTTGGGATGTAGCTAACCCCATGTTAGCTGAAGTCCTCTATTCTCTCCGTTTGATTTCTCTAAACTCATCTCTTAATAATGCATACTCCATTAATCTTCCTAAAAATTTTTTAGTCCTACTCTGATTAATTTTTATTTCTTTCTTATTATCAAAACTGCCTAAAAATATTTTATTATTTTTAACTAAATTAGGTGATTTTGACTTGATAAAATTAACAACTTCTTTATTTCTAACTCTACCTGAATTCCCAACTGTTAACGCACCACTATGCCAAATTTTATAATTGTTTTCACTAACAGAAGTATATTTATCAAGATTTAACTGTAAAGAATTATGACTTTTTTTATAATCATCTATCGCTACAACTAATACAGTTTTAGGTGATTTGCTATATCCCCCTGCCATAATTGAAATACTAATTATTTGATTATTCTTACTTTTATCTTCTATGATAAAATATCTATATAACCCTGTCCAACTCCCACCTGATGCATTACTAAAAGAAGTAAATCTAATACCTCCATCTTCAATTAAAGAAATTTCATTTATTTTTTGTGAAGATAATTTATTATTTTCATTCTGAATACATCCAGCAAGATTTATAAAAAAAGGACGTAACATATCACTACTATTTTCACTTAACCATCCATTATTTATAAATTCCTCTACAACTTCATCGTTATTTATTTTATTAAAATCAGGTCGTTTCCATGGTTTATACTCTGATGTATCAAACACAAGGTTTTTCTTATCAATTAAATCTTTATATGTAGGCAATTTATCCAAACTTCTGTAAATCTCTTTTTCATAATCCCAACTTTTTATTATGAAATAATTACCATTAGTTATAGCAACTGTGTCTGCATAAATAATTTCATCGTATTTTCGTACTTGTTTAAATACTTCGTCTGTTAAATGTACATTTGGAGCTTTGCATTCTACTATTAGAACTGGTACAAATTTATTATCCTCAGTATAAGCAGAAACAATTATATCTGCTCGTCCTCTAGCTCTTTTTTTATAATAACTCATAGGAATTTCTAGCTCTATTTTACCCTTTGGAACTTTTATTTTATCTTGTAAAAATTTTATTATCTTCTGTCTTATTATTTCTTCAGGAGTTTTAATAATTAACTTCTCTCTTATAGGGTCTAGAAAACATTCTTTTCCATTCCTTATATAAGTCTTAGGTAAATCATATTTTTTAAGGTCAGTTTTTAATAACATTATTTATCCTCTCCCAAAATTAAACAATAGTCTACTTAAACTGTGCTACTAGATTATTTTTACTATTTTCACAATCATCTATATATTTATACACTTTAAACTTAAACTGTTGTTCAAAATCCCTATCTGCATACCAAATATTAGATTGCCCAAATCCAACACCATCAGTCTTCCTTCTGCCTATTTTATAATTTCTATCATTTTCTTCAAGTAGAAAACTATCTTCTAATTTAGCCTTAATATTAAACCATTTTTTAATATATGGTTTTTCAATTTTCTCATATTCCCTATATATTGTAGCATTATTCCACCAGCCTATAATTACATGGGGACTATTATTCCTCTTATCTTTTTGAGCAACCCAAACTACAAGTGTATTTTCAACATAATCACTACTACCATCATTTTGTACACAATCAGAAAAATGGCCTTTTAAATTTAACTTTTTCCATTTATTATTGTAACTTCCTGGATAAGCGAATCCATATAAGTATCCATCAATATCATAAAACATTGTTTCTTCTACATGATATTTACTTTTCCCTCCACCACTATTCTTAGGAATTTGGTCTCTTTCATTTTGTCCTCTATAATATTTCATCCATGCAATGTTGACAAAAATCATCTTTGTATTTTCAAATTCTTTTTTTAAGTCTTTTCTCATAAATATAACTCCTTTCCTTCTCTAAATTTAAATAGCAAAATAATCTTAGAGGATTTCAGCTAACTTTTTTATTAACGACACATGTCGTTAATACTAACTTATATAGAATCTTTACGACGTATGTCGTTAAGATTCTATATATATTAATCTAATCAATTAACTTATCTAATGGACTTTCAATTTTATTCATACTATTCTTACTAACATGAGTATACACTTCTGTTGTTTTTGAACTTTTATGTCCTAATAGTTCTTGGATATAACGCAAATCAGTTCCTCTTTCTAATAAATGAGTAGCAAAAGAATGTCTTAGATTATGTACCGTTACATCTTTCTTAATTTTGGCTTTACTACAAGCTTTCTTAAAAAACCTTTGTACACTTCTCTCAGTCAAATGAGAATCTGGTTTGCCTCCTGGAAACAACCATTCGTTAGGCTGATACAATCTATAATACTTCTTTAACTGCTTGAGTCCTGCTTTTGATAGTATTGTATCTCTATCCTTCTTTCCCTTGCCTTGGCGAATACGAACTATCATTCTATCACTATCAATATCTTTAACTTTTAATCTAACAACCTCACCTACTCTTAACCCACCCGAATAGATAAGGTACAAAATAGTTTTATGCTTTTCATTATCAAGTACTTCTAGTATATTTGTTACTTCTGATTCACTTAATACAGTTGGTAGCTTTTTTTCTTTTTTAGGTCTTGGTACCTTAACAGAAATATTATTCTTATCTAAAACTTCTCCCATAAGCTTAATGGCACTAATTGCCTGATTAACAAATGAATGCGATAACTCTTCTTCCTCTAATAAAAATAAAGTATATTCTTTTACGTCCCTATTAGTAATTGCTTTTAATTCCTTATCGATGAAACTAGTAAACTTACTAATATGACTTAAATAAGATTCTATTGTGTTAGAACTGTACCCTTTTAGCTTAATTTTCTCCTCTACTTCTTTGATAATAGAATTCTTATTAGACATGAATTGGCACCTCTTTTAAAATTGATTTATAATTTGTATAACCAATTCATGTATTTAATATACAATATGACATAATCTTTCCAGTATAATATCTTATTTAATAGATAAATGCAAATTTTTATCGAAAATAGTCACAAATAAAAAAACCAGATGCAATTAAGCATCTGGTTAATTTACTCTGCTAGTTTTTCTTCTACTTCTGCTTCATCTACCTGATCAAACTCTTTTGGAGGTGGTAGCTGATTAAGGCTCTTTAGTCCCATATACTCAAGAAATCTCTGGGTGGTACCATAGATAATTGGCCGTCCAATAGCATCTTTACGACCTTTCTCTTCTACCAAACCTCGTTTCTGAACTGTCTTAAGAGCCTTTTCTACATTAACACCTCTAATTTCTTCAATTTCTGATCTAGTTACCGGTTGCTTGTAAGCAATAATTGCTAAAGTCTCTAAACCAGCTTGACTCAATGTATTATCTTCATCAGGCTTATGAAATTCTTTAACAATGGAGCGGTATTGAGATTTAGTTTGAAACTGAAAACCATGATTAATTTCTACTAGTTCAATTCCTTTATCTTGAGCTTGATACTCTTCTTTAAGGGTAGCTAGTTGGTCTTTAATCTCCTTAGTAGTTAAATCAGTTACTTTCTTAATCTCTTTAACTTCTAGTGGTTCAGTTGCCATAAATAATAAAGCTTCTACTACTGCTTTAGTTTCTGTCTCTTCCATCACTACCACTCCTAACATGATAAATCTTAATTGTAGCAAAGCTATCTTCTTGTTCTATTCGTAACTCCTTTAGTTTAATTAATTCTAACAGAGCCATAAAAGTAACTACTATCTCTAACTTAGATTCTAAATCAGAGAATAAGTCAACAAAGGTCATATTCCCTGCCTGATTCAATACCTGCTGCATAATATAACCTTGTTGTTCTTCAATAGTTACCTCCTCAGGATTAAGATGAGAGATTCCCTTCTCTTCTTTCTCTTTTTCTTCTTTAGTTTCCTCTTGTCTAATCTCATGTCTAGCTAAAACTTTCTGGAAAGCACCTACAAAGTCAGTTAGTTCCACATCTTCTAATGGATTTTCTTCTTCAAACTCCAACTTTCCTAATAAAGGAGCTACATTTCTAGTATAAGATTTTTGTTGTTTCTCTTCAAAGTTCTGTAGTTTAGAGGCTAGATTCTTATATTTTTTATACTCTAACAACCGCTCTACTAACTGCTGGCGTGGATCCTTTTCTTCATCATCATCATTCTCATCTTGTTTCTTACTTGGCAATAGGTTTTGAGCTTTAATCTCCATTAACTTAGCTGCCATTACTAGAAATTCACTAGCTACATCTAAATCCAATCGCTGCATAGTAGCAATATAATTTAAATACTGTTCTGTAATCTCTGCTATTTGAATATCATAGATCTCTACTTCATTCTTATTAAGTAGGTGTAATAGTAGATCTATTGGCCCTTCAAAACTTTCAACCTTTACTTCGTAGCTCATCTTTCCACTCCTATTTTAAATTCATTGCCGATCTAACTTCCTCAAGTGTTTTTCGGGCCAACTTCCTTACCTTCTTAGTCCCTTCTTCTAAAATTTGATCTATCTCTTCTGGATTAGCTAATAATTCTTCTCTCTTCTGGCGAATACCTGCTAATCTATCATTCAACTCATCAGCTAAACCTTGCTTACAAGCTACACAACCTAAATCAGCACTTTCACATCCTTCTTTAATTTCAGCACATTCATCTTCATTAAATATCTCATAGAAACTATAGACAGAACAGACATCTGGATTTCCTGGATCACTTAATCTCACTCGATCAGGATCTGTTACCATCTGATTAACCTTATTCTTAATTTCTTCTTCGTCATCAGCTAGATAGATAGCATTACCATAGCTTTTACTCATCTTCCTGCCATCTAAACCAGGCAGTCTTGGCACCTTAGCTAATTTAGGTTCTGGTTCAGGAAATACTTCTTCGTATAAGTAATTAAATCTACGAGCAATATCTCGTGTAATCTCAATATGTGGCAGTTGATCTTCACCTACTGGTACAGTATCTGCCTTAGGAAATAGAATATCTGCTGCCTGTAAGACTGGATACTCTAATAATCCAAATGGAATAGAATCTTTCTTACCTAACTCTTCAGTCTGTTCTTTATAAGTAGGATTTCGCTCTAGACGCCCTACAGAAACAATCATAGATAATAATAAATGTAATTCAGCAATCTCTGGTACATCTGACTGAATAAATAACGTACTTTTTTCAGGATCAATTCCAGCACTAATCCAATCAGCTACCATCTCTCTAGTATGCTGCTTAATATTCTCCGTCTCATCATACTTAGTCGTTAGTGCATGCCAATCTGCTACCTCAAAAATACAGTTATAATCATCCTGTAGATTCTTCCAGTTATCTAAAACACCAATTAAATGTCCTAAATGTAATTTACCTGTTGGGCGTGAACCACTTAAAATAGTACCTTTATCTCCCACTTGTCATACCTCCTAATTGTATAATATTTTATATTAAAATAGTCTTAATTTTGTAGATGGTTAACTTTAAAGTGCTACAGCTATCTGTCATCTGCTGTCTCTTGATAATTCCTATGTTTTAATGTTTTTTAATGTATTTATGATTTTGAATTTGACTTAGCTGACCCTACGAATTTCATAGAAACTCTTCGTGATAAAGCATATCTGCTGACGACAGACGACTACTAACTATAGCACGAAAGTGTCACTCTATAATTTTACTGATAACACACACTGATTCCTCACACTAACAACTTAAACTTGTAAAATCAACCTAAATAATATATTGAAAGCTGGATTAATAATAAAATCTAACCACCCCATAAATAAAAATAACAATAAAAAGAATGGCCCATAAGCTTTAAGGTTATATATAATATGATTCATACTGCTCGGTAGAATACCTTCTAAGATCTTAGAACCATCTAAAGGTGGTACAGGAATCAGATTAAATATAGCTAAACCTAAATTAACACCAATAGCAATCCGAAAGAAGAGAGCTATCACCCTTGGATTTAAAAATGAATATAAAAAAGGTAAATGATTGTAAATTACAGCAAATAAAACTGCTAATAAGATATTAGCCAATGGACCTGCTAACCCAACTAACATCATACCTCGCTTTTCATTTTCAAAATATCTAGGATTTATTTGAACTGGCTTGGCCCAACCAAATCTTCTAGTAATCAATAAAACAAAAGTACCTAAAAAGCTCAAATGGGCCAATGGATTTAAAGTCAACCTCCCTGTCGCCTCTGGAGTAGGATCACCTAATATATCTGCCATCTTTCCATGAGCAAACTCATGCATTGATAATGATAACAATAATATAGGAATTAATAATATTAACTCACCAATAAAGCCTCCCATTCTTTACCCCCTTTCTTCTAAACAATCTTTTAGAAATGATTCTTCTTCTTGGTAAGAATCTATCTTATCATTTAATTTAGCTTGTTTTACTTTATCCAACACTTCTTTAAAATAAGGGCCAGGTTGATAACCTAAATCAATAATATCCTGACCACCAACTTCTAGTTCAACCCACTTTAACTCTTCTAAATAAAGACCAATCTTATCCTCTAAACTAAAGTCATTAACTAAAACAAATAGTAACTCCTCTAAATCTAAGACCTCTAAAGTATAGTATATTTTACTATTCTGCTCAACTTCCTTTAATTTAGTAGTTACCTTATCAACTTGTTGAGTAAACTCTACATATTGGGTTAAATTACTAGTTAAATTAAACTTAGTACTAAACTCTTCTAATTGTCTACTACCCAGATTAGATACTAAAACCATTAAATAAAGCATCCACTGCCCAAACTTGACCTCTATTTCTAAATTAGCTAACCAGTCTAGCACTCTATCTACTTGCTGGGCCAACTCTCTTTTCTCATTATCCCAAGACAGTCCATCAATAAAGTAACTTAGTATTCCATAGTCAGCCAATAGATCAATAAATACTTTAGGGTGTGCATCTTTTAGACCATGCTCTAGCTTACCAAACAACCTATTAGGACTCAGCTTATCAATTACATCTAATTCAATAGCCTGTCTAATTAAATCTTCTGTCTGTTCATCAAATTGATATCCATAACGACTAGCAAATCGCAATCCACGAAAGACTCTTGTTGGATCATCATATAAACTAAAGTTATGTAGTAGACGAATAATCCCTGATTCCAAATCTGCTTTACCATTGAAATAATCAACTAACTGACCGAAAGAATCTGGATTAAGCTGAATAGCTAAAGCATTAATAGTAAAATCACGCCGGAAAAGATCCTGCTGAATTGAACCAGACTCAACTTCAGGTAGACTAGCAGTATAAGGATAATACTCGACTCTAGTAGTAGCAATATCTAACTTCAAATCACCTAAATCAACAACTGCTGTCCCAAAATCATGGTATAAATCAAGATCTCCATTTAACTCTTGAGCCAACATCTTAGCAAACTCAATCCCTTCACCTTCTACCACCAAGTCAAGATCTAAATTAATCCTATCTAATAATAAATCTCTAACAAAGCCACCTACAATATATAGATTATAACCAAGTTCATCAGCTAATTCACCAGCCTGCTGTAGTAGTTCAATAATCTCTCTATCTACTAGTTTAAGCTCTTCAGTTACATCATATCTCCTCTCTTGAACCTGTACCAGACTACGTCCATATAAGTTCTGACGATTCTTAAGATAATCATCAGTACCATAGAATAATCTTAACAGGTCATTGCGAGTCACAATTCCTACTATATTATCCTCTTTATCAATTACAGGTAGTCGCCCAATATCATGCTCAACAATCTCTTCTTGGACTTCCTTTAATGAGGCTTCAGGTTCAATAGTAATTACCTTAGTCGACATATACCCTTTGACAGGAGCATGAAGTAGATCATAATTTCTGACCTTATCAATATCTCGCTTAGAGATAATACCAACTAATTCATTATCATCACAGACTACTAAGCCTGACCAACCTTTACGTAACATAATCTCATCTGCTTCCTCCATTGTTGTATCAGGAGTAACTGTCTTGACAGGACTAGACATTATATCTTCAACTAAGACTGACGGATTAACCTTTTCTCGTGCTACCTGTAAGACTTTCTGTTCCCAAGCTAAGAGATCACACCCTTCATTACACTTAACTGTAGCTGAAGCAGCTCGATTATGGCCTCCCCCTCCAAAGTGATTTAATATTTCTGCTACATTAATATTATCACTATTACTACGACCAATAACCAAAACTTTATCTTCACCTGCAAACTTAATTACAACAAATAAAGCATCACAATTATGTAATTCATTTAACTTATGGGCCAACAAGGCAATATCAGGAATATACTCCTCCACTTCAGCCTGAAAAGTATCAATCTTTAAGCCTTTAACTGAAATCTGGTGTAAAGAATCTAATAATTTATTAAATAACTTCTGTTGTTTACGATCTAGAGAGTAATCTATATACTCTTCAACAATCTCTAAGTTGGCCCCTTGCTCTAATAAAGAAGCTACAACTTGAACATCTAAAGAAGTAGTTGATTGATAAATCAAACTTCCTGTATCTTCATAAATTCCCAATGCAAATAAAGTCGCTTCAAAAGAAGTAATCTCTACCTCCTGCTGTAACAATTTCTCTACTAAGATAGTAGTCGTAGCTCCAACAGACTTAATAATTTTATCATCATCAACAGCTGTATTCTCCTGATGATGATCATAGATCAATATATCAACCTGCTCCTTTTCAAATAAATCAGCTAACGAACCTGTCCTAGCAGGTAGATCATTATCCACCATAATAACTCTTTCTACCTCTGGTTTATCTATATCACTAACTCGTTTAATAGGAATTCTATCTTTATAAAGAGCCATAAAGTTCTTTACATTATTAGCTAACTTACCTGAAAAAACCATTCTAGCTTCTGGATATAACTTCTTTGCTGCTACCATAGCAGCCAATCCATCAAAATCAGTTCGCTGGTGACTAGTGATTATTTCCATTTTATCACCCTTTTATTAGTTTACAATTTACAGTTAAATTCAAAAATAATTATAATAAAAATTACTTTCTATCCCTTGTTATTTATTATTTATTATTCACTAATCATCTTATTAAATTATTGATATAAAGTGGCACTTTCGTGCCACGGTTATTAGCCATATGCTATGATTCGTGAGCTGAATCAAAATCATAAATGCAATAAAATCCCTAGAATATAGAATTCATAGTGAATTAAGTTTTGAATTAGCTAATAGCACATAGCAGACAGCTGATAGCTGTGTCACTAAAAGTGACACACCTTATTATTATACCATAAAAGGTGACAGAAAAAAAGTAGAGCGCCCTAAGGCGCCCTTACTAGTTTATAAATTTAATTATTTATTACTAATTACTTTAATCGTTCTGGTACTACATCATTAGCTATTAGATCTTTATAATTTTCAGGCTTAACAATCCAGTCTACACTATCTTCACTTAATAATAAGACTCCTGGTCTAGTTAAACCATTATAATTACTACTCATAGCATAACCATAAGCTCCTGTGCAAGAAGTCAATAATAGATCACCAGACTCTGCTTTAGGCAATTCAATATCCTTAATTAAAATATCACCAGATTCACAACACTTACCTGTAATTGTTACTTCCTCTTCTGGATCTTGATCTGCTTTATTAACTATAGTAGCTTCATATTCAGCATCATAAAGAGCAGGTCTAATATTATCTGGCATACCACCATCAACAGCAACATACTTTCTAATATCAGGAATCTCTTTTACCGAACCTACGCGATAAAGTGTAGAACCAGCAGTACCAATAATAGACCGCCCTGGTTCATTAATAATCTTTGGTAGTGGCATATCTAATCTTTCACATGTATCTTTAATTGTTTCTGTTACAATCCGAGCATAATCATCAATACTTGGCTTATTCTCTTCTTCAGTATAAGGAATACCAATTCCACCACCTAAGTTTAACTTCTCCATTACTAACCCTGTCTCTTCTTTAACTTCCTCAACAAAGTCCATCATAATCTCAATTGCCTTACCAAATGACTTCAGCTTAAAGATTTGAGAACCAATATGACAATGTAATCCTGTCAATTTAACATTATCTAGCTCTTTAGCATCTTTGATTACCTCTAGAGCTAAACCATTTTGAACTCCTACTCCAAATTTAGAATCTGTCTGTCCAGTCTGAATATAACTATGAGTGTGAGCTTCAATACCTGGTGTAACTCTAAGTAGAATCTCCTGCACTACTCCATGTTTACCAGCTAATTGATTTAATAACTCCAACTCATACTGATTATCGACTACAAAAGTACCTACTTCTGCATCTAAAGCCATTTCAATTTCATCAGGTGTCTTATTATTACCATGAAAATAAAGCTTTTCTACTGGAAAGTCAGCCTCTAAAGCTGTATATAACTCTCCTCCTGATACAATATCTAAACCTAATCCTTCTTGGTCAATAATCTTAGCCATTGCTACAGATAAGAAGGCCTTACTAGCATATAAAGTCTCCGAATTAGGATACCACTTCTCAAAAGACTCTCTGTAAGCACGACAGTTATTCCTGATTTCAGCTTCATCTAATATATATAGCGCTGTTCCATATTCCTCGGCAATATCCTCTAAGTCATGACCAGCAATCTCTAAAGTTCCCTTCTCATTAATCTCCATTGTTCCTTGTAATTTCATAATCTATACTCCTTTCTCCCTACTCTATATTACTATTTTCTCACACTAATTTTTGATTACTAATAATAAAAAATGGTTATGAGCCAACTTATCTCATAACCGTATCCCAGTCCTAAAATAGCTCTCCACAGAAATGGCAGTAATATAACTATTAGTTATATTACCAACTCTAAAAGCTGGTAATCTCTTTTAGAGCTTCGGCAATAATCCCTTTCCTTCTAATTCTACGCTTAACCTTAGCTTCTTAGAAGTACTGATAATTGTTGCTCCTCTATCGTTTTATTCAGTTGGAAATAGCTTAACATAATTAGTCTATCTTGTCAAACCTTTTTGAAATTAATTATCAATTATTTGGCTATTCTTTGATACTAACTGTTTCTTTACAATCAGGAAACTGGCTACATCCCCAAAACTGACCATACTTTCCTTCTTCAATCTCCATTTTACTGCCACATTTAGGACAGATTTCTCCTACAATCTTTGTCTGCTTATTAGTATCTTTCTTCTCTGGTTCTGAGTTCTTCACCTTTCTTTTTTCACTCTGTTGACAGAATCCTATATCTACTAAGTACTGATTTAAAGTCCTTCGATTAACTATTTCAACTCCTAATATAGTAGCTGTCTTATTAACATCATTAGAAAGTTTATTAGTAGTTGTTACAATCCAGACTTCATCACAATCATAAAATAAGTAACATAACGTTATCAAATAAATAATACCGGATACTTGCAAGAAGAAGGTTGATTTAAATAAAAAGCTAGCTTCAAGCGAATAGTTTAAGCTATAATCAATTATATCGTTGATTTGAAAATCTTTAATCAAATTAATTATTCCCTTCAAGCTAACTCTACTTATTAACTCTTGACTTAAGCTAATTAAATAATGAAAAACACTTATCCAGTAGCAACTTCTTTGGAAACTCCATAATAGTTAGTTCCCCAAACACCTATCAAAATTAATAAAGCTCCTACTAAATGAAACCAGTAAAAAGGTTCTCCTCGAAATACTACTCCTGCTACTATTGAAACTACAGTCGTAAAGTTAGTAAAGACAGCAGACTGATAAGGCTCTAACTTAGAAAGCATAAAATTAACCATAAAGAAGGCTGCTACTGATGATAATATTCCTAAATAAATGATTGCCATTAAAACTTTTGAATTTCTTAAAGGAGCAAAATACTGGGCCAACTGCCCTTGATTAAGATGTTGAATAATAGCTACTCCATTAAAGAATAAAGCCCCAATCCACATCATAACATATGTTATTTCCACTGGTTTAAATTCTAGAGAGGATTTACGAGACAGAATATTATAGAATCCAGCCGACAAAACTGCACCTAATAAGAATAAAATACCTCCTAGCTGACCACTAAACTTTAAACTTCCTTTCATAACAATAATAAATAATACTCCCACCACTGAAGAAATAATAAATCCAATCTGTTTTAAGGCTGGTCTTTCATTAAGAAAGATAGCCGCTAAAATAGTAACACTTACAGGAATTAATGCTATCATCATTCCTGCTTCAGAAGAGGTAGTTAACCTAATCCCTACTGTTTCACAGATAAAATAAATTACTGGTTGAAAGAAACTTAATAAGAATAATAATCTAATATTCTTTTCTTTAAAATCCAGTTTAATAATTCCCATTATATTTAATATAGTAAGTAATAATGTAGCTATAGCAAATCTAAAACCTAACAGATGAAAAGTACTAATAACTGATAATGCTTCTTTAGTAAATATAAAAGAAAAACCAAAGATTACTGACACAAGTAATCCACACAAAATAGGTAAATACTTAAAGTACATCACTTTCACTCCTATCTAATTCTTATCTTTTCGTCTCTTATTATATCTGATGAAGTATTGATTTGTTAGATGAACTATTCTTTCATTAGTAAAATTATAGTTCAACACATAGAAAAGGCCAACAAGATAGTTGGCCTTTATAATATATATAAATGTTAAGAGAGGACTCAATCTTTAATTAATCCATTAAAGTATAACTCAATGATTTCATCCTTAATCTGATCTACCAAAAACTCATCCTTGAACATAAACCAATGTAGTGCTGTTATATTTACCATCCCAATTAAAGAAGCAGCAGCTGTTTCTATATTTAAATCTTTAAATTTATCACTAGCAATTCCCTCTTCTATAATTTCTTCCAAAACTACAGTATGACTACCTCTAATCTGTCTAATATTCTCTTCAAACTTACTCTTATAACCCCATATTTCTCTAGTTAAAAACTTACTAAAATCTCGATTTTGATTATAAAATTCAAGTTGAATACTAATTGATTTCTCTAGTTTCTTCTGCGGATCTGTAATATTATCTACTTCTCTTTGAATTTGACTTGTTAGGTCTTTAAAACCAGTCTCTATTAATGAGGAAATTAAATCTTCTTTATTATCAAAATAGCGATATAATGTTCCTTTTCCTACACCAGCCTCTTGAGCAATCTCCTGCATTGTAGTACTATCGGCTCCCTTTTTTGAAAACTCTGCTACAGCTACTGTAAAAATTAGTTCTTTCTTAGGATGCATAATTCCAACTCCTCAATTACTTATTAAAAATCATATTTAAATGTTGCAGATAAGTAATCATTATCATCGAATTGACCAAAGTTAGTATCCTCATCTCCTGCAAATAACTTATAATTTAATTTTAAGCTAGTATCATCTTTAAGTTTATATTCTATTTCATTATCTAACATATAGTCATGATCTTCTACATTATAAGTTAAAGTAATCGATGGTAAGATAGTTTCATTTTTAAATTTATCTGTTATTTCAAGAGCTACTAGATTAGTAAAATAATCGCCATCTTGATTATAATCTATATCAATCTTTCTAGTTGCTAGATTAGTATTATCTTTAACTTCATCTTTATCTAATACTAACTCACTCTTTATCTGTAAGTTAATATTAACATTATGCAACCCTATATCCTTATCTCCACCAACTAACCAAGCTACTTTATTATTATGTACTGTTGGATCAGTACCAGATCTATCTTCTGTTAAATAGTAAGCTAATTCAGCTCGAGAGTTAACCCCAGCAATTACAGAACTAAACTCTGTTCCTAAAGTAGTTACTCGATCATAATCTATTTTAGTATTAGATGGATTATTAGCATTAGTAATACTTGGACTTCTTAAATAACCTTGATAGAGAGAAAATCCATAATCATAACCACTTTTAGAATTAGTATATCGTAGAGCAAACTGACCATCATCATCTTCTTGCTCTAAGTCACCCAATTGCAAATCAGATCCAAATAACTTATTAATCTTTCCTAACTTATTTTCTATAAGACTTGATTTCCAATTCCCAGATTCAGCATATTGATCAGAAGTAAACTCAGGTGTATAAACTGCTTCTAAAGTTCCATTACCTAGATAATAATTCAATTTTATCATCTCTTCACCAATCTGTCTATCTAAATAATCAGGATTAACAAAATCAGTCAAATCTTCTCCCGTTAAATTATCTACTACATGTAACCGATCCCCTTTACCCCAGACTACTTTCTTCTTACCTGCAACTAAATCAAAATTATCATAGTATAATCTCATAAAGGTTTCTTCAATATTAGCTGTATCCTCTTTAGAGCTATCAAAATTTAAAGTGGTTTTCAGTTCTGAGTTATCCTTTTTATAATCTAAATCTAGATCTAATTCTGTTGTAGAATTGTCTACTAACTGATCATCTATAAGTTCTCTAATATCAAACTTTAAACTTCCTCCCCAACTTAACCTATCAGAACTGGCTCCAAATCCTGTAGTACTATCACCAAATGCACTTTCACCGAAAGCGCTAGTCTCGTTAGCTTTTGGCCCTGAACTACCTTGATTAAAAGCACTCTCTGCTGATTGGACAGTATTAACCATAACTATATTAAATAATAATAATAATGATAATGTAGTCACTACCACTTTTCTCATATTATTCCCCCCTCAAAAATATTTTATTAATTATCGTTAAATTTATCTTCCAGTTCTTAAGAATCGTTTAGTAAATCTTTGGGGACTAATTCTCTTATTATATTCAATATAAGGTGCTCCTGCCTTACTACGTTTAACATATAACCTAGTAGAGTGTCCAGTCTCTTTATCTTTCATAATAGTATTAAAAATAGTCCAAATCCCTTGAACCTTCTTAATATTTTGCTTCACTTTCATTACCTTCTCTACTTCTCCTGTTTTTTTACTATACATTTCTACTCTAACAGGAATAGAATGCTTTTTTGTCACCCAAGAAATTCTTTTAGCATACTGGGATGCTTTTAAATCTTTGGGTACAGATTTTACTACATAGCATTCATATTTACCTAACTTTTCTTGTCGTAATAATTTATGTTTATCTTCCTCTACTTCTCTAGTTTCCATATCATCATAAGTAAAATCAGACCCCATAAAAGAACTATCTCCTTGAGAGGCAGCAATTCTTCTCACTCTGCCTAAAGCGGGTAGATAAATCCATTTATCATCATCTCGATTTTTGTTCTCAACCTGCAAAAATCTAGTCCCCTGTACAGAGGCTGGAGTTCTAAATTCCATAATAGTTCGTGATAGATCTTCTGATTGGTTATAAGTTTCTCCCCATACCTCTAAAGTTCTAGGTTTTACTTCTCCTGTTTCATCTATTAAATCCATCCCCATTAAAGCATGCATTGTAGTTCCTGTATCTCTATTTTCCACTCTTTCCATAACTTCTTTTCCAGTCGTTGCAAAGGCACTAGTACTTAAAATTACAATTAACCCTAATACTAAAATCGATATTTTCTTCTTCATTCTTATTCCCCCTCTATTTTAATTATTATTAATCACCTACTTAAAAATTAAGACTGTCTACTTCCTTCCCACCTACTGCACCTTTCTTTATGAACTTAGGCTTAAATAGATTTAATAAAGCTGGTAATATTGTCATTGCTGCTAAAGATGAAGTTATCATGGTTAAAGTAACTAATAAACCTAAGTTGATCAGCGGTGTGAAATTAGAAAATAACAAGACAGAAAAACCAGCTGCTACAGAGACAGCATTGAATATTATTGCTTTTCCAGAAGTCAATAAAGTATTTTGACAGACCACTTCTAAATCATCAGTCTGTTGTCGCTGATGATAATATTCTGCTAGAAAATGAACTGTATAATCTACTCCAATACCTATTGCTATAGAAGCTACCATTGAAGTAGCAATATCTAATCTAATTCCTGCAAAACCCATCACTCCAAAGTTTATCAACAGAGAAATACTTAATGGAATTATTCCATAAAATCCAGCAATAATTGACTTATAGTTAAGTGCTACAATCAAAAACACTATTACTAATGATATTAAAATACTTGTAATTTGACTTGATACTATCAAATTATTAACTGCCAGAGACATATTAGCATGCCCAGTAACTGATATTTGATATCCTTCAGGGAAGTTTTCAGCAACATAGTTTTTGATATCTTCTTTGATCTTCTTAGTAACTATATTACTTCCTGTCTTTATTTGAACCATAATTCTTGCTTTAGAAGGTTCTAATTGATCATTAATTAAATCGTCTAAGCTTCCAGAATACATTAATAAATACTGAGAAATAAGATTTTTTAATTGTTTTCTATCTGCTACAGAATATTTAGCTGGGTCATAAGGAATTTCATTATATGCTGCACCTTTATAATTCAATTCTTTATTTATAGCTTCTACTAATTCTTCACCAGTCAAATTCAACTTTTTAGCTTTTATAATAGCTTTATTAAGTAAACTTACCATTTCTTTTTCTGATATCTTCTCTTGTGAAGGAGACTTAGAATCTAAACTACTTTCTTTACTTTGTTGTGAAGTAACTTTATCTTTAGTTCCAAAGTCAGAAGTAGTTTCTTGCCCTCCAAAATCACTTGTTGTTTCTGCTCCAAAGCTAGAGGTAGTCTCCTGCTCAAAATCAGAAGTAGTCTCTGTCCCAAATTCAGTTGTACTTTCTTTTCCAAAACTATTTGTAGTCTCTTCACTAGTAATAGATTTGTTAGAATTACTTTTTGCTACTGTAGTCTCTTCTTGAGGATAATTCATTACTTTATTCATGCGTTTTATAAAATCAGCAACTGAAGTAACCTTACCTACTTCATCATATTTAGTAGTTAAATAACTTTTTAGTCCTTCCATCTGCTTTAAAACTTCTGGATTAGTTAAACTACCTTTATCTTCTCCATCTACTAACACATTAAGAATATTGGTTCCAGCAAAATTATTATTTATAAATTTATCTCCTTGCCTAATTTTAGTATCTTCTTTAAACATTTTAATCATTATATTATCAATTACAATCTGCGACATACCATAACTAGAGATAATAATAATAATTAGAGCTAGAACCAAAACTCGAATCCTTTTTTTAGAAAAATAGTGATATAAACCAAGAATCACCTTATCTATAAACCCCTGAGCGCCATTTTCATCTTCATCATACTGTAAATTATTATGCCTAACTAATAAAATTGCTGGAATTAAAGTTAATGCTACAATCAAAGCAGTTGCTACCCCAACTGCTGTGAAGATTCCAAATTCTTTAATAGGAACTATATTACTTGTTCCTAAAGAACCAAAACCTACAATAGTAGTTAATCCAGCTAATAAAACTGGCTTACCAACTTTAGTTACGGTTTCTAAAACTACTTGTCGATGTTCATCTTCTGTCATTTTTTCATTCTTTTCTCTTAAATCATCATAATAATGACTAATAATATGTATTCCATAAGCACTTCCCACTGCAACTAATAAGACAGGAATAACTGTTGATACCATTGTTAATTGAATATTTAATAAAGCCATTATTCCTAAAGTCCAAATCGTACTGATTAGAACTGTTAAGATAGGTAAAACTACTCCCCCTAAATTCTTAAAGGAAAGATATAAAGATATTAAAACAACACCAATAACAAATGGTATTAACCTTTTTAAGTCAGACTCCATATTATTACCCATCAAAACATTAATAGCTGGACTACCTGCAATATGAAATTTAAAATTACTATCTTTATATTTTTTCAACTTTTTTTGAATCTTAAAATAAACTTCTTCTTTCTCATTAATTGTAAGCTCTGATTTTAATTTAATACTAATTTGAGTAGCATTTAATTCATCAGTATACAGATTATCTTTATATAAATCCCACGAAATAAGTTTATCTTTAAGTTTTTCTTTATTAGCTATAGATTCTGTTACTAATTCATTTACTTTCATTCCTTCTGCAGTACCTTCAATATAGTCTGCATTAGTAAGTGAGGTTACCTCATCTACATTGACTATTTCTTCTAAATCACTAGTTATTTCTTCTATAGCTACAATATTATCTTTAGATAGAATGGCTCCTTTCTTACTTTTTATAGCTACTGCTATTACATCAGAACTACCATATATCTCTTCCATCTGTTCATTATTAACTTTTGCTGGATGATTATGTGGCAAAAATATTTTGACAGCATTATTAATCTTTATATTTGGCACTTGAATAGCTAAGAAAATAGTAATAATACTTATTATAGCAATAACTATCCAAGGCCACTTTAATATTTTATTCATAATTCCCCTCCTAATTTATACTTATATAAGTTATCACAGAACTGACCAGTCAGTTCTGTACGGTAATTATTATATATAATATTATAATATTTGTCAATGAAATATATATAGGCGATTGTGAACCTCTCCACCTAAATAAACTATTTAGATGGAGTTTGCTTGGCTGTTTCAGATAAAAACGCCTCTATATGCTAATTATACTGCTTCCCATTTAGGACATTTAGATCCCCAACGAGCAATAACCTCATCATCTCGATGAATATTAATGATTTCACAGTGGTTAGGACAATCACTACATTCAAAACTAGAAGCATGGTAATCAAAATCTGAAGTATCAAATCCTTTAAAGTCAGATTCTTCTTTTCTAGAAACTGCTTCTTGGGCCAACAACGCCGAACCAATAGCACCCATTACATCATGATACTCAGGTACAATTACTTCCGCTCCTAACTCTTTTTCGAAAGCAGCTTTAATTCCACTATTAGCAGCTACTCCTCCCTGGAAGACAACTGGTCCTAAAATCTCTTTTCCTTGACCTACATTATTTAAATAATTTCTAACCATAGCTTGACATAATCCAGCTATAATATCTGCTAAATTATGTCCTAACTGTTGTTTATGAATCATATCCGATTCAGCAAAGACTGAACAGCGACCTGCTATCCTAACAGGATTCTCTGCATCTAAAGCTAAATCTCCAAATTCTTCAATAGGTATATTTAATCGACTAGCTTGCTGATCTAAAAATGATCCTGTTCCCGCAGCACAAACAGTATTCATAGCAAAATCAACTACTACACCATCTCTTAAAATTGTTAACTTTGAATCCTGACCTCCAATTTCTAAGATTGTCTGCACTCCAGATACTACATTAGATGCAGCTACAGCATGAGCTGTAATCTCATTTTTGACTACATCGGCCCCTACAATTACTCCAGCTAAATTTCTGGCACTACCTGTAGTCCCCACACCTAAAACCTCAATATCTATCTTATCTCTAATTTTAGCTAAACCTTTTTGAATAGCATCAATTGGTTGACCATTGGTTCGTAAATATAGTTTCTCAATTATATTCTGATCTGAATCAACAACTGCTATATTAGTACTTACTGAACCAACATCAATTCCTAAATAACCTTGTTTCATACTACCTGCTCCTCCTCTTTTTTCTCCTTTTTACGGGCCAATAAATCTACAAAAGCTTCTAATCTAGTAATAAAACCTGCCTCTCCAGTCTGTTCATCAACACTTAAAGATAATATAGGAATATCTAAATTCTGACTAATAGTAGGTAGAATACTATTGGCTATAATCTCAGGCATACAGGTAAAAGGAGCTAGATGAACTACCCCATCATAGCCATCTTCAGCATAGAGGACTGTCTCTCCTACTGATTCTAAACCGTGACCTCCTACAAAATGATTAAGATAAGGCTTGGCTGCTTTCTCTATCTTTTCGTGTTTATCCTTATCCTTAAAATATCCTAAATATAAATTCTCTCTAATCCAATCTGTTAAGTAAATAGATCTATCTACTATAATCCCTCGTTCACCTAATTTCTGCTCTAAATTGAAGTTAGTAAAAGGCTCTAAAACTACAAAGATTTCACCTACCATTCCTACTTTCAGAGGAGTATAATTATTTCTTCTTTCTAAGTTCGAGAATCTATTCTCTACCTTATCTACTACTGATCTAGTCTCTTTTATTGAATCAGCTTGGTCTATTAACTCTAGACCTTCTTTATATACTTTAGTACCTTCTTTTCTATCAACTAAGTATGGTCTTAGCTGATTAACTGTTTGACTCAGATGATCCATCCCTTTAGCTTTGGCCCAGCCTTTTCTCCAAGCACTAATCAATTTCCACCAAGAAATATTTCCTAATAATAACTTTAACTTTTCATAAAATTGCTGCCAGCTAAGCTGAACTGGCTCTAATACAATCATTTCAAAATCATAACCTAAATCATTTAAAATCTTTCTTTCCACTTCACCATAATAACCAAATCTACAAGGACCTGCTCCACCTCCCATTACAATTGTATCAGCTCCTTGCTCTAAAGCTTCAATAAAATTACCAATATTAATCTTTAGAGGTAGACAAGCAAACTCAGGGGCATATTTGACTCCTAGTTCTAGAGTACGTTTAGTAGTTGGAGGTGGAGGAATCACCTCTAAATCTAATTCTTTTAATAGAGTCTTTACTGCTATATCCATAGTTCCCATATGTGGAAAAGTAGCCTTCATCTATACCCCCTCCCAACAGATCATATCAACAAAGGCCTCTAATCTAGTAATTAATCCTGCCTCTCCTGTATGTTCATCTAAATTCAGAGACATAAAAGGTTGATCACTTTGTTGTTTAGCTTCTCGTTCTATCATCTCTCCTACTAAAGAATCAGGACCACAACCAAATGCCGTCAGCTGGATAATGCCATCTATATCCCCTCGATTAAAAAAGTGATAGGCCGCTCCTAACATACGTTTACTAAAGGTCCAGAACATATCCTTAGATAGATAGGACAAACCATCTTTAATTGCAGAGTCAGACAACATATTAGCAGTAATAACACCAATTCCTCTATCCTGCAAATGATCGACTAAATCCATACTAATATGAGAATCATAAACAATATATTCATGACCTAAAAGAGCAATTTTATATTCAGTTTGTTGTTGCTGAGACCTTAATTCTTGATAATATTCTCTTAATGCTCTCCACCCTTTCCAAGTAGCCCTCAGCACTTGCCAATAATCTCTATCTAACTCTTTTCCTAGATTCAAAGCTGATTTAATTAGATTCAATCTATTATTCCTTATATCAATTGTCGTATCAAGTAAAGGGGGCAGGTTATCAATATTATACCTTACCATATCAGGTAACCCCATGAACTTAGGACATAAATACTCTTTAGAGTTAACACTCACTACTCTAGGAATAAATAAATAATCTGATCTCTTTTTAAGATCATCAACATGTCCTAAAAATAGTTTAACAGGTAAACAAGCTTCATCAGTAGCTAATCTAACTCCAGTATCAACTACTTCCTTTGTCGATTGATTAGAAGTTACTACTTTACAATCTAACTCAGTAAAGAAAGCCTCCCAAGCTGGATAATAATTATGATATAATAAAGCTTGGGGAATCCCTATCCTGGGTTTCATTTTATCTCCCCCTTATTTTCGAGTCTCATCATTTGTATCACTAAATTCTGGTCTTCTCTTGTCCAAATGCAATATTGGTTGTCGAAAGAGATAAGTCTTTAGAGCCTTCCAATTGAAAGGAATCAATGGCCATAAGTAGGGAACACCAAAAGATTTAGTAACAGAAAATAATAATAGGATTAAGGCCAAACCTACTAATAAACCTGGTATTCTGAAATAGATAGCTAAAATCATTAGAGCCAATCTAAAGACCTTAAAACTCATAGATAACTCAAATCCAGGAATTGCAAAGTTACTAATAGCGCCAATGGCCATATACAGAATAGTCTCTGAACTAAATAATCCTACCTTAACAGAAAACTCACCTAACATTAAAGCACCAATTAAACCTAATGAAGTAGCTAAAGAACTAGGCACCTGAATAGAAGCAATCTGAATTAAATCTATACCAAGACTAGCTATTATAAATTGCATTCCAATAGGAACTTGACCTGGGTCTTTAATCCCAATAAATTGTAAACTTTCTGGCAACCATTCAGGTCCATAAGCAAAGACCAACCATAAAGGTGGCAGTATCAAAGAGAAAAAAATGCTAACGAATCTAATCAATTTCAAATAAGTACCTGATAAAGCGGATTGGCGATAATCTTCTATTGCTTGAGTCTGATCAAAGAAGGTAGCTGGTAACAATAACACAGTAGGCGAGCCATCTACTATAACAGCCACCTTACCTTCTAAAAGGTGAGCAGTAACTACATCAGGTCTATTGGTATATCTTACTTTAGGTAATGGATTTAAAGAAGTTCCAGTCAGAAAGTCTTGTATAGTCCTATCAGCTAATGGCAATGCATCGACTTTAATCTCCTTCAACTTATCCTTTACTTGCTTTACTATATCCTTATCAGCAATATCTTCAATATAAGATACAGCAATATCAGTCTTACTTCTCTCACCTACCCGTAATGCTTCAGCCCTAAACTTAGGATCTCGAAGTCTTCTTCTAATCCGTTGGATATTAAATAACATAGTTTCAACGAAACCATCTTCTGGACCACGAGTAGACTTCTCTAGTTCAGGCTCAGAAAGACCACGAGACATCCAAGTGCGAGCATCGATGATAATTGCTTTATTTATACCATCAATAAATAAAGCTTGAGGCCCTGCTAAAACTTCATCCATTACTCCTTCTATTGTATCAGCAGTTGCTACTTCTAAGACAGGTAGTCTATCTTCTATTATCTTCTTTACCATATCAACACTTAAATCTTCTCTTTTAGCATCCATCAAGTACTCAACTAATCGACTCATCAACATACTCTTTTGAAAACCATCAATAAAGACTATACTTGCTTCTTTACCAGCAATTTTAAAATCACGATTAACAAAGTCAAAGGTCTTTGGCCCATCAACTTTGTCTTTAATAACATGTAGATTTTCACTTAAATCTTTACTAATCTTAGTCTTCTTCCCCATCTTGTCTTCCACTCCTTATAAGTATCTCTCTTAGTGCCTTTTTAGTCACAGGTGCACCTAAGTTTACATCATCCTGACCTTCCATCTTCCCCAAATCGCCAATTCCTACTATTATTGTATCCTGAAGTTGATTAATTGTATCTACAGTATCTCCTTCTAAAAATTGATGATTATCTGGTTCAGCAGTTCCATTCTTATCTACAGGTGGTTTTACAATCTTACCTTCTTTAGTAACTGAAAAGTCAGGATTAACGCCTGCCACTTTTTTTGAATTAGAAGCAACTGCTAATACCCCTAAGACCTTTATCTTATCACTAGATATTACTATTCTTAAGGCTGTTTCCCCATCTCCACAGTTCAAATCACCATTATCATCAAACATAACTACCACTGGGTCAGTAGGACAACCTTCAATCATCTCTAATATTTTCTGTCCAGATAAGGGAGTTGGATTGCCAGCTGATTTAGAAACAACTCTTAAATCTAATTCCTGACTTGCCTCTTCAATGGCTTCTTGAGCTGTCAAATCACCATCAGTAACTATTATAACCTCTTTTTTCTTCATTTATGTCCTCCCTACTGTATCAACAATTTTAGTAACTGCTATTTATTCCTTAGGTCTAAAAATAGCTGCCATCAAAAATCCAATAACTATTGCAGCACTTACTCCAGCACTTCCTATCTCTAATACCCCAGTAAATAAACCTAAAAATCCATCTCTTTCTACTTCTAATAATACCCCTTTAGTTAAAATAAATCCAAAGTTCATTACTGGTACAGTTACTCCTGCTCCTGCTAAATCAATTAAAGGCTGAGTAAGACCTAACCCTGTTAATAGAGAACCAATAACTACTAGTAATACTAGTAAATGTGCCGGAGTATAATTAGTAAAATCTAAAAATAACTGACCTAATCCACAAATTAAGCCTCCTATTAGAAAGGCCATTAAATAAGACATTATCTACCCCTCATTTCCAGTCAAATCTTCTATATTTACAGGTTCTATAGTAGTAGCTAAATCATCTTTTATATCTTCACGCCCAATTCCTTCTACTATCTGTCCTGTACCTTCTAGAGTAACAGCATGGGCAATACAAGGTATTGTTTCACCTTGTAAAGGAGTAATAGGATTAAGTAAAGCTCCAGTACCTAAAACCAGAATACGTTTTAAATTATTATACATTAACTGTGGTAGTAAATAAGAACTTACTACTATTGCTGAACAACCACATCCACTTCCTCCTGCCCCTGCCTTCTGATTAGAATTATAAATCATAGCTCCACAATCATCATAATTATCTTTCACTTCACAACCCTGTTCTGATAATAAATCTTTAGTTAATGATTTACCAACTTGTCCCAAATCACCAGTTACAATCAGATCATAATCACTAGGATTACGGCCTACATCTTCTAAATGCTGTAATATAGTATCAGCAGCTGCAGGAGCCATAGCTGATCCCATATCTTTAGGATCACTAACTCCTAAATCAACTACTGTTCCTAGAGTAGCCTCAGTAATCTGAGCTCCTCCCTGTTGATTATTTAAAACCACTGCTCCAGCCCCTGTTACTGTTCGCTGTTTATAAGGAGGGTATTTATCTCCATATTCATTGGGAGTCCTAAACTGTCTTTCAGTAGCTTGGTAATGGCTAGAAGTATAAGCTAATACTTTATTGGCAGCTCCTCCATCAACCATCATTCCTCCTACTGCCATAGCCTCAATCATTGTAGAACAAGCTCCAAATAAACCTAAAAAAGGGGCCGAAAAATCTCGAGCTACAAAATTAGATACTATAGTTTGGTTTAAGAGATCTCCTGCTAACAGATAATCAATATCTCCTTCAGATAAGTTTGCTTTTCGTAAAACATCTTTTAGTACATCTGCAGTCATCTGAATTTGAGCCTGTTCCCAAGTCTGTTGCTGATTATATGCGTCAGAAATAACTTGATCAAAATACTCACCTAGTGGCCCTTGATTTTCTTTATTTCCTACAACTGAAGAGGCTGAAATGATTTGTGGTGGATTATCAAACTTTATTGTTTGCTGTCCTTGTTTTTGCAACTATCATCCACTCCTCTAACTAAATAATATTTTAAGAATTCCTATTAACATTGCAGATAACATCCCATAAGTTAATACTGGACCAGCTATAGAATATATATTTGCTCCTAACCCTAAAACATATCCTTCTTGTCTATACTCCATAGCTGGAGCTACAATTGCATTAGCAAAACCTGTAATAGGAACTATAGTTCCTGCTCCAGCAATTTGAGCCATTTCATCATAGACTCCTAATCCAGTCAGCAATCCTCCAATCACTATTAAGATTATGGCATTTAAAGCACTAGCATCTGCAGAAGAAAATCCTACTCCTGTTAATAAATTAATTATTAGTTGACCACCTAAGCAGATTAACCCACCAATAATATAAGCAACAAAAAAATTCTTAATTTTAGAATCAGAAGGTCTGTGTTTTTGAATTAACTTTTGATACTCATCTGGTGTTTTATCTATTCGACTCATCTAATCACTCCTTAAAGCTTAAAGCCCCAAACCTGGTATTAACCAGTAAAGTAAGGAACCAATTGTTTTACCTAATATAACTATTAGTAATAACAGTCTCATCTCTCTTTCTAAATTTAACCTTCTACTTAATACTGGTAATACTTTTAAAACTTCAGTTAAAGCTCCTGCTACCAAACCAACAAAAGTGCCAAATACCAGACCACAGATTATTACTACCAACTGATTTAATGGTCTAAGCTGTGGTAATTGAAAATTATAGAATTGCAAGTTAGTAGCTATAAATGGACCAACTAAGATTAGGAACTGATAAAATCTGAGTTGCTTTTTATTAGCCTGACTAAAACGAACCAGTCTTGGAATTACATCCAATACTAATAAAAATGCTACTAAAGCTGTTCCTACCACTACCCCCTCTCCCAAGCCAATAATAATTAATACTAAACTTTTCAAATAGATCACCTAACCTACAGAACCTACTTTATTATGAATTATCTCTATTTTTATCTTGTTTAGCCTCTTGTGCTTTCTGATGTAATGAAAAGCGGTTAAGTTTATCTTCGTATAAGTACATCTCTACTTCTAACGGACTTGGATCATCATCTAACTTATAATTAAATACACTGTTAAAAAAGAGAAACATTCCACAGGCAACCCCAATTGAGTAAGGTATCTGTAATAAGAGAGGGTTCTTCTCACTACGACCCATAATTAATTGGTAGATCTGCTGATGAACTCTACTCATACTTACATCGGCATGAAAATTCATAATAGCCATAGCTGAGCCTAAGAATAGAATTATAGATACTAAAGCTAGATATAATTTAGATTGATTACTCTTTTTATTACCTTGAATATCTTCTTTGATATCTACAATCACATCTGCTTCTCCTAAGTGATTCACTTTAGCTGTAGGAAACTCTTCTTTTATTGCCTGAACGACTTCTAATGCTGTAATAATCATTGATTGTCCAGCTGCTTTATCTACTTTTTTTATCTCTATCTCCTCTACCTGCTGCTGTAGTTCAGAAACAGCAGTAACTTCACCTAAATTTTTTAATAATAGCATCTGCCCTGGTTTGGCTCTGATTTCTCTTTTGGTCTTAAAGTATATATCCTTCTTTTTAATAATCATATATATCACCTCTAAGGTTCAATCGAGGTGCATCTACCTTTTTGGCCCGTGAAGATACCCTATCTTCAAAAAAGATATCATCTTTTATGATCGAAATACCTACAACAAATAAAATTACTATTATAGTTACAATGAGAACGCTCCTTAATTTCATTCTATTCCCACCACCTCTTTCTAAAGCTATTATGTGTAAAAATAATATATTTAATACAAAGAAGCACAGGTATAAACACCTGTGCTTCAATCTAATCTATTTCTAATAGATTCTAGTATCTGTTTTTCTAATCTAGAAATATGAGCCTGTGATACTCCTATCACTTCAGCTACTTCTGACTGAGACTTATCTTCAAAAAACCGCAACTTAATTATTCTTTGTGCTCTTTGATTCAATTGCTTTAAAATCTGTTTCAGTAATATTTTATTCAAGCAACTATTATATTCTTTATCTTCTATTCCCAATTGATCAATTAATTCTAAATTACCATCTTGACTCTGGGAAGATGAGCTATATAATGAAGCAGGATTCTGAACTGCCTCCAAAGCATTAATAATCTCTTCACAAGCTAGACCAACTTCTTCACTCAACTCTTGGATAGTTGGTTCTCTTCCTAATTCATTTGTCAATCTTTTTTTGGTTTTTCTGACTTTTTGAGCATCTTCTTTTAAACTTCTACTTACCTTTACTGGATGATCATCTCTTAAAAACATCTTAATCTCACCAATAATTTTTGGTACAGCATAAGTAGAAAACTTAACTTCTTTAGTTAAATCAAAGTTTTCAATAGCTTTGATTAAACCAATATTCCCTACTTGAAAGATATCTTCAAGAGAATAACGACTATTTTTAAAACGATGGGCCATCTTCAAAACCAATCGTAAATTACATTTAACTAACTTATCCTTAGCTTGTCCATCTCCAGTTTTGAATCTTTCTAATAATTCTCTTGTTTCAGCAGAAGATAATACTTCTGCCTGCTCAATCATTGCTCGAGGTATCTTTTCCATAATCCACACCTAATTAACCTGTTGTTTTTCTCGAGTAGGTTCCTTAACCATCTTTAGTTCTGTTCCTTGGCCCAATTCTGATCTGATCTCAAAATAATCCATAAAAGAATCAATAAAAGTCAATCCTAAACCCATTCTATCTTCAGTAGTATAAGAAGGCTCTCGTACTGCTTCAACATCTTCAATCCCACAACCTTCATCTATAACTACTACTTCTAATTTCTCTCCAGAAATCAGCATTTTAATTTTAACTTGCCCTTCTTTTTGATTATACCCATGAATAATAGCATTAGAAACTGCTTCAGAAATAGCCACTTTCAATTCTTCTATAGCTGATAGGGTAAAATCCAACTGTGAGGCAAAGGAAGCTACCGTTACCCTAGCTAACCCAATATTTTCTGATGAACTATCAATAATTAACTCTGCTTTATTTTCCATTACTCTACCTCCTTGCAATATTATCTAAAGCTTCTTGACGAGATGAATAAATTTCTAATAATTTTAAGATACCAGATACTTCAAATATTCTTTTTACTTGAGGAGTTAAATTAACTGCTACTAAATAACCACCTTCTTTATTAAGTACTTTATACTTGCTTAAAATAGCTCCTAACCCCGAGCTATCTATAAATTCAACTCCTTCTAAATCTAAAATCAATCTTTTATTCCCAGCAGTAATCTTCTTTCCAACTTCTTTTTTAAAATAATCAGCTGTATTTAAATCAAACTCTCCCTCTAACTTAACAATTAAATTATTATCTACTTTTTCAAAGAGTAACTGCATTTCTAACACTCCTTTCACTAAACTATATTTTCAACATAAGTAATTTTTTTCCTGCAAATCAATAAAAAAAGATACCCTCCTTAAGGGTATCAATTAAAAAGATTAAGTAATTGGCTGATAAACCTTCGTAATAACTGACCAATTATCTTAAATAAACTAGCTTTTTCTACATCTGATCGGGCTACTAAATCAACTCTATCTAAGGCTTTTTCTCCTTTTAAAACTACTATTTCCCCTACTTTATCCCCCTTCTTAACAGGAGCTATTACCTCTTTATCTAAACGTGTCTGCTTAGTAATATTATCTTCTTCTCCTTTGACTACTACTACATTTAAATTTTCTTTGGCTACTGCAGTTAGCTCACTTCTTTTTCCTTTGAAAACTTTGACTTGACCAATCTCTTCATCTTCTTTAGCTACTTGAATAGAACGATGAATACTAAAAGCATAAGAGAGTATTTTCTTAGATTCAGCAAATCTAATCTTAGAATTAGGAGCATTCATTACAACGGCAATGAATCTCATTCCTCTCCGACTTGCAGTAGACGATAGACAGAAACCTGCTTCACTAGTATAACCTGTCTTTAAACCATCAGCTCCTTCATAGAATCTAACTAAATCATTAGTATTCCTCAAAAAAGAGTCTCCATCTCGCAAATGATCAATCCAAGTCGAAGTATATTCTAAGACTTGTTTATGCTTTATTAATTCACGAGACATTAAAGCTACATCATGGGCTGTAGTATAATTCCCTTCTATTTCTGGTTCATCTATTGGTAAACCATTAGTATTATAAAAACGAGTGTCTTCCATCCCTAACTCTTCTGCTTTTTCATTCATTGCCGCTACAAAATCTTCTTCAGTTCCATGTAAATATTCAGCAATTGCTACACAAGCATCATTAGCCGACACAATTGCTACTGCTTTTAGCATTTCTTCTAGTGTCATCTCTTCACCAGGCTCTAACCAGATCTGTGAACCACCCATCTTAGCAGCATGCTCACTTACTGTTACTTTATCAGTTAGCTTAACTCTACCTTCATCTAGAGCCTCCATTGCTAATAACATAGTCATTATCTTAGTAATACTGGCTGGAGGTAACTTTTGATGTGAATTCTTACTATATAAAACTTTTCCAGATCTTGCATCCATTAAAACAGCCGACTTTGATTTAAGCTCAAAACTTGGTTTTTTTATAGCTATAACGGGCAAACATAATAAAGATAATAGTAGAACAACCAAACTAAAAATAATAGTTACTCTACATTTTTTCATAATCATTCACCTCAGCTTTTAACTAATATCTATTAGATCTACTGAGTAAGTATGATTAAAAATAAAATTATTCAAAAATTCAAGGAAATAATATCTGTTTATCGAATTGATAAAATTAAAGGAGGGTTTTTTATGCAAGAATATGCTAATCCAATCTTAAATGCTACTCAAAGTGTAATAGAGAATATGTTACAACTTGAACCAGAACAAGGAACAATTGAAATTAGAGATAATCACTTTGTAGCTAAAAAAATCAATACTTCTATTGGAGTTACTGGAGATTTAGAAGGCTTTGTTTACTTTAGCATGGCAGAAGAAACTGCTTTAAATATCTTTACTAAGATGTCTGGTATGGAAATTAATGAATTTAATGATATGAGCCGTTCTGCAATTGGAGAACTAGCCAATATTATTACTGGAAATTCTGCTACTAATCTATCCAATATAGGCTACCAATGCGATATTACTCCTCCTTCAATTACAATTGGTGATAATATGGAGATATCTACTGACACAGGTGACTTTATAATGATTCCATTACATACTAAGATTGGCGATTTAGAAATTAATGTATCTTTAAAAGAAAGTTAAAACTATTACTTAGAGTAAGCAGCTACTGCTTACTCTTTTTTTATTGGTAAAATACTATTGAGATTGTAATCAATTTTAACTATTAACTACCATTGCATTCCCACTTATTAAAATTATATAATTAAAATATACTCATGAGTATAAAGATTAATTCTAAATTGTAACTGAAGAAAGGAGCTTATTAATGAGTAATTTATGGCACGCCCTAGCTAGTATTGGTGGGCTCTTAGTTGGGGTTGGAATGCATACAGTTAGTAGGCAAAATTTTCCCGATTATAGAGATAAATCAAAAATTGCTCTAATAGGTACTAGTCCTCAATTAAGTCATCCTGCTTTATTATTACAAAAAGAAGAACCTATTAGTTTAATTAATTCTAACCATAAAGCACTTTGGATTACTAATAAGAGAGATGACTTACTTAAATCTAAAGTTGGTTTAAAGGTCATCCAAAGATTTCTAGCTACTCAAAAAGTAGTAATGTTCATCAATAATGAAACTATAAATTCTTATTATCAATCTAATATAACTGATAAAAGTGATAAATTATATCAAATTGGTTCTTATTTATGGCAAGATAGCGAATATAATATAAATATAGGTGTCATAAAAGTAACTAAAGATACTACTCAAGATACTTTATGTCAACTGTTGTTAAATAAAACTACTCATCCTGCTAAAACTTTTAACTAAAGAAAAAAGGAAGGGCCAACTGCCCTTCCCACTTGTTTTACATGTTAGTAATAATACCTCTGACTAATTTAATAAATTTAGGCTTAACCTCTTGAGTAGTCTCAATTACCTCATCATGAGATAAAGGTTCTGGTAGAATACCAGCTGCCATATTAGTAATACAAGAGATACCTAAAACTCTCATACCTAAGTGGTTAGCTGCAATTACTTCTGGTACAGTAGACATCCCTACAGCATCACCACCTAATAGATTAATCATTTTTATTTCAGCTGGAGTTTCATAAGTTGGCCCTGTCATACCTACATAAACTCCTTTTCTTAAGCCTAAGCCTTGCTTATCTGCTACTTCTTCAGCCAACTCAATTAACTGATTATCATAGGCTTCTGACATATCAGGGAATCTCTCTCCAAGTTCAGGTTCATTAGGACCAATTAATGGATTAGTTCCCATCATATTAATATGATCATTGATTAACATTAAATCTCCTACATTAAAGTTTTCATTAGCTCCTCCAGCAGAATTAGTAACTAACAATTTAGTTGGCCCTAGTAGACTCATGACTTGAACTGGAAAACCAACTAGAGACATATCATAACCTTCATAATAATGAAATCTACCTTGCATTGCTACTACCTTAGTATCCTCTAAAGTTCCTAATACAAGTTGACCAGCATGACCTTCAACTGTAGAAACAGGAAAATTAGGAATCTCATCATAAGGAATCTCAACTTTATCTTCAATTTCATCAGCTAAAATACCTAATCCTGAACCTAAAATTAAAGCTATCTCCGGTTCTACTTCTGAATTCTTCTTTATATAATCTGCACTTTCTTGTAATTGATCTACTAAATTTTGTGACATATTTATCCCTCCAATATATTTAATTGACAATGTACAATTTACAGTTTACAATTAAAATCAAGATCAAATTAAAACTATTTACATCTCGATATATAGCAAAAAACTTTGATTTTAACTATCAATTCTCAATTTTCAATTATTAATTATAATTTGTTATTTATTCTCTATTATTTGCTCTTTGAAACTAGTTCCATTGCCTGTTCCTGTTACATCAAAAATATCAGCAATAGTAGCTGCTAAATCACTAAAACTTTCTCTAGTTCCTAAATCAACTCCAGCTTGTACATTAGCACCATAGACCAATAGAGGTACATATTCACGTGTATGATCTGATCCTTCATAAGTTGGGTCACAACCATGATCAGCAGTAATAATTAATAGATCATCATCACATAAATTATCTATAATTTCTGGTAGTCGATTATCAAAATCTTTAAGTGCTTGGGCATATCCTGCTGGATCTCTTCTATGACCATACTTCTGATCAAAATCAACTAAATTAGTAAAGATCAGTCCTGAATTATCCTCTGTTAGATAATCAATCGTCTTATCTACTCCATCCATATTATCTTCAGTATGAACAGCAGAAGTAACTCCCTGTCCCGAGAAGATATTTTCAATCTTACCTACTGCTATCACCTCTTCTTTTGCTTCCTTAAGATGATCTAATAATGTCTTTTCTGGTGGTTCTAAAGAAAAGTCTTTTCGTCTAGCTGTTCTAGTAAAATTACCTAATTCTCCTACAAAAGGACGAGCAATTACTCTAGCTACAGCATCTTCTCCTGTTAAGATCTCTCTTGCCTTATGACACATTTCATATAATTCTTCAACTGGAATGACCTCTTCATGTGCTGCAATCTGGAATACACTATCAGCTGATGTATAAACAATTGGTTTACCTGATTCTAAATGTTCTTTTCCTAACTCTTCAATAATTACTGTTCCTGAAGCTGGCTTATTACCTAAACTACCTTTACCAATTGCTTTATGAAACTGCTCCATTATTTCAGATGGAAATCCATCTGGGTAAGTCGGAAATGGATTTTCAGAAACCAACCCGGCTAGCTCCCAGTGACCAGTTGTAGTATCTTTTCCATTTGATTTCTCAGCCATCCTTCCAGTATTTGCTTCTGGAGCATCTACCTCGTCTATTCCTTCTAACTCTACAATATTTCCTACCCCTAACTTTTCTAAATTAGGTAGCTCCAATCCATTTAATTCTTCTGCTATATGTGGTAGAGTGGCTACTCCCTCATCTCCAAATTCTTCAGCATCTGGCAAGGCTCCAATACCTAAACTATCTAATACAATAATAGTTGCTCTATTAATTTCTTTCATTTTACCCCTCCTTAGTGTTGTTAGACATCAGACAACTTTCATTATCTATTATTCTTGACTAAAACCAAAGTTCCTGCTAATTAATTAAAAAATTAGCTATAAATTTTACTAAATTTGGGGTTACATAAGCCTCAATTAAACTTGCTACAAATAATAATCCAGCTAATCCCAACATCAGTGCCGAATATCTAACTAATATCTGACCAAAACTATAATTTAATCTAGGCAAATTAAAGAACCAGTTTTTACCTATTAATGAAGCATAAATTAAAGTAAATAGGCATCCCAATAATAAACTAGGTACAATAATTAAGTTCTGTGGTAGAATAGAAATAGCAGCAAGCAAAAATCCCTTAAGAAATAATTCCTTGATTAAAAAAGAAATAGTAAATCCTAGAATAAAACCCCTTAAAGCAATAATCACTGGTGCTACTATTGATCCTACAACAGTTAACCCTAAAAACCATAACATAAGAATAAACTTTAAATTAGAAATAATTAACTTCTGTACTAAAACATTTTGTTGTGTAGTTACTAATTTATTAATCTGTACTGTAAATTGATTAAGATAATTAACCAACTCTTCTTTTTGTTGATAATCAAGGTTATTAACAGCAATAGAACCAGCCACAATGCCTAACACAAAACAACCTAAAACTATCATTAATAGAAATAAATGATTACGTAAATAATAATTAAATCCCAATTTAGAGTATTTATTCTTTAGCATCTTCCACCTCCTAACCAATCATAAATCAATGCTATCTCCACTTAAAAAACCAGTATCAATAATTAATTTAGCTATCTGCTCAGCAGCTAATAAATCTTCATAACTATTAGAGCTAGCAGCTACTAAAGTAATTCCTGTCTTATACTTTCTAGCTAGTTTAATTGCTCTTGAAGCAGAATCTTGGGCTGGTTTAATTCCTTTCTTTGCTAATGTTCTAACTACTGTTCCAGTTGTCACTGCTGGAGCTCCATAATTATAAGCTGCATCAAAAGCTACCCCACCTGATTTTGTAATCAATAAGACTACTTTATCAGTAAAGTCAGTCAACTTAGTTATTTCAGTACCTATATTAGGTAAGACTTCTTCTACTTCTATTCCAGCCCGTTTAACTCCAACCAAAGCCTGTTGAATATTTTTCTTTCTAGTTTCTTCATCTTCTAAACGTGGTTCAGTTACAATTACTAAATCACTACTATGTTTTAAAGCTGTCTTACCAGCAAAATAACCAATCTTCTCTGGATTAACCTGCACTGGGGCCAAAGTATAATCAGGACTTGCTGCAAATATATCCAGAGCACCTCCATCTAATGCCGCTTCAGCACTAGTTGACATATCAATAGTATCAACAATAACTACTACATCTCCTTGTCTAGCTGCTGCTGCTGCCCCAGAGGCATTAGAGGTAATATTTAGAGTAGCTATATACTCATTATTACCAACTTTACTTTCCATATTCTCCCTCTTTTCTAGTCAATATATTTAATTATTGTCTAGCCACTGTAGTAAATACTGTAAAGCAATAATCGTCTTAGCATCCTTAAATTCTCCTGCCTCTAACTTTTCAACTACCTGATCTATAGTCATATCCCGTAAAGCAATAAACTCATCAGCATCAGTCTGTTGGTTGTATTGAGTCAAGTCAGTAGCTAGATAAAGTGTTATTAACTCATTACTAAAACCTGGGCTAGTATAAAACTGGCATAGTTTCTTAAAAGAACCAGCTCGATAACCAGTCTCTTCCTCTAACTCCCTTCTTGCTGACTCTAAAACTTCTTCCTTAACTTCTACTTTACCTGCTGGAACTTCTAATAATAGTTCTTCTGTAGCAGCCCTAAATTGCTCTACTAAAGTTACTTTACCATCTTGATAAGGAATAATAGCTACACAACCATCATGTTCAACTATCTCTCGACTAGAAGTATTCCCATTAGGTAGTTTAACCTCATCTAACTTTAAAGTAACTACCCTTCCTTCATATAACTTTGTACTCTTAAGAGTCTCCTCAGTTAAGGTATCCATCAGGTAACTCCCCCTTGATTTTTTCAACAGCAATTAATCCAGCTACTCCTGCTGTCATAAAATATTCTTTAGCCTCTTCCAAACTATGTCCCATAGTAGTTATGTTAAAATCCAACTCCTTAAGATTAGTTAATGCTCTTGCTCCTGAACGATAAAATATCTGGTGTTGATTATTAATTCCAGAATCTATTAACTGTTTCTCAACAACTTTTGTCTTATCTTGAGGTAAATAAGGTAATCCTATTAAAGCCTTAACAAAAGTCAACTCTCCTAAATTAGTTCTACTATGATGACTTAATCCATAATGACGCCCTCTGCTATCACTAAAATTAATCCTTGGGACAGCAATTGGCTCTCCATCTAATGCCTTAACTGCATGTAGAATATCAGCCTGTTCTGTACCACTAAAACCATACTTAGTTCCAGTTCCTACAATACCTGGCCCCATAGTAACTATAATTACATCAGCCTTAGCTATCTGGTAACTTCCAATTAAGCCTGAATAGATATTTACTGCCTCTAAATCACCACCAAAAGAATGACCAATAGTAATAGTCGTATCAATCAGTTCATCAGTAATAAGATAATTGACTAACTTACTAAAAGAAAGTGGTAAAGCTGCTCCATCTGTCATAATATAAGCTATCTCCAAACTAGGATCAATCTCTTTAATCATTACTGCAATAGCAGGCAACATACTATGTAAAGTTCCTACAACAACTGGTGTACCTTTTAACGACTCAAAATCTTGGACTTGATTGTGAGTACTACTTTCCTGTTCAGCTAGACTACAGGTCTGTAGTTGATAAGGAGTATAGCGTAACTTCATAATATGACCTTTATCCTGTAGTTTCGATTGTTGTCCTTTAATCCAGATAATAAAGTCATAACCACCAGTACCTAAATCTAGACTAACAGCTGTTGTATTAACTACTACTTTATCTCCTACTTTGACTGATCCTGTCAATTGGTCATAATTAATAGCTTTTCTTTCTTGATTAGCTACCAATAAGTTAACTTCTGTTATTCCAGGGCGATGGTTAATCACTTCTATAACTTCTCCTTGATTAGTCTCTATCATCAATTAACCCCCACTAAAATTTATTAACAGAAATCTCTTCAGTTCCTGCCATATTCATATATGATGATATGCTTGTTCTATAATACTTATCACTAATTCAGCCAATTTTAATATATCTTTAACTCTTACTCTCTCTTCTAAACTGTGATTACCCTCTACTCCATTTCCTAAGTTCACAGTTGGCAACTGCTGATTATTCAATATATTAGCATCACTACCTCCACCAGTAGACTTTATAGCAGGTTTTAATCCTAAATCTTTAATAGCAGCAACAGCCAATCTAACTACTTGCTCTGAGGCAGAAAGATTAAAACCTGGATAGCTTTGCTCAATGTCTAATTCAATCTCAATTTCCCAAGCTTGAGCTAAAGCTTTACAGATCTTCTTTAAGTTACTCACTTCTAAATCAAGCTTAGTCTGATCTAAACTTCTGACCTCACCTTTCAAACTGACATAGTCAGTAATAATATTGGTTTCTTTGCCACCTTCAATAGCCCCAATGTTAAATGTTGTATCTTGATTAATCCGTCCTATCTTAAGCTGATGTAGTAGTTCACCAGCTACTTTAATAGCACTAATCCCCTCTTCTGGATTTAAACCAGCATGGGCTGCTTTACCAAAAATCTCTATCCGAAAATTAATCTCTGTAGGAGACTGAGTAATGACTGTACCTACTGGATTGGCACTATCAAAAATAAAACCCAATTGAGCATCAAGTTGCTGGTAATCAAAATGCTTTGCTCCATATAATCCTGCCTCTTCTGCTACGGTAAAGAGAACTTCTATTGGCCCGTGTGGAATATCTTCTTCTTTGATCATTCTTAATGTTTCAACAATAGCAGCTACTGCTACCTTATTATCAGCACCTAAAATCGTCCTTTCATCTGTTTTAATTAAACTATCAGTTACTATAGGATTAATATCTGTCGTTGCTTTAACAGTATCAAGATGGGCATTAAATAAAATAGTAGGTCTAGTCTCAAGCCCATCTAATTTAGCTATTAAATTACCTACACTACCTCCAAACTTTTTTTCAGTCTGATCCCTATGCACTTGTAGCCCTAATTCCGATAATAAATCTTGTATATAATCAACTATTTCTGTTTCTTTAAAAGAAGGACTACTAATTTTAACCAATCTAACAAATTGATTTACTAACCGGCTTTGATGTATTTTCAACTTTTTATTATCACCTCATATCTATTATTTGTAGTTACCAACTAAAAAATACCATAAAAAAATGGCCCCTAGTTAATAAAAACTAGGGGCCAACTTGATTTAAAGTGCTAAATTCTCTTTAGTTGCTTTTACAATTAATTCATCTAATCTCTGGCTTGCCTGTAACAATTCTTGTTGCTTATCAGTCGATAATTGGTATTGATTCAACTCTTCTCTTAGCTGCCTTATTTTCTTATACAAATTATTACCGCTTTTCATTTTAATCACCTCAAAGAACAAATTAATCAGCTAATTGTATATACATTAATATAATCTATAATGCTACAATTAATAATTATACTATAAATATGTTAAATTTCAACAATTGTTTAAATTTTAACAACAAAAAAACTAAAAACCCTAGGTTATTAACGACCTAGAGTTAATTTATTACAGATTATGTAACTTTTATTCAACTGCTTGCTGAACTAAAGTTACAGAGTACTTAACTGCATTTAATAAATCTTCTACTTTGATCTTCTCTTCTGTGGAATGAACCTCTTCCATTCCTACCCCTAAGTTGATAGTTGGAATCCCTTGACTATTAAATATATTAGCATCACTACCTCCACCAGTAGACTGTAAATCAGGATTAATACCTAAATTATGAGCTGCTTTAATAGCTAGATCAACAACTTCACTATTTCTTTCTAAATTAAAAGCAGAATACATAAGTCGTTTATCAATTTTAACTTCAGCTCTATACTTTTTAGCAGCTTTCTTAAATAGATTAACCATATGTTCAACTTGTTGCTCTAATTTCTTTTCATTACGACTTCTAGCCTCTCCTTCTAATTCAACTAAATCAGGTACAATATTTGTTGCCTGCCCTCCTTTAATCACCCCAATATTAGCTGTAGTTTCATCATCAATTTGACCTAAATTCATATGAGAAATAGCTAAACTAGATACTTTAATAGCATTGACTCCAGAAGAAGGATTCATTCCTGCATGAGCTGATTTACCTTCCACTTTGACATTCAACTTACTTTGAGCTGGAGCTTGGGTAATAATCGTACCTACTGAACCACTAGAGTCATATGTAAATCCTAAATCCGCCTCTAATAGACTATAATCTAAGTTTTTAGAACCTAAAAGACCTATCTCTTCTCCTATAGTAAAGACTATTTCTAAGTCCCCATGATCTAAATCCTTTTCTTTTATTATCCGTAAGGTTTCTACAATAGCAGTAATTCCAGCTTTATCATCTGCTCCTAAAACAGTATCTCCTTGACTATAAATTACACCATCTTTGACCACTGGTTTTACTCCTTTGCCTGGAGTAACAGTATCCATATGAGCACTTAATAATAAAGCAGGTTTATCTGAATTTCCAGGTAACTTAGCAATAATATTTCCTGTCTCACTATCTACCTTCTCTCCAGTATCATCCTGAGTTACATCTAAGCCTAATTCAGTCAATAACTTAACTAAATAGTCTGCTATATCCCCTTCTTCTTTTGATACACTATCTATCTGTACCAACTCTTTAAATCTGTTAACTATCTTACTTTCTTCCATACTATCTCTCCTTTATGTAGAAAACTCTAGCTTAGGTAAAACCCAAGCTAGAGTAATTGATTTATTGATTCTTTAAAGCAATACTTAAACAGACGCTTAAACCACCTAGTAATATAGTAGAACCAAAAGCTAACATACTCCATGCTCCAATACTCATTATAACTCCTCCTTTAGTTCATCAACTTTTACTTCTCGATTCCATGCTATATGTCTCATAAGATAAGCAATAATAATTAAGCCAAATGTCACTCCCCAACCTAAAGTTAATATTGCACTTAGTGGATAACCGGCATATAAAGAAGTCAATTCTCCTTTTAACTTTATAACTAAACTAATACCTAACACTATAGCAGTTATATATTTAATAGCAACTTTCCACCAGTCTCCAACTTCAAAATCAGAAACTCGGTTAACATGGCTTTTAACATGATCTAAATTCCAGAAGTAACCAAGTAATAAGCATTCAATAACTCCAATTAATGCTAAGTTATAGTTATTCATCCAATTATCTACTACATCTAAAACTACTAATCCCATACCAGTAGCATAAATTGTACTACCTAAAAATCCTACTCCACAGACTAATGAAATAGCTTGCTTTCTAGTCATCTGGAACTTATCCATAATTGAAGATGAAAAAGCTTCTATTAATGACATAGTTGAAGATAATCCTGAAATAACTAAACATAAGAAGAATAAGAAACCAAAAGCTCCTTTAAATCCAGGTAATAGATTTATTGCTTTTGGAAAAGCAATGAAGGCTAATCCAATTCCACTACTAACAACTTTATCAAAGGCAACATTCTGAACTTTAGCCATATAACCTAGAATTCCAAAAACACCTATTCCAGCTAAAAAGCTAAATCCACTATTAGCAAAAGTCGTAATAAAAGCATTATTAACAACATCTGATTTCTTAGGTAGGTAACTAGCATAAGTTATCATAATCCCAAAACCTAAACTTAAAGTAAAGAATACTTGCCCATAAGCACTAACCCAAACACTAGGATCTTTTAAAACAGAAAAATCAGGCTGTAAGAAATTGTTCAGTCCATTTAAAGATCCTGGTAAAGTAACACCTCTCACTGTAATTAACACAACTAATACAGCTAAAATAGGCATAAATACTTTAGCAGCTTTCTCAATACCTTCTTTAATTCCATTGTATAAAATAAAGTAATTCAGTCCCCAAACAGCTGCTAAACCAGCTAGTACATTAAATCTAATACCACCAATCTTCCAAAAGCTAGTCATTTGTAAAAAATCCTTAAAGAAATAACTATCTGGTTTAGAACCCCAACCTTGATTAAAAGCTAAAAACATAAAGTTAATAGCCCACGCTATAACCACCGAATAATAAATTGTAACTACAGCAGTAACTAATACTGCCCACCAACCAATTGTTTCATACTTTTCTTTAACTTTACGAAAAGATAAAGGTGCAGAACCACGCATTTTATGTCCTAATCCCATCTCTAAAACTAATAATGGAATTCCTGCTGTCAATAAAGCAAAGAAATAAGGGATTAAAAAGGCCCCTCCACCATTTTCATAAGCCATATAGGGAAAACGCCATATATTCCCTAAACCAACAGCTGAACCAATAGCTGTCAATATAAAACCAAATCTACTCCCCCATTGATCACGATTTTCTTCTTGCTGCTCCATACTCTTAACTCCCCCTTGAAAAAATTATTTCCTTCTCAATGCTCTAGCTACTAATAATTCACTAAAAGATTGCTTGTTTATTATATACTTTTTGATTATTTTAGTCAACCATAGAGCCTAATTTGGACGACCAAGCCGGTCAAGATAACGTAATATTTTATTATTATTAATCAATTTTGATAAAGAATAAAACTCAGTATAGATATGAACAAATACAAATAATACCATAATAGCCATTCGAACATATATATCAAAACTAATAATCAATAAGTAGCCAATAATAACTCCTAATACATTAGATCCTACATCTCCCATCATTCCTGATGCTCTAAGATCAAAGGGGAGCGAAAATAAAACAGTTATTATTATAGGAATACTTAATAAATAATTGGAAAAATTAAGTGTTAAAATAATCAATAGCCAGAATAAAGTTACCTTTAAAGCTCTTCCAGGCCTTAAATCCAATAGATTAATAAAATTAGTTGTTAATAAAATAAGCAGAGTATTAATAATTATATTACTCCAACTATAACTACTATAAAAATTAATAAAAAAAACTACTAAGAAACTAAACAAAGCTTTTATAGCTCCTGTAGTCAACTGTTGTTTGAAAATTAATACTTTAAAATGACCACTAAACCCCTGACTATCTTTATCTCCTAATACATCATCTAGTGTACCAACAAAAGCCATCACTAAAACTAAAATCATTAGCTGTTGTACTTGAGAAACTTTATAATAACCTAATAGCGAACCGACGATTAAGATAATTAACATATTTAAAACAAATAAAAGGCCATATCCCACAGGAATCTCTTCTCCTTGGTAATTTTCTGTTACTAATCTTCCTTCTAATAATAGAGTAGGAACTAAATTTAATCCTAACTTACTCAGTATAATACTTAAAATAACTAATATCATTACTGGGATCATCTCTTATCACCTTTTGGTTACAAGCTTTCTACTTAATACCATTAAAACATCTTTAAACTGCTTGCCTCGATGACAAAATCCTTTAATATTTCTTCCAGTCTCTCGATGCGCCATCTGAACTGGAACTTCAACTACTTCAAAACCGGCTCGGTAAGCTTCAATAGTCAATGCTACTTCCACTCCAAAACCAGCAGCAAAACCTGATATTTCTGCTGCTAATTCTTTAGTTATAGCTCTTTGACCAGAAAGAGGAGCTTGAAATCTCTGGTTGGTTATCTTTTCTAGCCCCCAACGGGCCAACCCTTTTACTAAACCTAATCCTCCTTTTACTTTAGGAGGAGGAAACTTAGCAATTGCCATATCAGCCTCTTCTCTCAATAAAGGAGTCAATAGTTTCTCAATTTCTATTGCTGTCTTCTGTAAATCAGCATCTATAAGCAAGATAATATCTCCTCTTACATAAGATAAACCATAATTAAGAGCTGCTCCTTTCCCTTGATTTTCTTCTAATTTAACTGCCTTAATTCCAGCTTTCTTAGCCCGACTAAATGTTTTATCTTTAGAACCATCATCAACAACTATTATTTCATCTATAGTCTCTATTTCTTTCACAGTTTCAATAGTAGTTCCAATTCTATCTACTTCATTATAAGCAGGGATTAAAACAGAAACTTTTTTATTCAAAGTTGACACCCCTTAATTGACTTAGATCCTTAGAGGCTAATTGAAGAACTAACTTAATTAATCCTGAAATATTTTGTAATTGCTTAGTACCTACTGTTATAGTTTGTTTCTGTTGGCTATATTCTCTCTTGATATCATTACTTACTTTTCCCACTATCAAAACTTCATTGAACTCTTTTTCAAAATTAATTTTATTATTAACTACTTCCAGTTGATTAATATTAGCTAATTGTAGAGTATTTATCACCTTCTGTTTTAAATCAGAGTTAATATTTTTTCCTGTTACTACTAACAGTTTTTTATTCTTCAATTGCCCTTTAACAACTAAAGGTAATAGTGTCTTTTGAAATTTAAGATTACTAGCTAATTTACCTTCTAATTCTTCTATTTTAGTTTTAAATGAAGAATTTTGTGTTCTCAAATTTACTAAATTATTCTCTAAGTTATTAATCAAGTTCTGTTGTTGTTTAATAAGCAAGTCATTGCCAACCATAGTACTACCAATTAAAATACCAATTCCTAAGGTAATAAAGATAATCATTACTGTAATAATATGATATCTTAAATCAATTAACATTTTTATTACACCCCCTAAAAGCCTAGACTAAACCTTAATTTAATCATTAATAACTTAAATATCTGATGAACTGGGGGAGAAACAATACTAATTGCTATAATAGGGATTAATGAAGCAATCATCAATTGGGCAAGATGTTTAGGTTGTAAACGAGTATTATATAATTTATTAACTCCTTTAGCATCTACTAATTTATTACCTACTTTAAGACGTACTAAAAAGGTACTGGCCATTCCTGGTCTACCTTTTTCTAAGAAGTCAATCATATGCGTATGAGTACCTACTGCTACAATTAATTCTGCTCCTTGTTCATAGCCTAATAACATAGCAATATCCTCACTTGTTCCTGGAGCAGGAAATTTTCTTGCCTCCAAATTTAAATCTCTAATCCTTTCCATACCAGGTGCCTTACCATCAGGATAGGCATGTACAATCAATTCTGCTCCTGAAGCTAAAACTTCATCACTGACACTATCCATATCACCAATAATAATATCTGGTTCAAAACCATACTCTACTAAAGCATCAGCACCACCATCAACTCCAATTAAAACTGGATTTACCTGCTTAATATATGAGCTTACTGCTTCTAAATCCTGTCGATAATCTTTACCTCTAACTACAATTAAAACATCTCTATCCTGTAAATCAGTATTTACCTTAGGAATATCCAAGTCTAAAATTAAGTTCTTTTCCTTTTTAGCATAGTCTAGAGTATTATCAATAAATTTACTCAATTCTGTTTCTAAGTTGGCCCTAGTCTCTTGTAATCTAGACTCTACCCCTTCTAAAGTTAAAATATCTCCTGTAGCTATTACCTTATCTCTTTTGATAATATTTCCGTCTTTAATTTTAATTTTTTCTCCTGAATTTAAAGACTTAAAAATATTATCTCCTACTTGATCAATAATAGGTATTTTAGCTGCTAATATCTTCTGTGGACCTAAATTAGGATACTTTCCACTAATAGAAGCTTTAGCATTAACTACTGCTTTAACTCCTGCTTCTAGTAGTGACTGAGCAGCTAAATAATCTAGATCTTGATGTTTAATTACTGCTATCTCTCCAGTAGTCAAGTTCTTAACTAAGTTCTTTGTTTTGGTCCCTAATCTGACTCTACCACTTAGCTGCATAATAACCCTCCTATAGGGCCAAACTATTGCGATTTAAGTTCTAATAATCACTAATTTACTTTCACCTTTAGTATATATTGATTAAAGTCTTATCATACTTCTAATAATAGGCAGCTAAGGGAGTTTCATATTAGTTATAAAAAATAAAAGCACCCATTATTGGGTGCCTAACATTAGCTAGCTCTTAATTCAATTCTAATTTTATCTGCTATCTTAGCAATAAACTGTGAATTAGTTGGTTTACCACTAGAACTAGTAATTGAATGACCGAAAATCTTATTAATTGCTTGCGTATTACCATTCTTCCAGGACACTTCAATAGCATGACGAATTGCTCTTTCTACTCTGCTAGCAGTTGTGTCAAATTCTTCTGCTACTGACGGATATAACTTCTTGGTTACTGCACCTAACAGTTCTACCTGATCAATTACCATTTCAATAGCTTTTCTTAAATACAAATAACCTTTTATATGGGCAGGAACCCCAATTTCATGCATAATCTCAGTAATTCTTTCCTCGATGTTCAGTTTCTTCTTATTATCACCATTATTATTAATTTCTTTAACCACCCCACTATTATTAGTTATTGGGGTAGTAACCTGCTTAATTCTCTTAGACAGTTTCTCTAAATCAAATGGTTTCAAAATATAATAATCAGCACCTAAATTAACTACTCGCTGTGTCAAATCTTCTTGTCCAAAAGCAGTTAACATAATAATCTTAAATTGACCCATTAAGCCTTTTTCATTTAACGCTTCTAAAACTCCAACTCCATCTAAGTGAGGCATAATAATATCTAAAACTAAAACATCAAGTTCAACATCTTCAATCTGTTCTAATACCTCATTACCATCATTAGCTACTCCTACTACTTCAAAATCTTCTTTCTGATTTAAGTATTCTTTAAGTAGATTACAAAAATCCTTATTATCATCAGCTAATAGGACCTTAGTTATAGAACTACTCTCTGTCATTACCTATTCCTCCTTGTAGAAACTGTAAAATTTGTTCTACAGCTTATATTCTATCTATTATTTCTATACTTTTTATAAAATTCCTGTAAATTTATCTGTAAATTGTGAAAATATGAAAAACCAGAGAATCAAGAAGCTAATTCTCTGGTATGATTTTTCTCTTTAATGAGCCCTGATTCCATAACCATCCACTGAGCCAATATTCCATAGCCACGTGTAGAATCATTAACAAAAACATGAGTTACTATCCCCACTAGTTTTCCATCTTGTACAATAGGACTCCCACTCATACCTTGAATAATTCCACCAGTTCGATTTAATAGCTCAGAGTCAACTATTTTTACAATCAGCCCTTTTTCTGCAGGAGCTTTCTGTCTTCTTACCCTTTCAATTCGAACCTTAAATTTTTCTATCTTCTTTCCTGTAATGACTGTATATATATTAGCTGCTCCTCTTTTAACTTCAGTAGCACTAGCTATAGGAATAGGTTCATTAAAATAAGGGTTCCTAGGTTTAACTGATAATTTACCATATATTCCAAAACGATTATTCTTGAAGATTTCTCCTAAGACTCCTTCATCATTAAAAAAAGTTCCTAATTTTTCACCAGGAGTACCTTCATGTCCTCGGTTGATACCTGAAATATTAGCTTTAACAATTTCACCTTGTCCTACATTAATCTTCCGTTGAGTATTAGCCTCAGTAATCATATGACCTAAAGCACCATAATATCCTGACTCAGGTTCATAAAAGGACATTGTTCCTACCCCAGCTGCTCCATCATCAACATAAATCCCTATCATATAGTAGCCATCTTTATTTTTAACAGGTTTAACCTTTTTAAAAATAATTTTACCATCTTGTTTCTTTATTTTAAATTTAACCTTCTTTTTCTGCTGTCCAAACTTGTGAATTAACTGGGCTAGATGATGCTTATTTTTGATTGAAATACCATTTAACTCTAACAGACTATCTCCTACTTCTATGCCTGCTTCTTGAGCTGGAAACTTCTTTTTCCCAGCCTTAGTTTTCACATAAGAGTTTTTGACCACCATAATTCCTTCTGATCTTAAAATAACACCTATTGAATGTCCTCCAGGAATTACTTTTATCTTAGGAATAACATTGACTCTCATCTTCTGTATAGGAATAAAACCAAATAAATGAAATTTCAGATTATATTGCCCCAACGAAGAAGCTTGAATAGCTAAGGGAGAGGATAGATTAACATCCATTCCTTCCTGAGTTAACTTATGACCATTAATTTTTAAATTTTTAGCTTGTCTAGAACTGACTAAAACTTCAACTGGTAGATCAGTATTTAAATATTGTTCAGAGCCTTTTATAATCTGACAATAGTTTGGTAAGCCTAAAAAAGACATTAAGGTAGGAAATGACAATATTAAAGCTAATACTAGGGCCAAGGTAATTGTAGTAAATTTAAAATGTTTTTTCATTTCTTCTCCACTCCTACACAGCCCCACCTGTGTAGTTCCCTAGACTAAAGAATTAATTTCATCAATCTAAGTGTTATAAACAACTTTATTCTTAAAAGTACCCCAATTATAGATTTGCTATTCAATTATTATTTAACAAAATCTACCCTAGTGTCTTTTTAACTTAATTAAGCTCCTTTTAATAACTCTTCTGCATGCTTTAAAGCAGTCTGATCTGCACTCCCATCTAACATTCTAGCCAATTCTCTAATTCGTTGTTGTTCAGTCAAAGAATTAATATGTGTATAAGTAACTCCTTCTTCTACCTGTTTATTAATTAAGTAATGTTTATCGGCCTGACAAGCTATCTGAGGTAGATGAGTAATACATAATAACTGATAGTTTTGACTCAAAGATACTAATTTATTAGCTACTAATTTAGCCACTCGACCACCAATTCCTGTATCAATCTCATCAAATACTAAAGCAGTTACATTATTAATCCGAGCCATAAGTGACTTTAAAATTAACATCACTCGTGATAACTCACCACCAGAAGCAATTTCAGCCAATGATTTTAACTCTGAACCAGGATTAGGAGCCAATAAAAAATCAATTTTATCTATACCATACTGACTAAAATTCTCTTTTTTAGTAAAATCAACTTTGAATTTAGCTTCATCAATTGCTAAATCAGCTAGTTCTGTTAAAATATTGTCTTCTAATAAAGAGGCAACCTGGTGCCTTAATTGTGATAATTCTTTAGCTAAAGTTAAATATTCTGTTTCTAGCTCTTCTATTTCAGCTTTAAGTTGCTCTTTACTCTGCTTATTATTCTTTAATTTAGCTAGTTCTTTTTTGCTCTGTTGGTAATAATCTAAAATCTCCTCAACACTATCACCATACTTTCGCTTTAAATCATTAATTGTTTCTAACCTATCTTCTACTATAGTTAAGCGTTGCGGATTAAACTCTATCTCAGCTTGATAATCACTTAATTGAAAAGAGATATCTTCTAACTGATAAGTAGTATTCCGTAAAGATTCAACCACTTCTTCAAGATCTTCATCAACTGTGATTAATCCTTCTAGCTTCTTACTCAAACTCTTAAGCTGATCAATAATCCCTGATTGTTGATAATCACTTGTATATAATTGATTATAAATATTACCGACTGTCTGAGACAACTCTTCAGCATTACTTAATCGTTTTCTTTCTGCTAACAACTCTTTTTCTTCTTCTAATTTTAAATCAGCCTCTTCAATCTCTTGTAACTGAAACTTTAATAAATCAATCCGTCTCTCTCGTTCCTTTTGATTCTCTCTAAGTTGAGTCAAAGCTTTCTTTTTACTCTGTAATTTCTGATAGACTGTCCCTACTTTGGCCCGTAAAGATAGTAATTCTTCATTACCTAACTGATCTAGAATTTCTAGTTGATCTGTTGAAGATAATAACATCTGATATTCATGTTGATTATGTAAATCAATCAAGCACTGACTGATCTGTCTAGTAGTCTCTAAAGTTACAATTCGACCATTAATTCGTGATTTATTATTAGTAGTATGGTTGATTTCTCGTGTTAAAATTAAATTATCATCAGCAGATAGTTCAATCCCTAACTCCTTTACTTCTTCTTTCACTAATTTATTATTACTAATATCAAAACAAGCTTCAACAATTGCTTTATTCTCGCCCTGCCTAATAAAATCAGTAGAAGCTCGTCCACCAAGCAACATTTCTAAAGCCTTAACAATAATTGATTTACCAGCACCTGTCTCACCAGTTAAAATATTAAGTCCAAGATCAAATTCCAATTCAACTTCATCAATTAAAGCAAAATTCTTAATTACTAAGTTAGATAACACAACCTCTGTACCTCCTTTAGCCCTTTAATCTGTCTAATTCTTTCATTACCTTAGGTACAGCTTCCTTAGGCTTTACAATTAACATAATAGTATCATCACCAGCAATAGTACCAATCACATTATTTAGTTCACTATTATCAAATAAAGCTGCTATACCTTGAGCAGCTCCTGGTAGAGTATTAACTACAATTAAATTCTCACTATAATCTATATCTATTACAGAATCCTGAAACATACGTTTCATCCGACTATGGACATTAATTTTTTCCTGATGTTGAGGAGGTAGAGAATATTTATAACCCCCATCACGCATTGGAACTTTAATTAGACCAATCTGTTTTATATCACGAGATACAGTAGCTTGAGTAACTTTAATCCCTTCTTGCTGTAAGCGATGAGCCAGTTCTGATTGAGTCTGAATATTCTCCTCTTCAACTAACTCAATAATCTTTAGCTGCCGTTTACTCTTCATTCTTCTGCCTCCTATTTTTAGAAATTAATCTTAAAACTTATTCTCTTTTAATCTATTACGAAGAACTTGATAAAAATTATATCCTTCTAACTTAATCAATCTAGTAGTTAAATCCGACTTACTGACTTTAACTACATCTTGAGGAGATAATCTAAAAGTATCTTGTCCATCAACTGTCAACATAATATCTTGATGATCGGCCTCTATCTCAATCTGTACCTCTTCTTCCTCTCCTATTATAATCGACCGCGAGTGTAGAGTATGAGGACAGATTGGAGTTAAGATTAATGAATCCAGACTAGGATTAACAATTGGCCCACCAGCTGACAGAGAATAAGCTGTAGATCCAGTAGGGCAAGCTACAATCAATCCATCAGCAGGATAAGTAGCCACAAGCTGGCTATCAATCATTGTCTTTAAGTTTATAATACGAGCAAAAGGGCCTTTAGTAACTACAATATCATTTGCTGCTACTGTCTTATTTACAACCTCACCATCTCTAATTACCTCCCCATGCAACATCATTCTTTCTTCAATAGTATATTCTCCAGCTAGTAACTGCTTTAACCCTTCTGCTAAATCATCTACCTCAACATCTGTTAAGAAACCTAAATTACCAAGATTAATACCTAAAATTGCTACATCACTAGTAGCAAAAGTACGAGCTACTTTTAATAAAGTACCATCACCACCTAAAACAATAATAGTCTCTGCTTCTGAAACTACATTATTATATTCTATACTTTCAACTTTTTTCTCTATTAATTTAGCACTAGCTTGATCAAGAATATATTCTTGATCATATTGATCTAATATTTTACAGACTTCCCATAAAACTGGAGGTGTTTCCTCTTTTTTGTTATTAGCAATTATTGCTATCTTATTCACAAAACTACCCCCTATTCCTTTAGTTCCTGATGAGCTTCTTCTATAACCTGATCTACTTTAGTTGACCAGTTAATATTTGGAGTTTCTTTTCGACAACTAAAATGGGCTAAATACTCAATATTATGTCCTTTACCTCCAGTAATTGGCGAATAAGATACGTCTAAAGGAGTCAATCCTAACTCTTTAGCAAACTCTAAAACCTTATTAATTACTTCCTGATGTATTATAGGATCTCTTACTACTCCTTTATCTCCTACTTTATCTGGTCCAGCTTCAAACTGAGGTTTAATTAACGTCATAATCTCTCCTGTAGATTTAACTAATTTATATAAAGCAGGAAGAATCTTAGTCAATGAGATAAAAGATACATCAACTGTTCCTAAGTCCCCTAACTCTTCAATATCATCTTGTTCTAAATAACGAGCATTAGTCTTTTCCATACAGACTACTCGATTATCATTACGTAGTTTCCAAGCTAATTGATTATAGCCTACATCTATGGCATATACCTTTTTAGCTCCATTCTGTAAAGCACAATCAGTAAATCCACCAGTAGAAGCTCCAATATCAACTACCACCTTATCTTCTACACTAAGATCAAATAATTCTAATGCTTTCTCTAACTTCAATCCTCCACGACCAACATAAGGATGAACCTGGCCTTTAACTCTAATATCTGCTTCAATATCTATCTGGGTACCTGCTTTATCAACTTGTTGATCATTAACATAGACTAAGCCAGCCATAATAGCTCGTTTAGCCTTCGACCGACTAGGAAACAAGCCTCTATCTCTAACTACTATATCTAAGCGTTCTTTCTTAGCCATCTTATCCCTCCTACAACGTAGACTTAACCCTTTCTTTAATACCAACTGCATTCAATCCGTATTCAACTCTTAATCTATCTTGTGACCCTTGTTCTATAAATTTATCTGGTAGACCAATTCTTTCTAGTCTTGTTTTTATACTAGAATCTCCTATTAACTCTGCTACTGCACTACCAAAACCACCCTGTAGCACATGTTCTTCAGCAGTATATATAACTTCAAATTCCTGGGCCAACTCTAGAATTAATTCTTCATCAAGCGGCTTTACAAAACGACTATTTACTACTGTCAAGCTAATCCCTTCTTCTTCTAATTCCTGAGCAGCTTGCCAAGCAGGATAAACCATAGAACCAATAGCTAATATAACTGCATCAGTACCTTCAGATAGAACTTCTCCTTGTCCAATCTCTAAGATTTCTGGTTCAGTAAGTTCTACTCCTTCTCCTCTCCCACGGGGATAGCGACAAACAATTGGCCCTTGATCATATTGAGAGGCTGTCTTAACCATAGACTGTAATTCAGCCTCATCTTTAGGAGACATAACTACTATATTAGGTAGATGACGTAGATAAGCAAAGTCAAAGACTCCATGATGAGTCTCTCCATCTCTACCTACTAAGCCACCTCGGTCTAAAGCTAGCTTAACTGGTGCCTCCTGTAAACAGAGATCATGTACAATCTGATCATAAGCACGCTGTAAAAAAGTAGAGTAAATAGTTACAAAAGGCTTAGCTCCTTGTAAAGCTAAACCAGAACCAAAAGTTACTGCATGCTGTTCGGCAATCCCAACATCAAAAAATCGATCTGGAAAATGCTTTCTAAATTCACCAGTCCCTTTAGCCATAGCAGCAGTAATAGCTACAACTTCTTCATCTTCTTGGGCTAGATCAATTAAAGCTTGACTATAGGCTTGAGTATAAGTTATACCCTCTTTCTTCTTCTTGGATTCGCCTGTTCTAATATTAAAAGGGCCAACTCCATGATAAGCAGATGGATTATTTTCTGCTGGAGGATAACCTTTTCCTTTCTCAGTTACAGCATGGACTAAAACTGGTCCACCTATTCGCTGAGCATCCTTAATATGATCCTGCAATATATTAATATCATGACCATCAACAGGCCCTAAGTAGGTAAAACCTAACTCTTCAAATAAAATTCCCGAAACTAATAAGTACTTAATAGCATCCTTTACTTTACTAGCCGTCTTTAATACCTGGTTTCCTAAAGCAGGTATCTTATTAATTAATTTTTCTACTTCCTGCTCTGCTTGATGTAATTGGGGGTTGGCCCGTAATTTATCAAGATAATTAGATACAGCCCCAACATTTTGAGAGATAGACATTTCATTATCATTAAGAACTACCACCAAATCCTTATCTAAATCTCCTGCATGATTTAAAGCTTCAAAGGCCATACCTCCTGTTAAAGCTCCATCACCAATAACTGCTACAACTGTATCATTACTTCCTTTTAAGTCACGAGCAGAAGCCATCCCTAAAGCTGCAGAGATTGACGTACTACTATGACCGACATCTAAATGATCATGTTCACTCTCTTCTCGCTTAGGAAAACCACTTAAACCACCAAATTGGCGTAAAGTACTAAATTCATCTTGACGACCTGTAACTAATTTATGAGCATAAGATTGATGACCCACATCCCAAATAATCTTATCCTGAGGGCTATTTAAGACTGAATGAAGGGCCAAAGTAATCTCAACTGCTCCTAAAGAAGAAGCTAAATGACCACCAGTCTTTGATAAATTAAGAATAACTTCATCTCTAATATCTTCTGCTAATGAATACAACTGATCTGATGATAATGATTTCAAATCTTGTGGTGAATTTATTTCTTCCAATAGATCACCCATAATTATAAATCACCTTCCAACGTAGAGTATAATGTACAATTTATTAGTAATCTCGATCAACTATATAATCGGCTAACTCTAATAAAATTTCTGCTTCCCTTCCAAAGATATGTAGAACATCCTTAGCTTCCTGACATAATCTTCTTGCCATCTTTTTTGACTCCTCTAAACCATAAAGAGCTGGAAAAGTAGCTTTGTCACGATTTAAATCACTTCCTACATCCTTTCCTAATTTTTCTGAATCTCCTTCAATATCTAAAATATCATCAACTACCTGAAAAGAAAGACCAATTTTTTGAGCATAAGTAGTCAAAGCATCTAACTCTTGTTCATTGGCCCCAGCTAAGATAGCACCAATTCTAACTGATGACTGCAATAGTGCTCCAGTCTTATGACAATGAATATAATCTAATTCGCCTTTATCTATCCTTTTACCTTCTGCCTCTATATCTGCTGCTTGTCCACCTACCATTCCTTTATTTCCTGCAGCAGTTGCCAATTCTTTAGTAGCAAGTAAAACTCTATCTTGAGGTAAATCATCTAACTTAGCCATCATCTCAAAGGCTAATGTCAATAATCCATCTCCAGCTAAAATAGCCATTGCTTGACCATAAACCCTATGATTAGTTGGTTTTCCCCGACGCAGATCATCATCATCCATTGCTGGTAGATCATCATGTACTAATGAATAATTATGAACTAATTCTATAGCACAAGCAGCAGGTAATACTTTCTCTTCTTTACCTCCTACTAATTTAGCTGCTACTAAAGTTAAAATAGGTCTTAGCCGCTTACCACCAGCTAAGACACTATATCTCATTGCTTTATGTAACTTAGTTGGTTTATCCTCTTCAGCTGGTAAATAATCTTCTAAAGCTTGATTAATTATCTGTCCTTTATCCGCAACAAAATCTTTAACCTTCATTAACTTTCCCACCTTCTAGTTCATCATATGTTTCAACCTTTACTCCATCGGTTTCTTCCTTAATAATTTCTATTCTTTCTTCTGCTTGCTCTAATTTAGTAGAACAAAACTTAGTTAATTTAACTCCTGTTTCAAACTCTTCTAGTGACTCTGATAGAGACAATTCTCCTCTTTCTAACTTATTAACAACTAGTTCTAGTTTTTCAATAGCTTCCTCAAATGATAGATCCGTCTCAGCCATAAATATTCAACCCCTTATTTCTACCTTAATTCAATATATTTATTCTAGGTTAGGATTTCATTCCCTGCATTTACTTAACAAGGTTATAATAATATAACTTGATTTCTAATCTAATATTTTCCATATTATTTTATCCTAATCTATAGTTTATATAATCTAATCCAGCATCTAACTTACTCTCACGCTATGATTATATCATTTAAAGAAGTAAAAATAAATTATTTAACCGAATTAACAATCTAGAGCAACTATTAATAGTTGCTCTAGATTGTTAATTCGACTTATCATTAGGAATTTGACTTGCTTGGTCTAAAGCCTGCAAAGTAGCATCAGCAGTATCTAAATAATCCTTTATCTGTCTAACATTATCATTTAACAACTGAAAGTGTTCAGAAAAAGTATCCGTCTTCTGAAAAAAGATAAATATAATAATTAATAATAATAATAAGTCACTATCAAAATAATCATAACTTGAATTATCTTCTGTATCTTCTATTCCTTCGCTACTTCCAGCATTCTTTATTACTTCAAAATCATCATTCGCCATTCCACAACCCCTCCTTATCTTTAATTTAACTAAAGTATTTACACTACATCTTATGAAAAATCGAAAAAAATGTGATTTTTTAAGTAGCTATTAATATATTTAATAACAGAGAAGGGAGGGGTAGTATGTATCAGGATGATTATCTGTTCTTTCCTGAAGCCCAAACAGTTGATAAACTATTAAGTGTCTTCAATATTCAATCTCAAAAGCAGTTGAACCCTAATGAGGTAATCAGTATTTTAGGTCTGGTCAATTTATTAAATATTGTAAGTGTTTCTCAAGATGGAAATATTCCTACTTCATCTCTAGCTAATTTAGGAAATAATAACTCTATTAATAATTTGACCCAGAACAATACAAATAATTCACCACAGCTTCAACAATTAGTTGAATCTCTTAATAATGCTAATCAAAATAATAATAACAATCAATCTAATGCTAGCTCACCAATTAACAATATTTTAAACTTATTAAAATCTAATAATAATTCTAATTCAAATAGTAACCTAGATCCATCTGTACTACTAAAATTAATGAACTTATTCAACCAAGTCAAAAATAATAATCAAGAAACAGAAGACGAACCTGTAACTAATGAAGGGAATAACCCAGTAAAATCAGAACCTTATAACCCTGAAGAGGACTCTGAAGAATAAATAATAATAAAAGATAAGAGCGAACCAGCTGGTTCGCTCTATTGCATGATATCATGATATAAAGTAAAAACCCTGCTAAAACTAGCAGAGTTAAAACTGATTTAAAAGATTAAGAGCTTGGTCTGTTCTAGCTTCTTGTTGGTTTTCATTATAAACTTCTTCTTTTGAGCTAGCATCGACATCAAAATTAGATTGACTAGATTTGTTATGTTTTATCTCTTGTAATAAAGAATAATTTCTTTCTATTAATGCCTTCAGTTCTGTTACCTTATCTTCATCTGCTTCTTTATCATCAGCCTGTTCTTTCACTTGTAAATAATTTTTAATTACTTTAACAATAAACTCAGACTGACTTTTATTAGCCAACTCTTCTTTTATATCTTTTACTTCTTCATCAGTAAAAGAGTCTTCATCAATTTGAATATCCAATAAGAACCCACTTCGAATTTGAACCATTATCATCACCTACTATTATTCTGTAGTAGTCGCTACTTCCTCTTGAGCAGTCTTCTGTTCTTTACTTTCAATTTTAATTTCTTGTACCCTTTCTTTATTTATATCTTCATTATTAGTTCCAACTTCTGTTTCTAACTGTTGTGAGTTTGCTTTTTCATCTGTATTATCTGATTCTTCTTTAGATTCTTGTTTTTTTCTATGCTGAGCAAATCCTAACTTAACATAACCACGACAGTTACTAAATTGTGGATTATTATGTATCTGCTCACAAGGGAAACTAGCTAAATAATCATTTAACTTATCAAATAATAATAATGAAGCTCCTCCAGTTACTAAGATTCTATCAATCATCAAATATGACTCCCACCGATTCTTAATCTGTAAGGCTATATCTTTAGCCAGTCTATCAATAGCTCTTTCTTTAATCTTTTCAAAATCATAGACTTGATTCCTTACTCTGATTTGATCTTTTCCAGCCAAAATCTGCTTTTTAATTAAATCTTGAGAGATATCAATATCTAAAGAATCTTGAATTCTTTTAAAGATTCTCTTTCTTACACCATCATTAAAAGAAATCGGAGAGTCTTTAATCAATTCTCCCTCATTAAAAGCTACACAATCTATTGTTAATCCACCTAAATCAACAATGCCTAATCCACCTTCCATATTAGTCGTTACTAAGCCCTCATCATTCATAATAAAGTCATAATAAGAAGCTAATCCCTGAGGCATTATAGTAGCTTGTCTAACTTCAATTTTTTTAGGAATAAATTCATTATTAATATTCTTAAATCGAACTTTGAATGTATTCTCTAGTCTATTTTTAAATGATCTTTTATGTTTTTCATAATATTTAATTGGTAATCCTGTTACTAAATTATTAATAACTATTTTATTAGCCTTAGGAAATAATAGACAGATTCCAGATAACAATTTAGAAAACTCTTCTGGTTCCTCATACTTATCATCAGATAGAGAATAAGCAATTGAAGAAGAACGTTGATTTAAGACATAATCTCCTACACGATAAGTAGTAAAACTATCACTTCCCTGGCCTTGAATTAATTCATCTTGAATTTGAATAATCATCTTCTCAGGATCAAATTCCTCTACTAGATTATCCCTATTCTTAATTACTTCAAAAGAAGTATCCGTTAAAACCCCTCCTTCTTCTTCTTCAGCTAGAGAAGGAAATAATAATTCTTTATCCTTAGTCTTAAGTTTAACTGAATCATATCCCAAATCTACGCCTAAGACATTAGCATTTTCAATTCTCATTTTCTGTCACTCCTTTTAAAACCTGTTTTCCATTATTATTAATTGAATAAAGTTTTTGTCTCCCAACTGAATCTACATTAATCAACAGGGCTCCTTCTAATTTATTTAAAATAGAACTAATACCAGACTTACTAGTTATAATCTCCTCTTCTTCTCTTTTAGCTAGTACTTTAACCATTCCTATAATATCTTCTTTATTACTAATTTCATTTTCAGCTATCACTTGTAGAATAAAACGATCTGATTGGGATAAATTATAATCAATTAATCTCAAACACTCTTTACAAAAGTCCATAATTACCACCCCCAATTAATCAATCTATCCATCTATCTATATTATAACTATAGTGGTATTATTTGTCAATAAATAAAGAAATTTAATTTATATACATATCAATGAATGAATTAATTAATTTTACATCATTTTTTTACAGTTAAACTTTAGATATAGATAATATAAAAAACAGGTAAGTGCTTGTAAACACCTACCTGCTTTCTTCTTAATTCTCTGCTATCTGTTCTTGCATCTTCTGATCTAAAAACTTATCTAAATCCTTCTTTCGAACAATCCATTTTCCACCTAACTTAATTCCTGGTAACTGGCCATTGTTTAACATATTGTAAATAGTCGTTTCAGACCGATTCAAATATTCAGCCACATCCTTAACTGTTAAATTATCTTTTTCCATTTATAATTCCTCCTTATTTAAAGTTATCTACATAATTATTGTGATTTCCACTTTAGTTATTTTATCAATATTATGGAAAAAAATACTTCCTATTTATATTATACTAAAAAGTTGATAAAAATTTCAATAATCTTTTAAAACTTTAATACTAATTTACTTAATAATCCAAATCAAATAAAAAAACAGACTGCTTTAAGCAGTCTGTTTCTTCTAAGCTACAGATTCAACCTTGTCATTATAATCTTTAGAAAAATATTCTTTAGTTAATTTAGTTACTACTCCTGATAAACCTAATAGAGCAATTAAGTTAGGAAAAGCCATTAAACCATTTACTACATCGGAAATAGCCCAAATTAATTTTAACTTAACTGTAGCCCCTAAAATAATACATAAGATATAAATTAATTTATATGGCTTAACTGCTTTAGTTCCCAATAAGTATTCAATACATTTTTCACCATAATAGCACCAACCAAGAGCAGTTGAGAAAGCAAAAAAGATAATACCAACACCAATAATTAGTCCCCCTGGCCCTGGCATTCCTACATTGAAGGCTTCTGTAGTCATTTCAGCTCCAGTTAGACCATTATTCCAAACACCAGTTACAACAATAGTCAATGTAGTCAATGTACAGATAATGATAGTATCAATTATGGTTCCTAACATTGCTACTAATCCTTGTCGAACAGGGCTATCTGTCTTAGCAGCTGCATGAGCAATTGGTGCACTTCCTAATCCAGCCTCATTAGAGAATACACCTCTAGAAATACCTTTTCTAATAGCTAACATAATTCCTGCTCCTGCAAAACCACCTACAGCTGCATGACCACTAAAAGCAGAATTTATAATTAATTTAATAGCTGCTGGTAACTGACCTGCATTAGTTAAAATAATATATAGTGTTCCTAAAATATAAATAGCACTCATTAAAGGTACAATCTTACTAGCTACTTTTGCAATCCGTTTAATACCACCTAAAATAACCATTCCTACTAACAGAGCCATAACTACTCCTGTAGTTAGTTTAGAGATACCAAAACTTGCTTCTAAAGCATCAGCCATAGAATTAGCTTGTACAGTTGCACCAATACCAAACCAAGATACCATTACTCCACAGCAAGCAAAAAAGATAGCCAATGGTTTCCATTTAGCACCTAATCCTTGTTGAATATAGTACATTGGCCCGCCGGCCATTTCTCCGTCATCATTCTTAACTCTATACTCAACAGCTAAAACTCCTTCTGCATACTTAGTAGCTGTCCCAAATAAAGCGGCCAGCCACATCCAAAGAGCAGCTCCAGGACCTCCTACTGCTATTGCTGTAGCAACTCCAGCAATGTTTCCTGTACCAATAGTAGATGATAAAGCTGTAGCTAAAGCTTCAAATCCAGATACGTCTCCTTCTCCTTCTACTGCATCAGGCATAAAAGCTAACTTAAAAGCATGCGGAATTTTAGAGATAGTAACACCTTTTAAACGAAAAGTTAGATAAACTCCTGTTCCTAATAACAAACTCAATAATGGTATACCCCAAATCAATCCACTTACCTGGTTGAAAAAGTTTAATAATGAATCCATATTACTCACTCCTTATACTAGTTACTTATATTAGTTATTAAATTATAAAAATAAAAAAGCCTAAACCAATAATGGCTTAGACTCTGAAGTAAACTTATAGAATAGTATTAAGTTATAAGGCTACCTTCTATTCTATAACCCTGTCCTTTAACCTGAGAGATTCCTCTAAAATTAGAGTTACTCCTTCGGTGCCTAACTGTGTAAGTCTCTCCAGAGTTTCGTCCTGCTACAGTAATACCAGCTTATAAGCTGAACCTGAGAGTTTCGCCTCTTTGGGCTTGCCCCTTCGGCAGAACAGTATATGCTGTTCTTCTCCTATAGCAATCATCCGAAAAATATTAAGTTATCTTCTCTAGCATAACATATTGAAATTAATTTATCAAATCTAACTATTGCTAATTATTAAGTTTCTCTTCTTTTATCTCTTTTATCTGACATTCTAGCTTACCATCTTTTAAAATCACTTCTATTAACTCTTCTGCTTGTACCTGCTTAATAGAGCTAACCTCTGATTTATCATCACTTTTTCTACTTAAACTATAGCCTCGCTTTAAAACTTGCAATGGAGATAGACTATTAAGTTGGCCCATTATTGTTTCTAGCTTCTTATGCTCTGTTTCTAATTTTTCCTCAACTACTTCATCTAACCTTCTACTTAAGTCATCTAATTGTTGAACTGACTCCTGTAGTTTCTCCTTTGGTAATTCAAAAACTCTACGTTGAGTTAAGTAATCTAGCTTATCTTGAGTCTTCTTAAGCTTACGATCTATTGCTTGATAGAGATTATCTTCTAGCCTTTTAAGATAACGCTGTAACTCTTTTCTATCTGCAACTACTAACTCTGCTGCTGCAGAAGGAGTAGGAGCTCGTAAATCGGCTACATAATCAGAAATAGTATAATCCGTTTCATGACCTACAGCAGAAATAATAGGAATCTGAGAACTGAAAATAGTTCTAGCTAACTCCTCTTTGTTAAAAGCCCATAAGTCTTCTAAAGAACCTCCACCGCGACCAATGATAATTACATCTAAATCATAATTATGAAGCAACTCTAAAGCATTAATTAAGCTATTCTCTGCTCTATTACCTTGCACTGTTGCTGGCGCAATCAATAATGAAGTATTGGAAAATCTACGTTTAATAACACTAATAATATCACGAATAGCTGCTCCAGTAGGAGAAGTAATAACTCCTACTCGTTGTGGAATTTGAGGGATAGACTGCTTATACTCTTCATCAAATAATCCCTCCCGGGCCAACTTCTCCTTAAGCTTTTCAAAAGCAATATGTAAATTACCAACTCCAGCCGGCTTAAGCTTGGTAACTTGAATCTGATGTTGGCCCTGAGGAGGATAGAGACTGATTCTCCCTTGAGCTACTACCTCTTTGCCATCTTCTAAATCAAAATCCAAGTTTTGGGCCTCACTATTAAACATAACTGCTTTTAATTTGGCCCGATTATCCTTTAAAGTAAAATAGATGTGACCAGAGGAACTATGTTGATAGTAGTTTGATACCTCTCCTTTAATTACTACTTCTCTTAAATTAGAGTCAGAGATCAATCTTTCTTTAATATAAGCAGTTATCTGAGAAACTGATAGAATATCTTCCACTTTAACCCCTTCTCTGCTTACAGGCAACTAATGTATTCTCCATTAAACTAGCAATGGTCATCGGGCCAACTCCTCCTGGAACAGGAGTAATTGCAGCTACTTTATCCTGTACTTCATCAAAGGCTACATCTCCTACTAAACCATCATCAGTCCGATGAATTCCTACATCAATCACTACAGCTCCTTCTTTAACCATATCCGCTGTAATAAACTCTGGACTTCCTACCGCAGCTACTAAGATATCAGCCTTTTTAGTATGTCCTTTTAGCTCTTCCGTTCGACTATGGCAGACAGTTACTGTAGCATTAGCCTGCAGTAACAGGTTAGCAATTGGTTTACCTACAATATTACTTCTACCAACTACTACTGCCTCTTGTCCTTCTAAGTCAATATCATATCTATTCAATACTTCCATAATTCCTTTAGGAGTACAAGGTATCAGTTCAGTACTACTAGCTACTAATTTTCCTACATTGACTGGATGAAATCCATCTACATCCTTCTTTCGATCAATAGCTTCAATTACCTCTTCTTCATCAATCTTTTCTGGTAATGGTAACTGAACTAAAATACCATCTACTTGATTATCCTGATTTAACCTTTCTACCTCAGCTAATAACTCTTCCTGACTAGTATCTGCTGGTAAGTTAATCAGCTCTGAGTTAATACCTACTCGCTGACAAGCCTTCTCCTTATAAGAAACATAAACTTCTGACGCTGGATCATCTCCGACTAAAATTACAGTTAAACCGGGAGTAATATCTTCTCCTTGTAACTTCTCTACTTCTGCTGTAACTTCTGCTTCTAACTTCTGAGCTACTTTCTTTCCATCTAAAATTTTATTCTCTCCTACTTTCATTCTTAACGCCTCCTGTCATGTCATTATATTGTCCTTATTATAGCATAAAATAGATAAAATAAAAATATTCCCTTAGGAGGACCATTCCCAAGGGAACTTGAATTAAAACTCTAGTTATCCTAATAAAGCAACTATTTCAGCAACTGTTCCAATTCCAGCACCTAACCAACCATAGTGTTCTAGCTTTTTGAAATAATGAGCAGCAAAAGAGTCAAATAGTTTCTCTATTTCTTGAGGATGCATCGCATTAATCTCCTGTTTAGTAACTTCTTTAACATTAACACTATTAGTTAAATCTAAAAAGTGATCTTCCATAGAATCTAAAGAACTTTCAAGTCCTAAATCAAGCACAAAGTCTTTAGTCTCTTCTTCTATTATATCATTTGTATTATCAACAACAACCTCTGTAATTTCTGTTAACACCTTCAATAAATCCTCTTTCGCCTGAGAATTTATCAGTAAACCTTGTAAAGCAGTCTTTATATCTCTTTTAAGATAATTAAATTCCACAGTTTCATCTATCTCTTGATACTGAATTTCTGTGATTATATCCTTAATTGTTGCTTCTAAATTATTATTAAAAGCATCACTACGATTAATATTATTTAAAATACGCTTTACAGATTTACTTACATCAGCACTATCGACACCTCTACTAAGCTGATTAACTTTAATTGATAATACAAGCCTTTCAAATACATCTTGTAATAAACTACCAACTTCTTTACTGATAGTTTCTTCTTTAGAATATAAATTATCTGAAAGTTCATATCTAAGCATATCAACTTCCTCAGCAAAAACATCTACTATATCAACTAAATTAGTAATCGAAACAATTCTCAATAAAGATTTCAGTCTAACTTCTAATACTGAATCAATTGTTCCATCTAATAGACTAGTTAAATGATTGACCAATATATCATTCTCTACTAATCCATCAACTATATTCTCGACTCCTTGGCGATCTAGATCGATTCCAATATCACCAACTCTTTTTCTTTCCATTCGTGATAGAAACTTATTAACTTCTTCTCTAAACTCGTCTTCTTTCTGCTTTAAAAACTTAGGAAACTTATAATCAACTAGATTATCTATCACATCTTCCACAGTATCATCAGCATCAGTAGCACTTCTACCTACACTCTTAGCTGTTCCTTTAAGCCAACCAATAACCCCACTACTCTTTTCTTGTTCAATACTTTCATCAATTTTATCTATTGCCTTACGTTTAAAACTAGATCTTTCAGCTTGTAAATATTCGTTGGCTTTATCAAATAACTGATCAATTATAAAGTTTGTATTATTATGTACTCCATCCATTAACCTTCCATCAAAAAGCTGACTTATTTTCTGTTGAGGACGAACTTCCTGCAGAAACTTCTCTTCAATTAAATTCAAGATTTCATCTCTAACTTCAATTGATCTAATCTTCTTTAAAAAATAATCTCTAGCAAAGCCTTTTAATTTCTTCTGTTGAGAAGTAGAAATTAAATTATTAACCTTTTTTTCTACTATTTCATCAAAATCCTCTGAATAGTTTCTAACTAAATCATCTATTTTACCTTTATCACCTATAAATTCCAAACCTTTTCTTACATTTTCTTCAACTAGTTTGTCTAGTTCTTTAGTCAACCCTTCTTTTAACGAATCAGGCATTACTTTCTTAATAGATTGTTGATTATTCAACCCTTCTTCTAGATATTCTTCAATAAGATCATCAGTATTCAATAATGCCTCTTTACTTTTTTGTTTCAGCTCTGACTCTAGACGACTAGTATCAAATCTTCCTAAATCAATCTGTCCTAACTGTTCCATTATTTGATTAATTATCTCTTTCTGTTTCTGACCAACAAAATTCAAAGTACCATAAAAGGTCTTCTCTGCTATAAACTCATTATTATTCTCTAACATCTCTTGCAACATCTGATAGTTATTATTAGAAATAGTCTCTTTAAAATTAATCTCTAGTCCATCTCGTTTAGTCTTAAATATCTCATCTACAGCATTAGAATTTAATAATTCATCATCTACAAAATCTGCCATAGAATTAGCAAACTTAGGTTTCTTCTTAGTTATAACTCCTGGAGTAAAAGGAACTTTCATACCTAAAAACTCTTTTTCTTCATAAGGACGGAAGATCATCTTTAAAGCAATCACATTAGTTATATATCCTACTGCACCATAAGCAAAAATAGATAAGCCAAATCTAAGTCCGGCAGGTATAGAACCACTCATAGCTCCTTGCCCAAAATATAATCCAATTGCTGATCCAAATCCTAAAATAGAACCAAGAAGAGTAATTGGTTTTAATTCTGTTCCCATAAATTCTTCTACCATATCTTGAATCTTTTCATCTGGTAATTTAGATAAGTTATCTGCTACTGCACCTTCTATTTTACCTTCTATCATATCTGATAGATTCTGATTAACTAGATCTAATATTAAATCAGTTAAATTAGTAGTTAAATCTTTCTTTTTATTCAACTTATCATACAGATCAGTTACTTCTTGATACTTCAATTCACTAATTTGATCTTGTAAATAATAAGTAGAACTTCTTTCTACTTCTTTACTTATTTCATCTCTTGACTCATTAGTTATTAAATCGGAGAAACGCTTATTAGATATAAAATCATTTATTGTTTTAATTATCTTAGTTAAAACTTCTTCTTTATTTTTATTAATTTTAGCCAGAACTTGCTCATTAATTTGATCAAGATTTTCATCTACCTTTTGAGCAGAAATTAATTCTTCTAACTCTAAATTAACAACATCTAATACTCGATTAGAAATCTCTCGTTGTACAGTTTTAGTTAACCGTTTAGTAAATAAAAATTCATCTTTAAACTTTTTGATCAACATTCCTTTGATATTATCCTCAAAATACTGCTTTAATTCTATATTTATAACTTTACCAATCTTCGTCTCAAATAAATAATCAAGCTGAGTTAAATCTAATTTACCTATTATCTGGTCTATGTTTTTATCTATCATTCGAGTTAAATCTTTGATTCTAATTACATTTTTATCATCTAAATACTGAATAATCTCTCCAATACTATTATCTTTAATATAATCTATAATTTCTTTAGTTACTTCTTTACTTAACTTTCTAATATCTACTCCATCTTCTATGCCTGTTACTATCTTATCAACTACTTCAAATTCTCTGGCTATATTGCCCATAAAAATATCTTTAAGCTGTTTCTTTATCCAGTTTTTAACTCCAGATCCACTATCTAATGTTTCCTGTGCTGCTTCTTCAATCAAATCTTCTATCTCTCTTTTATTTCTTTTAATCCATCTAATACCTTTCTCTACTAAATCAGGTAATTGATTCTCCATAAAGTATTCTAAGTTACCCTGTAGGTCATCATTTAATAGTTCTAATAATGATAGATCAATCTTCTTCAAAATATCTAAAATATCTTCTAAAAATTTAGTTATTAACTTTCTACCTTCATTAGACCTTAAAAAGCGAACTGTTCTTTCTAATAACTCGTTAGCTATATTATCTGTATTATCTCTACCTAATAGATCTGCAAAGGTCTTTTCTTGAATCTGATTTTCAACTTGACTTAAAGTAGAAGAAATCTCTAGCCTTCTATATAGCTTGTCTATTGTTCTATCAATCTGACCTTCAAATTTACTTTCTAATTGATGATGAAAGTTACTTGTCGAATCTTTTAAATTATTAGCTACTTGCTTAAATACACGTGGAGAAATAAAGTTTGCTACTTCTTGCTTACTATTTTCATAATATAAATCATTAACTAAATTTTCTATAGTATTTGTCTCTTCTAAAGTATCAATAACTGTATCTAAGCACTGACTAGAAATATGTTCTACCTGGTTAACTCCTACTACATCTTCTACCATTATATTATCAAACAATGAATCTAAGGCATCAGTTATGAAATCTTGATTGTTATCTTCATAAAATTCAAGGAAATTATCAAATGACTGCTCTAATTCTGGAATATCACTTAATCTAATATTGTCTTCAGTATTTTGATAAAGATATTTACCTAAAATATCCTCAATTATATTCTCAAAAACACCTCTAAACTCATCTTTAGCCAATTCATCTTCAATAGTATGGTGATTAATAATTTCTCGCTCTACTAATTCACTTGTATTCTTTATAAAGTCCTCTTTGGTCTCTAAAATCACACCACCTAATGGCCCATATTTTCTAAACAACATCTTAATAGCTAGATCATTGGTTATGTAACCTGTAATACCGCCACCTAAAGCTTTAGCAATAATAGAAGTTGTACTCATATTTTTCCTCCTTTTCTCTATATTACTATTATGACCTTTTTCAATAAGTCCTTCATATAATTTATTTTGTTTATAATAACATCTTATAATAGACATATAATGTCCATTAAAAATAAAAAACGCATCATAATGATGCGTCATTAATCTTTCAGTATATTTAACAACTATATCTACAGAAAATATTTTTTTATAAAGTTAAAATTATAATAGATCATCAGCTACATGATAGTCTGGATCTTCTATATTAACCTGTATAATACTTTCAGCATTTTCTAAAAGCAATTGACAGTCTTTACTAAGATGTCTTAAAATAATTTTCTTTCCTACAGCAGAGTATTTTTCAGTAATAGAGTCAATTGCCTCAATAGCAGAGTGATCCATTACCTTAGAATCTTTAAAATCAATTATAATATCATCAGGGTCCTTATTAATATCAAATAAATCTTTAAACTCTAATACAGAAGCAAAGAATAGCGGTCCATCTATTTCATAGATTTTAGAACCTTCTTCATTCTCCTCTACATTAACATGGATAGCTTTCCCTTTTTTCCAAGCAAACATCACTGCAGATAATACTACTCCTATAATTACAGCTGTTGCTAAATTAACAAATACTGTAACCAAAGTAACTGCTATTACCACTATAATATCTTCTTTAGGAATTTTATTTCCGTACCTTAAACTTTCCCACTTAAAAGTTCCTATTACAACCATAAACATAACTCCTACTAAACCTGCTAGAGGAATAGCATTTACAAAACTTGAACCAAACATTATAAATACCATTAGTGCTGATGCTGCTACTAATCCTGATAATCTTGTTCTACCACCAGATTTGATATTGATAATAGACTGACCTATCATAGCATCTCCGCCCATTCCTCCAAAAAATCCAGTGACAGTATTAGCCATCCCCTGTGCAATACACTCTTTATTAGTATGACCTCTAGTATCTGTCATTTCATCAATTACTCTAAGTGTAAGCACTGCCTCTGTCAATCCTACAAGTGCCCCAATTAAAGCATAAGGAAAGACAACCTTTAGCATATCTAGGCTTATTTTTATTTGAGGTATATGAAATTTAGGTAATCCACCCTTTAATTCCATTCCCGCAAAGTCTTGTACAGTTCTTAAATGATAGCCATTGTTATCTAAAACAACTGCAATAATTGTCATTACAACAATAGCCACTAAACTTGATGGAACTGTTTCAGTCAATTTAGGAACAAAATGAATAATTGCCATAGTAAAAGCTACAAATAATAACATTATCGCCATATCAGATGCAGGCATCCAGACTTTCTGTACCATCTCAACACCATCTACTATTACTGTCCTATTTACTTTAAACTGTTCCCACTGGGCCAAAAACATAACTATGGACAACCCATTAAGAAAACCAAGCATTACTGGATAGGGTATCATTCTAGCATATTTTCCTAATTTTAGTACCCCTATTGCTATTTGAATAATTCCCATTAGAACTACTGTTGCAAAAAGATACTCTAAGCCATACTGAGATATTAGTGAAGCAAATACAACTGAAACAGCAGCTGTAGATGAGCTTATCATCCCTGGTCTGCCAGTAAAAAGAGCAGCTATAAGTCCCATCATAACAGCAGTTTGTAGACTTATAATTGGACTAACACCTGCTACAAATGCAAAAGCCACCGATTCAGGAATCAGGGCCAAAGCTACTGTTAAACCAGATAATACATCATCCTTAATCATCTGCCTGTTCATACCTTCCTTGATTCTTTTTACCATAAAAACATCTCCTCCTTATATTCTTATAAACTTATATGAATGCTTTTATAATCACTTATTAAATTATTAACTTAAACTGAAGATCTTCTTATATCAAATTATAGTTATAATATACAAAACTTAATCAGCTTATTGTTACCTATACTAAAAGGCTTGAGCGCGAAAAAATTATAACATACATTACACATCCAGTAAAAGATTAAATGAAATTTCCTTCATTCTGACTTTTATTAATTGGATATATTATCTTTACATAATAAAATGCAGGTGTTATAGAACACCTGCATTTAGAGATTAATTATTTTCTTTCTGAATATATTCATCAATTGCTTTAGCTGCTTGCTTTCCAGCTCCCATAGCTTCAATTACTGTAGCAGCACCAGTAACAATATCTCCACCAGCAAAGACTCCTTCTTTAGAAGTCTGGCCAGTCTCTTCATCAGCTTTAATTGTACCCCACTCAGTTGTTTCAATCTCTGGTGTATCCTTTAATAAAATTGGATTAGGGCTCTGTCCAATGGCCATAATTACTGTATCAACATCTATTTCAAATTCAGATCCTTCAATTGCAATTGGACGCCTTCGACCTGATTCATCAGGCTCTCCTAACTCCATCTCAACACACTCTATACCTGTCACAAAACCTTCTTCATCACCTAAGATACGAGTTGGATTATTCAGTAATTTAAATTCAACTCCCTCTTCTTGAGCATGGTGAATCTCTTCTTCACGAGCTGGCATCTCTTCTCGTCCTCGACGATAGACAATCATTGACTCTTTTGCTCCTAACCTTAAAGCAGTTCGAGCAGCATCCATAGCTACATTACCAGCTCCTACAACAGCTACTTTATCTCCTACATGAACTGGTGTCTTATACTTAGGGAACTTATAAGCCTTCATTAAATTAACTCGTGTTAAGAATTCATTAGCAGAATAGACTCCATTTAAATTCTCTCCTTCTAAACCTAGGAACCGAGGTAGACCAGCCCCTGTACCAACAAATACAGCATCATAGCCTTCTTCAAATAATTCATCTACACCTTTAATCTTACCAACTACTTTATTAAGCTCTATATCTACACCTAAATCTTTAATCTTTTCTACTTCATCTTGCACAATATCTTTTGGTAATCTAAACTCAGGAATACCATAAGTTAAAACTCCACCTGGTTTATGAGAAGCCTCAAAGATAGTTACTTGATAACCCATCTTAGCTAAATCAGCTGCCGCAGTCAATCCAGACGGGCCAGCTCCTACAACTGCTACCTTCCCTAGATCCTGCTTAACTGGCTCAACCTGCTCACTATCACGTATATAATCAGCTACAAAACGTTCTAATCTACCAATAGCTACTGGTTCATTCTTGATTCCTACTATACACTCAGCTTCACACTGCTCCTCTTGAGGACAGACTCGTCCACAGATAGCTGGTAGATTATTCTTTTCTTTTACCTTATGAGCTGCCTTCTCAAACTTGTTTTCTGTTATCAATTCAATAAATTCTGGAATATCAATTCCTACTGGACAGCCTTCTTTACACTTAGGATTAGAACATTGTAAACAACGTTTAGCTTCTTTTATAGCTATCTCTTCATCGTAACCTAAAGCTACTTCACCAAAATTATTTGCTCTTTTCTGAGCATCTTGTTCTGGCATCTCATGTTTTACTGATTTTTGTGACATTGATACTCACCTCCAGCGTGTCCACATTCTTCAACTTCTGATTCATGTTTTACATAAAATTGTTGCCTACTCAACTGCTCATCAAAATCTACTAAATGACCATCAAAAGCTGGACCATCTACACAAGCAAATTTAGTCTCATTATCAACAGTTACTCGACAACCACCACACATACCTGTCCCGTCAATCATTAAAGAGTTCAAACTAACCATAGTTTCTAAATCATATTGAGCTGTCAATTTAGAAACAAATTTCATCATAATCATCGGGCCAATAGCAATAGCCAATTCAAACTCTTCTCCTGATTCTAATAACTCTTCTAACACATCTGTTACAAAACCTTCATGTCCTTTAGAACCATCATCAGTAGCTATATATAGTTCATCACTTATATCATTAAATTCTTCTTCTAGAATCAACTTCTCAGCTGTCTGAGCCCCTAAAATACTAACCACTTCTGCTCCATGCTCTTTTAGAGACTTAGCCTTAGGATATAATGGTGCATTACCTAATCCCCCACCAATACAGACTACTTTATCATAATCTTTAGTCTCAATTGGCTCACCTAACGGGCCAACTAAATCTAAGAAGGCATCCCCTTCATCTAATTTACAGATCTGACGACTACTAAAGCCTACCTCTTGTATAATGATTGTAATTGTTCCTTGATCTCGATTGTAATCAGCGATTGTCAATGGAATTCTTTCTGCCTGCTCATCTACTCTAACAATTAAAAAATGACCTGGTTGAGCTTTAGCAGCTACTTCAGAGGCAGCTACTTCAAGACGCACAATCTCAGGCGCTAACTTATCTTTTGCTAAAATCTTATACAACTTATTGCCCTCCTCAATACTTATTTAGTGTCAGTAAAATCAAAATTCAATAATTTGAAATTCTACAAGTCCTTCAGACTCTTCATGATTGTCTCTATAAGTTCCAACAGAAACTTTTCGTAATAATTTTTTACTCACACTCACACGACTACTGACACTATATATCAATTAATCTCTCTAAATACTACATAGTTACTCATAATTATATCAAGCCTTCTTTTAAAAGCAAGAAAAAATAGCAGGACCAGTAAAGTTGGCCCTGCCTTTTACAACTCTAGCTATAATATATTAAGTATTACTTAGCTTACCTGTTCTAAATCTGAATCCTCACCATAAAAGGCCTGCTGATAAATCTTCTTCATATCTTCAACTGTAGGCTCCGCTGGGTTAGTTAAAGTACATGGGTCATCTTTAGCATTAGCAGACATTCTATCTAATACTTCTTCAAAGTCTTCCTCAGTAAATTCCATCCAGTCAATCTCACTAAAGGAACTAGGGATATTTAACTCTTCATTTAACTCTCTTACAGCATCAGCTAAATTATCTACACCTAAAGCCGCTTCAGCTCTGGCAAACTTCTCTTTAGCAGATTCATAATTAAACTCAATTACATAAGGCATTAAGATAGCATTAGCTAATCCATGTGTAATATGCAACTCTCCTCCAATCTTATGGGCCAAGCTATGTACAATACCTAAAGAAGAGTTAGAAAAGGCCATTCCTGCAATTGTAGAAGCATTATGCATCTTTTCTCTAGCTTCCATATCATCACCATTTTCATAAGCCTTAGGTAAATAATCAAATACTAGATTAATAGCCTTTAAAGCTAAAGAATCAGTATAATCACTAGCACCTGTAGAAACAAAAGCCTCAACAGCATGTGCTAAGACATCCATACCAGTATTAGCAGTAATATGATCTGGCATAGTTGCTGGAATCTCAGGATCAACAATTGCAACATCAGGAATAATCTCTGGAGATACAATTGGATACTTAATACTTTTCTCAGTATCAGTAATTACAGAGAAAGCAGTAATTTCAGAAGCAGTACCACTAGTAGATGGAATAGCTACAAACTTAGCCTTATTTCTTAACTCAGGTAAAGAACCTACTTCAATAATATCTTCAAATTCAAGCTCAGGATGTTCATAAAAAGCCCACATAATCTTAGCAGCATCTAAAGCAGATCCACCACCAATAGCAATTACCCAATCAGGTTCAAAATCTAACATCGCTCTTTTACCTCTTAGTACTGTCTCAACTGATGGATTAGGTTCTACTCCATCAACTACTCGAGATTCAATTCCAGCTTCAGCTAAATAATCTTTAGCCTCATCTAAAAAGCCAAACCTTTTCATAGAACTACCACCAGTAACTAATACAGCTCGTTCGCCATCTAACTCACTTAAGTAACCTAATGTCTTTTCACCAAACTCAACATCACGAGGAATCATAAATGAATTCATATGTATTAACACTCCTTTGTGATTTTTTTAACTATTTACTTTGTTAATAATATAACATGGATTAGATGTATAGTCAAGATTGATTGATAATATAGTTCCTAAACTCTTTGTGAATATCTACTCACACTAATCACTGAAATTTTATAAAAAATAAAAAGAACACGGCATTCCGTGTCCTAAACTAAACTTCTTCAACTGCTAAATTAATATCAAATTGTCCTATTTCAGTCTGTAGCGAAATATTTAATACCTGATTTACATCTAAGGATGTAATCTCCCCTTCACCAATCATTACCTGCGGAGGAGTTATATCACATTCATAATCAACTTCTTCTAAATTAGTCATAGCATGACCACTAATGATATTAGCCAACTCTCCAATAGCTGATGTAACAAACTTATCTAGCTGGTCTATCTCCATTCCAGACATCTCTGTTACAATCTTTAAGGCTAATTCTTCAGAAAAGCTGAAAATAATTCTTCCTCTTAAATCGCCAGTAACTCCAATAGAAATATTAGCTTTTTTTGTAGCAATTACATCTTCTTCTGTAGTTATCTCATCTTTATCTGCTTCTAATTCAAACATATTCTTTAATACTTGATTAGTCGCAATAAAAATAGGATCTATATATTCTGTCTTCATATTATCTATACTCCTTATCAATATGTTCAGCAAGTTGTTGATCTTCTTCAGCTACATGATTGATCAACCAAGTCAATATCCTACCACTAAATTCCATAATTAAACCTTCATTATATTTATCCTGCTTAAACTCTTCTTGAAATTCTCTTATCTGCCCTTTAAATTCTTCATGAACTTGATGATGCTCTTCATAATTAGGATAATCATACTTCTGTTGAAACTTTTCTTCAGCATTAAAATGTGCTACTACATACTCTCCCATGAAATCTAATGTTTCTTCTATCTTTTCAGCCTTTATTTCTTTATCTTCTTTACCTCGTACCACCTGAAGAAAACTATTAAATCGTTTAAATAACTCTTTATGTTGTTGATCAACTTCTTCAATTCCTATCTTTAGACTATCTTTCCAAATCATATCTTTCACCCCTTATTTTTCATCTTTATTAATAGACTATCAATAATAATTACTAGTTTCAAGTTATAATAATTATTATTTTACCATTATTAATAACAAAAAGGATAACCTATTATGGCTATCCTTAAACTTTTAACGTTATAAATAATTTTTAGGTTATAGAACAATAACTTCTTTACGGCACTTCATAGCCCATTGAACTTTCTAAGATTTCAAACCATTGTTGCCTTGTTAAATTTATTTCTGTTGACTTGGCTGCTGTTTCTATTCTCTCTATCTTACCACTACCAACAATTGGAACTATATTAGCTGGATGATTTAATAACCAAGCATACATAATCTGATCAATACCTTCTACAGCAACTTCTTTTGCTATCTTCTCTAAAGTCTCTCTGACTCTAACTGCTTTCTCTTCTTGTGAATTAAAGACACTACCCCCAGCCAGTGGAGCAATTCTTTCTTCTTGACATCTTTCAATTGTACCATCTACAAAGTTTTCTAGCTCCATTACAGAAATCTCAATCTGATTTGTTACCAACGGAAAATCTAATCTAGAACTTAACATATCAAATTGCGAAGCTTTAAAGTTAGAAACACCAAAGTTTAGAACTTTACCTTCCTCCTTTAGCTGATTAAATGCTTCTGCTACTTGATCTGGATCCATAAATGGATCTGGTCTATGAATTAATAGTAAATCAATATAATCTGTATTTAGATTCTGCAAAGAATTATCTACCGATTGAATTATATGTTCTTTACTGGTATCATAATGTTTAATCTTATGTTCAGGCCGATTAGGGGAGACTAATTTAATTCCACACTTGGTGATTAATTCTATCTTCTCTCTTAGTTCTGGTTTTAATGCTAATGCCTCACCAAAGATAGATTCACAAGTATAGCCTCCATAAATATCAGCATGATCAAAGGTAGTTATTCCTAAGTCTATACATTGCTCAATTAATTCTAGCACTTCTTGCTGTGACATATTCCAGCTTGATAATCTCATTAAACCATGTACTACTCTAGAGATTTCTAAATCATCTGATAAGCTAACTTTTTCAACCATTTTCCCCCTCCTTAAATTATCTAATAATTACTGGTTCTCTAAACCTAGTGCAGCAGTTCCTATGGCGTTATCGCTACTCCACTTAGTATCAGCAAAGTGTAACTTAGCCCCTACTGCTTTATGTTCCAGTCTTTTCTCTAATCTATCTCGAATATATTGATTAGCAGATACTCCACCAACAATTAAGATATCTGTTAATCCTTCTTCCTTGATTGCTTTCTTTAGTATCTTCTCTAAACTATTAGCAATTGCTTGTTGAACCCCAAGAGCAATATCTGCTTTATTCTTATCTTGGTCAATCAATCTCATAGCTGCTGAAGCAGGTCCAGAAAAACTGATTTGATATCCATCTACTGCTGAAGGAATAGTTACTCCCTTTAATTCACCATCTGTAGCCAATTCTTCTAAAGCTGGACCAGCTGGAAAGGATAAACCTAATTTAACTCCGATACGATCAATAAATTGTCCAGCATGTAAATCTTGACTACCACCTAATGTCTCTATCTTAAATCCAGCTCGTTTCGAAACTGAAGTTACCTTTAACAAGTCAGTAGTTCCACCTGAAATATGTACTGCTAAAAATTTATCAACTTTTAAGTCAGATGACCAGACACCGGCCATCAAATGACCCTCTTGATGAGAAACTTCAACTAAAGGAATATCTAATATCTTGGTTATAGTCTTAGCCTGTCCTTCTCCTACTCTAAAAACAGGCATATAGGAATCTTCTTTCGAACGTGGTCTAGTACTGACTACTACTTTAGTCAGTTCTTCCTCTTTATGATCTATTACTTCTTCTAGTACTTCTGGTAACTGATTAACATGTTGAAAGACTGCCTCTGATTGGCGTAAACCTCGATGCCCTTCCTTTACTTCTAATAATTTTCTAGTTTGATTTATTAACCTACCAGAAGAGTCCATTAAAGCAGCCGAAGTAGTATAATTACTGGTATCAATCCCTAGAATCAATGTACTTTACTCCTCCTCTTTTAAATCTAAACTATTAGCTACTTTACCTAAAATCCCATTAACAAACTTACCTGCTTTTTCTCCACTAAAGTTTTTGGCTAATTCTATTGCTTCATTGATTGAAACTGGTACTGGAACTTCCTCTTCGTATAACATTTCATACAAGGCCAACCTAATAACATTTCGTTCTATCTTCCCCATTCGATCAGTCTTCCAATCTGAAACATTATCATCAACCATCTGATCTAATTCATGCTGTTTATGATAAGTACCTTCAATAATATCAGATAAGAAGCTACCTCTTAATTCTAACTTTGGCCTTTCCTCATGTAAATTTTCTAAATTCTTAACTAATCCTTGTTTATTAATATCTGCCTGATATAAAAACTGAACTGCAACTTCTCTAGCTTGACGTCTAGTTATTGTCTGTGTCATTTTAACCCTCCAAAAATTTAGAATTGATTTTAATTTTTTAACTGTCAATTATAAATTGTCCATTGTCAATTGTTTTATTATCTATTCTCTATATTGTTGTGGGAAAATTTCATCTAATACATCTCTAAAATCTTTACGATTATCATATCTAGCTCCTAGATAATAACCAATACCCATACACATCATAATAAATAAAGCTGGAATAACCCCAAAACTAATAATCAATAAAGCAGCCAATAAACCTATTACTAATCCTAGAATTCTGCCTCTATAATCACTTAACCAGAGCAATAATTGCTCTAAATTATCGAATTGAGTCACCTTTAACACCTCTTTTAATCTAGTCTTACATCTGTACTCGTATCTGTATAATCCTCTTCCCGGCTAACTTCATTGATTAAAATCTCTATTTCTTCTACTTCGGCTCCAGTAGAATCTTTAACCTGTTCTTTAATTTCTTCCTGTAAATGCTCAGCTATTTCAGAAACATTGGCCCGAGAAATAATTGATAGATTCAATAATATATTGACTCCTTCTTCTGTAACATCAACTTGAGATTGAATATCTTCAACCTCCTCTTCTTTAGATACTATCTCTTTAACTAAATTTTCTATTGCTGCTAAACTAATCTTTATAGTACCTAATTGGCCTTGAGATACTATAGTCTGCTTAGCTCTTCTCTTTTTAGGTAAAAATAGTTGTAGTATACGTAATGAAATTAAGAAGAGAATAAATCCTCCAATCCCTAACAAGCGTAGGTCTTGATTAATTAAATTCATCAATTGAATACCATTAACCCACCCCATAAAAGTCCCCATCATTGTCAGAGAAATAATAATTGATAATAGAGTAAGCAGTAACACGAAAAAACGGTCTAAATACTGCATCTATCTACTCCTTTCTTTAACAGAAAGTTACTTTACTAATATTTTGCCTTTATTTAAGAATATCTTTGACTAATTATTAAAACTTATTCCTAATATTTGTAATAAAAGAAGAAAAAGCTAACTCAAAACGAGTTAGCTTTTTAATAGTTCAAAGATAAGATTGCTTTGTCAAGTTACAAATTAATTAATTATTATCTGACTCGTGGTAGTTCAGTAGCTTCTGGTTCTTCTAGTTCAGTTGTTTCCTCTTCTGGCTCTTCGGTCTCTTCTTCCTCTTGTTCCTCATGGAAACTAACTCCTTGAACATGAACATTAACTTCAACAACATCTAAACCAGTCATACCTTCTATAGCTTGCTTAACATTATCTTGAATATTCCAAGCTACTTCAGGAATCTTAACTCCATACTTCATAATTACATATAAATCAATAGCAGTTTCAGTCTCTCCTACCTCAACTTGAACACCTTTGGATAAGTTCTTACGACCTAACATCTCTGCAATTCCACCAGCTAAACCACCACTCATTCCAGCTACCCCTTCAACTTCAGTTGCAGCCAAGCCAGCAATAATACTGACTACTTCATTAGCAATTCTAATAGCACCTACACCATTTTTTTCTTCTTCCATATTGCTGCCTCCTCTATTAAAGCTTAATCATCTTGATCATCAGAAAAGTGTTTAGGAATAAAACCAGTATCAAAGGTACCAGCAACAAACTCATCATTTTGTAATACTTCTTGATGGAAAGAAATAGTAGTATTAATTCCTTCTATCTTAAACTCTTCTAAAGAACGTAATGCTCTACTTAGAGTCTCTTCTCTATCTGCACCCCAGACAATTAATTTAGCTACCATTGAATCATAATGAGGTGGTATTAAATAATCTGGATAAGCAGCACTATCAATTCTAACTCCTAAACCACCTGGAGTAATATAATTCTCAATCTTACCTGGAGAAGGTCTAAAGTCTTTAGCTGGATCTTCAGCATTGATTCTGCATTCAATAGCAGTACCATTAATCTCTATATCATCCTGAGCATATCCTAATTCTTCTCCAGCAGCAATTCTAATCTGTTCTTTAACAATATCTATTCCTGTCACAAACTCAGTTACAGGATGTTCTACCTGAATTCTAGTATTCATTTCGATAAAATAATAATTATTATCTTTGTCTAATAACATCTCAACTGTTCCAGCATTATAATAATCTACTGCATGAGCAGCTTTAACTGCTGCTTGACCCATTTCTTCTCTTAATTCTGGGTCTATTGCTGGAGATGGAGCTTCCTCAATCAACTTCTGATGTCTTCGCTGAATAGAACAGTCACGTTCTCCTAAATGAACTACATTACCATGCTCATCAGCTAAAATCTGAAACTCAATATGTCGAGGATTTTCAACATATTTTTCTAAGTAAACTTCTGCATTACCAAAAGCTGCTTCAGCTTCTGAACTAGCAGTCTGAATAGCCTGAGCTAACTCATCTTTATTATGAGCAATTCTCATACCTCGACCACCACCACCAAAAGAAGCTTTAACAATAACTGGATATCCTATCTCTTCTGCTCTTTCTATAGCATCCTCTTCACTAGTCAAGGCTCCTTCAGTACCTGGTACAACTGGTACTCCAGCTTCAATCATTGTCTCTCGAGCTATGGCTTTATCTCCCATCTTTTCAATAGCTTCTGCTTCTGGGCCAATAAACTTAAAACCACACTCTTGGCATACTTCGGCAAAATGAGCATTTTCAGACAAGAAACCATAACCAGGATGTATAGCATCAACATTAGCTATCTCTGCTACACTAATTAAGCTTGGAATATCAAGATAGCTTTCATTAGAAGGAGCAGGGCCAATACAGTAAGCCTCATCAGCATACTCGACATGTAAAGCATTCTGGTCAGCTTCTGAATAAACAGCTACTGACTCAATCCCTAGCTCCCTACATGCTCTAATAATTCGTACAGCAACCTCACCTCGATTAGCCACCAACACCTTGTCAAGATCAAGCATTCTATCACTACACCTTTCAAGATTCTTTACCCTATTCATCTTATATTTTATTTAATAAATTTTAGTTCTAATTCTACTCAAATAATATTTCTAATTATAAACAAATTATAATTTTTCTACTACAAATAATGGCTGACCATATTCAATTGCTTCAGAATCATCAACTAAAATATCTACAATCTTACACTTAAATTCAGCTTCAATCTCGTTCATTAACTTCATAGCTTCAATAATACAGACTGTATCTCCTTCTTCTACTACATCTCCAACTTCCACAAATGGATCAGCATCTGGAGATGGGCACCGATAGAAAGTACCTACCATTGGCGCTTCAATCTCTTCACCATCTACCTGTGCAGTAGTTTCTGTTTCAGCTGGTGCTTCAGTCTTTACTTCTGTAGTCTCTGGTGCAGCTTGAGTTGTTTCCCTTTGAACAGGTGCTTCTGTCTGCACTGTAGCTACTTCATTACTAGCTTCTTGTGTAACTACTTGACCACCTTTCTTAATACTAACCTTTGTACCATCATCTTCTAGATTGATTTCAGAAATATCAGTTTCATTTAACATCTCAACTAATTCTTTAATGTCTTTAAGTTCCATATCTTCTTGGGCCTCCTTATCAGTTTCTTCTTGTCCTTGTTCAGGTTCTTCTTCTCCAAAGATATCTCGTTCCTTTTTCTTTTGCTTCAGGAACTTTAATCCCATTTGTGGGAATAATGCATAAGATAGATAATCTTCTTCCTTCTCTACATATTGTTCAACTTCATCCTTTATATTATCCAAAGTCGGCTCTAATAAATCAGCTGGCCGACAAGTAATTGGTTCTTCATCACCAATAGCCTTCTTCTGTACCTCTGGATTGATTTCTGCTGGAGGTTTACCATAGTAACCTTTGATATAAGACTTAACTTCATCAGGAATAACCTTATATCTCTCTCCTAATAGTACATTAAAGACTGCTTGCGTTCCTACAATCTGACTAGTTGGTGTTACTAATGGTGGATAACCTAAGTCTTCACGCACTCGTGGTATCTCTCTTAGCACATCATGAATCTGATCTAGAGCATCTTGCTCTTCTAACTGAGATACTAAATTAGAGATCATACCACCTGGCACCTGATGGGAGAAAGTCTGCATATCAGTAATCTTAGTTACTCCCCGGTTAAAGCCACGCTTTCTTCTGATTCTTTCAAAGTAACTATCTATATCAAATAATAGATCAAAATCTAAACCAACATCATACTCTGTATTCTGCCAAATAGCATTCATTGTCTCTACTGGTGGTTGAGAAGATCCAAAAGCTAAAGATGCAGTTGCAGTATCAATTACATCTGCTCCTGCTTCTACCCCCTTAAGATAAGTGGAGATAGCCATACCACCAATATAATGGCTGTGTAATTCAACTGGAATATCAAGCTCGTCTTTTAGAGCTGATACCAATTCATAAGCTCGATATGGTTTAAGCAACCCTGCCATATCCTTGATACAGAGAGAATTGGCCCCCATTTCCTGTAAAGTTACAGCTGTCTCTACATAGTGCTCTATTGTATGGACAGGACTAATAGTATATACAACTGTAGCTTGAATATGCTTCCCTGTCTCTTTTACTGCTTCTATTGCTGTCTTCATATTTCTAACATCATTTAAAGCATCAAAAATTCTAAAGATGTCTATTCCATTCTCAGCTGCTTTATGAACAAATTCTCTTACTACATCATCAGAATAATGCTTATACCCCACTACATTTTGCCCTCTTAATAACATCTGTAAAGGAGTATTATTAACATAACTATCTAATAAGCGCAACCTCTCCCAAGGATCTTCATCTAAATATCTCATACAGACATCAAAGGTTGCACCTCCCCAAACCTCCATTGCATTATAACCTACTTCATCCATTTTACCAACTATTGGTAACATGTCTTCAGTTCTCATTCTAGTAGCCCATAAAGATTGATGGGCATCTCTTAAAGTCGTATCAGTAATTCCAACCTTCTTCTTATCTACCATACTTCTCCCTCCTAAACTGCTCTTTTTATTATTCTATGTCTAAAAATAAAATCCTTTACAAAATCAATACCTTTTATAAAAATACCTCAATCCTATACTATATTAATCTATTATAAATAATTATACATCATTATGCAATAAAAATAAAAAACTCAGGTTAACGAAGATTTAACCCGAGTAAGCGGTGAATGTGTCTTATAATTATATCTTTTCTTAAATATTTTGTCAATTCATTCAGGTTTCTTTTCGATAATAGTAATATCCTGTAAAGAAACTCCAGTACTATTAACTATAATATCACCAATTTTAGCTACATCATCTCTCTGTAATCCTGTACTAGCTATTACTAATTCTACAGAATCGTCATGAATAAAAGCAATTCCATCTTCATATCCTCGCGCTCTAATTAAACTTTCAATCTCCATCTCTTTCTCAATATTATTAGTAATCTGTAACAATAGCTTTTGGGCTTGAGCCTTTAACTCTTTATCTGAATTTGGATTATTAATCATCTCTCGTAATAAATTAATCTGTTCACTACGAGCTTGATCACGCTCTACCCTATACTCAACAAAGAAATCTTTATTGCTTTTTTTAGCCTTTTTTTCTACTTTAGCTACATCTAAAGAGTCTGCCTTTACAGATTCTAAACTATTCTCTCCCTTCTTTCGAGCATTAGCTTTAACTTTTTTATTAATATTATTAGTATCAATCTCTACATAACCTTCTTGAGAAGAAACCTGAGCAATATGATCATTAGTACTTGGAGTCTGATGAAGGATTACTCCAGTAACCATACCTACCCAGATCATCAAAATTAAAAACCAACCCAGTCTCTTCTTTAAATTCCATTTGCTCCAAACATTAATTTTCACTTTAATCCCCTACCCTTCTTGTGGTAATATTGCAATCTTATAACTTGGAATTCCTAACCCTACCTCTACTGCTCTAATCAACTCAGCTTTAATATGAGAGTTTGCTGCTCCTTCAGCTACAACTAAAACCCCTCTAATCTTGGGTTTGATCTCTTTTCTGACAACAGGTTTTTCTGATCCACTGCTATCTAAAACTACTAATTTATCTTCTCTTTCTGTTTCAGTAGTCTTTCTAGTCCCCCCATTATTATCCTCTTCCACTATCTCTTTATTAGAATGACTATTATCTCTGACATAGATATATTCAGAACCTGAATCCAAAGTAATATCAACTTGTACCTCTCCTACTCCAGCAACAGTAGCTAATATCCTTTCTAATTTATTCTCTAATTCCTCTTCTACAGAAAGATTATTTGCTGTTGCTTGACTTTTTACTTGCTTAGAGCCTTTAGTGGAAGAGCTAGAAGTAAAGTTGCCAGTAAAATCACCTAACAAAACTAAAATTATACCTGCTAAGCCAAGTAATAATAATGTTTTAGGGATTGGAAAATCACTTTCACCAGTTAAAATATCTTTTAACATCTACTCCCTCCTTTCTATTGGAATTGGACTTGAATCTGATTACTATTTAATCCATATAAAGTAGCAATCACTCCTTTTAGTTTCTCTTCTTTCTCTTCTTTAGGATTGGTTTGCTTCTTATCTGACAAATCAACCTCAACTGGAACAACCTTATTCTCAGTTCCTATTATAGAAATACTAGTTAAATTATTCCTCTGATCTAATTTAACTTTAGTCTCAAAATCCTCTAAATCAGAATTTAATTTAACAACAGAATTTATATGTTGGATTAATCGTCGTTTATAATCATCTGTTAAGTGTTGGTGCTGTTCTTTTTTTAGTGAGTTACCTTGCTGAACTATCTTTTGCCAAGAAATCTTTTTATCTTTGATTAAATCAAAGGTTGGCTGTTCTAACCCCTGATTAACTAACTTTAAAAAAGGAGTTAAAATAGTTAAGATAACAAAAAAACCTACTACTACCTTAACATACTTCTGCATCTTACTACTAGGCAATAACATCTCAATAAAATGGGCCAACAAGACAACCAAAACTAAATTTCTGATCCAATCTCTTAAAAATTCGATCTTTATCACCTCATCATTACTGTAAAGTTAGCAGTTCCTACTACAATAATAATTACAACAAAGAACATTACCCCCACCACTGCTACTGAGCCAAATATACGCAATAAATTACTGGCCAAAGTATTTAAGCAACCTACAATCTTTTGATCACTAACAGGCTGAATAGTTGCCGCAGCAAAACGATAAATTAAAACTAAAGCAAGAATCTTAATTATTGAAAAAGAACAAAACACTAAGATAATTAGAACACTAAAAACACCTAAAGCATTCTTAATTAATAAAGAACCACCAACTACAACATCTAAAGCATTTGCTAAAAAGCTCCCTACTATAGGAATAAAATTACCTGTTAAGTATTTAGCAGTTCTAATAGTTACTCCATCACTGACTGTAGCTACTGTTCCTTGAGTAACAATAGCTGCCAAAAAGATAGTAGTAACTACTCCTAAACCTCCCATAGCCAACTGCCTTAACAGATTGACTAAGCCAGTAACTTTAAATTCATCAGATATATTATTGACAATCTCTAAAACAGTAGAAAAAAAGATCAAAGGAAAGACTACATTCTTGACTATTGAACTTAAAGTATTGACTATTAAAAAGGTAACAGGGTGAAATAAAGAAGCAGAAGTTATATTTCCCATACTAACTAATAAAGAAAGCAATAAAGGAATAATAGCATACATAACTCCCACCATATCCTTAATAGTCTCTTGACCAATAGTTACTGCTATCTTAAAAGAATTAAGAGCTACAATAGCCAATACTAAATAGACAATCCCATTGGCCAACTGACTGACTCTACTACCAGCAAAATTAGCTTGAAAGTTTTTTAATACAGCTACAATCATAGCCAAAATTATCAACTTTCCTAGTAATTTACTATTAACTACTATCTCATCAAATAAATACTGTAATAAACCACGTATTATCTGATTAAATTTATTTTCTAATCCTTCTTTACTAAATAAACTTATAATATCTTTAGGCTCTAAAGGAGGCAGATAGTCACCTGTTTCTTTATTTAGCTTGTCAACCTCATTTTCTAATTTATTCAAATCAAGCTTTTTTAATTGACTCTTAATTATCTCTTCAGGTTGCATCTGTTTAGCTTTATCTTTATCTGCAGCATTAATAGAAGGAACTATTAATAATAATAACATCAACACTATAAATAATTTCCTCATCTTGATCACGCCTTTAAGGTAGAAGTTGTAAGACTGACTCTAAGATAGCCATCATAATTGGCAAACCTAAAATCATAATTAAAACTTTACCAGCAAACTCGATCTTAGAAGCTATAATCTTCTCTCCAGCATCACGACAAATTTGGGCCCCAAATTCAGCTATGTAGGAAATACCAATTGCCTTCAAAATAGTATTTAAATAAATTTTATCAATGTTAGCTTTAACCGCTAACTCTCGTAAAGCATTGATTACTACAATAACCTTACTAAGCATAAAACCAAAAATTATTAAACCGACTACTAAACTCAACTGTAAAGCCAACTCTGGTTTATACTGTTTTAAAACTATAGAAAAAATAGCTCCTACCAACCCCAAACCAACAATTTGGGTAATTGTATCCATCCTTTCCACTCCTTAAAAACCAAATATACTACGAACATTAGAAAATAGCTGATTAATCAACTGAATAATAACCATTAAGACAATAATAACTCCTACTAAAGTCAACATTTGGGCTTGTTCTTCCTTTTCAGCCTGCTTTAGTACCATATTAAAGACTGAAATTAAGATTCCTAGTCCTGCAATCTTAAAGACTAAATCTATATTCATCATTTACTTTTTGGCCCCCTTACTATTGGCTACTAAGTTGTTAATTATATATTAACTAATAATTCTAATTATAACCTCAACTGCTAAGACTAAAAAATTAAAATAATGATGAACAGACCAGTTAAAACCCCTAAATACCGCCACAATTTAACTTTTTCTTTCCTTTCTGCTATAGCTTCCTGATGTATATTATCTAGATGGTCTTGAGCCAAGGTTAGATAACGCAGTTGATCATCACTAGTTGACTGTCCTAAATTAGTACCTAAATTTAACAGTACCTCTTCTTCTGTTTCTTGTAAGGCAGTCTTAGCTATAATATCTACAACTGCTGCTTGCCAAGCCTCTTTAGCTGTTAATCCAGACTCTAACCCTTTTTTAGCCTGAGCAAAGAATAAAGCTACTGGTGTTTCTAATTTAGATTCTAGTTTAGCAAAGGCTTGAGGCAGAGGAGTCATCCCATAACTTATTTCAGTTTGTAGTAATTGTAGCCCTAACTTTAACTGTTTAAGTTGGCTAGCTCGTAAGATAAACTGGCGAGCAACTTTAAAACCTAAGCCTGTACTACTAACTAAGATCAAAAGAACTCCTATCCATTTCATCTTATCCCTCCTACTGCCTAATAATGCGCTCAATTGTACCTGGACCTTCTCTTCTACTCAAGACAATGATTCTCTCAAAAGCATCTATTTCAAATAACTTCTTTAAACTAGGTCTTGTTTTTACTTCAGACAAGTCACCACCATGAACAGTAGTAATTACTCTTACCCCAGCATTTAATGCCTCTTGTAATATAGCGACATCTTCTGCTGTACCAATCTCATCAGTAGCCACTACATCAGGAGACATTGATCTAATTAATAATAAAATTCCAGCTGGCTTAGGTGCTCTATCCAATAGATCAGTTCTAACTCCTATCTTATTCTGGGCTACCCCTTGGTACGCACCACCAATTTCAGATCGTTCATCAACTACTCCTACTTGTACACCTTGAAACTTCAACTTAGTAACTCCATTACTAATCTGTCTTATTAAATCACGTAATAAAGTTGTCTTACCACATCTAGGTGGTGAAATAATTAGAGTATTATAGATATCATCCCTTCCTTTAACTACCTTCCTAATAACCCTATCAGCAGCACCAATAATCTCTTGACAGAAGCGAATATTCAAAGCTGAAATATGCTTAATTCGCTTAATACCAGAATTCTCTCTAATTGCTTGGCCTACCAACCCAACTCTATGTCCACCTGTTAAAGTAATAAAGCCATCTTTTAACTCTTCTTCTATAGAATATATAGAACTATTGGCCATCAAATTCAGTGTGTTTTGGACATCTTCTTTAGTAACTTGATAGGCATGTCTAATATCTGTTACTACTTTGCCTGACTTACTGACTAATAATTCTCCTTTAGTCTTTTCTAGTAATAAAGGATTGTTGGCCCGTAGTCTGATCTCTACTAAGCCTTTTAATTTCCTACTAGAAACTCTATCTATAATACTCCTTATTTTAGGAGCTAAAACTGGTAAAATAGTCTGCTCTAAAGCTTGATTTATTTTCACAAATATCACCTCAACTAGTTAATTATATTAACTGTCTGGTAAAAATATGAATATAAAATAAAAAAATACAAATGGTTCCATAATAAAATAAGGTGCCAAAAAAGTAACTCTAATCTCTAACTTCTAGTAACAAGAAACAAGTGACGAGTAAACTCATAGTATTTTAGGTCTTGTTATTTATCACTCGTTACTCATCACTGCCACAATATATCAATAAAAAATAAACTTATCAAAGTTATACTAAACAACATAGTATATACTACCAACTCTAGAAAGGAGGTAATTTAAATGCCTACAGCACCTTTAGGCACTTTTACCTATACTGTACAAGCTGGCGATACTCTCTATGGAATTGCAGATAGGTTTAATACTACCGTCTCAAATATCCTTGCCTTTAATGATATCTCTGATCCTGATATGATCTATCCAGGCCAAGAATTAACTATTCCTGAATCTCCGCCAGAAGCTATCATCTATACAGTAGAGCAAGGTGATACACTTTATTCAATAGCTCAAGAATATGGAACTCAAGTAGATACAATTGTAGAATTTAACTATCTTAGTGATCCTAATCAAATCTACCCTGGGCAACAACTAGTAGTTCCAGTATCTTTACGTTAGATCGGACTTAAAGTTTAGTACGATAAAATAAAAAAGGAGCAACCTTTAAAGGTTGCTCCTTTCTCTTAATTATAAAATTATACTCGTTCTATGTATTCACTACTTCGTGTATCAATCTTTAATACATTACCTTCTTCAATAAATAAAGGAACTTGTACTTCTGCTCCTGTCTCTACTGTTACCTTCTTAGTACCACCAGAGACTGTATTTCCTTTTACAGCTGGTGGAGCATGGGTAACCTCTAATTCAACAAAAGTCGGCAAATCAACTCCAATTGGACTTCCTTGATACATCTCTACTTTAATTTCAGAGTTCTCTTTAATAAACTGAGCAGCATCACCAATCTGCTCTTCATCTAAAGTAATCTGATCATAGCTTTCTTGGTCCATAAAGACATAACCATTAGCATCTTGATATAAAAATTGAAATAGTCGAGTATCTATATAAGCCTTCTCTACCTTTTCACCAGATTTAAAACGCTTGTTAACTGTCCGACCAGAATCAAGATGTTTTAATTCTGTCTGAATGTAAGCTCCTCCCTTACCTGGCTTTGTATGATCATAATCAACAATAGTATACAACTCACCATCTAGTTTAATAGTTAAACCAGTCTGAAAATCTCGTGTAGTAATCATTATTTTACCTCCTTAAAAAGTTTGACCTATATTCATTCTAATCTGTGTCCCTTCACCAGAATGGCCAATATCACCACGAACAATTATATCATCATTAAAGTAATATTTCACACCTAACCCACCACTATAATGCATATCTTCAGTAAATAATTGACTATTAAAGCTATTGCTTACTCGACCTGTTTCAGCAAATAAAGTTCCCTGTAAGCCAGATAATAGATAGTCCATTGGAAATCTAAACTCTGCTTGATATAAGGCAGAATGATTATCATAGAATCTATAATAACGATAACCCTTCATAGTATTTAAATTACCTAGTAAGGACATATCAAAGAAAGGTGCTACAGTGTAAACTTCAGCCTCTGGATTACCAGTATAAAGCTTTTTTAAAGCCGTTCGTTCTTTATCAAGCACATCATCACCTGAAACACTTTGCGTTCTAAACCTAAGGGCCAAAGTAGAGTTAGTAAAGACAGGAATATACTTACGAGCGTCAAAGGTTAATTTAGTATAATTCCAGTCATTTTCCTTATCATGGCTTAAAAGATTTAAACTCTTTTTAGCCTTAGTAATAATCTTATGACCTTGGCGAGGATTTTTTTGGTTATCAAGACTTTTATTCTCCCAACCTAAGGAGATCGTGTCAGATTTGTAATCACTCTCTTGATTAGTCAACATCTCATAAGCATACTCAGTAATAATAGAATTGTGCTGGTCAAGTTCATAAGTTAAATTAACTGCTGCACGATTATTCCAACCTTCATAACTTTGGTAACCATCTAATGTATCTTGATTTTTTTGTAGCGTATCAATTACTACTTCTTCTTTACTAGTTAATGGATCACTACCCAAAGCACCTAATGCTTTATTTGCGTCTGTTTTTGTCATTTGACCAGTAACAACTGCGTAAATAGTTTCTCGTCTTGTTAAATTACCTTTCTGAGTAAAAGCAGCATCATATTGATCATCTACCTTTTTAAAACTATGTAAAGCATCTAAAGTCTCATCAGAGATTTCTTGGTCAGGAGTATTATTACCAATTCCCCCAACATTAATTTCATTATATTTAATAATACTTAAATTTCCACCTAGTTTCCATTTACCAGATAGAGGATAGTTACTAATTTGAGTAAAGGAAGTAAAGATACCTGTTGTAGGTGATATCAGATTTACTGAAGTAAAATCAGCATCATTATCAAATAGATTAGAGTCATAAAAGAATTCTCCTGCCATTAATCCTCCTTCACTGATATAGGAAACAAAAGGAACCTTCCCAGACTCTCCCTCCATTTTCGGGCCAACAACCTCTTGGATACTGGCTATAAAGTCATCAGCTGCATTGACACTAGGACTAACAACTAACATTAGTAATATAAAACTAGCTATCAACCTTATCATGATTTTCTTACTAAAATGCATTATCATACTCCTCTCTAAATTTATAATTTTATATCAGCTGTCATTCGTTACTATTAATTCCTTATCTGACTCAGTTAAGACTTGACAGCCATTTTCTGTAACTACTACTATATCTTCAATTCTAACTCCACTCCAATCAGGTAGATAAACTCCTGGTTCTATAGTAACTACCATCCCTGGCTCTAAAACTGTATCATCACGCCAAGACAATTTTGGCCCTTCATGTATCTCTAGCCCTACTCCATGACCTAGACCATGTCCAAAGTAGTCACCATAGCCTGCTTCAGAAATTGTATCTCGAGCTACTTGATCTACTTCAGAAGCCTTTTTACCAGCTTTAATTGCTTTAATCGACTCTTTTTGAGCTTTAAGTACTAACTGATAAATTTCCTTCTGTTTATCAGTTGGACTATCTCCAACTACTAATGTTCTAGTCATATCAGAATGATAACCTTGATAGACACAACCAAAATCCATAGTTACAAAGTCACCAGCCTCAATCTTCTTCTCACTAGCTACACCATGAGGTAAAGCAGCACGCTTACCAGAAGCAACAATAAAGTCAAAGGCATTCTTACTAGCACCATGCTGCTTCATAAAGAATTCTAATTCTAAAGCTATTTTATTCTCTTTAACTCCAACTTGTAGTTTATCTTGAATATAAGTAAAAGCTTGGTCAGTTATATCAACAGCTTCTTTTAACTTATTAATCTCTTGTTTCCCTTTAATTAACCTTAATTTCTTAACTAAATTTTGAGTACCTTTCAACTCTACAGGTAATTTATCTTCATACTTAAGATAAGTACTATAAGTCTCATATTTAGCTTCAAATCCTAACTCTTTAACACCTAGCTCAACTAATAAATCAGCTAAAAGATCAAGTTTCTTCTCTTTAAACTCTACTACCTCAAAACTTGAGACCTCTTCCTTTGCTTGTTTAGTGTAACGAAAGTCAGTAATCAAGATTGCTTCCTGTTGAGTAATCAATACTGTTCCTGCTGTTCCAGTAAAGCCAGTTAAATACTGTCTATTCTCTGGTGTATTAACTAATAATGCTGCAATCTCCTTTTCAGCTAATAACTCTCTTAATCTATCTACTCTCTCTTGCACTATTACCACTCCTGTTCAATTAAGAGTCTCTTATAAACATCTCTAGAATATATGGATTATACTGATTTAGTTTTTGAATTGGCTGATAGCACATAGCAGACAGCTGATAGCTGTGTCACTAGAAATGACACAATATATCAATAACAAAGTCTTATTTAATCAACCTAATTGCCTGCTCTAAGGCCAATCTATAACTATCTACTCCAAAACCAGAAATCTGACCTGTTACTACTGGTGCAATTACTGACTTATGTCTAAACTCTTCTCTTTGATAGATATTACTTAAATGAACCTCAATTATTGGCACCTCTATAGCTGCTAGAGCATCACGAATAGCAATACTATAATGAGTAAAAGCACCTGGATTAATAACAATTGCTTCTATATTCTGCTCTAGTGACTGATGAATAATATCAATAATCTTTCCTTCAGTATTGGACTGGATAATCTTTAACTCTAAACTATTGTTAGAAGCAATCTCTCGTAACTCTTGATTGACATCATCTAAAGTCTTAACCCCATAAACCTCAGGTTCTCGCATACCTAAAAGATTTAAATTTGGCCCGTGGACTACTAAAATCATCTTTATCCTCCTAACTCCTCTAAAGTATCTCTAATCTTAGTCTCTGGTACATCAGAAGTAATAGTTACTTCTCCAATTTCTGTAGCTAAAATAAATCTAACTACTCCATTCTTTACTTTTTTATCCTTACTCAAAGCTTTAATAATTTTATCATTATCTAAACCTTTATAAGTAATCGGTAATTCAAAACCAGCCACTAGATCTTGTTGTTCTTTTAAATCAGCTTTATCTAGTAAATCTAATTTATAACCTAACTTAGCAGCTGCCACCATACCAATTGCTACTGCTTCTCCATGCCTATAACGTTTATAATCTGTAACTGACTCTAAAGCATGACCAATAGTATGCCCATAATTAAGAATAGCTCGTAACCCTTCTTCAGTCTCATCTTCAGCTACTACTGCTGCTTTAATTTCACAAGACCTTTTAACCATCTTAACTATAGATTCAGTTTCTAAGTCTAAAATTTTATTTTTATTCTTAGCTAAGAAATCAAAGAAGTCTTGATCCCAGATAACACCGTACTTAATTACCTCGGCCAATCCTGCTTTTAATTCTCTCTCTTCTAAAGTAGATAATACCTTTTTATCAGCCACAACTAATTTAGGTTGGTAGAAATCACCAATCAAATTCTTACCTTGAGGATGGTTAACAGCTACTTTCCCTCCTACACTACTATCAACTTGGGCCAACACTGTAGTTGGCACCTGGACAAAATTAATCCCACGCATAAAACTAGCTGCAATAAAACCAGCAATATCTCCTACTACTCCTCCACCTAAAGCAACAATAGTAGAAGTCCTATCTAAACCAGTTTCTACTGCTTGATCATATAAATCTTGTGCCGTATCTAATGACTTATATTCTTCTCCATCAGGAATTAGAGCCTTCTCTACCTTAAAACCAGCCTCTCGAATAGCCTCTTCTACTTCAGAGCCATATAAACTATCAACTAAGGAATTAGAGATAATCAGTACCTTAGAACCTATATCTAGTTCTTGTAGATAGTTGCCTAATTGAGGAAGAATATCTTCACCAATCTTAATTTCATAACTTCTAGCCCCTAAATCAACCTCAACAGTCTCCATACTCTCTCCTCCTAGTAATCAATTTACAGTTTACAATTATCTTTTCCACCACTTCATTAATTGATAATTCAGTAGTATCTATCTGATAAGGTGTACAATCATATTTTTCTTCTCTTACTGCTAACATACTCTTAATTTTAGCTAATGGATCTTCTACATCTAATAATGGTCGATTATCATCATTTTCTGTTCGCTCTAGTATTTCTTCTGGAGTAGCCTCTAGCAGAATAAGAATTCCATTCTGTTTAAGATTAGAAATATTCTCTTCACGTAAGACTACTCCACCTCCAGTAGCAATTACTTGATTAGCATCTTGAGCTACCTTTGCAGTTACCTCTGTCTCTAAATCTCTAAAAAAGTCCTCTCCCTCTTCGGCAAAAATATCAGAAATCTCTCTACCATCCTCTTCTACAATCTTATGATCCAAATCAACAAATTTATAATCTAATCTTGTAGCCAACTTCTGTCCTACAGCACTCTTTCCAGTCCCCATAAAGCCAACTAATACTATATTATTCATCTCCATCTACCTCTGTTCTAATCTCTCTAAATAATTAGTATAGTTATCTTTAACCTCTTCTATACTATCGCCACCAAACTTATCTAAAACAGCCTTAGCTAACTCAAAAGCCACTACTGCTTCTCCTACTACACTGGCTGCTGGCACAGCAGTAACATCAGAACGCTCTACACTAGCTTTAAATTCCTCTTTTGTCTCTATATCTACTGAAGACAATGGTTGATAGAGAGTAGGAATTGGCTTCATAGCTGCTTTAACAACTACTGGTTCACCATTACTCATACCACCTTCAATTCCTCCAGCATTATTAGACTGACGGAAGAAACTATCATCATAACTGATTTCATCATGGACTTGAGAACCTGGTAACTTAGCTGCCTCAAATCCTAAACCAACTTCTACACCTTTAATAGCCTGAATACTCATTAAAGAATGGGCCAACTTCCCATCCAACTTCCGATCCCATTGTACATGACCACCTAGTCCAACTGGTAACTTAGTCGTTCTAACCTCAAAAATACCACCTAAAGAATCTCCTTGTTCCTTACAATCATCTATCTCAGCAATCATCTCTTGTGTGATATCTTCATCTATACAACGTACTTCAGACTGGGTACTCTTACTCTTTATCTCGTCAAAATCAGCCTGATAATCTTCTAGTCCTACACTACCTAATTGAATAACATGACTAGTAACTTCAACTCCTAATTCACCTAACAATACCTTAGCTATAGCTCCAATAGCTACTCTAATTGCTGTCTCTCGAGCGCTGGCTCTTTCTAAGATATTACGCATATCATCTTGATTATACTTTAAAGCTCCTGCTAAGTCAGCATGTCCAGGCCGAGGTTTAGTTACCTTAGGCTCTACTCTCTTAATTTTATTTTCCTTCTTAATCTCTACCTCATCATGGTCATAACCACAATCACCAAAAGGTGCTAATACTTCTTCCCAGTTCTCCCAGTCATCATTTTTGATCTGTAAGGTTATAGGGCTACCTAAAGTCCTCCCCCCTCTAATTCCAGATAAAATATCTATCAAATCATTTTCAATCTTCATTCTTCCTCCTCGACCATAACCACCTTGTCGTCTAGTCAATTCTCTGTTAATATCCTCTGGTGTAATCTCTAAATTAGCTGGTACTCCTTCTAAAATTCCTGTTATTGCTTGTCCATGTGACTCTCCTGCTGTTAAATAACGCATATTTTGCCTCCTCTGCTAGTCTCTACTGCTAATCTTACTTCTTGATTTAACCTATAAAGTCCTGTTTTGATTGGTAATTAATATAAAGTCATACCTTATATCAATTATAATCATCTAACTTAACCTTTAATCTATAATATTTATCTTGTTTCTTAAATTTAATCTTCTCTTTAACTATTTTAATCACTTGATAACCTTTAATTTTATCTCCTCTTTCTATTAAATAACTCCTATTCTTATCTTGCACTACAGCTAAGTAATCATTCTGTCTCTTTAATAATCCAGTAACAATCAAATCTGCCTTTAAATTTATTATTTGAGCTTGTTTATTCTTAAGCTTATCTACTATTTCTTTATCATTCAACTTCTGATAACTAAATTCAGCTTGGTCTTCTTTACTAGTTAGAAAAGGGGACTTTCTATCTTCAGATAGAGTATTATATAACTTACTAGTTGTGAAATCTGAGTTAAAATTATCAATAGTTGGTTGAGACTCTGTTTGGTTTGGAAGTTTCTTATGGGCTATAGTAGATTCTCTATCTTTCTTATTAGGTCCCAAAAAAAGGATGTTGGCCCATAAAGTAATAGCTATCAACAATAAAAACACCATTATAACTTGTTTTAACCAACTAGTCACCTTTAAATTCTGGGAAAAATAGTCTTTAACTTTCTTAAACATTAATATCATTACTCTCATCAAGAGCATAAAGAGAGATCTTTAATTTAGCCTGTAATTTATCTTCATAAACATTTAATTTCATATCTTCTATTCTAATAACCTGCTGTAAACCTTCCAAATCAGTTAAAAATTTAATAAATTTCTGGTAGTGACCTACTAAAGAAAGACTGATAGGTAATTTAACAAATCCGCTTTTTCTCACTTTAGACTGAGGGGCCAACTCCTTTAACTCAACACCTGATTTAGTAATTAGCCTCTCTACATTAGATAAAAAACTGGTTACCTCTATTTGTTCTACTTTCACCTGGTTACTTCTTAACTGCCAACTATCTTCAATCTCTGATTTAGAAACTGAAATAGACCTCTCTATCTTATTTAATTGTTGTTTCTTTTCTTGTAACTGCTGTTGTAGTGATCTAACTTCAATTAATTGAGAAGCAACTAGACAACTACCGATAACTAAAACTAGAACAGGTACTAATTTTAGTAATCTATTTCTCTGCATAACCTAACCTCCCAGACATCTTAAAATTAACTTTCTTATCCTTATTAACAGTAGATAATAGATCAACCTTATTAAAGTAAGGATACTTAGCTAATCGCTCAAGAGTAGATACCACTTTTTGATTATCAGCTCCCCAGCCTATCCAAGATAATTCTTCTCCTCTGATACTAAATTTAGTCAACCAGACTTGATAAGGAATAATAATATTTAAATCATTTATAACTCTAACATAGCTAATTTGATTCTCTACCTTTTTTATCTTTTTTACTTGATCCAACAACTCTACTTTCTGTTGTAGCCTTTTATATTCCACCATTAACTCTTTTTCTTGTTTATTAAACTGATCTAGTCTCTTATTATACCTTCCAATCAACCTATGAAAATAGAATTCAACTCCTACTAGTAAGAGAACTAAAAATACTGTTAACAATAGAATCCACCTTATTATATTATCTCTTTTCTGTTTTAGCTTAATTTCTAATGGTAAAAGTTCAATCATAGCACTCTATCCCTCTTAAAGCTAGCCCCAAACTAACTGATAACTGAGGTAACTTCTGGCGTAATAAATGAGGGCTAATGTCTAATACATCAAACTGAATTAAATCTATAGAATCAAGAATTCCTACTTGAATATCAAGCTCATGGTCTAATCTCTTAACTAACGGATTTAGATTTGCTACTCCACCTGTCATTAATAACTGACTGATTTTTACTGAATTATACCCTAAAGAATGTTTTATTTTCTGCTTTAATCTAGTTGTTGATTGACTAACAGTATCTTCTTTTATCTGTTGATTAGATTTATAGTTCTTTGCTTCATACAAACTAAGCTCTTTCTTCCTACTTACTTCAACTGTAAAATCCCTGCCACCAATATCAAGACCCCTTCTAAATGAAAACTTTCCTTCTTTTAAAACAATGATCTCAGTAACCTTGGCCCCTATATCTATAACTACTAAGTCCTCTTGAGATATTTTCTCACTAGATAATATATGTTTTAAAGTTAGAGGACTAGCAGCTACTGATACCACCTTGAAACCTGCCTCTTCTAAAACTTTAATTTTATCTAATAGTGGTTTTTTCTTAACTGCTACTAGCATGACAACTAATTCTTCTTCTCTTCTCTCTAATATCTCATAATCTAACTCTACTTCCTCAATAGGCAACGGAAGACTATCTTCTGCATTTAAACTAATTACCTGATCTAAATCTTGCTCAGACATAACTGGAAAGGTTACTTGCCTAATAATTAAATCTGATCCCTCTACTCCAATTGTTACTTTATTAGTCTGAAAATCATATTCTGCTTTAATCTCAGCTAACTGCTTAATTAAATCAGATTGAACTTCTCTAATCAGATACTGATTTAACTTAGGTACAGGGTTAGCTGGTACTAACTCTACTATCTTTAGATTAGAACTTCCTAAATCTACTCCTAAAGGAGTTTTAGATGACCAAAGTGATAACATCATTTACCTCCTACTTTAAATTTATAATTTCCTTTTTCACTACCTTTACTTCTCGAGCTGGAATACGAAACTGAATTGAAATTTGAAAAGAATTAGAGTCAACTTGTACTAACTCATCTACTTTTTTATAAGTATCATCACCAATACCTGAAACTTTCTTTAACTGCTCCTTACTACTAAAAGGAACCTGACTAATTATTTTACCTGCTAAAGTCTCTCCTATCCCTGGTAAAGTTTCTAACATCTTTAAAGAAGCTGTATTAATATTAACTTTATTACTTGTTGAACTGATAGTCCCATACTGCTTAATATCTTGATAGGTTGCTGAACCAACTTCCTCTAATTGCTTAAGTTCCACTAAGTAATTATAAGGTCTATTATCTACTATTCGCTGACTTAAAGTTTGACTTAGACTAGGTAATTCTTCTAATCTTTCTTGAGTAACTAAATTAAGATTCAGCTTGCTACTTTCATCTATTATCTCTTTTACCTTATATTCTATTTTAATCTCTTCTGCCACATCAGGCCCTTCTAAACTAAAACTATCTATAACTTCTTCCTTCATAGCTAATTTAGTATCAGTTACATAATCTAGCTCCTCTAATTTAGACTTAACTTCCTGTTTAACTACTTTCATTGCTCCCTGCAATAAATAGTAATCTTTAATCTGTCGATTATAGTTATTATTAATTACCACTTCATTACCTACCATTCTTACTAAACCAGAAATTACAATCCCTAACCCTAATAAAATAATCAGTACCAAAACTAATACATAACCTTTATCTCTTCTAAACATTTCATCACCAACTATGGAAACTGTTTATCAGTTAATTTAACTGCTGTCTTTAAACTTAAATTCATATCCTGATCTGTAATTTTTAGCTCAACAACCAATAAATCATCTCTCACTAATTGACAATTAAAATTAGATATATGATGGCTGATTAGATTCAGATCACTATTAAGACATAATCCCACTCCGGATTGATAAAACAACTCTTTCTCTTCTAAATCTTGATCTATAAATTTAATACGGTTATCTGCTATCTGCTTTATATATAGAGCACGATCTAGATAATTAATAATACTATTCATACTTACTCTAAGCTCTTGTTCTAAATTAGTCTGTAATTTATTATGCTGCCAAACTTTAACTATTGACTGATTAACAGTTACTAATGTACTAAAGATAACCCCTATAATTGCTAGTCCAACCATAACTTCCAATAAAGTAAAACCAGTTTCTTGGTGCAAACTATCCTCCTTCACCTAGAAATAACTGTCACTAACTTGGCCTTTAACTTTCCTTGATAATAGACTTTACTAATTAACTCTTTTAGCTCTGAACTTAATTTATCCACTTCTATCTGATATTTAAAGTCAGCGTACCCACTAGCAAAAGAACGTCTATTGGTATCTTGAATCTGATTAAAATCTCTGCTCTGTTCTAGATTCAACTTCCATCTAGCTAAATTAATAGTTTCTGTCTCTAACCTAGTATCTGCTATCTGTTCAGTACTATCAATCAAATAAGTCAGCATAGGAATTAATACACTACCTAATATTCCAATTACAACAATAACTTCTAGTAAAACATATCCACTTTCTGACCCATTACTCACTGCTATATCACCTACTTTACTGTCAACTCTCCAGCATTAGAAGAAAAGATAAGCTCCCTAGTAGCATAATCTTCTAACTGCAATACTACTCGACCATTAGAACCATCTAAGTTACCTAAACTTTTAAAGAAAACTTCATTACCTGGAAAAGTAACCTCCTTAATGCTAACTTTCTGCAAAACTCTTCTCCTAATCACATGCAAATCTACTTTAGATTTAACTAATAAATATTGATTTAATTCTGGTTTGAAAACAATTCCGTATTTATCTTGTTTAGTAATTGAATACTGTCTAGCTAACTGCAAGTCACTAACCAGTTGATTTATTACAGTAGCCAACCTCATCTTTTTTAAATAATTATCTGCCGAAGGTAATCCTATACCTGCTATAATAGAGATTAATGAAATGACTAATACTATTTCTATTAATGTAAAACCAGCCTCTAGTTTCATACTACTCTCTCTAAATTCCATTCATCAAACTGAATAATGGTAATAAGACTGCAAACACAATTATTGTTACAACTCCAGATAATAATATTACAACAGTTGGTTTTAACATAGAAACTAACCTTTCTAAATCATACTCTAAATCTTGCCTATAATAGTCAGCTACTTCTAATAACATTCCTTCTAAATCACCTGTTTTTTCACCTACTTTAACCATCTGAATCAATAACTGCGGATAAAAATCATCACCTATTAATAATGAACTCAATGATTGTCCTTGTTCTACTCCAGTCTGTAACTTATCTAACCTCTTCTTTAAGACTTGATTATTTGATGCCTTCTGTAGACTCTTTAAACCTGCCAATAAGTCACTTCCTCCTTTAAGTATTACTCCTAAAATCTGACTAAATCTAATGATTAATCTTTTATTCAATAACTTTCCTATTACAGGACAATGTAAAACTATATAATCTAGCTGCCAGTGTCCTTTTTCTGTCTTATAATAGATAGTCAAACTAATTATTATAAATAAATTACTCAGCAATAATAACTCCCAATTTATTTTAATAAAATCTACAATCTTTAATAAACTCCTAGTAACCCAAGGTAACTTTAAACCATAGCTAGCAAATACTGTAGTAAAGGTAGGTACAATAAAAGTAACTAAAAATATAATTATTGCTATACTAGTAACTATTAAAATTAAGGGATAAGTTAAGACTGAACGTAACTGCTGTTTTAATTCTGCTTGCATTTCAAAATAGGTAGCTAACTGCTCTAATATCTTATCTAAAATCCCTCTATCTTCTCCTATAGATATCAGATTAATCATCAACTCTGGAAACAGATTATTATATTGAGATAAAGAGTTTGCTAGTCCTCTACCTGCTTGTACCTCCTGATTCACTTCAGATATAATTTCCTGTAATTGATTATCTATTAACTGCTCTTCTAGTACTGTTAGTATACTTACTAATGGTAAACCAGCATTTAATAAAGTAGCAAATTGCCGACTGAAAAGTGCTAACTCTTGACTACTTACACTCTTTAGACTAGTCAACCAATTACCTGCTCTTAATTTATTATCTTGACCAACCTTAACTACATAATAATTTTTAGCCTTTAACTTTTTGATTACTTCCTTTCTGGTTTCAGCTTTAATCCTTCCTTCTAGCTTATCTCCATTGTCTCTAATAGCTTGATAATGAAAGAACACTATCTACTCCTCCTAATTCAGATTACACTAAAATGTATTATTACCAATATTTATAAATTAATAAGCTGATTATAATTTTGTTAATATTCAAAATGTTTACATATAATACACTTTATATACATCTTTCTTTGTGATATAATAAGTTTTAGAAGGAAAAAAATTACTTTATAATTCAATTTATTTATTTATTGCATAATATTAAATCTAGACACATATAACATAATCATGTATATTATAATCATGTGCCTAATAAGTTAGATTTAGGAAAGGAGTTAGTAACTATGACCTGTCCATTATTATTTATGGCTAATAAAAGCTCTCAAATCAAAGAGAAAACTAACAACTATAATTGTCACCAAGAGGAATGTACTTGGTTTGATAATAAAGAGAGAAGATGTAAGCTAACAGAATCTAAATATATGAGTGATTATGTTAAGAAAACTATGCAATGTATCTAAAGTAATTCATAGAACTATTAAATTATTTAAAACTTTACTATCTGTTGATTTAAATTATAAATTAACATTTATCTTACCAATTAAAAAAAGCCAGGTTCCCCTGGCTTTCTGTTACAAATTATTCTTTTATTCCTTCTATTAACTCCTGTTTCATTACTTGTAAAGGTGGTTGTTGCCCAGTCCAAATTTCAAAGGCAATTACCCCTTGATAGAGTAACATACCTAAGCCACTTATAGTTTCAGCTCCTATCTTCTTAGTTTCCTCTAATAAAACAGTTTCTTCAGGATTATAAACTAAATCTGAAACTAATAAATCTGAATGAAGTAGATCAGCACTAACTACTGGCTCTACATCAATTTTAGGATGCATACCAACAGGAGTAGTATCTACTATCAAATCTAAATCACCAATTATATCAGCTAATTTATCATCTACTAAAGGTATTGGTTGAGCTTGATTTAGATCAAGGCTATTATTAACATCTTTCACTAATTTTTCTGCTTTCTCTATAGTCCGATTGGCAATATATAATTCACTAACCCCTTCTAGGGCCAACTGAAAAGCAACAGCTCTTGCAGCACCTCCAGCTCCAACAATTAATGCCTTCTTTCTTTCAGGATTAAAGTTAGCATCTTCTTTTAAAGATCTAATGTAACCTCTCCCATCTGTATTATGACCAATTAACTTACCATCTCGATTCTCAATAGTATTGACTGCTCCAATCAACTCAGCTTCCTCTGAAAGTTCGTCCAAGTAAGGAATCACCTGCTGTTTATGTGGAATTGTAAGATTAACCCCTTTAATATTTAATCCACGTATACCAGCTACTGCTTCTTCTAAACTGTCTGGTTTAACTGCAAAAGGTAGATAGACATAATTAAGTCCTAAATCTGAAAAAGCTCTATTATGCATAGCAGGTGACAAAGAATGTTCAACTGGATAGCCAAATATGCCTGTAATCTCTGTTTCTGCTAAATTACTATTTAACAACTGCTCCATACTATACTCCTCCTTTTTATTAATACTTATATTATTATGCCTGATATAAGTTATTTAAAGAATTGAAACTAAATCCCTTGTTAAATCTAAAAATATCTTAAACTAAAACCCTGCAATAATTGCAGGGTTAAAATTAGCCCTTAACCTTGAAATCATAAATTATACTTTATTCTTCAGCTTTCATATCTGAAATTTCTTGTTGTAAACTCTTAACTGCACTAGCCAATTCACTAATCTGCTTTCTTTCTTCCTGTAATTCATTATATAACATAGCTACATCTTGATTAGGCTGTTGCTGCTCTGTTGCCATTCCTTGAAACATACCAGCCATACCAGCCATCTTATCTTTACTTTTTCCCATAGCACCAGAGGCCATACCTCCTGCTGACATTGCTCCTTGCATTCCTTTAACTGCAGCCCTTCTAGCATTTCTTTTCAAAGTTGGCCCGAATAGATAAGTTGCAGCAGCAATACCAATTCCTATTACAAAGTTTTGGGTACCAAATGGTTTTAAAAATTTCACTTTTCCCACTCCCTTACTTTTTAAACTAATCTAATATTAATTAGATCTATCTCCTTGCAAATGATCAGTTGTAGTTTCATTATTCCACTCCCACTGGTTATTAACCATCTGCTCTTCCATTTTCACTTCACTGCTTTCTTCCATAAAACCAGTCTTATTTTTCATATTTTCATATTGGGCTTCAGCTACAATATCTTCAATACCTTCTTTTACATTATATCCTGTCTCTTTTGCCTTATCTACAGCACCAAACATTTGACTAACAGTCTTGACAGTTGCACTCCGCATAGGTCTTTTTAGCCTGTTCATTTTTTTCAATCCATAAAAAGTAGCAAAGCCATATATAATTCCTAAGGGAATCATCTGATCACCCCCCTAAATAATAGTATAGACAAGAACTTTTTAAGTATGCAATGTAATAAAGCTTAAGTTTATTATTTATCGTCCAAACATTAGCGTCTTTGTTATAGCCTTAATAATTCCTCTTTCTTTATACTTTTCACTCATTACAGTAAACTCTCTAAATAATCTTTTAATGTATGATTTCCAAAGGTTAATAATTTCATCTCTATCCTGCGGGTTACTTTTAATATGTCTAAAGCTCTCTTGCATATTATCTTTTATCTTAACAAAAGCTTCATTCAGTTCACTTGCTATCTCTTCTTTCTCTTTTAACTTCTCATCTACTTTCACTCTATCACCTCCTTCTATTCTTTAAAGTTCCGATTTAAATAGCCATTAGTGAGCTAATAAGTTGAGAACTAGTTACAAAAACTGCTCCTACTAATAACATTCTTAAAATTGACTTCACTTTATCACTCCTTTTTTAGTCTGTGCCTATGCTTAATAGCTAACAACTTATTGTTCATATAATAGTATTGTCTGAAAAAAAATAAAATATACAAAAATAATTCTTACATACTTAAAAGTCGTAAAACTCATAATATTAAGTAGATAATGCTAAAAATAAAGAAAGGAGGTAAAAAAACTTCAGTGAGAAAACAAGCAATTAATTATCAATTCTCAGTAAAATCAAATTTACCAGGCAGAATACGCTTTAAAATAAATAAACTTTATAAGAATAAAGTCTTGGCTAGACAATTAAAGAGTTCATTAATTAAACTAGATGGTCTATCTAAAATTGAGACAAATATTTATAGTAAGTCTCTTCTTATTTTATATGATAGACAGAAGATTTCAGACTATAATATCAAAAAGAAACTACAACTATTTTTGAATAACTATAAGATTGCTATAAAGCAAAGAAGAGAAACTATTAAATGTACTGCTTCTACTTCAGAAGAAGACTTAGCACTAAAACCTAATAAAGAAAATAAAAAATATAGTAATGATAATCAATGGTATCAACTAACTACCCAGCAAATCGTTGATCTTCTTAATACCAATCCTAAACAAGGATTAAGGGAAGAACAAGCTCAAGCACTTTTACAGAAAGTTGGCCCTAATAAATTTAAAGAAAAAGAAGAAGAAACTTTTATTTCAATCTTTCTATCTCAATTCAATGATTTCATTACTAAAATACTATTAGGTACAGCTGGTATTTCATTCTTTGTAGGCCAAATTGGTGATGCCATAACTATTCTAACTATTACTCTTGTTGAAGCACTACTAGGTACTTGGCAAGAATATAAAGCTGAAAAATCACTAAATAAGTTACAAGAGTATGCTACTTCAAATTCAAAAGTAATTAGAGATGCATCAATCAATCAGATTTCTTCTGAAAAGCTTGTACCTGGAGATATAATTTCTTTTGAAGCAGGCGATCTTATTCCAGCAGATGCTAAATTAATTGAAAGCTCAAATCTAAAGTTAAATGAAGCTAACCTAACAGGAGAATCAGAATCTATCTCTAAATCTCATAAGATAGAATACACTTCTCCCACTCCATTAGCAGATAGAAAGAATATGGTCTTTATGGGAACAACTGTTGTTAAAGGTACAGGAAAAGCTGTAATTGTAGAAACAGGAATGAGAACTCAAATGGGCCAAATAGCAGAAATGATGGAAGAGAGTCAAGATCAGCCAACTCCATTACAAAAAGACCTAAAAAAATTAGGGAAGGTTATTACCTGGTCTTGTTTAGGAATCTGTGGTGGAATTATGATTACTGGCTTATTAACTGGCCAACCTCTGGTTGAAGTTCTTAGAAATGGAGTTAGTCTAGCTATTGGAACTATTCCTGAAGGATTAGCTACAATGCTTACTATTGCTTTAGCTTTTGGAGTAAAACGAATGAGTAAGAAAGGTGCTATTGTAAAAGAGCTACCTACTACGGAAACTTTAAGCTGTGCTGATGTAATCTGTACTGATAAAACAGGAACACTAACTAAAGGGCAAATGACAGTAACAGACATATCAACTATTAATAGTAATTATGAAGTTTCAGGTAGAGGCTATTCTACAGATGGAGACTTCTTATACAATGGCCAAAGAATAGATCCAAACCAGAAAGCAGACTTAAAACAGATCTTAAAAATAGGTTCTCTATGCAACAATGCATCAGTTAATCAGAACTCTTGTACTGACCAATCAGATTCTTTAGAAATAGTTGGGGACCCTACTGAAAGTGCCTTACGTGTTTTAGCTGCCAAAGCAGATTTAACTAGGCAAGATTATGATTGCTATACTAGAGAAAAAGAAATTGCTTTTGATTCAGAAACAAAGAAGATGACTGTAGTCTGTAAAGAACCTTCAAATAAATATTCTATTAATGTAAAGGGAGCCCCAGATGTTATACTCTCAAAATGTACAAAAATTCTAGATGGCGACCAAGTAAGAAAACTAACTAACAAGGATACTAAACAGATTAAAAAATCTATTGATCAGATGGCAGACCAAGCTCTTAGAGTCATGGGCTTTGCCTATAAAGAATTAGATCATAAACCAACTAACGATTATGCTATTGAAGAAAACTTAGTCTTTGTAGGATTAACAGGGATGATAGACCCACCTAGACCAGAAGTCAAATCAGCAATAGAAAGATGTAACACTGCTGGTATAAAAACAGTAATGATTACTGGAGATCATAAAAAGACAGCTAAAGCAATTGGAAGAAAAATTAACCTTTTAGAAGAAGGAGATAAAGTTCTAACTGGTCAAGAATTAAATAAACTCTCTGACGAACAACTATTAGAAGAGATTGATGATATAGCGATATTTGCTAGAACTTCACCAGAACAGAAACTACGTATTGTAAAAAGTTTAAAAGAAAAGAAACATATTATTGCTATGACTGGAGATGGAGTTAATGATGCTCCTGCCATTAAAGAAGCAAATATCGGTATTTCAATGGGACAGAATGGAACAGATGTTACTCGTGATTCTTCAGCAATTATTCTTACAGATGATAATTTTGCAACTATTGTTAAAGCTATTGAAGAAGGACGAGGCATTAGTAGTAATATTAAAAACTTTATTAAATATGTTCTAACAGGTAATCTAGGTGAAGCTCTGGCAATCTTTATAGCATCTATAATAGGAGTGCCTATTCCACTTGCAGCAAGTCAAATTCTATTAATAGATCTTATTACAGAAGGAATTCCTGCTTTATCCCTTGGAGTAGATCCTCCAGCTAAAGAGAATATGACTCAATCACCAAGAGATGCTAATAAAAGCCTCTTTGACAAGCAACTATTACGTAATATCCTATCTAAAGGAGTTATAATGGGACTAAGCACTTTTGGATTATATATTAGTAGCTACCTTTGGACTGGTAACCTTGTCAAAGCTCGTACTATAGCTTTTGCTACTTTAATAGCCAACCAAATGTTTAATGTCTTTGACTGTAGTACTGGATCCTCATCTAAAAACAAATATATACTTCCTTCAGTAGTTACTTCATCTCTAATTCTACTAGGTAGTATATATATTCCTCTACTTAGCGGAATATTTGGTACTTGTCCTTTAAGATTTAGTGATTGGATTATTATTTTGTTTCTTTCTAGTTTCACTGGTAGGCTAAATCATCTAAAAGAAAAAGTGTCTCAGATAACAGTTTCACAACCAAAGCCTGCATTGCCATAAAGTTATCAGTCAACTAAAAATATTATCTAGTAAATACAAAAACCCTGCAGCTTTTACTGCAGGGTTTAAGTTTATAATTTAATAAAAATCAATTTAATTCTTTCTTATTTTGCACAAAAAACTCTTTTTTCTCCTTCTCTAATTGATAAAAGTCTTTTCTTTGTTCATTTGTTTCTAGCATTATCTCTTTTACCACAGGGCCAATTAAATAACCTGCTAAACTAAGTCCCAATGAAAATAACAAGTTCTGTCCTGTAAAAGTCTTTAATAATTTCTTCATAAACTCCCTCCTACTCTAAATCATTATCTTGTGAATCAATCTTTAGAATTGTTGCACTATTTAAGATAGCTATAATAGAGTTTATAGTATTTAATCCTTTAGCCATAAAAGGATTAATGTATCCTAACATAGATAATATACCAAAGACCCAATTATAAGTCTGACAAAACTGTATATTCTGTTCTATTCTTTGGTAACTTTTTTCTGTTAAATCTAATAAATCTGAAATTAAATCCATTCTTTTCTCTAATAATATACAGTCTGAATAGATTATTGCTTGCTTACAAGGATGGTCAAGATAAGAAATGCTTAAATCGGCTACTTCCATAGCTTCTAAATCATTAGTTCCATCTCCAACCATAATCATATTCTGATTCTTCTGTTTAGTATCAATTAACTCTTTCTTTTCTCTACTAGTAAGTTCAGCTCTATAATCTTTAATCCCCAGTTTATTAGCAATATATCTAACATTATTTTCTGAATCTCCACTAACAATTGAAATATCTTCTATCCCACTTGCTCTTAGTTTAGAAATCGCAGCTGGTGCTCTAGAAACTATTGCCTCAGTCAAGTCTATCCTTCCTCTTATCTGCTCATCAACTGCTATATAGATAGAAGAATGATACTCCTCTTTTGGAAACATATCCTGTTCAACAGGAAGAGAATCTTGACTCATCACTTCTCTACTTCCCATTATCATCTGGTAACCATTAGTAGTTGATTTAACAACTTTATCCTCTCTTAAACTTATTTCTTCTCCAGCCGCCTTATAATTTGAAGATAACTTTAGTAATTTTTCTTTAGAATAATTCTCATCAAATGACTCTACATTAACTATCTTTAATCTACCTTCTGTCAAAGTTCCAGTCTTATCAAAAGCAATACTATCTGTATTAATAATCTTCTCAATAGTATTTATATTTCTTAAAATAATCTTATTTCTTAATAATAACTTTAAATATTTATTTAATCCAGTATTTAAAGCTACTTCTGTAGCTAAAGGAGTCATAGCTAATAATACAGCCAAAGGACTAAAGAGAGTACCAGTAATAAAGTAACTACAAATAGCCATAATTGAAGCATTAAACAAAGCCTTTTCTTGATAAACAGATACTTGCTGATAGATTTGAAGATCTTCTAAAGATAGGTCAGGCTTTGATTGCTCTTGAGGAATTTCTGTTACTTTTACCTTTATCTCTCCTGACACTACAACCATACCTTTAGATACTCTATCTCCTGTTTGTAGCTCCTTTGTAACTGGTTTACCAGTATGATACATAGTATTTACTACTACTTCTCCTTGAATAATAATCCCATTTACAATAATTGATTCATTCTGATAAAAAGAAATAATATCTTCTTCTTCTACCTCTGTTAAAGGTAATAAATATTCTTCTTCTTGATGAGGATACCAAACTAATTCTTCTGGATTCTCTTTAGCCTGTAATAAAGAACTCTTGATCTGTAAATTAGAGTGGATATGTAAAGCATCCGTTATAGCCTTTAGAACTAAAAGAAAGACCCCTTTTCCTTCTCTTAATAGAGTAAAGATTAATCCTAATGACAGTAGAAACTTATTCATATCCATAGAGAAATAATTTTCTAACTTACTATAGATTTTATTCAGTGTAGGATAACCTTTTATCAAAGTGATAACAGAAGCAATTACTAAGGTTGTTAAGTTGCTACTAAAGATAGATTTTCCAAATAAAAATGACTTCAATTTATATATGATATATATTCCACCAAATAAAACTATCTTTTCTTTAGTTACTTGTAACTCCTTTTCTTTTTCGAAATAATCTTTATGTTGTTGATGAATGTATTGCAAATAGTTAGCTTTATTCTGGTCAAAATTAGTAATCTCTTGCATTAATATTTCAATATCTATTTTTTTAATATCATAAACTATTAAAATAGTTCCAACTACAGGGTTTACTCTACTATTTCTTACTCCGTGTAACTCTTGTAAATATAATTCCATAACCTGTGATTTATTTTTATCTTTATATATCTTACTATACTTTAATCTAATCCTACCAGGAACAGAACTTAAAACCTGAATCATTTTAATTGCTCCTCTAACCTCTTACCTTAATCTTATTATTCAATTCTAGTTTAAGTAAATGACTACTACACTATACATTGCAGACTTATTTCTAAAAATAAAAAAACATTTACCAGCTCTATAATCACTAGTAAATGCCTTTACTTAAACACAATTTTAATTATTTATTCAACTTTTAACAACAATCTGTTTCAGCCAATTTCTCTACTTCTAATTGATTCTCGTCTACAAAGTATTTAGCATATAAATAAGTAATGATAATTGCTAATACAACTCTCATTCCTAGCATAATCAAGCCGTTGGCCCCTACTGCTACAAATAAAAGAGTATCCTCAATTACAGCATGACAGATAACTAAAAAGATAGCTAAAGTCATTAAATCACTACTAGATAGTTCATCATTCTCTACACTACGTAAGATAACCCCCGCCCCATAGGTTAAACCAAATACTTGGGCTACAATTAATGGGATACTTGCTTCTTTTGGTAACTTAAAATATTTTAATATAGGATTGAACAACTGACAAAATTTATCTAAAATTCCTGTCTCATCAGCTACTTCAACACCAATCAATAAAGGAAAGATAATTAGGGCTATCTTCTTTAACATAGATAAACTTCCCCAAAATGTCTCTGTAACAAAAGCACTCCAGTTCATCTTTATACCTCCTTATAATATCAAATTTAAAATAATCCCTGCTAGAATAGATAAGACAACTCTTAAACTAACTAATGGGATTAATCTTCCTTTAATCTTTTTAATTACTGCTGCCTCAATAATCAAACTATGAGCTACTCCTAACATAGTTCCTAAAATTGTAACCTCTCTAACTCCTAAATCTAAGCTAGCTATTACTGCTAACGCACCATAAATATTCAAGAGATAACCTGTTAATAAAGCTAAAACTGCTTCTCCAGGCAAACCAACCCATTTCATTAAAGGACTAAAAACTTTAGCCAAATAATTAATCCCTCCTGTATAATCAATAAAAGTTACTACTATATAAACTGGAATTATTATCTTAACTAAAGATACATAACTAGATAATGCTTTCTTAAATCCTCGCTTAATAGTTTCTACCATATTTTCTGCCTCCTCAATCTTATCTTTAAAATTTTAGCACATAGCTAAGAAAAGAGACTCTCATTATCACAAGAGAGTCTCTTTTCTTACTTTATAGACAAATAAACTTAAAAAACTATCATTTATTATTACATAACTTCTTTAAGTAATCTTTAAATTGTATCCTATAATATCTTATCAACAATTTAACTTTGAAGCAATAAATAGATTGATCTCTCTTTTTATAATCTAGGGCAAGGTTTCTCATGATAAAATTATTTAAGGAGGCAGAAACTTCACTATTTAATTTAGTAACTGAAACTACAGGATCTTCAATAATTCTATTTTTAGCTTCAACTGGAATTTGTCTAGTAAAAAAGAAGTATAAAATTACAGTTAAACTATAAATATCAGAGTACTCTCCTTGCTCAGTTTTAGTAGAATAAAATTCAATTGGTGAAAAACTAGGAGTTAAGACTCTTTTAGTTTTGTTTGCTTTGTTATAATTTAATTTAAGATTAAATAAAAATTTCTTATTCCATGTTTAATTGAAACTTTTTAATTTTAATCCATTCATCTCATATATAAAAATCCTGGGTCATAAACACCCAGGATTTAACTGACTATTATATATAAATTTACTATCAGGCTTACTCTTTCTGAATCATTATCTGACTTTGTACAACTCCATCTGCTTTCGTAAATAGCTTTCGAGCCATTTGATAATCTTTAGGTATTATCTGATGTTGATCAATCTTTAAGTCAAGTTGAACTTTTATCTCTCTTCCTTGCTGACTATAATCAAGTCTAAGTCTTCCTATCTGATTAGCAAACTTTATATTTTGTGGTAAGTAACCAATTTTATATCCTTTTGGTATTCTTATATTAACTCTCCTGGTTATCTCTCTTTTAAATCCTAAATAAAGCGGATACTTTCTTTCTTCTGTAGCTACAAGTTTACTCAAGTTCAAAGGAAAACGCAATGGTTTAAAAGAAATTATATTACCCATTTTTTGAGCATAATTAGTTACCTTTAAATTAGAAACCTTTATGTTAAATACTGTAGCCAAATCTTCTACTCCACTAAGTTGAACTCCTTCAACTTGGGCATTAGAAAATCCTTTACTGACACTTCGCTTAATAATCTTTTGACGTTGTTGAGGTGTATACTTTTGATAACCTCGCTTATAAAAATACCCAAAAACTCCTGTATTTTTCTCTTGATATACCACCTTAGCATTACCAGTCTGCTTTAATTTTACTTGTTGTTTAACTGCTGATTTACTTTTTTTAGCCTCTCTAACTGGTGTTTTAGCCAACCTATTCTCTTCAGGTAGCAAGACATTCTTTCCTTGGTCACCAGGTAAGACTCCATACATTGTACCACTACTAGTAGGATCTAAATATTTATTATCTTTAGGTAAATATACAATTAAATGATTAAAGAGAGCAGGACTGGCTATATCTAAATCTAGTTTCCCAGAACCACGACGAATTAAGACTGGTTCTGCTTTAACTCCTATTTCTCTTAACATAGCAATTAATAAAGTAGCTTTTTCTTTACAGACACCATATTTGTTGGTAAAAGTTTCTGTAGCTGAATAGGGACGATATCCACTCTCACCAAATTGCAAACCAATATATCTAATCTGAGATGTTACATAATTATATAAATCTTGTATTTTTTCTTCTTTACTACTAGCATCTTTAGTAAGCTCTTTTATTTTAGATCTTAACTTACTATTTACATCATACTGATTATCAATTAAATTCTGATACCAATTACTTACTTCTGTCCAAGAATCTAAAGTGGAAATCTCAACCATAGGTGCAACATTAATTATAGATGCCATATTGTTTTCTTTTATTACTGCTGGTATATCCTTTTTAATCCAAGTATAAACTTTAGTAGTATTTTGTTCCTCAATCTTAGGTTTAAAATCTCCATTTATTACCTTATAATTTATTTCTTTATCTGCTGGAGTTTTTACTACTAACTTTCTTTCTTTAATTGGATCTGTATACTGAAATAATTGATAGTTCCAAAGTTCACCCTCAATAGCATATTGATCTTTAGTCTTAATATATTCACAGACTACAATGCTACCAGGTTCAACTCCTGGCATAGATATTACTTTAATTCGAGCATCAGAATAAATACTGGCATTAGCAGCTTCAGGAGGAGTTATTTCATTAATTGCATCTTTTTTAGGTTTCATTACTGATCCATCAGGCTTGATCGTTTTAACCTCAACTACTTTTATATCTTCACTAGCTTTATTAAATCTAATTTTAAATTCTCCATAATCTTTAACTCCCCGCTTATTGAATACTTTAATTACTTTTCGGCGCCTTATTTTATTTATTTGTCCAGTATAATCTGCTATTGTTTTATCTTCTAAAAAAATTGCTCCTGCATCAGAATAATCTTTTTTAGATGGTGCATCCTTTAACATCTGTTTAGGACTTGTTTCAGCCATTGCTGGTATTATAAATAATAAACTTCCCAATACAATTAAAAGGATTAGACTAAATCTCTTTTTATAACTCACATCAAAACCTCCTATAATTAATTTTATACTTTCCATTAAGTTTATATTACCATATTTATCCTAAAATGTGAACTACACGAAAGTATAGTCTAAAGTGAACATCATACTCAAAAAATAAAAAAGAGAGGCTTTCGCCTCCCTTGCTTTTTATTAATTTTTCATTTTAAATTATCTATTACTCTCTTATCTGTCCATCGCCAAAGACAATAAACTTAGTCGTTGTTAACTCATTGACTCCCATTGGCCCTCTAGCATGTAGCTTTTGCGTACTAATACCAATTTCAGCTCCTAAACCAAACTGACCTCCATCAGTAAATCTAGTAGACGCATTAACATAGACAGCAGCAGAATCAACTACATCTAAGAATTTATGGGCTTTAGTATAGTTTTCAGTTATAATTGCTTCAGAATGGCTAGTACTATACTGATCAATATGATCTAAGGCTTCATCTAAATCTTCTACTACCTTAATAGCCAAAGTATAATCCAAAAACTCTGTTGCCCAGTCTTCTTCTGTAGCCTCCTCTACATTAGAGACAATCTGTTGTACTTTCTCATCACCTTTTACTAAAGTATCTCGCTGCCTTAATTCCTCAATAATAGATGGTAAAAATTCTTCTGCTACATCCTGGTGGACTAATAATGTCTCCATAGCATTACAGACACCAGTCCGTTGTGTCTTAGCATTGATTACAATTGGCCCTGCTTTCTCTAAATCAGCTTGGCTATCAATAAAGGTATGACAATTACCTACTCCAGTCTCAATTACAGGTACAGTAGAGTTATTAACAACAGCCTGAATTAATCCTTCTCCTCCTCGTGGAATTAAAACATCTAAGTAATCATTTAATTCAAACATTACCTCTACTGCTTTACGTTCAGTACTCTGAATCAATTGAATAGAACCTTCAGGTAATCCAGCATCATAAGCAGCTCTAGAAATCACATTCACAATTGCTTTATTAGAGTGAATAGCACTAGAACTACCTCGTAATACAACAGTATTACCAGCCTTTAAACATAAACCAGCTGCATCAACAGTTACATTAGGACGAGCTTCATAAATGATACCAATGACCCCTAAAGGAACCTGTACCTTACCTATCTTCAAACCATTAGGTCTCTTCTTCATTTCTAACATTTCACCAATTGGATCAGAAAATTGGGCTACTTCTCTTAAACCTTGGGCCATCTTAGAAATTCTTTCTTCAGTCAATAATAGACGATCAAGTAATGAATCAGATAATCCATTATCACGACCATATTCCATATCTTTTTCATTAGCTACTAGAATTTCTTCATCTCGCTCTTCTAAAGCATCAGCCATAGCTAATAAAGCCTGATTCTTAACCTCAGCCCCTAAATTTGCTAAATCCTTCTCGGCTTCTTTAGCTTCTTTACACTGCTGAGTAATTTTTTCTCTTAATTCCATCTTCTCTCCTCCTCCTTTTTTATAATAAGACTAAATTATCTCGATGTACTACTTCATCATAAGCCTGATAGCCCAATTGAAACTTAATTTCATCAGAATGTAATCTCTTAATCTCTTCTACCTCTTTACGAGAATAATTAACTAAACCTCTAGCAATTGTTTCATCTGCTGAGTTTATAATATCAACTACATCACCAACTGCAAAATCACCAGTAGTCTTCATAATTCCACAAGACAACAGACTACTTCCATCATTAACTAGTGCATCTTCAGCCCCTTCATCTATAACTATCTGACCTGCTATATCTAAATTAAAGGCTATCCATTGTTCACGACTAGTCATACCTGATTCAGGTAAAAAGAGAGTACCTATCTCTTGACTATCAACAACTTTAGTTACCACTCGATTTAAACTTCCATTAGCTATAATCATTGGAAGTCCTGCTTTAGTAGCAACTTTAGCAGCTTCAATCTTGGTTGCCATCCCTCCTGTACCACGATCAGTACCAGCTCCACCAGCTAAAGATTCTATTTCTTCAGATATTTCATCAACTTCATTGATTATTTGAGCTGAACTATCAGTACGAGGATCAGCAGTATATAAACCATCTATATCAGATAGAATAAGCAATAAATCTGCTCCAATTAAACTACTTACCAAAGCAGAAAGGGTATCATTATCACCAAATTTAATCTCTTGAACAGCTACTGTATCATTTTCATTAATAATAGGAATTGTACCATAATCTAATAACTGTGATAGAGTATTTCTTGAATTTAAATATCTTTTTCTATCTGTTAAATCATTCTGAGTCAATAGAATTTGGGCTACTTGATAGCCATATTCACTAAATAATTTTTGATAGGTCTTCATTAAAACACCTTGACCAACTGCTGCTAAGGCCTGTTTCTCTGGTATTGTTGCTGGATCATCTTCTAGATTTAGCTCACCATATCCAGCAGCGACAGCACCAGAACTGACTAAAACTACTTCTTTACCCTGGTTCTTTAAATCAACAACCTCTCTAATTATTTTTTCAATACGACCTAAATTCAGTTTAGAATTCTGATAAGTTAAAGTACTACTACCAATCTTAATTACTATTCTATTAGCATCCTCAATAAGTTCTCTCATTTTATTCACCTAGTTTCTAAGAAGGTAAATTATATTGTGGTTCTTCATCATTCCGTCTATATAAAACTAAAACATTTCCAATTGTCTGAATCACTTCAGCATCACAAGCTTCAGCTAATTCATAAGCAGCCTCTTTAGCAGTATATAAACTATTGTCTAAAGCTCTTAACTTAATTAATTCTCTTGCTTCTAAAGCATTATCTACCTCTTCAATTACTCCTTCAGTAATTCCATTTTTTCCAATTTGAAATAATGGATTCATTTCATTAGCTTGACCTCTTAAATAAGCTCGTTGTTTTCCTTTCATTTATTGTCCCTCCTAAATAAATTATCCTTCATAATATTCGAATTGTAATCCTGCTAAATCTACTGTCTGACCTTCTTGAATTCCTTTCTCTTTTAAGGCATCCTCGATTCCTAGTCGCTTAAAGGTTTTAAGTAGTTGTTGTAAACCTTCATCAGTAGTTAAGTCAGCCATAGCTACTTCACGTTCAATTCTATTACCTGTTACCTTAAAGATATTATTCTCTCTTTCAATCTCAAAGTCTGGTTCATAATCATCAGGCTGTGGACCTCGAATAACAACTTCTTCTTCCCGTTCTTCTTCTAAAACAGGTTCTGGAGCCTCCTGTACCAATTCATAGACTCGATCCATTAACTCTTCTACACCTTGTCCTGTTGCAGCTGAGATTGCAAAGACTTCATATCCTTCTGCTTCTAATTCAGGTTTCACTTGAGCAAGATTATCTTTAGCATCTGGAAGATCCATCTTATTAGCAGCTACCACCTGTGGCTTATCTAATAACTGACCACTATATTCTTCTAATTCTTGATTTATTCTTTGAAAGTCTTCTAAAGGATCGCGTCCTTCCATAGCTGAAATATCTATTAAATGAACTAAGACTTTAGTCCTTTCTAAGTGACGTAGAAATTGATCACCTAGACCTACTCCTTCATGAGCACCTTCAATTAAACCAGGCACATCAGCAATTACAAAAGAATCAAAACCTTTAGTTTTAACTACACCTAAATTAGGTTCCAAGGTCGTAAAGTGATAAGCTGCTGTCTCAGCTTTAGCAGCAGATACACGAGAGATTAAAGTTGATTTACCTACGCTAGGATAACCAACTAACCCTACATCTGCTAATAATTTAAGTTCTAATTTAACCTCTTTCTTCTCACCTGGCTCCCCATCTTCAGAAAACTTAGGTGCCTGCCGAGTTGAGCTTTTGAATCTAGTATTACCTCGTCCACCTCGACCACCTTTGGCTACTACTAATTCCTGACCATCTTCTTTTAAATCAGCTATCACTTCTTCAGTTTCAGTATCGACTACTGTTGTTCCTGGTGGAACAGTAATTTTTAAGTCTTCAGCATCTTTACCATGCTGATTTTTACTCTTACCATTTTCTCCTGAATTAGCTTCAAATATATTCCGTTCTCTAAAATCAATTAATGTATTCAACCCTTCATCTACAACTAATATAACATCGCCACCTTTTCCACCATCACCACCATCTGGTCCTCCAGCAGCTACAAACTTCTCCCGGCGAAAACTGGTCATACCCGAACCACCATCGCCACCTTTTAGTTTAATCGTTGCTTCATCCACAAACACGAATACCAACTCCTAGCTTATGTAATAATTTACAAAGTACAATTAAATTCTAATTTTATATCAAAACCATATTAAGATTATCTAATAAAGTCTACTACTAGATTATATTACCACAATTTAAATTAATTAATTCAACCATACCTAAATTCAGTCTTTATCTTTAATTGTAAATTGTAAACTATTAATTGTCAATTACATAATATAAATAAAAAACTCCCAGTTAGACTGGGAGTTTTTGGTTAATTAAGTTACGCCATAATTTCAAGTTCTTCTTCTGTATAAACATTAACCATCTTTGTATCTCTACCTTTTCGTTCAAAAGCTACATATCCTTCTTCTTTAGCAAATAGAGTATCATCTCCACCTCGACCTACATTTAATCCAGGATGGAATTGCGTTCCTCTCTGACGAACAAGGATACTACCAGGCTTTACTTTTTGACCGTCATGTCGTTTAACTCCTAAACGTTTAGCAATACTGTCACGACCGTTGTTAGAACTACCAACTGCTTTCTTCTTAGCGAAAAGTTGCAAGTCCATTTTTTTAAGCATTATCTTCACCCCCTATAATTATTTTGAGATATTTAGAATGAACCTTAGCCGTCTCTTTCAGTCCAACTAACATTGTTTCCAAGATAGCCTTAACCTTTTCATCTCGGGCCAACTTAGGATCCAACTGACAACTTAGCCAGCCATTATTAGTATCTACAAGAGGCTCTACATCTAAATAGCTTTGTAGTCCAAAAACAGCAGTCTGCATAATCGCTGATACTGCCGCACAAATAATATCTTCACCCTGGGGGGCATATTCAGCATGGCCCTGAGCAGAAAACTTATATATATTTCCGCGCTTATCGCGTTCAATATTAATCTTTATCATTAAGCATCAATACTCTTAATTCTTACTCGAGTATATGGCTGTCGATGACCTTGCTTCTTACGATAATTTGTCTTTGCTTTATACTTAAAGACAATAATCTTATCGCCTTTTGTCTGTTCTACAACTTCAGCAGTCACCTTAGCATCATCTACATTAGGTTGGCCAACCTGTAGTCCTTCATCAGTAGATACAACCTTAACCTTATCAAATTCAACTGTATCTCCTGCTTGAACGTCTAGCTTTTCAACATCTAACTGCTGACCTTCCTCTACACGATATTGCTTACCACCTGTTTCAACAATTGCGTACATAACTTGCACCTCCTCTACCTTAGACTCGCCGGCAACTAGGCAATCTTAGATAGATTTTTTAAACCCGCACCGTGCGGTTTTGGTAGTGGCGATTAAACCACTTACGAATATAGATTGTAGCATATAATCAATTCAATGTCAAGAAAATGACCACTAAATTCATAGTACCCACAAGTCATACTTAGTGTAGTCTGTATTTAATATAGTGTGACTTAATTGATATAAGGGGGCACTTTTATGACACAGTCATGAGCTATGTGCTATGTGCTATGTGCTATGTGCTAAGTCAAAATCATTTAATTTAAAATCTAAACCAATACAGTTTTTATATTTTAAGTGGTTAAATTGTATTTAACATTTTGATGTTGATTAGGCTGACGACTTATAGCTCATAGCACACGACTCAAAACTCACAACTTGTATTTGATTTCAATTACTCAGTAACTAAATTAACTCAATAACAAGTTCTCGAATATTATATGACCAGTAGAACAAAAAGTCAAGAAAAAAATTATTAAAAACTAACTGTCAAGTGTTCTAATTATCTTAGCCTCAGCATATGTACTACCTAATTTAGTTATCTCTACTTTAACTTTACTATCTATTAACATTGCTCCCTCTAGTACTTTAATCAAATAACCACCAAAGCAGGCCAGCCCATCTGTTTCATTAAATCTTTCCTCGACTTTAACTACTACTTGCTCTCCTACTTCAACAGGCAATAGCTTTTCAATTCCTTTTTTAGCTCCTGCTTCTATTTTCATTGATCTCTGCTCTAACTTAGCATTACCTAGTAAATAAATTTCTGTCTCTAATTCTGTGGCTAACTCTTGTAGCTTTTTTTCTGCTAGGTCAACTAACTTACCTACTATTATTGGATGTAAAGTTAATAAAATAGCTTCCTTATCCTCTTGCCAATACTCTGTCTTCAATTTAGTAAATGCTTGTTGAATAATAGTTTCACTAGTTAATACCTTACCATAACCATGACAACATGGACATTCTTCTTGTAATAGCTGACTAATACTATTCTCTTCTCGTTGTCTAGTTACTTCAACTAAACCTAATCTAGTCATCCCTTCTAAGGAAGTTCTTGTCTTATCTTTGTCCAACTCTTCTTGTAAGACATTTAATAATTTAGCTTCATCTTCATCTCTTTTTAGCCCAATAAAGTCAATAATGATAATTCCACTGATATTTCTTAACCTTAATTGTTTAGCTATCTCTCTAGCAGCAGCCAAATTAGTCTGAAAAACAGTATCAGCAATATTATCCTCACTATAAGCTCCAGTATTAACATCAATAGCGGTTAAAGCTTCAGTATCATCAATAACAATATAACCACCATCATCTAACTCTACTTCTCTATTCAATAACTCTTTTATCTGTTCTTCAATCTTATAATAAGCAAAAACAGGCTCTGGTTGTTGATAATAAGAGATCTTCTCCTTTAAATCAGGAGCTAAATATTCTACAAACTCCATTACCTGCTGATAATCCTGATTAGTATCAACTACTAACTTATCCACATCTTCATTAAATCGATCTCTAATAACCTGATTAATTAAGTCTAATTCTTCATAAATTAAAGTTGGATTAGTAGTAGTTTCAGCCTGTTCTTCAATCTGATCTCTTAAATCTAATAGATAATTTAACTCTCGTTGTATCGCAGATCTAGCTTTATAAGCTGCTTCAGTTCTAATGATTGCTCCATTATCTTCAGGAACCATCTCTCTGGCTAAGACTCTTAAGCGACCTCGCTCTTCTCCATCAATCTTACGTGAAACTCCAATATGTCCTGGTTCATCTAGTAAGATTAGATATCTGCCAGGCAATTCTAACTTACAACTCCCTTTAGGCCCTTTAGTACCTACTGGATCTTTATCAACCTGAATTATAACCTCTTGACCTGATTGCAAAACTTCTTCAATCTTAGCCTCTTGATGATGAAAAATCACACTATTAATTGGTAAAAAGACATTCTGTTCTTCACCTATATCTACAAAAGCAGCTTGAATTCCAGGTACAATATTCTCTACTCGACCTTTATAGATATTACCTACTAACTGAGTAGTAAAGTTTCTTTCAAATAGTAGATCAACTAATTCTCTATCTTCTAAAATAGCAATCCGTTTTTCTAAACTCTGACCATTAATTACAATTTCCTTCCCAAATCAACCACCTCCCTTATTAATTGATAATTTATAATTAACAATCGCTAGTTAACATAAAGAATGAATGGATTTTTAATTATATTTTCTTCTCCTATATTAGTTTATAATTTACAACATAAGTATTTTATATTAAAAAACAAAGAATGAAACTAGTTGTAAGTCATGTATCATGTGCTGTGAGCTAATTCAAAACCATTACATTCAAAATCTAAACCTTTTATGAATTTGATCTAGCTCACGACTCATAGCAGATAGCTAATAACTGTGACACGAAAGTGCCACTTTATCTCAATTATCAATCAGCTCTTTTACTGGTAATTCCAGATTATCATCAAGTAGAGTATTAATCAATTTATCCTCTGTTACTAATCCTAACTGATTAAATTCATCATCAACTACTAATACAGTATGAAACTGGTTAGGTACTAACCGATCAATAATTCTCTTCAGTGGAGTATCAGCAGATGCCACAAGTTGTTGTACTTTAACAACATCTTGCTCTAAAACTTGGCCCTTCTTTTTAGCTATATACTGCATTAAAATATATGGTGTATACTGCCCCTCTTTAAGAGCTGTAAAATAAATAAAGAAACAGATAACCAACAAAGTAATATTTACATATCCATAATAAAGACAGGCGCCTGCTAAAATAAAAATTAATACAGCTATCCTTTTACTCCACTTTAATACTTGATGAGTTGCTTCTTTAAAACCAACTTTAGTTGTTAACTTAGCTCGCAAGATTCGTCCTCCATCTAAAGGAAAAAGAGGTACCAAATTAAATAGACCAATAGTCAAATTTATCCTAAGTAAAAAGAAACCCAACTGGGCATTAATAATTCTATACCTTAATAATAATAGACTAATAGCTACGAAAATTAAATTAAATATTGGCCCAGCTATAGCTATTTGAATCTCTAGTTCAGGAGTTAACTGAATTAAATCACGAAATTTAGCTACACCTCCAAAAGGTAATAACTCAATTTCATTAACTGTAACCCCCTTCTTATAAGCTACTATTGAATGGGCCAACTCATGTAATAAAACAACAATAAAACTCCAGCAAGCCTTAACAAATAATCCTGAAATGGCAAATAAAAAGAGTACAACTAGAAATAATAGATTTAACTTGAATCTAACTCCAGCTATTTTAAACATAGTGCCACCTTCCTTCTAAGACATCTACCACTATAATGGTATTAGTAGCACTAGTTTAATATGTAAAAGATATGAGCTTAAGACTAAGCTTAAGTCTTAAATTTCTAGACTTAAACCTAAGCTTAAACTCAATTAAAACAGTAACTTCTTTCGTCTCATATTAACATTCAATAAGAGACCAATACCAATTAAATTAGTAACTAAAGAACTACCTCCATAACTTAAAAAGGGAAGAGGAATCCCTGTAACTGGCATAATTCCAATTGTCATTCCCACATTCTCTAGAATATGAAACAGAAGCATAGATAGAACTCCTACTACAATAAATCGCCCAAAACTATCTTTAGCCTCTTGAGCTATCTTGATCCCACGCCAGATTAAAATGAAATAACATAATAGAACAACTGACACTCCAATAAATCCAAATTCTTCACCTAAGACTGAAAATATAAAGTCAGTATGGCGTTCAGGTAAAAAATTAAGTTGATTTTGAGTTCCAGCAAACAGTCCTTTTCCTATTAAACCACCTGAACCAATAGCTACTTTAGATTGAATTACATTATAACCAGAACCTTGTGGATCTAACTGAGGATTAATTAGTACTAAAAAACGATTCAGCTGATAATCCTGTAGTGGAATAGGAACTCCTAAATACAGATGAGCTGATATCCAACTAGCAGTAGTTGCAATTACTCCTCCAATACTCCCCACTAAGAACTTAGCATTGGCCCCAGCTACATAAACCATGCCAATAAATATAGCTAGTAAAACTAAAGAGGTTCCTAAATCATTCTGTAATAGAATCAACATAAAAGGGAGCCCAACATATAACCCTGGTGCTATTAACCCTAAGATATACTCTATATTATATTTTTTCTTGGCCAAAAGATCTGCTAAACAGATAATTACTACCAATTTAGTTACCTCGGAAGGTTGAAAATTAAAAGGACCTAAAGAGATCCAACTCTGACCTCCTTTAATAGTCTGTCCTAAAATAAGCACTCCTGCTAATACTAAAACATTACCCCAATAAATAATATTTACATAATCACGTAACACCCTATAATCGAAAAAAAGACTAATAACCGCTATCATACTACCAATTAAAGCTGCTATAACCTGTTTTTTTAAAAAATTATTCTGCCAAATAGAACCATCATTGACATGAGTAGCACTACCAATTAACATTACTCCTATTGCTATCAAAACTAAAATAATCAAAGGGATGCTGTAATCAATATTTTTAACTAACTTCTCCATTAAAATCACCCCTGTTATAAGCTCTACTTAAAAATTATATAACATCAAGAAAAATTAGTCCAATTCAGCTTACTATTTTTTGAATAAAAATAGACCAGGGTCTACTTCCTGGTCTCAACTTACTTACCATTATCATTTTTTGCTTTTCTAATTCCCTTAACTGGAATATTCGCTACTAAAGCCATTGAGTCTTCTTCTTGTTCAAATTCCATTTCTAGGCCTTCATTTTCAATATCTAAATACTTTGAAATAACTTCCATAAGTTCTTCCTTCATATCATCAAGTATTTCTGGAGAGACCCCAATCCGGTCATGAACTAATACTAATCTCAACCTCTCCTTTGCCACATCTTTACTGGAAATATCATCATTACCTAGAATCCCTTTTACTAAATCTAACACCTTTGGTGCCTCCTTCACTAATTAAGTCCAATAAACTTCTTTAAGTGATCTAATAGACTCTCTTCTAGAGAAATATATGGTACCTTTTCCCCTTCAACCCGTCTTGAAACATTCCAGAAAGATTGACCAGCTTTAGTATCATCTAATAAAATAATAGGTTCACCTTTATTAGTAGAGATAACAATTCTTTCATCTTCTGGAACAATCCCTAGTAATTTAATAGCTAGAATATCTTTCATATCTTCAATCTCCATCATATCTCCACGCTTTACCATATCCATTCTAATTCTATTAACAACCAATTTAGGATCAGATAAACCTTCTGCTTCTAACATACCAATAATCCGATCAGCATCTCTGACTGCTGATACTTCAGGAGTAGTTACAACAATAGCTTCATCAGCTCCAGCAATAGCATTCTTAAATCCTTGCTCAATCCCTGCTGGAGAATCAATAATAATATAATCATACTCTTTCTTTAATTGGGTACATAACTTATCCATCTGTTTAGGGGCAATAGCTGTTTTATCTCTAGTTTGAGCTGCCGGTAACAAATGTAAGCTACTATATCTTTTATCACGAATTAATGCTTGTTCTAAGCGACAATTATCTTCTACTACATCCACAATATCATAAACAATTCTATTTTCCAATCCTAAAACTACATCTAAATTTCGCAGTCCAATATCTGCATCTATTAAAGCCACTTTTTTACCTAACTTAGCTAGACCAATACCTAAATTAGCAGTAGTAGTAGTCTTACCAACACCACCCTTACCTGAAGTTACAACATATACTTTACCTACCATGAAAATTCCTCCTTATTTCAAATAATCAATTACAATCTTCTCCTCTTTTACAAAAGCAATCTCAGCCTCATTAGGAGAATGTAGAGATTCATCTGGAGCTCGTCCAATATAATTAGCAATCCTTAACTGCAAAGGGTCTAAACGAAAAGCTGAAATAGTAGAGTCTATATCTCCATTTGATCCAGCATGAGTAATCCCTCTTACTTCTCCCATTACTAATATATCTCCCCCAGCTATTACTTCACCACCTGGATTAATATCTCCTTCAACTACAACATTACCTTCATAATTAATTGACTGTCCGGATCTAATTGTTTTCTTGAGCAATAAAGTATCTATCTCTTCATCATTACTAATATCTGTTTTAAAATTATTATCAAATTCTAGTACAAAGGAGCCAGATTGTCTTTTAAATATCTCTAGCAATTCCTTTTTTTGTTGAATTGATAGGCATCTATTACCTAATTTAACCTTTACAATTACATTTCCAGTAAAAAAATTACCACCTTGCTTTAACTTATCATCCAATTCAGATTTTACTCTCTTAAAATTAGTTTCATCATTTAATAGGATGACCAATCCATCCTGGTCAGCCTTAAATATGACACTCCTTTGCATCTTACCTCCCCCTAAAAATTTAGCCCGTTTCATCATCTAAACTACTTTTCTCTGATTTAGCTTGTATATCAAAATATTCTTCAATAATCCCTTTAGCTATAGGTAATGTATTACCACTTGATACTCCATATTCAATAAAAACTACAATAGAAATCTCTGGTTCATCAACAGGTGCAAAACCAGCAAACCAACCATGATTAGGTCTATTCCCACCTGTTTGAGCAGTTCCTGTCTTACCAGCTACAGTAATAGGTATATTTTTAAAAGAGTCTCGTGCTGTTCCGTAAGTAGTAACCCCTTTCATTCCTTTAGTAATCGTTTTTAAATGAGATTTAGAAACTGGCAATTCATTTAATAGTTTAGGCTTTAAATTTTTGATAACTTTACCTTCTGACTCAACTATTTTATCAACTAATAAAGGTTGATATAACTTTCCTCCATTTGCTACTGCAGATACTAAGTTGACTAACTGAATAGGAGAGGTTCTTAGGTTACCTTGACCGATAGAAAGATTAATTGTATAACCTGGATACCATATCTGATTCTTTCTTTTTTTAAAATAATTCTTTCTCCAAGCAGGACCTGGAACTAACCCTTTAGCTTCGTTAGTCAAATCGATTTTAGTCTTACTTCCTAATCCGAACTGTCTAGCATAGGACTGTAGTAATGTTTTATCTTTCTTATATAGTTTATGACCTAACTCAAAAAAAACTGTATTGTTAGACCAAGCAATTCCATCTAAAAAATCTATCTCACCTTGACCTCCTGGATACCAGTTTCTAAATTTAACTCCACCAGTTTCATAATAACCTGGATCATAAAATTCTGTATCAGCTTCAACCCCTAACTCTTCCATACCAGCAGCTGAAGTTACTAGCTTAAAGATAGATCCAGAAGGAGCACTAGTACTTACTGCTCTATTTAATAAAGGCTGACTATAATTATTATTTAATCTCTGCCATTCTTTATTGGAGATACCAGTTAAAAACTTATTCGGATCATAACTAGGATAACTGGCCATAGCTAAAATGCTACCATCATCTGGATCAGTAATAATAACTGATCCACCTTTAGGGGGCTGATTTATTTCCTCATCCTCTTTAGCCTCTTTAGTCAACTGTTTTATCTTTTTGGCCAATAATTCTTCAGCTGTCTTTTGTAACTCATAATCTAAATTAAGAATCAGATCATAACCAGGAGTTGGTTCTTCGACACCTAGAGTCCTAACTTTCTGTCCGAGATTATTTACTTCTATTAATTTCTTTCCTTTATTCCCACGTAAATAATCCTCATAAACCAACTCTAAGCCTGTCTTCCCAATTAAATCTCCTATTCTATAATCTTTATCTCTTCTTTCCTTTAATTCTATAGCAGATATTTCACCTACATAACCTAATACATGACTGGCTAAATTATGATTTACATACTCTCGCATAGGTGCCTTTTCAATAATTAAACCTGGAATTTCACTTTTATTTTCTTCTAACTGTATTAATTCTTTTCTTGTTATATTTCTTTTAACCATAACTGGTTTGCTAGATTTATTATTCTCAAACTTACTTTTTATCTGCTTAGGATCTAGATTAAGAATTTGACTCAATTTTACTACCTGCTCTTCTAAATTATCGATTTTAGAAGGAATAATGGATACAGTGTAAGTTAATTTATTAGAGACTAAAAGTTCTTTATCTCGATCATAAATTCTTCCTCTAGGAGCGTTAATAGGAATAATAGAGGTTCTATATCCTTCAGATAACTTTTTAAACCTTTGACTACTATAGATCTGTAAATAATAAAGTCTCCCTAATAAAATCAAAAAGATGCATATAATTACAAACCTAAATAAAAAAAGCCTCCTATTCTCTTCTTGTCTTTCTTTCATCACTACTTCCTCCTAGTTTATAAAGTATGGGATGAATAACTACTGATAAGGCTGAATTACAGATTGCTAATGGAATAATTACTACTTGAAAAATCTCTTCTAGTGACATAGCTAATACTAAATAATTAGCAAAAAAGACTATTAAAAGTTGATTAATTATAGTAGCTAAAAAAGAAAGTAAAGGAGGCACCAATAATTTATCCTGATAAATATTATCTTTTAAAAAACCAAAAAAATAGCCTACTATTGCCTTACTGATAGCATTAATCCCAAATAAACCACCTGAAAATAGATCCTGTAAGATACCAATTACAAAACCTGTTATTCCTCCAGTTGTTCTTCCATAATTAACAGCCAAAAAAGTAAGTAAAACTAATAGCAAATCAGGTACAATACCATAAAACATATGCTGAAAAACAGGTAGCCCTTGTATAACAAGAAAGATTAAAATTATAACTATATAACCTAAATAAAGCACTATTCTTCCTCCTGATTGAGCTTAGGATATTTATCTAAAGATGGCAATAGTAGATCAGTTTTTGTATCAAAGTCCTTAATTATTAATACTTCTTCAAGTTTCCTTAAATCTACAAAAGAAGTCAAAGTAGCCTCCTGGGTAAGACCATAATCATCTGGACTAACTGATATAACTTCTCCAATTGGTATCCCTTTGGGATAATGTTGGGATAAACCTGAAGTTGCAATAGTATCTCCTATTTTAATGTCTGCGTCCCAAGCTATATTATCCATTACCAAATTATCTTCTTTAGGTTGGCCTTTAACTATACCTAAATCTCGCGATTCTTCTCTTCTTACTAATCCACCTATTAAAAAATTAGGGTCATTAAGTAAAATAACTTGAGCGGTATATTGACTAGTTCTTTGAACTCGACCAATTAAGTAACCATTTTTAGCTACTACAGCCATTTTAGAACTAAGTCCAGCTTCTTCTCCTTGATTAATTATTATAGAGTTTGACCAATTATCTGTACTATAACTGATAACACTTGCTCCTACCACTTGATAAGAAGTATATTTCTTGAAGTTAAGTAACTTTCTTAACCTTTGGTTTTGTAGCATAACCTTTTCTAACTGTTGCTGATTGTAAAGCAAAGTAGCTACTTTCTTTCTTAACCGTTCATTCTCTTCCTTAACCTGTTTATAACTTAAAACGACTCGTAAACTCTTGCTTGTCCAGTCCTCTACAATATCAGACACTAAAAAAATAGGATTTAAGAGATCTACAACAGTTCCTTCTAATAGGTTATAATCTTCGTCTATCCCCATTAGATTAATAAACAAAATTATCAAAGCAATTAAAACAATGACTGAAATTTTTTTATAATGTTTACGTAATATTTCTAGCACCATTTACCACCTTACCTGAGGCTAAGATAACCGTTTAGGCGTAATCAATACATTCTTTAGATTGTTCAACTCCTCTAATACTTTTCCTGTTCCATTAACAACACAATCTAAAGGGTCATCTGCTAAATAAACTGGCATACCAGTTTCTTCTGCTAACAACTTATCTAAACCAGACAATAAAGAACCTCCACCTGCCATTACTATTCCTCGATCCATTATATCAGCTGATAACTCAGGAGGAGTTCCTTCTAAAGTACTCTTTACAGCTCGAACAATATCATTTACTGGTTCTTCTAAAGCACCTTGAATCTCTTTAGCAGTAACATTTATAGTCTTAGGCAGACCATTTACTAGATCCCGACCTCTAATTTCCATAGAATCTTCTGGAGATACTTCAGTATTACTAGCAAAATAGGCGGATCCAACAGCCATCTTAATCTCTTCGGCCGTTCTTTCTCCTACCATTAAGTTGTATGTATTCTTAATATGGTGTACTATAGATTCATCTAACTCATCTCCACCTACTCTAATTGATTTTTTATTTACTATTCCACCTAGAGAAATAACAGCAACTTCAGTAGTTCCACCACCAATATCTACAACCATATTACCAGTAGCTTCATGAACAGGTAAGCCAGCTCCAATTGCTGCTGCCATTGGTTCTTCAATTAAGTATGCTTCTCTAGCACCAGCATGTAAAGCAGCATCAATTACTGCTCTCTTCTCCACTTCTGTTACTCCTGATGGAACACAGACAATAATTCTAGGTCGTACCAATCTTTTGCGTTTATGAGCCTTAGTAATAAAATAACGTAACATTTTTTCTGTAACCTCAAAATCAGCAATTACTCCATCTTTCATTGGTCGAATAGCAACAATATTACCTGGAGTCCGTCCAATCATCTTTTTCGCTTCATCTCCAACTGCTAAAACATCTTCTGCTGACCCATCTTTAATTGCTACTACAGATGGTTCCCTAATTAAGACACCCTTACCTTTGATATAAACTAAAGTATTAGCTGTACCTAAATCTACTCCCATATCCCGTGAGAAGGGAGCAGTTAAAAAGTCCATTACCATAATTTATTCTCCTTTCTTAAAACAATAATTTCTCTATTTAAAATAAATTTTCATTCTTTAAACTAATATAATCTGTCCCGCCTACAATTAAATGATCCAGTACTTTAATGCCAATAATATTCCCTGCTTTAGATAAACGTTTAGATATCTTAATATCCTCTTGGCTGGGAGTTGTATTTCCACTAGGATGATTATGGGCCAAAATCACTGCTGCACTACTTCTTTTAATAGCTGCCCGAAAGACCTCTCTAGGATGAACGACTGAACTATTTAAACTACCTTTAGATACTTCTTCAACAGCTAAGATTTCGTTTTTAGTATTTAATAATATAACTAAAAACTTTTCTTGATTTTCATATCTTAACTTGGGAATCAAAATATCCGCTACCTCTTCTGGAGAACTAATCCTTGTCAACTGAGAACTAGCAACTACTATCTTCTTACTCAATTCAACTACTGCTTTCAGTTGAGTAGCTTTAGCTATTCCAATCCCATCTAACTCTTGCAACTCAACAGTACTATAATCAACTAGTCCTGTTAACCCATCACAGATACTCAATAATTCATTAGCTAAATCTATAGCCGTCTTTTTTTGTGAACCTGTCCTTAAAATTAAAGCCAACAACTCAGAAGTAGAGAGGCTAGTTGGCCCGTACTTAACCATTTTCTCCCGTGGACGTTCCTCATCAGGTAAGTCCTTAATAGTTAAATAATCAGCCATTAAGGCTAAACTCCTCTCCTACTTCTCTTAACATTTCTATTAGTTTTACTATAGGCAATCCTACTACATTATAAAAATCGCCTTTAATCTGCTCAACAAAGATAGCTCCTTTGCCTTGTATACCATAGGCTCCAGCCTTATCCATCGGTTCTTCAGTAGCAATATAATCATCTATCTCTTTATCAGTCAATTGTCTAAAAGTAACTTCTGTTTCTTGATAATCAGTTAAACTTTTATCTGACATAATAATTGTGATTCCAGTTACTACCTGATGGCTTGTACCACTTAACTGCTGTAACATTTTATATGCTTCGGCTTTATTATTTGGTTTTTCCAAAACTTCTCCTTCTAAAGTCACTACAGTATCAGCAGCAATAATAATCCCTGATTCTTCTCTAGCAACCTCATCAGCCTTCAAATAAGATAGTTTCTGCACTAAACAGATTGAATTTTCTTCTTCTATTTTAGATTCATCAATTCTACTAGGCTGAACTATAAAATCCATATCCAATTGCTCTAATAATCTTCTTCTACGTGGAGAAGAGGAGGCTAAAACAATTTTTTTCATTATTATTCCCCCTAGTAGGCCCTAAAAAAGGCCTCTTATACTCAATTCGTTAATTACTTACAAAATCCTCCCTATTTCAAGAATTTTCATTAGAATAAAAGATACCATCTTTAAAACTATTTAGATATTTCTTTAATTTAAATACAATAACCCCAACAAAAACACCAGTAGGTAATGATAATAATAACAAATAAGGTAAATATATTATAATGCCCCAGTTATTAATCAGAAAATAAGCCGTTAATATTTGACCTAAATTATGAAAAGTAGCTCCTAGAACACTAATTCCAATTATACTAAATTTATTAAAATAATAATAGGTTATAGCCATTATTATTAAGCTAACTAACCCTCCTGCTAAACTAAGCCAGAAACTAGGAGTAAATAAAGTACCTACTAATAGTGAAGAAATTAATATTCTTAATCCTAAGACTTGTAAACTAGCTAAAAAACCATAAGTAACTAATACTAATAAAGTAATAATATTAGCTAAACCCAATTTAGCTCCCGGAAAGATCAATGAGATAGGCAGAGAAGACTCTACAATATGTAATACAATTGCTCCAGCAACTAATAATGATAAAAACAACCGTCTTCTTATCATAATAATCCTCTCTTTCTGTATTATACCAAACAATACCTGTTAATAAACACTAAATTAAAATTAGTCTCTACTGCTGTAAGAATAAAAAATCAGGTGCTAGAATGCACCTGACTTCTACGATACATATTTTATTTTATCATAGATTATTAAATCTACCAACAATATTAATTAGTCAATTTACTTAACAATTTAAAAAGATCTATCTACTACTTTATCTGCTAATTTAAATAATATATCTTGATAAGGATTAGAAGATAACTTAGCTACTCTTTTCTTTGCTTTTGTTATATAGTTGTTGGCTAATTCTAAAGTATAGTCTAAAGCACCAGACTCTGTTACAACCTTTTTAATCTGCTTATTATTCTTTACTGGTTCTTGTAATAATTCTTTTAAATCATCAGCAGATTCAGTCTCATGAATTACATATAGAATTGGTAAGGTATAGATTCCTTGGGTGAAATCATTAACATTTGGTTTACCTAATATATCAATCTCTTGACTAAAATCTAATACATCATCAGTCAGCTGAAAAGCCATTCCTAAATAACGTCCATACTGACCTAAATATCTCATCTTTATTTTACTTAATTCAGCTATTCCTGCTCCTAATAGACAACTGCTTTCAAATAAAAGGGCTGTCTTACCCTTAATTCTATTAAAATACTCTTTATAAGAAACCAATAGATTATATCTACTTTCGTGCTGTTCAATCTCCCCTTCACAAATACTTTTAATTGTTTCAGCAACTTTTTCTAACTGTTTTTGAGTCGCCTCACCAGATAACATACTAAAAGTTAAACTAAATAAATAATCTCCAGTAAAGACTGCTGTATCTTTACCATATTTACTTTGAACACTTTTAGCTCCTCGTCTTAATTTAGATTCATCTATAATATCATCATGAACGAGAGTAGCCATATGTAACATTTCCATTGCTACAGCTATATCCCAGACCTGCCGACGATCATATTCCCCAAAGTGAGCAGAAGTGATTAATAAAGCAGGCCTAATTCTTTTCCCTCCTGCCTTAGCTAAATCAGTAATAGCTTCTTGAATTAGTGATTGTTTACTAGCTAGATTATCAATTAAATAGTCCTCAAATTCAATCATTTCTTCTTTTATATATGGAAATTGATCCCAAAACACTATATCACCTACTTTGCTAATTAATTACTTTATACTCTTTATTCTTAATAATATTTACTTTTTCCTTTAAACCAGGAGTTAAATATAATTGTTGATCATCTGTTATAACTAAAGCTTCCACTTGAGAAAGTTCTCTAATCAATTTTAACCCCTTCTTGATTCCTAGTACATAAATTGCTGTAGATAAAGTATCTGCATCAAAAGAATTATCAGTAACAATAGTAGAACTAATAATTCCTTTTCTAGCAGGTCTTCCAGTCTGAGGATTAAGAATATGATGATATCTCACTCCATCTTTCATAAAATAACGTTCATAATTTCCTGATGTAACTACTGTCTTATCTTTTACTTTTATAGTAGCCATTACATCTCCTCTTGGCTGTTTTGGATCTTGAATTCCAACTTTCCAAGCAGTTCCATCAGTTTTAGATCCTAATACCGATACATTCCCCCCTAAACTGATAAATCCACTTTTTACCCCTTTTTCTTTCCATAACTCAATTATCTTATCAGCTGCATATCCTTTAGCAATCCCACCTACATCCAATATCATATCTGCTTGTGCAAGAAAGATTTCATTACTCTCAGGAAATAACTTAACTTTATTATAATCAACTAAAGCTAATTCGGTTTTTATCTTATTTTTTTTAGGAACCTTGGCCTCTTTAGTACCTATCCCCCATAATTCAACTAAAGGTCCAATAGTAGGGTCAAAAGCCCCTTTAGTCAATCTAGCATACTCTAAACTCTTCTTAAGAACTTGATAAGTATCATCACTTACTTTAACTTTTTCTCGTCCAGCCGCCTTATTAACTTGATTTATTTCACTCTCTCTAATTCTTGAGCTCATCTTTTCTTCCAAATCTTCTATAATAGAAAAAGATTCTTTTATTATTTGATCTGGTTGAGAATGATATACCTTCATCTTAACTACTGTTCCCATCATATAATCTGATTTTAAACTCGATTTTATGTTCCTTTCTCTTTTATCACAGCCTATTGCACTTAATAATAGAATGAAAATTATACTCAATACCAAAATTTTGTGGTATTTTCTCATAATTCCCCCCAATAGTTTAATTATATTCTCTTATTTACTTTCTAATAAATCCTACTCATAATTAACATCGTAATATATTATTTTACTACATTTTGTTTTAGTTGACAAGGAGATATAAATATAATAAGATGATAATGAGAGTACACCCTTATGGTATATTCTTTCTAGTATAAATTGTATTCTCCTGTTTTTATTTTAATCAGCTGTGAAAGATATATCTTTCACCTTATTGCAAAGGAGGGAAATTATGGGAAAAAGAGTTGTTATTCTTGGTGCTGGTTATGCAGGTATCAAAGCTGCTAAAACCCTTAATAAAAAGTTTAAAAAGGATGATACAGTAGAGATTACCTTAATTGACCAGAATAAGCACCATACTCTATTAACAGAGTTACATGAAGTTGCTGGTAATCGAATTGGACCTAATGGAGTTAAAGTTTCTTTAGAGGATGTATTTGCTAAGACTAAGGTAAATCTAGTCCAAGATAAGATTACAGATGTTAATACAGAGCAACAAAAACTAACATCTGAAACTAATGATTATCAATATGACCATCTGGTATTAGGTATTGGTAGCGAACCAACTTACTTTAATATTCCAGGTATGGAAGAAAACGCATTCACCCTTTGGTCTTTAGATGATGCTAAAGACATTAATAATCACATTCGTAACATGTTTAAACTAGCTGCTAATGAAACTGACTTAGACAAAAGAGCTGAAATGTTAACTTTTGTTGTTGGTGGAGGTGGCTTTACAGGAATTGAAACTGTAGGTGAAATTGCAGAGTGGACAGATAACTTATGTGAGCGATATAACATCTCACCTAATGAAGTCAGTATTAAAGTTGTAGAAGCTATGGATAATATCCTACCAGTTCTCAGTGAAAGAAGAATTAATAAGGCTAAGCAATACTTAACTGAAAAATTAGGCGTAGAAATACTTACTGAATCCAGTATTTGTGAGGTTACTGACAATAGTGTAGTCATCAATACTTGCGAAAAAGAAGACGGTTACATTGTTAGTGATGAAAGCTCTAAAGTTGAACAAGAGATTAAAACTCAAACTTTGGTCTGGACTGGTGGCGTAAAAACTAAGAGTCTAGTTAAAAAACTAGGTTTAGATTTAAATCGTAGAGATAGAGTAGAAGTTAATAAATACTTACAGACTTCAATTGATAATATTTATGCTATTGGTGATAATGCTTATTTTGAAAATGAAGATGAATGGGTACTACCACAATTAGTTGAGGCTGCAGTACAGGCTGGTGAATGTGTGGCCTATAATATTCATGCTCAAATTACAGGCTCTGAAATGAAAGAATTTGATCCTCAATTACATGGAGTCATGGTTTCTATTGGCTCTAATTATGCTGTTGCTGAACTTGAACCTATGTCAGGAATTACTATTCCTTTAATTGGCTTTTTAGCAATGATAACCAAACATCTTGTTAATATGCATTATCTCTTTGAAGTTAATGGTTTTAGCTTAATCTGGGACTATATTGAACATCAATTTAAGGATGTTAAAGGAGGGATTGGAATGCTAATCAATCATTTAAGCAAAAAATCAGGTACTTTCTGGTTAGTACTACTGAGAGTCTTCCTTGGTGTTAGATTTTTATTAGAGGGTGTTACTAAATTACAAGAAGGATGGTTGACTGGTTCAGAAGAACATCTTATTTCTGGTGCCTCTTCTATGCTTTGGAGTGACGGCACACCTCAATTATATATTGACCTAATGAAATCTATTGTTGGCCCTAACCAAGTAATATTCCAGAAAATAATGGTATTAACTGAACTAGGAGTCGGCTTAAGTCTAGTCTTTGGCTGTTTAACTATCCTAGGTGCTTTAGGAGCTTTAGGACTGAGTGCCAACTTCATCCTAGGTGGTTTAGGATCAGATGCCGGTATTTGGGAACAAGTCTGGTTATTCCTAATCTCAATTACTATGCTTTCTGGAGCAGGAAAAGCCTTTGGGATTGATTATTATCTAATTCCTTGGCTTTTAAATCTATCTAACAACTCAGTAGACTTTAATCAACGAGATTTATCAGCCTAAATAGAATAATTAATAAGAGCGGTCACTTGATCGCTCTTATCTTATTTATAGCTTAACTCAAATCCCAAAATTCAATCATCTGATCTATTAACTGCTCCCAATTAGCCTGACTAGTATTTAATATCAGACTTGGTAAATTACTTTTAGTTACTAGTTGTTTTTTTCTTTTCTGTCTTCTAATGTAATGTTCAATTATCTCTTCTTCAGTCGAACCATAACGAGAGATATAATTTCTCCATTTTTGACCACGACTATAGATTATTCTTTTACGCATAACTTTTGGCTCTATCTCCAAAAAACATAGCTTAGTATTTAACTGGGCCAACTTCCTATCAATCTCTGCTAGATCATCCCAACACAAGTGATCAAAGTAAGTGGCATGAGTAATATGAAATCGTTCAAGTACAAAAGCATACCGATGTTCTGATTCAGTACCTACCCAACCTCGTTTTTGATAGTAATCTTTATATTTCTCTAATGGTTCTATAATATCAAATAACAACTCTAGGTTATCTTCTTTAGTAAGTTGGCCCTGATTATACTTCTTTTCCAATACTCGTTGAGTAATATCTTCACCATAAGTTAAAAAAGGCATGAATTCTCGCTCTAAAATTTTTGGAGACTTTAATAAACTACGAATAATTGTTGATTTACCAGTAGCAGGAATTCCTTCAAATATAATTCCTGTAGATGGAACTGTCATTCACTTCATCCTTTCTTTGGGCATTTTATATTAATTCTTCTCTACTATCTCATTAACAAAGGTCTCAACTAATTGCGGATCAAATTGACTTCCAGCTCCTGCTTTTATCTCCTCTAAAGCCTCTTCTTTACTCATTGCTTCTTTATAAGACCGTTCATTAACCATTACGTCATAAGCATCTACAATAGAAATTATCCGAGCATTAAGTGGGATCTCTTTTGCTGCTAATCCTTGTGGATATCCCGTGCCATCCCACCACTCATGGTGACTTAAAATACTCTCAGAAATATCTGCCAATTCAGGTGATGATTTAGCAATTTGACTTCCTATTTCACTATGTCTCTTCATTTCTTCCCATTCTTCTTTGATCAAAGGAGTTGGCTTATTAAGTATCTCTTCTGAAATACCTACTTTGCCTAAATCATGTAGTTCGGCTAATAGACTCAAATCAGTCAATTTAGCATCAGATAAATTTAGCTTTTTACCTATTTTTAAGGCAAGTTTTTTCAGCCTATTACCATGTTCTACAGTTTCATTAGTTTTTTCTTTTAATGTTCTTAATAAAGAAGAGAGAACACTATTATGAAAACTCTTACTTTCAGTCAACTTCATCTTATACATCCAATCTTCTGCTTCTTTAAAAATATCATCAATATCTTCAGTAACTTTTCTCTTAGTAGCATAACCTAAACTAATACTAATCTCTAATAATTCTATATTTTGTTCTTCGCAGTTTTCCTTTATTCTAGAATATACTTTTTTAGTATTCTTCTTATTAGTTTTAGGTAATAAGACTACAAATTCATCTCCACCCCAACGTACAACGATATCATCTTCTCGACAAGAATCCTTTATTACTTGAGCCGCTTCAGATAATAATTTATCTCCTAATTGATGACCAAAAGCATCATTAGTTAATTTTAGGCCGTTAATATCTCCTACAATAATACTTAATGGTAACTGATTCTGCTGATCTAATAAATCAAGTTGCTCTTCTAAATATCTTCTATTGTATAGACCAGTTAAACTGTCGTGATAATTCAAATATTCAATCTCTTCTTTAGTCTTTCTCTCTTCAGTTATATCTTTAGCAGTACAGATTAAAGATTCAACTTCATTATCTTTATTTAACTTAGGAACTTTACTAATTAACAATACTCTCTCTTTTCCATGCTGATTTTTAATAGAATACTCAAACTCCTCTTTCTCTTGTTTGCTAAAAACCTTTTTATTATTAGTAATATACTCTTCAGCTACTTGCTGATCAAATAAATCTTCTATATTTGTATTTCTAATATCTTCTTTTTCTAAACCTAAAAAATCAGCATGGGCTTGATTCACTTCTCCATATAGATTAGCATCTTTTAAATACCAAATCTGAGTCTCACTATTATCCAATAACATCTTCTGTTTCATATAAAGGTCTTGATATTTATCCTTACTTCTTTTTAACTTATTCTGAAGATCAATTTTCAAACTATGAGTAATATAAGATAATAAACTAGTTAATATAGTAAATATAATAAATATTATTTTACTTATAGATGGGTTAACAGTAAATAAGAGCGACAAGATAACTAAAGAAATTATAATCAAATTATAATTTCTTAACTGGGGAGTTGTTTTAAATATAAAATTTGTAACTATAATCACTACCAAGATACCAATAGCATAATTAATTGAATAATTATTTAAGTAAGCAAAATAAATAAGATGAATATTAATAGTATATAACACGAAATAAATAATAGTTACTAAATTATTTCTTATCTTCTCACTTATAAAAGATAAAATAAAAAATATCAGAAGTATAACTGCTATAACTAACCTATGCTTAAAAGAAAAAGGATCAATGGCATGATTACTTAGCTTATATATTATTCCAAATGACAGATACAAAAACATAACAATTATTAAAAACCCTCGATAGGCTACTACCTCATAATCTTCATTAAAGAATCTTTTCATAAAATTTATCAATTTAGCCTACACCAACTTTCTTATTATTCAACTAAATATAAAACCCACCTTATTTAAAAATAAGGTGGGTTCACCACTAGCTCCATATAATCCAGGTGACCAATTACAGATTATACTTCACAGCTCTTAATAAATATACATTTTTATTAAAATCACTAATTTAAACTACATTATAATACATACCCTGTAAAATAATTTTAATATAAGACCATAATTTCCTCCTTAAAATTAAATTTTCTCATAAAATTATGTAAATTAAAAAAACTATGTTATAATATTTAAGGAAGGTATAGATAATTATACTATAATTTAATATCTTTGTCGTTAAGTGTGATTTATATCATATTAAATTACAACAAATTATCTTACAATAAAGATAGAATTAAGATTTAAAAATAATAAAGGAGGGATTGTTTATGTCAATGTTTTGTTATCAATGTCAAGAAACAGCAGGAGGCAAAGCTTGTACAGTTAAAGGAGTCTGTGGAAAAGAAGATACAACAGCTAACTTACAAGACCTTTTAATCTATTTACTAAAAGGAGTTTCTACTTATAGTACTAAAGCTAAAGATTTAGGAGTTGCAACGCCTGACATAGATAAGTTTGTCATGAAGAGCTTATTCATGACTATTACTAATGCCAATTTTGATAATGATGCCTTTGTAGAACAGATTAAAGAGGCATTAGAAGTAAGAGCTAAAGCTAAAAAGAAAGCAAAAGAAGCAGGAGCAGAATTTAATGATCTATTTGCAGGAGCTACTTGGACTGCAGGTACTAAAGAAGAATTTATTGCTAAAGGTGAAGAGGTTGGCGTGCTAGATACGGAAGATGAAGATGTTAGATCTTTAAGAGAACTTATTACTTATGGTGTTAAAGGAATGGCTGCTTATGCTGAACATAGCTATAACTTAGATTATGAAAGCCAAGAAGTCTATGACTTTATGCAAGAAGCTTTAGCAGCTACAACTGATGATAGTCTGTCAGCTGATGACTTAGTAAACTTAGCTATGCAGACAGGTGAACATGGTGTTCAGGCTATGGCTCAATTAGATCAAGCCAATACAGACACGTATGGTAATCCTGAAATTACAGAAGTAAATATTGGTACTAAAGATAATCCAGCCATCCTAATTAGTGGTCACGATCTAAAGGATATGGAACAATTACTAGAACAGACTGAAGGTACTGGAGTAGATATTTATACTCATTCTGAAATGTTACCAGCTAACTATTATCCTGCCTTCAAAAAGTATGATCACTTTGTAGGTAATTATGGTAATGCTTGGTGGCAACAGAAAGAGGAGTTCGAAAGTTTCAACGGGCCAATTCTATTTACAACTAACTGTATCGTGCCTCCAAAAGATGATGCTAGCTACAGTGATAAGATCTTCACTACAGGTTCAGCTGGTCTAGATGTAGCTACTCATATTGAAGCAGATAAAGACGGAAATAAAGACTTTAGCCAGCTTATCGAAGTAGCTAAAGAATGTGACGCTCCAGAGCAGATTGAAGACGGTACAATAGTTGGTGGCTTTGCTCATAACCAGGTCTTAGATCTAGCAGATAAAGTAATTGAGGCTGTCAAAGAAGGTGCTATTAAGCAGTTCTTCGTGATGGCAGGTTGTGACGGAAGAATGAATAGTAGAGATTATTATACTGAATTTGCTAAAGAACTACCTGAAGATACAGTAATCTTAACAGCAGGATGTGCTAAATATAAATATAATAAGCTAGACTTAGGCGACATTGGAGGTATTCCAAGAGTCTTAGATGCGGGACAATGTAATGACTCTTATTCTCTAGTAGTTATTGCCCAGGAGTTAGCTAAAGCCTTTGAACTAGAAGATATCAACGATCTACCTATCTCTTATAATATTGCTTGGTATGAACAGAAAGCAGTAATTGTACTACTAGCATTATTATATCTAGGTGTTAAGGATATTCACTTAGGGCCAACATTACCAGCCTTCTTATCTGACAATGTAGCTAATGTATTAGTCGATAAGTTTGGAATTGCAGGTATTGATAATGTTGAAGATGACATTGAACAATTTATGGCTTAAAGCTTAATTAATAAAAAAAAGCTGGCTCCTTAAAGGGCCAGCTTTTTTTATATTACAACTTATTAATTTTTAGTGAAACTTAATCATATACTGTGTCATTACTCATACTCAATTGTCTCCTTAGGACAAACTGAAATACACTGCTCACACTGAATACATTCGTCTTGGTCTATTTCATGCTGTCCGCCCTGTTCTCCAGAGATAGCATCAACAGGACATTCATTAGTACAAAGTGTACAACCTACACATTCATCACCGATTACAATCTGACTTCCTTTATCAGCATCTTTAGTTGGATTATCCTCTACTTCAAATGGAGTATCTACCATAGCATCAGTAGGACAGACCTCTACACATTGACCACAACCAATACATTCTTCTGCATCAACAACTGGTAGGTTATCTTCCATTTCAATAGCATCTACAGGACATTTTTTAGCACATAGAGTACAGCCAATACAACCAACTTCACAGTCATCTTTAACTTCTCCACCTTGTAAGACTGATTTACATCTAGTAAATACTTCTTGCTCTTGACTGAACATAGAAATAATATTGCGAGGACATTCTAAAACACATTTCTCACAACCAGTACATTTATCTGGATCAATTTTAGGAAGCCCATTATCTGTCATCTCTATAGCATCAAAAGCACATACAGCCTCACAATCACCAAAACCTAGACAACCATAGCTACAAGACTTGATATTTGACTCCATATTAGCAGCTTGACAAGTAGCTACTCCTTGATAATCAGCCTTCATACTAGTCTCTTGGTTACCACCTTGACATAGAACTTGAGCTACTTTAACTTCTGTAGAACCTCCAGCATCTACACCCATAATTTCAGCTACTTTATCGGCTACTTCTGCACCACCAACAGGGCAGCCATCGACTGGTGCCTCTCCTTTGACTACTTCACCTGCAAAACTTGAACAACCAGGCTGACCACAAGCACCACAGTTGGCCCCTGGTAATGCCTCTTCTATCTTTTCCTTTCTAGGGTCTTCATCAACTGCAAATTTAACTGAGGCATAAGCTAAGCCACCAGCAAATAAGGCTCCTAAAGCCCCCATACTAGGAACTGCACTTTTAAAAATACTTAAATTCATATTTAGTCGCCTCCTTTAAATTCCCGAGAAGCCCATAAAGGCCATAGCCATCATTCCGGCAATTAATAGAGTAATTGGTGCTCCTTGTAAAGGTTTAGGTACATTAGCAAATTCTAATTTTTCTCTCATACCTGCCATTAAAACTATTGCTATAGTAAATCCAACTCCAGCTCCTAAACCAAAAATAGTACTCTCAATAAAGTTATACCCATTGATAGGAATCTGTAAAGCCAATCCTAAAATAGCACAGTTAGTAGTAATTAAAGGTAAAAAGATACCTAATGCCTTATATAAAGGAGGGCTGATCTTCTTAACAGCCATTTCAGTCAACTGTACAAAAGAAGAAATAACTAAAATAAAAGCTACATATTTCATATACCCTAACCCTAAAGGAATTAAGATAAATGTATTAATAGCCCAGACACAAATTGCAGAAGTTGTCATTACAAAAGTCGTAGCTAAGCCCATACTAAAAGCTGTTGGAATCTCTTTAGAGACTCCCAAGAAAGGACAAATACCTAAAAACTGAGATAAAATAAAGTTATTAGTAATCGATGCAGTTAAAAATATTAAAAACAAATTTCCAATATCATCCATTCTGCAACCTCCTTACATTAAATGCTTTTTGTTCTATCTTGAGTCGTCTGACTATCAGAGCTACCTAATAGATCTGTAAAACTAATAGATTCATCCTGAATTGCATTAAAGATACCTAAAATAAAGCCTAAACTTAAGAAAGCTCCAGCAGGCAAGACCATAATACCCCAAGTCTGGAATGAGTCTCCCATTACCTGTAGAGTGAAACTTGTTCCTTTAAATATAGTTCCAAAACCAAGTACTTCTCGAAAGATACCTAAGAAAGTTAAAGCCCAAGTAAATCCAACTCCCATGCCTAAAGCATCAGCTATTGAACGATGAACAGGCATCTTAGAAGCAAAGGATTCTGAACGTCCTAAAATTAAACAGTTAACTACAATTAATGGAATAAATAACTTTAATGAAGCTGCAATAGCAGGAAAGTAAGCTTTAGCTGTATAATCAACAATTGTTACAAAAGTAGCAATCACAACAATAAAACTAGGAATCCTAACTTCATCAGGAATTATATTCTTTAGTAGAGAGTTGACTATTCCTCCACCTAATAGCACAAAGCTAGTTGCTAATCCCATAGCCAAACCATTAGTTGCCGTATTAGTTACTGCCAAAGTAGGACACATACCTAACAGTGCAACCCAGACTGGATTCTCTTCCCATAAGCCTTTAATAAAATCTTCCCATAATTGTTTCAAATTACTCACCTCCACCATATGCTTGCTCTACTTTATCGATTGCATCACTTAAAACATCACTTAATGCTTGAGAAGAAATCGTAGCACCTGAAATAGCATCAACATCTTCCTTAGCTGTATAGGAATCAGAAAAAGACTTTCCTTTAAACTGAGACTTAAATACTTTCTCAGTTATTCTAGCACCTAAACCTGGTGTTTCTGCTTGTGAAAGTATATTTATCTTAATTATTTTCTTCTTTTCTAAATCCATTCCAATCATCAACTTTAACTTACTTTGAAAACCTTGGCCCGAATTTTGAAATGAATAGCCTACTACATTTCCCGACTCATCAATTCCTTTATATAAAGTTAGGCCATCTTTAGTTACCTTTTCATATTTTTTGGCCCCAGGCAATACTTGCAAAATAGCCTTTTCTTTCTTTTGCTTAGCATGAGCCTCAATTACAGGAAGTGTCATCTGATAAACAAAACTTAAAACTAAAGCAGAAACAATCATGATTGTAGTTAAAACAACAATTAATCGTGGCTTAATCTTATTAGCCATTTGCTTTCACCTCACCAAAAACCTGTGGTTGAGTATACTGATCAATTAATGGTACACACATATTCATAAGCAAAATAGAATACATAACTCCTTCTGGATAACCAGCAAATAATCTAATAATTACAGTCAAAAATCCACAACCAATACCAAAGATTAAACGCCCTCTTTTAGTCACAGGACTAGTTACCATATCTGTAGCCATAAAGAAAGCACCAATCATTAATCCACCTGCTAATAGATGATATACTGGCCCTCTAGAACCTAGAACAGTAGTTAAAATAGCTACTGTACCTAAGAAACTTGCAGGTATTCTCCAATCAATATAACCTTTATATAACAGATATAAGCCACCTGCAACAATAGCTGCTACAGAAGTTTCTCCTAAGGAACCACCAATTCTTCCTAAAAACATATTAGTTATAGATAATGCTTTTTCACTTGCCAAGGGTGTTGCTTGTGAAGTAACATCAACTGGAATCTTCCAAGTTGTCATTGCAACTGGAAAAGAAGCCATTAAAAATGCTCTCCCTACTAAGGCTGGATTAAAGAAATTATATCCTAAACCTCCAAAAACATGTTTTCCAAGTAAAACAGCAATTATAGTTCCCAATACAGCCATCCATAAAGGTAATGCTGGGGGTAAAGTTAGAGATAATAAAAAGCCTGTTAATAAGGCACTATTATCTTTAATTGTAACTGATACACCACGTAATTTCTGCCAAACTGCCTCAGTTACAACTGCTGTTAAAGAACAAGCAACCATTAATAATAAGCCCTCAGAACCAAAGTAATAAATTCCAGCTAAAGCTGCTGGTAATAGAGCCAGAATTACATTGAACATAATTTCAGATGTTGTTTCCTTACTTCTAATATGTGGAGCTGAAGAAACTGTCAACTGCACATCTTTAGCCATAACCTTCCCTCCTAATTAATCTCTATTTTGAGCCTGTAATTTTGCTTTACCTAACTTAATCCACTGTACCATTTCAATATTTGCTGGACAGACATAAGTACAGGAACCACACTGAATACAATCAGAAATATTATAGTCAGCTGCCTCAGTAATCATATCTTCTTTAACTAACTTAACAATATTAGTTGGAATCAATTTAACTGGACAAGCATCAACACAACGAGCACATCTAATACAAGGACTAGCTTCAGGATGCTGCTTAACTTCTTCTTTAGTCAATACTAACACACCAGAAGTCCCTTTAGTAACTGGCATATCTAAGTCACTTTGGGCTTGCCCTGTCATTGGCCCGCCTAAAACAACTTTTCCTGGTCGTCCTCTAAAGCCACCAGCCTGATCAATCAACTCTTCTACTGGAGTACCAATTCTAACTAACAAGTTCTGTGGTTTGTTAACTGCTCCAGTAATTGTAACTGCTCGTTGAATCAAAGGTTTTGCTTCAGTAATTGCTTCTGCAATTGCAGCTGCAGTACCTGTATTATTAACTACTACCCCAATATCCAATGGCAATCCACCTGAAGGTACTTCTCTGCCTAAGATAGCATCAATTAACTGTTTTTCTCCTCCCTGAGGATACTTAGTCTCTAAAGCTACAACTTCAATTTCTGGATAATCTTTAGCTACTTCTTGTAACTTTTTAATAGCATCAGGTTTATTGTCCTCAACACCAATATAACCTTGGTCTGCATCTGACATCTTCATTAAAGCTTGCAAACCTGTTACTACCTTTCTAGCTTCTTCTAACATAATCCGATGATCAATAGTTAAATAAGGTTCACACTCTGCTCCATTTAAAATAACTGTATCCACACTCTTATCATCTGGAATCGACACTTTTACATGGCTAGGAAAAGTAGCTCCCCCTAAACCAACAATTCCTGCTTCCTGAACAATACTTCTCAACTCATCAGCTGTCAAATTATCAACTGTTTCTTCTTCTAATGCAGTAGCTAACCTATCTTGGCCATCATTCTTAATTCGAACTGATAAAGTACCATCAACTCTTTCAATAGCAATTACCTCACCAGAAACACTAGCATGGATATTAGCTGACACAAAACCAGCAGCTTCACCAATTTTTTCTCCTAATGCTACTTGGTCCCCTGACTCAACTAATACTTTAGCTGGAGCACCAATATGTTGTTGAAGAGGAATTACTACTTCTTTAGGTACTTTAGCCACTTTTAACTCTTTATCCTGAGTCAATTCTTTATTGTATCTAGGATGAATTCCCTGTGCAAAAGTTCTAGTTTCCATTTTTTCACCCCTTTGTCAAAAATTATAAGTTGTCAATTTAATTCTATCAAGTCTTAAATAGTCAATTAAGTCATCCTATTTTTAAATATTTTATATTAATTTGTACTCTACTCTATCTACTAATCACCTCCAGACAGTACTAATTATTAATATATAGAAAGTGTTATAATATTATAAAGTCATTACTCTGAACTAATGTTAACATAACTTTTAAACAATTACAATAATTGTTCATTTTATCACAAGGCAACTTTTATATCAAGTCTATTTTCAGAATTTTTAGCTAATTTTTAACTTTTCTGGTTTATTAATATAATAAGATTGAGGCTCTATCTGTTACTGACTCTTGTAATTCTAAAATTCTATTTTCTTTTACCTTTACTTTAATACTTTGGCGGATGTCCTCTATATAATGGGCATCAGAACTAGTTATTATAGCATAATCTTCAAGTTGTTGAAATCTAGCCTCTGCATCTTCTAAATTAATACTTGGAGAAATCTCTATAGTAGATAGGTTCAAATCTGAAGGAATAAATCCTAAGTTAGAAAGTAAACTATAATTCTGTTTATCAACATGGGCTGGAATAACTATCCCATCTAGTTTTTTTACTTGTTTTATTACCTCAGAAACTGTTAATTCAGTAGCAGTTAGTAGTAATCTATCTAACTTTTTTACATATTGATCATTAAGGTCTGTTATTATCTGCGGGCCAAATACCTCTTCATTATTTTTCAAATCAGGTAAAGCATGATAGACTATCTCTTGCCATTCTAAAGCCTGTTCTATATTAGCAAAGAGACAGATTAAATGCACCTCCTCAACTGTAGTAACCTCCATACCAGGAACCACAGTCAAAGGTTTATTCTGGGCCAACTGGACTGCAACCTCTACATTTTCAGCTGAGTTATGATCAGTAATAGCAATTATATCTAAACCAATCTCTAGAGCGTGATCAATAATATTTCCTGGCGTCATTAATAAATCACCACAGGGAGATAAAACAGTATGGAGGTGCAGATCAGCAGTAAGTTCTTCCACTATTATTCAATTCCTAACTGGTATAATTGTCCAGCTAATTCATAGGATGATTGAGAACTCTGTAAGATAGTAACTCCCTTCTCTTTGGCCCTAGCAATAGCATCTTCATCAATCTCTAAATCTTCTACTACTACAATAGCTGCCACTTCTACTAATAAAGAAATTGCTACTATATTCTGGTGACCTTGAATAGTAAACCATAAATCACCTGCTTGAGCTTGAGCCATAACATTACTTAATAAATCACAGACATAACCCCCTGTTACCTCTCTATCTAAATCACCTTCTACAACTACCTCTAACTTTAACTCTTCAATAATCTTATTAAGTTTCATTTTTATCCTCCTTTTGCATAACTGGTGGTAAAGAGTGAGCCAGTGAAGCCATCTGATCAGTTAAATCAGCCAACTTTTGACGTAAAATAAAGACACAATCACTTTCTGAAGCTAACCCATTAACAATATCTTCAGCTAAAGTTTCACAATTAGGTGCTCCACAAGCAGCACAGTCCAGCCCTGGTAAATCATCTCTCTTCTCTTCTAACTGGGTCAGCTTAGCTATTGCAGAGTCAAAATCTTCATCTAAAGAACCAACACTTTTAGGGTTAAAATGACTATCTAACTGAAAATTATATTTAGCTAAATCTTGATTAACAAACTTATTCTTACCACTGATTAATTTCTGCAAATTAAAATTGGCTAAAAAAGGATTCTGAATATTTAAAGCTCCCCCTACACAACCAGGCTCACAAGCCAATAACTCAAAAAACTTAATATGTGATAAATCTCCTCGATCAAGTTCTTCTAAAATAGAGATTACATTATGAATTCCTGCTACAGAGACTGTATCTTCTTCAGTCAGCAAATTACTTTCTCCACCACTATTCCCCCAACCAATACCTAAATAAGGTATATTATCCTCTTTTAATTGATTATGGTCTACTTGTTGTACTTTCTGTAATAATAAACGATAGATCTTATCAACAGCTATAGCTCCAGTAAAAAAACTATCTTCCATACCTAAGGGATTTTTAATTGCTGTCGCTTTAGCAGGACAAGGAGTAATAAAAAAGACTCCTATCTCACTTTCAACTATACCTTCTCTTTTCTTTATCTCCTCTCTAGCTAATTGAGCTACTAACTCTACTGGTGGTTTAAATGGTAATAGATAATCAATCAATTCTGGATATAATACCTTTACTAACCTAACTACAGCTGGACATGCAGAAGAAATTATTGGCCCTTCATTTTTAGATAAATAATCCCTAGTAGCTTTAGTCAAAGCTTCTGCTCCTAAAGCAGCATCTAAAACCTTATCAAATCCTAATTCTTTAAGCCCAGTTACAATCTGAACTGGTTTAATATCTCCTCTAAATTGTCCATAAAAACTAGGAGGTACAACAGCTACTTTATAATTATAATCTTCAATCTCCTTTAACTCATCAGTAATAGCATGCTTAGCATGATGTTCACAACTTCTAATGCATTCTCCACAGTCAATACAATAATCTTCTTTAATCCAAGCTTGCCCTTGATGTACTCTAATTGCCTTAGTTGGACAGTTTTGAACGCAATTTGTACACCCTTCACACTTATCCTCTTTAAGATGGACAGAATGAGACTTACTCACTAATATCCCCCACTTTTGTTAGTAACTTATTAAATAACTATACTCTATAAAGCAATAGTAGTCTCAATAATAGTCCCTACATCTACCTCAGTATCTACCTCTAAACCATCAGAATAGCGCTTTATATTACATAAACCCATACCTGCACCAAAACCCATTTGTCTTACAGAGTCACTAGCAGTAGAAAAACCAGGCTGAAAAGCCTTATCTAAATCTTCAATCCCTGGTCCCTCATCAGCAGCAATAACTCTAACCTGTTTAGGGCTTACTTTAGCTTTTAAGTTTCCTCCTAATGAATGAATTATGATATTCATCTCTAATTCATAAGTTACAATTGCTACTTTCCTAATTTTTTTCGCTGCAATACCTAATTTTCGTAGAATCTCCTTCAAATTACTAGAGGCTTCTCCACCACTACTAAAGTCACCAGCTTCAATTTCAGCATTTAAAATAGTCTGCAACGAATCATTTTTTTCCAAATCAATCCCTCCATTAATAGCTTGTCTATTTATAACTCAGATAACTTCTCAGGAGCCAAACCGGCCGAATATAATAGTCCACAAGCCTCATATAATGGCTTATCAGTAACTAATAAAGGAACTTCTTTCTCTTTAGCAAGATCAATGGTCTCTTGAAGCGGTCTTTTCCCTCTAACAAAGATAACTGCTATTAAATCAATCATTTCTGCTGTTCGAACTACTTGTGGATTAGTCAATCCTGTCAATAATAAAGTTTTCTCCTTAGTAAAAGCTAAAACATCACTCATCAAATCAGCCCCACAAGCAGTTGAAACAACTTGATTTTTCAATTTATCATCTTGTCCAAGATAAATAATCTGGGCAGATAATAAATCTTTTATTTTCTGCAACTTCATTATTATCCTCCCTTATAAATGATAGAAAAGACCCACTTAAAGGTGGGTCTAAAATTAATGTTTAATATATACTGAGAAACCATTCTCTTTAAGCTTAGAACTCAATTCTTGAGCAGCTTTTTCAGTTCTAAAGGCACCTGTCTGAACTCGATAAGGATCATCACTAGTAATATAAGCACTAAAGCCCTTCTGCTGTAATTTACTTACCATTCCTTGAGCATTACTCTTCTTAGCAAAAGCTCCTACCTGCACAACAAATAAGTTCTGATCATTCATTGATTGGGCAATAGTTGGTGAATCAGAGCTAGATTGACTCTTCTCTTCTTTCTTCTGTTCTTGCTCTTTTTGAACTTCCTTCTGTTTTGACTTTGATATCTGCTGAGGTTCCTTAGGTGTCACCTTTTCCTCCTTTACAATTTGATCATTATTAACTTGCTTAAGTTCTTCTTGTGGAGCAGCAGTATAATCAAAGAACCAATTAATAGCTAAATAACCAAGTGAAACAGCAATCCCCCCCATTACAACCAACATGACTAATAAAGAAGCACCACTCTTGAGTTTTCTATTGTTTCTGTTCATAATATCCCCCTCCCAATTTGTTTGTCGGGAGTAAAGGTGACTCTCCTCCTTCCTAGCTAAATTAATTAATTTCATTTCCTATTTTTAGCTCTTTTCTTAATAGATATTATGCAGTTTATTATCTATTTATTAACAAAAATCTGTTTTGATTCAGCTACAGTATATAATGAGCCACTTACTAGAATAAGGTCATCTGTTTTAGCTAATTGATTTACATATTCTAATGCTTCAGCCAATTCAGGCTTTGACTTTACATTAGAGTTATATGGCACTACTTCCTCTTTTATTTTGGTAATATCTGCTACCCGACTATTTTTATTTTGAGATAAAACCACTTCTTCTGCTTGTGGGGTCAATTCTTTGACAATGCCATCAATATTCTTATCAGCTAAAATACTAATTACTAAAAATAGGTTATTATACTCCCATTCTTGTAAAGTATCTTTTATCTTATTAGCTGCTTTTTGATTATGTGCTCCATCAAGAACAACAGTAGGTTTCTTAGATAATACTTCTAACCTTCCTGGCCATTCTACCTGCAATAATCCAGATCTAATCTCTGCTTTAGAAAGAGGAAAGTCATCTAGCAACTCTTCTACTACTGCCACTGCTAGAGCACTATTAACTAACTGATGATTACCTAATAGCGGGAGTTTTAAATCATTATACACCCTCTTATCTCCTTGTAATTTAAAGGACTGATAATTCAAGTCACCTTCATCTTTCTCCCAGTTAAACTTATTATGAACATTAATTAATTTACTATTCCTTTTTTTACATATTTTATTTAAACATGATAAAACTTCTAGATCTTGACTAGCAGTAACTACTTTTTGATTAAATTCAATAATCCCAGCCTTCTCTAAAGCTATCTCACTTATTGTCTCACCTAGATAATCTGTATGATCTAAACTAACATTGGTAATAACAGAAATCAAGCTACCTCCTACATTAGTAGCATCTAATCTCCCTCCCATTCCCACCTCCAAAATAGCTAAATCAACATCTTCATGATCAAAATACAGTATAGCTAGTACAGTTACTACTTCAAAAAAAGTAGGATGTTCTAATTCAGTTGCAACCTGATCAATGGCAGGTTGCATCTCGACTACTAACTCTTCTAATTTCAAATCACTTATATTATTATCATTAATTCTAATCCGCTCATTAAATTCTATAAGATGTGGCGAGTTATAGGTTCCTACTTTATAACCTGCCTCTTTATAAATAGCAGTTAAGATCGCTGAAGTAGAACCTTTACCATTAGTACCTGCAATATGAATTATATCTAAATTATCTTCTGGATTATCTAAATAATCTAATAATAACTCGACTCTTTCCAATCCTGGTTTAACTCCAAATTTATCTAAATTGTTTAAGTAATTTATAGCTTCCATATTCTCACCTCGTTGTAATATTTCTAGATTTATCTTTAAATCCCTTTGTCTCTAGTTGTCAATTGTTAGTATGTATGTTATCATGGGCTAAACAAATATAAAAGTAAAATTTAATTGATATAAAGTGGCACTTTCGTGCCACAGCTATGTGCTGTGAGTCGTGAGCTAAATCAAAGTCAAAATCATAAGTATATATCAAACCCTTGAAACGCAGGTATTGTAAGAATTTAGTTTTTGAACTGGCTGACAGCATACAGCACACGACAGACGACTGTGTCACCTATGGTGACACAATATATCAATAATGCCCAAGAATAGGAGAGATAGACTATGAAAGGATTAGCTATCCTAGGTAGCCCACATAAAGCAGGAAATAATGCTCAATTATTATCAGAAGTAATAACTGAAGTTAAAGAAAATCAACCTAAAATTACCTTTGAAGAAATATGGATTAAAGACTTAAATTTAGCTCCATGCCAAGCCTGTGGTAGTTGTGAAATCAATAAAGGATGTATTATTAATGATGACATGGCTAAAATTTATAATAAATTTAACCAATCTAATTTGATAATAATAGCTTCCCCACTCTATTTTAATACAGTATCAGCTCAGATTAAAACTTTGATTGATCGTTGTCAGGCACTATGGGCCAGTAAAATTATTCTTGAAGATCCACTAGTTAATGCAGATAAGAAAAGGGTTGGTGGCTTTATCTCCACTGCTGGTCAACCTTTAACAGATAATAGGTTTAAGTATGTTACTGGAACTATTGACTTATTCTTCAAGTCGATTAATGCCGAATATAATAGTAATCTTTTTGTAGGGAATATTGATCAAGAGCCTCTAACTAATAGAACTGAAATAATACAGAAAGCTCACAGATGGGGAGAGAAACTAGCCGAGCAACTCCCTACTTAAAAGATTATACTAACGTGATAAAGATCACAGTTTTTGTTTTAGAATCAGGTTATAATAATAGTAAATTTGATAAATTATTACAATAGAGGAGGCTGAGTTATGAGAGAAAAAAGAATTATTAGAATAAATGAGGATAAATGTAATGGATGTGGCAATTGTATCACTAACTGCCATAAAGGTGGTATTAAAATTATTGATGGTATAGCTAAATTAGTTAAAAGTTCATTCTGTGGTTCTTTTATTGACTGTATTGGAGAATGTCCTACAGGGGCATTAGCTATTGAGACTAAAAGGTCATCAACTGATGAAGAAGTAGAGACTCTATCACCTAATGCTGGTTGTCATTTTAGTGGTAGGTATGATATTAATAATTGGGTAAGTTAAAATATAACCTTAACATTGCTACATAATTAAAAACCTTTTAAAAATCAAACAAAAAAGACCCAGCTTCTAAAAGAACTGGGTCCTTTAAATATATTACTCTCTTAAATCCGCTAATCTATCTTTTAATTGGTCTAACTTAGCAGTATACTCTTCCTTCTTCTCTCTTTCTTCTTCTACTAAATGATCAGGAGCATTATTAACAAATCCTTCATTAGCTAACTTACCCTTGGCCCGCTCAATTTCATACTCTACCTCATCAATCTCTTCTTCTAATCGAGCAATCTCTTTATCAAGATCAACTAAATCTGCTAGTGGTAAAATAATCTCTATCTGACTAGTAATAGCTGTAGATGCTTTATCTGGCCGATCTTCAACTTCATCAGTAATTGTTAAGTCACTGACCTTAGCTAAATCAGCAATATAATTCTTACCTTCTTCTACAACATCTAACTTATCCATTTGGTCAGAAATCAAAATAGCTGTAATCTCTTTACCAGGATTAACCTTCATCTCATTTCTAATATTTCTGATATTTTTAATTATATCCATAATTAATTCCATCTTGGACTCAGCTTGATCATTAATAGCTATACTATCTGGTTCTGGCCATTGAGCAGAGATTAAGCTTTCATCTACACCAGGTAAGTGCTGCCAGATTTCCTCTGTAATAAATGGCATACATGGATGTAATAATCTTAAAATATTATTTAAAGTATACCAGACTACATATTGAGCTGTCTGATAGGCAGCTTCATCTTCATCCTGATATAAACGAGGCTTAATTAACTCAATATACCAGTCACAGAATTCACTCCAGACAAAGTCATATAACTCTCCTGCTACTTGACCAAACTGATAATCATCTAATAGATCAGTAACCTCTTTAATCTTCTTATTTAAACGACTTAGCATCCACTGATCAGCTAAAGTATACTTTAAGTTACCATGGTCTACTTCATCTAAATCAAAATCTTCTAGATTCATTAATACAAATCGAGATGCATTCCATAACTTATTAGCAAAATTACGGCTAGCTTCAACCCGTTCCTCTCGATAACGAATGTCATTACCAGGTGTATTACCAGTGATTAAAGTAAATCGCAGAGTATCAGCACCATACTGATCAATAACTTCAATTGGATCTACACCATTACCTAAAGACTTGCTCATCTTTCGTCCTTGTGAATCACGAACTAGTCCATGAATATAAATATCAGAGAATGGTTTTTCATCCATGAATTCTAAAGACATAAAGATCATTCTAGCGACCCAGAAGAAGATGATATCTCTACCAGTAACTAATACATCAGTTGGATAAAAGTAATCTAAATCATCTGCATCTTCGGGCCAACCTAAAGTAGAAAATGGCCATAATCCAGAACTAAACCAAGTATCCAACACATCTTCATCTTGTTTTAGCTCTTCAGAACCACATTCAGAACACTCTGTTGGCTCTTCATTAGTTACAATTACTTCATCGCAGTCTTGACAATACCAGACTGGAATCTGATGCCCCCACCATAACTGACGAGAAATACACCAGTCTCTAATATTCTCCATCCAGTTAAAGTAGACTTTATCAAACCGCTCTGGTACAAAATTAATATCATTATCTTTAACTGCTTCAATAGCTGGCTTGGCCAACTGTTCCATATCAACAAACCATTGTTTAGATACTAATGGTTCAATTGTAGTATCACAGCGATAACACTGACCTACTGAATGTTCATGTTCTTCAACCTCTTCTAATAAACCTGCAGATTTCAAGTCATCAATTAACTGCTCGCGACACTCATAACGATCCATAGCTTCATACTTACCAGCTTTAGCTGTCATATTAGCCTGATCATCAATTACTTTAATGATCTCTAAATCATTACGTTGGCCCATCTCAAAATCATTAGGATCATGAGCAGGTGTTACCTTCACCATACCAGTACCAAATTCAGAATCTACATATTCATCAGCAATAATTTCAATCTCTCGATTAACAATTGGCACAATTACCTTTTCACCAATTAAGTCCTGATAACGTTCATCATTAGGATTAACAGCTATCGCTGTATCACCTAACATTGTTTCAGGTCGAGTGGTAGCTACAACAATGTAATCATCTCTACCTTTGAAATTATACCGCAAATGATATAGTTTTCCAGGTTGATCTTCATGCTCTACCTCAACATCTGATAGAGTAGTTTCACAGTCTGGACACCAATTAATAATATAGTCTCCTTGATAGATTAACCCTTTCTCATATAATTCAACAAAGGCCTCTTTAACTGCTTCATTACAGCCTTCATCCATTGTAAATCGCTCTCGACTCCAATCACAGGAAACCCCTAACTTAGTCAACTGGTTAGTAATTGTATTCCCATACTCTTCTGTCCAATCCCAAGCTCGGTCTAAAAACTCTTCTCGAGTAATATCTTCTTTCTCAAGCCCTTCTTCTCTACGCATCTTATCAACTACTTTAACTTCAGTAGCAATACTAGCATGATCAGTACCTGGTACCCATAAAGCTTCATAACCTTGCATTCTCTTCCAACGGATTAAGATATCTTGAAAAGTCATATCTAACGCATGTCCAATATGTAGTTGACCTGTTACATTAGGTGGTGGCATCATAATAGTAAATGATTCTTTATCCTCATCTACTTCAGCTTGAAAATAATCATTCTCTTGCCAATACTCATACCATTTTTCTTCTACTTGATCTGGATTATAAGTTGTTGATAATTCTTCATTACTCAATTTAACTCCTCCTTTTATTATTATTAATATCCAGGCTATCAAAAAATAATTTTGATAAAGAATTAAACTTAATTAATATTAAGTATCACTATTGTAACACAGTCGTTAGTCGTGTGTCGTGATCTATGAGCAAACTTTCACAGAAAATCCGAAGGATTCATAAAAATTCAAAATCACAAAATAGTTCAAATACTTAAAGTAAGAGCTTTGGTAAAGACTAGATCTTAAATATAAGAATTTTTAGCTCATAACACACAGCACATAGCTGATAGCTGTGCCACTGAAAGTGCCACTTTATATCAACATGCTACTGACAAAGAATAAATCTATCTAATAATTTAACTATAAATTAAAAAATCCCCTTCCATCCTATTTAAGGACGAAAGAGGAGTTCACTTTCGCGGTACCACCTTAATTCCTAAAGGCTCTTAAGCTGGATAACGACCAGTTCCGACTAAGTCTAGCTTTAATTCAACTTAGCAGCTCAGAAGCGACTTCAATTAATATCCCTTAGAGTACTTTTCAACCTAGAGCACTCCTCTCTAAAAGGGAGAAAACTAATCTACTACTCTTCTTCATTGCTTTTACCCACTCTTAAATTATTAACATTTATAATCATACAATTATTTTTCTAAATTGTCAACTAAATTTCAAATTATGCTTATCAAAAAGGGAATAAAATAAAAACTAATATATCCCATAGGGCATGAGAAATAATTACTAACATTAAATTATCAGTAACCATAATTATATAGCCCCAGAATAATCCTGCCACCAAAGCAGCTAAAATTAATAATAAATTACCTGTCCCAATATGTAATAAAGTATATAATATTGTTGTTACCCAATAACCCTTTTGTAGACCAATCCTTTGCATCAATTCTTCCTGAATAAATCCTCGCCAAAATATCTCTTCTGCTGGGCCAACAACTAATAATAATAAGAAACTAATTAGAGGAAGACTTAGTTCTTGCCGATGTCTATAAACAGCAGATATACTTGTTTCTGCATAAGGTAGAATAATCAGACTTAGCTTTTTACTCAACCAAAAAATAAAGTATAATAAACAAGCTGTTAAAAGACCTCTAAACAAATCACTAAATTGATAGGAAAGATCAAATTTAGTATATTGCATAGCAATTAACACCTGAATAATAGCTACTAAACTTAACCTAAACCAAAAATTTAATAAACTAGACCTAAATACTAACCACCATAAAATATTAACTACTATCAATATAGAGCATAATTCAAAACAAGAGATTTTCTGTTTCATCTACTAACTCCTAAATTAAGAAATGGGCTCCTATTATCGCCAAAATTAATAAACTTCCAAAACTAAAGTGTAATTGAGCAGTCCTAATATCAATCTTCTTAACATTAAATCGAGGGTTAGTTGTTGCTTCTCTTACTAAGATAATATTCTTTAAAGCATAAGGAAGAGTAAGTAAAGTAGTAAGGGCCAACTTTGTAATAACCCCTTTTAAAACCAATGTAATCAAAATTAAATAGGCTAAAGAAACTAACATTAAGTATAATCTAGCTGCTCCTTTTCTCCCTAGTAATATAGATAAAGTCTTAATCTCTACTTGCGCATCATGCTCAATATCTCGAAAGTCATTCCCTTGCAGAATAGCACTTACTAACAAACCTAACGGTAGAGATATCAATAAAACCTGTTGATTATATTGAGCTGTTTGAACATAATAAGCACCTATTACTATTAATGGGCCTAATAGAAAAAAGACCATAGGGACTCCTAAAGCATAATACTTATAATTAATAGGACTAGCAGTATAAAAATAACCTCCAAAAATCCCTACTATAGATAAAATAGCAACTATAATACCTCGCAAATAAATCAGATAAGAAATTAAAGGAACGGCTAAAATAAAACAGACTATTCCTATTCTTTTAATTAATTTAGCCGGCAATAAACCTGCCACCAGAATGCCACTTGAGCCATAAGAATCTCTGGTATCAACTTGGGCTTGATAATCATAATAATCATTCAATAAATTAGTTCCACTATGCAGCAACAATATTGTACAACTAGTTAATAAAAAGAGCTTAAAATCAAAATAGCCCTCTTTACTGGCTAACCCAACTCCTAAAAAAACAGGCAATAAAGAAGCAGTAAAAGAAAAAGGACGAAAGGCCCTTAACCATAACTTTAAATAAGCCATCTCTTCACCTCTTTAATTCTTTTACCAACATTATTCCCTGCTTTCTAGAATAATATACCATGTTTAATCAACAAATTGATCAATAAACTTAAATACCTCTTTCTTACCTTCACCAGTTTCAGCTGAAAAGAAAGTAAAAGAAGTAAAAGGAGTTAACTCTAATGTCTCCTTAATTAATTTCTCTTGTGGTTTCCGTTGGCTTCTCTTCAACTTATCTACTTTAGTAGCAGCTACTAGAGTAGGAACTCTCATCTCTAACAACCAATCATACATCATCAAATCATCATCAGTAGGCTTATGGCGAGAATCAATTACTAAGATGACACCTTCCAGATGAGAGCGGTTAAAAAGATAATTCTCAATCATTGTAGCCCATTCTTCTTTTACTTTATCCGGCACCCTAGCAAACCCATATCCTGGTAAATCAACAAAGTAAAAATAATTATCCATTTTATAAAAATTAAGAGACTGGGTCTTACCTGGCTTAGAACTAGTAAAAGCTAATTTATGACGATTAATTACCTTATTTATCAAAGATGATTTACCTACATTAGATCTACCTGCCAGGGCAATCTCTGGCAGGTGATGATAAGGATAACCTTCTCTATCATGAGCACTACAGGTAAACTCTGGATTATTAATCTTCATTTCCATCATCCTTTAAAACAACTTCATCTAAAACTTCATCCATATCTTCTACTAAAATAATTTCTAAATCTCTCTTTACATTATCAGGCACTTTTTCTAGATTCTTTTCATTCTCTTTACATAGAATTACTTTTTCAATCCCTGCTCTTTGAGCAGCCAACACTTTACTCTTAATACCACCTACTGGTAAGACTTTACCACGTAAGGTTACCTCTCCTGTCATTGCTACTTTACCATTAACTGGTCTGTTAGATAAAGCAGAAACTAAAGCAGTAGCTAGAGTAATACCTGCTGATGGCCCATCTTTAGGAATAGCTCCCTGTGGTACATGAACATGAATATCATACTTTTTATAAAATTCATCTTCAAAGTTAAATTCATCTGCTTTACTGCGTGCATAACTTAAAGCAGTTTGAGCCGACTCTTTCATTACATCTCCTAATTTACCAGTTAAAATTAAATTTCCTTCACCTGGTACTATAGACACCTCAATATTAAGAATATCTCCTCCAGTAGAAGTCCAAGCTAAGCCAGTTACTACACCTACCCTCTCTTTAGCTTCCATCTTACCATACTTATATTTAGGTATACCTAAATATTTCTTTAAATTACGCAAATCAACTCTAGTAGTACTCTCTTTTCCTTCTACTACTTTTTTGGCTGCTTTACGACAAATAGAAGCTAATTTCCGCTCTAAATTTCTAACTCCTGCTTCACGTGTATGATTTCTAATAACCTTACGTAAAGCATTTTCTGATATTTTAAGTCCCTCTTCATCTAAACCGTGATTTTCAAGTTGCTTAGGTAACAAATATCGATTAGCAATCTCTAATTTATCATCTTCAGTATATCCTGAAATTTTAATTACTTCCATTCGATCTAATAATGGGCGAGGAATAGTATCAGTAGTATTAGCAGTAGTAATAAACATTACATCAGACAAATCAAAAGGTAGCTCTAGGTAATGATCACTAAATTCATCATTCTGCTCTGGATCGAGAACCTCTAATAGAGCTGCAGCTGGATCACCTCTAAAGTCACCTTTAACTTTATCAATCTCATCTAATAAAAAGACTGGATTATTAGTTCCTGCATCACGCATAGCATTAATAATTCTTCCTGGTCTAGCCCCTACATAAGTTCTTCTGTGACCTCTAATTTCAGCTTCATCTCTTAATCCACCTAATGAAAGTCTTACAAACTCTCTCCCGATAGATTCAGCTACAGATCTACCTAAAGAAGTCTTTCCTACCCCTGGCGGGCCAACTAAACATAAGATTGGTGTCTGCATTTCATCACTTAATTTTCTAACTGCTAAATATTCTAGAGTACGCTCTTTAACATCTTCTAGACCATAGTGATCTTGATTTAACTTCTCTTCTACTTCATCAATTATTAACTTATCCTCACTATAATCATTCCAAGGCAGATCTAAAATGCAATCTAAATATTTTCTAACTACAACTGCTTCATTAGCATTTGGCGGCATTTTCCCTAACTTTTCTGCCTCTTCAATTGCTTTTTCCTCTACCTCTTCTGGTAAATCTGCTTCTTCAATTTTGTCTTTATATTCTTCAACTTCATCACTAGGAGCATCTCCTTCACCTAACTCCTTCTTAATTGCCTTCATTTGCTCTTTAAGATAGTATTCTTTCTGTCTCTTTTCTACCTGCTGGCGAACTTCTTGATTAATCTTATTTTTAACCTCTAAAATCTCTAATTCTTTATCTAAAATACTATATATATTCTCCAAACGTTTTCGTTCAGAAATAGCTTCTAAAATTTCCTGTTGTTGCTGAACCTTTAGTGACATATGAGAAGCAATAACATCAACTAACCGTCCAGGCTCTTCAATATTACTAACTGTCATCATTGTTTCTGGAGGTAATTTCTTATTACCCTTAACATACTCTTCAAATTTATTAATCACACTTCTCATTAAAGCTTCAAGTTCTGTTTCATCAGCTTGTTCTTTTTCTAAAGTTACTACTTCAAATTCAGCTTGAAAGTAAGGCTCTTCCTCCACAAAGTTCTTAATCTCTACTCTTTCTAAACCTTCTACTAAAATTTTAATTGTTCCATCTGGTAATCTCATTAACTGTTTTACTTGAGCAATAGTTCCTACTTTATAAATATCATCTTGAGTTGGTTCTTCTACTGTTTCATCTTTCTGAGCAGCTAATAAAATTTGTTTATCATCTACCATTACATCTTCTAGAGCAGCTACTGACTTATCTCGTCCTACTAATAGAGAAGTAATCATATTAGGAAAAACAATTAATCCTCGTAAAGCTAATAAAGGCTTGTTACCATCATCAATTTCTACTTCTTTTGTATTTTCTACAATTCTTTGTTTATTATCTTCTTCCATTCTCACACCTCCATATCCAACACTTCACAATATCTACTTTAAATTGCTGAAGCAGAGAAAGAATCTAAATCTATATTAAATTCAAGCTCCTCATCATTTTCTAAAGCTTCATGAGCTATTGCTTCTTCTAAAGCTTGTTTAAGACTTTCAATCTTAATGATTTCAACTTCAGCAAATTCATCACTTACAAATAAATCTTGCCAATTGGCACTAGGTATTAAGATTCTCTTAGCCCCAGCTCTTACTGCAGCTCTTACTTTAGGAATTACTCCTCCTATAGGCCTAATCATACCATTTACTGATATTTTTCCAGTCATAGCTACTTTATTATTAACTGGTCTATTAGTTAGAGCAGAGTAAAGGGCTACTGCCATTGTTACTCCAGCTGACGGACCATCAACTACTGTATCACTAGTAAAATCAATATGAATATCATACTCATTTAAATCTATTTCTAAGATCTTCTTTACTACTGTCATTACATTCTCAGCAGAATCCTTAACCATACTCTTTCTTCTAATTTTACGATGACGATTTCCTTGTTCTTCTTCTTGAGCTACTCCTGTAATATTAAGACTACCATCACGATTTTTTATCTTCGTAGCTGAAACCTCTAGTTGATCAACAATTCCTCTATTGGCCCCCATAACTGCTAGTCCATTAACGACTCCTACTTGAGGTTGATTTGGAATATCATCCAAAGGACGAGGCGAGTATTGCCCATTAACGACTACTCGTTCTATATCCTTACGCTTAATCTTTTTACGATTATCCGTTAAAGCTATACCACCTGCAGTCTGAACCATATTAACTGCTTCTCTACCATTAGTGGCATACTTCTTGATTACCTCAATAACTCCTTCTTCAACTACAAAATCTATCTTTTTAATTGCCTTCTTTACAATTTTAACTATCTCTTGAGGCATTAATGGATTAAAAAAGATCTCTAAACAGCGGGAACGAATAGCAGGAGGTATCTCTTGAGGTGTTCTAGTAGTAGCACCTATCAATCTAAAATCCGCTGGTAGTCCATTCTGAAATATCTCATGAATATGACGAGGAATATTTTTATCACTTTCCTGATAATAAGAACTTTCCAAAAACACTTTTCTATCTTCTAATACTTTAAGTAGCTTATTCATCTGAATATGATGTAATTCTCCAATTTCATCTATAAATAACATACCACCATGAGCCTTAGTTACTGCTCCTGGTTTAGGTTGAGGAATACCTGCTGATCCCATAGCCCCTGCACCTTGATAAATTGGATCATGTACAGATCCAATTAAAGGATCAGCAATACCTCGTTCATCAAATCGAGCAGTAGTAGCATCTAATTCTATAAAATCTGATTCATCATCAAAAGGTGAATCTTGACGACTTTTAGCTTCTTCTAAAACCAGTCTAGCAGCTGCTGTTTTACCTATTCCTGGTGGTCCATAAATAATTACATGTTGGGGATTTGGCCCACATAGGGCTGCTTTTAAAGCTCTAATCCCATCTTCTTGACCAACTATATCAGAAAAGTCACTAGGTCTTATTTTTTCAGCTAAAGGCTTAGTCAATGATCGTCGTCGCATCTTATGTAGCTTTTCTAACTCTCGTTTAGAATCTTTATTAATAGCTTTTTTATTATTTTGCTGTTTCTTTAACAAATTCCAAAAATAAATACCAACTACTACAGCAAAGAAGAATTGGACTAAACTAAAAATATTAATAGCAAAGTTCATATTAACTCCCCCTTAGTCAAGCTTTATGAATTATTATAACCTAAGAGGGAATTTTTATCCTTAAATAAAGAAGAAACTGCTTAGAATTAAGCAGTTTCTTCTCTCTGATCATCAATCTTTACTAATTTTGGAGTAGCACCTTCATTTACTACCTCTTCAGTAATAATACATTTCGTAACATTATTATAAGAAGGTACATCATACATAATATCTAAAATTGAATCTTCAATTACTGACCGTAATCCACGTGCTCCTGTCCCACGGTCTAAAGTCTTTTGAGCCATAGCAACTAAAGCTTCTTCTGTAAACTCTAGCTCAACATTATCTAATTCAAAGAATTTAGTATACTGCTTAACTAAAGCATTACGAGGCTCAGTTAAGATTTGAACTAAGTCTTCTTCTCTTAATTTGTCTAAAGTAACAACCACTGGAATTCGACCTACAAATTCAGGAATTAATCCATACTTCAATAAATCTTGAGACATAACATGACTTAGAACTTCTCCTAAATCCTCTTCTTCTTTACTCTGTACATCAGCTCCAAAACCTAGTACTTTATTACCAATTCTTGATTTAATCATCTTATCTAAACCATCAAAAGCTCCACCACAGATAAATAAAATATTAGAAGTATCTATCTGTATAAATTCTTGATGAGGATGTTTTCTTCCACCTTGTGGTGGTACACTAGCTTCAGTTCCTTCTAATATCTTAAGCAATGCTTGCTGTACCCCTTCACCAGAAACATCACGTGTAATAGAAGGATTCTCGGACTTACGAGCTACTTTGTCTATTTCGTCAATATAAATAATTCCTTTTTCAGCTTTTTCAACATCATAATCAGCAGCTTGAATTAGTTTAAGTAGGATATTCTCTACATCCTCTCCTACATAACCAGCTTCAGTCAAAGAAGTAGCATCAGCAATAGCAAATGGAACATCTAGCATTCGAGCTAATGTTCGCGCTAATAATGTCTTCCCTGAACCCGTTGGTCCAATCATGCAAATATTACTCTTTTCTAACTCTATATCATCAATCTGCATACCAGAATTGACTCGTTTATAATGGTTGTAAACAGCTACTGATAATGCTCTCTTAGCTCTATCCTGACCAATTACATACTCATCTAAAAAGTCATTTATTTCTTCTGGTTTAGGAACACTATCTAAGTTAGTATCTATATCTTCTTGTAGCTCTTCTTCAATAATTTCATTGCATAATTCAATGCATTCATCACAAATATAGACTCCAGGTCCAGCTACAAGTTTCTGTACTTGATCTTGAATTTTACCACAGAAGGAACACTTCAGCTGACCTTTTTCCTCCCCAAATTTAAACATTATATCACCTCTTTAAAGAAAGATCTACTCCTTGTCCTCAGCATTAGGGTCACGAGTAATAACCTCATCAATAATACCATACTCTTGGGCCTCTTGAGCTGACATAAAGTAGTCACGTTCTACATCTTCATCAATCTTTTCTACTGGTTGACCAGTATGATCAGCTAAAATATCATTAATGATACTTCTTAATTCCAAGATCTCATTAGCTTGAATTTCAATATCTGTAGCTTGACCCTGAGCACCACCCATTGGCTGATGAATCATAATTCGAGCATATGGTAAAGCATATCGCTTACCAGCAGTACCACCAGCCAATAATAAAGCAGCAGCACTAGCACCAAGCCCCATACAAATAGTAGACACGTCAGGCTTAATATACTGGATTGTATCATACATTGCTAAAGCAGAAGTAACAGATCCACCAGGACTATTAATATATATGTAAATATCTTTATCAGGATCTTCAGCTTCTAAAAATAATAACTGAGCAATTACCGTATTAGCTACCTGGTCATTGATCTGACTGCCAATGAATATGATTCTATCCTTTAATAATCTAGAATAAATATCATAGGCTCGTTCTCCACGATTAGTCTGCTCTACTACCGTTGGCACTAAATTCATATTTTTACCTCCTCTTCTCTTTATATTTATACCCAACTTCCCTAACATTTACACTCTTTTTAATTATTTTCAGCTAAAAAATCAATTGCTTTCTGCATTTGCAAATTCTCTTTTAACGAAGATAACTGACCTTGCATCTGTAGGAAGGCTTTAACTTGTTCTTCATCTTGACCTTGTTGCTGAGCAATCTCAGCTACTCTTTCATCTAATTCTTCTTCAGTTACTTCAATTCCTTCTTTCTCAGCAATTGTTTCTAAGACTAAGTTAGATTTTGCTCTACTTTGAGCTTCTTCTCTATGTTGCTCTCTTAATTCATTTTCACTCATACCTGTCATTTCTAGGTATTGGTCAAAATCTAACCCTTGTTGCTGAGCTTGCATCTTAAATTGTTGTAGCATATTATCGATTTGGTTCTCAACCATTGTTTCTGGGACATTAACTTCTGACTTCTCTGCTACAGCATCAACTAATTGGTTCTGATATTCTCGTTCTACTCTTTGTTCTTCTCTTTCTACTAATTCATTTCTAACATTTTCTTTTAGTTCGTCTAAAGAATCAAATTCTAAATCTTTAGCAAATTCGTCATCTAATTCTGGTACTTCTTTTCCTTTTATTTCTTTAACAGTCACTGTAAAAACAGCGTCTTGACCTGCTAAATCTTCCTGTTGATAATCTTCTGGAAAAGTAACTTCTACTTCTGCTTCTTGTCCTACTTTAACACCAACTAACTGATCTTCAAAACCTGGAATAAACTGTCCTGAACCTATCTCTAAATTATAATCTTCTGCTGAACCACCTTCAAAAGTCTCTCCATCTACTCTACCTTCAAAATCCATAGTTACATGATCTCCGTTTTCAACTGTATCTCTATCAACTGCTACTAGTTGAGCATGTCTATGTCGCCGAGCGTCTAACTCTTGTTCTATTTGTTCATCTGTTACTTCAATTTCTTCTTGTTCTAGATCTAAATCTGTATAATCACCTAATTTAACTTCTGGTTTCACTTCTACTTCAGCAGTAAAAGTAGCTGGCTTTCCTTCCTCAATAAAGACATCAGTTACATCTGGTCTAGCAATTGGTTCAATATCTATCTCCTGTACTGCTTCTTGATATCCTTGTGGAATTAAAATATCTAATGCATCTTTATGTAATACTTCTTTACCATATCTTTTTTCTAATAATTTACGTGGCACCTTACCTTTTCTAAACCCTGGCATATCCACTTCTTTAACTACTTTTTGATAAGCTTGATCTAATGCTTCATCTACCTTTTCCGTACTAAGTTCAACTTCTAATAATACTTTATTACCTTCTAATTCTTCTGTATCTACTTTCATTATATATATCCTCCTTAAAAATAGTTACTTGAAATATGTAAAGTTATAAATAATTTTATAACTCTTTACCTTATATTATGTTTATTCAATGCAATAAATAACCAATTTAATCTTAAATTAACAATTCTATTAATAAAACTGACGAAAAAACATTTTAAGTACTAAATTAATATAAAACCATAATAATAAAAACAATACCTCGGAGTTGTCCGAGGTTTATAATCAACTTAATCTAAATTGGTGCGAAGGGTGGGAGTCGAACCCACACGCCTTGCGGCACTAGATCCTAAGTCTAGCGTGTCTGCCAGTTCCACCACCTTCGCGCATTTAAATATTTTTGGAGCGGGAAACCGGACTCGAACCGGCGACACCCAGCTTGGAAGGCTGGTGCTCTAGCCAACTGAGCTACTCCCGCAGAATGGTCGGAGCAGCAGGATTTGAACCTGCGACCCCCTGGTCCCAAACCAGGTGCTCTGCCAAACTGAGCCATGCTCCGCTTTTGTCAATTGCAACGTCTAATAGTATAACTCAAAAACCAAATCAGGTCAAAAAAGAATAAATATCATTTAGATAAATTAAAGCAAAATAATGTGTTTATTCTATTAAATACTCTTGTTTTCTCTTTAATTGGCATTATTAATATTGTACATCATAAGCTGTGAGCTATGAATATTAAGCTAAACTTTATTTCTTGTGATTATAGCTCATAGCATATGACCCACAGCTTTATATCTAAATCATAAGAATTTTTTAATAATCTAAATAAAAATTACTTATCTAATTGATAATGTTGATAATTTATCTTTCCATCTTTAATATCAATTAAGCCATAACTACCCTTGTCTCCATCACGAGGTAAAGCAATACTACCTGGATTAAAGAATAATATTCCATTCTCTTCTTTAGCATACCTAGTATGTGTATGCCCAAAGATAACTATATCAGCTGCTACTTCCTTAGCTTTATAGTATAATTTATCTAATCCCCATTTTATTTGGTAATTATGTCCATGAGTCATAAATATTTTCTTATCAACTACTTTAATTATCTCTTCTTTAGAATAATCAGTTCTAAAATCTCGATTACCTTGTACTGTTACAATTTTTTCCTTGTCTAAGAAATCATTTTCTAGTAAATCTTTAGCTCCATCTCCAGCATACAATAAATAATCAATTGAAGATAATCCTTCTAAAGCTTCTTTTACTTTTTCACTACGACCATGAGCATCACTAAATATTGCTAATTTCACTTCTACCACCTACTCTTCTACTAAAATTGGTTTCATTTCTGCTAATGCTTTAGATCGATGACTAATCTGATCTTTTATATTATTTCCTAGCTGTGCAAAACTTACCTCATAACCTTGCGGAATAAATAATGGATCATAACCAAAGCCTGATTCACCTTGAAACTCAAAAGCTATATTTCCCTGACATTTACCAATAGCTACTTCTTCTTGACCATTAGGAGTTACAAATGCTATAGCACAAGTGAAATGAGCCTTTCTTTTTGACTGTGGAACATCTTCTAATAACGTAAGTAGTTTTTGATTATTCTCTTGATCACTGGCATCTTTTCCAGCAAATCGAGCTGAATAGACTCCAGGTCGTCCATCTAAAGCCTCAACAACTAAACCAGAATCATCAGCTATAGTAGGTAATTTTGTATATTCACAGAGCTCATTCGCTTTCTTTAATGCATTACCAGTAAAGGTATTAGCATCTTCAATAACCTCAGGCACCTTATCAAAATCATATTTGGATACTATTTCTATATCTGTATCAGATAATAATTTTGTCATTTCTTCAATTTTATGATCATTTCCAGTAGCCAAGAATAATCTCATTCCTAATCCTCCTTAAATAAATCAGCTTTATCTCCTAAGGCATCTTTTTGGTATGTAATTAGTTGTTTAATTCCATCTTCTGCTAATTCTACTAATTGCCACATATTATCTTGAGAAAATGGATTCTCTTCACCAGTTCCTTGAATTTCAATTATAGAACCAGCTTCAGTCATAACTAAATTCATATCTACCTGTGCATTAGAATCTTCCTCATAACATAAATCTAACAATAGATCATCATTTACAATTCCTACACTAACTGCCGCCACAAAATCATTCATAGGAAATTCACTGATCATAGACTCTTTTAACATATAATCTAATGCATCAACAAGAGCAACAAAAGCACCTGTAATAGAAGCAGTCCGGGTTCCACCATCTGCCTGAATAACATCACAGTCAAGCCAAATGGTTCTTTCACCTAACAAATTCAAATCAACAACTGATCGTAAAGCTCTGCCAATTAAGCGACGAATCTCTTGCGTTCTACTACTTAATTTACCTTTAGCCGCTTCCCGAATATTTCTTTCTTTAGTTGCTCGAGGTAACATTGAATATTCAGCAGTCAACCAACCTGTTCCTTCTCCACGCAAAAAATAAGGCACACTATTTTCTACAGTAGCATTACAGATGACTTTAGTATCACCAGTTTCTATTAGTACAGATCCTTCAGCATACTTGGTATAATCTCTAGTTATTTTAATTGATCTTAGTTGGTTATTTTCCTTTCTTCCATCAGCCCGTAACATATTTATCTCTCCTTTATCTAAATCTTTAAGTCGATCTCCAATATTCACTGAAAATCCCACTTTTTATTTTCACCTCTACTTTTTAATTCGTAGTCTTTATTTATCCCCTAGGGCCAACTTTAATATGTATCACTACTACAAACCATTTAACTAGCAGTATCCCTTTTATAATTCTTCTTCCTAAAATAAAGTCCTCCCTAAAGTAACTCCTCTTTTACATAATCAACTGCTTCAACTCGATTATCAATCTTTCCTGCGGCCTGTGCTGCTTCAATCTTACCCAAGATCTCTCCAATTTTTGGCCCTTCTGAAAGTGAAAATAGCTCCATTAAATCAGTACCATTTAATAACCTTTCTGCTGTATCCTCTTCTAATTTTTCTGACTCTTCTACAAGTTGCTTTAAAAAAGATAAACTAGTTTCAATATCTTCATTTCGCTTATTTAATCTCCTTGTACTCAACATATCTGCAGCTGCTAACAAACAGATATCTGCTACTAAACCATCAACCGCCTTAAAGAATCTATATTTTCCTTTAAAAGTTAAGTTATCTGCATAAAACAAAGATAAAGGTCGCATATGATATCTAATTAAAGTAGTTATGTAAGAAACCTCCTGATTACTAAAAGTTAACTTCTTTAAAATCGATTTGAAGTAAGTAGCTCCTTCTTTATGATGACCGTAGAAATGAACTTGACCATCAATCACCTCTTCAGTTAATAGCTTACCAATATCATGAAATAATAAAGCAAATTTAAGCCTAGGTAACTTATCTTTTTCTATTCGATTGGCCCAAAAACTATCTTTAAATAACTGTTCTAACTTTTCTAAAGCATATATACTATGAGTCCATATATCCTCACTATGATACTTACACTGTCCTTTCTGCTTTAACTGATTTATATCAGGTAATAACGTAGATAATAATGAAGTCTTTCCTTCTAAATAAGCAATATTAGTTGCAGCATTATTATAGGATAAAATTTTAAATAGCTCATCCTTAATCCGCTCATTAGCTATCTGCTTTATTCCTTTAGCTGCTTGTTTCATCATTAATTCAGTATCTTTATATATAGTAAACTCTAATTGAGCTTTAAAACGTAAAGCCCTTAGAACACGTAAAGGATCAGCCAATAAATTACCTTTACTAACTGTTTTAATCATTCCATTTTCTAAATCTAACTTACCTGATTTAGGATCGATTAAATCAGATTCTAAAAAGTAATATTCCCCTTGCTCTATATCTATCTTAGATAAAGGTACTGCCAAAGCATTAATGGTAAAATCTCGTCTCAATAAATCATCAATAATAGTATCTCCTTCTAATAAAGCAAAATCAAACTCTAATTCATCTACTATTACTCGATAAACATCTCGATTTTGATCTAATACTACTAAAGTACCTCCTGTTTTAGTAGCAAATTCTTTAGCTATATCTCTCACTTTTCTAGTAATTATTAGATCAAAATCATTAGCCTTTCTGTCTAATAGATGATCTCTTATGGCTCCTCCAACTAAATAGCTTGTTACTTGATATTCAGTTACTAATTCTTTTAAAACAGTTAGTTTCTTCATAAACACTTTCTCCTTTATAAAATAGAATTCACTTACTAGAAAGAAAAAGATTCCAGAATAAACTGGAATCTATAACTTAACTTATGTTAAATTTACTGGCAGTCTTGACAATGACCATAAAATTTAATACGATGCTCTGTTACATTAAAATCATGCTTTTTTTCTAAGTTTTTTTCAAACTCTTCTAAAATTTGATCATTAAATTCTATTACTTGACCACATTCTTCACAGACCAAATGATGATGATGATTATGTTTTTCATTCTCCAATTCGTAACGTCTTCTATCTTCATCAAAATTTAATTGCTGAATAATACCCAAGTCACAGAAAAGCTCTAAAGTACGATAAACAGTAGCTAAACCAATTCCAGATTCTTCTTCTTTAAGAATCTGATAAATCTCTTCTGCACTTAAATGTTCACCTTGATGTTCTAATAAAATCTGTAAAATCAACTTCCGTTGTGAAGTCAATTTATAATTCTTAGCCGCTAATAGTTCCTTTAAATCATTTAATTCTGTTGACATACTATTCACCCACTACTATGTTTTACCTTAATTATACATTACCCTCCCTTCTACTGTCAACTTAACAGACCAGTAACTACATTATAGACTTTATCTAATATTTCAGACATATGCTGAGAAATAGTTTCAGACAACTTTTTTCCCCAGTCATCACTAAGAATCCCAATAGTCATCACTAATAGTTCCTTAAATGACTTCCCTTGTTTAGGAGTTATCTTTAGATAATCAATCTTACCTGGAGTAGTCAACTCTCTATCTGTATTTAAAATCAATACCTTTTCTGCTTCTATAGTAGATAACAATTCATATAGCTCTTCCCCAGCTGAAGTAATCTGTTTAAAAGATATATCATATTTAGAGAATAAATCTTTTAATTTATCTAATAAATGGATAGTAAGCCCTTTATCTTGTTTACGAGTATCTCCAATACCAATTACAGCTAGTTTTTTAAACATAGAGCATCACCTACTAACCTCCTTTTAAACTTGAAGAATCAATTCAGTTCAACTAACTATAAGCTCAACTATATATTATAGAAATAATCTTTTATTCTACTATACATTATTTTCAAGGTTAAAATGCTTTATTCATCAATTAGTAGGTAATATTTAGTAAATAGAAAAGATAGCACCTAATAATAGGGCTATCTTAAAATAATTATTCAGACAATTCTTTAATTGCACTTAAAGCTGCTACTTGTCCTTCACCTGCTGCTTTACTAATCTGTAAAGGACGACCTATACAATCTCCAGCAGCATAAACCCCATCTACACTAGTCTTAAAATCTCTATCAACAGCAATATACTGTCCTTCTAGCTCTAGACCAGGCACTATTTCAGATGGAGGAAGAGTCTCTCTTAAAATAAAAATACCATCTACTTCATAGTCTTCAGTATCTAACTTGACCTTATTAGCTAGATCATCTCCGGTTATCTCTTCTACTTCTCCAGCAACTACTTCAATTCTATCATCTAAATTATCTATCTCATCATATTGGGCTACATAATAGACATTACTACAAATATCAGCTAAAAAATTAGCTTCTTCTTCATGATGGCTACTATCACTAATGACTACTACATCTTTATCTTGATATAGCTTTCCATCACAAGTAGCACAATAACTAATCCCCTTACCTAAATACTCTGCTTCTCCGTCAATCTTAGCTTCTTGAACAACACCAATAGCTAAAATCAGCTTCTTAGCTTCATAATTCTCTCCATTAGTTGTAATCATTACTTTATCTCCCATAGGATAAGCTTTAACTACCTTCTGCTTGATGATTGGTATTTCTAAATCTTGAACATGAGAGATAAACTGTTGGGCCAACTCTGAGCCAGTAACATTACTAAAACCTAAATAATTATTGACCTCTGGTGCCCAATCAATCTTTTTAGCTAATTGACCACTATTGAAAATTACTGCGCTTTTATTTCTAGCATAAGCATTAATTGCTGCTGACATTCCAGCAGGGCCTGCTCCCACAATTGCTAAATCATATACTTCTTCTGCCACTAATATCACCTCTGGTTTTTAGTTTAACCTTTTTTTAATCTATATAATTATGTAGCTTTATCTACATTCTCTGAAGAATATCGTATTTTTCTAATATGATTATATAATGAAACTTATCCTCTGTCAAAAAGTCCTCTATACCCACTCAATAATTCGCTTACTCTCTACTTTACTCTTGATTTGGGCTAAACTTTTACCTAAATTAGCTTCTACAGCAGCTATCATTGCCCCTTCTACTAATGGAGCACCACTAACTGATACATGATCATAACCATCTAATTCTAAAATATTAAGTGCTTCTTTAGCATTAATTAATGAACTACCTACATCACCAATAACTAATACCCCTTGGTCAGTATAAACTTCTTTCACAGCTTCTATAATTTGATCTATATCAGTTCCTATTCTCCCCTCACTATCTCCTCCAATAGAAACTAAAGGAATTTCCCGTGGTACCATCTCTTGAGTCAATTCTTCTATACCTTCAGCTAACTTTGGACTATGAGAAACAAGTACAATCCCAATCATCTTACCCCTCCCTTTATAACAAATCTAACCCTGTTTTTTATTATTTTAACAGATTGTGTCTTGATTTTCATGTCTATTTGAAAAAGAATTAAAAAGAGTCAAAAAGGTTATTATTAACATGTTTATTATTGAATTATAGTAAGTATAACCTTTTGACTGCAAAAGTGTAGCTTAATTGATATAGTGTGTCACTTTCAGTGACACAGCCGTCAGCTGTCTGCTATGTGCTATGAGCCAATTCAAAACAATTAAATTCTAACCAAATCTTTATAATTCCTATATTCTAAAAAAAGTCTTTCTATGGCTTTGAATTTGATTTAGCTCACGACAGATAGCAGTGACACAAAAGTGCCACTTTGTATCGATAGAAAATAAAAACGCCATATATAGCTTAGACCATATATGGCAGAGATATTTAGTTTTGGCGGGCCAAATCTCTAGTAGCTACTATATTAACCCCTGTATCTAGTATGTCTTCAATTACTATCTGACCCAACTTAACTGGTGCCTTTAATTCAACCTTTGCTATCTCTTTCATTGCTTCTTCTAATAATTCTTTAGGAATTGCTTCTTCACTCTTAACTGGTACTAATGGTAATACTCCATCTTTAACTCTAGCCGTAGTAGGTAAAATCCTAGTCGGATTATAGTATTCATTTCTAACATATTTTTCACCAGCAGGACAGCTATTTCCATTCATCTTTTTTATTTTATCATTCTTATCAACTTCCAATTCTACTTCACAACCCATTGGACAACTAATACAAGTGATCTCTACTCTTTTTCCCATTACTCTCCCTCCTTCACAATATCAACTTCAATACTATTACTATCTATACTGCTAAGCATCTGCTCAGGAACTGGTAGAGTAATCATCTCGCCAGGTTCAACCCGTCGTTCAGTCTTATCAAATAGTTTCTTATCTCCAGCCAATAAATTAATTGTTACATCTTCCATTGGCTGTTTAGCTCTCATATATAAATCGACTCTCTTTCTACCTTCAACTTCATTATTTATCTTATGAGGAACTATATAACCTACATTCTCTCCTGGATTTACTTCAACCTCCTCTTCTTTCTTGGCTAACTCATCTTGTAAGTATAAAGCTGCTGTCTTACCTGCTATCATACTTTCTTCTGTTACCCAGTCTACTAAATCATGAACATGAAGTACATTACCACAAGCAAAGATACCTTCAATATTAGTCTCCCGACCTTCATTTACTATTGGGCCGCCTGTTGTATCATGTAACTCAACTCCTGCTTCAATTGACAATTCATTTTCAGGAATTAAACCAACAGATAGAAGTAGTGTATCACATTCAATTTCATATTCTGTATCTGGAATTGGCTTGAAATTATCATCAACCTCAGCTACTGTAACTCCTTCTACTCGATCTTTACCATGAATCTCTGTTACAGTCTGTTGCATCCGTAATGGAATATCAAAATCATCTAAACACTGTACAATATTACGTGTTAGCCCACCAGAAAAAGGCATTATCTCTAATACTGCTTCTACATCTGCACCTTCTAAGTGCATTCTTCTTGCCATAATCAATCCAATATCACCAGAACCCAAAATTACAACCTTTTCTCCTGGCATACGTTGTTCCATATTAATATATCTTTGAGCTGTTCCAGCACTATAGACTCCAGCTGGTCTGGAACCTGGAATATCAATTGCCTCTCTTGTTCTTTCTCGACAGCCCATTGCTAAAATTACAGCTTGAGCATTGATCTCTAACATTCCTTCATCAGAATTAATAGCATAAACTCTCTTATCTGGAGTAACTTCTAAGACCATTGTATCTAATTTAATATCAACTCCACGCTCTTTAACATTTTCCATAAACTGTTGAGCATATTCTGGTCCAGTTAACTCTTCTCCAAAATAGTGTAAACCGAATCCATTATGAATACACTGTTGTAAAATACCACCTAACTCAAAATCACGTTCAATAATTAATATATCTTCAATACCTTGATCATAAGCTGATTGTGCAGCTGCTAACCCTGCTGGCCCGCCACCAACTACTACTAATTGGTATTCCTGTTTATTCATCCGTTCCCACCTCTTTCAATAAAGATTCTTTAGTCTTCTCTACTAAAAGTTGAGACTCTTCACTTTCAAGCTTGACTTCTGTTTTAGGAACAGCTAATTCTTCAGCCAAAATCTCAACTACTTTAGGTTCGCAAAATCCACCTTGACATCTTCCAGCTCCTGGTCTAACTCTTCTCTTAATTGCATTAACTGTTTTCGCTCCTACTGGCTCTCTAATTGCATCAATAATCTCTCCTTTAGTTACACTTTCACAGCGACAGATAATCTGACCATAATCTGGGTCTTCTGCAACTAATTTAGCCTGTTCTTCATGATTCATATGTCTAAATTTAGGTGGTCCATGATAATTAGGATCAAAATCTGGATCAGTAGTTAATCCTCCCAATTCCTCTCCTACAATCCCTACTACCATTTCAGCAATAGCTGGTGAAGAGGCTAAACCTGGCGATTGAATTCCAGCTACATTAATAAATCCTGCTACTTGATCACTAGCTTCAATTAAGAAGTCCTCTGTTTCCTTAATAGCTGCCCTTAACCCTGCAAATTCTTTAATTACACCTTTTTTGTTTAAACCTGGAATAGTCTTTTTAGCCCCCTTTATTACCTTATCTAAACCCTCTCTAGTAGTTGACTTATTTTCTATATCTTCTATCTCTTCAGCATTAGGACCAATTAATAAGTTTTCTTCATCAGTGGGGGTAACTACAATTCCCTTACTAACCTCAGTTGGAACAGGAAAGACTGTTCGTTGCACATCTATCTCCATCTTTTTATCATATAGGTAATACTCTCCTCTACGTGGAGTAATTTCAAAATTATCTATCCCTACCATATTAGCTACCTTATCAGCATATAATCCAGCTGCATTAATAACTAACTTAGCATCAATTTCTCCTTTGGAAGTCTTTATTGTCTTATAATCTCCATGATCTTTAATATCATATACTTCTGTTTCTAATAATACCTTAGCTCCACTTCTGACTGCATTATTTGCTAATCCTACAGTTAATTCAAAAGGATTGACTATCCCAGCAGTTGGAGCAAATAAAGATGCTATAGCATCTTCACTTAAGTTTGGCTCTAACTCGAATAATCTATCTCCAGTAACAATCTCTAAATCTGGAACACCATTCTCTTTACCATTTTCTAATATTTCTTCTAGCTTAGGTATGTTATTTTCATCCTCTGCTACTACTAAAGCCCCTACCCATTCAATTGGCACATCTAATTCATGCTGTATTCTTTTACGATATAGTTCATTACCTCTAACATTTAATCTCCCTTTCAGTTTATCAGCATCAGCATTAAATCCAGCATGTAGCAAAGCAGTATTAGCTTTAGTTGTTCCAGTACAAATATCAGGTTCCTTTTCTACCAAAGTCACATCTAATTTATATCGAGATAACTCACGAGCAATAAAACAGCCAGTTATTCCACCACCAATAACTAAAATATCAGTTTTATCTATCAAAAAGACCCCTCCTATAATAGTAAAAACCACACCTAAGTCCTAAGAAGTAAACATAGTACTCCCTAGTTACTTAAATGTGGTTTCTTTTATTTCTCCACCAACTTTATATTTTATTTTATCTTATTCTACTATTATTATAACATACTATTATATGCTATACAATAATTTATTGTATTATTTTCATAATTTTGACTCATGACTTATCACTAATCTACTCTTCAGCCCAGTCTTTAGCTCTAGCAACAGCCTTCTTCCATCCAGCATAAAGTTCTTCTTTTTTAGTTTCATTCATTTCTGGATTAAATGTCTTATCTACTTTTCGTTTTTCTAATACTTCCTCTTTATTATCCCAATATCCAACTGCTAACCCAGCTAAATAAGCAGCACCTAAAGCAGTAGTTTCTGTATACTTAGGTCGCTCTACTCCAGAACCTAAGATATTAGCTTGAAATTGCATTAAGAAGTCATTAGCTACTGCTCCACCATCAACTTTCAACTCCTTAAGTTCAAGCTCAGAATCAGCCTCCATAGCCTCTAATACATCTCTAGTTTGATAAGCCAATGACTCTAGAGTTGCTCTAATAATATGATTTTTGTTAGTACCTCTAGTTAGACCTATAATAGTACCTCTAGCATACATATCCCAATATGGTGCCCCTAAACCAGCAAAAGCAGGTACTACATAAACTCCATCTGTACTATCAACTTTTGTAGCAAAGTATTCAGAGTCTTGAGCTTCTTCAATTAAGCCCATTTCATCTCTTAACCATTGAATTGCTGCTCCAGCTACAAAAATACTTCCTTCTAAAGCATAATTAACTTCATCATCAACACTAGCAGCAATAGTAGTTAATAAATCATTCTTTGAAGTTACTGCTTCTTGTCCTGTATTCATGAGCATAAAACAGCCAGTTCCATAAGTGTTCTTAGCCATACCTTTACTATAACAGCCTTGCCCAAATAGAGAAGCCTGTTGATCTCCAGCTATACCAGCAATTGGTATATTCTCGCCAAAGAAATGGTAATCAATAGTCTTACCATATACTTCACTACTAGATTTAACTTCTGGTAACATAGACTCAGGTATATCTAAAATATCTAGCATCTCCTGATCCCACTCAAGATTATGAATATTATAGATCATAGTTCGAGAAGCATTAGTATAATCAGTAACATGCACTTGCCCACCTGTCAACTTCCAGATTAACCAACTATCTATTGTACCAAATCTTAATCTTCCAGATTCAGCCTTCTTACGTGCCCCTTTTACATTATCTAAAATCCATTTGATTTTGGTACCAGAAAAGTAAGCATCAACTACTAGCCCTGTCTTCTGCTGTATCTTATCTTCTAATCCTTGTTCTGTTAAGCCATCACAAATATCAGCAGTTCTCCTATCCTGCCATACAATAGCATTATGAATTGGTTTCCCAGTCTCTGAATCCCATACTACTGTAGTTTCACGTTGATTAGTAATTCCAATTGATTTAATCTGATTAGGTTCTATATCTGCTTTACTTAAAGCATCAGCTATAACTCCAATAGTTGTCCCCCAGATTTCATTGGCATCATGCTCTACCCAGCCTGGCTGTGGGTAATGTTGACTAAATTCCTTTTGAGCTACACTAACATCATCTCCATCATGATTAAAGATGATTGCTCTAGAACTAGTTGTTCCTTGGTCAATAGATAAAATATACTTTTTCATGTTTGCCCTCCAATCTATTAAATAAAGTTTATATTATACAGATTCAGCAACTTCACTACCTTCAATAGATTCATTACTCTGTTTCTTAACCAATACTTCTGGTAAGTATGGTCTAATAGCCTTTTTGTAAACAATAGCACCTAATACTCCACCTAATAACGGGCCGACTATTGGAACCCAGAAGTAATAATTATGAGCTGTGAAAGGAGTTGTACCCCAACCTGCTAAAGCTGTAAATAATTTTGGCCCAAAATCTCTAGCCGGATTAATAGCAAATCCAGTTAACTTACCACCAACCCCACCAATTCCAGCTACTAAAATACCAATTGCTAAAGCAGGACCTAACCCTTTAGGAGCTGAACTATTTAACGGTTCAGTCATGGCCAAAACTCCCATAAGTAATATGGCAGTTAAAATCAATTCAATCATCATAGCTTTAGAATTAGGGATATTACCCATAGCAATTGTATGAAAAATAGTCATATTAGCGGCTGTTTTATTAACAAATTGTTCAGCATAAATGAAATAAGCTCCTGCAGCACCTAAAAAAGCTCCAATAATCTGAGAAACACAATAAGGAACTACCTTCTTCCAAGAGAAATCACCTACAGCAGCCAATCCAACTGTTACTGCTGGATTAATATGAGCTCCAGATACTCCACCTGTAATATAAACTGCCATTGCTACTCCTAGTCCCCATAATAAACATAACTCCCACCAGCCAATACTAGCCTCAATTAGAACTAGATTTGCAACTACTCCTGCACCAAAAAATAGCAAAATAGCAGTACCAATTACTTCTGCAACACACTCACCAAATAGATTATCCTGTTTCAAATTGACAACCCCTTTCTAATTTTAAATCAATTCAAAATATAAAAAAGAGCTTCTTAGTTAAATAATTTAAAACTAAGCAAGCTCTTATAATCTTATTACTTATGTTATAAATAACTTATTTTATAAAACAATTATCAGAATTCATAACTAAAACTTATAAAATTATATAAAATAACAAAATCCCTACTCAACTATAATAGACAGACATACCTTGCCTAATAAAGTTAAGTAGGGATTCTCTTTTTTCTACCCTATAGTTATATATTTGATTTTCACTAGTTATATAATAACATATTTGTAATCTTTTTTCAAGAAAATATATGAAATCCTTTTGATTATAATTATTTTAACAGATATCTAATACTTAAATAAAGATATTAATATGTCATCTAATTACTAAAATCTTCATTCCATAATTCATTCTTACTAGTAGAGATACCAACCACATCACAATCTAATATATTCTCAACTTGTTTTCTCTCTTGCACCAAACCTCCAGCAATAATTGGAGTACTAATCTTAGACCTTAATTCACCAATCAATTCAGGAACAACTAATCCTGGTAAAACTTCAATTAAATCTGGCTTAGCATTATCAATAATATTAACTCCTGTCCTCAAAGACTCAGAATCAAGTAAGAAGAGACGTTGAATCGTAATTAAATCTTCTTTCTTAGCCGCTTGTATTAAATAACTTTTAGTTGTCATAATTCCATCAATACCTATCTCTCTAGCCAAGTATCTAATCGCTTCTTTATCATTACCAATTCCTTTAACCATATCAATATGTAAAAAAATCAAGACATCTAACTCTTGAGCTTTAGCTACTACCTCAGTTAAATTAGACAACTTACTACGCAGAATAAATAAAACATCTATCCTATCTTGAGGTATCTTCTCTAAATCTTCTTTACTCTTAATAGCAGCTATAATTGGGTTCTTTTCTAAGATATATTCGATATACATAATCTCACCTCCACTCTTTTAAATTAATGTTAATCAACTAATAATCTACCTTCTTCCATCACTACTTCTCCATCAAGCTCTAAAGTAGGAGACTCAATAATTCCATCTAAATGACTAGCTACTGAAACTTCACCACCCATAGCAGAATTATCACCAATAGCAATATGTATTGTACTCATTACCTTTTCATCTTCTAAAATATTACCTCCTATTTTAGCTTGGTCATTAGTTCCAATACCTAACTCTGCAATATTTAAAGCTGATTTACCATAAGGTTCAATTATTTTTTTTAAATTTTTAGCTGCTTTCTTACCGTTAATTTCAGTTACATATCCATCTTTAACAATCAATTCTATCTTTTCAGTCCCTACTTTACTTCCAGCCATAGAACCATCAACTATAAACTTCCCAGAAGTTATCCCCTCTAAAGGAGCTATATATGCTTCTCCAGCAGGTAAATTACCAAAATCACCTGCTTGATGATAGATTCCTGTGTCAGGATATCCTTCTCTATCTTCTAAAGACATCTTAATATCTGTTCCATTATTAGCAATTACTCTTGCCTCAGTAGCTTGACTTAATTTATCTGCTACTTTCAAACTACGTTCTTTAATCTTTTCATAGTCTGCAGTCAAAGTCCTTTCCATAATTTCTTGAGTAATCCCTGGTAGAGTAGCAGCTCTAGCTCCAGCTCGATTAGCCTCAATTCGTGCTTGGGTATGAGATAGGGATTTGGAAGTAGGCATAATTACTACATCAGCCTCCTTCATAGCTTCAGCAATTAACTTTGGTGGTTCCACTCCGTTATTCTCTCTGGGAATCATCTGTATCAAAATAGCTTCAGCTCCTATTTTTTTAGTGGCAGTAAAGATAGCTTTACCAATTTCAACTAAAGGTTTATCTACAATAATTAATACCTGTTCTTCTTCCTTAACAGCTAAACAATCTTCTACTACTATTTGAGCTGCTTTAGCTAATTTTTTCATATATAAATTCCTCCTTTAAATAATAAAATTAAAGTTAAATCTTAAATAACCTGCTTCAAATTGTAAATAACAGACTTAATAGTAAGTTCTATTAAGTATAGTTCCATAGTCATCATTATTTATAATTAATTTTTGATACTTAATTTCAAAGCACTTTAGCCTTTCAAAAAATAAAAAAGAGTTAGGCTTTTAACCTAACTTACTTAGTTATGTAGATGGTGCCGGGGGTGGGATTCGAACCCACACGGGCACTAAAGGCCCATCGGATTTTAAGTCCGATGCGTCTGCCAGTTCCGCCACCCCGGCTTATTCAATTGATAGTTTACAGTTAACTTTAAAACTATAACCTATTAAAACTAAATAGTTTTTTATTGATTTTGACTTTTAATTTTCAATTCTACATTGTCAATTTAAATAATGGTGCCGGGGGTGGGATTCGAACCCACACGAGCACTGAAGGCTCATCGGATTTTAAGTCCGATGCGTCTGCCAGTTCCGCCACCCCGGCTGGAGGTGGCACCCGGACTCGAACCGGGGAATGGAGGATTTGCAGTCCTCTGCCTTACCAACTTAGCTATGCCACCTTATGGTGAGCCATGGAGGATTCGAACCTCCGACACCCAGATTAAAAGTCTGGTGCTCTGCCAGCTGAGCTAATGGCCCATATTAGATGATTTAGATGGAGCGAAAGACGAGATTCGAACTCGCGACCTTCTCGTTGGCAACGAGATGCTCTACCAACTGAGCTACTTTCGCTCGCTTATCTCACGCTTATATATTATATGTTATATTCTTTATATTGTCAAGGGAAAGGTGAAAATGATTAAATTAATTTGTAGTGGTATATCTCTTCTAGTATAATACACCACTACAAATTATAAAATATTAAATTATTCTCTTTCAAATAAACGATCTAATGCTATTGCTAAAATAACTACTCCTAAACCAGCTTCGAAACCTAAACCAACATCAACTGTTGATAAAGAACGTAATACTGGTTTACCTAATCCACCAGCACCAATCATAGCAGAGATTACAACCATTGATAGAGATAACATAATACATTGATTAATCCCCATTATAATTGATGGTAAAGCCCGTGGTAATTCTACCTTATATAACATTTCTAGTGGAGTACATCCAAAAGCTCTTCCTGCCTCTTTTAACTCTTCAGAAACCTGTTTTATTCCTAGATAAGTTAACCGAATAGGTGGAGCAATAGCAAATACTACTGTAGCAATAACTCCTGAAACATTACCTAATCCAAAGAACATTAGAGCTGGAATTAAATAAACAAAAGGAGGAATTGTCTGCATAAAGTCAAGCATAGGTCGAGTAATCAAATCTACAATCTTACTATGAGCCTTTAAAACTCCAATTGGAATTCCTATTACTAAACAAACAGATACAGAAGTAAGAATAGAAGCCATTGTTGTTACCAATGGATCCCACATCTCTAAATTTAAGACTAATCCAAACCCTAATATAACAAAAGCAGTTATCTTTATATCTTTACGTACTAACCAAGCAATTAAGGCCAAAACTCCAATTAATAATACAGGATGTCCAAAAGATAAAATAGCTTCAAAACCACTGACCAAAGAACTAATTATATTAGAAAAACTCTCTAATGGTCCACTGAAATTAGCAATAATAAAGTTAACTAAAGCTTCTATCCAATTTCCTAAAGGTATCTTAGCCATTACTATTTTATACCTCCTTTAATAATTTAGGTATAATAAGCGACATTCTAAGATTAGAATGTCGCTTAAAATATTGATACATTATTAAAATTGTTGCTGTACTGCTTCTACTGCATCTTTACCGTCTACTGTCTTCATACCTTTAACCCATTTTTTAACTACATCTAGATTAGTTGCAATCCATTCTTGAGCAACTTTATCTGTAGGACGTCCCTTTTTCTGATATTCTAAAATCCACTTATCCTGAATTTTAGAATTAACTTTTAATTGTTCTAGAAACTTATAGAAATTTGGCATGTTGTCTTTAAGCTCTGGACGAGCAGTAGTATAAACTGTACTTGAAGCACCCCAAATACCTTCAGGATCTTTCAAATACTTAATATCATATTTAAGATTCATCCAGTGCGGTTGCCAACCATTAAATGCAATCCATTCTTTATTTCTAGTAGCCTTACCCACTGCTGATAACATAGCAGCTGTACTACCAGTTACAACTTTCCAATCTTTTAAGTTATAAGTGTTATTGTCAATTGCTTTCTTAACAGTTACATTTCCAGAGTTTCCAGGTTCAATTCCAACTATTTGATGATCAAACTTATCAGCATACTTATTCAAATCAGCCATCGATTTAACGCCAGCATCCCAAACATACTTTGGAACAGCAGTCTTAAAAATAGCTTCTTCTAGATTAACTGTTACATTTTCTGCTACACCTTTCTTCTGATAAGGTTCAAATCCAGCCTTCATAGAAGGATACCAGTTACCCAAGAAAGCATCTATTTCATCATTTTTCATTCCTTCAAATAAAACATTTTGCGTTAATGCTTTTGTCTTGACATCATAACCTAAAGATTCTAAAACTTGTACAGCTACTTCTGTCTTAACAGTAACACCAGGCCAATTTATATAACCAAATGTAACTTCTTTCTTCTTTTGATCTTTAGCTTGCTTTTGATTCTGTTGGCCACATCCAGCCAATAAAGTAAAAACTAATGCTACACTAACAACTAGTAAAATACTTTTTTTACTCAATCTCATCATTTAATATTCCTCCTTAATTTTATTAATGTTTAAATTACATCCTCACCAGCTAAGTTGGCTAACACTCTGCTTTTAACAATAATTCCCAATAATTTATCATCATCATCAACTACTGGTAAAGGATAGTTTAAGTCAGCAATTTTAGCAAATAACTCATCCATATTCTCTTCTGGACTAGCAGTTACTGTCTCTTGAACTAAGCCTGATAGATCCTCTTTTTCTTCTTTAACTGCTTCTAAAGCATCTTCCATTTTTACTATACCTTTTAACTTCTTATCTTCCCCTACTGCAAAAATACTAGAAATTTCGTTATGCTCCATCTTATGCATAGCGGCTCGTGGACCATCTTGTTTATAAACATAAACTAAAGATAATGGATCAACCATTACATCTTCAGCAGTTAAAAGACGAGAACGATTAACATCTTGTACAAAGTCTCTTACATAATCATTTTTAGCATTAGTTAATATTTCTTCATGGCTTCCAATCTGAACAATATCGCCATCTTTCATAATAGCAATTCTATCTCCTAACTTTAATGCTTCATCTAAATCATGAGTAATGAAGATAATTGTCTTATTCATCTCTTCAAATAGATCCAATAATTTATTCTGCATCTCTCGCTTAATTAAAGGATCTAAAGCACTAAAGGGCTCGTCCATAAGTAAAATATCTGGATCAACAGCCAAGGCTCTAGCTATACCTACTCGCTGTTGCATTCCTCCACTTAATTCATCTGGTTTCTTATCTTCCCAACCATCTAATCCTACCTTTTCTAAAGCATCTTTAGCTCTAGCTGTACGCTCTTCTTGAGGTACATTCTGCATTTCTAAGCCAAATTCAGCATTCTCTAATACTGTTCTATGAGGAAAGAGACCAAAGTTTTGGAATACCATTCCAAATTTATCTCTTCTAATTTCACGTAGCTCTTGCTTATTAAAGTCCATTAAATCAGTACCATCTAATAAAATCTCACCACTAGTAGGCTCAATTAATCTATTTAAGCATCTTAATAAAGTAGATTTTCCACTACCAGATAACCCCATAATGACAAAAATTTCTTGAGAATTAATTTCAAAATTAACATTATTAACTCCAACAGTTAATCCTGTCTTGTCTAATACTTCTTCTTTGGAATAGCCCTGACTAACTAAATCTAAACCACGTTTAGGCTTATCTCCAAAAATCTTAGAAAGATTATTTATTTCTATTTTTTCCATCTAGATCCCTCCTAGATTTAGTTTCTCTAAATAATATAACTTAATACTTCATTCATCCTATATCTTTCTATATTTACATTAGTATCTGTACTCATCTTTATTAATAATAAATTTTTAACCCTCTAAAATAAAAAAATCTTTGAAATAAATCATTTCATCAGATTTATTCCAAAGATCAATCTCTGTTGAATTCTAGATATTATACTATCTTGGAAAGACCACTATAAGTATAGGATACTCTACTTTTTTTGTCAAACTAACTCGAATATTATTTTGGTTTTATAAAAATCTTATTACTTCTTTAGTGATAAAAATATAATTTAACTAATACAAAATCAGCTCTAGGTTTAAATCCAACATCAAATAACTCATATTCCTCTAACTTAGGATTCAATTCTTTGGCTCGCTTGACAAAAGATCTTAATTCTTCTATTAAATGTATAGAATCATCTAATTTTAGGTAACGATTTATAGTAAGTAATTGTTTACTCATTATTCTTTAGCCTCCTAGTAATTTTAACTAAACAAATTTATACTTTACTATAATATAATATGCAATTACCTTAAATTTTGTGAGGAATAAATATAAATTTTACCAATGATTTGACCAGCAATAAAGAGTTTTTATATTTGATAAGATTAATTTCAAGTAAACATCTTATGCAACTTACTTACTGCCTTCTTTTCAATTCGTGAAACATAAGATCGAGAAATACCTAGCTCTTGAGCAATTTCACGCTGAGTTTTACATTTACCATCCTCTAGACCATATCTCATCTTTATTACTTTTTGCTCTCTTGTTTCTAATTGGTTTAATCTTTCATATAACTTCTCTTGTTCTAAAACTAATTCTACTTTTTCACTAACAACATCAACTGCTGTACCTAAGATATCAATCAAACTAATCTCATTGCCCTCTTTATCTGAACCAATTGGTTCATACAATAGTTTTTCATTCTTTAACTTTTTAGTCTTTCTTAGATACATTAAAATTTCATTCTCAATACATCTTGCAGCATAAGTTGCTAATCGAGTATTCCTGGCAGGATCAAAGCTTTCAATTGCTTTGATAAGACCAATTGAACCAATAGAAATTAGATCTTCATTGCTTACTCTAGCATCATCATATTTTTTTACTATATGAGCTACTAATCTCATATTATGCTCAATTAACTTATTTTTAGCCTTGGCATCACCTTGGCTTACTTTTTCTAAACACCTTTGTTCTTCTTCTTTATCTAAAGGCTGAGGAAAAGTAGTACCATCAGAGATATAAGAAACTAATAACATTAGTCCATCTAATACTTTAGTAGCTACTTCAGACAAAAAAACAGGCACCATAGACTGGTCACCTCCTAACTCTTACTAATATCTATATGAGAAGTGCAAGCCTATTGTGCCTGTCCAAAAGAGCTTATTACTTTTTAACTATCTCCAAATCGACCTCATTCTGTAAATTATACAATATTTTTAATACATCATCTCTAGTTCCTGGAGTTACTTCTAACTTTAATAATCCAATCTTTCCTTCAGTTCCTACTACTGTTACCATAGCTAACCCTTCGTAGGCTTTAATAATCTTATCTACAAAGGACAACTCTTCTTTAGGAACTGTAACCTTAATAGTAGAAGTTTTCACCATTCTAATTTAACTCCTTAATTAAAGCTTTAATTTTAGTGATTAACAAATCAACTGCTACTTTATTATAACCACCTTCAGGAATAATTACATCAGCATACTTTTTAGTTGGCTCTACAAATTGTTGATGCATTGGTCTTACTACATCAAGATATTGATTAACAACTGAATCCATAGTTCTTTCTCGTTCTTCAATATCTCTTAATAGACGTCTGATAAAACGAACATCATTATCTGTATCAACATAGACTTTAATATCTAATAGATCTCTAATTGCTTCATTCTCTAAAATTAAAATACCTTCCAAAATAATTACTTCTTTTGATTCAACTGGTATTGTCTTATTAGTTCGAGTATGACGCTTAAAACTATAAACTGGCTTATTAATTCTTTCTCCATCTAATAACTGATTAAGATGTTCTAATAATAGATCAGTATCGAAAGCAAAAGGATGATCGTAATTAGTCTCTTTTCTTTCTTCAAAATCTAAATGGCTCTGATCTTTATAATAAGAATCCTGTTGAATCATAGAAATATTCTTATCTCCTAACTCTTCCATAATTGTTTCTGCTACAGTAGTTTTACCTGAGCCAGTACCGCCTGTAATTCCAATTAAAACTGGTTTGCTCATTATTCTTCCTCCTTCTTCCTCCTAACTAAATCATTTATTTCAACTTGTTGTCCTACTTTTACTGTTATTAATTGATGAGGATGGGGAGCATCTGGTATCTCTTTCCCTTCTTCATTCTTTATATATTCTAATTTGGTAGCAAAAGTATCTGTCTCTGGGCCAAAGATCTCAACTACATCTCCTTGGAAGAATTTCGTTCTAACTTCAATAACGGCTTCTTCTGTCTCTGGTAAATAATCACGTACAATACCCATAAAATCATAGTCACGTGAATAACCAGATCCATCGTAGTTCTGTTCACTACCTGCTGGTCTCTCAAAATAGAACCCTGTTGTATATAAGCGATGGCTAATCTTTTTTAACTCAGTCCACCATTCTTCTTTAAATTCATACCCTTCTGGGTCTTGGGCATAAGCATCTAAGGCTCGACGATAGACATTAGTTACTGTAGCAACATAATGTAAGCTCTTCATTCGACCTTCAAGCTTTAGACTATCTAGCCCTGACTCAACTAATTGAGGAATATGTCTAACCATACATAAATCCTTAGAGTTAAAGATATAAGTTCCTTGGTCATCTTCATAGATTGGATAGTATTCACCTGGACGTTGTTCTTCCATTAGTGTATACTGCCAACGGCAGGAATGGGCACATTCACCACGATTAGCATCACGATCAATCATATAGTTACTAAGTAAACAGCGACCAGAATAGGAGATACACATAGCTCCATGAATAAAGGCTTCAAGTGAAATATCGACTTTATCTCTAACTTCTGTTATCTCGTCAAAAGATAATTCCCGGGCCAATATCACCCGCTCTGCACCTTGATCCTTCCAAAACTGAGCACTGCGCCAGTTAGTATTATTAGCTTGAGTACTAATATGAATCTCTAAATCAGGAGCAACCTCTTTGACAATAGAAAAGACACCTGGATCGGCTACAATAACTGCATCAATACCTAACTCAACTAGTTCTTCAATATATTCATCTAGTCCTTCTAAATCTTCATTATGAGGAATTAAGTTAATAGTTACATAAACTTTGACTCCCTCTTGATGGGCATACTCAATACCTTCTTCCATCTGTTCTAGAGTAAAGTTTTTGGCTTTGGCCCGTAAACCATAGTGTTGGCCGCCTAAATAAACAGCATCTGCTCCATACTGGACAGCAATCTTTAATTTTTCTAAACTTCCAGCAGGGGCAAGTAATTCAGGTACTTCCATTTATTTCTCCTCCTTTATTTTATCTTTTACACTAATTGCTACTCCATCTCCTAGGGGAATAATAGATGAACTAAGACGTTGGTCATCCATTACTGTAGTTACATACTCTCGTAATCTTTTTGTTAAGGTACTATAACGTGGATGATAGAAACGATCATCAGCAATCATTCCTTTAAATAAAACATCATCAGCTACAATTACTCCACCATCAGTCAATAACTTTAATCCTTCTTCTAAAAAGTTCATATACTGTCCTTTAGCAGCATCAATAAAGATAAAATCAAATTTGCCTTCTAGATTAGGCATTACTTCTAGAGCATCTCCAACTAATAATTCAATATTATCATAGCCAAAATCAGTAAAAAACTTCTCTGCTACCTTAGCATCACGCTCTTTTAGTTCAATAGTTACTAGTTCATTAGAATAGTCTTCAGCCATCCAGAGAGTAGAATATCCAACTGCTGTACCTAACTCCAAAATTCTTTGGGGTTGATGTAACTTGATTAATAACTGTAGTAAATTACCTACTTCTCGTTCAATAATAGGAATATTCTTCTCTTGGGCCAACTCCTCAACCTCTTTGATTTCCTCAGATACTGGTTGTTGTTCTTCTCGTAAATAGTCAATAATCCAGTCCTGAATAATATTACTCATTACAATCCTCCCTATATTTCTAGTTAAGTTTAATCCTAAGCTTATTATTTACTGATTAATCCTCTTTTAATCTTTCTTGCACTTTAAGATGTTGTTGATATGTTTTAGTAAACTTATGTTTGCCATCTTTAGTAGCAACATAATATAAATAATCTGTATCTGCTGGATCCAAAGTAGCCTTAATAGCTGCTAAACCTGGATTGTTTATTGGCCCAGGTGGCAAATCAAAATATTGATATGTATTATAATAAGAATCCACCTCTAAATCACTATATAATAACCTACTCTTTCTCTCTTCTAGAGCATACTGTACTGTAGCATCTAATTGTAACTTCATTCCTAATTCTAAACGATTATAAATTACACTAGCTATCAATCTCATATCTTCTTTCAACTTTGCTTCACCTTGAACCAAAGAGGCAATAGTAATTATTTGTCGTAGACTATACTTACTCTCTTTAATTTGAGGTTCTAAATCTGTTATTTTTTCTTTAAACTGCTGTAACATAATCTCAATAATCTCCTGCTCTGAACTACCATAAGGCAGATGATAAGTTTCAGGAAATAAGAAACCTTCCAAATTATATAATATCTTCTTCTTTCTAGATAACCATTTTACAGTACCTTTCTTAACTAACTGCAAAAACTTACCCCTATCTAAATCATATTTAGTTAACTTTGTTCCAATCTCTTCTACTGTCATCCCTTCAGGAATAGTAAACTTATAATTAGCAGTCTCACCTTTGATTAACTTATCAATAATACTTAACATTGACATTCCTGAGTTTAATCTATAATATCCAGCTTTAAGTTCTTTTTCTAGACCTCTAATCTTTAAGTATAGTTTAAATATAAAAGAATTTCTAATTAAATTCTTCTCTTCTAAACTAGTTGCAATACTTCCTAATGACCTGCCAGATTTAATAACTATAACTTCTTCTTTTATATCTGATTGATTCTTAGGTTGGAATAATTGATATCCTATATAGAAAGATCCAAGGACAGTTATTAGTATAATTAACCAAATAGCAACTCTTGAAGTATATCTTGTAGTAGTCATCCTACGACAACCCCTTTTAAATATTTCTTCCTCTATTATAAAGTATATTATTTCATTTAGCAAATAAAGTAATAATAAAAACACCTTGGACCATAATAGATCCAAGGTGTTTTTTTAAGCTATTTCTTCAAGTTGAGTACCATCCTTGATATGTATATTAGACTTATTAATCACAGTAATTACAACTGCTTTAAATTCTCTAACTTCAATAATAATAGCCAAGTCATGCTCCTGATCGATAATAGCCACTTCTTCTCCTGTATCATTATACTCTAGTAGTTTCTCATCTAAACTCAGAACAAGAGCAGCTACTAATTCTTTATCGACTTCTCTTTCTTCCATTCTTTCTAAAGCGTGAGTAGTTCCTTCAACTCGAAAGTTTTTATCTTCTAAAATAAACTCGGACAATAACATATCAAGCCCCCCTAAATTTTATTCTTCTATCAATAGCATTGCCTAAATAGACTATTTCTATACTCTCTAGGGGGTAAATTCAAATTAAAAAATCTACTTTCTTTAGATTTAGTCTTCTGCTAATTCCTCTTGTAATCTGACTAATTCTTCTTCATCTACTACAGGTCGGTAAGCCTTATTTCCTTCTTTATCTTTAACTACCTTTAGAGCATATCCTTCTCCTGTTTCATCATCTTCTTCCATCAAGATTAAATAAGAATTATCTTCAACATCCAAAATAGTTACTACTTCGTATCTCCTTTGTTCCCCATTATCCTCTTCTAAGACTACTATACCATCTTCCTCATCAATTAATTTAATTAATCCTTCTTCTGCCATAATAATCACCTCTTGTTTATTTTAGTCGTGAGTCATGTGTCGTGAGTTATGAGCTAATTCAAAACCTATCCTTATAAAATCTACTCATAACTCATAGCTAACAACTTGATATAAAATGATACTTTATATCAGTGTATAGTTTACAATTTACAGTTAAAACCACAAAACCAAACTTTTTTAATAATTAATATATATAAAATTACAGAGATTTTGAATTTAACCTAGATTTTAACTGTCAACTGTATATTGTACACTGTTAACTATTAATCGTCTTGACTATCTAAGTAATTTTGTAAAATTACTACAGCAGCCATCTTATCAATAACCTTCTTTCTCTTTTGTCGACTCATATCTGCATCAATCAAAGTCTTTTCTGCTGCTGCTGTTGAAAGACGCTCATCCCAAGTAATAACTGGGATGCTAAGTCTTCCTTTCAATTTGTCTACATAAGATAGAACCTTTTGGGCTCTAGGACCTAAGCTACCATTCATATTCTTAGGTAATCCCACTACTACTTCGTCTACATTATATTCTTCCACTAATGAAATTATATAATCCAGTTCTTCTTTTAAAGTTTCATCTTCAATTACAGTCTTACCTTGAGCAGTCCACCCTAGTGGATCACTCATTGCTACCCCTGTTCGTTTATCTCCTACATCTAAGCCCATAATTCTCATAAATTACTTCACTCCCTAAGTGGCTCCTTAATTACTAAATCAATCCCAAATTTAAATTCAGGAAGATTAACTTGATTGTCTGGTTCAATCTGATAATCAGCTATTTCTTCTTCCTTCTTTAATAATTTTTTAGCTACTACAGCCTTCTTACCTCTAAGCTGCTTAATAATCTTTTCTTTATCTATAGATCCTGTTACTTGGCCCTTGGTTTTTATCTTGAATCTAACCTTTTTAGGATTTATATCTTCCACTTCAATCTCTTTAATTGCAATTTGAGATGATTTGAGTTTATACTTACTACCTAATTCCCTTTTATATAACTTAAAGACTAAATCCTTTAGTCCTTCCTTTTTAACCGCAAAACTTTTAGCTTTAATTCTTCCTACAACTGATAATTCTTGGGCCAAATCTCCAACTTCTCTATTAGGCTTTAGTACTGGTTTGCTAAATTCAATATTATCCTTAAAATAAATTAAATTAGAACCAAACTTATCAATTAATCTCTTTCTTCCCTTAACAGATAAATCAGCTTTAGCTTTCTTTAAAGCTCGTTCTATGTCATTTCTAGTAATAACACTAACTAAACGGTCTTTACCTCCTTCAGTAGGCTCAGGATTAACAATTTTGACTGGGTAAGATTCTTTAGCAAACTTAACAATTCTAGCCCTACTAATATTTCCTACTACTCCTTTATGTATGGCCTCAATATTTACTTCTGCTTTACCAGCCTTCATTCCTACTACCATATCCATAAATTTATTCACTTGGGCTTCAGGTACAGTTACTTGCTTTAATGTTCTAAATTGAACTCCATTTCTAGTACTAACTACTGTTCCTCTAGGAATCTTAATATCTTTACGCTGGTTATTAATCAATGTTAAAACACCTGTGGCTCGAGCCACCCCCATTTTTTTACTACCTGTAGCTTGTACCTTAGTTTTCTTTTCTACTTCTACTGCTTTGTTTATTAAAGGAATAGTTTTATTTTGGATATCAATATTAGTTGCTTTGGTTACTCCTGTAATCTGATTGACCACTATCTTATCTTTGAGTATAGGAGTAATCTCTACAGTGATAAAAGGAAGAGCAAAGTAAAACCAAACTCCTCCAGCTACTAAAAATAAAGTTAAAAGAAGAGTTAATCTCTTCATTATGCTTTTCCTTTGTTCAGAATCTTTATCTGCTACTGCTATTATTTGTCCTTCTTGGCTAGCAGCAGATTCTACAGTAGGTAGCTGATTATTTTCAAAAACACTTAAGTCTGAATATACATCAAAACCAGAATTAATTAATAAATTCCTAGTCTTATCTATATTAGTTATAAAAATCAGTTCTTTTTCTACCCTATCTGCATAATTTTTTATTAACTTAATATTAATTTGCCCACTAAAAATTGCAGAACTATCATGAATAATAATTACCAATTTATCTTTAGGATCAGTTTTAATCTTCTCTAATAAAGCATTTAATGATTCTTCAGGATCAATATAAATCTTACTATAATCTTCCAGATTGCTCACCTCCTATCCTAAAGTAACTGCTATCTTATCCCATAAGCTAGTTTCATAACTCTCTTGAATCATTGTTGCTTGCAAGGCTAAACACTTAGGTGTTACATTCTCTGTTCCAACTAACTTATCTGTTCTATCATCAACTCCAGTAATATCTTTAGCAGTCAACAGCTTAATATCTGGTTTCTTAAAGAAAGGAAGATTTTCATACATCTTTCGCTGTTGAATGCCATCAAATAAACCACTTAAAGCACTCCCTCCTCCACATAAATATATCTTTTGTGGTAAGGCTTCAGCTTGGGCCAATTCATCTAATGCAACTTCAACTCCTTCATATAATAGATTTAAATCCTTCTGCAGCAATTGTTCTATTCTATCTGTTTCTTCTAGATTACCCGCTGAATACTCTAATTTTAACTCTTCAGCTTTTTCTAAAGATAAATTAAACTCTCTAGCTAATGTCTTAGTAAAGGCTCGTCCAGCCCAACTAAACATCTGAGTTCCTTCAATACCTCCATTTCTAATTAGAGCAATATCTGTCGTTCCACCACCAATATCAATTACTATTGCCCCAAACTCATAGGCTTCATTACTCATAATACTTTTAGCAATAGCAAATGGTTCAGCAACAATACCTACTAATTTATAATTTAACCTATCTGCTATTGTCTGCAAAGCTCCTACATGAACTAAAGGAGCAAAGGTACTAAATACAGTCAACTCTAGATTTTTACCTTGAAACTCTTCAGGGTTAGTAATCTTATAACCATCTAACTTTATTTCAACTACTGACGAATTAATTAGCTGCATCTTAACATTATCTAAACCTGTATCAGCCAGTAATTTGTCTTCTGCCTCAGATAATGCTTCTTTTTGAGCCTGCTGAACCAAACTATCTAACTCTTTTTTCTTCAATTTTCTCTTTGAAAGAAAGCGTTTATGTTCTAAATTAGTTACTACTCCTTTAACAAATTCTCCTGCTATACCAATTACAATCTCCTCTGGTTCTACTTCTGCCATCTCTGTTGCTACTTCGATTGCTTCATAACTTCTCTTGATTACATCTTCAATATCAGAAATAGCTCCTCCTTCCATATTAGTGTAAGCCTGCTTTACCCGTCCATAACCTATTATTTCGCAGATATATCCATCATCAAACTTAACAACTACTGCTTTAATATACTCTGTACCAATGTCTAAAGCAATCCGGTAATTAGGTCCTTCTTGTTCATCTTTAAAAATATTATTTAAGATTGAAAAAATTAAAACCACCTCCTACTATTACAGAATTATCCATTTGTAAATAAATTCCTGCTTTATAGGAGTGAAATCAAGAACTTTTTAATTGAATTCACAATTAATTACTAGATATAAAAGAGTAAAGATTGGAAATAATAGCAAAGTAGCTGCAGCAACCACTCCTGAATCATTGACTAACATAGTTACTATACTCCCTACTATTAATCCTCTAAAACCAGCAGTTAATTTAGAATAATTATTAACTAAAGATCTAATTCTACCTTGTGGCCATTTAAATAGAATGACTAAAATGATAACGAAAGCAAGTAATACTCTACTCCAGATTGTCCAACGTAATAATTTCAAATTCATCTGTAATTTACGGTAAATAATTAAGAATAACTTACTGATCCCCTCTTCTTTTATAGAAGATAAAGTATGGGCCAAATGGGTCTCAGTCTTTAAGCCACTAGATAGGTCTACTATAACAACTATTAAAACTACTAAGGATACAATTAATCCTATCTTTAATAAGATTTGCCAGTTAAGTTCATAACCTTGTAAGTAAAAATAAGTAGCAGTAACTACTATAGTAGCTGTAATTAATCCGCCAAAGTTGGCCCCTAACTTAGGATAACCAACTGTTCCAACCAATAATAGAAAAAATAATAATAGATATCTATTAAATAACTTAAAGTTTAACTCCTGTAGACCAGTTAAGCCAATAATACCTGCTCCAATTATAATACCCATAAATTCATTTCCAATACCATAAAATCTAGCTCCAATGACTGGAGAATATCCTAATACAGATAACTTGATCCACTTACCACCTTGCCATAAATCAACTACTAATAATCCAGCAGTCACTAAAGCTGGAACTAAAAAAGGAATTAATTCATTATCTAACTGTAAGGTATAATGGGCCAATAACAGACTAACTCCTAACCAAATTATAATTGTTAACTCAATACTAAGCTCAATAAATAAACTTGAAAGAAGAAATAAAGAGGGAATCCATAGTAAACTAATTAAAAGATAGGTAATAATCTTCTCTAATAAACTATTCTGTAACTTATAAATCCAACTAACTCCTACTAATACTAGAGTAATAATCTGTAGTAATATAAATCCCTTAACTACAATAGGACGCCAAGCAAAAGTCCTTCTAATCATTCTATTTAATTTAGTCAGATAAGAAAGTGATTGATTACTAGTAACACTAGAAATACTACGTCCAGTAAAGTCTGGAACAGAAGAAGTCAAAGCCTGATAAATAGTAGGAGCTATATCTAAGTTAGTAACTAATCCTAAACGTCTTGTAGTTGCCGAAGTCAATAACCCATTCTTGACTTGTGGGCCAACTAAGGTGGCCAAAGTTAACTTATTACCTCTCCTTCTGGCTTTTTTAGCTGGAGTAGGAGTTACTACTAATAAATAATCAGTAGCTAAATCAATCTCTTCTAAAATCTGACCTAATAATTTATCAGCTCTATTGATTGCTGATCTCTTAGTTTCTTTAAATTTTTTATCAGTCAATAGATGATCAACTGCTTCAATACGTGATGTATCACCAGACTCTATAACTAACAGATCACTCTGCCTCCAAAAAGATCTAAATTGTTTCATTAAATAACTTTGGTTAGTTATATAACCAGAGGGATGCTGATCAGCTTGACGGTACATTTGCTGACCAACATCCCCCTGTTTAACTACTCCATATTTGTTTATACCAATCAAAGCTATTTGGCGCCGTGGTTGTCCTTTAACATCAGCATTACCTAATACTGTTACTTGTAAATCAGCCTCTTGCAATGAATTAGCTAAGTAACCAACTTGAGCTTGATAATCACTAGTACGATTAGTAGCTTTTACTTTAGTCAATTGTAAATTAACAATATCTCCTATAGGAAACTTATCTATTCGCCTACTATATATATCTTCAACTGCAGTCTCTTGATAGTCTACTCCTACATTGAAATTTAAATAACCTGCTCTACCAGCCCTAGCCCGATCTCCACTACCAATAGTTAAATAAGCATCTTTAGGTTCTAAACCACCAGCAGTCTTGACATTCATCAGCCCTACTGCACCTTTAGCTATTACTTCATCTAAATTTGGAGTTGTAACTTCTTGAATTTCATTTATACTAACTCCATCTAAAATAAATAATACAAACTTACTATCATCCTGAGCAATAGCTAAATTAGAAATTAAGACTATAAACAGTAATATAAGTAGGCTATAGATAAATTTCTTCATCTAACCACTCCAAGTTATAATCTAATCTTGTAGATAACTCTTAACTAATTCCTCAATAATTTCATCTCTTTCAAAACGTCTAATTTTACTTCTAGCATCTTGATGACTGGTAATATAAGCTGGGTCTCCTGACAATATATAACCAACAATCTGATCAATAGGCTTATAGCCTTTCTCTTCTAAGGCTTGATAAACCTCTTTTAATATCTTAGCTACTTCGCTCTCTTCTTCCTTATCTACTCTAAACATCATTGTTTTATCAAAATCATTCATTTATCTCACCCCAGACTTAGTAATAGTCTACTAAATTTAACATTATTTATGCATTAGACTTAATAATTTCTTCTGCTTTCTCTAAAGCTGCAGATAATTTTTCTGGCTTACTACCACCCGCTTGGGCCATATCTGGACGACCACCACCGCCACCACCAGCAACTTTAGCTACTTCACCAATCATTTGACCAGCCTGATAACCTTGCTCAATTAGATCTTGGGTAACCATTGCTACAAATAATACTTTATTCTCTAATTTAGAACCTAAAATAATGATTCCTGAATCTAACTCTGCCTTTAATTCATCTCCCATTTTACGTAATCCATCAGCATCTAAGCCTTCTACACTATGTAAAATAGTTTGAACTCCATTAATCTCTTGGGCTTGACCTACTAAATCATCAGTTTGAGAAGCAGCTAGCTTATCCTTTAGACTAGCAATCTCTTTCTCTAAATCCTTTATTTGGTTTTGTAATTTATCTACATTGGCTACTACTTCATTGGGATTAGCCTTTAACTTATCTGCTAGAGTAGTAATTGTATCTTCTTTTTTCTTTAAATAATCTAAAGCTGCTTTGCCAGTTACTGCTTCAATTCTCCTTACACCAGCAGCTACCCCTGATTCACTGACTATCTTAAAGAGACCAATCTCACCTGTAGCATCAACATGAGTACCACCACATAGTTCCTTACTATAATCCCCAGCTTTAACAACTCGAACCTGACTATCATATTTATCACCAAATAAAGCAGTAGCTCCTACTGCTTTAGCTTCTTCTAGAGCCATCTCATCAGCCTCTACACCTAAATTATCTAAAATAAAGTCATTGACCTGCTCTTCTATCTGGGCCAACTCTCCTTGAGTCATAGCTTCAAAGTGAGTAAAGTCAAACCTTAAGCGAGTAGGCGTTACTGAAGAACCAGACTGGTTCACATGATCACCTAAAACTTCTTTTAATGTCTTATGTAATAAGTGAGTAGCTGTATGATTTCGAGCTGTAGCTGCTCTTAAATCTTCATTAATAGTAGCTGTCACTCTCTCTTCTACAGTTAGACATCCTTCTTCTACTTCTATCTGTTGAACAGTCAACTCAGCAATTTCTTCAGTATCAACTACCTTAGCTTGACCAGTATCCCAAGTAACTCTACCTTGGTCTCCAGCTTGACCTCCTCCTTCAGCATAGAAAGGTGTTGTAGCTAAGATAAGTTTTGCTTGTTGACCTGCTTGTACTGTCTTAACTTCCTTTTCATCTTGGACTAAACTTAACACTTCAGTCTCTACTTGATGATCATCATATCCAACAAAGTCAGTCATTTCAACATTCTTTCGAATTGACTTAAATAACTCAAGCTCACTATGTCCCTGATCATAATCTTCTCTTGCCTCTCTAGCTCGTTGTCGCTGTTCTTCCATAGCTTCTGTAAAGCCTGATTCATCAATAGTTAATCCTTTTTCAGCAGCAATCTCTTCAGTCAATTCCTTAGGAAAACCATATGTATCATATAAAGTAAAGACCTGCTTACCTGGAATTTCAGTCTTGTCTTCTTCCTCTAATTCAGAGATTAGATCCTCTAAAATATTCATACCTTGCTCTAATGTCTCTTGGAAACGAAGCTCTTCTTGTTCAATAACTTTCTCAATCTGATCTTGCTTATTAGCTACCTTATTATAATGTTGGCCCATAATGTCAACCACTATAGAGACAAGTTGATGCAAAAATGGAATCTCTAAATCCAACATTTTAGCATAACGAACTGCTCTTCTAATCAATCTTCTTACTACATAACCTCTTCCTTCATTAGAAGGTAAAGCACCATCACCAATTGCAAAAGTTACACTACGAATATGATCAGCAATCACTTTAATAGCTACATCAGTCTCTTCTGATTGACCATATTCTAGCTCACAATGTGAAGTTATATACTCAATTAAAGGCATAAATAAATCAGTTTCAAAATTAGTTGGCTTATCTTGTAATAAAGAAGCTAGTCTTTCTAATCCTACTCCAGTATCTATATTTTTCTGTGGTAGATCTAAATATTCACCATCTTCAGTTTTATTATACTGACTAAAGACTAGATTCCAAATTTCCAAATATCGATCACAGTCACAACCTAATTCACAGCCATCTTCACAACCATACTCTTCTCCTCGATCATAATGAATCTCAGAACAAGGTCCACAAGGGCCAGTTCCAATCTCCCAAAAATTCTCATCCTTATCCATTCGCACAATTCTATCAGCTGAAATTCCTATCTCTTCTCTCCAGATTTTATAAGCCTTATCATCATCTTTATAGATAGAAATCCAAAACTTATCTACATCAAGTTCTAATACTTCAGTTAAAAATTCATAAGCCCATTTAATAGCATCTTCTTTGAAATAATCTCCAAAAGAAAAATTTCCTAACATCTCAAAAAAAGTCTGATGCCTTGCTGTTTGACCTACATTCTCAATATCATTGGTTCGAATACACTTTTGAGAAGTAGTTACTCTACTTTTAGGGGGAGTAGCACTTCCAGAAAAATAATCTTTAAAAGGAGCCATTCCAGCATTAATCCATAATAAAGTAGGATCATCTTGTGGAACTAATGAAGCGCTAGGTAGAATCTTATGTTCTTTCTCTTCAAAAAAAATCCAAAAACTTCTGACGTATCTGACTACTATCCATTATTCATAACCTCCCGAACATTAAATTGCTTTATTATTTATAAACTATACATTATTGCTATAGCGTGTCACTAGAAGTGACACAATCATGTGCTGTATGCTATCAGCAGATTCAAAACCGTTAACTTCAAAGTTGAAATCCTGATAATTCCTATATTTTAGGACGTTAAAATATATCTATGGTTTTGAATTTGAATCGGCTCACCCTACGAGTTTCATAGAAACTCTTCGTGATAAAGAACATCTACACACAGCTCACAACTTGATATAAAGTGCTACTTTATATCAGTAACATTCCCTATTTAAAGTTACATTTACTTAATAATATACTCTATCCATTATAAATAACAAGTAAAGAAACTTACCTTATATGATACTAGAAATACTATCTATTGTCAACAGAAGTCAATATCTCAACTAGTAGGTAATGAAGTAACTCTTTAACAATAATAGCTACTGGAATAGCAATTAACATTCCAATAATACCCAACAACTCACCTCCTGCCAATAGAGAAAAGATAATAATAATTGGATGCAACCCTACTTCTTCTCCCATAATCTTAGGAGAAATAATATTCCCTTCTACCTGCTGAATAACAAAGAATAACAAAACAACCTTTAGCCCTAATTTTATAGACTCCCCAAAAGCAATTAGACCAGCTATAAAAGCAGCAAAAAAGGGCCCAAAGTAAGGAATTACATTAAAAATACCAGCTAACACCCCAATTAATAAAGAGAACTTTACTTCTAACCAATAAAGAATAACAGTTGATAAGACCCCTACCAATAGACTAACTATTAACTGTCCTTTAAAGAAACCGACTAAACCTTGATCAATTCTAGTCATCAGCTCTTTTATCTCAGATTGATACTGGTGAGGAATAATAGACCAAAAATAATCAGTGATCAAATCTAAATCTTTAAGTATATAAAATGATAAAATAGGTGCCATTATTAAACTAAACAACCTTGATAATAGCTCTAATATAACCTGGCTAGTACGGTCAATAAAATTCAAACTAAACTCCTTTATCCTTAACATCATTCGCTCTAAAATGTCATTTAAAGCTGGTGGAATATCAAACTGTTGGTAACGTTGGTTGACTAGATTTATTATCTTATCTATTTTACCTATGTAAGAAGGTAATCTATTTGTTAAAGTTTCTAGTTCATTGATCATAGTTGGTATAATGGTTATAAAAACAAACATAAATAGAGTAATTAATATCCCAAAGACAAAAACTAATGCCCCTAATCTAGGCATCTCATGATTGACTAATTTATCAATTATTGGATTCAATAAATAAGAGAGTAAAATAGCTAATGAAAAGGGAAATAAAATACTCTTAACCTGATATAAAAAATAAAAAACAACAGTGACTAATAATATAATAATTGCTCTCTTCTCTTTATTATTCAGTCTCCCCACTCCTAAAAACTAGTATTTTCTTGATAATCTTATTATTTATCATTAGCAAATAACCTATTACAAATACTTATCAAAAAAATAAAAGAGCAAGCTAATTTAGCCTGCTCTACTACTATTTCTATTTCTTATTATCAAATAATCCTTTCTCTACCCCAACATATACTTGAGGTACCTGCCCTACAATCACAGCTTCTGTTAACGGCACATCAGTACTAACCTTAATATCAGTGCTTATCATAGGAACAATTACCTGAACTCTAGAAGTAATCTTTAAATAAATTTTATGCTTAGTTTGATTGATTCCTACTGATTCAAATTTATCAATTAAGTTACTTTCTACCGAACCAAAAGGAACTATTTTAGCCTGTAAGGAAGGTATAAATTTAGATAAAATTTCTACCCCAAAAATTTGAGAGATAGGTATCTTTACAGATCTATCATTTATACTTTCAATAGCTCTCTGCACAGATAAAGTAATATTAGAAGATAGATCATTAACTATTTGTAAGTTAGGCTGCATTAAGATAACTTCTCCGGCTCGATTAGTCTGAATACTGACTAAATCATTATAGGATAAGGTATCTGTTTGTTGATTAATTGCTTCATTGATAACAGTAGTTACAATTCCTGTTACTGTTGTCTTACAGATACTATGTAATACTGGCTGTAAAGTTGTTTCAATAACTACAATAATTATAATAAAGAGAACTAAAAATATTATTAACATAATTTTTATCCAACGGTAAAGACTAGAAAACATATCTACCACCCCTTAACATTCTATTAGTTAAGGGCGGATTTTGTGCATCTATTTTATAATTATTTTAGCAAAATTCTTCTTACCTACTCTAACTACCATACCATCTTCTACTTTTAAATCTATATTAATCTTCTCATACTTTTCATCATCAATTCTAACTGCACCTTGTTTAATCATACGACGAGCCTGACTATTACTATCTACAAATCCAGTAGCAGCTACCAACTTAACAATCCATATTTCACCATCTTCTAATTGATCTTTACTAATTTCAATCTCAGGCATATCGTCAGGAGTCCCTCCTTGCTTAAAGACTTTTTCAAATTCCTTCTCTGCCTGCTCTGCATCCTCTTGATTATAATACTCTGTTACAATCTGTCTAGCCAACTTCTTTTTCGCTTTCATTGGATGTAAACCACCATTAGCTAGACTTTTTTTAATACTTTCTAACTCTTCTAAAGAAGTGTCAGTTACTAATTCAAAATAACGAACAATTAAATCATCTGGTAAAGACATTGTCTTACCATACATATCTTTTGGTTCTTCATCAATACCAATATAATTATCTTTACTCTTACTCATCTTATTAACGCCATCTAAGCCTTCTAATAGAGGCATCATAATAATTACTTGTGGGTCCTGACCATATTCTTTCTGTAATTTCCGACCTGCCAATAGGTTAAATCTCTGATCTGTTCCACCAAGCTCTACGTCTACCTCCATTGCTACTGAATCATAACCTTGTAATAATGGATAAAAGAATTCATGAATACTAATTGGCTGATTATTCTGGTACCGATTAGCAAAATCATCTCTCTCTAACATTCTAGCCACTGTATATTGAGAAGATAGCTCAATAGCATCAATAAAGTCCATATCTCCAAACCACTGACTATTAAAAACCACTTCTGTCTTATCAGGATCTAGAATCTTAAACATCTGTTCTTTATAGGTTTCAGCATTTACCTTTACTTCTTCTTCTGACAACTGATTTCTAGTTTCGGACTTACCTGTTGGATCTCCAATCTGACCAGTAACATCTCCAATTAATAAATAAACTTTATGTCCCATTTCTTGAAACTGTTTTAACTTCTGTAACACAACCGTATGACCTAGATGAATATCAGGTGCAGTGGGATCTAATCCTAACTTTACCTTTAGTGGTCGCTCTTCTTCTGCCGCTTCCTTTAACTTCTCTACTAAATCTTCTTCTCCAATTAAATCTGAAACACCACGCTTAATAACTTCTAACTGCTTTTCAATTTTCATTACTTTACCTCCTAATTTATTTAAAAGTTTAAATCCAAAATAAATATAATAATATAAAGTTATATTCATTGCCAATTAGCTTTAAGTACCTGCAGCAATTATAACACATTAAAAATAGAATATCAATTATAGAAGATTATATAATATATGGGTATTAATACCATTAATTTGGAAATAATATGTTTAGTTTTAACTTTAATAAAACTTTCTAACTTAGCAAATATTTTGTGTAACTCTCTATATTTCTATACTATATATAATTTTCTTTTTATGTTATAATAATTGAGGAAGGAGGTTAAGCAATGGGAAATAAAAAACAAAAAATGAAACAATTAGCTCTTATTGCAACTTTTTTAATTATAGCCATTGGTATGGGAACTGCCATTGGAGCTATAACTTGGGTAATTAAAGAAAGTCCTGATATATCTGATTATGGTCAGTGGAAGACTAGTGAAAGTACTATTGTCTATGCAGCAAATGGAGACGTACTGACTAAATTATATCGTGAAAATAGAGTCTATGTTCCTCTATCAAAAATTCCAAAAGATCTAGAAAATGCTGTAATCTCTATTGAAGATACCCGATTCCGTAGTCATTATGGTATTGACCCCAAAGGAATTTTAAGAGCTATTTGGGTTGATTTAAAACATATGGCTAAAGTTGAAGGGGCTAGTACTATCACTCAACAGTTAGCTAAAAATGCTTTATTAACCCATAAAAAACTTTTCACTCGTAAGCTACAAGAAATGTATATAGCTTTACAATTTGAAAGAATGTACACTAAAAACGAAATATTAGAATTTTATCTTAATGAGATATTCTTAGGATACAATGCTTATGGAGTACAGAGTGCTGCTAATTATTACTTTAATAAAGATGTTGAAGATTTAACACTATCAGAATCAGCTTTAATAGCTGCACTAATTAAAGCACCTAATTATTATTCTCCTTACCGAAATAAAAAAGTAGCCCGTCAAAGGAGAAATATTGTCTTAGAAAAAATGGCTGAACAAGGCCATATTACAGTTCAAGAAGCTAAAAAAGCAAAAAAAGAACCTATTAAGTTAGAAAAGCCAGAAAAGGATAATGAAGAAACTGCTCCCTACTTTGTTAGATATGTCCGAGATAAATTACTTGATAAGTTTGGAGCTAAACAAGTTTACACAGGAGGATTAAAAGTCCATACTACTCTTGACCCTACAATGCAACTTAAAGCTGAAAAGACTGTAGATAATGCTATTAAGACTGGTTATATTCCAACTGTTAGTAAAGAAGCTGGACGAGGAGAGAAACAACCACAATTAGGATTAATTACTGTAGAATCTAATACTGGACATATTAAAACAATGATTGGTGGTCGAGGCAATGATAAATTTAACCGAACTACACAAGCTTATAGACAACCTGGTTCGTCATTTAAGCCTTTTGTTTATGCTACTGCAATTAAACAAGGTATGAGTCCTGGTTCTATTGTAGATGATACACTTAAAGAATATAAAACAGGTCTTAACAAAGAAGAAACTTGGACACCAAAAAACTATAATGATAAGTATCTAGGGCCAACTACTTTACGAATTGGACTAGCCAAGTCAATTAACGTTATGGCCGTCAAATTATTAGATAAAGTCGGTATTGATAATACTATTAAACTAGCTGAAAAATTAGGAATTGATAGTATAATCAAACAAGATGAAAACCTAGCTTTATCCTTAGGTGGTCTAACTAAAGGAGTTACTCCTTTAAAAATGGCACAAGCTTATAGTGTCTTTGCCAACCAAGGACTTAGAGTTGAGCCAATTGCTATCACTAAAGTCTATGATAACTATGGTAATCTAATTTGGGATCATGAGTCAGAAAAGGAAGCTCAAAAAGAGTTAGTACTAGATGAAAAAGTATCTTATCTAGTTACAGATATGCTCCAATCAGCAGTAGCTAGAGGACCTTTAGTCTGGGGTACTGGCTGGCGAGCAAAATTGGATAGACCAATGGCTGGTAAAACAGGTACCACCTCTAATTATAGTGACGCTTGGTTTGTAGGTTATACTCCTGACTTAGTAACTAGTGTTTGGATTGGAGAAGATCAACCTACTAAAATGGAATATCCTAAGGTAGATGACTCTGGTAAAGTTCAAACAGATGAAAATGATAAAATAATTAAGGAAATTATTTCTAGTGGAGAAGCAGCTAAATTATGGGGCGACTATATGGAAAAAGTAGTTAAAAATAGAGCTATTAAAAGCTTTAAAAAACCAGATGAAATTATTACTAAAGCAATCTGTACTGAAAGTGGTAAACTACCTAACGAATATTGTTACGAAAAAGGTACTGTGCGAGAAGAATTATTTATAAAAGGTACAGAACCAACCGAAAAAGGCACTCTTCATAAAGAAACTGCTACAATTAAAATTGATACTTCTACTGGTTTAATAGCTACTAAATACTGTCCGCAAGATAAGGTTAAGACTATTGAATACCAAATAGAAACTGGTATCATTGTTGATAAAAATGGCGTTCCAGTTAAAAAGTATCAAGAAGACACTAAAATACCTGCAACTGATGAAAAAGGGAATTATATTTATAAGAAGATTCCAGAACAAAAATGTGCTGTTCATAAACCAAAGAATGAATCAGATAAAATAAAAGATAAAATCTTAGACTTTTTTAACATTTTGGGAGAATAAAAAAAGGCGAGGGCAACAATGCCCTCGCCTTTTTTTATTTACTTTTCTACTTTAAACTAGCAATAGTTACTCCCGTTCCACCTTCTTTAGGTCTACCTAACCTAAAGTCCTTAATGTTACGATACTTATCTAACATTTCATGGACTACATTTCTTAAGACACCTGTCCCTTTTCCATGAATAATCTCTATTTGATTTAAATTAGCCAATAAAGCATTATCCAAGTATTTATCTAATTTACTTCGAGCTTCTTGGGCCCTTAAACCTCTTAAGTCTAATTCTGGAGATATATTCTTTGTCTTATTCCCTTTAACTTGACTAATACTAACTTTAGATTTAGAAACACTCTGCTTTCTTTCTTCATCAGTCTTTTCTAACTCTCTTAAATCAACTGTTACCTTCATAATTCCTGCCTGTACCAATGCTTCTTCTTTATCAGAATAAATCTCTAAAACTTTACCTTTTTGATTTAAATTTTTAACCTTAACTCTATCTCCTTCTTCTAGTTCAGGAATTCCTTGCTCTGCCCTTTTTTCTTCTATTAAATCTTGACGATCAGAACTAATATTCTTTCTTTCTTCTCGTAATTTACTTCTAGCCTCTTGAATATCTCGATCAGATAACCTATGTTTTTCTTTTAACTCATCAATAATTTTCTCTGCTTTATTTTGAGCGCGCTTAACAACTTTTTTAGCTTCTCTATAAGCTTCTTTTAATTCTCGCTCTTTTTGCTCCTCTAATTTCTTTAATTTAGTTTCATATTCTTCCTTCAACTGTTGAGCTTCTTTTTTATCCGCTTTGGCTTGCTCTTTATTTTCTCTATATTTCCGCCTATCCTCTTCAATATCCTTTATAATGCTATCCATCTCTACATTATCTTGATCTAAAAAGTCATCTGCTCTATTAATAATATCATCATTTAATCCTAAGCGACTAGCAATCTGAAAAGCATTACTTCGACCTGGTAGTCCCATCTGTAGATTATAAGTTGGTTTTAAGGTTTCAACATCAAATTCAACTGAAGCATTCTCTACTCCATCATGATTATAAGCATAAGTCTTTAACTCACTATAATGAGTAGTAGCTACTGTTTTAACCTCTTGCTGATGTAGATAATCAAGAACCCCTCGTGCTAAAGCTGAACCTTCTACTGGGTCTGTCCCTGCCCCTAATTCATCTAATAAAACTAAAGAATCAACGCTAGCCCGTTCAACTATCTTAATAATCTGAGTCATATGTGAAGAAAAAGTACTTAAATTCTGTTCTATACTCTGTTCATCACCAATATCAGCGTAAATCTGATTAAAAATTGATACTTTAGAACCAGATAGAGCAGGAATATGTAGTCCTGACTGGGCCATAAGAGTTAATAGACCAATAGTCTTTAAACTAACTGTCTTACCACCAGTATTTGGCCCTGTAATTACTAAACTATTAAAGTCTTGTCCCAGACTAACATCAATAGGAACTACATCTCCTGTCAATAAAGGATGATAAGCTTTTGTTAAATTAAGTTCTCCAGTTGTATTTAATAGTGGTTCAGAAGCTTTTAATTCAATACTATATTTAGCCTTAGCAAAAATAAAGTCTAAAATAGCTAACAGTTTAATAGTTGATTTTATTGGTTCTAATTTTTTAGTAACTTCAATTGATAGCTCTTGTAAGATTCGTTTAACTTCTTGTTCTTCCTCTGATCTTAACTGCTGCAAGCGATTATTGATCTCTACAACAGGCATAGGCTCAATAAAGACAGTTTGACCACTAGCTGACTTATCATGGACAATACCTGGAAAATCTCCTTGATTAGCTGCTTTAACAGGAATAACATATCTATTATCTCTAATAGTCACTACTGATTCTTGAATATAAGATCGATAACGATTTGAATTAAGAATAGAATTTAACTTCTTCTTAATTTGGTTACTTGTATTTCTAATCTTTCTTCTTAAATCAGCCAACTTAGAACTAGCAGAATCTTTAACTTCACCTTGATTATTAATTGCTCCTCCAATCTTCTTTTCTAAGCCTTTGAAGACTTCAATCTGACTGCTAATCCTTAACAACCTTAGATACTCATCATCTTCATCTTCTAAACCCAAAAAGTAGCTTCTTAATTTTTTTCCAGCTCGCAAAGTAAGCAGAATATCTAATAACTCTTCTCCACTTAAGATAGCACCTTTTTCTGCTTTATTCAAAGAAGATCGTATATCATAAATTCCACCAAAAGGAGGTGCACTTTCTCGACTAAGAATCTTCTTCGCCTCAGTAACCTCTTCTTGTCGAGATTGAATATATTCTAAATCATTCTTAGGGGCCAACTTATCAACTAAATGAGATCCTATCTTAGAGGTTATATGATTCTTGAGCTGTTCTTTAATCTTATCAAACTCTAATACCTCTAAAGCATGCTTATCCATTAATCAAATCATCCTCCTAAAATTATCTTTTATACAATTTCTATTAAAAAAAGCCTTTAATCAGATTAGATTAAAGGCCTCTACAATCTTATCTATTAACTCTAATTAATCCAGAACAAGGAATAATTTCTATACCCTTCCCTACAAGCTTGTCAGCAAAGTGATTCATACCAATAGAGTCACTAGCTATATGTCCAGCAATTACTACATTAATATGATGTTCTTTCGCTTTTTTAAGATGCTCTTCTCCAATATGCATACAGACTAAAGTACCTACTCCTGATTGAGCTAATTTTTCGTATTCCTCTTTAGAACCACCAGTTCCACCAGTCATTTCAACTACTACTCTTCCAGCTCGATTACTTTTAGAACTAGCTACTACAGTTGGCCCAGCCTTTGTCTTAGTAGCTTCTTGATATTCAGGAATCTCCATTAATAGATCAACTATATCCTCTACTTTATTAATATCTGTCTCATCAATCTGCTCCTGTAAGAAGTTAACGACTAAATTATCAGCTGGCGTATGAACTGACATTAAAGGAATATCAAAAATACGAGCTGCATCACGAGCTTTATTATGATTTACAGGCATAACACCTCGTTCTACTTCACTAATTCTATCGGCTAAAATTCCTTCTGCTACGTTAACTGGTACTCCTAGCTCATGTAGAATATCTTCTTGCATATGCATTACTTCATGTAAGGCTGCTAAAGCTTTTCCTTCTGGATGATGAGAGATTACAGCATCAACTTGACGACCTTTCTCAGTCAATCTATCAGCCATTAAAATCTCACTAACATCAATATCTATGCCCATTAATACTCTTTTAATTTCCTTATCTTCATCACCATATAATACTCTAGTATCAGAATAAGGATTCTCTAAACTAGCTTGATCAAAATATTCCTTCTCTTCATCAGATAATTCTTCAAACTTATTCTTACTATCTTCTAGCACCCTCTCAACTTCTTCCTTATCACGAGGGTCAACTTCCATTCCTGTTTTTACTGCTAATTGATAAATATCCTTTAACTTCATTCTAATTCCTCCTATCTTATATAAATAACCATGAGCTATCAGTAGTGAGTTATCAGTTAATTCAAACCTCTATAGGCGTATAAAACTTTATATATTGAATTCGAAGGTTTTGAATTAGCTCATAGCTCATGACACACAACTAATGACAGACTCTATTAATTAATCTTGTACTTTTATACCTTCATCAGTTATGTTAATTATTCGCTCTTTATATAGTCCACCTATTGCCTTTTTAAAAGTACCTTTACTCATCTGTAATCTATCTCTAATAACCTGTGGAGAGCTATTATCATTTAAAGCTAAAAATCCATCTTCTGCTTTAAGTTTTTTAAGAATCTTAGCCTTAGCATCTTCTACTTTACCATATCCTATCTTTCTTAAGCTAACATCTATCTTCTTATCTTCTCTAATCTTCTTAATATATCCTTTAACTTTATCTCCAATTTCTAATTTTTTATAAATATCATCCTCATATATCAAACCATAATACTGATTATTAATTATGACTTTGACACCTAAATCAGTAAACCTATAAACTAAAAGATCTACCTCATCTCCTTGACTAAGATCTATTCTATCAGTTTCTATAAATTTATCAAATTTCTCTGTAGCAAATATTCGATTAGACACTTCATCAAAAGTAACTCTTACAACATACCTCTTACCTTCTCTCATCTTATGAACCTGCTCACTATGAGGCACTAACAAGTCTTTTTCTAATCCCCAGTCTAAAAATGCTCCAATCTTATTAGCATCCTTTACTTCTAAATAGGCATAATCTCCTACTTTAGCTTTTGGCGCTAGAGTAGTTGCAATATTTCTATCTTTTGAATCTTTATAAATAAATACTTCTAAATTGTCACCTACCTTAGCTCCTTCTGGAATATATTTATTAGGCAACAATACTTCTTCCCCATCTACATCTAAATAAACTCCAAACTCTTCTGTTCTAGCTATTTCAGTTTCATTAAACTTTCCTATATCCACTTTATTGACTCCTTCTAAATTTAGTTTTATTTTTTATCTATTATTCCTTAAATCATTGTTTTAATAAATGTTTTAATTGGTTTAAATCAAGGGTATTAATTACATCTTCCTTCTCTAACCAACCTTTACGTGCTACTGCTATCCCATATTCCAAATTATCAAGCTGTTTAATCTTATGAGCATCAGTATTAACTACAAAGTTGGCCCCTAAATCTTGAGCTAATTTAACCTGCTTAGCATTTAAATCCAATCGTTTAGGGGCAGAATTAATCTCTAAAATAGTATTAGTCTCTATGGCTTTATGTACTAACTTTTCAAAATTAATATTATAGGAACTTCTCCCTACTACTAATCTACCAGTAGGATGACCTAAAATATTAACTTCAGGGTTCTCTAAAGCAATAAAAATTCGCTCCATCATCTGCTCCTGACTATCACCAAAACGACTATGTATAGAAGCAATCACAATATCTAATTCCTCTAGAATCTCATTAGAATAATCCAATTTATCAGATAAGATATCAACCTCTGCTCCTTTTAAAATCTCAATCTCTAACTCTTGATTTACCCTTTCTATCTCCGCCCATTGCTCTTTTAATCTATCATAATCTAGACCGTTAGCTACCTTTAATGACTTGGTATGATCTGTAATTGCTATATATTCATAACCTCTTCTTTCGCAAGCTTTGGCCATCTCAGCAATAGACAATCGACCATCACTCCAATTTGAATGCATATGTAAATCGCCTTTAATATCACTTTCTTTAATACTATTAGGTAATTTATCTCTTTCAGCCACAAATAGACTTTCTGTCTGATCTCTTAGTTCAGGAATAATATAAGGCAAACCACTAGAGATAAATAACTCATCTTCAGTCTTAATTTTAGCTAAATCTTCTGGTATAAACTTTTCTAGTCCTTTATTAAAGTCTAAACTACCAGTCAACCAGAACAGCTTTTTAGCAAACTGATCTTTAGTAGCAAAATATAACTTAATAACTACTCCCAATTTAGTTGAAATAGTTAATTCTTTAGAATCAGACTCTACTATTTTAGATACAATAGATAACTTTTTCAAATCATCATTTATTAAGTTTGTATTATCTGTTTCAATTAGCAAGGGAATACTATCTACTAATTCTTCATAGCGCCGTAAAGCTCCTACTTTCTCTATTTGCCGGACTCCCTTAAAATTCATTAAATAATCTATGAGTTTTTCAGCTAATCTATTAGCTGCACCTAAGTCTATGCTTCCTTGATTAGATAATAACTGTTTAGTGCTCTGTAAGATTTTTTCTTCTGTTTTAGCGCCTATACCAGAAATTTCTGTTAAAACTCCATTTTCTGCTTCTTCTTTTAACTCCTTTAGATTTGTAACATTTAATTTAGTATAAAATTTATCAATTTTACTAGGGCCTACTCCTTTAACTTGAAGTAACTGAGTTAAACTAGCAGGATATTGTTCAATCAATTCTTGATACTCATCACAACTTCCTGTAACTAAGATTTGTTCTATCTTATCTGCAATTCCTGCTCCAATCCCATCAATTGTAGTCAACTTACCCTGTTCCCATAATTTTTTAATATCCATTTCTAATTCTGAAATTTCATTACTTGCTTTCTGATAAGCTCTAATCTTATATCTACTGCTTTTATTTAGCTTTAATAAATCAGCTATTTCAGATAAGATCAAACTAACATTTAAATTATTCATCTTTCATCCTCCATGCTATTATTGAAGAAACTGATCTATTCTATCTTCTAATAAAGGATTCATTTTTAAAAACAAAGGAATAAAATAAGACTGATTCATCTGTTGCTGTAATGGCTGCCAAGATATATTATTACCTAACTTAACGAGCATTAAAATGAAAATATAAGCAATCAAACTTCCTTTTATTATGCCAAATAATGCTCCACCTAAATTATCAATAAAAGATAATAATAAAAAATCTAACATCTGATTAAGCAACTGACCTAAATAATTGACCACTCCACCAATAATTAAAATAATCAGGCCAAAAGAAAGTAAATTGGCAATATGTAAGGTAAGATCAAATTTTTGCTGTAAAAATTCTGATACAACAGCATATTGTTGAGCAGCAATATAAATTCCTAAAACAATAGCTACTATTGTCGTTATTTGTTTAATTAAACCAGAGTGATACCCTTTAAGAGAAAAAATAGTAAGTAAAATAAGTACTATTACATCAATCCAGTTAAAAGCCACTTCAATTAGTCCTCCTCTTTAATTTATTTCACTAAATCATCATATTCTGCCTTCAACTTTTCATATTTATCTTCTAATTGGTTATATTCTTCTATCTTTTTTTGATAATCACCAACTACTTGATTATATTTCTCTTGTAAATTTTGATGTTTATCCTGAGTTGTATGTAATCTATCAGCTAAATTCATAGCCCCTAAAATCATAACTCTCATTCTGGAAATAGAAGGGTTATATTCTTTTACCTTCCGTAAATGATTATCTAAAAACGAAGCAATATTACTAATATAATCAGATGATTTATTACCTTTTATAATATATTCTTCACCTAAAATATCCACTTTAACTTCTGACTTATTTTCACTATCCCCCACTATTATTACCTCCACAATACTTAAAATTCCTAATCTATTTATTAATTCCAGAGTACAATAAAAAGTCCTGCTTAATAAATAAAAGAGCTAATACTAGAAAAACCTTGTTATCATAAGATAACAAGGTTTCTGAAATCAATTGGAGCGAAAGACGGGAGTCGAACCCGCGACCTTCTCGTTGGCAACGAGGCGCTCTACCAGCTGAGCTACTTTCGCACATTTATTGGTGGAGGGGAGAGGATTCGAACCTCTGAAGGCATCGCCGGCAGATTTACAGTCTGCTCCCTTTGACCAGACTCGGGAACCCCTCCATATATTTTTATATAATTAACTTAACTAGTTACAATGATAATTATAACTTATTATCAATATAATGTCAACTTATTCTTAGCAAATGAGATAGATCCCATTTGCATTCTAATCATAAATTAATGGTACCCCCAAGGGGATTCGAACCCCTGCCGCCAGGATGAAAACCTGGTATCCTAGGCCACTAGACGATGGGGGCCTATAAGGCAATTAAGCTTTTGGCTGGGGTGGCTGGATTTGAACCAACGAGTGCAGGAGTCAAAGTCCTGTGCCTTACCACTTGGCGACACCCCATTAATAAGTTTGTCTCTTACTCAAGCCGAGAATTATTATATCTCAACTCTTCTAATTTGTCAAGAGAAAAACTTGAAAACTTCAATCAATTCTGGCGGCGACCTACTCTCCCATAGGGCTACCCCTATAGTACCATCAGCGCTGGAGGACTTAACTACTGTGTTCGAGATGGGAACAGGTGTTGCCCCTCCGCAATCACCACCAGAATTATTTATTACACTTTCAAAACTGCACAATAATAACTTTATCTAGATTAAACCCTCGTTCTATTAGTACCAGTCAGCTTAATATGTCACCACACTTATACTCCTGGCCTATCTACCTGATAGTCTATCAGGGAACTTACTGGATTATTCCATGGGATATCTAATCTTGAGATCTGCTTCACGCTTAGATGCTTTCAGCGCTTATCAGTTCCGTACTTAGCTACCCAGCAATGCCATTGGTTGACAACTGGTCCACCAGCGGTACGTCCATCCCGGTCCTCTCGTACTGGGGATAGTTTCCCTCAAATATCCTGCGCCCACGGCGGATAGGGACCGAACTGTCTCACGACGTTCTGAACCCAGCTCGCGTGCCGCTTTAATGGGCGAACAGCCCAACCCTTGGAACCTGCTCCAGCTCCAGGATGCGACGAGCCGACATCGAGGTGCCAAACCTCCCCGTCGATGTGAACTCTTGGGGGAGATAAGCCTGTTATCCCCGGGGTAACTTTTATCCGTTGAGCGACGGCAATTCCATGCTCTACCGTCGGATCACTAAGCCCGACTTTCGTCCCTGCTCGACCTGTATGTCTCGCAGTCAGGCTCCCTTCTGCCTTTACACTCTTCGTGCGATTTCCAACCGCACTGAGGGAACCTTTGGGCGACTCCGTTACTCTTTAGGAGTCGACCGCCCCAGTCAAACTGCCTGTCTGAAACTGTCCTAACACTGGGTTACAGTGCGTAGTTAGAACACCGGCACAATAAGAGTGGTATCCCATTGATGGCTCCATCGACACTAGCGCGCCGATTTCAATGCCTCCCACTTATACTGTACATAGTGTACCAAAGTTCAATATCAGACTGCAGTAAAGCTCCACGGGGTCTTTCCGTCCAGCCGCGGGTAGTCTGCATCTTCACAGACACTTCAATTTCACCGAGTCCTTCGTCGAGACAGTGCTTAGGTCGTTGCGCCATTCGTGCAGGTCGGAACTTACCCGACAAGGAATTTCGCTACCTTAGGACCGTTATAGTTACGGCCGCCGTTCACTGGGGCTTAAGTTCAATGCTTTGGATCTAAGTCCTAACATATCCCCGTGACCTTCCAGCACCGGGCAGGCGTCAGCCCCTATACTTCGACTTGCGTCTTAGCAGAGACCTGTGTTTTTGGTAAACAGTCGCCTAAGCTTCTTTGTTGCAACCTCTTCGAGCATAACTCTATTGAGGCACCCCTTCTCCCAAAGTTACGGGGCTAGTTTGCCGAGTTCCTTGACGAAGGTTCACTCGCTCGCTTTAGAATTCTCATCCAGTCCACCTGTGTCAGTTTGGGGTACGGGTACCTATCACCTTGCTAGAGGTTTTTCTTGGCAGTAGAGAATCAACTTCTTCGTTCCCGTAGGAACTCCTGATCACACTTCAAAGTTATCAATGGTCCGGATTTGCCTAAACCATCCTTCTAAGTGTTTCAACCTGTCATACCGTTGACAGGCAAGTCTATCTTCCTGCGTTACCCCTTCGCTCAAATGCTAATAGGTAGCGTCGGAATTTTGACCGACTATCCATCGCCTACGCCTTTCGGCCTCGGCTTAGGTCCCGGCTTACCCTGAGCGGACGAGCCTTGCTCAGGAAACCTTGGACTTTCAGCGAACAGGATTCTCACCTGTTTCTCGTTACTCATACCGGCATTATCGCTTCTATACAGTCCACAGCTCCTTCCGGTACTGCTTCAGTCCGTATAGAATGCTCCCCTACCATTGGATAACCAATTCGCAGTTTCGGTGGTAGACTTGAGCCCCGGATATTTTAGGCGCAAGACCACTCGACCAGTGAGCTATTACGCACTCTTTAAATGAATGGCTGCTTCTAAGCCAACATCCTGGTTGTCTAGGCAGTCTCACTTCCTTTGCCACTTAGTCTACACTTTGGGACCTTAACTGGCGATCTGGGTTGTTTCCCTCTCGACTATGAAGCTTATCCCACATAGTCTGACTCTTAAGCTTTCTGTATTAGGATTCGGAGTTTGAATGGATTCGGTAGCTTGGGTAAGCCCCTAGTCCAATCAGTGCTCTACACCCAATACAGCCGTCTTAAGGCTAGCCCTAAAGCTATTTCGGGGAGAACCAGCTATCTCCGAGTTCGATTGGCCTTTCACCCCTATCCACAGTTCATCCCATGGCTTTTCAACGCCAACGCGGTTGGGACTTCCACAGGCTGTTACACCTGCTTCATCCTGACCATGGATAGGTCACTCGGTTTCGGGTCTATGCTAAGCGACTTGCGCCCTCTTCAGACTCGCTTTCGCTACGGCTTCACCTTTTAGGCTTAACCTCTGCCACTTCACATAACTCGCCGGTTCGTTAAGCAAAAAGCACGCCATTAGGCTGATATATATACGCCCTCTGACCGCTTGTAAGCATATGGTTTCAAGGTCTATTTCACTCCCCTCTCGGGGTTCTTTTCATCTTTCCCTCACGGTACTGGTTCACTATCGGTCGCCAGATAATATTTAGCCTTAGGAGATGGTCCTCCTTACTTCCCACGAGGTTCCACGTGACTCATGGTACTCAGGTACTATCTAAGCCTCTTTTAACTTTCATCTACAGGACTATTACCTTCTGTGGTGTGGCTTTCCAACCACTTCGACTAGCTAAAAGTCAGCTTATGATACTTCATAGTAGTATCGTGATAGCCCTACGACTCTGTAATAGCAATGCCTATGAGCTTTTACACTATTACAGTTTGGGCTATTCCCCTTCCGCTCGCCGCTACTTAGGGAATCGCTTTTGCTTTCTTTTCCTAGGGTTACTAAGATGTTTCAGTTCACCCGGTTACCTTCCTAGAGTTATTTTAATTCACTCTAAGATGACATGGGTTACCATGTCAGGTACTCCCATTAGGACATCCTTGAGTCATCACTTGTTTGCAGCTCGTCAAGGCTTATCGCAGCTTGCCACGTCCGTCATCGGTTTCTGGCGCCTAGATATCCACCATACGCCCTTACTAGTTTAATCTAGACTCGGTTAATCGTTGTTATTGTGCAGTTTTCAAGGTGCAATTACGAGAGACTCAGTCTCTCAAAACTAAACAATGTAACATTCCAACTACCCTCAGCGTTTAACTCCTTAGAAAGGAGGTGATCCAGCCGCACCTTCCGGTACGGCTACCTTGTTACGACTTCACCCCCCTTATCGGGCACACCTTCGGCGCTTCTCTCACTTGGTTGAGCCAGCGACTTCTGGTGCCCCCAACTCGGGTGGTGTGACGGGCGGTGTGTACAAGGCCCGGGAACGTATTCACCGTGGCATTCTGATCCACGATTACTAGCGACTCCAGCTTCATGCAGATGAGTTGCAATCTGCAATCCGAACTGAGACTCACTTTACAGGATTGGCTCTACCTTGCGGTCTCGCTTCCTTTTGTGTAAGCCATTGTAGCACGTGTGTAGCCCAGAACATAAGGGGCATGATGACTTGACGTCATCCCCACCTTCCTCCGCGTTCTTCCGCGGCAGTCTCCTTAGAGTCCCCATCATTACATGCTGGCAACTAAGAATAAGGGTTACGCTCGTTGCGGGACTTAACCCAACATCTCACGACACGAGCTGACGACAGCCATGCACCACCTGTCATTTCTGTCCCCGAAGGGAACTTCTCTGTTAAAAGAATATCAGAAAGATGTCAAGTTCTGGTAAGGTTCTTCGCGTTGCTTCGAATTAAACCACATGCTCCGCCGCTTGTGCGGGCCCCCGTCAATTCCTTTGAGTTTCAACCTTGCGGTCGTATTCCCCAGGCGGGATACTTAAAGCGTTAACTACGGCACCGAGGGAGTTGAACCCCCAACACCTAGTATCCAGCGTTTACAGCTAGGACTACCGGGGTATCTAATCCCGTTTGATACCCTAGCTTTCGTGCCTCAGCGTCAGAGTCAGACCAGGAGACTGTTTTCACCATTGGTATTCTTCCTAATATCTACGTATTTCACCACTACACTAGGAATTCCATCTCCCTCTTCTACTCTCAAGTCTAACAGTTTCAAAGGACTTTCACTAGTTGAGCTAGTGGCTTTCACCTCTGACTTGCTAGACCGCCTGCGCACCCTTTACGCCCAGTAATTCCGGACAACGCTTGCCCCTTACGTGTTACCGCGGCTGCTGGCACGTAATTAGCCGGGGCTTTCTTTTGAGGTACCGTCATACCTAGCAGTTGTTCACTACTAAGTTGTTCTTCCCTCAAGACAGAGCTTTACGACCCTAAGGCCTTCATCACTCACGCGGCATTGCTCCGTCAGGCTTTCGCCCATTGCGGAAGATTCCCCACTGCAGCCTCCCGTAGGAGTCTGGGCCGTGTCTCAGTCCCAGTGTGGCCGATCGCCCTCTCAGGCCGGCTACCCATCGTTGCCTTGGTAAGCTGTTATCTTACCAACTAGCTAATGGGACGCAAGCTCATCTTTAAACGATAGTAATCCATCTTTCCTCTAAAAAGAGTATATCCAGTATTAGCCACCCTTTCGAGTAGTTATCCCAGATTTAAAGGTAGATAACTTACGCGTTACTCACCCGTTCGCTGCTTTACTCGTTACCCGAAGGTAACTTTCTCGCACAACTTGCATGTGTTAAGCATGCCGCCAGCGTTCGTCCTGAGCCAGGATCAAACTCTCCGAAAAAAGGAAATGAGTTTGACACTGACTTCGGAATAGTCGGATGTTACATTGTTTAGTTTTCAAAGACCGAAATCTCTGTCGCCTTTTCAAGCAACATTTACTATATTATCAAATATTTATCTTTTTGTCAAGAGGTTTTCTGGATTGTTTTTGCTTGTCCAGAAAAAACAACTCTTTCTTTCAAGCGACATTTAATATATTATCAATTGTAAGACTATTTGTCAAGAGATTTTAAAATTAATTCTTTGCTCTCTCAACAACGCAATTAACAATATATCAAATAAGCTATAAGATGTCAATAGTTTTTTATAAATTTTAAAATCTAATAAAAGAAAAGAGCACAACTTAAAAGTTATGCTCTCTTTTTTGTTCTATTCTCTGATTTTAGCTTCTAACCTCTTATCTAATTCTTCTTCTATCTTATTTTGTACTTTATTTACTTCTTTATCTGTTAAAGTTCTATCTGCTACTCTATAACTTAACGAATAAGCTAAACTTTTATATCCATCGGGAATCTGCTCTCCTTGATAAAGATCAAATAATTCAACACCTTCTAAAATTTCTTCTCCAATCTCTTTTATAACATCTTCTATCTGTTGATGAGTAACTTCTTCTTTAACAACTAAAGCAATATCTCGCATTAAAGCTGGATATTTAGGAAACTGAGTATACTTTCGTTTAGCAGTAGCTACTGTTACTATGGAATTAAAATCAATTTCAAAGACAGTTATCCGAGTTTCTAACCCATAATTCTCTTGTACATCAGGATGCACTTCACCTAGATAACCTACTTTTTGACCAGCAATTATAACTTCAGCTGTTCTACCTGGATGTAAATAGCTTACTTGAGCAGCTGAGAATTTAAAGTCTTCAATACCTAAATTAGTAAAGTAATCTTCTAAAATACCTTTTAAATAAAAGAAAGCTGGTGCATCTACTTGCCACTTATCCGGTAATTCCGTACTCATTACTGCAGCTGATAACTTTAATTCTTCTTTAGGCAACTCTTGACTGTCTTGTGGAATAAATACTTTCCCTAATTCAAATACTCTTACATCATCAACCTTTCGACTGGCATTTACAGCTATATTATCCAAGACATCAGACAATAGAGTTGTTCTCATTACTGTATGTTCTTCACTAACTGGATTATTAAGCTGAATTACATCTCTTAATGAATGATCTTTAGAAAGGTTAAGCTGATCAAAAGCTTTAGGATTAGTAAAAGAATAATTTTGAGCCTCAAATAAACCTAAGTTAGTTAAAATAGTTCGTGTCTTATCTGCTAACTTTTGGGCCAACGTCTTCTTTCCTTGCTTAACTTCAGCTTTAGAATTAGCTGGCTCAATCTCATCATAACCATATAATCTAGCTACCTCTTCTATTAAATCAATCTCCTGACTAATATCAACTCTATATGTAGGTACCTTAACTAATAAAGTAGCCCCTTGGTCCTCTACAATAAAGTGTAATCGCTCTAATAAGTTCTTAATATTAATTTTAGCTAATGGAATGCCCAATACCTTTCGTACTCTATCTGGTCTTAGTTTAATCTCTTCTTTAGCTATTGGCTCTGGATAGATATCCTTAATGCCTTTAATTACTTTACCATTTCCTAGTTGAGCAATTAATTCTGCTGCTCTATTTAATGCCAATTTAACTAGATTAACATCAACACCTCGTTCAAATCTATGAGAAGCATCACTATGGATCCCTAGTTTACTAGATGTTTTACGAACTGAACCGGCAGCAAAATTTGCTCCTTCTAAAAAGATAGTTGTAGTCTCTTCAGTTACTTCACTTTCTGCTCCCCCCATTACTCCAGCTATACAAGAAGGTTTATTAGTATCAGCAATTACTAGCATATCTGAATCTAAATCTCGTTCTTCATCATCTAAAGTAACTAAAGTCTCTTCATCTTCCACTCGCCTAACAACAATCTGTTGTTCCTCTAACTGATCATAATCAAAGGCATGTAGTGGTAGACCTAATTCCATTAAAACAAAGTTAGTTACATCAACAACATTATTAACTGGTCTAATTCCTACTGCTTCTAATCTCTTCTTTAACCATAATGGAGACTCTTTAACTTCTAAATCTGTAATTACTCGTCCAGCATAACGAGAACAAATATCTTTAGCTTCTACTTCAATATTAATCCAATCGGTGATCTCTTCTGCTATCTCTTCTACTTCAGGTTCAGGATACTTAACTTGATTACCAGTAATAGCTGCTATTTCTCTAGCCACCCCAATCATACTTAAGCAATGGCTATAGTTAGGAGTTAAATCAAATTCAATAATTATGTCATTTAGACCTAACTCTTCAACTAATTTATTACCTAATGTAGAATCCTCAGGTAGAATAAATAGTCCATCTACTCCATCATCAGGTAAGTTAAGCTCATCTGTAGAACACATCATACCACGAGATTCTACCCCTCTTAACTTAACTTCTTTAATCTCCATTCCATCAGGCATTGTAGTACCTACAGGAGCTACTGGAACTCTATCTCCTTCTTCCATATTATTAGCTCCACAGACAATCTGTAGTTCTTCTTCTCCTACATCTACCTTACAGACAGATAATTTATCTGCATTATCATGATCATTCATTTCTGAAATTTGGCCTACTATAACAGTTTCAATCTCTGCACCTTGGTATTCAATTCCTTCCACTTCCAAACCAGCCATAGTTAATTCTTGAGCTAGTTCTTCTGGCGTATAATCAAAATCAACATACTCTTGTAACCAATTATAAGAAAGTTGCATCTTATATCCTCCTTCTATTTAAATTGTTTTAAAAATCTAATATCATTTTCATATAACAATCTAATATCATCAATATCATACTTTAACATAGCAATTCGTTCTACTCCCATTCCAAAAGCAAATCCAGTATACTTTTCTGAATCAATATCAGACATTTCTAATACATTTGGATGGACCATTCCAGAACCTAAAATTTCTAACCACCCTGTATCAGAGCAGATATTACAACCTTCTCCATCACAGTTAGCACAAGAGACATCAACTTCAGCACTTGGCTCTGTAAATGGGAAATAACTTGGTCTGAATCTAACCTCTCTTTCAGCTCCAAATAACTCATGTACAGCTTTAATTAAGATTTCTTTTAGATTAGCAAAGGAGATATCTTTACCAACCATTAGCCCTTCTACCTGATGGAAAACTGGTGTGTGTGTAGCATCAATTTCATCAGAACGATAAACTCGACCTGGAGCAATAACTCTGATTGGTGGTTCTGTCTCTTCCATTGTTCTAACCTGAACAGAGGAAGTATGAGTTCTTAATAACTTATCATCACCAACATAAAAAGTATCTTGCATATCTCGAGCTGGATGATTAGCTGGGAAGTTTAAGGCTTCAAAGTTGTAATAATCAGTCTCTACTTCTGGGCCCTCAGCAATTTCAAAACCTAATCCTAAAAAGACCTCTTTAATTTCATCAAAAACTAATGTTAAAGGATGTTTAGTAGCTGATTCTGTTTCTGTTCCTGGTAGAGTTACATCAATACTTTCTTCTTTTAACTGTTCTGCTTTAACTGCTTGCTTTAGTTCTTCTTTACGTTGACCAATTACCTGTTGTAATTGACCTTTTACTTGGTTAGCTAACTTTCCAATAACTGGTCTCTGCTCTGGTGGTAGATCACCTACATTACGTAAGATCTGAGTTACTTCACCTTTCTTTCCTAGATACTTAACTCTTAAGTCATCTAACTCTTCTAAATTAGTAGCTCCCTTAATGGAAGTAGTTGCTTCTTGTTTAATATTGTTGAGTCTTTCCTCCATCTTGCAATCCTCCTTCTTTGTTATTGATCAAATATTCTAAATTGAAACTCAATTGATATATTGTGTCACCACAGGTGACACAGTCCTGTGTCGTGTGCTATGAGCTATCAGCAGATTTTCACGGAGAGTCCGTAAGACTCATAGGAATTCAAACCATTTAAATTCAAAATCCAACTCCTGATAATTCCTATGTTTTAAGATGTTGAATTGCGTCTATTTTTTTGAATTTGATTTGGCTCACGACTCACAGCAGATAGCAGACAGCTGTGACACGAAAGTGCCACTTTATCAGCAATTTAAATAATATTTAATTAAATATTATAAAAGTATTATCTCTAAATACAAAAAATCCACTTCTCCCCTCCGCTAAGGACGAAAGATAGTGGATCGCTTCCGTGGTACCACCTTAATTAGCTTAAGTAAATTTAACTTAAGCCCACTCTAACTAATAACGGCAGTCACCGGCTTAATCTACTTATTTCAATTAAGCAGCTCCAGAGTGAATTTATTTAACATTATCTTAGAGATGTTTTCAGTCTAGGACATCTCTTCCCTACAAGATAAGTGGTTAAACTACTTGACTCCTTCTTAGCTATTGTGGTTATTAATTTTAAATCAAGTATATCATAGCTCTTTGATATTAACAAGTCTAGACTAATTCATTCTTTGCCGTAAAGCCTCATAAAGGATTACTCCTGTAGCCATAGCAACATTAAGTGATTCAGCTCCACCTACTAATGGTATCTTAATCAATTCATCAGCTTCATCAATCAAATCTTGTCTTGGACCATGACCCTCATTACCTGCTACTACTGCTACTGATTGAGAATAATCAATATCATAATGGTATGTATCGCCTTGGAGATCAGCAACAACTAGCTCAATCTGATTTTCAATTAGTTTCTTCTTTAATTCTTCTAACTTGTTTTCACGATAGACAGGTAACCTAAATAAAGAACCCATAGTAGCTCTAATTGTTTTTTGATTGTAGAGACTGACAGTTCCTTTAGTAGTAATTACTCCATCAGCTCCAACTCCATCAGCAGTTCTAATAATAGTTCCTAGATTCCCAGGATCTTGTACCTGGTCTGCTATCACAAATAATTTCTGCTTACCAGTCAATAGATCAGTTAGGTTATAATCAACTTGCTTTACAATAGCTAAGATACCTTGTGGAGAAGTAGTATCAGCTACTTTTTGTAGTAAATCATCAGTAATTTGATATACTTGTGTAGAATCCCCTTCTAAATTATGTAAAAGTTCTTTACCTCTTTGATTACGTAAGAGATAATCTGAATAGAATACTTGCTTAATCTCTGTTTCTTCCTTTATTGCTTCTTCTATAATCCTAATTCCTTCTAAAACAAATTCACCTTCTTGACGCCGATATTTCTTCTTATAAAGAGAACGCAAATCTTTAATCTTACTATTAGTAAAACTAGAGATAATCACTTTTAATAACTCCTTTCTGTAGCTTAATACCAGGAGCTATTATATCACCCCCTAGCTAATAGCTCAAATCTATAATCTTCTTAATTCTTCTAAACTTTCGTTATCTCCTACTACAATTAAAGTATCATCAGGTTCAATCTTTAAGTTGGCCCGAGGAGAGACTTCAACCTTTTTACCTCGTTTAATAGCCATTACATTTACTCCAAAACGACTTCTTAACTCTAATTCTTTTAAACTTTTGTTATGCATTTCAGAATTAGGTTTCATCTCAATCACACTATAATCAGGGGCCAACTTAATATACTCTAAGATATTAGCATCGACTAAGTTATTAGCAATTCTAGCCCCCATATCACGTTCTGGATAAACTATCTTATCTGCCCCTACTTTATGTAACACCTTCCCATGTAACTGATTATTAGCTTTAACAACTACTTTGCTAACTCCAAGTTCTTTAAGTAATAAGGTAGCTAAAATATTGGATTGAATATCCTCACCTATACTAACTACTGCTATATCAAAGTCATTCACTCCTAACTCTTGTAACGCTTCTTTATTAGTAGCATCAGCTTGTACAGCATGAGTTACTTCATTACTAATCTCCTGAACTCGATTTTCGTCAACATCTACTGTCAAGACATCACAGTTTTTATCTGCTAGTACCTTAGCTACACTGGTACCAAAACGTCCTAATCCGACTACTATAAATTGTTTCATTAACTTCGCACCTCTTCTACCCAATTAATATCTCTTCTGTTGGATACTTAATCTTATCTGATTCTATCTTCTCTCCTAATGCTACTGCTAGAGTCAACGGGCCAACTCGTCCTGTAAACATTAACAGAACCACCATCAACTTACCTACTGAACTTAAAGCACTAGTAATTCCTGTAGACAGACCTACCGTCCCAAAGGCCGATACAGTTTCAAAGAAGATTTTTATAAATGAAAATTCTTCTGTAATTGTTAAACCCAAAGTAACTAAAATAACAAATAGTATTCCTACAATTGTAACTGCTAAAGCCTTATAGATAATATGTTGCGGAATGGTCCGACCAAATAATTGAGGTCGTTTTTTACCTTTAACCAATGAATAAGCAGTTAATAATAAGACACCTATAGTTGTTGTCTTTAGCCCTCCTCCAGTAGAACCAGGAGAAGCTCCTATTATCATTAACATAATGACTAAAAATAAACCTCCAGAAGTTAAATTACCAAGTGGAACTGTATTAAAACCAGCCGTTCTAGGTGTTACTCCCTGAAAGTATGCAGCTAGCAATTTGTTAGATAAAGATAAATTGCCTAATGTCTTAGGATTAGAAAACTCTAATAAAAAAATTCCACAGACTCCTACCAGAATCAAGACTATTGTAATTAATAATACTATCTTTGTATTTAGAGATAGAGAAGTAAATTCTCGCTTATGATATAAATCAGCAATTACTGCAAAACCAATCCCTCCAACAATAAATAAAGTAGTAATTACTAAATTAATATAGGGATCAGTTACAAAATCCTCTAGACTATTGCCAAAAAGATCAAATCCTGCATTACAGAAAGCAGAAATGGCATGAAAGATAGAAAAATAGACTGCTTTTCCAGTTGAAAATAAAGAATTAAATCTTAAGAATAACAAAACTGCTCCTATAAACTCAACTCCTAAAGTCAATCCAATAATATACTTGACTATCTTAATTAGCCCAGCAAGATTAAAGTGATTTATCTCTTCTTTAACGATAATCCTTTCTCTAAAAGTAATTTCTCTACCTAATAATAAGACTACTAAAGTAGAACTAGTCATTAAACCTAAGCCACCAATTTGAATTAAAAATAAGACTACTAACTGCCCAAATAATGATAAATCATGAGCCGTATTAACTACAATTAATCCTGTCACCGCCGTAGCTGAGGTAGCTGTAAATAAAGAATCTATCAAATTTAATCCCTGGCCTGAAACTGTAGCCCAAGGAAGTGATAATAAGATAGTTCCTAAAATAATCAATATTAAATAGCCTAATACCAAAAACCTGGCTGGCGACAAGGACCTAGCTATAGAAGAAATAATTCTCACCCCCAGGTTAATCGCTTGTATCTTTAATATGTACTAGATACTTTTAGATTATAACCTGAAAGTAGAATTTAATTGATATTAAGCTGTGAGCTATTAGCTATGAGTCATGTGCTACTTCAAATTCAAAATTAAAAAACAGTTCAATTTTTTTAAAACAAAGAATCTAATGAAATTTAAATTTTGAATGTAAATCTTTTGAACTTACTCATAGCTCACGACTCAAAACTCATGGCTAATATGTTAATAATGCTTAAGCTGCTTAAGACTATCTTCTTGGCCCATAACTACTAATACATCACCGGAATTGACTTTATCTGTTGCTTCTGGAGATAGATTAATATCATCATTTGATTTAATAGCCAAAACATTAACACCAAATTTACTCCGTAAATCCAAATCTTTAAGACTTTCACCACTTAACTGCTCTGAAGCAATTAATTCAGCAATACTATAATTTGGAGCCAACTCTATATAGTCTAATACATTAGCTGAAACTAAGTTATTTGCTACTCTAACACCCATATCTCGTTCAGGATAAACTACTTTATCAGCACCTACTTTACTTAATAACTTACCATGTAAATTATCTTGTGCCTTAACTACTACATGAGGTACACCTAACTCCTTTAAAACTAAAGTAGCCAAAATATTAGCATGAATATTAGAGCCAATACCTACAATAGCAATATCAAATTCATCAACTCCTAAAGTATTTAAAGCCTCTTCTGAAGTAGCATCTGCTTGCACAGCATGAGTTACTTCATTAGAAATCTCCTGTACTTTGTCTTCATCTATATCGATTGCCAATACATCATGTTCTTTATTAGCTAAGGTAGTAGCTACACTAGCTCCAAAACGTCCTAAACCTACCACTATAAACTGTTTCATTTCTCATCCTCCTTACTAAAAATCATTACCCAACTAAAATCTTCTCTTTTGGATACCTAATATTAGCCTTATGTCTCTTCTCAGCTACTGCAACTGCAATAGTTAAAGGGCCAACTCGACCAGCAAACATAGTCAGAATAATTACTATTCGACCTATAGTAGATAAATCACCAGTTACTCCAGTTGATAGACCTACTGTTCCAAAAGCTGATACCGCTTCAAAGAAGAGATCAATAAATTGTGCCTGCTCAGTAATCGTCAAAATAATAGTTACTAAAGCTACCAGAACTGAAGCAATAAAGGTAATAGATAAGGCATCAAAAATTACCTCTCTACCCAACCGCCGTTTATATACTTCTACATCATCTCTACCAGTAGCTCGTGAATATAAAACAGCAAGTAAAGCTCCAAAAGTAGTTGTCTTAATTCCACCACCTGTAGAACCAGGTGAAGCACCAATAAACATCAGAATAATTACAAAAAATATAGTTGAATTTCTTAAAGAACCTGTTGGTAAAGTATTGAACCCAGCCGTTCGAGGAGTAATAGATAAAAAGTAAGAAGATATTACCTTATCCTTTAAAGATAAATTCCCCATTGTGGCTGGATTAGAGTATTCTAAAATAAAAGACCCAATAAAACCAACTATAATTAAAACTAATGTTACACTTAAAACTAACTTAGTCTGTAAAGAAAAATTCTTAAATCTTTTACCATCATATACTTCAGCAATTACTGCAAAACCAATCCCACCTAAAATAATCAGACTAGTAATTGTGAAGTTAACTGTTATATCTCCAGTGAAATTTGCTAAACTGTTACCAAAGATATCAAAACCAGCATTATTAAAAGCTGATACTGAATGAAAAATGGCATAATAGATAGCCTTACCTAAAGGCATATCCTGCACAAACCTAGTAAATAACAACACAGCTCCTGTCCCCTCAATTGTAAAAGTAACAGCTACAACATATTTTACTAATTGTAAAATTCCCGATAGTTCAAACTGGTCTAAATCCTGTTGAATCATCAACCTATGTTTTAAGGTCACTTTTTTACCTACCAGAAAGGCAAATAGAGTAGACATACTCATAATTCCTAAACCACCAATCTGAATTAGACACATAATTACAACTTGACCAAAGACAGTAAAGAAAGATGCTGTATTCTCAACAATTAACCCTGTTACTGCTGTAGCAGAGGTAGCAGTAAAAATAGCATCTAAGAGATTCATCCCTTGACCATTTGTAGTAGCTATAGGTAATGTTAATAATAGAGCCCCTAATAAAATCACTGTTGAATATCCTAAAGACAATATTTGAGCAGAACTTAATTCATGCAGATTAAATCTTTTCTTCATCTCTCCACCTCTCTTTCAATTCAATACTATAAGAATTATTCCATTAATTGACTATATTAATACAAAAAGACTACAGCAGGTAGCTGTAGTCCCAAAAAATATAGAATAGACATACTCTCTACCCCCTCTTTACTGCCTACGAAGTTAGCTGTCGGGCTCAGGTTGAAGGGTAACCTTACCAAGTTAAGTTTAAGTCTGAGTCTAAGTTTAAATAGAATTATTAAAAATAGCTATTTACTTAAGCTTAGGCTCAATCTCAATCTTAATACTGGATTCGCCCCAAGAAAAATGGGTCCCCCGCTTCTATACCAGATAATAGTATAAAATTCGGCATCTTTAAAAGTATTCAATTTTCCAGTGCTATTATTATAACTTCTTAATTACTTATTTGTCAAGTTCTTTGTAATTTAATTGCAATTCAAGCAATATTATTCCTATTAAAAAAGCAAAAGAGCCTAAAGTAAATAACTTTAAGCCCTTTATTTATAAGAGATGTTAGATGTTTTCTTTAGCTAAGTCAACTAATTCAGCAAATCCTTCTTCATCATTAATTGCCATATCAGCTAACATTTTGCGGTTAACTTCTACACCAGCTTCTTTTAAGCCATGAATAAACCGACTATAAGGTAGGTCATGCTGTCTAGCAGCAGCATTAATTCGGCTGATCCATAACTTTCTAAAGTCTCTTTTCTTCTGCTTCCTATCACGATAAGCATAATTTAATGACTTCATTACCTGTTCTGTAGCTGGTCTATATAATTTACTCTTAGTTCCAAAATAACCTTTTGCTAATTTAAGAATCTTCTTTCTTCTTTTTCTTCTTCTATTACCTCGTTTAACCCGTGGCATAATTCATACCTCCTTGTATTAAGTTTTACTCATATGGTAATAATTCTTCTACACGTTTCTGATCATCTTCATGAACTACAGCATCTTTACCTAACTTATTCTTACGACTAGAAGTCTTTTTAGTATTTAAGTGGTTCTTAAAACCTTTTTTACGCTTAAACTTACCTTTACCAGTCTTTTTAAAGCGTTTCTTAGCACCTTTATGAGTCTTCATCTTACCCATGTTTATCCCTCCTTCTACTTCTCGCTCTTTGGTGTAATAAACATTAACATGTTTCTGCCTTCCATTGTAGGTTTCTTAGAAACCTTACCTATATCACTAACTTTTTCAGCTAATCTATCCATTAATTCATAACCAAGATCTTTATGAACAATTTCCCGACCTCTAAATCTAAGACTAACTTTAACTTTATTCTTATCATTTAAGAATCTTCTAGCCATCTTGGCTTTAACATTAAAGTCATGGTCTTCAATATTAGCACTTAGCTGAACTTCTTTAGTCTTCATTACATTTTGATTTTGCTTGGCTCTCTTAGCTTTCTTAGCCTGCTCATACTTATACTTACCATAGTCCATAATCTTACAGACAGGCGGTTTAGCTTGAGGAGCAACCTCGACTAAATCTAAATCCTTTTCATCAGCTAAACTTAAGCCTTTCTTAAGTGACATAATACCAACTTGTTCACCATCATTATCTACAATTCTTACTTCTCTAGCTCTAATTTGCTGGTTAACTCTTAAATCTTCGGCACTAATTTTACATACACCTCCTGAAATAAGAAAAAGATGACCTTTAATTAGGCCATCCGCAGTAAAAAAATTAGACATACATACCCCTAGGTATATAAGCTAATTATATTAACCTAAGCTTCTTTGTCTCAGGTGAGAAGCGGATGACTTCTGCTTTATTGTCCTTACTTAGTATAACATATCACTATATAGCAGTCAAGAGAAAAGTTATTAGCTATGAGCCTAGAGCTAATTCAATTTCTTTAAGACAAAACTAAATTTTAAATTTATAGGTTTTGAATTAGCTCACGACACATGACACACAACTCACCACTCACTACTACTCTTTATTCTTAATCTCTTCTACAATATCTGCTTTAAATTGATCAGCATCAACTGCTCCCATATCTCCTTCTCGACGGTGTCGAACTGATACTGTTTCATCTTCTATCTCATTGTCACCTACAATTAACATGTAAGGAATCTGTTGCATCTGAGCTTCTCTAATCTTATAGCCCATCTTTTCTTTTCTAGCATCAACTTCTACTCTAACTCCAGCAGCCTCTAACTCTTCTTTAAGATCATAAGCATAATCTAAGTGATCATCAGTAATTGGAATAATTTCTGCTTGAACTGGCGCCAACCATGTTGGGAATGCACCAGCATAATGTTCAATTAAGATACCCATAAATCGTTCTATACTACCAAGGATAGCTCTATGGATCATTACTGGACGATGCTCATCTCCATCTTCTCCAATATAAGTTAAGTCAAAACGCTCTGGCATCTGGAAATCAAGCTGGATTGTTCCACACTGCCAAGTTCGACCCAAGCTATCTTCAAGCTGAAAGTCAATCTTTGGCCCATAAAAAGCTCCATCTCCTTCATTGACTACATAATCTAATTCATTGTCTTCAATTGCTTCTCTTAAAGCATTAGTAGCTTTGGCCCATAATTCATCAGAACCCATTGATTTATCAGGTCTAGTACTTAATTCCACACTATAATCAAAGTCAAAAGCACTATAAAGCTTATCAACTAACTTAATAACTCCATTCAACTCTTCTTTAATCTGAGTTGGTAGACAATAAATATGGGCATCATCTTGGGTAAAGTTTCTTACTCGCATTAAACCATGCAAAGTTCCAGATAACTCATGGCGATGTACTAATCCTAACTCACCCATTCTAACTGGTAGATCGCGATAGCTATGCATCTTATCATTATAGACTAAGATAGAACCTGGACAGTTCATAGGCTTAATAGCATAGTTTTCTTCATCTATTTCAGTAAAGTACATATCATCACCATAGTGATCCCAGTGTCCAGACTGCTCCCATAGCTGTTGATTTAAAATAACTGGTGTTTTAATCTCGTCATATCCTGCTTTACGATGCTCTTCTTTCCAGAAGTCAATTAATTGGTTTCTAACTACCATACCTTTAGGATGGAAGAATGGAAATCCTGGCCCTTCATCCTGTAAGCTAAATAGATCTAACTCCTGTCCTATCTTTCTATGGTCGCGTTTCTTAGCTTCTTCTAATTTATTTAAATGATCCTCTAATTCAGCCTTTTTATAGAAGGCAGTAGCATAAACTCTCTGTAACATCTTATTATTTTCATCACCACGCCAATAAGCTCCAGCAACATTTAATAGTTTAAAGGCATTTGTCTTTAATTTACCAGTAGAAGGTAAGTGTGGTCCTCGACATAAGTCAATAAAGTCTCCTTGTTTATAAAAGCTGACTGTATCATCATCTAACTCTTCAATTAATTCAACTTTATACTCTTCACCTTCTTCTTTCATCATAGCAATAGCTTCTTCTTTAGCTATCTCTGTACGTTCAATCTCATAATCTGATGTAATGATTTCTTTCATTTCAGATTCAATCTTCTCAAAGTCATTTTCAGAGACTTTAGTATCTAAATCGAAATCATAATAGAAACCATCATCAATAGTTGGCCCGATAGCTAATTTCACATCATCATATACTCTCTTTACTGCTTGAGCTAAAATATGAGCAGCAGTGTGGCGATAAACCTCTAATCCCTCTTCAGAATCAATAGTTATAATTGCTAACTCAACATCTTCATTTAATTCATAACTGATATCAACTGCTTGTCCATCTACCTTTCCTGCTACAGCAGCTTTTCCTAACCTTGGCCCGATATCAAAGGCCACTTCCCTAATAGTAGTCCCTATTTCATATTTACGACTAGATCCATCAGGTAAAGTTATTTTTACTTTACTCATTATTTTGGCCTCCCTTTTATAACCTATGATTTATTATTAACTACAAAAACTAAAAAACCCTCCCTCTCCAAACATAGAGACGAAGGGTTCGCGGTTCCACTCTAATTAAATCTATACTAAAGATAATATAGATATCACTTAAGTAAGATAACGGCTTATACCGGACTCCTCTACTTAGTATAACTATTCAAGGGCCAACTCAGAGGCGGTCTTCAATTAACTATCCTTAGGAGACTTCCAGTTTATAGCCTCCATTCCCTAATAAGAATAAAATTAACCTACTCTTCCTCATCAACGTTGTTGTCATATTAACTTATCATAATTATACTTTCCAACTAAATTAATGTCAAGCTAGTTTTAAAATTATTCTAACTCACTAAAATCACTTAATTCACAATACTGACACCCCAAACAGATTGAAAGTCGATCAGTAAAAACACTTTCCAAAGTTTTAACTACAGATATAGGCTCTTTAAAGTGAAGAATAATCTCCTCAGGTGCAATAGTAATCAAAGAACTGATTAATAAATCTTCAGAGGCTAATTCTTCATCTACCATTTGGAGAATATATTCATCTAAAAAGATATTATCCAATACAATTCCATTATGATCTAATAATTGAAAATTATCATCTTCAATCTTAACTACATTAACTATTTTATTCTTAGGAGCTTGATCATCAATAAAGTTTTTTAGAAGATGAACAAATTCCTTATATTCTTTTTCAACTAAATAATCTTCTACTGCTCCATCAATAGCCACCTCTAACTCAGTTAAATAATTTTTAAGCCGAAATCTAACAAATCCTTCTAAAATAATTTCAGTTTCTAACTCTAAATAATCAATAATTTCTAAAAAGATTCTATTTTTACGCTGAATTTTAGAGACTACTTCTTCATTATCTTGACTGACTAAAAAATTAAGTCTATCATAAGCTGTTTCTAAAACTTGATCTTCTTCTTTAGTAGAGAAATATTTATGTTCATTATACAAAATCTTCCTTAACAAGTTGTCCTCTAGAGAATTAATTATTACATCAGACAAAACATTAGCAATATATTCTTTAAATAGATCAAGTAAATATTCTTCTTTTCTCCCATTATACTGACATTTAAATATTACTGTATCAGATTGGTTTATTTCATCTATTTCAATATCAATCCCATCCTCTTGCAAAAACTGCAATTCAAAAAAGAGTCTTTCTCTCAAAGCATCAGCATAGTTATTAGTACCAATACTTATTACAGACATCCCTCCCCCTCCCCTTTAAGCACAATCTATAATATTATATGTAACTTTAAAAACTTATATACTATTAAAAAAAGGGAAGAAAAATAAAAAACACCCAGATTAGTCCTAGGTGTTTGAAATATTATCTATTATATTATTACAATATTTCACAAATTACTTCTTAAAAAATTTAATTTAAGTTATCATTTTAATTCTAATTCATCTGATATTAAATTTACTATATTATTATTACCAGCTAAAATTGTTATCTCTGTTTCTGTTTCTTTATCTCGAGTGATAACTTTTCCTCCTGCTTCTTTTACAATCAAGTTACCTGCAGCCATATCCCAAATCTTCACCTTTATCTCCCAATATCCATCAAAAGCACCAGTTGCTACACTACATAAATCAAGAGCTGCACTTCCTGTCCTTCTTACTCCTCTAATTTTAGGAACTAACTTGCTAAAATAATCAATATTATTATCAGAACTACTTGCTCGATCATAAGGAAAACCAGTTACTAATAAAGCCTCTCTCAAACAATCAGTAGTTGCTACATTTATTCTTTCTCCATTTAAATATGCCCCTTCTCCTTTAATTGCTGAATATAAAAGAGCTAATTTGGGAGCATAAACAACTCCTAAGATTATTTCTCCTTTAAATTGTAAAGCTATAGAAATACTAAACATAAAAAATCCATTAGCATAATTAGTAGTTCCATCAATTGGGTCTATAATCCATCTATAATTAGAATTTTGTTCTTCTCTTCCACTTTCTTCTGAAAGAATTGAATGTTCTGGATAATTATTTTTTATTTTCTCAAGAATTAATTTTTCTGATAGCCCATCAACTTCAGTTACCAAATCAATCTCATCATCTTTTGTATTAACTTTTAAATTAGAGTTCATTTTTTCAACTTGTATTTTACCAATTTCTCTACACCAATTTTTAACCTGTTCTAAAACTTCTTTTAAGTCCAATAATATCCCCCTTATCTAATTATAGCTTTAATAGCTCAGTCTTTCACTCAATTCAAAAAAATCAGAGTTCCACTCCCTATTATTACTATTGACAATAGATAAATCTATAGCATTAAATTCATTATTTTTTACTCCTACTAAATTATTAATTTCACCTCTTATTAACTGTTCTACTGCTTTAACACCTAATTTACTTGCTAAAACCCTATCAAAAGCAGTGGGCTTCCCCCCTCGTTGCTGATGACCTAATAAAACTGGTTTTACTTCAAAGCCTAATCTCTTTTCTAATTCATTACTTACATCATCAATATCTCCTGCTCCTTCAGACATTAAAATAATAGAATAATTTTTCCCTCTCTTAAACTTTTCTTTTAATTTATTAACCATTTCAATATAAGTAATAAATTCTTCTGGAACTAAAGCTAGATCAATACTACTAGCTAGAGATGACATCATAGCAATTTCACCACAATCTCGACCCATTACCTCAATCAGAAAAACACGAGGATTATCTGCTACTAAAGAAGTTGCTGTATCTAGGATATTATCAACTGCATTAATAACTATACTACAAGCAGTATCAAAACCAATAGAATAATCAGTATCTGCAACATCATTATCAATGGTAGCTGGAATTCCTATTGTTTTTATGCCTGCTTTAGCAAATTTTTCTGCACCTTTTAAAGATCCATTCCCACCAATTACAATTAATCCATCTAATCCTAACTGATTGACATTATTTACAGCTTTCTCAAATCCTGATTTATTTTTAATGTCTTCTGTCCTACCTGATTTAAGAATCGTTCCTCCTCTATGAATAATATTTTCTACATCAGAAATTTTTAATTTTCTATACCTCTTTTCTAATAAACCAATATATCCATATTCGATTCCTATAACTTCTAAGTCATGATAAATTCCAGTTTTAACAATTGCTCGAATGGCTCCATTCATCCCTGGAGCATCTCCGCCACTTGTTAAAACTCCAATTTTCTCCATTCTTCTTCCTCCTTAATTTATCTTAACTTTCTAATAGCTTGACATCTATCACGAGCTTTAAATATAGCCGAGCCAGATACTAAAATATTAGCTCCAGCTTTAACTACCTTATTTGCTATACCCCCAGGTTTAATTCCACCATCAACTTCCAAATTACTATTATTAATTTTCTCTCTTAACTGTTTAATTTTTGGTAGCATTTCTACAATAAAATCTTGTCCTCCAAATCCTGGATTAACAGTCATAACTAATACCATATCTAGTTCATCCAAAACATATTCAATCTCCGATAATGAAGTTGCCGGATTTAACGCTACTGCTGCTTTAATCCCTTGTTCCTTAATCTTTTGAATTGTTCGATGTAAGTGACAACAAGTTTCAGCATGAACTGTAATTATATCTGCCCCTGCTTTGACAAAGGGATAAATATACTGGTCAGGATTTTCAATCATTAAATGAACATCTAATACTTGATCTGTTTTATTTTGAATTGAATCTAATACTATTGGCCCTATAGTAATATTAGGGACAAATTGACCATCCATAATATCAATATGCAAATAATCGGCTTCCTTAACTGTCTTTATCTCTTTTACTAATTGACTAAAATCTGATGATAAAATTGATGCTGCTACTTGAACCATTTTATTTATTCCTCCTAACAATAATTTAATTCTTCTTCAGAAAATGGCTTAGAATCATTATCTTTTTCTTTTTTATTACTAAAATGAGTTAGTAATTTCTTTATTATAACTAATCCTACTACAAGTCCATTAATAATAAATTGATGTTCAAGATAGAAATCTGCCATTGCTCTACCATGAGGTCCTAGGGCTGCTCTTACCATATTTCTAGTAAAACTATCATACATGATTTACACCACCTTTATATTTTAATTTATTCATATTCTTCAATAAAGTTTAATCTTCTTTGGTGTCTTCCCCCATCAAAATCCGTAGTTAACCAAACTTTCGTTATTTCTTTAGCTATTTCCGGGCCAACAACTCTATCTCCCATACATAATATATTTGAATTATTATGAGCACGAGTAGCTTTTGCAGAAAATATATTATGAACTAATGATGCTTTAATTCCTTTTACTTTATTAGCCATAATAGACATTCCAATACCTGTCCCACAGATTAAAATCCCTCTGTCTACTTTTCCATTAGCAACTTTTTCTGCTACTTCTTTAGCAATTGGCCCGTAATCTATTGATTCTTCATTATAAGCTCCTAAATCTTGATAGTCTACTTCTAGTTTTTCCAATACTGTTTTCACTTCTTGTTTTAGTTTAAAACCTCCATGGTCACTTCCAATAGCTATTTTCATATTTTTCCTCCTTAAATATAAAAAACAATCTTTTAATGCTTTAACTTAAATGTTATAATTATTTTGAGTCGCCCCTTTCTAGTAATTTTAATGGTTGGTTGCCTAATATAATACTAGAAAATGAGCGACTTTTCTTTCCTCTTTTTTTGAATTAAATAAAAATTATCAAGGAGTAATAGCACTTGTAATTATTTCTTATATTTTCTTATACTATTAACTTCCTGTCTTATTTAAGTTATTCAATTGGCTTTAAAACAACTTTTATTGCCTCACTATTTTCAATAGCTTCATATGCCTTATCCCATTCATCAATATTAAATTGGTGAGTTACTAGGGATTTTGTATCAACCGCTCCACTATTCATTAATTCTAATGAAGCAGGCCAACAACTAGGTTTTTGACTTCTAGAACCTATAACTTCTATTTCCTTTTGAACAATATCATCAAAATTAACTTTAACTTTATCTTCTGGAAAAATACCTAATTGTACAAATTCTGATTTCTTTCTTAATATATCTAGTCCCATATTACAAGCTGGAACAGCTCCACTACATTCAATTACTACATCAGCCCCATAACCTTTAGTTCTATCTGCTATTACCTCATTAATATCTTCCTGTTCAAGATTAACTATTCTATCAATTCCTAATTCTTCTGCTTTCTTTAATCTATCCTTATCTGCATCTAATCCTGCAATAATAACCTCTGCTCCACAAGTCTTTGCAACTTGAGCTGCCAGCAATCCAATAGGACCTGGCCCTAAAATTGCCACTACATCTCCTTCTTTAATATCTGCTTTCTCTTTAACTGCATGATAAGCACAAGCTAGAGGTTCAGTCAGTGCTGCAGAAATATAATCAACATTCTCAGGTAACTTATGCACACTTTCCTTTCTTGCTATAACATATTTAGCAAAACCTCCATCTTGTTGGCTCCCTAACCCTTTTCTATTTGAACACAAGTTATAATCTTTACTTTTACAATATCTACATTCCCCACAAATATAGAATGTTGTTTCACTAGTAACCTGATCTCCAACTTCAAATTCAGTTACACTCTTCCCTACTTCAACAACTTCACCCGCAAATTCATGTCCCAGAGTTAATGGAGTGGCCACATTATAATTACCCTTATAAGTTTCTAAATCTGTACCACAAACTCCAGCAGCCTTTACTAAAATCTTTATCTGATCAGGCTTTAAACTAGGCTCTTCAACGTCCACTACCTCTAGATTGCCAAACCCTAATTCCTTCTTTTGCAATGCCTTCATATTATACACACTCCTTAACTTATAATTATCAATCTACTTATTTAAATTATTTTAATAATAAAAGGCTTGGTTTTTAAAATAATGCCCAAATCTTATAAATTACCCATTGAATTAAATTACCAGCTTGATCAATTGCAGTAATTAAAGTAGCATTTTGTGCTTCTTTAGGTAAATTAACACTAGCTTCTTGAGCCATCTGAGTAAATTCAGGTGCTAAATCAGTTGCCATATATAAAGACATAGTAATTACTACAACCCCAGAAATTACAGAGTGGAAGATATTACCCTCCGCAGCAGCTACAATTAAACTAACTACAAAAGGAATTGTTGCTAAATCTCCAAATGGTAATACCTGATTCCCTGGCAAAATCACTGCTAGTGCTACAGTAATTGGCACTAAGATTAAAGCAGTAGCAATTACTGACGGATGTCCAATTGATACAGCAGCATCTAAACCAATATAAATATCATCAGCATCTTCAAATTTTTCATTTAAAAAGTCACGAGCAGATTCAGAAACAGGATTTAAACCATCCATTAAGATTCCTACCATTTTAGGCATTAAATACATAACTGCCCCCATTGAAATACCAGTATTAATAATCTTACCTGGAGCATAACCTGCTAAGACAGCCAATATAGCTCCTAAGACTATTCCAATAAACATTGGTTCACCGAAAATTCCAAATTTTTCTTTAACAGTTTTTGTATCTAACTCTATGTCTTTGATCACAGGAATCTTCTGACATAATTTCACTAATGGAATTCCAATTGGAACGTAAGAAACAGTACTTCCAGTTGGAATTGATACACCTGGTAGATCAAAATATTCTTCTAAATAAGGTGCTGTATAATCTGCTATCTTTAATACAATAATTTCAAAGATAACAGATGCTATTACAGCTTGCAAAATACTACCAGTAGTTGCATAAACCATCCCTCCCATAAAAGCAAAATGCCAGTAATTCCAAATATCAACATCCATTGTTTTAGTAGTTTTAGTTACTAACATAATTATATTAACAGCTATTCCTACTGGTATAATTAATCCTGCTATAGGAGATCCCCAAGCAATACTAGCAGAAGTTGGCCAACCAGTATCAATAGCATTTAATTGTAAACCAAATCTTTCTACCATTCCCTTAGCAGCAGGACCTAAATTGCTAACTAACAAATCAACTACTAAGAAAATTCCTACAAATCCAATACCAATTGTTAAACCAGATTTTAATGCTTTAGATGGTTTTTGCCCAAAGAATAATCCTAAAAAGAAAATAGCAACTGGTAAAATAACTGTAGGACCTAGACCAAGAAAAGCCTGCATCATTTGCGTTAGTTGATCTAACATTCTATTACCCCCTATAGTTAATATTATTTGTTTAAGACATCTAGAATTTCTTGAGTCGTTTCTTCTATTCCCACACCTGTTAGAAAATTCTTACCATTAATCACTGGAAATGGATAGTCATCTTCATCTACAACTGTAGTACTAACTAATAAATCTAATTCACCTTCGTCAGTAGGAACCTCCACAATTTTACCCTTACGAATTTTAGCGTCAATACCATTCTTCTCACAAATTTCTTCTACCTTTCCAGTTACGACTGTTGAAGTAGCAACTCCGGCTCCACAAGCCACCATTATTTTTTTCTTAGCCATTAGTATTACCTCCTTGATATTTTATTAAATCTAAACCCTTATATATTATTATAATTCTTATATGGTTTATTATCTTTATCAGTCAAGCTTACTAAGAATATTATTAGCAATTTCATTTGCAGATAAACCAAGCTCTTTAGCAACCTCTGATCCTGGTCCACTAGCTCCAAATCTATTTATATCAATTAAACAATCCTTATCTCTTAATAATTGATACCAGCCTTGACCTACCCCAGCTTCAATTGCTACTCTTAGACCATCCATTGAACCTAATATTTCATTAATATATCTTTGATCTTGATTAGTAAACTCTTCCCTATCTGGTACAGATATCAATCTAGTCTTCTTATTATTCTCTTGAAGTAATTCTGATACTTCATAAGCTAAAGATACTTCACTACCACTTGCTAGTAGTACAACATCTGCATCTTTTTTGCCACTTACTACATAACCACCTTTATAAAAGTAAGGTTCTTGCTCTTTCTCTATATGAGATAAACCTTGTCTGGTTAAGACAATGGCTGTTGGCCCTTCTGTTCTTTCCATAGCTTGCACCCAAGCAGCTTTAGTTTCTTCTTCATCTGCTGGTCTAATTACTTTTAAATTAGGAATTAATCTTAAAGACTCTGTCTGCTCTATTGGCTGATGAGTTGGCCCGTCTTCTCCTACATAAATAGAATCATGAGTTAAAACATAAGTTATTGGTTGTTTCATCAAAGCTGCCATTCGCATTGCTGGTCGCATATAATCACTAAAGATATGGAATGTTGCTACAAATGGTCTTAATCCTCCATGAAGAGAAATTCCATTAGCAATAGCTGCCATAGCATGTTCTCTAACTCCAAATCTAAAGTTACGACCATTATAATTATTCTTTTGGATTTCACCATAGTGCTCAAGATAAGTTCTATTAGATGGGGCTAAATCTGCTGATCCTCCTACTAAATATGGCACCTTGTCAGCTATTTTTCGCAATGTAGCTCCAGAAGCATCTCGAGTAGCAGTTGGTGTTTCAATTTCTACCTCTTCTAACATCTCTCTTAAGTTTTCAGGAAGTTCTAAATTATACGCTTCATCCCACTCAGCTTTCAATTCAGGATAGTTGTTGGCCCATTCTTCAAATTCCCTTTGCCATTCTTTATTTGATTGCTTAAATTTTTCTAATTTATTAGTAGTGAATTCTTTAACTTCTTCTGAAACATAAAATTTTTCATCTGTTGGCAGACCAATATTTTCTTTTAATCCTTTAATTTCTTCTTCACCTAACGGTGCTCCATGAGCTGAACTACTATCTTGCTTAGTAGGAGCCCCATAAGCAATATGAGTATTAGCAATTATAAGAGTTGGTTTTTCTATTTCTTGTTTCCCATCTGCTAAAGCTGCTTTAATTTCATCTATATTATGCCCATCAACATTCTCAATAACATGCCAACCACAAGCTTTAAATCTATCAGCTACTGATTCAGTAAATGTAATATCTGTATTACCAGCAATTGAAATATCATTATCATCATAAATAGCAATTAATTTATTTAAACCTAAATGCCCTGCTAAAGAGGCAGCCTCTTGAACAATCCCTTCCATCATACAACCATCGCCAAGCAGAGTGTATGTATAATGATCTACAATCTGATATTCATCTGTATTATATCTTTCTGCCATCATCTCTTCTGTTACAGCCATTCCAACTGCATTAGCAAACCCTTGGCCTAATGGCCCAGTAGTAGTTTCAATACCTGGTGTATGACCATATTCAGGATGTCCAGGAGTTCTAGAATCTAATTGTCTAAACTCCTTTAAATCATCTAAGCTTAAATCATAACCTGTTAAATGTAACAATGAATACAGTAACATTGAGCCATGTCCTGCGGATAAAACAAATCGGTCTCGATTAGCCCAGTCTGGATTCTCTGGATTATGCTTCATAATTTCACTAAAAAGTACACTTCCTATTTCTGCACATCCAATAGGTAAACCTGGATGACCAGAATTAGCCTTTTCAATTGCATCTGCTGATAGACCTCTAATAGTATTAGCTAACTTTTTTAACATTTTAATCCTCCTTAAATTTATTTTTTAACTTCCAAGCTTTTTACTACATTATTCTCTAAAAGATTCACTATTTCAGTATCATCTTTCGCTGTTAATAAAAGTTTTATTTTTTCTTCATCTTGCATTAATTGCAACAGATTTTGTAAAATAGTTGTTTGCTTAGATCTATCTTTGACTGACAATAAGAAAATAACCTCAACTTCATATTCCTTTTTTGAATCTTCCATACCATTAAATTTAACACCATTCTCTAAAGTTGCCACTGCAATAGCAGATTCATTCACATGGCGAGATTCTGTATGTGGAATTGCAAAATTAATATACTTCCCTTGTAAGCCCGTAGGAAATTCTTCCTCTCTTTTTATCACTGCTTCATAAAAACTTTCTTTTATAATCCCTTTTTTCAATAATAAATTACTTAATGAACAAATCACTTCTTCTTTGGTTTGAACCTGAGGATTTATTTTTACTAAATCAGAATCAACAATCATTATTTCACCTCCTTATTATAAAATTTTATTTTCTTATATTTTCATAATATTATGAAAACTTATAAGTGAAATAAATATTTCAGTATAACCTTTTTATGAATGGCTTAATATTACATTTATTATATTTTCTTCTTGCTCAGCATCTTTAATTTTTGCTAGTAATTCTTCATTTTCAATAATTATTTGAAAATGCTTAAAAAACTGTTTAGCTGCTCCCTCACTTTTAAGAGCAAGTAAAAATACTGTATCTACAACATCATTTTCCCATTGTATCGGCTTGGCTAAAGTAGCTACAGCTACTACAGAATCCAAAACATAATCATCTTCTCCATGTGGAATTGCTACCCCATTCTTCATCTCTGTAGAAGTCAGATCCTCTCTCGCTAAAGCAGATTCAATAAAACCAGAACTAATATATCCTTGTTTCATAACTTGTTCAGATAAAAATTTAATAACCTTTTCTTTACAATCAAGTTCTAAATCAATGTATATTAAATCATCATTAAATAACTTATTATTCTCAGTGTATGATACATTTAACCCTAACTCTTCTTTTTGTTTTTTCTCTATTACCCCATTAACTCTACTTTTAATTAACTCAATATCATTTTTAGTTCCTAAAGGGCCAATCTTTATTACTGGTTTAGAACAATTAGATAAGGGAATAGTACTAATAATAACATCTATATTTTTAAGACTTTCATCATTTAATTTATGGGCTGACATAATACCTACTATTTCAATTCCAGATAATCTTTGCTCCAACCTAGTTGCTACTAATTGAGAAGTCCCAACTCCACTACCACAAACAATCATAGCATTAACTTTATTTTTTATTCTTTCTAAAGCAGCTCCTAAATGTAAAGCAAGATAACCTACTTCTTCTTCAGTAACTGTAACATTTAAATGTTTTTCAAATACAATACTAGAAGCCCAAGCTGCTCCAAAAACATTAGGATAATTATTCTTAATTCTATCTAATAATGGATTTCTAAGACTTAACCCATATCTTAAACGATTTATAGCCGAACGTAAATGTAAAACCAATCCTAACAGTAACTGTGAGTCATTTCTTAGATTAACATCTAAAATTTCTTCTGCTATATCAATAATATCCTCTGCTATATCAAGAACTTTAGGGTCAGCATCATTTAAAACATCTTGTAAATTTTGAGTGTTTATATTTTGTTGTAATTTAGCTCCTAAAATGTGTAAAGAAATATACCCTATTTCAGCCTCAGGAATTTTAATTTCTAAATTATTTTCTATTTTTTCTGCTATAAATCTAGCTACTTTAAATTCTTCTTTCTGTTTTAAATTACTTAATTGTTCCTGATCCATTTCTATATCTTTATTCTTACTTAATCTTTCCATACTAATGGCAATATGGATTATCAAACCAACAAAAGCATCATCAGTAAATAAGAATTTTAATTCTTCTTCTGCTTTAGCTAAGATTTCTTCAATTCTTCTAAAATTAATACTATTAAATAATTCTTTTAATTGATTGTAAGTTTTATTATCTATCCTACTATCAGGATGTAAACTTGTAGTCTTATCTAATATTTCTTTTAACTCTTCGTTATCTTTAAGATCAGCTAATAAATCTGCTACTGCTTTTCTCCAATCCTTTTCTTCACCTCGAATTTGGATACCATAATATCTCTTTCTTTCTAATAACAAATTATATTCACTTAACCATTTTTCTACTTCCTCTAAATCATTATAAATAGTAGTTCTACTAACATATAGTTCATCAGCTAATGATTTCATGGTATATCTTCGATCTTTTAATAAACGTTTTAAAATAAACTTTTGTCTCTGTAATGGGGATAAAGGATTATTATATTCAATTAATTTTTCAACCTTTTGTTTTAATTCTATCCTTCGATTATCACCAATTTCTAACCAAACTCCTACTCTTGGCTTTTTTACTAAATTTATCTCTCTATCTTCTAACCAATTTTCTAACTTATTTAAGTCATTTCTAATTGTTCTGTTAGAAACATTAAATTCTTCAGCTAATTCTTTAGTAACTACTGGATCTCTTTTTTCAAGCAAAATAGATAGAATATTTATACTTCTTTCATTAGCTAAACCTAATATTTTCTTCACCCCTTTATTAAGTATTACCAAAGACTAATTATCAATCTTCAATTATAGCTTACCATACAACCTATTACTATAAAAACAATAGTTAGTTCCACTTTAATCCGGAAATTTAATACTTTCCTCTTTTACCTCTACTATTTAGCATTAGGCTTATCATGCTATTTTAAGTATGGAAGTTCTTATATATTGCCTGTTATTAATATTTTACTAAAGACCAATTCTCAATCTTCAATTACATCTTACTATATAACCTATTATTATAAAAACAACACTTAGTTCCACTTTAATCCGGAAGTTTAACACTTTTCTTTTTCATTTCTACCTCTTAATTTTAAATAATTTTTAATTCATTAACATTTTAAACAAAAATGGTGATCTACCGGATCCTGCGTTTTTGCAGGTTGTAGATCACCATTGAAAATGGAATGAAAACTGTCGTATTTTTTTATAGGATACATGATTATTGACTTTTATAGTGATGTATCCGTTAGATTATGTTGTTAGAAGTTAGCCTGTAACACTTTATTATCTTCTAATTAGTCACCACTTTTTCCTACTTTATACATAGGTATAGGACGTGACCATCCCTTTAGTTTACCATACTTCACTAACTGATTATATAATTTAACTTCTTTCTTTAAAAAATTAATATACATATTACGAATACGATCATTAGTAACATTTTGCTTAAAACCATTAGCATGTAAATTTAACATATTTGAAATACTTGTGAAAACCTCACGAAAGATAAGTTCATCCTCTATTGGTTCAGAATTTATTTTAGCTTTGACACTTTTAGCCGGTCTCATTGGTAAAGGAATTCCAAAATAATTCATTTCCTTTTCAAGAGTATTAATCTGATTTTCTAAGGTACTCTGTAAACCTTTTTTTAATATATACTTGAAATCTGAATCATCGGTTTGATTATGAAAAATTTGCGTAATACCAACTGCATCATATCTTGCTGTAAGGTGATCAAAAAGATGAAATACTTCTCCAGAATCAATTTGTTCATTGGTTCCTTTAGGTAGATTAGGATATTGAGGAGGAATCCCCATCCAACCTTTAGTTTTCAAATATTTAATTACTTTATCATATAATGAAATTGTATCATTCAAAAACTTTTTAAATAATTTTCTAACACTTTCATTTGTAGTTGAAGTTCTAATAGATCTTATATGTAAATCAAGATCTACTTGAATAATCTCTAAAACCTTGATTGCTATAAGACGATCACTTAATACCTCAGTATTTACTGTTGTCCGAACACTTTTTGGCGGTCTATTGGGTAAAGATATCTTATACTTATTAAGCTTAGTTTCAAGCTTATTTATTTGCTCTTCAAATATATTGGATAGAATACTTTGAGTAATAAGCTCAAAATCTAAATCGTGAATAAAACTTTCGTATATCTGTATCTCCTCAATTACATCATATCTAGTTCTAAGACCTTCCCATAAATTATAACTTTCTTGAACATTAACAGAATTTATCTTTTTCTCTTTTGAACTAATAAGATCTGCTATTATCTCTTTAATACTCATTATATAAACACTCCTATGCTGAATTATTACATAATAGTTTCTAAAATTATTTTATCCACTATAATCTTTTCTATTCAACATAGGTAATAATAAACTAACTCCTAATAATAAGATCATTAATACTCACAAAAAACTCTCCTAAATTTCCAGGCCCACAAACTGTAAAAGACAATCTAAATAAACACTTTAAAATAGAAAATTTAATATCCATAGAACAATATTTTTTAATAAATAAGTAGATTCTTTTTTACCTATAGACAGAAAAATAGCCTTAATAAATGACAAAATGGCGACATTATCATCAAAAAAATAAAAATAACCTGTCTTAGTGACAGGTTATAATTCTTTATATATCAATGCTTTATAAGTGGTGGGGATAAGCGGGTTCGAACCACTGACCTCTACGATGTCAACGTAGCGCTCTCCCAACTGAGCTATATCCCCTCAATATTTAATTAGTAATATATAATTTATACAAAAAGTATTTAAATGGTGCCGGGGGTGGGACTCGAACCCACACGGGCACTAAAGGGCCCATCGGATTTTAAGTCCGATGCGTCTGCCAATTCCGCCACCCCGGCATATTTTATTTTCATTAGCCACATTTATTATTATACAAAATATAATGAAAGGTGTCAAGAGCAAAATTTAATTGGAGGTGGCACCCGGACTCGAACCGGGGAATGGAGGATTTGCAGTCCTCTGCCTTACCAACTTAGCTATGCCACCTAATGGAGCGAAAGACGGGAGTCGAACCCGCGACCTTCTCGTTGGCAACGAGGTGCTCTACCAGCTGAGCTACTTTCGCATAATAAAGAATGGTGGCAAGACCCGGATTCGAACCGGGGACACGAGGATTTTCAATCCACTGCTCTACCAACTGAGCTATCTCGCCACTCTTATGGCGGGGACGACGAGATTCGAACTCGCGATCTCCGGCGTGACAGGCCGGCGTGTTAACCAGCTACACCACATCCCCAAAAATCAGTGACTAATAACTAGTAATCCGTAACCAAATAATAAAACTATTCGTTGGTCACTTATTACTGTATTTTAATGGTGGGCGAAACAGGGCTCGAACCTGTGACCCCCTGCTTGTAAGGCAGGTGCTCTCCCAACTGAGCTATTCGCCCTTTTCTCAATTGCACCGTTTAATAGTATATACAAACAGGGGCCAAAGGTCAAGTTGTTAGTGTTTATCATATCCCTAATTAAATCAAATTATATCACCTTAAATAGTTATTACTCTTATATTCTTCAAATTACTTATTAATCATATGTCTTATATATATCATCATCAATATTTTTAATAACTTCTTCTTTTCCATCCATTGCATTAATCTTCACACTGAAGGTCTGTCCTTTTTTCTCCACTTCTCCTACAAACTCATAACATAACTTTTCCTCTCCTCTAATATCAGACAGAACAAGTCGAGGTTTTTTAGTTAGTTGTAAGTTTTTACTTACTCTTTTTTTGGCTTCTTCTAAACTCAACTTAGGTTGTAACTTTTCACTAGATCTTTTTTTATGATTTAAAGCATAATCAATCCCATTAAATCCAGTTATTTCACCATTATCTAATGCTATTTCTACAGTTACTGCATCAGGATTAAGCAATACTCCATTCTGTACTGGAATAAAGGAGGCAATTAATGTTTTATTAAACTTTTTAGTTGAAGAGGCTAACATATTTTCATAACCATTTTGTTCAAGAAAATCTGCTGCCTTATCGCGAGCAGTTTCAAGATTAACCTTCTTTTCACCTACACCCCTTTGGTTAAGCAACCAGATTACTTGTCCTCCATGTTTACTAACATCTACATAAATTACTCTACCTTCATCTTCTTTATGAGTAGCTTTAACAGAGTGAGCAGGTAAATTTGCTTTAACTGTCTTATTCCCTTTTACCTTTACTCGATTTTGGTCGGTAACTTCATAGTTATATTTATTAGGATTTTTAATATATTTTTTAGCTAATTTAATGGCCTTTTTTTGATTTACTTTACCTCCATTTAGTTCAGATAAACCAGTAATTACATCTTTTTTATTAGCATTTATTAAATTTTCTGGTAGTACTGATTCAAGATCGTCTTTAATATCAGTTAATTTAATATTACCATCTAACTTGACCAGTCCTGATAGTGGACTAGCAGAGTATTCTTTTTTATTTTTCTCCACATTGACTCTCTTCTTATCATACCAAGTAAATTCATTCTTCTCCATCTTATTATGGACTATCTCTAATTGTCTATTAGCTGCCTGCATTTGGGTATGAAACTTCTTTAAAACTTGTTTTTCTTTATCATTTAATTCTCTATCAACTACTTTACGATCTAAATGATTAGCATATTGAGATACATTAGCAAGTAATCCTTTCAGATTATCTAAAGTATCACTGTTAAGTGGTAATTGTCCTAAGTCCTCTTGAGCTGAATGTGCAGATCGCCAAGTATTAGAGAGATTAACTGATAGATTATCAGCAGAATCAGATACAACCAAAGCACCTAATTCTCCTTGTAAAGCATCAATATGATCATTTAATCCTTGATAAGATTGCTGATATCTATTATCCAATTGAGTCTGAACTTGAGTTAAAGTTGTATACTGGCCGTATCCCCAATAACCTGTAGCAGCTAATCCTGCTAGCAAAACAAGTGCCAAGACCAGTTTTTCATCTAACCAATCTGATATTCCTTCATTATTCAACTTGATCCCTCCTATCTCTATTTAGCAAAGATATGTTTACCTATTCTACGTGTTACCTGTCTAGAAAATATCCAGTTAGTTTCAACTTTGGCTGGATTATAGTAATAAATAGAACCATAAGTAGGATCCCAACCACGCAAAGCAGATCGAGCTGCTCGAATAGTTGTATCGCTTGGAGTTTCATTCCAGACATGTCCACGTGCTACAGCAGTAAAAGCCCAGGGTTGATGAATAACACCGGCAACTGAATTAGGAAACTTAGAACTGTCTACTCGATTCATAACTACAGCTCCAACTGCAACTTGTCCTACTAAGGGTTCTCCTTTGGCTTCAGCAGAAATTGTTCTGACCAGTAATCTCATCTTAGGAGATAAACTCCAAAAGTTTGAAGCAGCAGCTTTGCTTTCTTCCAAGTTATTGGTTGACCCAGCATAATAAACAAAGGTTCCTGCACCAACTAACAATAAAACTGCTATAAATATTCCTATCTTCTTCATTTTATCCTCCCCTACTAAGTTAATTAATTTCGGTATTATCTTTTACTTTTAACTGTTTTGATATTCAAAAACTTATCTTTTCTCCTCATCACCACGAGGAATTTCAGGTGGTTCAGGCAATTCTCCTTCCCCTTCACCCTCATCAGAAGGTCGATAAGGAGAATGGACAATAGTTATACTGTTGAGCAATATTTCTATCTCTTCTGTTTTATCCCCCTCCTTTAATTTTTTTCTCAATTCAGCCCGAGGAACAACTACAGTAACTTCATGTGGTTTATCATAAGCAAAACAACGTTCCATATCTATCTCTAAACCATCTAAATCAAGATATATCTGATCTTTATTTCTACACTGACAATCGTTTTTCAATAATCTTTTTAACTTTTCTTTTAACTTACTTATTAAAGAAAAAAGCATTTACTATTCACCTCCCTAGTACAGTCTATTCACTCTACCTTTTAGAAGTGAATTAAAAAACTTTAATTTTAAAAATAAGGTCAAAAAATAAAAAAAGACTGTTTTTGGAAAACAGTCCTTAGTCCTTGAAGTAACAGGGCGGGAATGTGTAGGAATCGAACCCACCACAGACAACTTAAGCTGCCTGCCACTGGATTTGAAGTCTGTTGAGAGTGTTCTTCTTTAGTATCAATAACACAGGTAAGTGCTATAAACCTTATAAACTCGTTGGTTATTTGGTAATAATTACATTTAACTAAAATAACAACCTCTAGTCTGGCGACGCCATGGCGACAACTTGGCGCCGTCTTTTTTATTCTTCAATTGTTTTTTGAAGAATTTATCATGCTAATTTTATTATATCACTATTCTCATTTTATGTAAATTGACTAAAATTCCGGGCCAACTACCTCACATAAGAATAATTATTCTTCATATATGCTCAATATAAACCACCTGAAACTGGATGTCGTGAACTCTCATGGTTCACGACGTCCCATTAGTAGCCAAGTTGTTGGCCCACCGACGGTTGTAATGGAATGGAAACTGTCATCTATTAGGATACATGACTATGGGTTTTTATAGTGATGTATCCGTCGGGTGTTGGCCCGTGTATAATATTATCTTACCTTATAAAACCAAATTAAAAACCTTTAATTTGGTTAATTTCTTCTAAAGAATAATCTTTATTTTTTAATTCAAATTTTAATTTATCTAAATCTTTTATATAAGATTTTATTAATTTACAGTTCCCTTTTATCTCATATTCACCTAATGCTGCTGGCAATAATATTGTTTCACCTGCATGTAAATTAATACTACCATCCTTATAAATTATTTTACCTTTACCTTCTAATCCCATTAAGACATAAAAATATTTATTACTAGTATTATTATTATAACTCTCATTTATATCTAAAGTTTCTGTAATAAAATAAGGAGAAGCTACAAGTATGTTTCTTATATAACCTTCCTTTTCTATTTCTAAACCTGTTACTTTTCCTTCAGGCTCTTTACCAAAATTAATTACTTCCAACGCAGAATCTATATGTAAATCACGAGACCTCCCATCTTGACCTAATCGATTCCAATCATAAACTCGATAAGTAGTATCAGAGTTTTGCTGAATTTCAGCCAATAGAATTCCTTCTTGTATAGCATGTACTGTTCCTGAGGGAATATAAATTACATCACCTGCTTCAACATCAAGTTCAATTAAATTTTCTGCTAGCCTACCTTCTCTAACAGACGTTGCAAATTCCTCTTTACTCACATCAGGTTCAACTCCATAGACTAATTTAGCATCTTCTTTAGCATCGATAACATACCACATCTCTGTCTTACCTAATTCTCCATTCTCATATTGTAAAGCATACTCATCATCAGGATGAACCTGTACTGACAATTTATCATTAGCATCTAATATTTTAATCAATAAAGGAAATTTTTCATAATAATCTTCCTTAGCTTCTTTACCTAAGATTTTTTCTCCTTTTTCTTTAATAACTTCCATTAGTGTCTTCCCAACTAACTTTCCGTTACTTACTTTGCTATTACCATTCTTATGAGCTGCTAGCTCCCAACTCTCACCAGTAAAATCACTCGGTATCTTACGGTTAAACTTATCTGCTAAAGATGTTCCACCCCATATTTTTTCCTTATATATTGGTTTGAATTTTAATGGATACATATTTAATCATCCTTTCTAAAATATTATTCAATTTCAATACTATATACACAAGAAAACTCTGCTTGAGGAATTAAAGATATAATTCCCTCTTTTTTCTTTAATTCTCCAGTTGTCTCCTTAAAATCAGCAATTCCATACCATGGTTCAATACAAATAAAAGGAGCCTCTTCTGACTTAGACCAAATCCCTAAGTACGGAAATCCTTCAAATTCAACTGTGACTCTTCGCTTGGATTTTTTACTTTTTAAGCTGATTTTTTCTGATTGTAAATCCTTAAAAATTAAAGCATCATTATTAAATAATTCTCCTACCAAATCTTTAGTTTTACTACTGCTTAAAAACATTTCTTTGTTATCCGTTAATAAACCCTCTTCTAAAAAATAGGAATCCACATTTTCTTTTGTTTCAAATTCTAAATAATAATCATCTTTTTGTTTACCTTTTTCTAAGGGCCAATTAAAAGCCGGGTGCGCACCAATAGAAAAATACATTTTCTTCTCATCTTTATTTTTAACACTATATTTAACCTTAACTCTATTCTTTTCTAACTGATAAGCAATATCTAGCTCAAACTGATAGGGATATTTTTCTAATGTATTTTGATTACTAGCTAAACGATATACAATTTCATCTTCCTTTTCTATAATTAATTCAAATTCATTATCTCTAGCAAAACCATGCTGGGTTAAATCAAAAGTTTCTCCCTCAACCTGATACTGATCATTTTTTAATTTTCCTACAATTGGAAATAAAATAGGAGCATGTCGTCCCCAATATTTTGGATTAGCTTGCCACAAATACTCAGCATTATCTTCTTTTAGCTTTAAGCTTATCATCTGTGCTCCAACAGTATCAATTTTAGCTGTAATTAATTCATTAATTAATGTTGAAATCATAATTTGCACTCCTTTATCAAATTGTTATCTCGTTAGCTTTCTCTATTATTCCAGGTTTTAATTCCCAATCTAAATAAGATAAATTTTTTTCAATATGAGCTAAGTTTTTAGACCCAAGTAGAACAGAAGTTATTCCTCGATATTGATAAAGAAATTGTAAAGCTAAAGCTACCAATTTGTTAGCATCATTATCTACTAATTTAAGTAATTGCTTGATTTTAGCTTGATCTTCTACCTGTTCTAAATAAGGAACTACTCTAGGGGTCAATCTTCCTCCTGCTAAGCCTCTTTTAATTAATACGCCAATTCCTTTTTTTCTACATAACTCTATTAGTTCTTCATTGGTTCTATTTAATAAACTATATTCTAGTTGCAAGACATCAAATTCGCCTGATTCAATACATTGTTTAGCTATTTGATTACTAGTAGAAGCCCCTAAATATTTAATCTTTCCTTCTTGTTTAGCATCTTTTATTGCTACTAACATTTCTCCATTATCTAATACTTGTTGAGGATTTGGCCCAAAATGAATTTGCATTAAATCAATACAATCTACTTCTAATTTATCTAAGCTATCATCAATTGATTTCTTTACAGCTTGATAACTAAAGTCATAATAAGTATCTGGTTCAGCATTATGCTCGCCACACTTAGAAGATAAGAAAAATTCATCTCGGCGATTAGAAAGAGCTTTCCCAATTCGAGATTCACTTTTATGATAAGCACTGGCAGTATCAATTATATTAATCCCTAAATCAAGTACTCCATTTAATACATCTATTGCTTCTTTTTCAGCTGGCCTTTTCTGTTCAGCTTTAGTCCCTATTCCCCAATCTCTTCCTATTTCTAAAGCACCAAATCCTATAAAAGTTAATTTTTCTCCTGTTCTCCCTAAAGTTCTTTTCTCTAATCCTCTGCACATTAGTAAAAACCTCCAAATTTATTTAGTAGAATCCCGAATAATAGACTCTACAGAAACTACTATCTTTATCGGTTTAGAAGATACACCATTAATTAGATCAATTAATCGCTTCCCTGCTTCTATCCCCATTTCTCGTTTAAAAATTCTTACAGTAGTTAACGAAGGCATTGTATATTGAGACATTTCTATATCATCAAAGCCAACTATTGCAATATCTTCTGGTATAGTATAACCCAATTCTTGACTAGCTTTAATTACTCCAATTGCTAATTTATCATTAGCTGCAGTAAAGGCCGTGGGGATTTCTTTCTGCTTAGTTAAAATATCTTTAGCTGCTTGATAACCATCTTGTACTTCAAAACTTGGCTCACAAAAGATATTCCACTTTGAATTAAGTTCTATTTCTGCTTCCTGTAAAGCTTCTTTATATCCCTTATATCTCTTAGCTAAGGAATCGTGAGTTAATGGCCCACCTATAAAACCAATCTTTTTATGCCCAGATTTTATTAGATGATTTACTATTCTTTTACTACCAAAGAAATCATCATTAACTACACAATCAATATTCTCATTCCATAAATTATTATCTACTAATACCATAGGAATTGCTGTTTCTTTTATCTTTAGAATTATATCTTTGTCTATTTCATAACCAGCTAAAATAACTCCTTTAGTATCTGAGTTATTAATTAACTTTTTTATATTTTCCCAATTATCTTCCTCAGCTTCATTAATTGTTTTAAATACTAAGTGATAATTATATTCCTTAAGTATCTCTTCTACTCCTTCCATAACTTGGTTGTAAAAGGTGTTACTACGTAAATCACCTAATAGATTAGTATTAAAAATAATACCTATATTTTTATTTTCATCTGAAGTAGATTTCTTAGTTTTAACCTTATAGCCTAACTTTTCTGCTGCTTTAAATACTTCTTCCTTAGTTTGAGAAGAAATAGATCCTTTATTATTAAATACCCGAGAAACTGTAGAAGGAGCAACTCCTGCTTCATTTGCTACATCTTGAATGGTAACTTTCATATCCAACTTCCTCCTTATATCTATAGTTTAATTAATTGTTTTGACTAGTTACTATATTTCTGTTATTAGTTACTAAATCCCTTATTATTTCTATAATTTATTGGTTGCTATATTTCTCGCTATTTCTACTAGCTCCTCTTCTGTATAAGAAAAAATTATTGATAAACAGAAGAAAAATAATTTATCTTCTCCTCTGACTATGATTTACTTACACTTAAATTAGTAGATTTTTTGCACCATAGTCGTTAAATCGTAAATATCTATATTATCCACCTTCTTTTCAATCTCAATTTCATATTCTTGATTAGGGATTAAGTTCAAACAATTATCAGCTAAACCTAACTCTTTATCTACTCCTACAATAAATACTCCAAAAGCTGGCTTATCTACCTTTAATCTTAATTTATTATTATTAGTTTCTAACTCAAAATTTGGTTGCGCTAAATCTAACTCTCTAAATTTAGCAAAAGTCTTGTAATTACTATACTCCTGCCCTCCCACTTCTACTGTTACATAAATAACTGTATCCAATAACTCCCCATTTACTTCTTGCTGTAAAGTAGTACTTTGATTATCAACAACTGTAATTTGTGGTTGATAGCCAATACTTAAGTCAGATAAATTAAATTTCTTCGTCTGCTCTACTTGACCTTTAGTTAATATTGAACTATATTCTTTAATAGCTTTTAAATCACCAGCTAAACTATAAGCACTTACAGTAATTTCAGCTTCAACATTTCTCATTAAATCATTATCTACATTAATAACAATTTCATCATCTTTTTGTTTTATAATCGGTAAAATCGGTGCATAAAATTGTTTAGTATAATGATATAATCCTTTTTTTCTACCATAATAATCAACACTAGACCAACTAGCTACGGGCCAACAATCATTAAATTGCCAGTAAATAGCTCCTGCTGTCTTATACTTCCTACTACGCCAGTGTTCTACGGCTGTTTTAACAGCTTCTGCTTGATTAAATTGAGTTAAATACACAAAACTCTTAAAATCTTTAGGAAAACCAAGATGTCTAACTAAATATCTAATTAATCGCTCCTGTCCTTCCACCATCTTATTATGACCTAGTACTATTGGATTTAAAATATGTCTATCCTCTAGTTTAGTATAGGACTTAACAGTTTCCCAATTAGGCATGGCCTGAAAACCAAATTCACTAATAAAGCGAGAAGTGTCTTCCTGATAAGCAGTATAATCTTGCCATCTACTCCAAACATTCCAATTGTGACGATTACCTTCCTTCATACTATTTGGTTCTTCAGTTTTACTATAAGGACTAGAAACCCAGTATGGTCTAAAAGGATCATACTCACTACAAACTTGAGGCAATACTTGCTTAAAAATTTTATTTCCGGCAACTTCATCTTTACCCTTTTGTTGACCAAAGATCCAATTAACTTCGTTATTCCCACACCACAACACGATTGATGGATGATTACGCAATTTTTTTACTACTTCAATTGCTTCTTTTTTAGCCTGCTTTCTAAACCAATCTAATTGGTCTGGATATTCTGCACAAGCATACATAAAATCCTGCCAAACTAAAATCCCCCGTTCATCACAGGCCTGATAAAACTCTTTGTTTTCATAAATACCTCCACCCCAGACCCGTAAAATATTCATATTTGCTTCTACAGCTAAATCAAGGTACTCTTCATATTTCTCTTTAGTCATTCTAGGTAGAAAACTATCACCTGGAATCCAATTGGCTCCTTTAGCAAATATCCGTTCTCCATTAACCTCTAGAATAAAACTTTCTCCAATATCATCTTGTTCTTGAAGTAAGTTTACTGTTCTAATCCCTGTTCTTACTTTTTCTTCTGTTATTATTTTATCCTTTTGCCACACAATAAATATAATATCATATAATGGTTGATTACCTCTTCCTTGAGGATACCATAATTTAGGATTATCTATTTTTAATTTAGCTTTAATTTGCTTACCCTTTTCTTCTGGATACAAATCAACTTTAGTTTTGCTTATCTCTTTTCCTTCAAATTCAGTTACTAATTCTACTTCTACCTCTTCCTCACTAAATAAATTTAGTTTCCCACTTACTTCTAAAATAGCCTCTTGATCTGTAATTGAACTCGTAGCTACATATAGATCTTTTAATTTTGCTTTTGTAAGATACTCCAGATAAACAGGCCTCCAGAGGCCTGTCTGTACTAATGTTGGCCCCCAATCCCAACCAAAGGAATACTGAGCCTTTCTAATATAATTTCTAACTGTATCATTTGTAGCATCAATCTTTACTGCATCATTATCTTTAATAGTTTGACTATTTTTTTTAGCAGAAACAAATTTAACTTTTAACTCATTATCACCTTTAATTAAGTTCTCTTTAACATCAAAACTATACTCAATAAACATATTATTAGTTTTACCTAGTAACTGATCATTTAGATAAATCTCTGCTATAGTATCAATACCAGCAAAAACTAAATTGATTTTGCTATATTCAGCTATATTTTTATCCACCGTAAATGTTTTTTTATAAATCCAATTTTTATCTTCTAACTTATAAAATTCACTTTCATTATTTCTATAAAATGGATTATTTAATTCACCTGCTTCTATTAAATCTAACTGTACACATCCTGGCACTTGAGCTGTTAACCATTGGTTACTACCTAACTCTTTAAACTGCCACTCTCCAGTTAAAAACTGTTTTCTATTCATCATTCAGCCTCCTACTTTATAATTGAAATTGTTGAATTAATTCATTCAATTTTTGTGCTGTAGTAGATAAATCATCTGCTGAATTGGAAATTTGTTGCATTGCTATTGACTGTTCTTCAGTAGCATGAGAAATTTCTCCACTACCTTTAGAAACTTGTTGGCTAAACTGATTTATTTTTTCAATCTCTTCTGTAATATGTTCTATATTAGCGACTATCTTAGTAAAAGTATTTTTAGATTGATCTAATTTCTGAGCTCCATCCTTTATCTGGGCATTATTTTTATTAATACTAACTAAAGCTTGATCTGTTCTATTAACTAATTTCTTAATCATTTGTCTAATTCCATCTATTGAATCTTGCGTTTGTGATGCTAAGTTTCTTATTTCTTCTGCTACTACATTAAAGCCTTGACCATGTCTGCCTGCTCTAGCTGCTTCAATAGAAGCATTTAAAGCCAACAAGTTTATTCGTTCTGAAATATTAGAAATGATATTAATTATACTTTCTATTTCCTCACTAGCATCATTTAATTCATCTATTGTTTGACTACTTTCTTCAGATGTCTCTAAAATTTGTTGAATCTCTTGTTCAGTAGCTCTTATCCGTTCAAATCCATCTTCAGCTAAATGATTAATATAGTGAGCCTCAGTTGCTATCTCACCAGATAAACTGGCTAATTCTTCTGTTGTATTGATAAATTCAGTTGCTGAAGCTGAAACTTCTGTTATTGAACTACTTGTTTCTTCACTAGTTGCAGATAATTGTTGACTAGTAGCAGATGTTTTACCAGCAACTTCTATTACTCTTCCTAATACATCTCTTAAATTATCTATCATTCCATTAATCGAAGATGACAACTGACCTATTTCATCATCATAACAGTAATCTAACTTACTTACATCTAAATTACCAGCAGCAATTTGTTTACTAACCTTTATTACCTGCTGTAAGTTACGACTAATATATCTACTAATTAAATAGACTAGTAAAACTCCTAAACTAATAGAAATAAAAATAGAAACTAATAATAGAAAAGTAGTTCGGCTTACACTTCTTTCCGCTTGCTTGATTGCTCTAATTCTCTGCTGCTCGATTATTGTATTAAATTTATTTAATACAATATTTAACTGCTCTATACTAGTAGAGATTTTACTATATGAGCGCCATAAAGCAGCATAACTGGCCTCTTTTTTTATTTGAGAAACTATATCATCATTAAAAATTTGGTTTATATTTTTATCTAATCTAACTATTTCTGTAAATAGATTTTTTAGTTTTTCATTAGATAAATCATGATATATTTCTTCTAATAATACATTCTCCTTTTCTATTTTAGAAATAAAGTTTTCCCGTGCTCTACTATCTTTTCCTTTAGAAACTATATAGCCTGACGCTATATCTTTTTTACTAATAAATAAAGTTTTTAGCTGTTCAATTTTTATTGATAAGTCTCCCTTACTTTTTAAATGCTTAACTTCTTGCTCCATTTCTACTAAAGAATTATAAATTACTACTGTAGAAATTATAAATAATAGACTAATTAAAATTACAGTAGTTACATATTTTGTTCCAATATTTAAATCTTTAAACTTGTCCCTTAATCCTTTCATAACTCTTTTTTAATCCCCCTTGCTAGTCCGCACTATCCGAAAACCATTATCCAAACTACTAATTTCTGGTTGCACACCAATCCGATTATAATAATCTACTTTAGCAGCATATGATTTATAAAACCAAGAACCTCCTCTTAAAATTCTCCTTTTATGTTTAGAGGGGGATTGCCAATCATTACACCATTCCAATACATTACCACTCATATCATAAATTTTAAGTTGATTTCCTTGCTTATCACCAACAACATGAGGGCCGCGGCCTAAAAAAATATCATTTTCAGAATTTTGAGAATTATTCCAGTGCCAAGCTACTTCATTTATCTTATCACTTCCAGCATAGATTGTATCTTGTCCTTGACTACCTCCTCTAGCAGCATATTCCCATTCATCTTCTAAGGGTAGTCTGTATCCTTCTAGATCAGAGGCTTGTTTTTTTAACTTCCAATCTTTACTATAAGTCTTAGCCAAATTATTCTGTTCACTTAACCAGTTACAATAACTAACTGCTCCATACCAAGTAACACCTATTACTGGATAATTTTCTTTATCACTACTAACTGAAAAATCCCCTTGCTTATAACTTATAGGCTGATAGGGGGAATTTATTTTAATCATCAACTTATTATTATAAATACCAGTAGCAGATACATTAGATTGATTTAAAAACTTAACAAACTCTAAATTAGTTACTTCATACTTATTTATATAATAATTATAATCTACTGTAATCTTATTTGTACCTGCTTTTACTTCTACCAGATTTTCTTTAGCATTTATATTATTACAGTTAGTAATTATTATTAACATTATAATAATCACTACCTGATAGCAATTTCTTTGTCTCAAATTATCCCCCCATATTAAATCTAATATTACTTACTAATAAATTCAGCTATAGATTTCCAGTCCTCTTGACTTATTAATTTTAAATTTTGTTCGATTAAATTATTTCTCTGTTTTACACAAGCATAAGAGCGTCGTGGATCTTCAGGAGTATTAGTTACATAATCAACTAACCTATCGACAGTAGTAGTAGCTACATGAATTCTAGTATCACAAGAAGCATAATAGATATAGACTGTGCCATCATCCTCTGTTATAACTCCATTACAGAAGACAACATTACTTACATCACCAACAAATTCTTCACCTTTTGGAGCAATTAAATATCCACCTGGATCATAGGTAACTTTCTTAGGCTGGTCAAGATCAGTCATAAAAGCATATAATACATATCTTAAACCAGCTGCTGTATTTCTAACTCCATGAGCTATATGCAACCAACCCTGATCTGTCTTAATTGGTGCTGGCCCTTGACCATTTTTAACTTCCTTAATAGTATGATAAACTCTAGAATCAATAATTTCTTCTTCTTCAATTACTGCATTCTCAATATCGTCAACTAATCCCCAACCAATTCCACCTCCACTTCCAGCACTAATAAATCCATCTTGAGGACGAGTATAAAAAGCATATTTCCCATTAATAAACTCTGGATGTAAGACAGCATTTCTTTGTTGTGGAGAAGGACTCTTTAAATCAGATAACCGCTCCCAATTTTTTAAATCTTTTGTCCTAGCAATTCCACATTGAGCTATTGCACTAGAAGTATCATTAGCATTAGGATCTTTTCTTTCAGTACAGAATAAACCATAAATCCAACCATCCTCATGTTCAACTAATCTCATATCATAAACATTAGTATCAGGATCATCTGTTTCTGGCATTACAATAGGATAATCCCAAAATTCAAATCCATCAACTCCATTATCACTTTCAGCTACTGCAAAAAATGACTTTCTGTCATTCCCTTCTACTCTAGCTACTAAATAATATCTATCATTTAATTTTATTGCTCCTGGATTAAAAACTGCATTAATCCCTAAACGTTCCATTAAGTAAGGATTAGTTTCATAATTTAAATCATACTTCCAGTGTAAAGGAGTATGTTCTCTAGTAAGTACAGGATTCTGATATCTATTGAATATTCCATTACCTGGTGTTTGTTTTTGATTTTCTCTATTAATTAACTCTTGATATTCTTTATACAATAATTGTAATCTTTGATTAAATTCATCTTTTGTCATACTGTCTCAACTCCTTTTTTATAGTTTGAAGTCTATTTGTAATTTCAAAACAAGCTCTCCCATTATGATAAGGCGCTTTCCAAGGGTTAACCTTAGCAATGCTTAAATCAGGTTCTCCCATCTTAGATACTTTCCAAAACCACTCACCATTTTCCTGATCAATAATCTGCTCTTCAATAAACAGCCAAATCTTATTTGCAATATTAAGAAAATAATTCTGATTACTAAGTTGATAAGCATTTAAAAAACCTACTACTGCTTCAGCTTGAGGCCACCAATGCTTATCAGTATCTATAACGCCCCTATTATTCCCTTCATAAAAAACTCCTCCATCCTGATCAATTCCTTGTTCATAAGTAACTTCAGCCATCTTTAATACAATTTCTTCTACTTGCTCTAAAATCTCTTGTTCTCCTAAAACTTCTGCTGCCTCATATAATAACCAACTCCCTTCAATATCATGGCCATAGGAAACAATATTGGACTTACAGTTCCAATTTTCATCAAAGAATAATTTAAAATGATAAGTGTTAGAGTCTATAATTTGATTAATCATAACTTGAATTAATTCTTTTAGTTGCTTTTTTAGTCTATTATTTTTCCAAACACTATACAAATTAGTATAGGCTTCTAAAATATGAAGGTGAGTATTCATTGACTTTTTTTCATTCATATCCTTTTCACTTAATCGTAAATCATTAGCTACTTCCCAATCTCTAGTACAAGCTTCAATATATCCTTTATTTTGTTGGTCATAACTATAGTCCTCAATTAAATCAAATATTTTAATAGCTAAATCTAATACCTCTTGCTTTTTAGTAATCTTATAATATTCTGTTAAAGCATAAATCATAAAAGCTTGACCATAAATCTGTTTCTTTTTATCAATTGGGTTTCCCTTATAGTCTAACATCCAGTAAAAGCCTAAAAACTCATCATCCCAAAAGTTAGTTAATAAATAATCATATGCTCTATTAGCTATTTTTAAATATTTAGATTTACCTAATTCTCTATAGGCTAAAGCAAAGGTCCAAAGAATTCGACTATTTAAAATTAAACTTTTACCTTTATTTTGAGGAATTAAATCATTACTTACTGCTCCATAAAACCCACCATTTTTATAATCAATAGTATTACTTAACCAAAAATCTAATATATTATTTTCAAGTTCGGCTTTCACTTTAGTTTGTAATTGATCTAATCTTTCAATTTCCATTACCCGTCCCTCCTAACACCTACACCTTTTTAAGAATTATCTTTAAGATGAGTAATTAATTCTTCTACTTGAGTATAAGCTACTGCTACATACGTATCAGCTGCCCCATAATAAATAGCTATTTGACCTGTCTTAGCATCATGTAAAGTAGCACAAGGAAAAGCTACATTAGGTACAAATCCAGTTGTTTCATATTCCTCTTGTGGAGTTAATAAATAATCATTAGTCCTAGCTAATACTTTACTTGGATCATCTAAATCTAATAATGCTGCTCCTATACTGTACACAAAGCCATTACAAGTTTCTGTAACTCCATGATAGAAAATTAACCAGCCTTCTGATGTTTCAATTGGTACTGGGCCAGGGCCAATTTTAGTGTTCTCCCACCAGTTTTCATCACTACTGCCCATGACATATCTATGCTCTCCCCAATGACACATATTAGGACTTTGGCTTAAGAAGATATCACCAAAGGGAGTATGACCATTATCACTTGGTCGATTAAGCATCACATATTTATCATCTATCTTCCTAGGAAATAAAACTCCATTACGGTTAAAAGGAACAAAGGCATTTTCTAATCTATTAAATGTTTCAAAATTTTTAGTCTTACCGACCCCAATTGTTGGCCCGTTAAATTCTGTACACCAAGTAATATAATAAGTATCTTCAATCTTTACCACGCGAGGGTCATAAGCATAACTAGGGTTAACTAAATTACCATCCTCATCTACCCATTGAATCTTTTCTGGGTTAATATCCCAATCAATTCCATCTTTACTTCTTCCTAAATGCAAATGTGGTTTAGTATTTTTATAATCAGCTCTAAACACTCCTATAAACTCACCCTTATACGGAATAACAGCACTATTAAAAATTCTATCTGCACAAGGAATAGGATCTCGTTCAATAATCGGATTTTGTTTCGACCTCCAGAGTACTTCATCATGTCCTTCTGGTTTCTTTTCCCACGGCATATTTGCTACTGAATCACCAATAATAGTTACTTTATTATTCATTTAACACCCTCCTAATATATTAAGATAATTAATCTAATGCTCCACCAGTAACCCCTTTAACAAAGTATTTTTGTAAAAAGATAAATACTATTACTAAAGGTAAAAATGAAATAACATTAGCTGCCATTAATCTAGGATAATTAATAGCCGCTGAATTAACTTGCATCTGAACAATTCCTACTGGAATCGTCCGTAATAAATCATCTTTAATTAAAGTAGTTGCTAATAAAAATTCATTCCAAGTTCCGTGAACTGCCATTACAATGCACGTAGCTAAAATAGGTTTTGTTAAAGGCATAATAATTCTAGAATAAATCTGCCAGTGATTTGCTCCATCAATCTTAGCTGCTTCATCCATTTCAGGCGGTATTTCTTTTAAATAACCTCGCATCAAGAAAATAGACAATGGTAAGACTCCACCTATATAAGGAAGAATTAATCCCATACGACTATTATAAAGTCCTAGATTCTTTAATATTAAGAACAAGGGAATTAAACCTAATTGTGGAGGTAACATCATCATAGCTAAAAATAAATAAAATAATACTTCCCGACCTCTAAATTCTAATCTAGAAAAGGCATAAGCTGCTAAACTAGAAAAAAAGATACCTACAGATACAGCAACCAAAGTTACTATTATACTGTTTAAATAATATTTAGCCATGCCACCCTTTAACCAAGCTTCAATATAATTACCAAACTTCAATGCCCCCTGAGGAAAGAAATGTCCTTGAGTAAACTCTCTTCTACCTTTTAAAGAAGACATCATAACCCAGAAAGCAGGGAAAACAAATATACTAGTTCCAATTGCTAATATCACATATTTTATCTTGGACACAAATTTTCGCCACATAATATTCATAATTTCTTTTCCCTCCTTAATTACTTTTCCGCTGGTGCTGTATATATATATAGCTAAATATAAAAGTTACAAAAGTTAAAGCATATCCAATTGCTGAAGCATAACCAAGATTGGCTTTAGAAAAAGCTTGCTTATAAAGCCAAGTAGTCACTACTTCACTAGCGTGATTTGGTCCACCGGCTGTCATAACCCAAACTAAATCAAATACTTTCAAACCATTAATCATCGTAGTCACAACTACAATTGTAAATATTGAACGTAATTGTGGCACAGTCACAAACATAAATTTCTGCCAAACATTAGCTCCATCAATTTCAGCTGCTTCATATAAATCCATGTCTATTGATTGAATTCCGGCACAAAAGATCAATGCATTCCAACCAATCCATTTCCACATATTAGTAACAATAATTGCTGGCATAACAGTATTCTTATTTCCTAACCACTGAATGCTAGTATTTAATAAATTATTAATTGCTCCATTATGAGGATGAAACATCCAAGAGAAAATTAAAGCTACTATCGAATTAGCAATTAACGCTGGAAACACATAAGAAGTTCTAAAAAAAGTTCTTCCTTTAGAAAATTTAATTTTCTCAATTAATACTGCTGTTCCTAAAGCCAAAAATGTCTGTAAAATTACAGTAAATATAACAAAATAACCAGTATTAAATATTGCTTTATGCAAAATCTCATCCTGAAATAATTGCATATAATTCTGTAAACCTACAAAATCCATATTAGGAGAGAAACCATCCCATTCAAAAAAACTTAGCCGTAAAGAATAAAAAACAGGATATAAACTCACTAACCCAAATATAGCTAAAGCAGGAAAAAGAAACTTATAAGCAGTTATTTCTTCGGCTTTAATATTTAAGAAATTAATTCTTTCTAAAAAATGTTTTTGTTTTGTTTGTGGTTGATTCATCTTATCTAGACCTCCTTAAATATATATCGGCTCTAGCTAACTGCTAGAAACCGATATATGATTTTATTATTCCCTTGCTGCTTCTACTTTTTGTAATGCTTCTTTAGCACTTATATCCCCAGCAATAAAAGATTGAATTTGATTAGCAAGCACATTAGATAATTCACCACTATATAAAGTTCGTGGACAAATATCTCCTTGATAATTATTGAACATTTGTAATAACTTGCTATTAGCTACATCTGTTGTATTTGCATCAGGATTAGCACTAGTTAGTTGGGTAGTTTGTGCAAATATTTTCTGCTGCTTCGTCTTAGTATAGAAGTCTAAGAATTTAATCGCCCATTCAGGATGTTCAGTTCTTTTATTAACTGCATAATTCATACCTACGCCACCTGGTGACACATGCTCTAAATTTCCTTCCATTACAGGAAACTGAATTAAACCTAGTTTAGCTAAAAATTCTTCTGGTGCATTTTTCTGAATATTCGGAATAGCCCAAGTTCCACTGAAATACATAGCTGCTTTGCTTTGGAATAATAACTGAATTGCATCCCAATCTCCCATAGAATTAATTCCTTCAGCAAATACTTTATTATCTTTAAGTTCTTTAATTGCTTTTAGTGCTTTAATAAATTGCTCATCAGTAAATTTAACCTTTCCTCTATCAGCTTGTTGCAATAAGTTAGTACCAAATTGTCCTACAAACTGATAAAAATAATCTTTTCCAGTCCATTTCCATTTATTCCCCCAAGTAATAGGGATAATCCCATTATTCCTCAATTCTTTACTAACTGTGATTAATTCTTCAAAAGTTGTAGGAGATTCTAAATTATACTTATTAAAAATCTTTTTATTGTAATATAGATTCACATTATTTACTGTCACAGGAACACTATATATCTTATCATTGAAAGTAAGTTGCTTAATTGCTGAACTATAAAACCTATCATTCCAATCTCTGTCTTGATATACTTCAGTTAAATCCATAACCCGATCTGCCTTTATATACTTTAAGATTCCTTTAGCTGCTGAAGAAGGTTCAGCACCAAATATATCCGGACCATCTCCACCAATGAAAGAAGTCTTTAAATTTTGTACATAAGGCCCTGATTCGTAAATCTGCCATTCAATTTTTACATTTGGATATTTTTCTTCAAAAGCTTTAATTACTTTTTCAATACCATCTCGCTGCATTCCATACCAACTCCACAGCTTTAATTTTACTTCTTCATCTTTAGATTTGTTATTATTCTTAGCATTTTTATTACTAGTTTCACTTTGACTTCCACCACAACCAGTAGCAATAATTGTAACTCCTACTAATAAAACAAAGATTAGCATTATTGAAATAGACTTTTTAGAAAACATTAAAACTCCCCCTTTTTGATAAATATTAGATAATTAAACAAACATAAGGAGTTTAAATTATAAAGTTATATACTTATATTCCTTATATAAGACTCAACTAATTAATAATTAAATTGGAAATTATAAAAGAAAGGATTATAAACTTATAGGGGTTATCTTCTTATAGATAAAAGTGGTAAGAAAAAGGTTATAATTATTATTTAATAACATCTGTAGAATTTCTTATAATTACCTCTACAGATATTACTATTTTAATTGGCTTAGGTGCTATCCCATCAATCAAATCAATTAATCTTTTTCCTGCTTCTATTCCCATCTCTCTTTTAAAAACTCGAACAGTAGTTAAAGCAGGCATTACATGCTGTGCCATTTCAATATCATCAAATCCTGCAACAGAAATATCCTCTGGTACAGAATAGTTTAACTCTTGACATGCTTTTAAAAAACCAATAGCTAACTTATCATTGGCAGCAAAAATAGCTGTTGGACTATCTTCTATACTAGTTAATAATTCTTTAGCAACTTGATAACCATCACTAATTTCAAAACTAGGAGAACAAAATCTAACTAAATCTTCATCAACTTTTATTTTAGCCTCTTGTAAGGCTTGTTGATATCCTAAATATCTTTCCTTTAGGGAAATATGACTTGTTGGCCCGCCAATAAAAGCAATATCTTTATGACCTAATTTAATTAAATGATTAACAACTTTTCTTGCTCCAGTAATATTATCATTTAATACACAATTAATATTTTCAGTCCATAAATCATTATCAATTAATACTACTGGTATATCACTTTCTTCAATTTTCATAATTATTTCTTGGTCTATTTCATAGCCTGTTAAAATTAGACCACCAGTCTTCTTATCATTAATTAAATCATCAATAGTCTCTAAATCTTGTTCTATTTTACCTGTTATGGTTTTAAATAATAATTGATAATTACTATCTCTTAAGCTCTGTTCTATTCCTCCCATTACTTGACTGTAAAAAGGATTATTAACTATATAATTATTTAATTGGTTGTTGAAAATAATTACTATATTTTTGGCTTTATCATTTTGAGAAAGTTTGTTTTGATACTGATAACCTAATTTATTAGCTACCTTCAAGACACTTTCTCTTGTTTCAGAAGAAATTCTTCCCTTATTATTAAAAACCCTAGATACAGTAGAAGGAGAGACATCTGCTTTTTCAGCTACATCTTGTATTGTTATTTTCATTTTTGCCCTCCTTTGCATTTATTTTTCATCATTTTGCGCAAAATAACTATTTTTATATTACTTATATATGTCATTTAACTTTCTTCTTGTTTTAAAGTATAACAAGAAATGAACTATTGCGCAAGTATTTTCTTTATTTTTCCGAAATAATTTTATTTTATTACATTAAAATTGCACTCCTTGTTATTTTTAAATTATTTAAATTAGTAATCGTTACCTACACAACAACTATTACAATAAACATTATATGAAAATAAAATTAAGCAACTATGAGAGCATAATTTCCTAAAATTACAGCAGAGCCTGTCACAATTGAGTTACTGTTGAAATAAAAAAGGAGGGCTACTGATCCCTGCCAATTTTTAGCAGGTTGTAGCTCTCCTTTGGAAATGCAATGGGAAGCATCGGATATTTTAACTATTGGATTTTATAATAATATATCTGTTGTTGGACCATATAGTCTATTTTTTTGCTTATATTATCTTTTGATATAATTAAAACCTTCTTTTTAAAAATAAATTAAAAACCTGTAATCTGGCTAACTTCTTCTAAAGAATAACCTTTATTTTTTAATTCAAATTTTAATTTATCTATTTTTTTATATAAAATTTTATGAATTTGCAATCTCTATTTATTTTATATTCCCCTAATACTACTGATAATAATACTGTTTCACCTGTATTTAAATTGATGCTCCCATCTTGATCTTGATACATCATTTCACCTTTACCTTCTAACCCCATTAAAACATAAAAGCATTCACATCATTTCTATAATATTATTCAATTTCAATTCTATATAAAACAAATAACCTCCTAGGGCCAATAACCCCAAGAGGTCAAAATATTATTCCTTATCAAATTAACTCATATCAAATTCTAAATCTAGCTCTTCCTCTTCTACTTTTTCTTCAACTACTTCTTCTTCAACCTCTGATTTTAAAGCATTTACCATTAGAGCAGTAATTCCTACACCAACAGCAATTGCTACAATAAACATTAATCTATTATCTATTACTGGTAATACGATTAAACCTCCATGAGGAGCATGATCTCCTACTCCACTTAACATAGCTATTACTGAACCTACAGCAGAACCTGTGACAATGGAAGGAATAACTTTAATTGGATCAGCTGCTGCAAAAGGAATTGCTCCTTCAGTAATTCCTATCAACCCCATAAAGAAGGCTCCTTTACCTGCTTGTCTTTCTTGCTCAGTATATTTTTTAGGAGCTAATGTAGTTGCTAAAGCCATACCTAATGGGGGAATAGCAATTGCTGCTGCAATAGGACCCATTACTGTATAGACACCTTGTTCAATTAATCCTGTCCCAAATAAGAAGGCTGTTTTATTTATTGGCCCGCCCATATCAAAAGCAATCATAGCTCCTAATATAATTCCAAATATCACTTGGCTTCCGTCACTCATAGCTTGTAACCAACCTTTAAGTCCAGCCATAAAGTTACTAATAGGAAGACCAATTACATACTGCATCAGACTCCCAACAATAATTGTAGATAATAGCGGAATCACAAAAATAGGCATTACAGGTTTTAAAATTTCTGGCACAGACCAATTTTTAATCCAATTTGCAACATAACCAGCAATAATACCAGCAACAATTCCACCTAAAAATCCTGCTCCAATTTCTCCAGCTAAATAACCTCCAATCATACCTGGTACTAATCCAGGACGATCAGCAATTGAATAAGCAATATAACCTGCTAAAACTGGAACCATCATTGTAAATCCTGCTACACCTAAATCCAATAAGTTTTTAAGAGCTGGATTAGTTACATCGGCTCCTGTTCCAGCTTTTACACCACTTAACATAATAGAGAAAGCAATTAATACTCCACCAGCAACTACAAAAGGAATCATATGGCTTACTCCAGTCATTAAATGTCCTCTCATCTCTTTTAACTTTTTCTTCATCAAATCCCCCCTAATTTCATGAGTTTTAATTATCTTGCTTATAATCTGATTTGAATACTTACTAGTTCTATATAATAAATTAAATTTCTAGTTTATCCCTTTAATTCGATTAACTTCCGATTTAGAATATCCTTCAGCTCTTAACTCAGCTTTTAATTCATTTAAATCCTTAATATAAGATCTAATCAACTTGCAATCTCCCTCAAATTTATAATCTCCTAGAGAAGCTGGTAATAATACAGTTTCTCCTGCTTCTAAACTAATCTTCCCGTCTTGATAAGTCAAAGTAGCTACTCCTTCAAGTCCCATTAATACATAAAATCTGCTACCATCTGTCTTAGCAGTATATTGCTTATCAATATCTAGAGTCTCTGTAATAAAATAAGGACAAGCAACTAAAATTTCCCTTGTTAGACCTTGACCTTCAACTTCCAAGCCTGTTACCTTAGTTTGTAATTTAGCACCAAAATCAATTACATCTAAAGCAGAATCTATATGCAACTCTCTTGATTTACCATCTTGATCGGTTCTATCCCAATCATAAACTCGATAAGTAGTATCTGAATTCTGTTGTATTTCCGCTAATAAAACTCCCTCTTTAATAGTATGAACTAATCCAGTAGGAATATAAAATACATCGCCAGCTTCTACATTAACCTCATATAACTTATCCTCTAATTCTCCTCTTTCAATTGCAGTAGCAAATTCTTCTTTAGTTACTTTAGGATAGAGACCATAAACTAGCTTAGCATCTTCTTGAGCATCAATTACATACCACATTTCTGTTTTGCCTAGCTCACCATCTTCATGTTCAAAAGCATAATCATCATCAGGATGAACCTGCACTGATAACTTATCATTAACATCTAATAATTTAATCAATAAAGGAAATTTTTCATAATCTTCCCTTTGAGCATCAGTTCCTAAAATCTTTTCTCCCTCTTCTTCTATAGCTTCCATTAACTCTTTTCCTGCTAATCTACCATTACTAATTATACTACTTCCATTCTCATGAGCTGCTATCTCCCAACTCTCACCAGTAAAATCACTTGGTATCTCACGGTTAAAATTATCTGCTAAAGATGTTCCACCCCATATTTTTTCCTTATAAACTGGTTTGAATTTTAATGGATACATATTTAATCATCCTTCCTAAAATATTATTCAATTTCAATTAACTATCTAAGAAAATATCAATTCATTAACTCATATCAAATTCTAAATCTAATTCTTCTTCTGATTCTTCTAATCCATCTGATTCCTCTGTTGAATCTGCTTTTTTAAGAAGATTAACCATAAGTGCTGTAGCAAAAGCACCTAATAAAGTAGCAATTACATACTTTATTCTTCCCTCAACTACTGGAAGGACTATCCAGCCCCCCCAAGGGGCGTGATTTATAATTCCCATCATAAAAGCCGATACATTTCCAATTATTCCTCCTACTACAATGGAAGGAATAACTCTAATTGGGTCTGCTGCAGCAAATGGAATAGCTCCTTCGGTGATTCCAATTAAACCCATAATAATAGCTGCTTTTCCTGATTCTTTTTCTTCATTAGTATAATTACTAGGAGATAAAAAGGTAGCAAGTCCCATTCCAATTGGAGGCGTACAAATAGCAACTCCAACTCCTCCCATTAAATATGGATGTTCTTTTACAAGAGTTTGAGCAAACAAAGTAGCCACTTTATTTATAGGACCTCCCATATCAAAAGCAGTCATACCTCCTAAAATTGTTCCTAAAGTAACCTTTGAAGCTCCCTGCATTGAACTAAGCCATGATTGTAAAGCCTTCATCATACCTGCTATTGGTTGTCCAATAACCCAAATAACAATTCCACTAACAATGAATGTACCAAATAATGGGAAAATAAAGATAGTCTTGACCGATTGCAAATTCTTAGGTAACTTTATTTTCTTTAATAAATTAACAACATATCCAGCAATAAATCCTACAATCATAGCACCTAAAAATCCCATCTTATATTGATTAGCTAAATGAGCTCCTATCATACCTGGAGCCAAACCTGGTCTATCTGCAATAGAATAAGCAATATAACCACCTAATACTGGAATAAATAATTTAAATCCAGCTATCCCCATATCTGCTATATCTTTTAGTACTCCTGATTCTGGTACTGCCCCTTTACCTAATAACATAACAGAGAGAGATAATAATACTCCTCCAGCAACAATAAATGGAATCATATGGCTTGTTCCTGTTAAAAGATGTTTTTTCATATCCGATAATACTTTCTTCATAATTAGTCCCCCTTATATTAATAAATTTTCTGTTAAATTATATAAAAATTGAGACTCTCATCCTTTAGAAAGTATAATAGTTTTAATTCCATTACTAAAACTTCCCAAAAGGAGAAAGTCCCATGAATTATAATAAAAGACAATGTTCAAGATGTTTTTTTAACCTCTATTCTCCAAATTTTTGAATTATTTTATCTATAATTTGATCTGCATGTTTAATTGCTTTTTGAACTTCGAGTTTCAATTTAGGTTTTCCTTCAAACCTTTCTGGCTTAGAAATATTAATATCTGAAGCTATAATAACTACTGTTGCTTCTTCTACTTCTTCTTTAGTAATTTCATTTTCAATTCCAACTGATCCTTGTGTTTCTACTTTAATATTAACTCCTTTTTCCTCAGCACTTTTTTCTAATGATTCAGCTGCTAGATAAGTATGAGCTACTCCAGTAGGACAAGCTGTTACTGCAACTATTTTCATTATCATCACTCCTTATTGATTTTATTATTGAAACATTTGAGTTAAAATTTTATTAACTTCTTTTTTAGTTTGAGCATTTAATAATTGTTTTTTAAAATCATCATTTAGCAAATTACGTGATAAAGCAGATAAAATCTTTAAGTGCCCATCTGTTTTACTTTCTTCAGGGATTGCTAATAAAAATACTAACTTTACTGGTTCATCATCAATAGCTTTCCAATTAACTCCTTCTTTTAATCTAGCAAAGGCCATAGTTGGTTCTTTAACACTATTAGATTTACCATGAGGAATAGCTATTTGATTTCCAATCCCTGTACTGGACTTATCCTCTCTCGCTAATAAACTATCATAATATTGATCTAATGACTCTAACCTCCCACTTTCATTAATTAAACTTGCTAATGATTTAATAACTTCATTTTTATTCTCCCCACTTATATCCAACCGAATTAATCTTTCATTAATTAAATTATTCATCTAACTCACTCCTCTTATAAAATAATTTTCTTATATCTTCTTCAGATTTAGCTTCTTTTAATCTTTTTATTGCTTTTTGATCATCAATAATTCTGTGAAAATATTTAAAAAATAATCTAGAATCCTTATTTCGAAGAGCCAACAAGAAAACAACACTCACAGATTCACTCCCCCATTTAATTGGACTTTCTAAAGTAGCTATTGCTATTTTAGAATTTAACACATATTCTTCTTTTCCATGGGGAATAGCTACTTGCTTACCTACTCCAGTAGAAGTTACCTTTTCTCTATCTAAAGCTGATTTAATGAATTCTTGGTTAATACTATTCTTATCTAATAACTGCTGGCTTAAAAACTTAATAATTTCTTCTTTACTCTTAATATCTAAATTAATAAAAATTAAATCTGACTCCAATAATTGATTAATTTTATTTAGTTCCAAATCTAACTCTAACTTTTCGGTTTCTTTATCCTGCAAAATATAATCAGTCTTTTGTTTTACTAGATTTATGTCATTTTCAGTTACTAAAGGACTTACCTGAATTACTGGTATTTCTAGATCATTTAATGGAATTGTACTAATAATAACATCTATTCCTTCCAAGTTTCTATTTTTAAGCTTATGTGCTGCCATTAAATCCATAATTTCTATTCCAGATAACCTTTTAGCTAATCTACTGGCTAGTAACTGCGAAGTTCCAATTCCACTACTACACACAATAATAGCCTTTATCTTTTTATTTATCCTTTCTAAAGCTGCTCCTAAATGCAAAGCAATATACCCTATCTCCTCTTCATTAACCTTAATCCCTAAATATTTTTCAAATACTATACTGCTAGCCCATGCTGCTCCAAAAACACTAGGATAGTCCTCTTTGATTCTATTTAATAATGGATTTCTTAAACTCATCCCATACTTCAAACGATTAATAGCAGGTCTTAAATGTAACACTAATCCCACTAACAGTTGTTTATCATCTTGGAAATCCACCTCTAATACTTCAGCTGCCAAATTAATAATTTCTTTAGCTACTTTAACTATTTTAGAATCAGTATTTTCTAAAACATCAGTTACACTTTTAGTTTGAATATTTTGCTGCAATTTAGCACCTAAGATATGAAGAGATATATAACCAATTTCATCTTCAGGAATTTTTATTTTTAATTCATTCTCTAATTTAGTAACAATATATTCAGCTACTTCAAATTCTTCTTTAGTTTTTAATTTATCTAATTGTTCTTGTTCCATTTTTATGTCTTTATTTTGTTCTAATCTTTCAATACTAATAGCTATATGAATTACTAATCCAGCAAAAGCTTCATCAGTAAATAAAAAATCTAATTCATTTTCTGCATTTTTCATAATTTTCTCAATTTTGCGAAAGTTTATATCTCCAAACAATGATTTTAACTGTTGATAAGTTTTAGCATCAATCCTACTGTCTGGTTTTAAAGTAGTCTCTTCTTCTAATATTTTTTTAGTTCTTGGTCTCCTTTAAGCTCAGCTAATAAATCTGCTACTGCTTTACGCCAATTTTTTTCATCTCCTCTAACTTCAATCCCACAATTTCTTTTTCTTTCCAAAATTAAGTCATAGTTAGACAACCATGTCTCAACTTTTTTTAAATCCTTATAGATAGTAGATCGACTTACATACAATTCTTCAGCTAATAGTTTCATAGTATATTGTTTATCAGTTTCTAATAAACACTTTAGAATATACTTCTGTCTTCTAGGGGGAGATAGAGGATCATTATTTTTTTGTGCTTTAAATAATTGCCTTTCTAATTCTGCTTTTTGAACGCTATCAGCTTCTATCCAAACTCCTACTCTTGGTTTCTTTATCAAATTAATATTTCTTAACTTTAACCACTCTTCAAGTTTTTTTAAATCACTCCTAACTGTCCGAGCAGAAACATCAAACTCTTTAGCTAATTTTTTAATGATTATAGGTTTTTCATTACTCAACAAAATTCTTAATATTTTTCCGCTTCTTTTATTAGGTAAGTTCATTATCTATACCACCTTATAATTCTAAATTCAGTTATAAATTAATTGTGGAAGTTAACTAACTATCTCTCTTGACTACATGTATATAATAACATAAAATTCCTTGCAATCATAGTATCTGAACGCGACAATAGTTTCCGGTTTAATCCGGAAATGATAAAAAAGACCTCCGTGAGCCAACAATCCTAGGAGGTTTAAATAGTTACTCTTTCATTATTTCATTATAATAACCTACTAGTGATAAAAGAACATTCCATTAAATCTATTTAGAATTTTTTCTCCCGCTATATGTAAATTCATCTTGATTCATATTTACATAATTTGTCCCTCGCCCAGTTTTTATCTTACCTATTATATTAGCACAATTTTGACATATTAATTTATCATTTTTAATCTTACCATAAATTCTTGTTATCTTTTCTTCCCAACATCTTAACACTCTACCTTTTCCTATTTTTTTATACTTCAAAACTTTATCTTTGCATCTAGCACATTTGATTGTTAACATTCTATCCCTCCACTCACTAATAACTGTTCAGTAACAACAGGATTTTTCCTTTCTCCTAGTAAAAATAGAAAAATCCGAGCTGGAAGTTAGCCTAGAGAATTATACTTTACATAGCCAAAAATAAAACCTCTTCCTTTAAAGGAAGAGGTTTTAATACCATATTAATTATTCTTTATCTAACAAATCAATTAACCACTTATTAAGATCTGCTTCAAATTCTTCAAAACTAGGTAAGTAATCAGGATAATTCTCTGCTAATTCATAAAATTCTTCATCATCAAGCTCATCCCAATTCTCAACCACTCGTTTCATCAATCTATCAATTTCACTTAAATCTTCTTTTATCTTCTTAAATTCTTCACTCATTACTATTCCCCCTTTTAGATTAGTCCTATTTAGAGGTGATTTATATTGCTTTCTCTCTTACTACTGAAGATACTTCTTGTTCTCTTTGTTCTACTGAATAATTTGGTTCCAATTTACTTTTCAACTTATCTGCTTTTGTAGACGATATTTTATCTAAAATAGAATATATAACTTTAGCAATCTTTTTAGCTCCTAATGGTGGTACTGCATTACCTATCTGTTTACGAACATCAGATTTATTACCACTAAATTTAAATCTATCAGGAAAAGTTTGTATTCTTGCTCTTTCTCTATTAGTAAGTTGATACTTAGCTCTTTCATAATGATAACCCCATGTTCCTCCCCCACCATTAGCTATAACAGTAGTAGAAGGAACCAATGGATGTAACCGTCTATATATATTACTCATAAGTCCTTTAACGGAATATTCAGTTCCTTTTACAAACACATGATTCTCTCCTGGCGGTATATGCTCTAATCTCCTTTTAGTCTTCTTATGAGAACGTGCTTTTTTATGTGTCCCATCTAAATCTACAAAATCCTCAGCATATAAAGAGTTTTCTAATGCACCAATTTCTCTTAATACTTCTTTGTGATTTTTATAAATTTCATCCCACTTATTATCTAATTTATTTCCATCAAGATCATTTACCTTACAATAATCTTCATAAATGTTTAATGAATAGGTACTCCAAACTTCTTTCCAATATTTCTCAGCTCTTTCAGAATCAAAGTCTTTAATAGAATATTTATAGTCTTGTCCATTTTTATATTCTTTCATTATATTTTTATAATCATTTTCTAATTCATTAAGTAGCTTGCCTTCAAAAAGTTCTATTGGAGTAACTGGATAATAATCTTCTTTAGGAGGTAATAATATATCAGGTATATTATTTATTAATTCCATTATTAAATTATTATTTCTTGATTTTTTCAATAAATCTTGGCGAATACCTATTATGACCAATCGCTCACGATTTTGTGGAACTCCATATTCTGAAAAGTTAACAACATTAGAAAATAAAATCTTATAATTTTCAAAGTTGGATGGCACTTGTGGATCAGTTTCTAAATCTTTTTTAATATCTTCCCAATTTTCATTAAGATTTTGAAAATCATCTATAATTTGTTCAAAAGCTAATCCATCATTAGCTGATTTCAGTCCTTTTACATTTTCAGCTACAAACATTTGAGGTTGTAACTCAACTAATGCTCGTACATATTCAAGATATAATTTACCTCTTTTAACCTTTACACCTTTTCTTTTTTCTTTTCCCCGTAGCATTGAAAAGTCTTGACATGGAAAACCTCCTAGCATTAAATCAATATCTTCCTTATTTAAAATTTTAGAGAAATCTACTTTACGTACGTCTCCTTGATAAACTATTTTTTCGTTCAAATCTGAGTTGTTATACATTTTATCTACATCTTCATATCTTTTAGCTTCGAAATTTTCTTCATAAGTCTTAGTAGCATTTTCATTTATATCACAAGCCCAAACAATATCAAAAACATTATCATTTACTGGTTCATTCAAAGTTCCTTTTAATCTTTCAAATCCTAAATCTAATCCCCCGCATCCTGAAAAAAGTGACACAACATTATATCTTTCTCCCATTAATAGTACCCCCTGCTTACACTAAAGTTATTATTTCAACTAATTATCTTAAACCACTTACAATTATTTGATTGTAGTATATATATTATGTTTAGCTAAAAGAATAAGTAATTATTTCCCTTTGATTATATGTAGATATACTTGTAATAAACTAAACAATGATTTCAATAACTATCTAAATAAAATTATTTCCCCCATAATTACTTATACTATAAAAGAGACAAAAGACCTCCCTAAAAAAGATATACAATTATAGTTTTAACTTGCGATTTCTTTTTCTCCACCTATTTCTATAAACTTTTCAAAACTCATCTTTGAGTAAACTCCATACATCATCCAATAAAATCTAAATTCCCGTACCATATCTTTATCCCAAGCATCTGATACATAATAACTTTGTGGTTTTGTCCAATCTAAAGGAACATACCTCTGAGGGTATACTCTAACATTTAGTTTTTTTATTTCATTTGCTCTATACAATGCTTCTTCTAAATCATCTTTGAAATTAAATAAAACATAAACCATAATATTACTCTTAGCAACCCCATTATTTCTTAATATTTTTACTGCTTTTTGTATTTTACCATCCTGACTCATATCATCAAAAGCTAATCTAACCCCACGACGTTTTAGCCTTAATTTACCTATCAATTCTGCATGCTCTTTAGTTAGATATCTGCAATCAAACCCATTATCAAAACAAACTTTTTTACCTACTTCATTTAATTTATCCATTACCATTTTAAAATGTTCAAATCTACTAGTAGTTAAATTATTATCATAAACTGTGATATTAGGTTTATCAAAGTCAATATGATCTATCCAACTTTGATTTTCTTTATATTCAGGTTCTAATTCATTCACAGCACAAAAATCACAATTATTCCGACATCCTCTTGTAGTAAAAACATATGAGGTATCACTATATTTATGATCTGAAAACAGACTATAATCTGGTGGTAATAATTCTATTTTCTCCCACAGTCCAATATGAGGTTTAATCCCTGTATTTTTCTCTACATGCTCTGGCATTAAACTAGGATATATACCACCAATTTTAATCTCAGCTTTTGGATAAGACTTTTGATATTTATTTATTACTTTAATAGTTTTATTGGCTTTATAAGTAAATAATGCTGACACATATATTATCTCTGGGTCAACCTTTTGTTTAGAAAAACCCTGTTGATAAAAAACTTTATTTCCTTTTTTCTTATGATAAGTACTAATCTTCATTAATGCTAAATTAGGATACTTAATATAGACAGGATCAACTAAAAGTATATTCATATAATATCACCTCTACAAGTTCGCTTTATGGTTAATATTTACAAACATGTAGATTTTATTCTATATAATTCTATGTCCAGAGTTTTTCTAAGTCTGAATTTACAATTTCTCTATTTAATTTAAATAGTTTAGTTAACTCAGCAATGTTTTTGGGATTTTCAATTTGTAATCTTAATAAATCCATTAAAGTAGATGCAGAAATTATACTACCTGGTACACCAGTATCCTGATAAATATTATTTATATTAGTATCAGAAGTATTGGCAGTAGCTCCTGCAACAAATACAAAGAATCCAACATTTAATGATTTACCTTTATATTTTTCATCTCTAAACTTAGTAACATAATCTCTCATAGCTCGCTCATCACTTGAAACTACACTATATTCACCAGAAGTAGCTTTAGCATCAATAAGTCCTACTTGATCACTATCATACATAGCTAATACATCAGGATATCTACCCTTTTGACCTACATGCTCTGATTCAAAACCTAATTTACTAAATACTGCCTGACATAATTTCTCAAACTCTAGATTTTCATCTCCATTTTTTCCTATTTCAATAAAGTATTTAGCAAACTCATTTAAATCAGGTGAAGGACTATTTTTTACTACTTCCGCAATATCTTCTTTTGAATATTGAGTATTATCTTTTATTATTTCTATTGCCTCTAATTTAGAACTAACTACTTTAGTTTTAACAGCCTTTTCATACTCACTCTTCATAGTTCTTTCTTTAACCTTCTGACGAGAAACCACCTTACCTTTAAGACTACTTCGTTGTATGCCAGACTTTGTATTCCATCCTCTTCCATACTTATTTAAAAATCTAAGTTCTAAGAGCTTTTTCTCATCTGGATCTAAATATTGAGAATACCCCTCAAAAGGAATTAAATCTTTAGGAAAATGAGATGTATCTCCTAAAATATTTTGTAATAACTCTCTTAACTCTGGTGTTAATTCAAAATTCTTAGAATCAGAAGATATCAATTCAGCTTCAGTTAGATGAGTCTTCATCGTACTAACTACATCCCATCTGCTTTTATAAGTCGCAGTCCAACGACTATTTGGTCTATAGGTTCTTTCTAATTCAGCTTCTTTTAATAAAATATCTTCAACTTTAGAGACTGGGAGATCTGTTATATTACTTATTTCAGTCACTTCTTCAGAAATTAAATTATTACTATAATCTAAACTAATTCCTCTATGGTCAAATTCATCAAAGTAAGTCTGTAAAACTAATTCAGATTCAGAACCGCGATACTCTAAAATAGATTCTTTAATTAAATCTTTTTCTGAAGGTTCCTGAGCGAATACAATAAATCTTGCTGCTTCTTCTAAGGTTATGTAATCTATTTCATCTGTTAGTAAAAGTTCTAGTAAAAATCTATAAGGTTTTATTTTATAATCTGAAATAATCTTGGCATGTCCCTTTTGAGCATATGGACAAGGAAACTGAAAATTTAGTAATTGCTTACGTAAAATGTTTTTCTTAATTGTTCTAGGAGTCTTAGAATCTATTAACTCTTCTCCTGCTTTAGTCAACTGTACCTTATTATCAAAATCTCGATAGACAAGACCAAAAGCTTTTAAAGTAGTAAAATTACCTCTTAAACTACCTGGATTATCATCTATTTTCATTCTTTCTCTTTTTAAATCTTCTTCAACTAAAAACTGATCTATTTCTTTTTGTAATTCTTTACTCCACACTCTACCTTTTATTTTTGGTTCAATAGTTTTTAATACCTCTATAGAAACTACCAAACTTCTTTTTCCTCTAGGAACTCCCCAAAACTTTCTTGGCATAATTTAACCTCCTGATGATAATGTTATCTTCTATATATAATATTACTATAAAATATAGTTATTTCCTTTGATTCAGCTTCAGTTTTCTTAATTATAAAAATTGTAATAAAAAGACCTCCTAGGGCCAACAACCCCAGGAGGTTTAAATCACTACTCTTCTATTAAATCATCTAACATCTCTTCTATTTTCTCTCTTCTTTCTTGAGTATACTTCTTATCAGGTATAAACTTTAATTTCATCCAATCTCCTTCTTCAGTATTTTTAGGCAATTCACCTTTTGGGACAATCAACTTAAACTCCTCCTGCCCTACTATCACCACACCAAAGCCACTTACAAATCTATCAACTACTCCTCTCATAGTTATTCCTCCTTTATTCTTACGGGCCAACTACCACTACTTATACTCCAACTTTAACTCTCCATTTTCCCAAAATACTTTAGCCCTAAAATCTCTTTTAATCTTACCTTTTACTCTACTTGCGATCTTAGCTTTGGTAGTCTGATTAATCTTATAGCCTGACTTTTCTAACTGCTTAAGTAATAGACCAATTACATCATCAACTGTATTCAAAGTAGGATTATCTGGATATTCTAATAGTATGCTGTCTAAAATATCGTCTACTTCCGATAAAACAAAACTCCCCGATCTAAAATAAGCATCTAACTTTTTTTGATCCTTCTTTAATATAATCAACAAGATACTAAGCAATGGTACATTGGCTGCTATAAATTTAATCACATTTTCCATTCTATCAACTCCTTATAAGCTATAAACTCTCTTTAACCAGCCTCTAATAAACTTCTTCTGTGATTTATCACTTTCAACAATCTTAATATACTTATACCCTTGGAGAATATTAAGCAGTTTAATTAACTCTAGTTTATAACTACAATTCACTACTGCTTCTAGAATAGCAGGACCAACAATTCCATCAACTGCAATTTCATCTTTGATTAGTAAATTACAAGCTCGTTGCAAATGACAATTAGCAGTCTGCGGGCCAAGGTTAACAGCCTGATCGAACATTTCCAGAGCAATGTTACTATCATTAATCAGATTGTACTGTAAGTTGGCCCAGTAATTATCATAATACATCTGAGCTACCTCTTCTTTACTCAGCTTACTTATCTCTTCATTATAACCTAATCGTCTAGCAGTAGCTTTAGTGATCCCAAACTTAGTTGGCCCGCCTCTGTCATCTTCATCATTAGAATAGCCACCTTCATATTCTAAAACTAATTCTAAAGCTTGTTGAAAGTTTTCATCCATCTTAATTTCCCCTACCTTCCTCCTGAATTTGATTAAGAGATTTCTTTAAAACTTTAGGAATTGGAACTCCCATTTGACCTAAGTTCTCTAAAGCACTAATCCCTTCTTTGGAAATATAAAACCAGATTGCCATTGATCTGATCATTCCCCCACTACCTAAGATCTGATCAGCTAAATGAGCTACAGCAACAGTTAATAACATCCCTATTTTTTGAGCTACTCCTTTTTTACCTATTTGGCTATCAATATCTTGTAAAACATAAGCTGATAATAAACCAGTTAGATAATCTACTACTACCATTGCTAATAAAATCTCTAAGGCTCGATCATAACCACCTAACCAATAACAACATAAACCACCAACCAACCCAACAATATAATCTAGATACTCCACTACTCTTTCGGGCCAACTCACTTTAACCCTCCTCCTTACTATAAGGAATTGTCATGCTAGAAATCAGCATCACAATTCCTAACTACAACGCCCAGTTCCAGTCATTTCGAGTACTATATCTACAAACTGACTAAAGGTCAGTATCCAGTATCTATATCACTCTCCATTCCTTCCACTCGGCTAAAAGCAATCCCTCCAGCAACCACATGGTATCCCTCATTCCCTTTCCCCCAAACCCCCTAAACCCTTTCCTTCAAGTCCTATCGGACTTTTCGTACTCTAAAATCGTCACTCCCTTCCCGACAGATCGGCACGAACCAGCCGATCAATAAGGTTGCATTAATATGGGGGACAGGGAAGATTGAGGGACACGATTTGACGCGATGAGAAATGACGCATCAGTTTCTCCTCTGTCGTCAGGTTGCTTACGGGATTTACAAAAAAACAAAAAACACCCAGATAAGTTCTAGGTGTTAAGATAATTAATTATTCTATTGTTAGCGTATCATATTTTTAGTAGGAGTAACTCCCAAGATTGTTTCATTGTTGGCCCGTTATATGTGCTTTTATATTAATTTTATGCTAATTTGCAAGCTGCTTTAACTGCCTCTACCAAACTAGTATCATAAGCTTTGCCCTGCCAAGCAATATCAAAAGCTGTTCCATGGTCAACAGAAGTCCTAATAATAGGAAGACCTGTCGTAATATTTACTCCACTATCAAAACCTAATAATTTGACTGGAATATGTCCTTGGTCATGATACATAACCACTACTATATCATATTCACCATCAACTGCTCTTACAAAGACTGTATCTGGAGATATTGGTCCATCAACATTAATTCCTTTTTCTTTACTTTCTTTAACAGCTGGTTTTATCTCTTTTATTTCTTTATCCCCAAAAATACCATCTTCTCCTGCATGGGGATTGATTCCAGCTACTGCAATTTTAGGATTCCCTATCCCCATCATTTGTAATGTTTCATCTGCTAATTTAATTACTTTCTTTACTCTTTGCTTACTTATTGTTTGACAAGCTTCTTCAAGAGCCATATGAGTAGTCACATGAATTACATTTAATTTTTCTGAATATAACATCATGGCAAAATCAGTAGTTCCCGTTTGTTCTGCTAATATCTCTGTATGTCCAGGATATTTAAATCCTGCCTTATGAATTGATGCTTTATTGAGTGGAGCTGTTACAATAGCATCAATTTTATTATTAAGCGCTAAATCAATTGCCTTCTTGACATACTCCACTGCAGCCTTCCCAGCAGTCTTCTGTACTACTCCTGGTTTAAGATTCTCTAATTCAATATTATCTAAATCTAATACATTAACTATTTGCTTATCACTACTTACTGTTTCTATAGAATCTATTACATTTATTTGTAAATTATAATCTAATTTCTGATTTACAGCCTTTAGTACCGAAGCATCTCCAATAACTACATTTTCCCCTAAATCTTGTATTCTTTTCTCCCTAATAGACTTCAAAATAATTTCCGGGCCAACTCCTGCTGGGTCACCCATTGTTATACCAATTCTTATCTGCTTATTAGGTTCCAAATCTAACCCCTCCTTTTTAAATTTTCAATAATCTTTACTATTGCTTCTTCTTCTCCAAAAGCCCCAGCTTTAGTAACTATAGGTTTTTGGGGTAAATTATTCCCTTTAAAATAACCTACTGGAATCCCAGGTAAAACCTCACCTTCAATAATAGTTGCTCGGGCTCCAAGTAAAGAAGCTGATTTAACTGCGATATCTCCACCAGTAAGTAATAAACCACCTATTGATTTGTTTAAATAAATTTCACCTGCTATAGCACCTAAAAACTTAGCAATTTTTTCACTAACCTCAACACTACTTAGCCCTTGTTTAGAACCTAATTGCCTAGCTTTCTTAACTAATTTTCTATCTTTAGCTGACCTAATAATAATATCATGTCTTTGATTTAAAAATTGACTAACTAAATCCACTATTCTATTTAATTCTTCCTGATAATCATTCTGTAATACCTTCTCAATTTCTACATCTAATACTTCCAAGTTAGTTAGCTTCTCCTGAGCATAATTAATCTGCTCTCTAGTTACATCACTAACACTACCAGCAATTCCTACTACTGAACCTTGTTGATTAGTTACTTGTTTACTAACTAAATTTAAAGCAATGGGTAAGCTTTCTGCAAATCCTGCTGAACCCACTAGCAGACATTTCTGAGATATAAGCCCTAAGGTATTAGCTATTATATCTAAATCCTGATTAGTAATAGAATCAAGTACTAAAATTTTACTCCCCGATTTAATTTCTTTCTTGATTAAGTTAGCTAATTTTTTTGACCCTTTAATGACATCCTTAATATTTATAACAGCTAACTCTTTCTCTGTCTGTTCTCTAATAATATCAGCTACATAAGAATGTTTAACAGGAGTTACCGGATCTTGAGCAATTTCTGTTTTCTCAAGAGGTACACTATGTACCAGTTGGTTTCCTCCAATAGTTTCTCTACCAGCAGCTGGAAGAGCAGGAGCGACAATTGCTATCTCATATCCTCCTCCTTTCATAGCAGCCTCTATTTCTGTTCCTATATTACCCCTTAAAGTTGAATCTAACTTTTTATAGATATAATTTATTCCCATAGTTTTTAAACTTTTAGCTGCTTTAAAAACTTTATCATAAGCATCATTTTGCTTATCAGCTCTACTATCTGTATCAACAACAATTATATCTGCTTGATAATCTATCTCCTTAATACTATCTATATCTGATACAACTAATGTTTTTAACTCTTTTTTGCTAAATTGAACCCCTGTATCGTTGGCCCCTGTAAAATCATCTGCAATTATTCCTAATTCAATTGGCATACACTCCCCCCTATTATGCAGTTACACTTTCTTCCTCAATCCCTTCTTTAACTTCTTCATCATTTGCTTTCTTAGCTATATATGCTGTAATTGCTGGAGTCACAAGTGCAGTAGTTATAGTGGATGCTGCTACTTGTGGAGTTGCAATAGTTGCTAATGATTTTAATGCAGGGTCAGCAACAGCTACAGCTTGAGGAGTTGCTACTGCATTACCTGCTGTACTAGATGCAGCTGCTCCAGCTATGCCGGATCCTCCTGTAGTTTTATCAGCCATAATATTAAAGAAACCACCTATAATACTAGTCATTAAACCTAATAACACACCAGGAAGTCCTGCTTTAATTAACATACCAAAGTTAATACCTGCTCCTAAAGCAAAAGCAAAGAAAGGAATTAATACAGCCCCTCCCTTAGTTAAGAATTCTTTTAATTCCTCATCAAGATTACCTAAAATCATTCCAACAATAATTGGTAATACTACTGCTACTAAAGTCATAAATGGTATTTTGGCAATTCCGGCAGTACCTAATGCAATCATAGTTAAGAAAGGCCCGTCATTAACAGATATAAGAGCGATCGCACCTACATCTGTTTCATTCCCAAACTCTCCTGCCAAAGCAGCATATAACCCACCATTTGTATTAGTCATTGCAGCTATAACAGCTAAAGATGATAATCCAAATAAATTATCTCCCATAAATTTAGAAACTATCAATCCCATAATTACACCAACTAAAAATTTAGTTGCTGTTATAACTAAACCTTTTTTTGCAGCCTTAGGTGCTGCTTTCACACTAAGACCAGCTCCCATACAAACTAAAAATACTCCAATTAAAGGTAATGCACCATCAGCAATAGCAGTTGTAAATCCACCTATCTTTAATAATTGAGGAAAAAAAGTATTAACAAGAGCTCCAATAATCAATGGGACTACCATCATTCCACCAGGTATTTTTTCAATAGATTTCTTAATTTCCATTATAATCCCCCTCTAATCTAATGATTAAGAATTATTAATAATGACTCTTTTGTAGGTGACGGTCTCTATCGTCACCTACCTTATCTTAAATAAATTAATACTAAAATGTCGGTGCTATCTTATGAATCCCAAATTCTTTATGACCTAATAATTCAGCCTTTGTCTTTTTACCATTACAAACCTCAACCATAGATTCAAAGATCTCATCAGCAAGGTTATCTATTGTTAACCCTTCATCAATAATCTTACCTGCATTAATATCAATATTGTCTATCATATTTTGATAAGTACTAGAATTACCAGTCACCTTAATTACTGGAGCTAGTGGTGACCCAGTTGGTGTTCCTCTACCGGTAGTGAAAATTACTACTTGTGCCCCCCCTGCTAACATTCCAGTAATTGATTCTATATCCTGACCAGGAGTATCCATAATATGAAACCCTTTATCTGTAGGTACTTCAGCATACTCTAAAACACCTTCAATAGTAGCTGATCCAGCCTTATAAATACAGCCTAAAGACTTTTCTTCAATTGTAGTAACCCCGCCTTCCATATTTCCTGGAGTTGGTTGCCCACCTCTAATATCAACACCTAATTCCATAGCTCTATCTTCAATCTTATTTACAGTATTTAATAGTTTTTCCTCTACTTCTTCATTAACTGCTCTTTTAGCCAGCACATGTTCTGCACCAATTAATTCTGTTGTTTCAGATAGCATAGCTGTTCCACCTAACTCTATAAGCTTATCAGAAGCTCCTCCTACCGCAGGATTTGCTGCAATACCAGAAGTTGAATCAGTACCTCCACATTCAATAGCTAATGTAATCTTACTGATATCTACCTCTTCTTTTTCCATCAATGCAATTTCATTAGCAAATTCTCTAGCTATTCTAGTACCTTCTTCAATTGCCTTTAATGTTCCACCACACTCTTGAATAGTTATTTTTTTAACTGGTTTTCCTGTTTCTTTAATTCTTTCCGCTACCTCTGATGGCTCTGCTCCTTCACAACCTAATCCAACTACTAATACTGATGCAACATTAGGATTTTTACCTAATCCTACTAATGTATCAACTGTTTGATCAGCATCTGCTCCTACTTGGCAACATCCATGTTGATGAGGTAATGCTACTGCTTCACTAATATGTTCCGCTATCCTGACTGCTGTTTCACTTGAACAAACAGATGTAGGTAATATTAATAAATGATTTCTAATACCAACCTTTCCATTTTCTCGTTTATAGCCTTGTATCTTCATACTTACCCCTCCTCTTTTTATAAATCTCCTCTTCCTCTCTTACTTTCTAAGTTGTGTACGTGAACATAATCACCTAATTTAATATTCTTACTTGCAGCTCCTAAACTCTCTCCATATTTAATTACATCATCACCTTTTTCAATCGAATCTAAAGCAAATTTATGGCCAAAAGGAATGTCTTGATTAATTTCAATTCTTTTCACCTCTCCATCAATCTCAACATTAATCTCTTCACCTTTTTCGATTTCTTCCACAACAGTAGCGACATTATCTCCTGATTTCATAACAAGACCTTTTTTACTCATAATTTTCCCCCTTTCCCTTGATTAATTTTTCCTTTCGCCAATATAATATTGCAATTACTATTCCAAAATCTTATAATTTTATAAAAATATTTAATTATTCATATTAAAACTACCATGAACCCCTATTACATCAACAAACTAATCTTTTGAATTTATTTTCTTATAACAATTTATAGAAACTAATTATTTTAAGATTTTAAAATAAGAAAAAACGTTATGTTTAAAAAATAAACATAACGTTTAATTATTAATCGTTTTTTAGTTTTCTCCATAAAGTCGTTCTAGTAATTCCTAACTTTTTAGCTGCTTTAGTTTTACTCTCTTCTTTTTCTACCATTTTAGTTATAACTTTCTTCTCTATCTCTTCCAAACTAGAATCTAAATCTATAGAATGTGTATTATGCTTAAAATTATATTCTTTCTTATCTCTTATATTAAGTTTAGCCAATATAAAATCTATATCTTTTTTCTTAACTACTTGTGAATCAGAAATAACAATTATCCTTTCTATTATATTTTCTAACTCCCTTACATTTCCTGGCCAATCATAGTTAACTAAAGATTCTATTACTTCAGTATCTATTCGCTTTATATTCATATTTAATTGTTGACATTTTTTCTTTAATAAAAATTCTAATAATATCATTATATCACCTTTCCTTTTACGTAAAGGTGGAATTTCAAGTTCCAGTACATTCAATCTATAATATAAATCTTCTCTAAAGTTCCCTTCACTAACTTCCTTATTTAAATCTCTATTAGTAGCAGCTATAATTCGAACATCTATAGGAATAATTTTTTCACTTCCTAACCTCATTACTCTTTTTTCTTGAATAACTCGAAGTAACCTAGCCTGTAAAGATTTTTCCATTTCACCTATTTCATCTAAAAAAATTGTCCCCTTATGAGCTAACTCAAATAATCCTTTCTTTCCACCTTTCTTAGCCCCTGTAAAAGTACCTTCTTCATAACCAAATAATTCACTTTCTAATAAATTAGTAGGTAATGCTGCACAGTTAATAGCAACAAAAGGGCCTAGCTTACGTCGACTACAATTATGAATCCCTTGAGCAAATAACTCCTTTCCCGTCCCACTCTCACCTCTAATCAAAACCGTAGAATTTACTTTACCATATTTCCTAGCTAACTCTTTTCTTTTTATTATCTCTTCACTATCCCCAATAATATCTTGAAGGTCATACTGAGCAACAAGCCCTTTTTTATGTAATTCCTGTCTTATTTTCTGCTCTAACTCTTGAACTTTAGTCACATCTTGAAAAGTAGCAACTGCTCCTGTTATCTTTTCTCCAACTACAATAGGAACTCTATTAGTAACAATCTTTGTATTATTAATATTTTGAATACTTCCTATATCTTTATCACCATTTTTAATTACTTCAATTAATCTAGTATTTGGAATTACTTGATCTACTTTATTACCTATTACCTCATTTGCTTTCTTTTTAAAAAGCTCTTCTGCTGTAGGATTAAAAACTGTTACAGAATTTGCTAAAGAAGATGATATTCCCGAATAATAATTTTACAATTATATAAGTAGAGAAGGAGAGTACAAATGAAACTAAAAGATGGTCAAAAAGTAGCTAAAAACTTTTTAGATGAATATAACCTTACAAGCCCTATCAAGATCAAAAAAGTTACCGATATTTTGAACATCAAATTAGCTTATTTAGAATTAGATTCAAATAAAACTTCAGTTGGTCTTCTTGATGGTAAATTTAAAAATTTAATTGTTTTAGATCCTGAACTACCAATAAAAAAGAAACGCTTTTTAATTTGTCATAAAGTAGGACATATCTTACTGGAAGATCAAGAACAAGTGCCTGAAAAAATAATCAATGCTTTTGCTAGAGAATTACTTATGCCCTCTGCTCAGATTACTAAACAAGTTGTAAAATGTGATTATAACTTAGATAAGTTATCAGAATTTTTTAAAGTCCCAAAATCGGAGATAATTACTAAACTAAAAACTGAAGACATCTATCATCATTGCCATGATGAGAATTATGGCAACTTTTTTTAACCACATTAATTAATTTTTAACAATCTTGTTCTATATATCATAATCTTAAATAATAATTAAATTATGTAATTATTATTTATAATTATAAAATTAATGGATATTTTAAAATAACTTACTCTTCTTTTATTTTGCTGTCTAAATTATAATAATCATAATACTCTATAAGAAGGAGGATTTAGCAATGGCACACTTAAGAAAACGTGGTAAGAATAAGTGGCAAATTTGTGTAGAAAATGGACGAGATCCTGTAACAGGTAAAAGAAATAGGATTTACGAAACTATTAATGGCACTAAAAAAGAAGCAGAAAAGAGGATGTATGAATTAGCACACAAGCAAGATACGGGCCAATATATCGAACCATCAGAATTAACAGTTAAAGATTTTTTATTACAGTGGATAGAAGATTATTGTGAGAGTAATTTGGCCCCTTCTACTCTCGAAAGTTATACACTAATTATTAAAAAGCATTTAATCCCTACTTTAGGTAATATTAAAATTAGTGATTTAGAACCAATGCATATTAAAAGATATCAGACTCATAAGCTCAAAAATGGCCGTAAAGATGGTAAGGAGGGAGGATTATCAAAACGAACTGTGCAATATCACCATCGAGTATTATCAAAAGCTTTAAAGCATGCTGTGAAATGGAGAGTACTTGATAATAATCCAGCTGAGGTTATACAAGCCCCTAGTCCTGATAGACCAGAGATTAAAGCACTAACCCCTGAGCAAATAGAAAAACTACTTGAAGTAGCTAATGACTGGGTCTATGACTTAATCTATATAGCAGTTTACACTGGTATGAGACGAGGAGAAATATTAGCTTTACGATGGCAAGATGTAAATTTTACAGAAAAGAAATTACAAGTTAAGCAGGGAGTTACTAATCCCGTTGGGAAAGGATTAATCTTTAGAAAACCTAAAACTCCTTCTAGTATTAGACCAATTGATGTAGATGAAGATGTAATTAAAGTTTTAAAACGAAGAAAAAAGGAACAACAAGAAAATCAATTAAGACTTGCAGATAAATATAATAACCAATACAATCTTGTTTTCTGTAAAGAGACTGGAGAAGCTATACGTCCTCAAACTGCTACTAGAAATTTTAATCGTGTTGCTAAAAAAGCTGAACTATCTAAATTTAGATTACATGATCTAAGGCATACTCATGCAACACTTATGCTTCAAGCTGAAGTTCATCCTAAAATAGTCCAAGAACGACTCGGACACTCAACTATTAATCAAACTTTAGATACTTATTCCCATGTTATTCCTTCTATGCAAAAAGAAGCAGTCCAAAAACTAAAAAACAGCCTTAAAAATAAATAATGGCGTCAAGATGGCGACATTTAAAAATAATCCCTCCAAAAAATAAAAAAGAACTGTTTTAAAAACAGCCATAAAGCCCAACAAATCAATTGGCGGGAATATGTGGGAATCGAACCCACCACAGACGACTTAAGCCGCCTGCCACTGGATTTGAAGTCCAGGGCATCCACCATGGATGCAGCCATTCCCTTAATTTTTCAGTTTTTATCTTACTTCGCTAATTATTATAACATATTATACTTTAATTGTAAACAATAATATTATTTATTATTTATTGTATTTAATAGCAAATTATTATTCATCTGCCAAAAATCTTATGTTCTCTTCTCTTCTAGTAACACCTTGTTTATCAAAATACTCTAATAAAGGTAGGGCATACTTCCGACTACTATCTAATAGATCTCTGAACTGGGCCAACTTTATCTGCCCCTCTTTAACTAAATAATCTTTTAACAACTTCTTAGCATTATCTAAAGCTTGTTGATGAAAATATAAACCTTCTTTTATCTTAACCAACTCTCCACTAGCCACTAAAGCATTAGTAACTTCTGTAGCTAAATCTTCTCTAGTAAAACTATCTATAACTTTCTTCAATTCATGTGGTTTAAAGCTATGTTGTCTAAATAAAGTGGATATTTCTTCTTTTATTTTTTGCTCTTGAGGATTAAACTCAACCTCAAAGCTTTCTAGACTTAATTTAGCATCCTCTTCCTTAATCTCATTATTCTGCTTTAAATCATCTAATAATAGGTTATACTCATTAGCATCTAACTCTAGTTCTAACTTAGTTCTCACTTCTTCTTTATCCCGACCTAATCTTAAATGATACTGCTGATGGTAGTCTGCTAATAAATCAATTACTTTCTCTTTTAAAGCTTGATAATGGCTATAGTGTAGCCAATTAGAGCTATGTCCTGTATCTAATTCAACAACTTCCTCTTGAGCAGATAATTCAGTCAACACCTCTGTTAATTGAGATTGAGACAAGTTAGTGGCTTGTACTAAATCTTCTCTTGCTAACGGTCTTTCTGTAGCCATCTTTAATTCTACTTTAACTCTTTCTTCTATACTACCTCTTTCTTTTGTTTCTAAAACTGATATAACCTCTTTATCCTGGCGATGATGGCGCTTAGGATTAGTTTCTAAAATTTGTCCTCCTCCTATGGTAGTCATTGGAGAATAACGACGCATAACAAATCTTTCTTTGAAGTTAGCCACTACTGTCTCCTCTAATCTAAATTGCACTAAGCCCTTTTGGCCTGGATAAAGCTCTTCTTTATCTAATAAATAAACTCGCCCCAATACTTCCTTGGCCCCTAAATGTAATCTAATTCTATCACCATGTTGTAAAACCATTGGAGCAGAAGATAATAATTCTAAGCAAGCATCAAGATACTGAGTATTAACTAAACTATCTTTAGTAGCTAAAACATCTCCTCTTTCTACTTCTTCTGTATCTATATTGGCTAAATTAACTCCTACTCGTTGACCAGGATAAGCAGTCTCTACTGATTTTTCATGAACCTGTAGACTACGTACACGAACCTCAATCTGAGAAGGATAAATCTCTAGCTTGTCCCCTACTTCAATCTTACCATTAATTAAAGTTCCAGTCACAATAGTTCCATGACCAGAGATAGAAAAGACACGATCAATTGGAAAATAAGTATTAGCTGTTTCATCCTTGGCAGGAATATCCTCTACTACTTCTGTTATCTCCTTCTTCAATCTATCTATTCCAGTTCCTTCTACTCCAGAGACAGGTATAATAGGTACATCAGCTAGAAAGTTATCTGCCATTGACTCTCTAACTTCTTCTATTACTAACTCTAGCCATTCCTCATCTACTAAATCACTTTTAGTAATAGCTATCAACCCTTGCTCAACATCTAATAATTCTAAAATAGATAGGTGCTCCTTAGTCTGAGGCATAATTGTTTCATCAGCAGCCACAACTAATAATCCAATATCTACTCCTCCAGCTCCAGCTAACATATTCTTAATAAACTTCTCATGCCCTGGTACATCAATAATTCCTACTTGCAAACCAGAAGTTAATTCTAACTTACTAAAACCAAGATCAATAGAAACACCACGTTCTTTTTCTTCATCTAATCTATCAGTATCTTTTCCAGTTAAAGCTTTAATTAAGGTTGTCTTACCGTGATCAACATGGCCAGCTGTCCCAATAATTAGATTTTTATCCACCCTTGCTCCTCCTTCTTAAGCCAAATTCTGTAGTGCTTTCACTAAATAAGTTTCATCTCCTTCTTGTAGAGTTCTTACATCTAATAAAACTACTCCATCAGATATTCTAGTGAAGATAGGAGGATCATTAAGTCGTAATTCTTCTCCAATCTGGTGAGCACTTAACTGCTGATGGGCCAACTCTATAACATAAGTGGGTAATTCTTCTAAAGGATAAGAACCTCCTCCAACTCGAGAAATTCCTTCTTTAACTCTTAATTCTAAGTCTCGAACATCTATCTTTTTAAGTCTTTCCATCAGTTTCTCAGCTTTATCTTTTAACTTATCCTGTGACTGAGTCAACATCTGTAAAGTTGGAATCTCTTTTTTAGCCTTTTTTAACTCTCTATACTGCTGTAAAGTTGCCTCTAAAGCAGCCAAAGTAAATTTATCAACTCTTAAAGCTCGATTCAAAGGATGTTCTTTCATTTGATCAATATACTCTTTACTACCTACAATAATTCCTGCTTGAGGACCACCTAACAACTTATCACCACTGAAAGTTACTATATCTGCTCCAGCTTGAATACTATCTTGAACAGTAGGCTCATAACTCAAACCCCAAGGAGTTAGATCAATTAAGACACCACTACCTAAGTCCTCTACTACCGGTAGATTATATTGATTACCTAAATTAACTAACTCTTCAAGTTCAACTTCTTTATTGAAACCCATTACTCTATAATTACTAGTATGTACCTTTAATAAAATACCTGTCTCTTCACTAATTGCTTCTTCATAATCTGAAAGATGAACTCGATTAGTAGCCCCTACCTCTTTTAACTTAGCTCCACTTCTCTCCATTACTTCTGGAATTCTAAAGGAACCTCCTATTTCTACTAACTGTCCTCGAGCAATAATAGCTTCTTGTCCTTCACTTAAACTACTTAATGCTAATAAGACAGCTGCTGCATTATTATTGACTACCAAAGCTGCTTGGGCACCAGTTAGTTGAACTAATAAATCTTCTACAATTTCATAACGTGAACCTCGCTCTCCAGTATCACAATCAATCTCTAAAGTCGAATAACTACTAGCTACTTGTTCTAACTTCTCTATAGCAGAATCACATAATAGAGATCGTCCTAGATTTGTATGAATTACAACTCCAGTAGCATTAACTGCTGTAACTAACTGGTCACTAGTCCTATTATTTAAATAATCTGTTACCTGTTGTAAAATTTCTTCAGCAGTTACTTCAATTCCACTTGATTCTAGCTCTTCTAATTTATAATTTAAAATCTTATTCCTTAACCTTTCTGTAACTTCTCTAATAGATTCTACTACTAACTCTCGAGAGTATCTTTCAACTAATTCCTTTCCTAAATCTATTGTTAATAAGTCATTAACTGCTGGAATCTGCCTTAAATAAGCCTGCTTTTGTTGATTCATTGTTAGTTAATACCCCTTTTTATCTATCTTTTATTATAATCACCCTTCATAATTAACATATCTAAACTTCAATTATATAACATTACAAATTATTTATTTTTTAAAATAGTTATAATATATTTAGATTAATCCAAAATATAATAAAAAATTATTCTACATAACCAAGAAAGCTTTAGTCTAGTTCAAGTTCTTGACTTAACAGGAAAATTTATTATATACTTTAACAAAGATTAATAATCTATATAATTTAAGGAGTTGATATTAATGATCAATATCGAACAATGTAGTCTTAAAAAGAAACATATATTGAAGATATTTATTAAAGCTACTACTCAAATTATTGAAGAAGAAGGAATTGAAGCAGTTACTATCAGAAAAGTAGCTGATATTGCTGGTTATAATAGCGCTACCATTTATAATTATTTTGATAATAGTAATCAACTAGTATCTTTAGCAGCTGTAAAGTTTATTAATAATTACATAAAAGCATTGCCAGATTATATAAAGAATGCTGATAATACTTTAGATAGATTCATATTAATTTGGAAGTGTTTCTGTGAATACTGTTTCAAACAGCCTAAACTTTATTATGCTGTCTTTACTGAAAATATTGGTAATCAACCTGAAAATTTAATGCGTAATTACTATTCTATCTTTCCAAATAAGGTAAATAATCATCCACAAGAATTAGTTCCTATGCTTATGGAAGCTGATTTTGCTAAAAGATGTGAAATTGCTATCCAACCTTGTATTGATAAAGATTATTTTACAGAAAAAGAAGCTGCAGAAATTAATGAGATAATCAGATTAATCTATCAAGGAATGTTATCTCTATTAATCAATAATCGAGTCAATTACTCAGCAGAAGAAGCTACCAATAAAACTATTAGTCATATTAAAAGAACTGTTTATACTACAGCTTCTACTGAATAAAAGAGGAGCTGTTGTTAATTATTTCTTGTAATGCTTTTAAAAACTTATCTATCTCTTCTAGAGTATTAAAATAACTAAAACTAACTCTAACTGTGCCTGAATTATAAGTTCCAATACTCTGATGGGCCAACGGAGCACAATGAATTCCAGTCCGCACTACAATATCATATTTACTATTCAAAATATGTCCAATAGTAGCGGGCTCAATTCCTTCTACTCTAAAGGAAGTTACTCCTACCCTGGCTTGACCAATTTGAGAAGTAAGAACCTCTACTTTCTCTAACTTCTCTAATCCTAGCATTAATTGCTCTACTAAATTATCTTCATGTTTTCTTATACTTTCTAAAGTTATATCTTCAATAAATTCTATTCCTGCCCTCATCCCTGCAATCCCAGAGGTGTTTAAAGTGCCACTTTCATATTTATCTGGTCTGATATTTGGATTCAACTCTTCTTTAGAACTACCTCCAGTTCCTCCCTCTAATAAAGGCATAAACTCAATACTAGAGTTAAAATAAAATCCTCCTACACCTTGCGGGCCAAATAATCCTTTATGGCCTGTAAAAACAAGAAAGTCTACATTTAATTCTTGCAGATCTATAGGCAGAATTCCTGCTGTCTGAGCTGCATCTATTAAAAAGTGAACATCTTGTTGTTTAGCAATCTCTGCTACTTCTTTAATCGGTAAAATATTACCTGTTACATTAGAAGCATGAGTCATAGCAATTAATTTAGTTTGATCAGTAATAGCAGTCTTAACATTCTTTAAGAAAGTTTCTCTCCCCTGTTCAGTATCAACTACTGTTAAATCAATTCCTTTTGTCTCTTTTAAACGATGTAAAGGGCGCAAAATAGCATTATGCTCTAAACTACTAATTATTACATGATCTCCAGCAGTCAATAAACCTTTAAAGACAAGATTAGTTGCTTCAGTAGCATTTTTAGTAAAAGCAATTTGACTGCTATCTGTAACATTAAAAAAGTTAGCTACTTTATTTCTAGCTTTAAAAATAACTCTACTAGCATCTAAAGCAACCTGATGGCTACCTCGACTAGGATTTCCACTTTTATTACGTAAAACCCGATCTGCTGTCTGATAAACTATTTCTGGTTTCTGCCACGTAGTTGCTGCATTATCAAAGTAAATCATCTTTACCTCCTCATTGAATTAATTAAATAGTTAATAAAGTAAAAAGTCATCACTTGCTACTGAATCTCATATTAATATTACTACATCCTAAAATCATATAACTATATTTCAACTACTCTACCTGAATTAAGAGAATCGAGTATTTCATACATATTGCTAACACTACCAACTTCTAAATCAGATTCTACTCCATAATACTCTAAGCAAGTACCACAAGATAAGATAGTGACTCCTTTATCCTCTAATTCTTTTAAATGCTCTTTAGCTTCTTGATTTAAAGTTGGAACTTTAACTCCACTATTTATGAAAATAATCTTTTCTGGTAGTGGAGTCACATTTAATAGAGTACTAATAAATCCTTTCATTAATATATTACCTAATTCTTCTTCTCCTTCTCCTAAAGTATCACTTGTAAAAAAATAAACCTTTCCTCGATTATCTTTGTTAGATTCTACTGTTCTATCATCTTGCTTATCAATTGTTAACTTATAATATTTATCTTCCTCTAAAGTACTAACACTACAATTCATATTCTTAGCTAACTTAGTTACATTCTCTGCTTGAACTTCGTCATCAACAGTTACAACTACCTTATTCTCCTCCTGTAAAGCTTGTTTCGTCTTAATCACCGGTTTTGGACAATCAAGTCCTCTAGCATCTAATTCTTTCATCACTACCACTCCTTTATAAAATAGTTTCAATTAATTTTTTCTCTTAATCAATTATAAACAACTCTAAAGTGGAACAATATTGATACTATTGAGTTTGAGGTTGAGATTAAGTCAACCACTAAAATCACTGGCTTTATGGTTTGCTCACCTTCGGGTCTAAAAACTAGACCGCTTCGTGATAGATCTACTTAAACTCAAACTTAGGCTTTATATCAATTAACTTTCATTCTAAAATCAAATTACTGTATAGTGCTAATAACCTTATTGAGCCACTTTACTTGTCTGACTTTGTTGTCTACTCCAAATTGGTTGAAAATAACCTAAATATTTAATTAAAACAAATAAAACTAAAATAACTGATAAGAGTTCCATTATATGAGCAGGATAACTGAGTAAAGAATTACCAAACTGCTCTTCTAAAAATTTTGTAGTTAACTTTAATCCTATAGCCGTTATAACAAAAGGAAAAGTAAAACCAGAAAAACTAGGGTAAAATCCAACTCTAATCATTTTAGGCAGATAAATTACAACTCCTGTTGCCATTATTAAAGTCAATAATGTTAACCAGCCCACTAACAGTAAACTTTTTTCTGGAAATGAACTTATATATCCAGCCAGACAAAGTCCTGCTGGAGCTATAAAGATAGAAATAGTAGGTAATGCTGGGTCTTTAATCTCTCTAATCCAGAAAACCCGGTAAATAACTACTGGTAGTAAAATCATATAAGTAATAAATCCAAACCAGAAAATTGATTGCCCAAGATGGAGATGATTAAATACAGGAGCTGTTACACTAGCAACTACTATCCCCACATAGACTATAAAATAACTAGGAAATACTTTCTTAATATCAAAGTTTAAAATAAAATACCTGGAAAATAAAATAATTAGCAAACCATGAAGAATAATTCCACCATACCAGCTATATAGAGCTAATAGATAAGAGAACTCAACAATATAACTAGCTAAAATCATAATTCCCATAGAAAAAGTAAGAGCTACACTTGCTACTATAGGATTTTCTAATTCCTTAAAAAAACTTTTACGATCAATAATAAATCGTCCAACTAAAAGCAAAACTATTAATGTAGCTAATATTCCAGCTATGTAACGATACTGACTACCATAAGAACCAATCAGATTACCTAACCCAGCCAGTCCAAGCATCAAGCCTGCTATCGGAATCGGAGTTTCTTCAAAGATCTTAGTCATATTAACCTCCTTTTGGTCTACTTTAGTTGTCCATCCTCAATAAATCTTTCCATTACCCAAGCAGCTACTTCTCCTGTTATTTGGATACAATGATTAGCTCGCTCTTGGCTTTTAAAGTCAGCAAAATCTTTAGTAAGCACTCGACAACATGTAGAACCATACTCTTCTTTAATATAATCATGTAAGTCAGCATTGGCTGGAAAACATTCTGCTGGCATATCAGCTCCTGGTTCTGTCCGACCATATTTAAGTCCTAAAGCCATAACTCCACCACTAACTGCTCCACATAAACATTTAGACTTACCAATCCCCACTGGGAATCCAGAAGCTAACTTAACAATTTTTGCTGGTAACTCTTCATCTAACAGCTCATTAATTGTAGTTAAGACAGATTCAGAACAATAAAAGTCTCCTCTTCTAAAATAATCTTCTGCTCTTTCTCTTGCTTGTTGAATCAAATTTTCTTTTACTTTTTCCACAACATTAGATCCTCCTTAATAGTTTTAAATTTACTTGTAACATTACTAAAAAAAAGAATTTAACTTATATTAGTTACAAAACTATTAATGCTAACTAGAATTTAACACAATCATAATTATTTGTAAAGTGTTGTAGTCTGCTAGTTGAGCTCGTCTATTTAAGTTTCAGTTTATTGCTTTATTGAGGCTTTGATATAGCCGCCTCTCCACTAGATATAGATTTAGAAGCGGCCTTTTTAATTATTAAATTATGCTACAAATCCATTTTCCTTAAGAAGATCCATAGCTTCTTCTTTATCTTCACTAGCTACCATTATTACAGGCCCTGTACAGCCCATTCCACTTTCAGCATAAATATCTTTTTCCCATAGAGTCTGGACAGCATCATCTAAAGTTAAGATATCAATACCAGAGATTTCTTCATCTACTGTTTTAGATGGCGGAGCAGAAAACTCCTGGTTAGAAACAGTATTATTGCTTTCTAAATCATCAATGATTCCTTCTAAGCCTGCCTTATTTACAGCAGTAAACTCGTCTTTAGCAAGCTTAGTTATTTCTCCTTGAGCTACATCAGCAGCATATCTAATTGCTCCTGCAATTACTGGCGCACCTGAAGCTCGAGATACAATATTAATAACTTGATCATAGCCTTCACCTATTCCTGGACCATAGCCATAACCTAAAGCTTCATAGCTACCTCCAGTAGTAAAAGCAGAAAATACTTTCATAAGCAAGTTACCAGTCAAAGTATCAGTTACCATTACATCGGCTGAAGCCTGCAATAAGTCATTACCTCGCATGACACAGCCACCATCAGACCGAACTGTTTTAGCAAAACTAATATCATAACTATTTTCCTGTAACTCCTTGAGTGCTTGTTCTACTTGCCGTGCACCATCAACATTTAAGATTCCTACTGCTGGTTCTTTAATACCTAAAGACTTAGCAGCAATAATACCATGAATAGCATTCCGAATCATAGCAGTAATGCGATTAGTAGCTGAAGTACCAGTAGAAGTGGCCAACAACATCTCTCTTCCTTGCCCTGGAGTTACTACTCGACCTACTGTAGAGACACCAATTGGAAAATTAAAGTGGTTAGTTACACAAGCATCTAACTCTCCTGCTTGTAAAAATTCTTCCATTTTATTATGTGCTTCCTCTTCACAAGTTGTTTCATAGATTAGAGGTAGTTCAGTCTCAGCTTTAGGGCCAACTAACTGAACTTCAATATCTGAAGACTCTTTAGCTGCTAATTCAGCCCCTTTAATAACTTCCTTTATACCATGCTCACTACCTAAAGTAGTAATTCCTACTTTAGTCTTAGCCCCATACTCACCTGTTTCAAGAGCATCAGCTACTTGACTAAATATTTGTGCAACCTTCTGTTTAGAAGACATCATTTCACCTCCTATAATCATTTACTCATCTAATAAGTTATCTGCTAAGTTACGCATTGCTTCAGCTACAATACCTTTAATTTCATCTTTACTAACTCCTGTTTCATTAACTTTTTGACCTGTATTCTCTTCTATAATAAAAGATATCCCATCAAATAGATTGGTCATTCTACCTAAGAATAGACTACCTTTACCAATAATCATAGCTCGTTTAATCTTATCCTTTTCCATCAATTCTTGCGCATGCCCAATAAAGGGAACTCCAGATGGAATATGTCCCTGAGTAGGAGCAAAACCTGGCATACCATGCTGCTCTACAAAGTTCATTAAATCTTTTCTCTCTAAGTCTCCACGCTTAACTCCTAATGCAGCTATCATCTTATAGTTAGATGTAGGTACATCTCCAGCCCCTGCAGGTTCAGTAATCTCTGGATTCTGCATCTCTACAGAGTACTTATCCACATCAGTAATACTTAAACCTATCTCATCTAATGGATCAGTAACTAAAGAGGAGATTACTGCCTGAGGTGAAGAACCAGTATCTACTTTATGGCGTCCTACAGCATCAGTTCTTAAGATAGGACTTTCTCCATCATCTTGGCTGACTAAAACAGCAAAGCCACCTAAGCAGTCCTCTAAAACTGGCATATCTTTACCTACATGATCTTTCCCATTCATTCCTAATTTGGCAGTAGAACCACCTGCTACTACTACTACATTATCAAAAACACCTGATTTAACTAATCCAGCAGCATGAACTAATCCATGTGCCGGGCCAGCACAGAAACTTCGAGTATCTGAACCTGTTGCCTGACTACAACCAACTAGCTCAGCAATTGACTTAGCAAAGTTACCTCCACCACGTTGATTTACGTCACCACATGCTTCTTCTGATACTTCAATTACATAGTCAACTTCTTCTAAATCAATTCCTTCCTGCTTGCCTAAATGCAGCATAGATAATATCCCAGAGGCCTTAACTACTGTATTTTCTAACATAGTATGAGCAGACAGGTTTACATCTGTATCATGAGCTTGCTTAACACAACCTACTAATTGGTCATCTAAATAAAGTCCTTCAGCAGTATCTTCAGCTACTAAATCTGCTATCTCTTCCTTATCAGTACCATCAATCTGGGCCAAATAATCTTTAGTAATTAAATTATGGTCAGCCAACTTATCCTTTATTCGTCCTGCAAAATCAGTAGCTAATTTAACTAAATCGAAACTATCTGCTATCTTCATTAAACCATAAAACTCATCTTCAGGCATAATTTCGCCCCAATCACTGAAACGATTAGCCTCTGTAACTTGATTATCATACCAAGGTCTCTCTATATCGTCTAAATCTTTTACTGACATATTTCCAATATAAGATTGATTTGGGCCATAACTTACTACCTCTTCATAACTTCTTAAAAATTCAGGTAATTGCTTTAAGTATTCACTATTAGGATTCTGAGCCCTCTCTGATGTTTGTGTAGATCCATGTTTTAATAAAGTATTAGTAGCATGCGCTAGTACATAACTACTCCCCTTCAGAACTGCTTCATTCATATTTGACACCTCCGCTATTTTATTAATTGACAATTAACAATGTACAATTTACAGTTAAAATCATAAAATAAAACCTTTTTAACCCAATAGTATATAAGGCATTATAGAGATTTTGACTTTAGTTTTGAATTTAATTGTAAACCGTACACTGTAAACTAAGTAAGCAACCCCACCCTATTCTATGAGTGAAGTTGCTCTTTATCTTGTTAGCCACTAAATATGATTCTTAATCTCTTCTTCAATCTCTTCAGCTGTTAAATCATCGCCACTTAAGTGTTCTATCTTTTCTCCATCAACATAAAAGACCATAGATGGTAGTCCCATAACCTGTTGGCCCATGGCTAAACGTCGATTCCCTTTAATATTTAATTTACAGAACTTCATGTCATCTCCATACTCTGCAGCTAACTCCTCAACTTTAGGCATTAACTCCATACACCGGTCACAACCTTCACCCCAATAATCAACCATAACTGACCCTTCTACTTCTAATACTTCCTCTTCATAATTCTTCTTATCAACTTCAATCATCACTTTCAACTCCTTTCAATTATTTATAAGTTTTAGTATGAGTATTAAATACCAACTTCCATTAGTCATACTTATTAAGACTATAATCTATATAGCTTCTTCAATCTCAGGCTCCACAAGTTGCTCTACTTCACTCTCTGTAGGTTGGATAAGTTTCTCTAGAACTTCACCATCTCTTAACTTAATTAAAGTTGGAATCTCAGTTACATCATAGCGATTAGAGATTCGTCTATTCTTATAGGTATCTATCTTAACCAACTTAATTCCTTTATCCTCTAGATCGAGATTCTCTAACTTATTAGTCATTTCCATACTGAGTTCATTTGTTGGACTCCAAAAGGCAACCAAGACATCTTTATCAGTTTCAATTACATTTTCTTGCCAATATTCTTCTTCTTCAATATATGACCCTGCAGCAGCAGCAGTTGTGGCACCATCAGCAGCAGCAGTTATAACCTGGCGTAAATATTTCTCTCTTACATCACCAGCAGCATAAACTCCTGGCTGACTTGTTTCTAATTTATCATCAGTCTTAATGTAGCCATTATCTGTCATATCTACTATACCCTCTAAAAAATCAGTTCGAGGTACTCGACCAATAAAGATAAAGATACCATCACAAGAGAAATCAGTCGTATCTCCTGTCTTGATATTCTTTAGTACAGCTGTATCAACTAGGCCATCCCCCTTAACTTCTTCTAAAGTAGAATTCCAGATGAATTCAATTTTATCATTGGCATAAGCTCGTTCTTGGTAGATCTTATCAGCATCCATAGTTCCCTCTTCATGGATAACAACAACATTTACTTTACTAGCAAACTTAGTCAAGTAAAGTGCTTCTTCTATAGCTGAGTTACCATTTCCAACTACTACAACTTCTAAGTCAACAAAGAAGTCAGCATCACAGGTTGCACAGTAAGAGACACCTTTGCCTTTAAATTCATCTTCACCTGCAACTCCTAATCTTCTTGGTTCAGCTCCAGTAGAGACTATCACACTTTTAGCCTTATACTCGGCACCATCTTTAGTCTTTATAGTCTTGATAAAGCCATCTACTTCAACCTCTTTAACTTCCTCTTGTTCAATTTTAGTACCAAATTTCTCAGCATGTACTCTAAAGTTATCCATTAGTCCTGGAGCATTAGTTTCAGGTACACCTGGATAATTCTCCATCTCTTCATAAGTAGAAACTTGGCCACCTACTTTGCTATTTGCTTCTAATAATAAAGTATCTAGTTTAGATCGAGAAGCATATAATCCAGCTGCTAATCCAGATGGGCCCCCACCAATTATTGCCACGTCATACTGCTTACTCATTGGACAACCCCCTCATATCATTTTATAATCACGATAAAAATATAATCATGATTATTATAAAACTAAAAAAGAATTTTATTTTATCCCCCCACTATAGAAAGTGGGAGGACTAATTATTAATCTAACCCATTTGAACTTCTGCTCTAGCTTCAGCTTCCGCCTGTTCTTTCTTATCTAAATCTTCTAGCTCTCCGTCTATAATAGCACGATCATGTTTAAATGCTTTGAGCATAGAAACCATACCAAATAACATTACAAAGGCAAATGGAAATGCCGTAGCAATGGAAATGGTCTGTAACATCTTCAGTCCACCAGCTAACATTAAGGCTAATGCTAGACCAGACTGAACAAAGCCCCAAGTTACTCTTCGTTTAACTGTTGGATTTAAATCACCATTAGAAGACATTGTTCCTAGTACAAAAGTAGCTGAATCTGCTGATGTAACAAAGAATGTTGATAATAATACTACAGCAATAAAGGAGACAAGACCTCCCAGTGGATAATTCTGCATTACTGCAAAGAAGGCAGTAGAAGTAGTCTTAATTGCTTCTTGGGCTACTCCTAAACCAGTCTCCATGCCCAAAGTACCAAAGATAGTAAACCAGACAAAGGAAGCTAGAGTAGGTGCAAATAAAACTCCACCTATAAATTCTCTAATCGTTCTCCCTCTAGAGATTCGAGCAATAAAAGTGGAAACAAATGGAGCCCAAGCAATCCACCAAGCCCAATAAAAGATAGTCCAAGCACCATACCAAGAATTTTTTGTAATCCTTAAACTATCTCTTACTAAAGAGCTAAAATACATTCCTAAGCCATTAGTTAAATTATTCATAATTACTACTGTTGGCCCTAAAATCAACCCTAATATCATTAGGACTCCACATAAAGTCACATTAACATTTGATAAGATCTTAATTCCTTTATCTAGACCAGAGATTGCAGAGATCATAAATAAACAAGTTACAACAGTAATCACAATGATTCTGACTAAATCAGTCTGGGGAATTCCAAATAAAAAGTTAAAGCCACTTGTCATCTGTAAAGTTGCTAAGCCTAAAGAAGTTGCAACTCCACCTACTGTAGCAAAGATAGCTAGAATATCAATAAATTTACCTATAGATCCTCTAGCTTTCTCTTCCCCAATTAGAGGAATAAAGATACTACTTATTAAACCTGGCTTATCTCTTCTAAACTGCATATAAGCTAAAGCTAAAGCCAGTACAGAATAGTTGGCCCAAGGGTGTAGTCCCCAGTGAAAAAAAGACTTTTTAAGTGCAAAATCAACTGCAGCAGTTGAACCACCTTCAGCACCTAAAGGATTTACAAAGTGATTTAATGGTTCAGCTACTCCCCAAAATACTAATCCAACTCCCATACCAGCACTAAATAACATTGCAAACCAAGATATAGTACTATATTCTGCTTCTTCATCAGGCTTACCAAGTTTAATTTTTCCATACTTACTAAAAGCAAGCCAAATTGAAAAGACTACAAAAGTGGACATTGTTATTAGATAGAACCAACCAAAATTACTAACTAAAAAGTTGAATATACCATTTCCAACACTTTCAAATTGTTCTGGTAGGAAAAGCCCCCAGGCAACTACAACAAAAGTAATCATTAAAGAAATATAAAATACTTTATTTGATTTATGCTGTAACTTCTCAGTATTACTTTCTCTCATATCTGAAGTAGTTTCTTTAGTTTCCATCTTATACCTCCTGGTCCTCTTTTAAATTGAAATACTCCTACCCCACTACCATTTTTTGATAGAGGGGTAAGTTTAAAAAGAGTTAAACACTAAATACTGTCTGTTCCTCAATATCTGTTTCTAAAGCATCTAAGGCAACTCCTACCCTATAATAACGTAACTTCCACTGCTCTTCTTCAGAATCAGCAGGATTTCCTAATGGATAAGGAATGGATACAGTAGGCACCATTCTATTTGCTCCTACAGTTCTAGCTACAGGAATCAAATTAGCCATCTGAACAACATTAATACCAGTTCTTTCAATTTCTTTTGTCATCGTTGCACCGCAACGAGTACATGTTCCTCATGTAGATGTTAATACAACTGCCTGAACGCCATCCTCCTGTAGGTCTTTTGCTATTTCTTGGCCCATTCTAGCAGCTTCAGCTTCTGTCGTACCAGTTCCTACAGTAGCATAGAAATAATCATGTAATTCCTTAATTCTACCTTCTTTTTCATATTGACGCATAGCATCAACTGGGACCACTCTATCAGGGTCAGCATCAGCTGCTGCTGGATCATATCCCGCATGAATAGTTCTAAACCCATCTTCTTCTCTATTATATAATTTATCTAAATCAGAGATATCATATCTACCCCATCTAGTAGCAGAAGCAGATTGAATATTATCAGGGTTATCTACAGGAACAATACCACCAGAAGTTACAAGAGCCACCTTTGATTCACTTAAATCAATTGGATCAGCAATTTCTACTCTATCCATATCAGGCATAGGTAACTCAGACTTAAACTCGTTATCATTGATCTTCTTAAGTAACATATCAATTGCTCGATCAGCTGCTGGATTTTCATCTTCTAACCAAACTTGATGTCTCTTTCCTCGAATAAAGTATCCTTCCTCTTCAGCTGAACCTAACTCTTCATCATTTAAGATTTTATTACCATAGTCAGCCATATCTTTCATATCATCTCTCATTTTAGCTGCACTTTGTCCACCTGGGAAAATAATCATATCTTTTTTATACATATCAACACCAGGGTTTTCATCATTCATAGATGTAATCACAGGTACTCCAAATTCTTCTTTAACTGCTTTACAAATAGCACCACAGGCATTACCATACCTACCTGCCTGAAAAGCCGGCCCAGCAAAGAAGATATCAAATTCTTCACCCTTTAAAAACTTTAAAATTCTCTCAATAGCCTTTTCTTCATTAGAGCCCATATAATTATCGCCACAAACAATAGTGTTTGTAACTTCAGCATTATCAAGTAACTGATCTAATAACATAGCCGGGCCAACTTTACCTTCTTCTAATGTTGGTTCATAATCGGCTTGATCTTCACCACCAATCTGCCCAAAAAACTGATTCAAGTATAAAATCGCCTTCTTCATATCTTTTGCACCCCCTTATTAAAATTCTTTCATTGTCTTAGGTGACCAGCCAAGCACCTGGTCGCCACAGAACATTGAGTTATTCTCCATAATAATCGAACCATCTTCTTTAACTGATGATCCTAATTCATCATCATCAGCCCAACCACCTGATAATCCATCACGAGCTAAAGCCTCTAACTCTCCAATTACTGTCTCCATCGGTGGTAGTTCAATTAAAGAAGAAACATTTCCACAAGAAACAATAGCATCCGCAGCTTCATCTAAAGTTACAAGTGGTTGAGATTCTCCATCTCTACCAGTACATTCATTAGTCATTCCTACCGTCTTTACTCCAGCATCTTCTAATGCCTTAAAGCAAGCAATAAAGTCCGCATCTGGATTACCATAACCCTCTTCTGCTAAAATAGCTGCATCTGCACCTAAAGATTTAGCTATTTGCTGTACAAATAATACTGATCTCTCTTTCTCTTCTAAATTAACATTTAAGTTAGACATCACTACTCCTAAAAAATTAATTGTTTCACCATGTTCTTGATATAAATTCTTAATTGTAGGACAGTTCTGAAAATCATAAGTTGACCACTTAGAAGAGCAAGGCATAAAACTACCAGAAATCATAGCTCCATCTAGAATTTCATTAGGATGCATTAAAGTTGGTACCACATGATTCATATCCCAACCATAGACCAAATCATTATAGCCTATCTCTTCCATCTGGGATTGGGCCTGCATGACATAAATAACTGATGGTAAATCATTCACTTCAGCAGAACGTTTAGTAATTGGTTCTAATTCAAATTCTTCTATCTCTTCTTCAGCTGGTTCTTGTTCTACTAAAGCTTTAGTAGCTAAATATTTAGCCAATCTATGTCCAGCCCACCTTAAGGCATGATTCTTTTTCTGTTGCTCATGACGTTCAAATTCTTCATCTGTATCTGCTACTAAACAAATATTGACTAACTGGGAAAAATAAGTGTAGTTGGCCCCTTCACCACTCATATCAATTAATCCATCACCAAAACTACCCCAATGTTTACCTACAGCTAATACACTACAACCTTTCAAAGCCAAAGTTTCCCCTTCACCAACAGCTTCTACATCATCTATTACTCCAGGAAAGACTGCTCCTCCATCGACTTTACATCGTGGCTCAATTGCTTCTTTAACAGGAAGAATCCGTTTATCTTCACCTGGTCTAGCAATCTTTATATCTACTTCAGTAATATGATCATCTTCTTTAACTACTTCTAGAGCCTCATCTTTATTAATAACTAACATTCCATCTTGGTAAGATGTTTTATCTCCAAAAGTAACATCTTCAACATTAAAATTACCTATCTTTAAACGCACTAGTACTACACCCCTTTCTATTCTAACTCATAATCTTTTTAAACACTTACAACTATTTTTAATCTTCTGACTATTTATTTTTTGTAATAATGTAAATAATCTATACTAATATAATCAGATTAGATTCAATACTAGAGCCAGGTTAGTATGACTCTAGTATTGTGAAATTTAGCACAAATTAAATAAATTTATTTTTAGTCCTTAGGGTAGCAAACATAAGCCACCCGCAGTGGACTAATTAATTAAACTTACAATATTTACCTCTATATAAGGCAACTTCATCAACAATATCTTCTACTTCCAATACCATTTCCATCATACTTATTTGCTCTTCATATACATCATCATCAATCTCATCCTTAACTTCTGGTTCTAAAACGTGATAAACTCTGAGTCCTAACTGGACTCCTGCTAATGGACCTGCAAATGTTGGATCGCCATTAGTAACTGTTTCAGCAGCTAAGCCAGAAGCTTCTGCCTCTGCTCCACCTAAAACAACTACTACATTTTCTTCACCATATTCTTCAGCGATCTCTTTAACTCTCTTTTGATTTTCCAGATCCATAGCGCCTGCAGCCGTTCACACAAAACATTCTGTAGAACTGAAGACTACTTCAGCGCCTGTAGTTTCAACACACTCTTGAATAGCAGGACCTGGAATGCCATCACGATCACCAATGATCACTACCTTCTTATCTTTTAACATAGTTGCACCTCCAGTTCAATTATTTGTAATATCTTTCACTATTTATATTACCATAATCATGATTATTTGGCAACCATGTTTATTTAAAAATGTAATTTTCTTTTAATTAATAACGTGATTAAGTAAGATTTATACTAAATATCATATTCAATGTCCTAGTAGTAGTTTTATAGCCATAATTAACAATACTACTACCAATATCCTACGAATCCATTCATCTCCTTTTTCTATAGCAAAATTACTTCCTAAATATGCTCCTAAGCTATTTCCAACCGCTAAAATTAATCCTAATAGCCAATTTATCTTTCCATTAATTATAAATATAGCTAAAGAAGATATAGTATAAAGGGCTATTACAAATACTTTGATACTATTAATTTTAACTAAAGAAAAACCTGTAATTAAAGATAAAGTAACAATAAATATAAATCCAACTCCAGCTTGAATAAAACCACCATATAATCCAACTAAAAAGGAAGCTATCATTGCCATTAATTGACGACTTAGACTTAATTTTTCTACCTTCTCTCCTATATCCTTAGTTGGATCATAAATAATCAATCCTAAAACTACAACCATTATCCCAGCTAAAATATTATTAAATACTTCTTCAGATAGATTTACAGCTAAATTAGAACCTATAATTGAACCTATTACTGCTGGAATACCTAATTTAAAACTAAATTTTAGATCAAAAAAACCTTGTCGACGAAAGTTAGTAACTGCTACAATATTCTGAACTAAAACTGCAATTCTATTAGTCCCATTGGCTACTGCCGAAGGCAAACCTAAGAAAATTAAAGTTGAGACAGCAATTAGAGATCCTCCACCGGCTAGAGTATTAATAAAACCTGCTACTGTACCAGCAAATAAAATTAAAAATACTTTAATAACCATTAAATCTCTCCTTTATATTAGTCTTCTTCTATTCTATACTAATTGGCTAATTACTATTTTATAACTTAATTTTAATTATATAAAAATGATAAAATAAAACCTCGCAGCTAAAATAGCTCCGAGGTGAAAAATTATTCTTCTTCAGTTTGGTTTTGCATCTTTTCTGTTAATTGTTTCTCAGAAGCTTCAATTATATCTTTTAATCCACTTCGACCAATAGCTTGATCTTCAGTTTCAGCAGCTGGCGATCCTACCACCACTTGATCACTAAATCTACCTACTTGCTCAGCAACATCGGCCTTAAAACTTGTCCAGTGGCCTGTCTCTATTTCAGTTTCAGGAAAGTTAAAACCTTCTCCTTTTTCTTGCAAGCTGATAAAATCTTCTTCATGTTCTTCTTTAGGAGTTACTTCGTTCATAAGTCCTTCATTATTTGCTCCTCGATTTATTTCATCTTTAACATTTACTAAGTTATCACTTTCTTCCTCTAGTTCATCCCGTTCAGGAATATAGTTTTCTTCATCAACTTCACTTCTAACATCCTCTTCTTCCATCTTAACTACCACCTCCTTAAGGTTAGTTTGTAATTAACTACTAAAATAAATGCTAGGACTTTTTGTTAATTCATAGTTAAGCCGCTTAACCTAAAAAGATTAAACGGCTTATAATTTCTTTAAATTAATATTCTCCTCCCATACCAAAGTCGCCACCTAAGAGTAATAAAATAAGAAGTAAAAAGATTAACATCATATTATCATCATAACCATACTCACCCATTATGTATCCCTCCTTTTTAAGTTCACTATATAATATACATGAGGGCTCAAATTGTTAATGTTAGTTTATGCCATCTGGATGAGATTTAAGAATTAATTCTTCAGCTACTATGAAGAATTCCATAAATAAACCCTTTTTTTATTAATGAATGCATAGCAAAAACTTATCTGAACAGAAGGAAACAAATAAATCATGTCGAAATTAAAAAAGAGATATAAAAAATAGGAGGGAAAGTATGTCTATCAGTAGCTTTCTAAAATTAGTAGAGATCCAAACTAAAGTAGCCAGCATAATTCCTTTTTCTTTAGGGACATTATATACCTTATATCATTTTAATAAATTCAACTTAAAAAATTTTATTTTTATGTTAGTATCTCTATTGGCAATTGATATGGCTACTACAGCCATCAATAATTACTATGACTACAAAAATGCAATTAAGCAACATGGCTATAATTATGAAAGTCATAACTCTATTGTTAAGAATGATTTAGAAGAGAGTACAGTTAAAACTATTATATTCGTTTTATTAACAATTGCATCTTTATTTGGAATTATCTTAGTTTTTAATACTAACTTTGTGGTTCTAGTTCTAGGGACTATTTCATTTTTAGTAGGAATTCTTTATTCTTTTGGCCCAGTTCCTATCTCTCGTACACCACTAGGCGAAATTTTTTCTGGATTATTTATGGGCTTATTAATAACTTTTATCTCAATCTATATTCACGTCTTTGATCAAAATATCATCACTTCAACCTATAAAAATGGATTAATAAGTATTAGTCTGAACCCTATTGAGTTGATCTATGTTTTTCTAATTTCCATCCCATTAATAATTGGTATTGCTAATATTATGCTTGCTAATAATATCTGTGATATTAAAGATGATATAGAAAATAATCGCTATACATTACCAATCTATATTGGTAAAAATAAAGCGCTACAACTATTCAGACTACTATATTATCTTGCTTACCTTGATATAATTATTTTATTAGCTTTAAGAGTGTTACCACTTGTTTGCTCAATTACATTATTGACATTTATTCCTGTAAAGAAAAATATTATATTATTCTTTAAAAAACAGACTAAAAAAAAGACCTTTGTATTATCTGTAAAAAACTTTGTCCTAATAAATATAGTACAAATATTAGCATTAGGATTAAAGCTATTCATTTAAAATATTATATGCCCTAATATTTATAAAGATATTTCAAAAACAAAAACATACTCCTGATGATGGAGTATGTTTGTCAACATTATCTATAGAATTTTTAGTCGACGACCAGTAGCTCAACTGACGCCTAAAAATATACAGTTATTCAATATTAAGCAAACACCTTGCTATTCAAAACTTTGCTCAGTTTTTATGTGATAATACAAGGAACTCAATTATTAACTAAAATTATTGGTGCCGAGAGTGGGACTTGAACCCACACAGACAAAGATGTCTATAGCGCCCTCAACGCTACGCGTCTGCCAATTCCGCCACCTCGGCATTCAATTAATATTATATCAAATTACTTATAAAAGTCAAGATTAAACAACCAGCTCACCTGGTAATATCAATTGTACACTCTCAGCATCAAAATAATAATTTTCAATACCTATTGGTAACTTATCGATAAAGATTATACGCTGGCTCTTAAAGATAGAACTATCAGAATCAAGATCAAGCTGACATTTCAAGAAACTATTTGCTTGCTCTACCTGAATTACATTATTTCTAAATTTCAAATTATTAACTCCCTTATTACCAAATAACTCATATAATGAATCTAAATCACAAATTCTATCTTGATTAATATCAGAACTTAAATAAGTAATAATCTCCTGTAAGCCATAGGCTCTATCATCAATCATTCTGGTCTGCACTATCTTATATAACTCTTCTTCTGGCTTAGTCTGTACTAATTCTTCAAATTCAAAATCATCGATTTGTTGTAACTTGATATCACTAGCTTCTACTTCACCTTCTTCTCTTAACAGCTGAACAGTTGCTTTCTGCAGATCATCATGCTTACCAGCTAATCGATCTTCCATATTCCGAGCATATTTTTCTCGTAATTCCATTAAAGAAATATTTGCTTCAGATAAAATTGTCCTAACATATCTAGGAGTTGTCTCTACACGTTCAGCAATATCACTAATCTTTAAGAAAGGATCATGTCTAGCAAAATTAATAATCTGTTCTTTTTTGGTTAATTCTTCTACTTTCATCACTATCACCTCTTAAATTTTTGTCACTATCTATTATCCCTAACTCATGCCATTTTATACGCCAAAAAATAAAAAAACAGCCAGTAAATACTGACTGTTTTAAAATGACTACTATTAATAGAATAATTGACAAACATAAGTGATTAAATAACTAAAAAATATCTAATTATTAGGAATTAACTTAAAACCATTCTCTCTACTCTCTCCTTCTAATACTAATTGTAATTTATCAGCATTACAATAAACTATATCTACACCAGACATCTCATTATCAATAACAATTTCCTTCTTTAAAATCAATAATGGATATCCTTTTGACACACCTAATAAATCAGATAGACTTTGAGAAGCCTTACTAATACTAAATTCAGTTGGACGGAATTCCACATCATCTCTAATTTGAAATTGAAATAAACTCCCTTGAGAATTTTTAGTTGTTAGTAATCTAGTATTTAATAAGCTAGGTTGATTATCATATTGAAATAGCATTGTTTTAGCTAACTGATAATCCGAACTATTCTTAAGGTAGTTATAATTATCATCTATTAAAGCTTCATCAAGCTCTAACTCTAATGTTAGATCATCTAACTCTTCTATATTCAATAACTCCTTTAAGAAGAATTTCTCCTTATCTAATCTACGTTTATTTTCAGCATACTCTTTTCTCAACTTAGTCAATGACAAATTAGCTTCTGAAAGAACTGTCCTTACATAATGGGAACTCGTCTCTGCTAGCTCAGCTATTCTCTCTACTTTTAAAAAAGGATCTCTTTTAGCCAAATAGATTACTCGCTCCTTTTTAGTCCAGTTATACAAAGTAAACTTATCTGCTCTAATACTCATCTTTTCCCCCTCCAAAAAATAATACTCTAAACTGATAGAGTTTAGAGTAGTAGATAAAACAAGGAAGATATAGTTAACCTATAGCATAAATATATAAAAGATTGGTTCCTTGTAAAATATTCTACTCTCCTACTCTACTTCTATGTCTTATTCTGATCAAACCATTTCTACTATTCTACTCATTTTATAATTATACTATTTATTTAATAATTATAAAACGACTCTTACATATTGTCAAGATTTTTTAGTTCCTGATACTAAAAAACAGTCGACTTAGTTTCAGCCGACTGCTTTAAAAAATTAATTCTACTGATGATTTGGTTCCAACCAAACATTTGTTAACTCTAATGGAGTTTGAGCTGTAAACTCATAATTATGAACAAATGGTTGAACCAAATTAGGTGTAGTATAATAATAGACTGGAACCCAAGGTGCATCAGCCATAATCTGCTTTTCTATCTTTTGATATAACTTAAGTCTCTCTTGTCCTGGTTTCATACCCCGAGCCTTATCTAACATTTTATCAATTTCTGGATTTTTATAAAATGCTCCATTTCCACCTGGGCCAACATTATCAGAGTGGAATAATGTATATAAGAAGTTATCTGGATCTGGGTAATCAGCAATCCAAGCTAATCTAAAGATTTGAGTATCTCCATTATCTACCTTCTGGATATAAGTTCCCCAATCCATATTGGTTAACTTAACATCTACTCCTACCTTCTTTAAGTTACTCTGTACTGCTTCTGCAATTCTCTGGTGACCTTTACTTGTATTATAAACTAATTCATATTCTCCAGGTAGACCTTCTGGATAACCAGCTTCTTTTAACAACTGTTTAGCCTTTTCAATATCATATGAATAACCTTTTAACTCTGGATTGTAACCAGGCATTCCTGGTGGTAAAATTCCTTTAGCCGGTTTTACAAGTCCATTCTTAAGCACTTGAGCAATAACTTGCTTATTAACAGCATAATTAATAGCTTTTCTAACTTTCTTATTAGTAAATGGTTCCTTTTGAGTATTGAAACCAAAGTAATAAGTTCCTAATCTAGGTACTTTAGAGAAATCATCAGAGAATTCTCCATTAGCTTTCATTACTCTCTTCATCTGTCCATCTGGAATATCTGAATCCATCTGATAAATACTTCCCTGCTCATAACTAGCAAAAGCAGAAGTACCTTCAGTAATCACATTATAGACAACTTTATCTAAATAAGGACGGCCATCTGCATAATAATCAGCATTCTTTTCTAAAACAACTTTACTATCATGTTTCCAATCAGCAAACTTAAATGGTCCCGTACCTACTGGATGTTGAGCAAACTGTTCACCATGCTTTTGAATAGTTTCTTTTGGAACAATAGAAGCATTCTCCATTGCTAACACCGATAGGAATGGAGTAAATGGCTCTGCTAACTCAATCTGTACTTTATAATCATTAAGTGCTTTAAAACCAGATACTTTATCAGCTTCACCTTCTTGAAAAGCTGTAGCTCCTTTAACTGAATCAAATAACCAAGCACGTTCAGACTTAGTTTCTGGATCTAATATTCTAGTAAAAGAGTAAACTACATCGCTAGCTTTTACTTCTCGACCATTATGAAACTTAACTCCTTCTTTTAAATCAAAAGTCCAAGTTAATCCATCTTCACTTACTTTCCAATCCTTTGCAATTGCTGGTACTACTTTTAAATTCTTATCATACTGTACTAATCCATCAAAAATATTTCTGATTACTCGACTTGATGTAGTATCAGTTGAGTGAGCTGGATCTAATGTCGGAGGATCAGACCTTAATCTTCCTTGGAAAGCACCTCCATACTTCTCTTTCTCAGCTACTTTCTTAGTTTCTTGTTTCTCCTGTTTAGCATCTTGATTAGTTTGATTACCTCCACAACCAACTGCTGCAAATAGAACTAATCCTAAAACTAACAATAAACTAATTCTCTTCTTCCACATACTTACTTCTACCTCCTCAAGTTTATTGAATAACTAAAATTATTAACTTATATTCACACACAAACATAAGTCAGTTATCAAAAAAATAAAAAAGACTCTAACCTAGTAGAGTTTAGAGCTGTAAGATAGTAAGGATATTCTTAATTAGGTATAGATATCCCCTACTTCTCCTTACTTTATATTCTTCTCTACTACTAAATTATTTATCTTCTCTTATTATACGCTATTCTTAGTTTTTTAATTATCTATATACTACAAAAAAAGTATATTACAATTCAAAAGATTTGTCAAGGAGCTTATAGACATAAAAAGCAGCCGACTAAAGATAGTCAACTGCTTAGAAAATATAATGATTTTATTGCTGACTTGGATTTAACCAAACATTTGTCAATGCTAATGGAGCCTGCCCTGTCATTACATAATTATGAACAAATGGTTTAGTTAGAACAGGTGTAGCATAATAATATACTGGGATCCATGGTGCATCATTTACAATTTGCTCTTCTATCTTCTGATATAACTTAATTCTTTCTTGCCCTGGTTCCATCTGTTGAGCTTTATTTAACATTTTATCAACTTTTTTACTCTCATAAAAGACATAGTTACCACCAGTTCCTAAGTTATCAGAATGGAATAATACATGCAAGAAGTTATCTGGATCTGGATAGTCTGCTAACCAAGACATTCGGAACATTTGAGTATTTCCATTATCCACCTTTTGAATATAAGTACCCCAATCGACATTAACTAGCTTAACATCAACACCAATCTTCTTGAAACTAGCTTGAACTGCCTCAGCAATTCTCTGGTGCCCTTTACCAGTATTATAAGATAACTCATATTCACCAGGTAATCCATTTGGAAAACCTGCTTCTTTTAGCAACTGCTTGGCTTTTTCTAAATTATAATCATATCCTTTTAAATCTGGATTATAACCAGGCATTCCTGGTGGTAAGATTCCTTTAGCAGGCTTTACTAATCCATTCTTAAGTACACTAGCAATTACTTTTCTGTTAACAGCATAATTAAGAGCTTGTCTCACTTTCTTCTTATTAAATGGTTTCTTCTTCATATTAAAACCAAAATAATAAGTTCCTAATCTTGATACTGTATTAAATTCATCGGCAAATTCTCCTGTAGAATCCATAACCCTCTTCATCTGGCCATCTGGAATATCTGAATCCATCTGATAGATATTTCCTTGTTCATATTCAGCAAAAGCAGAAGTACCCTCTGTAATTACTCGATAAACTACTCTATCTAAATAAGGTCTACCTTCTTCATAATAGTCTTTATTTTTCTTTAATACTATCTTACTATCGTGTTTCCATTTTACAAATTCAAATGGTCCAGCACCGACTGGATTCTGACTAAAGTCACCATTAGACTTATTAATTGCCTCTTTAGAAACAATAGCTGCATTCTCCATTGCTAATACAGATAAGAATGGAGTAAATGGTTGAGATAATTTGATCTGTACCTTGTAATCATTAAGTGCCTTAAAAGCAGATACTTTATCAGCTTTACCTTCTTGAAAGGCTTGAGCCCCTACAACTCGATCAAATAACCAAGCTCTTTCCGACTTAGTTTCTGGATTTAATATTCTAGTAAAAGAATAAATAACATCATCGGCAGTTATCTTGTTGCCATTATGGAATTTAGCATTCTTCCTTAAAGTAAAAGTCCAAGTTAATCCATCTTCACTTACTTTCCAATCCTTTGCAATTGCTGGTACTACTTCTAAGTCTTTATTAAACTTAACTAGTCCATCAAAGATGTTATTAATAATTAAACTAGAAGTACTATCAGTAGAATGAGCTGGGTCAAGTGTTGGTGGGTCAGATGGAGCACGACCATAATAAGTTCCACCATACTTCTCCTCTTCTGTTATCTGTTGCTGTTGTTTTTGATCTGTCTTAAGCTCTTCTCCAGCTTGATTACCACCACAACCAACTGCTGCAAATAAAACTACAGTTAAAATCATTAATAAACTGACTATCTTTTTTAACATTTTATCTCCTCCTTTAGACTTATATGTAAAGCAATATTATAATAAATTAAAGTTTATCTACTACTATATACTTGATTAATACCATCTTTTATATATTATTCATCTACTAACTACAAACAAGCATTTATGATTTGATAGTTAAGGTTACTTACATATGTCATCTGCACAAGAAAAAAATCATATATATTAATTCTACTCACATATTGTAATATAAAATACTTCTATTGTTAAAAATTGAATAAAAAAGCAGCTGCATAATTGCAGCTACTCACTATTCTATTCACTTAAATGACAAGCTACAAAGTGTTTATCACCTTTATCTGTAAATTCCGGTTCTTTTTTCTTACAGATATCTTCTGCAAATGGACATCTAGTATGGAAACTACAACCACTTGGTGGATTAATTGGGCTTGGAACATCACCTTCCAAAATAATTCTTTCACGATCAACTTCTGGATTAGGAACAGGAATAGCTGATAATAAGGACTTAGTATAAGGGTGTTGCGGATTATCATATAATTCATCTTTATCAGCTAACTCCATTATCTTACCTAAATACATCACTGCCACCCGATCACTAATATGACGAACTACACTCAAATTATGAGCAATGAATATATAAGTCAAATTCATCTCTTCTTGTAAATCTTCTAGGAGATTTAGTACCTGCGCCTGAATAGATACATCTAAAGCAGATACTGGTTCATCACAAACAATAACTTTTGGATTAACTGCTAAAGCTCTAGCAATACCAATTCTTTGCCGTTGTCCACCACTAAACTCATGTGGATATCTATTGGCATAGTTAGCCTGTAAGCCTACCTTAGTTAATAGTTCTCTAACTCTTCTTTCTTTTTCTTGACCAGCAGCTAAACCATGAATCTCTAATGGCTCACCAATAATCTCCCCTACTGTCATCCGTGGATTTAAAGAGGCATAAGGATCTTGGAAAATCATCTGCATCTCACGTCGTAAACTACGCATTTCTCTTTTTCCTAAATCATAAATATTATGCCCTTCAAAAACTACTTCCCCTTCTGTGGCACTTAATAAATTTAATAATACTTTACCTGTTGTTGATTTACCACAACCTGATTCACCTACTAGACCTAATGTTTCGCCTCGTTTTACTTCAAAATCTAATCCATCAACAGCTTTAACTGAATTAATCTGTTTATTAAATAACCCACCTTTAATTGGAAAATGTTTCTTTAACCCTTTTATCTTTAAGATACTATCTGCCATTATTTCACCTCCTATTCACTTTTTAAATCCAATTCTCTCCATCTCCAGCATCTTACTATATGGTCTGTATCTACTTCTTCTAACTTTGGTTCTTCTTTCCAACACTTATCAGTAGCATAATCACATCTATTAGCAAATCTACAACCTGCTGGAAAACTAAATGGATCCGGTACAATCCCTTTAATTGGTTCTAATTTATTATCTCTACCAGTTACTTTTGGAATTGAATTGATTAATCCTTTAGTATATGGATGTTCTGGGTCTTTAAATAGAGTTTTAACATCTGTCTGTTCTACAACTCGTCCACCATACATAACAGCTACTCTATCTGCTACCTCAGCAATTACACCTAAGTTATGCGTAATTAACATAATGGCAGTATTAAATTCATCTCTTAATTCCTGCATTAACTCTAAAATTTGAGCCTGAATTGTTACATCTAAAGCAGTAGTTGGTTCATCTGCAATCAATAATTCTGGATTACAAGCCAAAGCCATAGCAATCATAACTCTCTGTCTCATACCACCACTTAACTGATGAGGATGTTCATTTACCCTTTCTTCAGGTGATGGAATTCCTACTTTCTCTAACATTTCTACTGCCTTTTCTAAAGCTTCTTCTTTATTTATATCTTCGTGTAGTTGCAATGTTTCTGCAATCTGATCTCCAACTGTATAAACAGGATTAAGAGATGTCATTGGCTCCTGGAAGATCATTGAAATTTCATTACCTCTTATCTCTCGTAAATCTTTAATTGGCTTTTCTAATAAATTTTGACCTTTAAATAAAATTTCCCCGCCAGCAATATCTCCAGGTGGAGTAGGAATCAATTGCATAACTGAAGCAGCTGTTACACTCTTTCCAGAGCCTGACTCTCCTACTACTCCTAAAGTCTCTCCTTGCTTAATATCTAAACTAACTCCATCAACTGCTTTAACTGTTCCACGATCTGTATGAAAATAAGTTCTTAAATCATTTATTTCTAAAATTTTATCTGACATCTTCTCACCTCCAATGCTACTCATTCATCTCTGGGTCTAGAGCATCTCGTAAACCATCACCAAATAGATTAAATCCTAATACTGTTAACATAATTGCACCACCTGGGAATAACATCATACGTGGCTCAGATCTTAGATAAGATTTTCCTGTACTTAACATTAATCCCCAACTTGGATTTGGAGGTTGACTTCCTAATCCTAAGAAACTCAGTCCAGCCTCAGCTAAAATAGCACTTGCTACACCTAATGTAACAGTTACAATAATTGGTGCTAAACAATTTGGAATTAAGTGTTTAAAGATAATTCGAAAATCACTAGCTCCTAAAGCTTGAGCAGCTTCAATATACTCTTCCTCTTTTAAAGACATAACTTGTCCACGTACAATTCTCGCTAATCCTGGCCAACTAACTAATCCTAAAGCAATAAATACTTTATCTACACCTGGGTCTTGAAAGACAGCCATAATAGCAATTGCAAATAACAGGAATGGGAAGGCTAAGAAAACCTGAATTAAATAAGAAATAATATCATCAACTACCCCACCATAATATCCTGCTACAGCACCTAAAGTAATCCCAATAACTAATGCAATTACTTGTGTAACAAAACCTACCATCAGCGAAATTCGTGCACCATAAATTATTCGACTAAAGATATCACGACCTAATTTATCTGTACCAAAAGGATGTGCCAAACTTGGACCTTGCATAGATAGCTCTACCTTACCATCTTCCATTACTGGAGAGTAATAAGGGCTATAAGGAGCAATCCAAGGAGCAAAAATAGCTACTATAATCAAAGTAATAGTAACACCTAAACCAAACATTGCTAATTTATTTCTCTTTAATCTTCCCCAAGCATCTTTCCAAGGACTATGTGTCTCTACTTCTTCTTGATTTTCAGTCTCTTGGGAATTCTGCTCTAACCCAACTTGGGCCATAACCAATCCCTCCTTTTTCTTTTAATCATATCTAATTCGTGGATCTAAGAAACCATAACTAATATCAACAAGTAAATTAACAACAATAAAAATAGCAGCTAAAAATAGTACTGTTCCTTGAATTAATGGAAAATCTCTCTTCATTACTGCATCAACTGCTAAACGACCAACACCAGGCCAAGAGAAAGTCTTCTCTGTTAGCACTGTACCACCTAGTAAGTAACCCATTTGAGTTCCAATTACTGTAATAACTGGAATTAAAGCATTTCTTAATCCGTGTTTAATAACTACTACCTTCTCAGATAATCCTTTTGCTCTAGCTGTCTTAATATACTCTTTATTAATTACTTCTAGCATACTTGATCTTGTCATTCTAGCAATCTTAGCAGCTTGTCTACTTCCTAAAGCAAACGCAGGTAAAATTAGATTCTGCCAACTACCATAACCACCTACTGGTAAGATATCGAAATTTAAAGCAAAAATCCAGATTAAGATTAATCCTAACCAATAGACAGGCATTGAAACTCCTACCATTGCTAAAGTCATAAATAGATAATCCCAAATAGAGTTAGGTAAGACTGCAGAGATAACACCAGCAGTTACTCCTATAACAATTGCTATTCCCATAGCTGAACCTGCTAGTTTAGCTGTTGCCGGTAATCTTTCTAGAATCATATCTACTACTGGACGATTAGAAGTAAAGGAATTTCCTAAATCTCCTTGGAATAATCTAAAGATAAATCGTTTGTATTGAACAGGTAAAGGATCGTTTAACCCCATTTCTTCTCTAATCATTTCTACTGTTTCTGGGTCGGCATTTTGGCCCATAGCAATCCGAACTGGATCACCTGGAACAAAAACAAAGTTAAGCAAAAAAGTTAGTGTAGCAATTCCAATTAAAATAGGTATTGCCATGAAACTCTTTCGTGCTATATATGTCAGCATATTATCACCTCTCTTTATATTTTGTTACTTTCAACTTTATCACTTTAATCTGCTAAAGACAAATAGATGCTTTTATAGAAGGTTACTTATCTAAGTCACTTATAAGATAATAAAACAACTTAAGCTACCATAAAACAAGAATTAATCTGTCACCTCCTCAAAATTCGAACAAATGTTGCCTAAATATACAATTATAGATATAAAACTGCAACACTCTAATTTTATCCTAGTTTTTTTATTTTGTCAAACAAATCTTAAGATACATCCTTTGTTCTTTCTAGAATTTTATTTATTCTCCTGTTTTGAACTATAAATAAATTTATATTTTCTATAAACTTTAATTACTTTATTAACATAGCCTCTAGTCTGAGCAAAAGGAATTTTATGAACATTTTCATGCTTTCCATCCCACTGATTACTATTAAGCCATTTATTAACATTACCAAAACCACCATTATAAGCAGCTAAGGTGACAGCTAATTCTCCTTTAAACTTATTTTGCAACCAACTTAAATACCAACAACCATATTTAATATTTATTTCAGGTTTATATAAATCACCTGTTATAAAATCTTCCTCTAACATATCAGAAATCCATATTCCTGTCTTAGGCATAATCTGCATTAAACCTCTAGCTCCTTTATTAGAAGTTGCCCAAGGATCAAATTTACTCTCCACATAAATAACAGCAGCTACCAAATAGGGGTCTAGATCATTCTTAATTGCTTGATTAAATATTAAATCTTGATATAAAAAAGGATATACTAATTTTAAAATTAATTTGTACTGTGAAAAAATCAAACCAAATAATAATAAAATCAAACAGAAGATAATAACTTTCTTAAAGTCCCAGTACACTAATAACACTCCTATAAGGAATCCAGTTTTAACTATATTTATGTAATCAGTTATATATTTTATACCTTCTTATTTGCTGCAGAATAGATCTGTTTAACTCTTTTCTTTATTTCTAACTGATTTCCACTATTGTCAATAATCCGATCTGCATAATCTTTCTTATCTTCTAATGGCATTTGTGATTTTATTCTAGCTAAAGCTTCTTCTTGATCAAGATCTCCTCTAGCCATTAATCTCTCTACTTGTATTTTCTGAGGTACATATACTAACCAAATTTCATCAAATAATTCCATCATATTAGCTTCAATTAATAAAGGAACCTCTACAACTACTAGTTCTTCTACTCTCAGTTCTTCTAATCTATTCTTAATCTCAGCAATAATAAAAGGATGTGTTATTTCATCTAACTTCTCTTTAGCATAATTATTATTAAAGATTATATCTCCTAGCTTTTTACGATCAATTTCATTACTAGATAATAAAATATCTTTTCCAAATTCTTCAACTATCAACTCCCAGACTTCTGTTCCTGGCTCCATTAACTGATGGGCAATCTTATCTGCGTCAAGAACTTCAACTCCTAATTCACTTAATAATTGAGCAACTGTACTTTTGCCACTAGCTATACCACCAGTTAATCCTATATTCAATATTATCGCTCCTTTTATTAAAATAATTTAGTTAAACCTAATATAATTAAAATTAATCCAGGTAGTAATCTAATAGTAGAATTGATTCTATTACCAGTTATCTTCTTTCCTAGATATATTCCACCACTTAACAACCCAAATTTACAACCTATTACTAATAAAGCGCTAACTAAAGGTTGATATCCTACCATAGCTGCCCCAATTCCAGCTCCAAAAGCATCTAAAGCTAAAGCAATACCTAGAAATAGAGCTTCTTGTTTACTAATTACCCCTGAATAGTCAAGATCTGCCTTGACTGGTTTATGTAAAATGTTAATAATTAAACCTAGAGATTCAATCTTAAAAGTAAATACCTCACGAGGATCTGGATCACTTTTAACTACTTTTTCATCCACTACTAATAAGCTATGCACAGAGTCATAAAATAACCAACAACCTATTAAAATTAAAATTATTCCACCAATCCTGGTAGCCCAAATAGGAGCTAAAAAATTAGTTAATAGATTACCTAAACTCATAGCTAATAAAATAGTAATTCCAGAAGCAATACTAATAATTAATATTGACCCATAATTCATCTTAATCCCTTTTAATCCATAAGTAATACCTACTACAAAACCATCTAAACTAATTGCTAAAGCTAAAATAAAGATAGCTAATAAATCCATCAGCCTTCCCCCCTCTATTTATACCTATAACTAACATATGACAAAGGGGAAGGGTCTGTTACTAAATAGCTTGTTCCCACAAATTATAATAATGATTTAATTCTTCTTTAGTAGATTCATATTTTTTAGTTAGATCTGCTAATTTAGATTGATCTTCATATAAGTCTTGTTGCTCAAATTTTTCTTCTAATTGCTCAATTTGAGATTCTAATTCTAAAATCTTTAGTTCTAATTCTTCTAAATCAACTACTTCTTCTTGCGACTGTCTCTGAGTTTGATGTTGACTATTTTTTTCTTTTTTCTTTTCTTGGGCAACTCTTTTTTGCCGGGCCAACTTCTCTTGATACTGCTTATAGTATTCAGAGTAGTTACCTTTATACTCTATTAAACTATTATCCTCTAACGCAAAAATATTATCGACTAATTTATCTAAAAAATAACGATCATGAGAGATAACTAAGATAGTACCAGGATAGTTCTGAAGGGCTTCTTCTAAAATCTCTTTTGATTTAATATCTAGATGGTTAGTAGGTTCATCTAATAATAACAGGTTAAAATCTTGTACTGATAACTTAGCTAAAGATACTCTAGCCTTTTCTCCACCACTTAAAGTAGCTACCTTCTTAAAGACATCATCTCCTTGAAATAAGAATCGGGCCAATATATCTCTCGCCTGAGATTCTGGCATCTTCTTATCTACTTTCTGTAGTTCTTCAACTAAATTATAGTCGGGATTTAAGCTAGTATGCTCCTGGTCATAATAACCGACCTTTACTCTAGTACCTACGTTAAACTGACCACTATCAGCCTCTTCTTTACCTACTAACAACTTAAATAAAGTAGATTTCCCACTACCATTCGAGCCAACTAAAGCTACCTTCTGTCCACGATACAACTTAAATTCCACATCTTTAAAGATTAACTCATCATCATATGACTTACTTAAATCTTCTACTTGTAGTACCTGCTCGCCACTGACAGTCTCTGACTTGAAATCAATCTTTGGATTCTGCAAACTAGGTGGCGATGGAATCTTCTCCATTCTATCTAACTTTTTTTGGCGTCCGCGAGCCTGTTTAGAGTCTACTCCAGCCTTATTCTTTCTGATATAGGCTTTCATCTTCTTAATCTTCTTCTGTTGTTTTTCATACTGGCGTTTCCAAGTCAGTAATCTATGCTCTTTCTCCTCTAAATAAAAAGAATAATTTCCTTTATACTCTTCAAAACGTGCCTTCTCTAACTCCCAAATTCGATTAACTACTTTATCTAAGAAATAACGATCATGAGAGATAATAACTACTGCTCCTGGATAATCATTTAAGTATTCCTCTAGCCATTCTTTGGCTGCTAAATCAAGATGGTTAGTTGGCTCATCTAACAATAGTAAGTCAGGCTGCTGTAATAATAACTTAGCTAAAGCTGCCCTTGTCTTTTGGCCACCACTAAAGTTTGTTAATTGAGCTTTAAAATCTGTTTCACTAAAGCCCAGTCCTTTTAAGACACCTTTAATCTGACTCTCTACTTGATAGCCATCCTTTTCTTCAAACTCTTGACGTAAACGACTATAGCGTTTCATTATCTTATCTAATTCTGGCCCAGAGAGTTGGCCCATCTTACCCTCTAACTCTCGTAACTCTTCTTCTAGAGCAAATACATCAGCAAAAACACTTAACATCTCCTGATATAAAGTTGTCTCTAGATTAACAGCAAAGTCTTGGGCCAAATACCCAATATCTAGATCATTACTAGTTAAGATTTCTCCTTTATCTAAATGCTCCTGACCTGTTAAAACCTTCATCAAAGTCGATTTACCAGTACCATTGGCCCCAATTAATCCAATCCGACTATCTTTCTGTATCTGTAATGAAATATCTCGAAAAACCACTTGTTCTGGGTATCGCTTACTTCCTTTTCGCATCTGTAATAAAGCCATCTTTACTCCTCCTGTTGACAATTCGGACAGAAATAAGAACTACGTCCTCCTACTTTAATTCTTTCTAACTTTGTACCACATCTATTACATTCTTCATCCTCTCGACCATAAGCACGAAGATAATTTTGATATTCACCAGCTTCTCCACTGGCATCAACATAATCCCACTTAGTTGTGCCACGATGTTCAATTCCTTCTTGTAGAACTTGCTTAATTGCCTTAAATAATCTCTTTATTTCTGCTTCGGTCAAGGTATCTGCTGTTCTTAAAGGATGAATTTTAGAAATAAAGAGTGCCTCGTCTACATAAATGTTCCCTAATCCAGCTAAAAACTTCTGATTTAATAATAACGGTTTAATTCTACCACGTCGAGTCGACATCATCTCCTTAAATTTCTCTAGAGTAAACTCAGCAGATAATGGTTCAGGACCTAGCTTAGTCAAACTTCCTGCATCCTTAAGGTCTGTAACTAAATAAGTTCGCGTAAACTGTCGCTTACTACCTAATCTTAGTTCATCATCACCAGCAAATTTAAAGAAGATATAATCATACTTATCTATTTCATCTTTCTGCTTAGTATAAACAAATCTACCTGTCATTCGCAGATGAGTAACTAAATAATAATCATTATCTAATTCTATAATAATATATTTACCTCTTCTTCTAACCTTCTCTATCTTACTATCAGATAATACCTTTTTAAACTCTTCTACTTCAGGATAAGCTATCAACTTCTCCTTCTCTACATCAACATCAACAATTTCTTTATCCAACACAAAGTCACTTAAAGTATCAACTACTGTCTGAACTTCTGGCAACTCTGGCATTTTAACACCTCACTTTTGTAGTTTATAGTATATAGTTTACAGTTGACATCAGGTAAGGGTTCAATATATTAAACCCTTACTTACTCACCACTCATTACTCATCACCAAAGATTTTGTCCCACAACTCAGAGTGTTTCTTACGCAGAGGAATAGGTTTAAAGTCTTGATTAACAAAAGGATGCGTGGTAGTTCCTGTCATTAATAATTCATCCTCTAACTTAACTTGATACTCAAAACTTATTTTAACCTGTTTTAGCTCTTTAATTTTAACAATTATTGTTACTAGATCATCATATTTAGCTGGCCGATGATAATTGCAGTTCACCTCTAATACTGGCAGTAAAACTCCTACTTCTTCTAACTCTTTATAACTGCAACCTTTATCTCGAAAATATTCTGTTCTAGCCACTTCAAACCAATGTAAGTAATTAGCATGATGGACTACTCCCATTTGATCTGTCTCATGATACTCAACTCGTCGCTGACATTTATATCCTGACATTAGCTCCCCTCTTTCTATAATTAACAGAATACTCTCTCAGTCAAAGCAATTAACTTATTATAATTTAAATTTGTTTCTCTAGAAATTAGAGTACACTCTTGTAGGTGTTCTTGTCTCCAAGTCTTCCATTTACTATATATATTATCCCCATTTTTAACTAGAACATTCAATTCTGATAACTTACTCATACCCAACTTATGAAAGTTAGCAGATCCTAAAAAGAAATTATTTCTATCTACACACATAAATTTAGAATGGACCATTCTATCTGATAAATAAACCTTTATCTCTGAATTTGATCTGCTTATTATCTTCTCTAATACCATTTGATTTAATGCTTGTTGGACATTAGAATCTTTAGAAGTTATGACAGTAATATTAACCCCTCTTTGAGCAGCCTCAATAATTTTATCTGTTATATCTGGATCTCCAAAATAGGCCATCTCTATATCTATTCTATATTTTGCTTCTTCTAATAGCTTTAATATTTTAGGTTTAATTTCAAATATATCTTGTTCTCTTAAATTAAGAGAAAACTCAATATCTTGATAACCAACATTAGATAGATTACCAGCTAATCTATCTAAAAAATGAGTTACTAGCTCAGAGTCAACAAACTTAATCATATAATCTGCATATTCCTCTTTTAATTCATCTACTGTTTTGTTTCCAATATTAATACCACCTAAAATCAATACCCTATTATCAAAGATATAAAACTTAGAATGATCATTTCTTTCTTCATCAGACCTAATCGTAATATTCTTATGCTCTAACATTCTATTTAATTTTTTATTTGTATACTGCCTCTTAGAACGTTTGTTATCTCTATAATATAATAAGGAAATAACACACTCTTTAATTGATGAACAAATATCTCTATTCTTATGGAAGAAACTCTGTTTATATTGTTCAACTCTTTCAAATACAGAAGCTGCCTTATCTTTTACAATTTCTATTTCAACTCCTCTATCTGCAGCAGCAAGTAGTTCCTTAGCTATTAAATTTCCAATTTCATCATCTCTCCAGATATACATACAAATATAAATAGATTCTTTAGCTTGTCTTATCTGTTGAATTATTTCATTATAAGATTCGGTTTCATTTATTAACAGTTCTCTCTCCATAATTTACGTCGCTTAAAAACCAATGGTTATAAACCATTGGGAGGAAAAGCGACTATATCCCCCCTTTTTTACTTGATCAACTTCCACTAATTACCAACTCTTTCACTTTAAAAGTTGGACTAGCAAAAGATCCAATTGTAGGATTAAAAGTCAAGTCATCTCCTAGCTCCTCTATATCCTGTAGAAAGTCAATTAAATTTCCTGCAATTGTAATCTCACTAACTGGCTGCTTAATCTCACCATTTTCAATCCACTGACCAGTAGCACCTACTGAAAAATCACCTGAAATAGGATTAGCTCCTCCAGTTACTAATCCAGATACCTTATGGACATAAAATCCATTCTTAATATCTTGGATAATTTCCTCTTGTTTTTTATTACCAGGAGCCAAATAGAGGTTACTAGCTGAAACACTAGGAATTCCCTTATAACCTCCTCGACTACCATTACCTGTAGATTCAACTTGATCCTTATTAGCAGTATAAGTGTCATATAAGTAGTTAGTCAAGATGCCATCTTTGATCAATTCTGTAGCAGAACATGGAACACCTTCATCATCAAAAGGAGCTGTTGCCAACCCTGCTTCTAAAGTACCATCATCAATAATACTAACTTCTTTAGATGCTACCTTTTCGTCTAATTTATCAGCAAATAAAGAACGACCTTTCTGTACTGCCTCAGCCGTTAAAGCTTGGGCCAATACATACATAAACATACTACCTATCTCTGGAGTAAAGACTACAGGTGCTTTCTGTGACTTAACAGGTTGGCCACCTAATAGCTTAATAGCATTTTGAGCAGCTTCTTCTGCTTTTTGAACTGGTTTCAACTCTTCTAAAGAATCACCATAGGCTATAGCCTGACCAGTCTGTTGATCTTCTCCTTCTTTAGCTAAAACATAAAGATAAGCATAACATCCATTACTACGATAACTTTCATCTAGTCCCTTTGAATTAACAATTCTAATTTGAGAGTCATAATCACCATAATTGACTCCAATAACCGACTCAACCTTGTCGTTATAATCTACAGCTACCTGCTCCATCTCTAAAGCTAAATCAATCTTATCTTCAATACTGATATCTTGTAATTTGGGATTATAAATATCAAGTTTTGGGTATTTAAACTCTCCTTCTGGCAATTTCCTATATTTATCTGCAGTAGCTAATTTAGCATTAGCAATAGCTTCTGTAATTACTTCTTCTAAAGCATCTGGCTTAAAATTAGCAGTATAGGCAAAGCCCATTTTATCTCCAACAAAGGTGCGAATACCTAACCCTTTGGCATGAGAAGATTCTAAGGAATCAACCTGATTATCATAAACCTCTATATCATTATTATTAGATTTTTGGTAATATAACTCAACTTCATCTGCACCTTGTCTTTGAGCTTTAGCTACTAACTCTTTTAAGTCTAGCTCAGACATAGTCTACTCACCTTTCCTTTCTGTACCACCAACAGTAATCTGGTCAACTAATAAAGTAGGCTGTCCAACTGCAGCAGGAATACTTTGACCAGCTTTACCACACATACCTGGGGCCAACTCTAGATCATCTCCCACCATAGATATCTTCTTTAAGACATCAATACCTCGACCAACTAAAGTAGCTCCTCGAACTGGCCTATCTAACTTACCATTCTTAATCATATAACCTTCAGCTACTGTAAAGACAAATTCTCCAGTAGCAGGTTCAACCTGACCTCCACTTAGTTTCTTAGCATATAACCCATCATCAACTGTACCAATAATATCATCTGGCTTATGCTCTCCTGGAGCAATGAAGGTATTAGTCATTCTTGGTAACGGGATAGAACGATAAGAGCTTCTTCTACCATTGCCTGTTGATTTTCTATTATCTTTTCTAGCAGCTTTGAAATCATACATATAATCCTGTAAGATTCCATCTTTAATTAAGACAGTTCTCTGGGCTGGATTTCCTTCATCATCAACATTAAAAGAGCCCCAAGCATTAGCTACAGTAGCATCATCTACAGCAGTTACAACTGAAGAAGTAACCTCTTCTCCTACTTTACCAGCAAAGACAGATGAACCTTTTTGTACAGCATCAGCCTCTAGTCCATGGCCACATGCTTCATGGAATAAAACCCCTCCAAAACCATTATTGATAACTACTGGCATCTGACCTGACGGCGCCGGATCAGCCTTCAACATTGCCACTGCTTCTCTAGCAGCCTCTTGTCCTATAGTTTCTGGCTTATAATCATCAAAAATCTCAAACCCTTGGTGTAACCCTGGCCCTTCAGTACCTGTCTGTATCTTTTCTCCATCACTAGCTACTGCCTTGACTCTCATTCTTGTTCTAGTCCGCTCATCTTCTACAAATAAACCTTCTGAATTAGCAATTGTAACCTGTTGAATATAATCAAAATAACTGACTTGCACCTGTTTAATACTTTCATCATAGGCTAAAGCAGCTTGATTAGCCTCTTTAACAAAATCCACCTTCTTCTTCTTGGCAACTTCATTAGGTCTAATCTTAATTGGATGAGCCTGGTTAATATTCTCTTTAGTTAGATCATTAACAGTTATTTTATTATCTCCTTGGTTAGCTGCTCCAGCGACCTTAGCTGTCTTAAGAAGAGAACTTCTACTTAAATCATCAGTATAAGCATAAGAAACTTGGTCATCTGTCAGAACTCTGATCCCAACTCCTAAGTCATACCCAGTCTTTACCCGTTCTAACTTAGAATTTTCTAAACTTAAAACATTACTCTTTTTATCTTCACAAAAAACTTCAGCAAAGTCACCGCCACCTTCTAGAGCAGTAGATAAAATATCTTGAATTAACTTCTTCGATAACATTAATCAAAACCTCCTTCTAGCTAGTCGTGTGTCGTGAGTTATGAGTCATGAGCTATGAGTTAATTCAAAACCTTAACATTCAAAATCTAACATTCATAATTCCCTTTCTTTTAAATAATTTAAACTATTTTGTGGTTTTGAACTTGAACTGGCTCATGACGCACAGCTCATAGCTAATAACACTTAATATCTATTCTCTTTCACTTTAAGTTTTGTCACCTATAAAACAACAACTTCTCAATTATCTATTATTAACTTCCTGCATCTTGTTCCAATTATCTCCAACCTTAGCATCGACCTCTAGAGGAACATCTAATTCTACTGTATTCTCCATCTCTGCTGTGACTAGTTTAGTTACCTCTTCAATCTCTTCTTCTGGTACTTCTAAGACTAGTTCATCATGGACCTGAAGTAAAATATCACTCTCAAATTCCTCTTTTCTTAAAGCTTGAGCTACATCAATCATTGCCAGTTTCATAATATCAGCAGCACTACCTTGAATTGGAGTATTAATTGCTGTTCGTTTAGCAAAGTTACGCTTATGATAATTACGACTATTAAGTTCTGGTAAATATCTACGCCGATCAAAAATTGTCTTTACATAGCCTTGCTTTTTAGCTTGTACAATTGTCTTATCAATATACTCTTTAACTTGAGGATAACGATCAAAATAAAGATCAATATACTCTTCAGCCTCACGCTGACTAATCTTTAACCGATCTGCTAAGCCCCAATCACTGATACCATAAGCAATTCCAAAATTAACTGCCTTAGCTTTACGCCGAGTCTGATCTGTGGCCATACCAAATAACTCTTTAGCCGTCTGGGTATGAATATCCAATCCTTCTTTATAGGCCTGCTTCAATCCTTCATCCTGAGAAATATGGGCCAACACCCTAAGCTCGACTTGAGAGTAATCAGCTGCTAATAATTTCTTACCTTCCTCGGCTACAAATACTTGCCTAATCTTACGCCCTTCTTCAGTTCTGATTGGGATATTCTGCAGATTAGGTTCAGTACTACTTAAGCGTCCAGTAGCAGTAATCCGTTGATTAAAACTAGTATGTATCCTTTTAGTATCTTCATTAATATAGTCTTCTAAAGGATCAACATAAGTAGATTTTAATTTAGTAAAGGTTCTATACTGTGAGATTAAAGGAATAATTTCATGTTTTCCTTCTAACTTCTCTAACACCTTAGCACTTGTAGAGTAATTTCCAGTACTAGTTCGCTTAACAACTGGCAAGTCTAACTTCTCAAATAGAATCTTTCCTAACTGTTGTGGTGAATTAAGATTAAACTCTTCACCTGCTAGCTGATAAGCCTGCTCTTCCAGTCCAGTAATCTTTTCTTGTAACCAACTTGATAAGTCATCTAACTGCTTCTTACTAACTTTAATCCCATTCAATTCTAACTGGGCTAAAATTTTAATTAAAGGTAGTTCCATATCAGCAAATAACTCTAGTAGTTCTTTCTCCTCTAGTTGCTTGACCAATTCTTCTTCTAACTCAAATAAAATATCGGTCTTAAGGACTAATAACTCTCTATCTTCTACTTCTGGTAAAGCCCTTTGTAGTTCTTTCTCTACCACTTCAGTCAGACTATTAGGATCCTGACTAGGGTGTAATAAGTAATCAGCTAATAATGGTTCAAAACTTAAGTTAATATCTTTAATTTCCTGCTGTAATAAATATCTTAGCTGCTCTTTAGCCTGATACATTAATAATTCTTTATCAGATAATAACTCTTTTAAGTCTTCTAAGATCTCTTCTACATCTAAATCAAGGTAGTAAACTTCTTCTCCAGTAGCAATTACTACTCCAGCTAATTGCTGGCTTAATTTGGCCCCTTCTAAATCAAGAGTTATAGCTAACTTAGTAGGTAAATCAAGTCCTTTTAATTCTTCAACACTATTAAGTTCTTGATAATCAACCTGATCTAGACTCTTCTGTCCTCCTAAGTGTGCAATTAAAGTATTAAATTCTAGCTCATTGAATAACTGATAAGCCTCTTCAGTACCTAACTCAGATAAAACCAATTCTTCAAAATCAATCTCTAATGGACAATCCACCTTAATAGTGGCCAGTCTTTTACTAAGCTCTGCTCTATCTCCTTGCTCTCTTAACCGCTGTTTCCGTTTCTTACCACCAACTTGATCAATATTATCTAACACACCTTCTAAAGTATTAAACTCCTTTAACAACTTAGTAGATGTCTTATCTCCAATCCCATCAACACCAGGAATGTTATCAGATTTATCTCCCATTAAAGCCTTCTTATCAATTAACTGCTTAGGCTCTAATTCATAGTCTGCTCTAAATTTATCTAAATCATAATCTACTATATCAGTAATTCCCTGTTTAGTATACATCACTCTAATATTCTCACTAATTAATTGTAAAGCATCACGATCACCTGTAACAATAGTTACTTGATACCCTTCCCTCTCTGCTTCTTTAGCTAATGTACCAATTAAGTCATCAGCCTCTAACCCTTCTACTTCAAAGGTTGGAACCTGTAAAGACTCTAATACTTCTTTAACTAAACTAAATTGATGCTTTAATTTATCTGGCGTCTCTTTACGATTAGCTTTATAGTCTTCATAATCTTCATGTCTAAAAGTATCACCTTTGACATCAAAAGCTACCCCTAATAAATCTGGATCTTGATTATCAATTAAACTAAGTAACATTCTAGTAAACCCAAAAACTGCATTAGTAACTGTTCCATCAGACTTAGTTAATGTATCTGGCAAAGCATAAAATGCTCGATAAGTAAGACTATTTCCATCTAATAAGTATAACTCCTGTTTTGACATATTATTCCTCCTTAAATCTTCTCTTACCTCTCTATAACTTCCGTGCACTATTTTATTTCCTTAAAAAGATTAAAAAATCCTTTATTACAACTGAGTTTAAGCCTGACTACACAGACTTAAACTCAATATCTTAAACTCTATTGATGATTAAAAGCTAATAAAATCACTTCACTATCAGCATCTTGATTAATCTCACCTTCTAACTTTTTTATCCTATCTAATTGCTCCTGATTCAAATGAGAAAATTCATAACCTTTAATTGACATTTATCTTCCCCCTTATCTTTAAGATTTCAATTTATCGACTTAAGTATTAATTCCATAAACTGTAAAAGTTATTTTATAGAAAAAAGATCTATTATATGTTAATATCTTATGTAGGTAATCAAAATAGACAATAAAATCTCACCTATAAACTGGAAAGGAGCAATTATCATGCGAAAGTTAGTAACAATAATGATCTTAACTTCATTACTAGTAGTCAATCTAACAGTTCCTGCTTTAGCTTATCAGCCACAAGATGTTACACAGGATCACTGGGCATTAGAGTATATTAGCCCCCTTCTAGATAAAGGAATTATGTATGTATATCAAGATGGAAGTTTTGAACCTAATCAACCAATTACTAGAGGGGAATTTGCTTACTCTTTAGCTAAAGCACTAGAATTACAACCAGCAATTGTCTCTCAGTTAACAGACATTGCTAATCATCAAGCAAAAGGTTACATCTCTGCTTTAGTAAATAAAGAAATTATTACTGGTTACCCAGATCAGACATTTAGACCAGAAAAAAGAATCACTCGAGCAGAGATTATTACTATGTTAGCCAGAAGTTTAAAACTTAACCAAGACCAGAAACAGATCAACCTTGATAGTAACTTCTATTCTGATTTAAAGGATACACACTGGGCTCGTAACTTTATCACTTTAAGTACACGACTAGGAATTATTAATGGTTATCCTAATGGAGAGTTTAAACCTAATAATTATGTTACTAGAGCAGAAAGTGCTAAATTATTAGTTAAATTAATGAATCTAGAAACAGTTGCAGGAGAAATTGTAGAGACTTATCCTATCTCTAAATTGGTTAAAGTTAAGGTAGATAATGAAATCAAAACGTTTAGATTAACTAACAACAACTTAATCGGTAGAAATAATCGACAAGTAGGCTTAGACGAAATGCTTGTCTCTGATAATGCATTCTTAATTTTAAATAAAGATAATAAAGTAGCTTACCTTAAAGCATATGGCTTAATTAAAGAAAAAGATGTAGCTGAAAAAGTAAGTGATATGACTAATGACTTATTTACTGCAGAGCAATTAGTGGATATTGCTAATCAAAACTGGAATGAAGTTACTCCAGAATTAAAAAATAAATTAGCTATGAATTTACTAGAGCAAGGATTAACTGCTCAAGAAGTACAAGCTATTCTATCTAAAGATTGGAATACACTAAAAGAAACAAGTAAATCTCGTCTAATTGAAGCCATTTCACTAAATACAAATATTCCTCGAAATATTGTTAAAGCAGTTGCTAATGGTAACTTAGACGCAGCTAAAGAATCTGCTAAAACTAATCTTATTAATACTGGTTTAAGAAAACTTATGAGCAATAGTAGTCTACTCTCTTAATAACACAGGCTCGTGTCAAACACGAGCCTTTCATCATAAAAATTAAAGTTTAGTCTTGCATTACAATTAATAATATGTTATTATATTAGATGTCAAATAGGAAACAAGCCGAAGTGGCGGAACTGGCAGACGCGTTGGATTCAAAATCCAATGGTCCTTGTGGCCTTGTGGGTTCGAACCCCACCTTCGGCACCAAACCTTTATGATCCCCGGTAATTCGGGGATTGTATTATTTTTTGGAGGAAGATAAAGGAAGGAAAAGGCATTGGATTTTTAGCCGTTTTTAGGGTAATCCAGTGCGGCAACTTCATTTAAATCCTGCCTTTTTTCTTTTTATTATTCACAAGTAATGATACTTATTAATGAACAAAAACAGCTATTAAATAATTTACCTTTATTTCATTTTATTAACTCTATGAGTGCTACAGATTAGGAGTCTGCCGCTCTGTCCGCCTGAGCTATAGCCCCGCCAGAATAGGAAGGACGACAGATTTTTTAGTGTATAGAAAGACAGACTACTTTAACTCCTGAAATTTATTTTTAACCTTTATTCAACTTAATAATCACTATATTGAACTTAAACCGCTTTTTAAGGTAATACAGAATAACGATCTCATTTATTAATTCTGCCTTAATATAATTAACTGATAAACTTTTCTTTAAGTTCTGCTAACTTACTTTTATAATCTTCTTCAGAAATATAACCTCTTTTATATGCCTTTTCTATTTGCTCCTTTTTATCATGATAATCATTTACTTCCTGATCCATATTTTCTCGTTCTTTAATTATAGAATTAATATAATTAATTTCATTATCTAAACATTCTTCTATCTTTTCTAAATTATTTACTGCTTCAGTATAATTCTTCTCTGAAATTACTTCTTCTTTTTTTAAAGTGCTTAATTCTTCTTTTCTATAGTCTATTAACTTTGGAATTTTATTTTTTAAGATTCCTAAAGTGTATTTTAAGCTCCCCTTTTCCTCTGAAGCTTTTTTTGCCCCTTCAAGTTTGATTTCTTTATAATCCTCTAAATTATTTATATATCCTTCTATTCTTAATTTCCCACCTTGTCCTCTCCATTTTGAACTGTTAATAAGTTCTTTTGCTCCTTGAGCTAAAATAGCTATAGGCCCAAAAACAGCTGTTCCAACTCCAGCTAACCAACTGGTATCTTTTCCTTCGGATTCAGACATCTCAGCTTGTTCTTGTAAAAAATTGATTATCTGATCAACATCTTCTGTATTAATAATTTCAATTGAGTCATCCATATTTTCGTTTTTCCATTTTTTCTTTAAATTCTTCCTTGAATCTTCTTTGCTATCATTCTTTTTATTAACCATTAATACGATAATATAGATCGCTATAAAAACTCCTATCATATACGCCATACTATCATCCCCCTCTTTTGATTTTATTCAATTAGCGAAAGAACATTTGAAGGCATAGTATTAGCCTGTGATAAAACAGACCGAGCTGCATTCATTAAAATATCACTTTTAGTTTTTTTCATTGTCTCTTTTGCCATATCTGCATCTAAAATACGAGATTTAGCTGCAGTTAAATTTTGATTATAATTAGTAGTATTATTCAATGAATGTTCTAATCTGTTTTGATAAGATCCTAAATCAGTTCTAACTTCTGATACTTTTGCTATAGCATTATCCACTTTATCTATTGAACTTGAAGCACTAGAATGATCTGTAACATCAATTTGATTTAAATCTAAAGCAGAAGTAGTTATGCTTGGTATATTTATTCCTAAATCATTCCCGCTATTAGGCCCTGTCTGTAAATTGATTCCCCCATTTGGATTATCATATTCAACTGTAAGTTCTGCTGGACTTCCTGATAAATATTGTTTCCCTTCTATTCCTTTGGAAGGATCATGTGTCATAGTAAAAGGATCTTCAGAAGTAATAACTACTTTATTACCTACTATGTGCATATCCATATTAGCAATTGCCGATTGATTAGAAGCTGATCCTTCAGAACCAGATTTAACTGCATAAAATTTATCTTTTAAATTAGCTAGTGATTCTTCACGAGTATTTCCAATATCTACTTCTAGCCAGGTACCATCTTTATCAGAAGGCTTTACAAATTCAAATTGTGCATGAGTCATAGTATCATCATTACTAATTCCTAACATCCCTTCAGAAGAAGGATTAGAAGTTATTTCAAATTCACCAATGTAAGGAGCAGTAAAAGTTTTTTCTTTTATCTCCGCTTGTGAACCTTCTAAAAGTTTTATATTATTAAATTCAGTATTTTCAGCTATATTATCTACTTCATTTTTTAATGAATTTATTTCCTTGCTAATATGTTCTCTTTCTTTATTAGTTAAAGTATCATTGGCTGCTTGTACAGATAATTCTCTCATCCGCTGTAGAATACTTTGAATTTCTTTTCCTCCAGCTTCAGCAGTTTGAAGTAAAGAGATGCCATCCTCAATATTTCTTTGAGCTTGATTTAAACCACCAATTTGAGATTTCATTTTTTGAGCTATCGCTAATCCAGCAGCATCATCAGCTGCACTATTAATTCTAGAACCGGAAGATAACCGTTCCATACTTTCCTTAGCTTTTTTATTCTTCTTTTTTAAGTTATTTAAAGCATTTAAAGCCGGCAGATTACTATTAATGATCATAAATGCTCTCTCCTTATTAAGTGAACCAATTTATATCTTATATTACAAATAAATAACTTTTTATTCTATATTATTTATTTGGTCTATCAGATCTAAAATCCTGCATTAATTCCCAAAAATATACTATTTTTTAATCTGAATTAAGATAATCCAGTATTTCTGTGGAAACTTCATGAATTCGCTTTAGACTATCCTGTAAATCATATGATTCTTTATATAGGGCAAGATATTTATCTGATTTAGTTTCTACTCCATAGTGGTTTAAAATCACAAAAGATATTGCTTCAGCTTCCATTTCCTTTATCTCCTTAGTTAACTCAAATCGCTTCTCTACATTATCATGTAGCAGTTCATGGCCTAACTCATGAACTAAAGTACTTGCCTGCTCTGTTTTATTCAATTCATCATTAATCACAATCTTTCCCATCTTTGAATATCCTTTAAAACTTTCTTTATCAAAACTTTTAAATTCCAATTCTATATCTTTACTAGCGGTAAATTCTTTTAAAGGCTCTAGTAATTCACCAAAACTATCTTCAATACTAATATCAAGTTCAGGAATAGGTTCTCCTTCAGTTTGGCTAATATCAAATACATACACTGTCTTAAAATAAGTTTTAGTTACTTCCTTCTCTACTTCTTTTTCCTTTACTGTACCATCCTGTTTTTCTACTTCAATCACTTCAGTTTCAGTAGTTGTATAAGTTTGAGGAGCAAGGATAGCTATTCCCTCTTCACCTTTTTTAACATGACGATCAAACTTTTCTTGCCACTGCTTATAGCCTGCTACATAAGTTGCATCCGGTTTCTGCATTTCTATTAAAGCTTGATTTCTAAAACTATACTGATGAAACCTAGAGAAAAACTCAAGCATCTTCTTAAAGTCCTCTGAACTTTTAATATTCTCAATCCGTTCATCCAACTTCTGAAGTAACTTTTTAGTTTTCTTCATTAGTCAACTCCCCCTTCTATTAAAAGTAAGGAACCTGCTCCCGAAAAAGGAAGCAGGTTTTATCTAAGCAGCTTGTTGTAGTTTAGTTGCTAACTTCTTTATTTTATCTATCTCTAACTTACTGATATTAGATAGATCATCAGCATCTTCAATTCCTACTTCTGATAAAAAGCTAGTAATTGTTTCTCCGGCTTGGCCTGGATCTTGCTGATAGATTCTTCTTATTTTTTCTACATAATGTTTCTTATCTTGCTCTTCGGCCGGTAAAAATTCTAACGGCAGCTTAGGATCATCTTTAATGATATAGCTGTTACCTTTCTGTTCAATATCAACCCAGATTTGTGGTAGTTGATAAAGATATCGACCGATCCCCCAACAAACACCTGCTCGTTTAAAAGCATCACTCAAACCACCTTTAATTGCTTCAAAATTAGTTTGACCAGCACCACCAGATTTCCAGACCCATTCATCTTCTAGTTGGATTCCGATTGAACATATAATCTCCCCGTTATTACCAAAACTATATTTCTTCTGCCAGTTTTCACTTCCACATATATCATCTAATCGCTCCATTACTACTCTACTATCTACATAAGCAAGAGCTAATCCTCTAGTCTTGTCCTGATTAGTTGCTCCTACTCTCCATTTTATCTTATTAGAAGGAAACGGTTTCTTTAAATCCTCTAAGTTCATTTTGATCACCTCTCTAAAAAGGTAAATTGATTTTTTCTATCTCTTGCCATCAACAATTTCCTTTGAATTATCAGTATAACCCAGTCGTTTCAGCATTTCTTTATCATTTTCTTCTAAAGCTTTATCAATTAATTTTTCATAATACTTTCGTTCTTCTTCTAAATCCCTGTAGTATTCTTCAATTGCTATCTCAGGTGGCGCAAAACCATACATTCTGATCCCTCCTTTAATAGAGAAAAGCCGCCTACAGCATAACTACAGGCGGCTTTCAAATGGCTTTTCCCTAACAATAATTTCTTCTTTTAATTCCTCAAACTCAGACTTAGTCAATCCTAAATCTTTAGCAACATTGACTGAAAACCTAACTACATCTCGCTTGTTCAAAAAAGATAAATATCCTAGCTCATCACCAACCTCTATCCGCAGATTATCCTGATCTGGCTTCCATCCTAATCTATTCATAAAATCACCTCTTAAAATATGCTACCAACTCGATTTATTGAATCAGTAAGAAAATCTATCTCATGCCGGCCGGTTCGGCCACATTCTGAGCATACATATAGTTCTATCACGCCGTCATCGCCTTCAATCACTTTATCAACTTCCAGTGAACTGTTACAAAATCGACAAGTTAGCATAGCAACTACTCCTTTCTAATATAACCATCTTCTAAAATCACAGGCTTGGTTTGGCCTTGTTCTACAGTTGGCCCGTATTGTAAAAGCAGTAATAACACTTCAGTTACATTTAGTTCCGGATTTCGATCTAAAATCTCATTTCTGATCTCATCAATCTTAGTTTTATTTACTTTTACCTTTCGGCAATCAATCTTTTCATCTTCATCTAATTCAGCAAAATCAATTCCACAGTTCCCGTAAATAATCTCTTCAACTTTCATCGGCTTAATCATCCTCTCAAAAATAGTAAAACTCCACTTTGAAGTGGAGAGTTTAATCAAATATCTTATCTGCTAATCTATCAATAGCATCTGAAATTTTACCTGCCACTGCTTTTCCCGGCTTCTTCAACGGATTAACTCTTCTTAATTTATCTTTATCTGGTAATTTACTCATCATTTTGCTCCTTTCTACCGCTTAATAGTTCCTCTGATATAGCTAATCCAAGTAAACCTAATGATCCCTTAACTAACTTCTTAAATAGTTCCTTATTATTATCCACTAGCTTACCTCCTTTAACGACTTATCCATAATTAACTCAGATATACTTTCACTTAAAGGCTGATCAGTATCTCGAATCGGCATTATTGCTGCTTTAAACTTTTCATCCTTTAACACAAATAATGGTCTTGTTTTTTCTTCTGTTTTAAGAACATCTCCTACATCCAACAAGAATTGATATTTATCATTAATCATTGATAGCTGATCTCCTAATTTATAAATTCTGGCTAATCGATCATCCACTTGTTTATAAAAATTAGTCAATTCAACCTCATAATTTACTTCTTCTAGTTGATTTAATATAAAGGAAACATCCAGGTTATCCTCTAAAAACTGATTACCATCAGTTGAACAAATACCTTGGTTATCAGAAAAGTCAAAGGGAATATTCGCTGTGGATTTATAACTGTTATATTTAGCAAAAAACTCTTCAAATTCCGCTTCTGTTAATTTAACAAGAATATAAGTGTCAGTAAGAAAATAATGATTGTCTGTCTTTTCAATATATAACTTCCGGCTCGGCCTAACAATTTGAGCAAGCTTCTTTCCACTTAACATATTATTAACCTCCTCTTTACTCATTTTTTTAAAATCGCCAACTTCAGCTAATGCTATATACCATTGTTCTTAAATCATTTTTCTTGATTCCTCCCTTCTTTAAAAAGTAACTTTCTCTTGCCTTCATTATACTTATACAATAATTTACAGTGTAAATTTCAAAATATTAGAAAATAATTATTATTACTTCATCTGTTCTTACAGTTATTACAGCTATATAAAAACTTCTTTTCATTAAATAAAAAACTAATCAAATTATTTTTATATATCAAAAAAATTTTTTCTATGATGTAATAACCGTAAGGAATATAAAAAAAGAGCTATCACCTCACAATTGAGATGATAGCCTAATACTAAAAACTATATATTTTGATCCCAGCAACCTGTTTCATTATCCTTGAATTTTAAATCTATATTTGTCCAAATTCGTGTGGTTTTTCCACCAAGGAATTTTAAATCCTGACCAACTTTAATAATAGGGTTTTTAGCTACTCTTTTGCCAAAGGTTTTCTTAGTCATTTTTCGATAGCCATTCTTTTCTGACCAATCTTTAAATTCTTGATAAAGTTTTTCTTTAGTAATATATTCATCTGGTGTCTCTTCACAAGTTTCCTTTAAAAAGGCTACTACAGAGTTTGCTTCGGCAATATAATTACTGATTAACTCTTCTGAACTCTTACATCTCGTGAACTGCCAGTCATTATCTTCTAATCTTTTAATCCCTTCTAGAGCTTTATTTAAAGCATGACTTTTAGCAACTTCAGTAGTGATCTTTTCACCAATTTTAGGATCATATTTTGAAGAATCCTTAGTAAAAGTATTTGGCGTTTCTAAAATTATAAGCCGATTAAAGTAAGCTTTTGAATAATCCTTTACTTTCGGAAGATTATTTAAAGCAAAGATAAAAGTAGCTCGATTTTTAAATTCAAGTCTATCTTTATATTTTTGATCAACACTCACAATGTCTCCACCAGTTAACTGCTTAATCAAAGAAGTATCCTGAATGTCATTACTATCTAGATCCCCATTTATATTAGCCAGTTTTCCAAAAAGGTTAGCAGCAGCAAAGTCATTTTCAGCAATCGTCTGCAACTTCAAAGAAGAATAATTCTGACCTCCAAGCAATGAAGTTATAACTTTAAGTAGTTCGCTTTTCCCGTTATTTCCATCACCTAATAGAAATAACATCTTCTTCATGTTAACATCTCCAGAATATATCGTCCAACCTATAAATTCCCAGAAGACATCTATTTTACTATAATCAGGATTAGGGTCATCTGAGTCTATCAATACATCTTTCATAAATTCATCTAGTATTTGTGATTCAACTTCCGGTCTATACTCCACATCTAATTGATTTAAGCTGTTATATACTGGATCATGATCTGATAAACTATTATTTTTCAAATCAATCATCCCATTTTTTACATTAATCAAATGTGGTCTCTTATTAGTATTTTCTTTAATTACATCCCTATGACTTTTATAGCAATTTCGTTTAATATAAGCTACTGTATCATCAGCATTTCTTTTTTTCCACCTATCACCTAAATAATTATCTTGCTGTATTATTTTCTGCAATTTAGTTTCTCCATTATTCTTATATACTCCCTTAGCATAGTAATATAAAGTTGCTCGATCCGGCGAGCCACCTTGACCTCCTAAAGCTAAAAAATAATGATTTTCCATTAAGCAATCTCCTAATAAAGCTGGTTTAAAATTATCTCCTGAAAACCAAGGTTTAGGATTAGAATCTTTTGCTTGAGCTGCTTTCTCTATCTTCTCCTGTAAATCACTTTTAGTTAAAGTATTTTTACTACCAGTTACTTCTTTAACTGCTTCTCTAATCTGTCTTATTTCATTTTTATGATAACCTTCATCTAAACTAGCTAAAAATTCACATATTTTATCTACCTTATCTATTGCCTTTCGGCCATTTTCTGAATTCTTAATTTCTTCATACTTTTGCTGTAAAAAACCTTCAGCTTCATCCAAAAGATCATATATATTCTCTTTATAATTAAGATGTTCTCCAATTGTTTTTCCATCAGGAATAGTTTTAAACTTAGGGAATAAATTTTCTTGTAATAGGGAATCAGCAATATCTTCATTTCCATTAAGAATAACAATATCTTCATATCTCTTTAACTGTTCAGGAACAAGAGTCTTAGCACAAACACAGTCATATCCATATTGTTTTAAAGCTAAAACTTCTAACTCATTTTTAACAACCACTATAGTATCTTCATTAGTAAATTGACCAAAAGCAAAGCTAGGAGTTAATTTCCTAGGACTACTAATTTTGTTATTAGTTACCCCTCTTATATAGTCTATTTTCCCTTTGCTATTAATATAAGGTACTATATAGCAGTTTTTTAGTGTCGGTTTAACCTCTTCTTCAGCCATTATAGCTAATCCTAATTCTTTAAGTCTAAAAAAATCTAAATCTTTATATGTGCATTCTCCTAAATATCCTACATTTGCTTCCTTAATAGTTTCTTCTGAAAGACCAAATTTAGTTTTTAATCTTTCTCTATGACCATTCCTTAAAAGTTTTTTTCCTTTTTCAACAATCTCACTAAGAAGTTCTTGTGTTTTTTCTCTTTCTCTCTCTTCCTTTTCTACTCTTCTCTTAGTTTGATAAGAAGAGCTTATATCAATATCAAGATTAAATTCTTCATTAATCATTTTAGCAGCTTCCAAAGCAGAAACATTTTCTAATTCTTTAACCAATTCTAATGGGCCGCCGCCAGCTTCACATCCAAAACAATTAAAATAATTTTCCTCTTCTTTGAACCCCATAGACGGAGTATTATCGTCATGAAACGGACAACAAACATTACCATTAACCTCTTGCCCATCACCAAACACATCCCAAACATCTATAATATTCACTGAATTCTTAATTTTTTCGAATATATTCACTGGAACTCCCTCCTGATTGATTCTATATTCTAAGGCTTGATTTAACAAATCCTTTAGATCTTTGGCTGAATGTTCTGTTAAAAAATCAGCCAGATCAACTTTTTCTATTCCTTCTGGTCTAGGCAATTCAACTATTCTAACTTCTATCCCTTTCTTAGCCAAATATTTAGCAGTTTTTTCAGCCCCTTTACGCCCCTGTTCATTTTCTTCGCTATCATTAGCAATATATACCTTTTTAGCTTTCTGGGCAATTTTATATAACTTAGGGAAGTCTTCTTCTCTAAAAGTAGTAGTTACTGGAGAAATACAGGCAAAGCCTTCTCCAATAGCTCGATAACAATCGGTAATCCCTTCTGTTATCAATAATGGTTCTCCTTCTTTTACACTATCTATTCCGGCTAAAAATTTGTTTTCTACTGTTTGACTAATATACTCTCTTTTATTCTTTTGGTAAGTAAGCAGCTTAATATATTTTCCCTGTTCATACTCATCATCTGGAGTATATTCTGTCTTTCGACCAATAAAGGAGACTACATTACCATCGTTCCAATAGGGAAAAATTATTCGACCTTGAAAATGGTCATATTCAAACTTATTAATTAAACCACTTCTTTTTAACAACTTCATACTTACCTCAGCGTCTTTAACCCATTCAACTAATCCTTGACCTACTGGCGGCATATATCCAATCTTAAAATTATCTATTTGATCTTTTGTAAATCCCCACTTCTCTTTTATTAAGTTCTTAATGTCTTCATACTCAAGAAGATTTAATAAGCCGTTACAGTGGTCTGCTACTTTATAATAAAGGTCTTCAATTTGTTTTCGTTCCTTTCTTAATTCTTCTTTAGTTTCCGGTCTATCTTCCTCAATAATAGACCAGTCTTCATTTGTATCATCTGCTGAATCTTTAATAAGTTTATTGCTCATGATTTATCTCTCCCCTATCTTCAACTTAATAATTTTATTTCTCGTTGTTAATTTTCTCTTAACAAACACTAAAGCTGCTTCCAATGAACAATATAGAATTTCGTAAAAATTGTTTTCTTTATTTTCATTTGATATACTGATAACAGGTTGAAAAATATTTTTGATTGAGCATCTGCTGTTGTCTCAGCAGGTGCTTTTTATTTATACAGCCATATTTTCACCTCCTGTATTTTTTAGTTCATCAAGAAATTAAAGTTAGATTTAAATCAAAAATTCCCCCTTTCTTGATTTTTAATCTACTTAAAATTATATATCCTTAATCTTTTAAAAATAAGTGAGAAGTAAATTAATCTAATTCTCACGATTACTCTTGATTTATATTATTGATTTAAATATACTAAAGGTAAAATAATACTTCCACAATAATAATAAAACCAAAGGAGAAAAAATATGTTTGAATATGTAAAAAAGAGTTTAGAGCTTTTACATAATGAAAAATTTAAAAAAGATATAAAGAGTTTTAGATCTAAATGGAAAAAAGAATTAAAAAAGCAATTTCCAAACTTAAATCCTCCCCCTCCAGTAAACTTTAAAGAAATAAATAACTACTTGTACTCCGACGAGATTTTAGGATTTGAAAATATTGATAACCAATTATCTTTTGAAAATACTAAAATAAAGAATAATATGTTTTATTCAAAAGATAAAAATATAGAAAAATGTGAAAATGGAATAAAAATGAAAAGTTTGATTGCAGGATATAAAGATAATAATGATAATAACATCTATGTAGATTCTACTACTTCTAATAAAGAACTATGGGAAAATTTTAAATTATTACTAGATAAATGGCAATTTGATTTTATAAATTCACAAAATGATCTATTAGCTCTTGATTTTATGGCTATATCTAATAGTATGTATTATTTTATTAATGCTTGTTGTGTATTTGAAATTGATACAATAATAGATCCAAGAAACTTTTTTATATCAGATAAATTTAGTATTCTAGAAAAACAAGAAATCAAGTCAATAAAGAAAGACTTAAAAAAATTAAAAATAATTGAAACAATGATAGATGACCCTAATGTTGATAAAGAGGATATAAAAGATAAAATAAAAAATTCTTCAGTAAAAGTATCTGAACCCAATGCTCCTATTTTTTTATACTATGGTAAATTACCTATAAAAGATCAATGGATTCGAATATATGATTCTTTGAAAGATCAATATAAAATTGAAGGAACAAATAAAACTATTGAATCGTTACTAAAAGATAGAAAAATATATGTTCTAAGAAAAAGTACTCAAAAAACATATAAGGAAATTGCAAAAGAAATATTAAAAGAAGAAATGGAAGAAAAAAGAATTACAGAGAAAGATATTATAGGCAAAGAAAACAGCATAAAAAAGAGAATTGAATATTATCGTGAAAATTTTATAGCAGATAATAACTAAAATCATAATTTCTCGCTAAATATTTGTTACCTCCTACTGCTGAAAATCCAGCAGTAGGAGTATTAAGTACATTAGTCATCTTTTAGCATCTTCTCTACCTCTTTTACTTTTGTTCCTTCAAGCCTTTTAAATTCTCTTCCTTCACTATCATAAAATATAACTTTCCATCGGCTATCCCTTATGGCAGTTACATAACCTCTAGGTGGACTTCCGGTCAAAGAATAATGAATACTCCCTACTTTACCATGATTATCATGAAAGACTCTTCTAATAAGTTCCCGATTTTCTAGATAATCCTCCTTATCTTTTTTATAATCAACTTGCTTGTCAACCAATATTTCTTTAATTTGCTTTTCAGAAATAATTTTAATTTTCATTATTATCACCTCCCTCAATAATTTTAAATAATATAGCCTTTTCTTCTTGATTGACTAAAACTTTCATTGGTTGGCCGGTACCAATATTTAAATTCTTTCTTATTCCCTTTGGAATATAGGCTCGTCCAGATTGATCAATCTTAGTTTTTGGATCTATAGAGTTGAATTCCATAAATTAACACATCCCTTCTATTAATAACTAATATTTTCCCTTTCTAGTATTATAATCCCCAACTGAGATTGGACTATTACATATATAGAGAAAAAATTCGATTTTTTCTTATTAATTTGCCATTAATATAATATAATTTTACATAATATAACAAATATATAATTATAAGTGATTTGTATTTACTATATTCAGAGCTAATTCAAAATTAAGACCTAAACTAATTTCAACTTTTATACTATGCTAAAACTCACTATTATTTATTCAGGTTTTCTAATACTTATTTAAAAAAAACTGCAAAAAATAAAAAACTCTAGCCTAAAGTAGACTAGAGAAAATCATATATTTAATATTCTCTAAACCATTAATACTGTGTTAATATATTCGAAGAAACAAAATCATTAACTTCTTTCAGAGAATCAAGTTTATTATTTATAGGAAGAGAATTTATAACTTTTTCTTTATAACTTCTGTCATATTTTGAACTAATCCTAGAATCTAATATGCTCAAAATACCTTTATCTTCTTTTGACCTAATTAATCTTCCAGCTCCTTGTCTTAACCGCATTATCATTTCAGGTAATAAAATCTCAAATCGATCTTCAACTTGAGAAATCTTATACTCAATTATTGCATCTGGAGGTGGAAAGGGAAGCCGTGCTATTATCAATGAAGATAAATCAGAGCCCTTAATATCTACCCCTTCCCAAAACACACCACTGCCCAATATAACTCCTTTAGTTTCTCTAAACTCAGAAATTATTGAACCTTGAGAGGAACCGGACTGTTGCTTCAAAACATTACAACTTAAATCACTTGAATCAAACTTCTTATAAACAAAGTTTAAATCAGATTTAGCTGTAAATAATACTAATGTTCTTCCATGTGTAATCTTAATTAATCTTTTTATCCTATCGGAGATTTGATTTAAATACTTCTCTCTATTCTCATGAGGGGCAACTAAATCATTCGGTATGTATAACCTAGCATTTTCATTATAAGGAAATGGGGAAGGTTTAGGCTCAGGAAAAGGAGCTTCTTTTTTAAAACCTAAGGCTTTCTTTTGATAAAGATATTTTTCTTTAGTATTATTCCCAGGTTCACAAAGAGTAGCTGAAGTTAAAATTACTGGAATTTCACTTTGAAATAACATATCTCTTAGCTTTTTATTAATATGCTTAGGAGCAAACGAAATACATATTTCACCATACGATTTTTCTCCCCATAATAAATATGACGACTCTTTCATGTTAGATAAACCATTCATCATTTTTTTAATAGTTTCTAATTTACCTATAAATTCATCCTGCTTTCTTCCTGATAAATCATCTTTTACTTGTAATTTTAAAGATAAATTTTCAAGTTCTTTGATCAATTTATTAAAGTTAACTTCATCTGGAGAAGAAATAGAAAATCTATATATTTCAATTCCTTCTCTTCGTCTCTTCTGTTTATTCTTTTCTGCTTGCTTTTCTAGCTGCTTAAATAAAAGTATTATTGTATCTTTAACACTTCTTATCATCTCTTCACTATCAGATAAAGTTCCTATTAGTTGATTTAAAAAATTTAATATATTGTTTTTAGTCAATGAATTAGTTAAACCATTTCTTGTTTTCTCTTCTAAATTATGAGCCTCATCAATTACAATTGCTTCTGCATTACTATCTAAAAATCCTCTACCTTGATTTTCTTTTTTTAAAAGATGAGCCAAAAGTAAATCTTGATTAACAATAATTATATCTGCTCTCCCACGATCATCAATATTATTTCTAATTTCATAATAATCACACTCTGAATACCAAGGACAATCATGAAACTTACACCTGTCTATATTTACATAAGACCAAGAACTATCTGTTACAGATTCAGGCAAGTTAGAACGGTCTGAATTCGTTTCTATCCAGTCCCATAACCAGTCAGGAACTTTTAATAAATTTCTTTCCCAGTTTCCATCTACAACTTTTCTTTGCTTTAGCTTCCTATATTTTCTTTTGTTTCTTTTCGCTTTTTTTCTACAAACATAATTCCGCATCCCTTTTGCCAATTCTGAATTAACTTTTATATCTGTAATATCCTCTGCTAATTTTATATCTTCCATAAGTTGTTCAGAAAGTGAAATAGTTGAGGTAGCAATAATAATTGAAGATTTACCAAACGAGTAATCTATTGTATATAAACTAGGAATTAAATAAGCCAATGACTTCCCTATTCCTACCCCTGCTTCTACCATCAAATTAGTTTCGTCTTTAAGACTTTCAGCTACATCTAAAGCCATATTCATCTGTCCAATACGCTTTTCAAAACCCATATCTTCAATGTTTTCAAAAGTGTTCCAGGTAGAGCCAACTATTCTTTTATCTTTATTGCGAGTGAATTTATTTAAAATATTTATTCTCCTTTCTTTTAATTTTATTCCCCAAATTAATATTCAGGTAGGACAACCTCTTCAGTAAAATCATTTTCTTTATCTCTATATTTAAATTCAACTTCGGAGTACTCTTTATCTTTACTTATAATATTTAACTGTTCTTTAACCCTTCTTCTCAACTCAAGGGCTAATTCTACATAATCCCTCATCTCTTCTTTAGTACATTCACCATTTATATGTAAAAGCTTCACTAAGCCTGAAATAGTTTTCTTTACTGCTTTAAGATCACGAGAATTTAATTCAGAAGAGAATTCAAAATAATCATCTACTAAATTAGTATAGTTAAATTTTCTGCTTTCTCTAAATACTTCAGTAATATAATCTACTACAAAACCATAATGGTCAGTAAAATATTCACTTTGTGTTTTTAGCATCTCCCATCCTGGTAAATAAGCGTGAATTCGGTCTAAAAATGCTAAATCTTCTCCCATCACATCAGGTAAGGAAATAAACTCATGGTTCTCTTCAACTAAAGTTTTTATTGGAACATCATGATTACCAATGAACACCATTGAAGCTTGAGCACTTTGCGTATTGCCTCCTCGAGAAAAGCTTCCATCTTCCATATAGTCTTTTGAAATATTAACTACTTCTTGAGCCATTTTTATTCCACTAATTTCATCAAAAGCAACCACATCCCAATTACCTACTAACCCAATAGTACCATGTCCCCTATTATCATAATATAATTTCGCTGGGGTAACTTTTGTTCCCGAAACTAAAATTGAATAAGGGGATAGTTGTCTATATATATAACTTTTACCTGTAGAACGGGGCCCTAATTCAACTAAATTATAATTACTCTCTACTAAAGGAATTAATCTAGTTAATAATAATAATTTTATTCTTTTATCAATTTTAGAACAATTTGGTTCAAAGCCTATCGTTCTTATTAAAATATCTAACCATTCTTCAGTAGTAAATTCTTTTCTTAATTCTTTGAATTCTTCAAAATCTAATTTTGCTATTTGAATTGGTTTAATACTATCTAATACAAACGGCCTTAAAGTTCCTGTATCTTCTCTAGTTTCATCATATCTTAATTCTAATATTGCCCAAATTCCTCCTTGTAACATTTTTTCATTCTTTTGGACTGTATAGCTACTAACATTAATATGATCAATCCCGGAATTAGTCAAACGCCCCCAATATTTATCCTGAGTTTCTTGTAATTCAACCGTTATATGATCAATTAATTTATATCTTCTATTTTCTCTTATTTTAGATTTTATTTTATTTCCTTCATCAGCTCGTACAAAATGACGCGATAAAGTTTTTCTTACATAATCCATACCTTCTTTTATTACTTCTTCATCAGGAGAAGCACAATATTTCCCTATTAAATACTCTAAAACATATCTAGGTACATTTTGACTAGATTTTATTGAATTAATTAAATCTTTTCTTACTACTTTTCCCTTGAAATGATCAAATAATTTTTTATCAAGTGAATCCACAATTATTAACCTCCTCCTTATAATCCAAATCCATCAAACTCTTTCTGAGCAATTATATTCTTAGAAGCTACAGTTTCTCCAGTTTTAGACTTTTGTACTATCAACTCCAATTCTTCTCCTTTATGAATTACTTCATCTGAACTAATTGCCAAACTTAACTTAATCTTTTTACCTTTATATTCGGTGCTTTCTACTGCTGTCAATTTATCTTTACCATCTTTTCTTTTTATATAATATTGTAAGTTAACTCCTTTATCAACTTCATTCTCAGAAATCAACTTAAACGCAAAGAGATTCATAGCTAATTCATCATCAGCTTTTATATTAAATAATATATTCTGTTCTGAATTATCTTTAGGAGTTAATTTAATATAAGGAATTACTAATTCTTGCAGTGAAATCCCTCCATGAAAATAATTGTTATATCCTCCTTTGGTTCTAAAGATATTTATCCCTTCTGGAAAAGTGACAAATAAATCATCATTTAATTTCTTATAAGGAAGAGAGCTATCACATATATCTTCTGATAACAAAAATCGATCGCTAACCTTTAAAGTATCATAACTATTAGCAGGCAAACGATCATTTTCTGTAATTCCTTCTACATATAAAAATCCGTGATCAGTCATAATATGAATTTCATATTTATTATCTATTAATATATTTATCACTTCTTCTAATCTGCTTAACCTCTGTTCCATATAATCAAAAATATTAGATGTATTTTCTCCTAGCCGATCAATTTCTAAAGAAGAAATTATTAAATTTTTTCCTTCTTTTATGTAATCTTCATATCGAATATCTTTTAAAAACTTATCTTTAGTATTATTGGTAAAACCATTTAAATGATTCTTCAAATAGTTAATCCGCTTCTGCTTTACTGATAAATCTAATCCTTCTTTATAAAGTTTTAACGCATCATTTTCATAAATATATTTTAACTCATTACTAACTAAATTAGCCATACCTACACTGGTTTTAGACGGTAAAGAGCTGATAACCACTTCTGATGTTTTATTAACATTCCCAAATTGATAATCTTCCATAAATTCTCTAGCTAATTCATATCGGAAGGCATCTAAAAAAATAAGAGCTGTTTTATTAGTATCTGCTGAAAAAGAAGACAATATCTCAGATTGATTTTTAAATTGTTTATTTTGTATTTTAAAATTTTCATTAACTAAAAAATTATTAAATTTAGCATTATAATCATGAAGAAACTCTTTATAAAAACTTGATACTTTATCTTTTAGTTCTCTTAAATTTTTATCATCAAGTTTTACTTGATTTACTATTTCTCTAAATAAAGAATCTACTTCATAACCTTTAGTATAGTAATTATTAATAAATTCATCTGCTTCGTTTAAATGACCAATATCATCTTGTAAATTTATCATTAACTCTAATAAAGTATGAATATTCTTAATTGATTTCCATTTATTTATTAAATTAGAGTAAGGACTCTTATTCACTTCTCGATATATTAGTTCATTATAATCATCAATCGTTTCATAAATATTTCTGATATTATTTAAATTATTTATTTCTTCCAGTAATTTCTCGTATCGATATAAAGAAAACTCTTCCGCAGCTAATGAAGGATTCATATCTTGTTGAATAAATTCTTTTAAGTTATATTCTTGTATTATCTGCTCTTGATATTTTTGATAATATTCACTTCGAGATTTGCTATCTAACCAATTATCAAGTAAATTAATATAATTATTAAAATAACTTCTATCAGGTATAACTTCCTTATAATTAAATTGCTCTTTTATAGTAGAATTTTGATACACATCAATCAAAATTAAATTTCTTATTAATTTATTCTTATACTTCCTTACAGTATCTTTTTCTAAACTATCAAGGTTGATTCCAAATTTCTCCTTACATTTTTCTTTAAATACATTTAATAATCCTTTGCTATCTAATTCATCAGCTTTCTGTGAAGGGCTACTAGTAATTAGCATATCAAAGAAATGTTGTTGGAAATTAGGGATCACACTATTCCCGTTACTGAAAAGTCTCTGCCAATATTCTCTACCCCGTCCTAATGATTCTTTTAGTTTACTGGGAATAGTCTTTTGAAGTTGGTTTAATTCTTTTTTATCTGTTGGTATAGTTAAATTTTCATCTCGCAAAATTTCTAAAACCTCTTCATCATAAACAGCTTCTGTATATTTGAATTCTAGCAACTCTGGTTTTATCTTTTGATTAAGATCCCCTTCAATATATATAATAGCTTCATTTCTATCTCCTTCATAAGCTCCAGTTTTATCAAAAAGCTCTTTCTTTTTCTTTAAAGGAAAGTCATTTTCTCTACAAATAATTACTGGTTTAGAATACTGATCAGCAAATTCATCAATAATTCGAGTGAACTCTTTCTGCTTATCATGCCAAACTATATAAAAAGTGCGTTCCCTATTTAACATATCATCAAATTTTTCTATCAAATAATCTAAAATCAAATTATCCCTCCTTACTCTTAACTATATCTTTTTCTTATATGAAAACAAACCTGCTTTCCTAAACGGCTTAGCATTTTTTCTAATTCCCTTATCTATTTCTAATTCAAAACCATCCTCTATTACTTGATCTAATTTTTGTTCAAAATCATTAATATCTTCTAACCTATCAACCACCTCATCCAATTCTTCTCGTTCATCTTTGGTTAACTCTTCTTTTTGATTTAATTCCCGTTTCCTTCTTCTAGCATTATCTCTTAATTCCCATAAATAATTTGCTTTTAATTTATTTAAAGTATCCTGGTTTAATTTATGGTAATATAGATATACACCAAAATATTTGTTCTTACTTCTAAAATGCCAAACTAATGGTGCCTTCTTAAACTGTTTAGAATGAAACTTAAAAAAGTTAATATCAAGCCAATTATTAATAGTCTTTCTTTTTTTATTTCCCAATATTTTTTCTGTTTCGTCAATTAAATTATATTCATTTTCTTGTCCAAATAACTTTCTATATTCTTCTCTTATTTTTTCCCTTAGTGGTTCATCACCAGCATCTTTAACTAAAGGGATAATACCATCCTCATCTTCTTTTAGCAGTTTTAAAATAAGATGACTTAAAAATTGCTTAACCTCAAATTCTAACTCCGCCTGACAGATTAAATCTTTTTCTAAAATAATATTGTATAAACTAATTGGATTAATCTCATATTCGGAGCATAATTCAGCTAAAGAGTCATCTTGATTTTTATTACAATAAGCATTTCCTATCTCTACTATTTGTTCATTTGATAGAGTTATAACATCTAATTCTTTTATATATTTATTAATATCTTGATCTTCAGTTTCAAATTCCGTATATCCCTCTACTAACGGATACCATCCTATCGGTTTTCCTTCTGATTTTAAAATTGCTTCTAAATCTTTAGATTCGATATTATATAAATCAAAAATTTTTTTATCTATTATAGCCTCAAACAAATAAAATTTAACATTGTTTTCTTCTTTATAATTTCTGTATCTCTTAAACAATTTTTTTATACTTTTTACCTTATCAATTTTATCATTAGCCCATTCTACAGAAGTTTTTTTAAATTCACTATCTTTAATTATAAATTTCAATCTTCTTTTTTTTATATTAATACATTTATTAGATAATCTACAAACTTTATTATTTGTACTTTCATCGGGAGTTTTAAAGGGGATTCTCTTTAAATCACCAGGTTGAAAATTATTAGTTGGATTTAATAAACCTAAAATATATTCTACATAAGTAGAATTTAAAAATGCTAATCCATACTTATAATTAAAACTAATTGGCAACGTCAAATTTGCTGCCATATCAACCATGAATTCTCCCTTAGCATATATTCCAGTATGTGCTTTAGAAGAATATAAACCAGTCGCAATTGCATTTTTATGCCAATATTTTTCATTATATAATTGAGCTGACCTATAATTTTTATAATGATTTATTGCTTCTTTACTCCAATCAATATACCTATCAAAAGATTTATAATACTTATAACCTGATACACTTTTAAAATATCTTTTCCATTGTTTATCACTTTTTTCTAACTTTATTTCCCATGGATATCTTAAGTATTTACTATTTTTTGCTGTTTTCATACCTGAAATAGAATTAGCATTTTTATTTCCTAAACTATCTATATTTTCAAGAATATTTAATGCTTTAGGAGTAGCCCAATAAATAAAAGGATTACCAGTTATTCTTTCAAAGTTTTTTTGGTTCATATAATATTTGCATTCATCATTAGAATTAATTTCATTAAAAAATTTAATTCCAGGATTTTTATCTCTACAAAATTTAAAATAATTATTATTTTGTTTTAAATTATAATATATTCCCCTTCGATTCTTATCGGAAGTTAATTCAAATATAAACAAAGAAGTTTCTGCTTTTGCATAATCCATAGCATCTAATCCAAAATGTACATATTTTTCAATCCAAGAAGTATTTAGAATTATATCTCTTAAATCTTTCCATGTTGAGGTAAACATATAAGTATGGATTGTTATCATTGCTAATTTGCCATTTTGTTTTAATAAGTCTATATTTCTTTCAATAAAAGCACCATATAAATTTTCATAAGTCTCTGGATAAATACTCTTAAGAATATCTTTAAGTGATGGACTATAATTCCTGTTACTTAAATATGGTGGATTAGTAATTACAATATCATACTTTTGATCTAATAAAGTTAACAAGTTAATACCTTTCAATGCTTCATTAGCAAATAATTGTTCATTTACATCAAAGCTTTCTAAAGAATCACTTAATAATTTTTTTAAATCACTAAGTATATTTTTTAGTCTCTTTTCTCTACTAACTTTGAGTTTTTCTTGTTTAGGATTATCAAAATCACTCATTAATTTTAATTGTTCATTATTTTCATCTACTAATTTTTTCTCTCTAACTAATTCTTCTAAATCTTCCTCTACTTTTAACAAAGATCCTAGTTTGCGTACATTATTTAATCTATCCCAAATTTCTTCAATAACTTCAACTACATCAGGGGAATTTTGTAACCCATTCCTTTCTATAAAATTTTCTAGGCGTTCACTATTTAATAAAATAGCGTCAGCAGCAACTAAATTTACACTAAATTCTGCTTCTAAACCTGTAGTTTGCTTAACTTTCATATATAAAGATAAAGCAGTTAATTGAACAGCTCTACGATCCACATCAATTCCATATAAATTATTTTTTACAATTTCATAAGGAATTTTTTCTTCCGCTACTTGACCTTCTTCTAAATACATTTCATATAGTAAATCAAAAGCATAAATTAAAAAATGTCCACTTCCACACGCCGGATCTAAAACTTTTATATCTTTTACTGACTTCTTCTTCCTAGTTCCTAACTTATGATCAGGTGAAAATTCTAAATCTAATTCATCTATTAATGTAGTTTCTGAATGCATTTCTGCCCAATAAGTCCCAAGAGAATTGTCTACCATATATTTAACAATCCAATCTGGAGTATAAACTTGAGTAGCCACTGGTAAATCATTAGCATTAGCTTTTCTGCTAGAATCCTTAAATTCTTCTCTCTCTTCTTCATTAAAATATTGATATACCCAACCTAAAATATCATCTCGCTTCCAATCTTCATAATCTAACTTTTTATTAATCATTGCTATAGCATTAGATACCACTGTGAAATCCGGAAAAAGATAAGAAAACTCATTATTAGGATTAAACAACACCTTGATTTCCTTAGTTATTTCCTGAAAATTATTTATTAATAACTCCTTTAGTCCCGAATCATTCTTCTCTCTATATTCAGGATTCTGTTCTAAAAAGTTTCGATGCTGTTCTGATAGCCCACCATACTCTTGTCGAATCGTAATTACTTCATCAATAATATCTCTAACTTCTAAACATTTTAATCCAATTAATCGATTAATATATGTATAAGCTACTTCTTTGATATAATAATCAACAGCTTCTCCTCTATCTTCAGTCTCTTTTGCCTCTTTATCAATTACACTTTTTACAGCTATTCTTGTTTCCTTTAAATCTTCTTGTTTTTCTTTATCTAACATTTTTATCTGTTCATTAAATTCTGAAGTAGTCATCCACTCTTTATCAGAATAAATTCCAAATTTATTTAATTCAGTTCTAAATTCATCTTCAAACATTTCTCTCAATGAAAGTATTAAATCCTTTAAATCTTTTTTATATGACATTATATCCCCCTTATCTTAATTTTAGGATTGAATTTTCACTTAACTTGCCAGATAAATTATTTCTAAATTCCTGTACAATTTTCTCTACATCATTTTGATTCTTAACCTCTTTTGTTGAAATTAAATCTTCCAGATCAACAAATTCAGTTTTTACATTATCATTTTCATTACCTTTATCATTATCCTCATTACTTTTCTGCTCTGCTTTAATTATTTTTTCTTCTAACTCTTCTTTTTTATCTTCAACTCTTTCAATATTAACTAGAATTCTATCACTAGTATACAAATTCCCTATTTCCTTTTGTTCAGTATATTTATTTAATTCCTTTCTTATCATATCTTCATAATTTGGATACTCTGAAATAAGATCTTCTTGAAGTGATTTATACAATTCCTTCTTTGTCTCTACTAACACTTGATTATAATCATCCTCAATTTCTTTCATTTCTTTATAATTGGACAAAATATCGTCCCATCTTTTCATTACTGATTTGCTTTCATAAATTGCTTTAATATTTTTTTTACAATCTTCAAATCGACCTATATCTACTCCAGAAAAATCTACTTTTGTAGTATCAGTATCTAGGCTTTTGTTTAGCATAGGTTTTATTTCACTGCTAAATTTTTTTGCTTTATCTTTGCCTCCATTTTCTCCAATGAATTCTAATAAATTATTTATATAAGAATTAATATCAGCTATTTTTTCTTCATAACCTAGAAATTCATTAATTATATCCTCTGGTTCTTCTAAACCTTTAATGATTTTAATTAATCTTTTAGCTTCTTCAAAAGTATCTTTAAAATTAATTTCTTCTTTATAATAGCTTAAAGTTCTACAATCACTGTGTAATTCATCAATGTATTCTTCAATTTTATTAGAGATTTGGACTACTTTATCAATTACAGAATTCCCCGTTAAATTTTCAATCAATTCTCTTGCTATTCTTCTTCGTTCAGGTGAAATTCTATCTCCAGTAATATATTTTAACTCTAATCTTTTAATCTTTCTTTTTCCTTTAAATAGATCTTGAGCCGAAGAATTAGTATAATCCCTATAAGTTTTACCTTGATATTTGAATCTAACTTTACCTTCTCTAAATAAAACTGCTATAATTAATTTAATAACTTCTTCCGGCCAACCATAGTCTGGAGTAGTAAACTTATCCATTACATTCTGGACTTCGGTCTTTCCATGCGAGAGATTAGATAAATAATTCTGGACTTCTGCAATAGCTTGATTAGTACTATCAATTTTTTCATCTTTAGTATAAATGTTAAATTTATCATTTTTATCTAAAAAGTATTCATTAATTTGTTCCCGGCTTTTAAAATTAAATATCTTCTTAATATCATCATCAGTAACTTTTAATTTTCCCCAACTAAATTTAGGATACATTCGTGGAACAAAATCTTCAAAATAATCTTGGCATATTTTTTCGATATCACCATTAAAAGTTTTTTCAAGCTCTGTAACATTGCCATTATATATAATTTCTCCATTAACTAGAGCTTCTTCTAACTGTTCAATTAATTTATCTTCTAATTTACCTGCCTCTCTACTCTTTTCTCTAATAATCATTTTTACCTCAGGATTATCATTTTTCTTATGTTTATCTATTATTTTATTTATTGAAAGATAGCGTTCAACTTTTTCTCTGAATCCTGCCAGAACATTAGTGATCCAATAATTATATGTTTCATCAAAATTAGTACTAGTTACTACTTCATCCTTAGTTTTTTCTTCTAAATTCATATAAAGCGGAGAATAAACTTTTAATTTCAAAGGAGATTCAACATTTTTTATATCCTTTCCATCAAGTTCTAAATCAATATCAAAAACTCGAATCCCTTTATAATTGATTCTATCTGCATTTTTAAATAAATTTTCTAGCCAGCTAGTTACCTTAGACCTAATATCAGAAATATGGACATGAAAATCATCTATTTCTCGTTCTATATTTTTCTCAGTACTACTTAAAAATTTATATTCATCAGCTTCTTTTATTACATATTTACGATTTTGTAATAATTGTAATCCCTCTTCTACCCGTTGCTTTAATTTATTGATATTAGTGTCCAAATTATTAACTAATAAATAAGTTATATTTTTTGAATTTTTCTTTACATCCTCATTATGTTTTAGAACATATACAACTTTTAAAATTCGTTTTAGAAATTTATTCTTATCCGCTTTATCAGCTTCATTAAAATCTCGAATGATTCTAATGTCATCATCAGGCATATCTTCAGCCATTTGCTCAAATATTTCATCTAAAGGAACTAATCGGCCTAAATTACTTGTTTGATAATTGTTCTCCTCTGTCTTAATTACCCCTTGAGTAATACTAATCAAACTCCTAGCATTTCCACTGGAAGCTCCTATATTAGTATAATCAGTTCTAATATTTAAAAAAGTATTTTGAATAATAGAAATATAAAATGGAAAATAAGGATAAAATTCTGTAAAAGTTTCTTCATTAAAATTATAATTTATATATGTTTGTTTATGTACTTCTAATCCATTATTAATTAAATTTAAATTACCAGAGTTTTGGTTGTATAATTTCTTTAACTCGGGTTCAAAACGAGCTTCTTTATCCAATACCCTCTCTCTAATTATCGTTTCAATATTATCTGAAGTTAGATGCATTTTTATCTTAAACCTATCTATTATTTTAGCTAATCTATTACTTTGTTTCCGTAATCTACTTTTTACTTTTCTAATTTGCTCCTGAGCAAGAGCTACAAACCAAATATTTCCTTTTCCTTGTTCTTCAAATTCTTCTTCTAATGTTTGAATTTCAATTAAACGCTCAGTATTCTCTCCAACATACATTCCAATTTCATCTACAACAAAAAGAACTCTTTTATGTGGAGCATTATCTTGTTTCTTTCTTAATTCTATATATTCATTAACTATTTTAGCAGTAGTTTCTGGAGAAATCACTCGTTCTCTAAGAGTTTGAATCCCATCTTCAGCATCTTCTATCGTTTTATATTCTTCAATAACTTCTACCAGAACTTTTTTTATATTCTTTTTTACAAATAATGTACTCTGTTCTTCAATAGAACTACCAGTTTGATTTTTATATTCATCTAAAAAATTGTTTAATTTCTCTTTTTTATATAGTTCCCATTCCAATAAACCAATCCATAATGGTTCAACTGAAAAACCTAAATGTTGAAAAAAGTTTTGTAAAAAAACTTCTGCCGGACTTCTTTCATTTACTGAACTTTGCCCCAATCCACTATTTATATTAAATGGTATGTATTCAGTATCAATATTTTTTAATTGAAAAAAAAGTTCATCTAAATCATATTTATAGTTATAAAGCTTATCTAAAATTCTTTCTCTAGCAGAAGTATCTCCATAGGTAAACCCTGCTGCTAAATAGCCTATCATCTTAGCAAAATAAGATTTACCAGTTCCAAAATCCCCTGATAGCCAAGCACTTACAACTTCAGTCTCACCAGGCTCAGCATAATTATTGAAAAATTTATATAACTTTTCTTCTAATGAATCAGTTAAAATAAACTCTTCTACATCTCTTTTTATATCTCGTTCCGTTATATGTTCAACTGGATTGATTTCTCTTGTAACCTTATTCTTAAAAATATCAGTAACTTTAGTTCTAGTCACTTTATATCGCCTCCATTTATTGTATGACATCTTTGGAAAACTCTTTCTTTTAAAATTCTACTATCGTTTAAAAACCAAGCTCTAGAATTGCTTCTTCCTGTAAAAACTCCCGGATAAAAAACAACTACTATATATTCTTGATTGAATTTCTGAAAGAAATCATCATTGAAAATGCTTAATGGTTTAGAATAAGGATAAAGAGAAGCCACTTCATTTATAATTAACAACCTTTTATTTCTTAAATCAGAATTTAAAATATAAGGTATTAATTTTTCAGATAACTCCTGACTAATTATCCTACGGGTTTCTTTTATATCCCCATTCTCATAACTTTCACAAATTAACTTTAATTTTTCTTCAGAATATATTTCAAAAAAATACTTATTTAACCTAAACTCTTTATTTTCTATTCCTTTAGATTCTAATTTCCTTTTAAATGATGGAAGTACATCATATAATTTATACTTTTTCTTCGGCGGATAAGAAAAAGCAATTAAAGTAGTTTCAGGCTGAGAACTAAAATTATCATTTATGTTTAAAATTTTTTTCTCTAATTTATTAATTTTTTTCTTAAATGCTTGCATTCAAATACCCCCTAACCTTTTTTAAATTAGGTTCAATATTATAATGTTCATTATTATATGTAACCTCTACTAAACCTTCCCCCTCTGCTTCAGAGAAGATCATTTCTACATCTTTTTTATTTAATAAAAACAACTTAAAAAGATCACTATTAATTTTAATATCTTTATCTTGCTTATCCATCAACACATAACTTAACAAATTTAAACTAAAATAAGGTTTTTTCAATTTGTTATTTTCTGCTAGTCCAAACTTATGTAATAAGGTAACAACTTTCCTTCCTATTTTCTTTTTAGTTGAAGTAGCCCAATTTTTAATTTCTGGATGTGTCTTTTCCTGCATAACCAAAAAATCAAGTACTACTGAAGTATTTATATCATTCAAATCCGGATTTCTATTAATTTCTGGTTGTAAAAAGTTAATAGCTATATCATATAGAATTTGCTCTTTTTCGGTAAAATGATACCATAGAATTTGCTTTTTTTCACTAATACCAATTTCATTACTACCTAAAAATTTTATAAATATATCATCTTTTTGTTTATCATTTAAATTGTAGCGATTAATAGTAGATATAACAATTTTTTCTTTTATTGATTTGGATTTCTTTTTAAAAAGATTTTCATTAATTATTTTATCTTTAATTTCTTTAATTTTAAATCCACCTTTATATAATTCAATTATTTTTAAAGTTTCTTCAATGTAAGCATTTATACCTGTTAAAGTAGTTGTATACTTCATAATAACTATTCTCCTTCTATCTTTGGTTTCATTTTTTCTATTTAATCATTCCCACTATTAATTGTACTACCACGAAAAGATATTTTTTCCTCCAAAAAAATAAAAAAATTAAAGTCACTATTACACCTATTACAGTAATATATAAAAACTATATATATAATTTGAATCTTCTATTAACTTTTCCTCTAAAATAAAGTTTGTTTTTTATTAATCTGTAATATCCGTAAGAATAATTATAAATAAAAAAATAAGCCGAAGGCAGAGCCTCCGGCTTCATTATCATTTCATTTCTATAGGGTCATAATTATCTGCAACCTGATCAAGTGGGTTAAACTTATCGAATTCTTTCTTTAGATCATTCCCAAACATATTAACATACTCCTTCACTACATCCATAGTAGAATGACCTAATATCTTTTGCAACCTAAACACATCACCACCAGCTAATATCCACTTTTTTGCAAAGGTATGACGGAATAAATGAATAGAAGTTTTATCTACTCCTCTTTTTAGATTATACTTGCGAATAGCTGATTTAGTAGTACTTTCCTTTAGTTTCTTTCCATATATATTACAGAATAGATAATCTTCTGGTTCTCCCTCTCTATACTCTAAATACTCCATTAATATTTTAGACAACTGCTTCGAAAGGGGAATTACCTGCTGTTTTTTATTTTTAGTTTTCTTTAATGTAACATATCCACTATCAAAATCAACATCTTTAATTTTTACATTAATCAAAGTCTTTAATCGATTTCCTGTCCCCAGAAGATAATTTACAATTACCCAGTTTCTATATTGAGCAAAACTACATTCATCTAAATCAGGTTTTTCCAGTAAAAGCTCTAACTCTTCATCACTATAAGTTTTCTTGATTTTCTTTTCGGACTTAATCATTTCTATTTTAAATTCTTTAGTATAACCTAGCTTCATAAAATAATAAAGAATTGCTCTTAATCCTCGTAGCCTACTATTTACTGAAGTATTACTCATATCTCTTTCTTTCAGATGCAGAATAAAGTCATTTACAGTTTCTCTGGTAATGTTTTTAGTTAAATGATCTTCAGAATAAAATTTGATAAAATAATTATAACTCGTCTTATAATACTCAATAGTTGATTCAGATAAACTCTTTACTTTACAATATTTTAAAAACTCTTCAAAGGCTTCTCCAACTGTCTTATCCTCTGCTTCTTTCTGCATTTTAATCTCCATAATAAAAATTCCTCCCTAATGTGATAGTTAGGCAGGATTTAAATGATCCAATGCGTTATATTAAGTTAATCCTTTATCATCCCCGGCATGATAGGCTTCAAGCGGAACTGGCAGACGCGTTGGATTCAAAATCCAATGGTCCTTGTGGCCTTGTGGGTTCGAACCCCACCTTCGGTACCAATTTACATATTAATAAAAACAAAGAACCCTGTCCTCCCTTATTACTGCTGGGATTACAGGGATTTTATATTTTTTGAAGTTTTTCATAAAATTCTAGCTCGCCGACATTTCGACAACGAACTATAAAACACTTAAAAATATAATAAATAGAATATACATTTTTCTTAAAGCAAACAATCATTTAGATTAATGATAAAAAACATTTTACTAGTTTATTTAAATATTTTTTTTATTTTTTCATAGTCTGTTTTATTAAATGTACACTCTTTAATACAAATTGAACACCCCCACATATCTGAAAATGATTCAGCACACTTTTTATAATCTATGTGCTTTTCAGTATCATAAATATCTTCCTGTGGTTCGTCATAAATTGCTTGGGAAGGACATTCTTTCACACATTTTTTACATTCTTTACAAAAATCTTTAATCCAAATATGATCATTTTTTTCTTTTATAGGTGAATTTTCGATACTCGTATATACTGCTGCAATCCTTTGTCTAGGGCCAACCTTCGGAGATATTAATAATCCATGGTTTCCGATAGCCCCAAGCCCAGCTTTTTCTGCTAATAAAGTATAATTAACATCCCCCCCTAAAGCTGGCCCAGCCTGAGCACTATAACCATTTTCCCTCAGAAATTCAGCAATTTTATTCACAATAATTCCTAGTTCACGATAAGTTCTATGAACCTCATGCCCCGTCTCTTTAGATGGTGCCTTTTCAATCACAGATTTATCCATCTCCTGGGTAACTACAATAGCATTTTCATATAATACTGTGGAATTTTTAAAAATATCTTTCCGATCTAATTTAACAAATGCCACATTTAAAGCACCTATATCGTTGGCATATTCAACTAATTCTTCAATAAATTCCTGCGGAGCTTTTGTTTTGGGGGTTATAGGATTATTATTAACATCTGTATAACTCTTTCTTGCATTTTTAATCGTGGACATCATAGTAAGCATTGTCTTTAATTTAAATTTAGGTATGCCGCTACCATATTTTATCACTAATTCAGGAATACAATAACCAGTTTTTGATTTTTCTGAAGCATGAACCAATGAAGTCTCATCTTCTACAAAATGTTTAATTCCTTCTTCAGGCTGCATGAATTCTTCTAGTTTGGGTATTATTTTTTTCATTTCTTCTATTACTCCTTTTTTATAGTAAGTAGTTACTTGCATTAAAGTTAAAAAATTATTCTAATAAGTCACTAATAAGCTTTTCAAGACAAACATCAAATTCAGGAACTGACTTAAAAGGCTGAATAATATAAATATTCATAAATAACCCCCAGACTGACGATAGAAAATTAACTGCAAAAATCTCTGGATTATCAATCTTAACCTCTGAACTTTTATTTAAATAATCAATTACAATTTCCTTTATTTCATTAGCAAACTTATCTAAGGGAACTTTCATATTATCAATAGTACTCCGCTCATTTTTTAATTCAATCTTTATTAATGAAGAGTTATATTCAAATATTTCATATAATGAATTACCCATACTTATCAAAAATTCCTTGGGCTCTTTTTGATATAACTCCTCCTTATCTGTTATATTAGGTTCAAAAATATAGTGTTCAAATACTGCTTCAAAAAGATTTCGTTTAGAATTAAAATGTCTAAATAAAGTAACTTCATTTATTTCTGCTTTATCAGCTATTTCTTTTGTAGTTACACTACTATATCCTTTAGCTGAAAAAAGATTAAGTGCTGCTTTTAGTATAGTTTGAGAAGTTTTCTTTTTTGTCATCTAATCACCTCATGTAAGTACTTACTTTCAATTTGTTTATAGTATATTATATTTTCTTGTTTTTGTCAATAGCTTTTCAATTAAAGATAGTATCAAATTTTATAGCTTAAAGTTCTAAAAGAGTTAATGCTATTATTTTTACTTTGTAATTACAATTTAGTATATATCACTTCCCTTAAAATCAGATTAAAATTTGATTAAAAAAATTAAAATTTAAATATAGAATTACTCAAACTACTTAACACAATCTATCATTCAAAACCTACTTATTTCCATATAAAACAGCAGAACTCACCACTTTTTAATATCGTTTAACATAACATTATAAACCACTGAAATGCACCCCACCTTCGGTACCATTAATATAACAGAAATAATAACACCTGCCATAAAGGCAGGGTTTTTTGTTTTTAGCAAATAAGAAAAAGAGTAACCCATTAATGGGTTACTCTTTTTCTTATTATTAACTATCAATATTACATGTAACTATATGTTATTTTACTTCAGTAACACCAGTTACTTTACCGCCTTCTTCAGTAACAAAATTAGACTTATACTCTTCTTTTGCAAAGTATACATTTCCTTTTACTTTTGCATCGTCAATAGTAAACCCTTTAGCTTGCACATATACATCACCAGCAAAAATTCCACCTTGTAATTTAGTGTTTGGACTCTTAATAGTTAATTTTGGTGCTGTTATTGTATATCTTTCAGTTACATTATGACTATCATCTTGTGCATAAGGAGCCAACTTACGATACACTTCATTACTAGCCTTACCTTTATCATGGAATTTACCTTCTACTACTAACTCTTTATCAAATGTTAAATCATTTAATGCTGCTACAATCCAAGTACCTTCTTCACTTACAGCTTTTCTAAATACTTCTTCATCACCTGTTATTGAAGCTGCTGTTACTACATCAGTTTCTGCTTTTACCTTAACATCTCCAGTTACTTTACCGCCTTCTTCAGTAACGAAACTAGACTTATACTCTTCTTTTGCAAAGTATACATTTCCTTTTACTTTTGCATCATCAACAGTAAATCCTTTAGCTTGCACATATACATCACCAGCAAAAATTCCACCTTGTAATTTAGTGTTTGGACTCTTAACAGTTAATTTTGGTGCTGTTATTGTATATCTTTCAGTTACATTATGACTATCATCTTGTGCATAAGGAGCCAACTTACGATACACTTCATTACTAGCCTTACCTTTATCATGGAATTTACCTTCTACTACTAACTCTTTATCAAATGTTAAATCATTTAATGCTGCTACAATCCAAGTACCTTCTTCACTTACAGCTTTTCTAAATACTTCTTCATCACCTGTTATTGAAGCTGCTGTTACTACATCAGTTTCTGCTTTTACCTTAACATCTCCAGTTACTTTACCGCCTTCTTCAGTAACGAAACTAGACTTATACTCTTCTTTTGCAAAGTATACATTTCCTTTTACTTTTGCATCATCAATAGTAAACCCTTTAGCTTGCACATATACATCACCAGCAAAAATTCCACCTTGCAATTTAGTGTTTGGACTCTTAATAGTTAATTTTGGTGCTGTTATTGTATATCTTTCAGTTACATTATGACTATCATCTTGTGCATAAGGAGCCAACTTACGATACACTTCATTACTAGCCTTACCTTTATCATGGAATTTACCTTCTACTACTAACTCTTTATCAAATGTTAAATCATTTAATGCTGCTACAATCCAAGTACCTTCTTCACTTACAGCTTTTCTAAATACTTCTTCATCACCTGTTATTGAAGCTGCTGTTACTACATCAGTTTCTGCTTTTTCTTTTGGTTGTTCTTCATTTGTAGCTGCTTGATTTCCTGCGCATCCTGCTAATACTACAAGTGATAGTAAAACAACTAGACTTAAACTTAAAAATTTCTTCATATTTATTTCCCCCTTTTAAATTATAAATGATAATTAATCTCATTTATATATTATTAGTATAGCATGCTAATAATAATCAATCAATTTTTTCACTTACTAATAAAAGATATCTTTATAATAAGAAGTCATAATAATAGTAGCTGTAATAAAACTTTTATGTATAAATAATGAAAAGTGAAAGTCTTATTTTTCACTAAGTTACTTATATCTCTAATGAGCGTGAAGGAATTTCATTTTATAATTTAGAAATGATTTATTATATTGGTAGTATACTGTACTTTAATCATACTATTTTCATATGATTTTGTCAAATTAGCTATTCTAAAGATTCATCCAATTTATGCAAACAAATAATCACAACTTTTCAATTAAATAATTTTTTATATCAAAGTTCCCTGAAATCATATTAAAAGAATTTCAGGGATTACAAATATATATTATTCAGATTCTAATGCTAAAAAATTAGCATCTTTAATTATCTTAATAATAGCAAAGAAAATAACCAAAAATTCTAATCTTCCTAATAACATACCAATTGTTTCTGTCCATAAAATTCCTACTGGTGCATCAGGAGCTGTAACTCCAACTGATAAACCAACTGTCCCTAAAGAGGAAGCAAATTCAAACATAGAGTCAGATAAATTATAACCATAAGCTAAATAGATTAATACTCCAATAAAGTATGTAGTTAAATATAAGAAGATATAATTAGCCGCCTCCCGAATATACTCTGGTTCAATATATAGTTTCTTTTCTCCTCGCCAGATAAAATTCTGAGTTACAGCATTTTTAGGTAGGAAATAACTCTTCATTTCCCAGAAAATTGATTTAAACATTAGATAAATTCTATATAGCTTAATTCCACCTGCAGTTGACCCTGTTCCTCCACCAATAATCATCAATCCAACCATACTTATAATCCCAAAAGAGTTCCAAGTTGCAAAAGTATCTAAAGAAAAACCTGTTGTAGAGATAGCACTTATAACTTCAAAGATACTTCTTCTTAGTATAGTAGGTAACTTAGTATATATCTCTGTTAGAGAGAAATATCCAATAACTGGAGTGAAAATAGTAACTAATAACATTAATAATCTAACTTCACCATTCTTAAGAACAATTTTAAACTTCCCTTTTAATAGAGCAAAGTGGGTAGCAAAATTAGTAGTTCCCAATAACATTAAAATCCAAGTTATCAATTCTATAGATAAACTATCCCAATGACCAATACTATCTGCTTTAGTAGAAAATCCTCCTGTTGATAAAGCAGCAATAGAATGGTTTATCGCATCAAAGACCCCCATTCCAGCTATTACATAAAGAAGAATACCTCCAATAATATAACCAGAATAGATTAACATAATTGCTTTAGTTGATCTCTTAATATGAGGTAACAACTGATCACTTCTCCCTTCAGCATTATATAACCCAAAACCATAAGGATGTAATACTGAGGATAACATAACAACAATCAATCCAGCTCCACCAAAGAACTGCATAATACTTCTCCACAATAAGAATATATGAGCGGTCTTAGTTACATCTACTACTGATAGTCCTGTTGTAGTCCAACCACTAGTTGCCTCAAAGACTGCTTGAGTAATATTTAGCTTACCAGCAACAATAAAAGGCATTGCTGATGCAATAATAGCAACTATCCAAGAAATCAAGACAATAATGCCACCTTCTTTTAATGATAAGGTAACATCTTCTTCTTTATGTTGAGTCAACTTCCAGATTATAAAACCCAGACCTAAAAAAATGAAAGCTGGTAATAAAAATGACTTTAAATGTACTATATCTTCTGGATAAAATGGTAGGATCAACAAAGGCAATAATAAAAAAGATCCAATTGCCATAGTTAAGATACCAATATATTTAAATATCAATTCATATCTTTCTTTCATAATTCTCTTATATCTCATAGCTACTCCTCCTATTCACCAGTCAAAACACTAAAGGTCTCAGCTTGTTTCTCAGGCAAGGTAATAATTAAGGCTTTATCTCCTTCTAACAACTTAGTATTTCCTTTAGGAATTAAGACCTCTTCATCTCTAATAATACACCCAAAAACAATATCCTCAGGTAGATCAATCTCTCTTAAGCTCTTGCCTAAGACTGGAGAGTGATCCTGTAAGACAACTTGCGAAATACTAAGTTTTCCTTCTTCAATAGATAATAGATTACTAACATCGGATACTTCTACCCGCTGTTCAATCAATATAGAGATTAGTTTGGTAGTATTAAATATAGTCTCTATTCCTAACTCCTTAAATATCTCCTCGTTATCTGGATTATTCACTACAGAAAAAGTTTTAGGTATCCCAAATTGTTTTTGGGCCAACTGACAGATAAATAAGTTATCAGGGTCATTATCAGTCAAGGCTAAGATTATATCAGCCTTTCTTGCTTCTGCTTGAGCTAAAGCATCTGGTTGAGAAGCATCTCCATTAATCACTAATGCATTAGACTGTCTAGCTAATAGCCTACAATATTCCTTATCTTTATTAACAACAGATACCTGATATCCTTTAGCAATAAATTTCTTAGTTAAATGATAAACAACTTTGCCGCCGCCTACAATAATAATCCTCATCTTCTATCCTCCTTACCAGTTAGTAGTGACTTAAAATTATCTACTAGTAAATTAGTAGGACTCATTGTTATAACATCTAAGTCTTGATAAATAACTTCCTTGGCTGGATCTATTAGTCTAACTACTACCTTAGGAATTTCATATAATTCACTAGCTATCTGGGCTATCATAGAATTAACATTATCATCATTAGTAGTCACTATAATCACATCTGCTTTATCAAGTTTAGCTTCTTTTAATACTTCTATTTCAGCAGCATCACCTATTATTGTAAAACCAGTAAATTCAGCTGATAAGTGATTAAAAGATTCTTCATCTCTATCTACAACTACCACATCTTCTCCTTCTTTAGATAATAGATTGGCAATTGCAGAACCAGTTCGACCACAACCTACAACTAAAACATACATACTTGCTCCCTCTCTTTCTCTTAAGATTCCTCACCTAGATTGATATCATCTTTATTATAATTAAACTGACTTGTTCGTTCTAAGTTCTGTTGAGCTGGATCATAAGATGGGTCTAGCGCTAAAGCAGCTCGATATTTCTTTTGCGCTTCTAAAACCTCATCCTTTAATTCTAAAACTACCCCTAATAAATTAAAGGCCTCTGGTTTAGAAGTATCTAAACTGACTGCTTCTTGTAGATATTCATATCCTTTATCAAGCTCTTGTCTATTAATACAAGCTTTAGCATAATTTAAATAGTCTTTATAACTATCCAGTTCATCTTCTTCTAACTCTAAATTATTTCTTTCAATTACCTCTGCTACAATCTCTTTAATTTCATCAGGAGTAAATGGCTTTCTTAAATAATCTATAGCCCCTAACTTCATTGTTTCTACAGCAGTCTTGACTGAACCAAAACCAGTAATCATAATTACATTAGCCTGTTTATTAAAATCTTTAATCTGTCGTAGTACTTCAAGTCCATCCATACCAGGTAATTTCATATCTAATAAAACTACACTAAAGTCATCTTCCTTAAATTTCTCAACTCCATCTTCTCCATTAACAGCTGTTACAACTTCATATTCTTCTGTTAAACATTGTTTTAAAGTAATTCGAATATTCTTTTCATCATCAACAACTAAAATCTTGTCTTGTACCATAATTTATCTCTCCTTTTAATTTAATTTAAATGCTTAGCAACTTGCTCTAATAAATCATTTGGTTCAATTGGCTTAGTAATATACTCTTCAGCGCCTAAATCATAGGCTCTTTTAATATCTTCCTCTTCTGCTTTAGCACTCAACATTATAATTGGTGTTTCAGCAGTTATTTCATCCTCTTTTAGTGTTTCGCAGACTAAAAAACCATTCATCTTAGGAATTTTAATATCTAATAAAATCAAGTCAGGCTCCCAATCAAAAGCTGTATCTACTGCATCAACACCATTAGAAACAACTTTAACTTTATATCCAGCATTTTCTAAACATAATTTAAGCACAGTAATAATATTTTTATTATCCTCCACAACTAATATCTTATTCATCATCTCACCTACCTTACTTAGGCAATTTTAACGTAAAGGTAAAGGTACTGCCTACCCCCTCTTCACTCTCAACCCAGATTCTGCCTCCATGAGCTTCAATTATCTCCTTAGAAATAGCCAGGCCTAAACCAGTTCCTGTTCCCTTATCTTTGTCTGCCCCTGCTCTAACAAACTTATCAAAAATTTTATGCTGATACTCTTTAGGAATTCCTGAACCAGTATCTGCTACTGAAATATGAACCTTATGACCCTTTCTCTGGGCAGATAATCTTATTTCATCATCTACTTCAGTATACCGCAAAGCATTACCAATTAGATTAGTAACTACCCAAGTAACCTTATTCAAGTCCGCATAAACTGCTAAGTTATCTACCTCTTCAGTGATTAGCTTTATCCCTTGGTTTTTTGCTTGTTCAACAAAGGGCTGAATCGATGTCTCAAAGATTTTAGTCACTTGAATAGTTCCAAAGTCTAAATCTATTCTTCCAGATTCTATCTTTGATAAATCCAGTAAATCATCTACTAAGTTATTCAGGTGTTCACAATCCTCTTTAGCTACCTCTAATAACTCCTCTTGTTGGTCATTAACTTCTCCTATATTTTCTTCTAATAACATATTAATTCCCATATTCATTGATGTTAAAGGAGTTCTAAACTCATGAGAAACCATTGATACAAACTCAGACTTCATCTTATCTACTTCTTTAAGATGGGTAATATCCTCTAATAAAGTAACAACTAACGTAGTTGTATTATCCTTATCCTTTACAGGAGTAGTGGTAATTCTAAAATATAACTCTTTATCATCTTCAGCCATAAATTTAATGACCTGATTATCATTACCAAACTTTACTTCACCTGATTTTAGAGTTTCAGTAATAGAATCAAAAATCTTATCTTCCTTGATTGATTCTAAGAAGTGAGTTCCTAATATCTTATGTTCAGTTAAATCAAATAGCTTTTCTGCTCTAGGATTCATTAATAAAATTTTATTCTCTTGATCAGTTACCAGCAAAGGATTAGATATACTCTTAACAATTGCTTCAGACTTATTCTTTTCTTCAACTAATTTACTAACATTCATTGTTTCATATTCTTTAAGACGATAGGTCATTCTATTAAATTCACCAGCTAATTGTCCAATCTCATCTTTAGTATCAATCTCAATAACCTGATCTAAATTTCCTCCTGCAATCTCTTTGATCTTAGCAGTCAACTCTTTAATTGGTTTGATAATCAGATTAGAAATATAAATACCAAAGGATAAAGCCAAAATAAGTGCTACTATAGAGAAGATAACTGTTGAGTAAATTGCCTGAGTTGCATTATCATTAGCTCTCTGTTGAGCCTGTTTCATATGTTCTTGATTAACCATTAATAAATCCCTAGAATGTTTCTTTACCTTCTCAAAATGAGGCATAATCTGCTGTAAGTAATATTTTTGAACTTGACTAAAACTCTTTTGACCAGCCATCTTTCGTAATCTCATAAATTTCCCTAAATATTCTTGATAGTCTTGGTTAAGACTCTTAATAATCTTCTTCTCTTCTGGAATTGTTATATTGTCTTCAGCCCTAGATAGATACTTCATAAACTGCATTTGGTTCTCTTGAAATATATTTAGAGCCTTATCTTGTTGTCCAAAAATGAATATTAACTCTGCACTATCCTGTCTTTCTAAGGCCTCCATCATCTCCTCTGAAGCAATAACACTTCTATAATTTTCAACCATAATATCATGGATTGATTCATTTAAAGAGACAAAATTATAGATTGACCAACTAGCTAATCCAATTAAGACTATAATTACTGCCATATAACCCAATAATATTTTGGCTCGCAAGCTTAAATCTTTAGTCATTTAACCACCTCACATAATTAATTTAAGCAATCTTCTACTATAAAATACAAAAAAGACTACAGCAGGTAGCCGTAGTCTTTTTACGTATGTGTATACCTATAGATATAGCTATACATAGACATAGGTATAGCTATATCTATAGGTACACATATTCTACCCCCTTAAATCGCCTACGAGGTTAGCTGGCGGGCTCAGGTTAAAGGGAAACCTTACTAAATCCATTGTACAATGGATTTAGATTCGCCCCAAAAATGGGTCCCCCGCTTTTATATAAAAATATAAAATTCGGCGCTTAACTTAATATTCGATTTTATCTTTTCAGTAGTTTTATTATATCTAATAGGCTTTAATCCTGTCAAGAAAATATTCATATTAGAAATGAAATATAACTACTCCACTTAATCTTCATCTATTTCTTCATAGTCCTCTATATCAATAACATTATCCTCTTTTTCTTCTTTTGATTGAGATTTATTATTCTGTTGAAAATCATAATTATAGCCTTTCATAACTACTTTATCTTTAATCTGACTCTTAACTACCCTTCTAATAGCTCTTCTAGTTACTGGGATAATTAAAGAAAAACCAGTTATATCAGTTAGCAAACCAGGAGTTAATAACATTACCCCACCAATTAAAATCAATAGTCCATCTAACAAACTATCTTTAGGTAATTTAGCACTACTTAAATTACTCTTCACTTTTGAAATTACAGCTAAACCTTGCTGCCTAGCCAGTGATACTCCTATTATACCTGTTCCAGCTACCAACAAAACAGTTAGTGGTAAACCCATATACTCTCCTATTTTAATTAAGAAAGCCAATTCAATTAGTGGAACTAAAGAAAAGAGTAAAAACAATTTCAACATATTTTCTCACCTTCTTTCTATAAAAATAAAAAAGTGCGCAGCTTAATGCTACGCACTTTTAGAATTTAAATTATAAAATCTTAGCTTCTCCACGATAGATTAAACCACGAATACTATCAATTGTTACTACATCACCATCTGCTAACTTATCAGCAGCATTATTAACTCCTACAATTACAGGAAGATCTAGTTTTAGACCTTTGATAGCTGCATGAGAAGTTAAACCAGGATTTTCAGTAATGATTCCGGCTGCTTTCTTAAGAACAGGTAAATAATCATCATCTGTTTCTGGAGCTACTACAATGTCACCTCGTTTAACCTTCTCTTTAGCTTCAGCAGCATTATTAACTATACAGACTTCGCCACTTGCTGCCTTATTACCAACACCTACTCCACGTAGAGCAACTTCTCCTACAATCTCTACTCTTAATAGGTTAGTAGTTCCTGGGATACCAGCTGGTGCTCCAGCAGTAATTACTACTAAATCACCATCATCTACGTATTCAGCTTCCTTAGCAGCAGCAACTGATTCAGAAATCATCTCATCTGTAGATTCAGTAATATCTGCTAATACTGGCTTAACACCCCAAGATAAAATCAACTTATTAAAGACTCGCTTATTAGGAGTTACAGCTACTACTGGTGCATAAGGTCTATGTTTAGATACCATTCTAGCTGTATATCCAGAACGAGTAGAAGTAATAATTGCAGACGCTCCTAATTCATAGGCAGTCTTGCAAGTATCATAACTGATTGAATCAGTTATTGTTCTAGCTGGATTTAATGCTTCTCGATCTAATAACTGACGATATTTTAATGATTTCTCAGTCTCGGTTGCAATATTAGCCATTGTCTCAACTGCTTCAACAGGATAGTCGCCTTTAGCAGTCTCACCAGATAACATTGTTGCATCAGTACCATCATAAATTGCATTAGCTACGTCACTAGCCTCTGCTCTTGTTGGTCGTGGATTATGAATCATTGATTCTAACATTTGTGTAGCAGTAATAACTGGCTTACCAGCTCGATTACACTTATTAATCATCATCTTCTGAGCTGCTGGTACCTTTTCAGCTGGGATTTCCACACCTAAGTCACCACGAGCTACCATTAATCCATCAGCTACTTCTAAAATTTCATCAACATTCTCTACACCTTCTTGGTTCTCAATCTTAGCAATAATATGTATATCAGCATTATGCTCTTCTAAGATTTCTCTAATAGCTAACACATCAGAAGCTTTACGCACAAAAGAAGCTGCAATAAAGTCTACACCCTGCTCAATACCAAACTTAATATCATTTCTATCCTTCTCAGTAATAGCTGGTAATTGTACAGGTACACCTGGTAGATTAACACCTTTTGTAGAACCTAATTCTCCACCATTAATTACCTTACAGATAACATCTGTTTCAGTAATTTCTTTTACCTCTAAACCAATTAATCCATCATCAATTAAGATGGTATCTCCAATAGACATATCCTCTGGTAAACTCTTATAAGAAACAGATACTCTCTCATTGTCTCCGGCAATATCTTCAGTAGTTAAAGCAAAATCTTGCCCATCTTCTAAGACTACATCTTCATCATTCTCTAAGTCTCCAGTTCTAATCTCTGGTCCCTTAGTGTCTAATAATAGAGCTACTGACTTCTCTTTTTCAGCAGATAACTCTCTAATCTTATCTACCTTAGCTCCATGCTCCTCAAAATCACCATGTGAAAAGTTAAGTCGAGCTACATTCATCCCAGCATCAATTAACTGCGATAATGTTTCCTTATCATCACTAGCTGGACCAATAGTACATACTATTTTTGTTTTTCTCATTAACAATTCCCCCTTATATAAGATTAAGTTAAAATATTAGCTAATTTATATAGATTTCTATCTAATTCTTTATTACCTTCAATTGCTTCTTCAATTGGAGATATCTCTACCTTATTATGAATTAAGCCAACCATTTTATTACTTTCACCAGCTAATAACTGATCTACTGCAGCAGCCCCTAATCTACTAGCTAGTAATCTATCACGACCAGTTGGAGCACCACCACGCTGGATATGGCCTAAAATACTTACTCTAGTTTCAAATCCTGTTCGTCCATTAATCTCTCGCCCTAACACAAAAGCTGGACTTTCCCCAGGATTTCTATCAGTTTCAAATTCTATATCACCAAATTCTACTCCTTCTGCTACTAATACAATACTATGAATTTTACCTTCTTCATAATCTTCTTGAATTTGTTCACAAACTTCATCAATATCAAATTCAACTTCAGGTACTAAAATAGATTCTGCTCCTCCAGCTAATCCAGCAGCCAAAGTCAAGAATCCTGCGTGACGACCCATTGCCTCAATTACAAAAGCTCTTTCATGAGAACTAGCTGTATCACGAATTTTAGTAATTGCATCGATAATTGTATTCATAGCAGTATCATAACCAATACTATCATCTGTACAAGCAATATCATTATCAATAGTTGCCGGAACACCAATAGTTTGAATTCCAGTCTCTTGGCTTAATAACATAGCCCCAGTAAAGGAACCATCACCTCCAACAACTACTAATGCTTCAATCCCTTCTTCTTTTAACTTCTTGGCTGCTCTTTGACGTCCTTCTTTTGTTCTAAACTCTTCACAACGAGCAGAGCGTAAGAAAGTACCACCACGCTGGATAATATCACTAACTGAGCTACGATCTAACTTAATAAAATCACCTTCAATGACTCCAGCGTATCCTCTTTTAACACCTACTACTTCCAAACCCTCACTAATGGCTTTACGAACTACTGCTCTAACAGCAGCATTCATACCAGGAGCATCTCCACCACTAGTTAAGACACCTATCTTCTTCATTCTTTTCCCTCCTTAAAATTAAGCTTCTTGTTCTGTATTTACTACTTCCTTTACTTGCTCTTTAATATAACCCATCTGTCTAAATTTATTGTATCTATTATCTAATAGTACTTCTTTATCTAAAGCTTGTAACTCCTTTATTTCTCTTAAAATTCTTTCTTTTAGTAATTGGGCACTACGTTGATAATTCTTATGTGCTCCTCCAGGTGGCTCAGCAATTGTATCATCTATAATTCCTAATTCCAGTAAATCTTGTGCAGTTATCTTTAGTGCCTTAGCTGCTTCTTTAGCTTTATCAGCATCCTTCCAAAGAATAGCAGCACAAGCTTCTGGTGAACAAACAGAGTAATATGTGTATTCTAACATCAATACTTTATCACCTACACCAATACCTAAAGCTCCACCACTACCTCCTTCTCCTGTAATGATTACAATAATCGGTACTGAAATCCCTGCCATCTCCATCATGTTTTTAGCAACTGCCTCAGCTTGTCCTCTTTCTTCAGCTCCAATACCTGGATAAGCTCCAGGAGTATTAATTAAGGAGATAATAGGTCGTCCAAATTTTTCAGCTTGTTTCATCAAACGTAAGGCTTTACGATAACCTTCTGGATGAGCCATACCAAAGTTACGTTCAATATTATCTTTAGTAGTTTTTCCTTTTTGGTGACCAATAATAGTAACAGGTGTATTATCTATCTTTCCAATACCTCCTACTAAAGCTTGATCATCGCCAAAAGTTCTATCACCATGTAACTCAATAAAATCATCACAAATTGAATCAATATAGTCTAAGGTTGTTGGTCTTTCAGCATGACGAGCAATCTTCAAAATTTCCCATGGTTCTAACTCAGTAAAGATCTCCTGACGTAAATTATCAGCTCTCTTCTCTAGCCTTTCAACTTCATCAGTTAAATCTATATCTTTCTCTCTCATAAAACTATTTAACTCATTAATCTTCTCTTCTAACTCAATAAGAGGTTTTTCAAAATCTAAGTATTCACTCATTACTTGTCACCTCTAGGATAATGAATCTCTAAAATTTTACCTATTGTATTTTTTAATTCAGATCTATCAATTACTTTATCTAACATACCATGCTCCTCTAAAAACTCAGCTGTCTGAAATCCTTCTGGTAAGTCGCGATTAATTGTCTGTTTAATTACTCTTGGGCCAGCAAAACCAATTTTAGAACCAGTCTCACCAATATTAATATCACCTAAAGAGGCAAAACTAGCTGAAATACCACCATAAGTTGGATCAGTTAAGACAGAAATATACAACCCTCCAGCTTCATCAAATCTCTTTAAAGCAGCACTTGTCTTAGCCATCTGCATTAAAGATAACATACCTTCATACATTCTAGCACCACCGCCACCACCAGCTACAATAACTAATGGTAACTCTCTTTCTAAAGCTCTTTCAATAGTTCGAGTTACCTTCTCTCCTACAACTGAATTCATACTTCCCATTAAAAAACGAGAGTCTAATGCGGCTACAGAAACTTGATAGCCATTTATTTGACCAATACCAGAAATTACTGCTTCTTTAAGACCTGTCTTTCCTTGATACTTATCAATTTTATCTTCATAATCAGGGAAATTCAAAGGGTTTTCTGCCTCTAAATCAGCATCATACTCTTCAAAAATACCTTCATCTACCAATAAAGAAACTCTCTCTGTTGCAGTTAATCTGAAATGATTTCCACATTCAGGGCAGACTTTTAAATTTTTAGCCAATTTTTTATTAAAAATTATTTCTTCGCATTCTTGACACTTAGTCCATAGATCCTCTGGCATATCTTTTTTATCTGTATCCTCACCTTCTTGTCGACGAGGACGTCTTTTCTGTTCTACAGTTACGTACTTTGATTTATTGCCGAAAAGATCTTTTAGCAAACCTAACACCCCACTCCTTATGCTTCTTGATTAACTCTAATATTATTATTAGCAAAATACTTATTAAAAACACACTACTCTAAAAAAAATAACCAGCACGACGAACTGCTGGTCATATTATAACACAAAATACGCAAAATGCAACTGACTTAACATTATTTTCAAAATATTATAGACAATTTTATTTAATTAGTAATTGGTAAAAATAAGAGTCCTTTTTAATTCGATTACAAAATGATACTTAATTGATATAAAGTGGCACTTTCATGCCACAGCTATCTGTCGTCTGCTATGAGTAGATGGTCTTTATCACGAAGAGTTTCTATGAAACTCGTAGGGTGAGCCAAATCAAATTCAAAACCACAGATATATTTTGACTCTTTAGAATATTGGAATTGTAAGAATTTATTTTTTGAATTTAAAGATTTTGAACTCCTATGAGTCCTATGGACTCTACGTGAAGATCTGCTGATAGCACACAGCAGACAGCAGATAGCTGACGACTTACCATCAACTCTTCAACGGAACTTTTAATTGAGCAATAAACTGACCAACTTGCTGAACTAAATCATAATTATTTTCTGGAACTAGATCTAAGTTAGCCTCTATTTCTTTAATAATAGCACTACCAACAATTATACCATCAGCAAACTGAGCTATATTTTCTACATGCTCTGGAGTGGAGATACCAAAGCCAACAGCTACTGGAGTAGTAGTCAATTCCTTTACCTGCTTAACTACTTCTTCTACTTGATTAGAAACCTCTCTTCTTGTCCCTGTCGTTCCTAAGGTAGAAACAGCATAAATAAATCCTTCAGATGCTTGAGCCACCTCTTTAATTCGCTGTTGATTACTACTTGGGGCTACTAGCAAGATAATATCTAACTCATTACTAACAGCTCTTAACTCTTTATCTTCTCCTAATGGTAGATCTGGAATTATTACTCCATCAACTCCGACCTCTTCACTTTTTTGCACAAATTTTTCTAAGCCATAATTAAAGACAGAGTTGTAATAACCCATTAAGATAATAGGGATTTCACTTTCTACTCTGATTTCTGCTACTAATTTAAAGATATCATCTAAGTTAATATTATGTCTTAAACTACGTTGCCCTGCTTGTTTGATTGTTGGCCCGTCAGCTAAGGGGGTAGAATAAGGGATACCTAATTCAATTATATCTGCTCCTTGTTTTTCAGCTTCTAAAACCATTTCTTTAGTTAACTCTATAGTAGGGTCTCCAGCCATTAAAAAAGGGATAAATGGTTTCTCTTCTTCTTTTCTTAGCTTAATAAAAGCGTCTTTGATTTTACTCATTTTTTCAGCTCCTAACTTCCTTAAAATTTTGATAGATTAGTGTGACTTAACCGATATCTTTTTCCAGTTCTTATGGACTCTCATTGAAGTTTAAAACTTTACTTTTAATTATTATCTATATTTGTACGCCCAATTTTTCTGCTACTGTATAAACATCTTTATCTCCCCGTCCAGATACATTAACAATAATTATTTCTTCTTGATCTAATTGAGGGGCCAACTTTTGAGCATAAGCCAAAGCATGAGAACTTTCTAGAGCTGGTATAATTCCTTCTACTTCTGATAATAGTTGAAAAGCCTCTACTGCTTCTTGGTCAGTAACTCCTTTATAATCAGCTCTACCTAATTCTTTTAGATGACTATGTTCTGGGCCAACTCCTGGATAATCAAGTCCTGCTGAAATAGAATGAGCTGGCTGAATCTGTCCATAATCATCCTGTAAAACATAGCTTTTAGCACCATGTAAAATTCCTGGACTACCTTGTGATATAGTAGCAGCATGTTTATCAGTATCAACACCTTCTCCTGCTGCTTCTGCTCCTATCATTTTCACCTCTTGATCATCTATGAATTCATGGAATAAACCAATAGCATTACTTCCACCACCAACACAAGCTACTAAGTAATCCGGTAGACAACCCTCTGCTTCTAAAATCTGTTCTCTAGCTTCTCGGCCAATTACAGACTGAAAATCTCTTACAATTGTTGGATAAGGATGAGGGCCAGCTGCTGTTCCAAATAAGTAAAAAGTATCTTCTAAGTTTTCAATCCAATCTTGAATTGCTATATCAATAGCATCACTTAAAGTAGCTGTTCCTGAAGTTACTGGCGTAACCTTGGCCCCTAACAATCTCATTTTAAATACATTTAAGCGTTGTCGTTCAATATCCTCAGCACCCATAAATATCTCACATTCTAGACCAAACATTGCTGCTGCAGTAGCAGTAGCTACCCCATGTTGTCCTGCTCCTGTTTCTGCTATGATTCTTTCTTTGCCCATCTTATCTGCCAATAAGATCTGACCTAGTGTATTATTAATTTTATGAGCTCCCATATGATTTAAATCTTCTCGTTTTAAATAAATCTTGGCTCCACCTAACTTCTTAGTCAATCTTTCTGCATAATACAAAGGACTAGGACGTCCTACATAATCCTTTAGATAATACTCAAATTCTTCTTTAAACTCTGGATCATCTTTATATTTATCATAAGCTTCTTCTAATTCTTCTAAAGCTGGAATCAATAATTCTGGTACATACTTTCCACCAAATTGACCAAATTTATCATTACCCTTAATTTCCTTTGCCATTATCTTCAACTCCCTTTTTATTAGTGTACAATTTACAGTTGACAGTTTACAGTTAAAATCAAGAACAAACCCAAGGTCAAGGACAAGGTTAAGGACAAAATTAAGAACTCCTTATAGTTTATGGATTTAAGTCTCCTCAATCTGAAACTTTTCTAAGCTGATAACTCATAGCTCACAACTCACACTATTTCCTCAGCCTCGACCTCATCCTCAACCTTGAAATCTTTAATTTCATTACTCACTACCCACTACTCACAACTTATAGCTCTCTCAATAAACTCTCTAACTTTCTTTTGGTCTTTCTTCCCTGGCTCTAACTCTACTCCGCTACTAACGTCTATTCCCCAAGGATTTATCTCTTTGATTACTTGAGCTACATTACTAGGCTTTAATCCCCCAGCTACAATTATGTCACCATACCTCTTGGCTTCTTTAGCCAACTCCCAATTAAAGGTCTTGCCTGTTCCTCCTAATTGATCCGGCAGATAAGTATCAAGTAAATATTTATCTACTTGGTATTCTTTTAATTGGTTAAGAGAAGATTTATCCTTAACTCGAAAAGCCTTGATCACAGGTAAGTCAAATTGACTACAAAAGGTAGGAGTCTCATCACCATGTAACTGAATATAATCAAGGCTACAGTTAGCAATTACTTCTTTAATCTCTTCTGCTGACTGATTGGCAAAGACTCCTACCTTCTTAGTATCTACTGGTAGCTGTTTACTAATTCTAATTACATCTTCATTGATTACCTGTCTTGGACTCTCTGCAAAGATAAAACCTACTAAATCAGCTCCACATCTAACTACTTGCCTAGCATCCTCTAAATTAGTTAAACCACAGATTTTAACTCTAGTCATCTTCTCCTCCTTAGATTCAATTGAGATTAAGCTTAAGTTTAAGTTTGAGCAATCCTTAAACCCTTAGTTCTTAGTGTTTTACTTAATCTCAACCTCAAATTAAATAGTTAGGCTTTATATCAACTTTAGACGTTAACTCTCAATTTTCCATTCTCAATTGTCAATTACCCAACAAGTTCCTTCACTTTAGATTTAATATCATTACTTTTCACTAAAGCTTCTCCTACCAAAACACCATCAATATTATGTTTCTCTAATAGACTAATATCTGATCCATCCTTAATACCACTTTCACTAATAATCACCTTATTATCAGGTACTAACCTTTGTAGACCTAAAGTCGTTGCTAAATCAACTTCAAAGACTTTAAGATTACGATTATTAATCCCAATTATATCAGAATCAACTTCTAGAGCCTGTTGTAACTCTTGTCGATTATGGACTTCTAATAAAACATCTAATCCTAAATCAGTAGCTAACTGTAGATAATCTGCTAGCTCTTGTTCAGTCAAAATAGCAGCAATCAATAAGATCGCATCTGCTCCATAAGCTCTAGCTTGATAAATTTGATAAGGATCAATAATAAAATCTTTTCTTAATATAGGTAGACTAACTTTATCCTTTATCTGCTGTAGATAATTTAGTTGACCTTGGAAAAACTCTTGGTCAGTTAAAACAGATATGGCTTTAGCTCCAGCCACTTCATATTGACTAGCAGTTTTTACAGGCTCAAATTCTTCTTTAATTACTCCTTTAGACGGCGATGCTTTCTTTACTTCTGCAATCAGACTCATCCCAGAGTCTTTTAAAGCTGATTTAAAATCACGAGTATCATCTAATCTATTAATTTGAGACTTTAATTCACTTACTGACTTATCTTCTTTCTGCTGCTTTACTTCTTCTCTCTTATGCTTAACTATTTTATCTAAAATCATCTTCTCGCCTCCTCAAATGACAAATTTATATTGTGTCACTATAGGTGACACAGTCGTGAGCTATCTGCAAATAGTTTCTATTACGAAAGGTCTTGGTTTCTAGATCTGAAGGATATGCCATCAGCAGATTTTCACTGAGAGTCCGCAGGACTCATAGGAATTCAAAACCTTCAAATTCAAAATCTAACTCCCTATAAATCCTATATTCTAAAGTTTTAAATGATTTTGACTTTGATTTAGCTCACAGCTCACAGCTCACAGCTCACAGCACATAGCTGATAGCTGATAGCTGTGGCACTAAAGTGCCACTTTAGTTACACTTTTAAATCTTGTTACTCCTAATACTGATTACTAACCTCCACTAACTGCTCTAACTTCTCTAAAGCCAATCCATCATCAATTACCTGAGCAGCAAGCTCTACTCCCTGCTTTAATTCTTCTGCTTTACCTGCTGCCACTAAAGCTGCTGCTGCATTCAAGAGAACAATATCTCGTCTAGAGCCAACTTTTCCAGCCAATATATCCTTAGTAATCTGGGCATTTTCAGTTGGCCCTCCACCTGTTAACTCTTCTGGAGTTGCTTCTGTAAGGCCTAAATCTTCAGGAACTAGGTGGTAGGTTTCTACCTTTCCGCCTTGAAGTTGACTTACCTTTGTCTGACCTACTGTCGATAGTTCATCTAAGCCAGCAAGACCATGAACTACAAAGGCAGCTTCAACACCTAAATTATTCAAAGTATAGGCAATTGGCTCAGTTAGTTCTGGGTCATAAACTCCTAACAATTGGACTTGCGCACTGGCAGGATTAGTTAATGGACCTAACATATTAAAGATAGTTCTAACTCCAATCTCTTTGCGTGGGCCAATAGCATGTTTCATAGCTCGATGGAAGGTTGGAGCATATAAAAAGCCAATTCCTATCCGATCAATACAGTCTCCTACCTCTTCTGGCGTCAGATCTAGATTTACTCCTAACTCTTCTAGTACATCAGCACTACCACTTTTACTAGAGACTGAACGATTACCATGTTTAGCTACAGGAATATCTGCTCCAGCTACTACAAAAGATGTTGTTGTAGAGATATTAAAAGTATCTAAACTGTCACCACCTGTCCCACAGACATCTACTAATAAGTCCTGCTCAGTAACAATTGGTTCTGCCTTATTTCGCATTACCTGAGCTGCTCCTGTAATCTCTGCAATTGTTTCACCTTTTGTTCGTAAAGCAGTAATAAAACTGCCAATCTGAGCATCAGTTGCTTCTCCATCCATAATATTATTCATAGCTCTTCTACTCTCATCTACTGATAAGTCACTACCATTGACTACCTTCTCAATTACTCTTCTCATCTCTTCTCAACCTCCCGAAGTTATAATTTACAATTTAGAATTGATAATTGACAGTTAAAAAACAACTTCAAAACCATTTATAAATTTAGTTTAAGATTAAGTCTGAGCTTAAGTCGATTACTAAATCTATTAGTTTCATGGGTTACTTATGTTTCAACTTAAACTAAAACTCAAGCTTAGACTTAAACTCAATCTAACTTTTGATCTTAACTGTCAACTATAGACTGTTAACTCTTAATAATTTTCTAAAGTTAGAAAATTATCAAGCATCTTCTTCCCTGCTTCTGTCATAATTGACTCAGGATGAAACTGTAGACCATATAACTTACTCTCTTGGTCTCGAATCCCCATAATTAACTCATCTTCTGTCTTTGCTGTTACTTCAAATCTATCAGGTAACGTAGTTGGCTCAATAATTAAAGAGTGATAGCGAGTAGCCTTAAAATCACCAAGACCAGCTAATATATCTCTTTCTAAATCATAATTAATAACTTTAGCCGTCTTGCCATGGACTAACTCAGGTGCTTGCCTAATCTCAGCTCCAAAAGCAGAACCAATTGTTTGATGGCCTAAACAGATACCTAAAATAGGAATCTCTCCTACAAATTCTTTAACTACTTCCAGAGAAATTCCAGCATCTTCAGGTCGACCAGGCCCTGGAGAAATAACAATCTGGTCAGGATTCAAATCTCTAATCTCTCTAATAGTCAGCTCATCATTCCGTCTAACCTCAATTGAATAGCCTAACTCACCAATGAACTGGACTAAATTATAGGTAAAAGAATCATAGTTATCGATTACTAGTACCATTAGAGCCACCTCCTTGAGCCAACTGAACTGCCTCTAGCAAGGCTTGAGCCTTATTTAGAGTCTCTTGATACTCAGCCTCAGGATCAGAATCAGCTACAATTCCCGCTCCTGCTTGCACATATGCTTGATCATCTTTAACTAAGATAGTCCGAATAGTAATACAACTATCTAAGTTACCAGAATAACTAAAATAACCAATACTCCCAGCATAAGGGCCACGTCTAGTAGGCTCTAACTGATCTATTAATTCCATAGCCCTAATCTTTGGTGCTCCAGAAACAGTTCCAGCCGGAAAACAGGCCTCTAGAGCAGAATAGATATCTTCATCTTCGCTAAGTTGGCCCTGTACATTAGAAACTAAGTGCATTACATGAGAATAATACTCTACCTCCATCAACTCTGTAACCTCTACTGTTCCATACTGACTAACACGCCCTACATCATTACGACCTAGATCAACAAGCATAGTATGTTCAGCCCGCTCTTTTTCATCAGATAATAAATCTTGGGCCAACTCTTGATCCTCTTTAGGATTAGCGCCTCTCCTTCTTGTCCCAGCAATTGGTCTATTCTCTACAGTATCATCTTGGGCTCTAACTAATAACTCTGGTGAAGAGCCAACTAATTGAAAGTCACCAAAATTAAGATAATAAAGGTAAGGAGATGGATTTAACCTCCTTAACTGTCGATAAATAGTAAAAGAATCAGTAGTAATTGGCATCTTTAAGCGCTGTGATAAGACTATTTGAAATATATCTCCTTGCGCAATATATTCTTTAGCCTGTTTAACACTATCCATAAACTCTTGTTTGCTATAATTTGATGTATACTCTATCTCTGATTCAGTTTCTTCTTTCAACTTCTCATTCTGCTCTTCTAATGGTTGCTGTAATTTAGTTATTATATCTTCAATCTTCTTTTGAGCTATCTGATAATCTTGACTTGGATCATCTCCTATTTTAACATTAGTTACTACTTTTAAAGTATGGTAGAGATGATCAAAGATTAGAACTGTATCACTGACTACAAATAGCATCTCAGGTAATTCTAAATCATCTTTAGTCTGTTGGGGAATATCTTCAAAATACTTAACAACATCATAACCTAAATAGCCAACTGCCCCTCCATAGAACATAGGCAGATCATCTACTTCATGAGCTTGATAATCTTTTAGTAAAGCCTTTAAATCATCTAAAGGATTATCTGTTTCTCTTTCTTCTATTATTTCTCCAGATTTATCTTCAAGAGTTACCAATCCGTCTTTACAACTGATTAAGGCATGATAATCAAGACCAATAAAAGAGTAACGTCCTAAATTTTGGCCCTGTTCTACACTCTCTAATAAATAAGAATAAGCTCCTTGGTCCAACTTCTTAAAAGCCGAAACTGGTGTCTCTAAATCGGCCATTAATTCCTTATAAACAGGAACCAACTTTCCTTTTTCACTTAGACTTATAAATTCTTCTTTATTAGGATACAAACTTGACCTCTCCTCTCTGCTCAGCTCAACTTTTGTTGTAAATAATTCAAAAAATAAAAGAAGGCCAACAGATTTGAGTCTGCTGGCCCTGATAAATAGATATAGGTATACCACTCCCTAAATTAGATATACCTATCCCTAGGCTCTGCTTAACTTGACTCACCTCAACTCAACTCTGCTCTACTCAGCTAAAATATGTTATTTTTCTCAACTCATCTCATCATCTATTCTAATCTCTATCTATTCTGACTCTACTTCACCGTGCTTTGTCATCATCTTTGCTTTACCTCTAATCTTAATTGCAGAAGTATGTTGTGTAAATTGAGCAACCATTACTTCTCCTTCATCTAACTTCTCTGTATGATGAAACTTTGTCTGTTGACCACGAGTTAAACCGATAATTGTTACGCCATCTTCTAAGGCTTTTACAATTATATAATCTTCATTATTATTTGTATTCTCAGACATTTCCATTTATATCCACCTCATTATTTACTCTAACAATATCGACTTATTATTAATAATAAACTATCTTCCTTTTCTTGTCAAGAAAAACTATTCTCCTAAGTTAGATAAGAGATAAATAGTTGCTATTCCTAAAACAAAAGATATTACTGCTCCTATTCCAAGTTGAAAACCAATTACACTACGCATTGATCCTAAGATTAAACCTGTTAAAAAAGCCATTAACAACATTCGAAAGTTATCCAATAAGTAGGATAGAACCCAAGAAAAGGCTAGTAAACCACTTCCTACTCCTAAACCGAAGATAGCCATAACTGATAGGTTAAAAGCACTAATGGCCTCTAAAACTCCTTGGTATAGTCCTAACATAATCAGTATTGTTCCACCACTAACTCCAGGTAGAATCATAGCTACACTACCAACTGCTCCACCAAAAAATAATTTAGTTCCAGAAATAGCAGTAACTCCTCCTGTTCCTTCTAACTCTACTGAATAAAATAAGGCTAATACTAGACCTAAACTACCTAACAAGATTGTTTTTAAATTAAACTCTTTAACTTCAGCAAAGGTTACCTTACTAGAGGCAAAAATCAACCCTAATAAAAAAGCCTTAACTAAGCTAGGATGGCTTTCTAGTAAAGAGGTAATTACTTTCGAACTGGCTAAGACTCCTGCTACAGCTCCTAAGAATATTGGCCCTAAAATCCAGACTCTAATTCTCTTAATTCCGCTAATTAAAAGATCATAGATACCTAAGACTAAGGCCATAGTGCCTCCACTAATTCCAGGCAAAGTATTAGACATTCCAATTGGAATACCCTTAATGAATAATTCTATTAACTGTTGTATTCTACTTTCCTTATCCACTACTAGTCCCTCCACTTATAAACACAGGATTAATAACTGCTAAAAAAATTAATTTATTATCTAATTTTAATTACAAAGTGACATAGTTATTAGCCATGTGTTGTGTGTCATGAGTCAAATCAAAACCATTACATTCAAAGCCTAACCCTCACAAAAGCTCTTACTTTAAAAATTTGAACTGTTTTATAATTTTGGTTTTGAATTAGCCCATAGCTCAAAGCTCATAGCCCATGACTCACAGCTCATTACTACGATACTTCACTCTCTTCTAACTCTTCATTTCTCTTCTGATGAGCAATTCTAGCTGACGCTGCTGATGCAATCCCTGCTACTAAATCATCTAGGAAGGTATTTACTTTATCTTTTGTAGTATCTAACTCCTTCATAATTCCAATTTTATCTTTATCTAGATAACCAAAGCTAGTAAATCCTACACTACCATAAATATTAGCTATTGCTAAAGCTAGGCTTTCATCAACACCATACAATGGTTCATCACTCTTAATGATCTCTGCTAAAGAACCTTCTATCTGCCCCTCTTCTACCAATTTATCTAACTCTATTCCTGTCAATAATGTATATTGTACTTCCCGTTTGTTTAATACTTGCTCTACTGAGTAAAAACATTCTTCTAATGTTAAATCTTTACTATAAGGCTTCTGTAACTGATAAACTACCTCTGCAATATCAGATAATTCTACTCCTCGATTTTGCAACTTCTCGATTATCTCTTTTTTTAACTTCATAGTTATCTCCCTCCTGATATATATATTATATGCATCTTGATTAAAATAAGTGCTTAGCTCCTAGTTTGTCTAACTCATGACTCAATTGACTACTAGCCTGTAATTGATACTGATTATCTAATTTGATACTTACTCTCTGTTTATCAATTACTAAATGTAGATAGACTATTCTATTTCCAGAATAAGCAGTTAATACTTCTTTTAAATCAGATAGCTTATCCTCAGTTGGTTCTTTTAACTGTAGATGTACTATTTGTTCAGAACCTTTATCGACAGTTATATCAGTAATTTCTTTAGCAACTATTTTTCTTTCGTCATTAAGTTGGCCCTTAATAAGTACTCCTTTATCTTCAGCAATTAACTCTTGAGATTCTTTATAAATATCAGGAAATACTATTACATCTATCTCTTCTGTCTCATCTTCTAAAGTTAAAAAGGCCATCTCACGTTTATTCTTAGTTATTACTTCTCGCTTAGATACTATTAGTCCTCCAATAATTACCTTTTCTTGTTCTGAATCTAAATCTACAATCTTCTTATTCCGTTGTTGCTTAATTCGGGGTAAGATCTGCTCTAAAGGGTTACCAGATAAATAAAGACCTAACATCTCCTTTTCTAAAGCTAACAGTTTCTCCTCGGTAAACTCTTCTATCTCTGGTATCTCTACTTTACTTGCTACAAATTGATTATCATCTGCAAATAAATCAGAAAAACTAGTCTGACCATTACTCTGCTCTTTTTGTACCTTTTGAGCTTGTTTAAATACTTTAGGTAATACCTCTAATAGCTGAGAACGATAATAACCTACAGAGTCAAAGGCACCAGCTTTGATTAAACTCTCTACTACCCGTTGGTTAACACTTCTTAAATCAATTCTCTGGCAAAAGTCAGTTAAACTTTCAAATCCTTTTTCCTCTCTAGCAGAAATGATCTCTTCAATTGCTTTATGGCCTACATGTTTAATTCCTTGCAAACCAAATCTAATCTTATCTTCTTCTACACTAAAACCAAAACGACTATAGTTGACATCAGGAGGCAACACTTCAATTCCTAATTGCTCTACTTCAGTAATATACTCTGCTACCTTATCACTATTTCCAATATGGCTAGTTAATAAAGCAGCCATAAATTCAACTGGATAGTAGGTCTTAAGGTAAGCAGTATAGTAAGACACATGGGCATAAGCTGCACTCATACTACTCTTGTTTTCACAAGCCGATTTTATTAATCGTTGTAGTCTGGACTATATCATACACTCTCTTCTATTTTAGAGGTTCTTTATTATAGTCTCTGAAGGTCCTTCTTTTAATCTTCCATATTTTCTATTCATCTCAAATGGTTTATCATAGATGAATTTATTAAGTATCTTTATATTATCTTGAATAGCCGTTCTTATTAAATAAATACCATTCCATTCATTATCTTTAAATTTAATTTTTAAATCTTTAAAGCCAAGTGACTCAAGGGATTTCAAGCACCATTTTATAAAATCTTTAGATGCAGAACATATAAAAAACTCTTTACCATCTTTTCTAACCCAACCGTCCCCATCAATGATACCTCTTAATATGTATGGTATATATTTATATTCATTTTCTTTTAGATTTGGTCCTTTGCATTTATGAGTTTTATCTTGTACCATTCCATATCTTTTTGTCTGCTTACAATAATAATGACCATACAGATGCAATCTAAACTTTTTCTTAATATTTTCTCCCTTTCTCTTTACTTCTGCATAATCCATACCAATATAATCAGCTAAAAAAGATATGCAATCTTCATCTGCCAAAGACAGCCCTATACCTTTATCTTTTTCTATTAGGTAACCATCAGTAATCATTAATCCAATTAAATAAGCTTTTTCTTCTGAATCTATTATAGTTAAATCAAAACTATAATAATCAGTTAATAAAGTACATGATTTCTTATAACTCCTTCTTTTAACATTATGCTTATTTAAAATATCAGAAATTGATTTACCAGTTTTATAGCCAAACTTTACTCTTATTTCCTCCAATGATTTTCCTCTTTTATATAGTTTTATTATTTCCTTCTCTTGAGCTCTTGAAGTATAAGATTGACTATATCGGTTTCTTGTTTTCTTTTTAATATTATTTTTATGAGCTAAATTCATTAATGCTCTTTTGGTTGTATTTATTCCAAATCTCTTCTTTAAATACCATACAACTTTATCAGTATCATAGAATTCTGAATATAGTTTAAGAATAACCCTTTTTTGATATGACGTATATTTAAACCTATTATCATAGTTTACAGATTTTAATATTTTTCTTATTTTTACATTAGTTATTTTATCGCCATACATTGTTTTGATTTTCTTTTCTATCACTCTATGTGTTAAACCTTCATATTCGAATTTTACTATTCTCTTGATAATATTTTTATTCATTGCCATCATTTTCTTTCGTTTTTTCAATATGAAGATCAAGCACTCTTCTTATATATTCAGCTCTTGAAATTCCCTTTTTCTTTGATAAATTATCAAGATCTTCAATCATGACTTTTGATAAATGAATATTTGTTCTTTTCATATTTTCATCCTTTCTTTATTTCATATGTATATAATATACAACTTAGTATGTATATTATACACACCTCCTTAGAAATTTTTCATTAATAAAGGATGAATTATAATAAATTAAAAGAAGTTTCCCTGCGAATTGCCCAATCCTTAAATTTATTACCATATCATTGTGATTAACAACACCCTCTCAACTGTTACCAGTTGAGGTTGGTATTTAAGGCTCTAAGGGGTTTCTCGCAATTTAAAAAATTTGTCCATAGTAAGTCACCTTACTAGGCCACAATATATTTATGGGCCTTATTAAAGCCATACCCACTAAAATATTCAATTAACTCAAATAACTCTTCAGCTAAATCTTGACTATAACCATTGTTTATTGTGCCTGCAACAAACTCTTTCTGTTGCTGTTTCATGGCTTTTTCTTTCTTCTTACTAATGACGCGCCGCAAGATATCTGCCTCGCCAAGAGAATAGCCAGCTATCTGCTGAACAATCTGCATTACCTGTTCTTGATAAAGAATTACTCCATAAGTTGGTTCAAGAATCTCCTCCAAATCAGGATGAGGATACTCTATCTCCTCTTCACCAGGGCGCCTAGCAATAAAGTCATCTACCATGCCACTACCTAATGGTCCTGGTCGATAAAGGGCCAACAAGGCAATAATATCCTCTATCTCTTCTGGTTTCAGCTTAGCAATTAAATGTTGCATTCCTTCACTCTCTAACTGAAAAACACCTAGAGTATCACCAGTACTCAACATTTCAAAGACCTGTTGGTCATTAAAAGGAATATCTTCTAATTCAAGATCTACTCTCTGAGTCTCTGCAATCAAATCTAAAGTCTTATTAAGGACTGTTAAAGTCCTCAGTCCTAAAAAGTCCATCTTTAGTAGTCCTAGTTCTTCTAAATCTCCCATAGCATACTGAGTAGTAACTTCACCATCATTCTGATAAAGTGGAGTATAATTAGTCAACTCCTCTTTAGTAATTACTACTCCAGCAGCATGGGTAGAAGCATGGCGTGGTAATCCTTCAATACCATGAGCATAATCAATGATTTCTTTAACTCCATCATCTGACTGATATAACTTCTCTAACTCTTCTGATTCAGATAAAGCTTCTTTAATATCTATTCCTAAATTATTAGGAATTGCTTTAGCCACCTGATCAATCTTATCATAATTAATTCCTAAGACTCGTCCTACATCACGAATTGCTGCCTTAGCAGCCATTGTTCCAAAGGTAATAATCTGAGCTACCTTATCTTGTCCATACTTTTCGGTTACATAATCTATTACTTCATCCCGCCGTTCATAACAGAAATCAATGTCAATATCTGGCATTGAAACTCGAGCAGGATTTAAAAAGCGTTCAAATAATAGATCATACTCTAAAGGATCAATATCTGTAATATCTAAAGCATAAGATACTAAACTAGAAGCTGCACTACCACGACCTGGGCCAACTATAATACCATTCTCTTTAGCATAGCGAACAAAATCACGAACAATTAAAAAGTAAGCTGGATAGCCCATCTGATTAATCACTTCTAACTCATACTCTAGCCTATCTTCAATCTTAACTGTCATATGATCATACTTCTCTTCTATACCTTGATAGGCCAGTTTACGAAGATAAGACTCTAAGCTCTCACCTGCTGGAATCTCATAATCAGGTAATAAGGTCTTATCAAAGTCTAAATCTAGATTACACCTGTTAGCAATCTGAATAGTATTTTCAACTGCCTCTGGATAATCTATAAAAGTTTCTTCCATCTCTTCTGCTGACTTAAAATAAAATTGATCATTAGGAAATTGCAGACGATCTTCATCATCCACATCTTTACCAGTCTGAATAGCTAATAAGACATCATGGATCTGAGCATCATCTTGGTTGAGATAATGCACATCATTAGTAGCTACTAAAGGAATCTCTAACTCCTGACTTAACTTAACTAACTCAGTATTAACCTGTCTCTCTTCAGCTAAACCATGATCTTGTATCTCTAAAAAGAAGTTAGTTGGCCCAAAAATATTTCTATAATCTAAAATTACATCTTGGGCCTGTTCAAACTGTCTATTTTGAATTAAAGTAGCTACTTCACCTGCTAGACAACTACTTAAACAGATCAACCCATCATTATATTCTCTTAATAACTTTTTATCTACACGTGGTTTATAATAAAAACCATCTAAAAAGCTTTTAGATACCAGCTGTAACAGGTTATGATAGCCTTGGTTATTCTCAGCTAGTAAGACTAAATGGTGTAATTGATTATTACGTGCATCTTTCTGCTGATGGTTATCTGTTACATATACTTCACAACCAATAATTGGCTTAACTCCTGCTTCTTTCAGTTGGCGATAAAACTTAATAGCGCCATACATTACTCCATGATCAGTTAAAGCAACAGCAGGCATGTCATATTCCTTGGCCTGTTTAGCTAATTCATCTATTCTTACTGCTCCATCTAACAAGCTATATTCAGTATGTAGATGAAGATGGACAAAATCAGACATTTATTCACCTCCCTGTTAAGTGTCAATAAAACTAATTACCTATGCTAGTAAGAAACTCTAGCATAAATAGTACTGTTATATATTATTATAACATTCTTTCTAACTAAAGCATAATTCCAGTTTAAGTTAAGTAATTATATTCAATATAGTGTTAGACGAATAACGAGTAATATAGAGAATTAGTAGGTGATACTGTGAAACGGCTCCTTATTGTATTTTTTACCTCTTTAGGAGTAGTCTTAGGCGGATCAATACTTGGTAGTATTGGGGCTACTTTAGCCCAAACATCACCACTAAAAGCCATGCTAGAATTAGCTGAAGAGATCAAACTCTGGGCTGTAGTTACTGCTATTGGTGGAACCTTCTCTAATTTAAAACTATTTGAAGGTGGTATTCTACAAGGAGAGTTTCTAATTATAATTAAACAGTTTATTCTATTAGTAACTGCTTTTTTAGGAGCTCAATTAGGTATTTGGCTGATCTCAATTTTAACTGGAGGAAGTTAAGATGAAGACCAACTTCTTAGCTTTAACTAAACAAGATCTATTACGATCATTGGCTATCTTTATGTTAGGTATAATTATTGGTAGTAGCTTAATTAATATTTGGATTGGCAGAGAGCTAGATCAGTTGATTTATGAAAAGAAACAATTAGTAGCTACTATCAATACTCAACAGACTGAGCTTAAGAGATTAAAGGAGAGTTTAAAAGAAGAAAAACGAACAGTAATTCAAGAGTTAGAGATTAATATTGAAACAGAGCTAGATAAGCATCTTAAACAAGAACTAAAAGAAAAAACCTTTAAGTTGCTTAATAGTCTAATTGGGCGTAATATATCAGAAACTGATGGTAAACTAATAGCCGAAACTATTAATGAGAGAATTATTATTGTAGAAGAAACAAGTTATAAGCTCCAACTAGTCTGGTTAGTAATTCAACCTCAATCTGTAGTTACTGTTGAAGTATTAGAAAAAGACAATTAAAAAAGGCAGCCTAAGCTGCCTTAAAACTAATCAGAAAGTAGATTATCTATTCGTTTAATTGCCTCTTTAAGTTCTTGTTCACTAGTAGCATAAGATAACCTTAAATAGCCTGCTTTACCAAAGAATGAACCAGGTATAGTAGCTACCCCAGCTTCTTGTAGTAATACAGTAGCTAATTCTTTATCATCTGTTATTTTTTGACCTGCTATTTCTTCTCCTAAAGTATCTTCTACATTAACAAAGAGATAGAAAGCACCTGCTGGCTTGTTAACCTTTAAACCAGAAACATTATTTACAGTTTCTACAACTAGATCTCTTCTTTTTCTAAAGGAGTCTCTCATATTCTGCGTTGGTTTTTGAGAACCTGTCAAAGCAGCCACACTAGCCTTCTGTGCTATTGAATTGGCATTGGAAGTACTATGACTCTGTAGACAACCCATAGCTTCAATAACCTCTTGTGGGCCAACTGCATAACCAATTCGCCAACCAGTCATAGCATACGCCTTAGAAACTCCATCAATAACTACTGTCTGTTCTTTGATCTTAGCACCTAGAGAAGCTATACTGACAGCTTCCTCCTCATAAGTAACCTTATGATAAATCTCATCAGAAATAATCATAACTTCTTCCTCTAAAGCTACTTGAGCAATCTCTTCTAACTCTTCTCGAGTATAGACAGCTCCTGTAGGGTTACTAGGACTATTTAAAATTAAGACTTTTGTCTGAGAAGTGATTGCCTCTTTAAACTCTTGTGCAGTCAGTTTAAAATCATTCTCTTCTTTCGTCTCAACTGCTTTAGTCTTCCCTCCAGCAAACTTAATCTGTTCTGGATAACTAACCCAGTAGGGAGCAGGTAAAATAACCTCATCTCCCTCATCAACTAAAGTCTGTAGTGCCAAAAACAAAGCATACTTGGCCCCTGGAGAAACTATTACTTGATTATTATTATAATCAAGCTCTTTCTCCTCTTTAAACTGTTTAACAACTGCCTCTCTTAAATCTTCAATTCCTGGTGTAGCTGTATAAGTAGTAAAACCTTCTTCAATAGCCTCTTGGGCTGCTTGATTAATATGTTGGGGAGTAGCAAAATCTGGTTCACCTGCTCCTAAACTGATTACATCCTCACCTTGCTGACTCAACTCTTTAGCTTGAGCACTAATTGCTAATGTTGGCGAAGCATTAATCTGACTAACCTGCGACGATATTTCCATTCCCACGGCTCCTTTCTTTATTATAATTGACAATTTACAGTTAGATTCAAAATATTATTGATATAAAGTGGCATAAAATGCCACTTTATATCAATTAAATTTCATTTTAAATAATCATTTCGACTTTCAATTAGCAATTATCAATGGGCAATTACTAATCGTTTTTCTGTGCCTTAATCCTTGTCTTTTTATTTAAAATTCTCTTTCTTAACCTAATATTTTCTGGTGTTATCTCTACTAATTCATCACTAGCAATATACTCTAAAGCTTCTTCTAAACTTAGTTCAGTTGCTGGCGTTAAAACCATTGCTTCATCTGAACCAGAAGCACGCATATTATCTAGCTTCTTATTCTTACAAATATTGATATTTAAGTCCTGATCTCGAGCATTGGAACCAACAATCATTCCTTCATAGGCTTTAGTTCCTGGCTCAACAAAGATATCTCCTCTCTCTTGAGCTGTAAAGATACCATATCTAGTTACTTCTCCTTTTCTATCTGCTACAATAGATCCTGTATTAATATCTGGAATTTCACCACAGTAACTATCATAATGAGAGAAACTATGATTTAAAATTCCTTCACCTTTAGTCTTTGTCATAAACTGAGATCTGAAACCAATTAATCCTCGGGCAGGAACTTCAAAAGTTAATCTTAATCTACTCTGGCTAAGATGGGTCATATTCTGCATTTGACCTTTTCTTTCACCTAGTTGCTCCATTACTGAACCCATAAATTCTTCTGGAACATCAATAATAACTTCTTCAATTGGTTCTAATTTCTCTCCATCTTCTTCTTTAAAGATTACTTCTGGTTTAGAAACCTGAAATTCATATCCTTCTCGACGCATTGTTTCAATTAAAATAGCTAAATGTAGTTCACCACGACCAGATACTTTAAAAGTATCTGGATCTAATTCTTCTACTCTTAAAGCTACATTCTGTTCTAACTCATTCATTAGTCTATCTTTTAAATGGCGAGAAGTGACAAATTCTCCTTCTTGGCCAGATAAAGGACTGTCATTGGTAGTAAAAGTCATACTAACAGTTGGCTCTTCAATTTCAATGAAAGGAAGTGCTTCTGGACTCTCTTTATCAGCAATTGTCTCACCAATATTAATTCCTTCCATTCCAGCAAAAGCTATAATATCTCCTACTTTAGCCTCGGATACTTCTTGTCTACCTAATCCTTGATAAGCATATAATTTACTAATCTTTCTATTTTCTATTGAGCCATCTCTTTTACAGATAGCAACTTTTTCTCCTTCTGATACTCGACCACGATTAACCTTTCCTAAAGCCATCCGCCCTACATAATCATTATATTCAATAGTCGTTACAACTGTCTGTAAAGGCTTATCTACTTCTCCTTCTGGTCCAGGAATATGATCAATAATTGACTTAAATAATGGTTCTAAGTCATCATTATCAGAATTTAAATCTTCACGAGCATAACCTTCTAAGGCTGAAGCATAAATAACTGGAAAATCTATCTGCTCCTCTGTAGCACCTAAATCAATAAATAAATCTAACACTTGATCAACTACTTCATCTGGTCGAGCTTCATCACGATCAATCTTATTAACTACTACTACAGGTTTTAAATCCAGCTCTAGCGCCTTAGTCAGAACAAATTTGGTCTGAGGCATTGGCCCTTCAAAAGCATCTACTACTAATAAAACTCCATCTACCATCTTTAAAATTCGTTCTACTTCACCACCAAAATCAGCGTGACCTGGTGTATCAACAATATTTATCTTAGTATCTTTATAATTGACTGATGTATTCTTAGATAAAATAGTAATTCCTCGTTCTCGTTCTAGGTCATTATCATCCATTACTCGTTCTTGTACCTCTTGTTTAGAGTGAAAAATACCACTCTGCTTTAACATTCCATCTACTAAAGTTGTCTTACCATGGTCTACGTGAGCAATAATTGCTATATTACGAATATCATCTCTGACTATCATTAATTTCCTCCTTATTTTTAACCAAAATTCCAAGTTAAGGTTATAATATATAATACCAATTGTCAATAAAACTATTAAATAAGAAAAGAGCACCTAATTAGGTGCTCTTAACTACTTTTATAAAATCCCCTTATTATGTAAAACTTCTGTCAGACTTTTATCTTCAGGACTAGTAAGGTCACTATTGATTTCAACTTCATATGCTATACCATGTCCAGCCGAATTACTATGATAATCAGTAATCTCTTGTTTTGTCGGATAACCATTTGGAGCATCAAAATCTTGTGTGTCAACTACATTGTTAGTCCCATCTGTTTTAAATGCACCTGATTTAATTGGAGATTGATTATACGGACCACTTGTAATTTCACCACTTACATTGTTTATAGTATCCTGCCAAGCATAAGATGAAGATGGAGTTGACATTCCAACTTTCATATAAAGTCCTCCAGTTGTATTACCAGAACTTTTATTCTCTATCCCAGAAAAATCCAATATAAATGGCTGAGTATCATTATCTATAACTGCAACAGTCTTCACCTTTCGGGTAGAATTATCTTCTCTAATTCCAACTATACTACTTATATCACTTGTTAAATCTGTTGCTGAAATCTTTTGATACAGATAGGCTTTCTTTTCTAATCCCGCATCATATACAAATTGTACAATACGATTATCATTAGGAGCTCTAAATGTAAAACTTACCTTAGTTGCTGATAAGTTTTTATATAAAATTCCAAATACACTTGTACCTCCTGAAACCTTTAAAACATATTTAACATCATAAAAACTATCATATTTATTAGGAATATTTGTAGAACGCACTATATCATATTTAGTACCAAATATCTTATAATCAGACTTATTCTCATCTAATTTAATAACTTTATTAACTCCAGTAACTATACCTGGATTTCCATAAAGTACCTCTTGATATAAAGTAGGCACTTGATAACAAAGATTAAATATTGAATCATAAATAGTACTCGACTGTGTTGAAACGCCAAGAGATTGTGTACTACTACTACTCTGTAAACTTTCTGGTGTTTCTGGTGGATCAATCTCATCATTTGTACTACTAATTGGATTGCTACTTGAATCATCTGAACAACCTACAATTGCAAAAGTTAACGTCACTACCAACAATAATACGCCTAATTTCTTCTTCACAATATCCCTCCAGTATTTGATTGGTAAATATAACCATGATTATTATAGCATATATTTATTAATAATCAAATAAATTCATAAAAGTCTTAAACCTTAAATAAGAAAAGCACCTAAAATTAGGTGCTTTACAATTTAACCATCTTTCTTTTTTTATTCTCAAAGGTAGCAATCTTGTTATAACCTATATCCTGTAACAATTCTTTAACCATACCAAAGCTTTCTCCTACTCGTCCTGCACTATGAGCATCAGATCCTAATGTTACTTTGACTCCTAATTCATAAGCCTTTTCTAAAATAATTGGACTGGGATAAATCTCACCAACTGGTTTATTTAAACCATTAGTATTTACTCCAATTATAATATCTTCCTGAGCAATTGTCTTTAAAACTGGAGTAACAATTTCTAAAATATCAGTTTCAGGCTTGTATCCAAACACCTTAATCAAATCTAAGTGGCCCAATATTTGAAATAAATCTGCTTTAGCAGCCTGCTCAACATAAGAAAAATATTTCCGATATAACTCAGTTAAGTCCCAAGCCTGATACTCATCTTGATAATCAGGGTGATCAAACATCCAGTCATCAAGAAAATGAATAGATCCAATAACATAATCCAGCTCAAATTGGCTTAAAAAATCAGTGATTTGATCTTCTTCGCCTGGTGTAAAGTCCATTTCAATTCCTTTTTTCACCTTTAAGTTTGAAAATTCTTGGGCTACTTCTGAAATCAAATCGAAGTCAAATTCCTGATAATAGCGATTATGGTCAGTAAATCCTATCTCTGCTATATCATTGGCTACTGCCTGTTCCAAAAACTCCCTAATCTCATCAGCTGTTCCGGATCGATCCTGATGTCCTAATAAATGAGTATGATAATCTACTAACATCTTCTCACTCCCTTTTATTTCAATTGACAATTTACAGTTAAATTCAAATAATAATTAATAAAGAATACATTATTAAATTATCACTTATTTACTATTCACTAATTTCACTTGCACTTTTCGGGATCTTGGCCCATCAAATTCAGCTAAATAAATACCTTGCCAAGTACCTAAGGTCAGTTCTCCTTCCTTAATAATTATCTGTTCAGAACTACCTAATAAACTGGTCTTCAAATGGGCTGCTGAATTACCTTCTAAATGATCATAATTATCCTGCCAAGGAATCAGATCCTCTAATTTTCTTAATATATCACTTCTAACTGTAGGGTCAGCCGCTTCATTAATTGTCACGGCAGCCGTAGTATGAGGAATAAAGACTGTACAAAAACCATCTTTAACCTCAGATTGATCTACTATATTTTGAATTTCAGATGTAATATCAATTAATGTAGCATGATCTTTAGTATCTAATTTAATTTGTTTAAGCATACTATCACCTCACTCCAGACTTTTAATAGTATTTCTAACTGAAATAAGTAATTCCTGCTTAAATAGAAATTAGCTCTTGATAATTAAAATTAAAGAAATAATTAAGGCAGCTCCTAATAAAGAAATAACCAAATTCATAATAATCCTCCTAGTTTTTAATTAAAGTTAAGGCTAAGGTTAAGAGATACTATTTATACTTAACCTCAACCTTAAACTAAATCTTATAATTCTATACTTGTTCTCCCTGTCTACAATCATCTATCTCTTCTTCATTACACTCTTTACCACCATATAATCTATCTCGAGTATATAACTTACGATCAATGTATTCTGTATGCAACAATTTCTGTGACTTCTCACCATGTGGTTCTCCCAAAAACTCATCATATAACTTCTTAACAAAAGGATTAGTATGAGAACGTCGATGCTCTTTCTCTTCATCGGCTTTGAATAATCCTTCAGCCCGCTTTACATATGTTTCGCCCATCTTAGTCCACCTTTCATATCCTGCGTAAACTGGCTGGCCGCCTCCACCAACACAACCGCCATTGGGACAGGCCATTACTTCCACAAAATCATATTCTCTCTCCCCTGTCTGTAACTTATGCAGTAATTTCCTTGCATTTCCTGTTCCCCTAACAACTGCTGCCTTAATTTCTCTGTCATCTCCTAAATCAACAGTACCCTCTTTTAGCTCTTTTCCTCTAACTTGTTCAAGCTCAACTTCACCTAATTCTTCTCCTGTCAACTTTTCATAAACTGTACGTAGGGTAGCTTCACAAACACCACCAGTAGAACCAAAGATAACTCCTGCTCCTGAGGCGTAACCCATCGGTTCATCATATTCCTCTTCAGGCAGATTATTTAAATCAAGTCCTGCTTCTCTAATCATCTCTCCTAACTCCCGTGTCGTTAAATTAACATCCACATCTCTATCTTGACCGCTATCATTCATTTCTGGACGAGCTGCTTCATACTTTTTAGCTACACAAGGCATTACTGATACAGAAAAAATATTCTCTGGGTCAATATCTGCCTGCTCAGCATAATAAGTCTTAACTAAAGCTCCAAATACTTGTTGAGGTGACTTACAAGAGGAGAGATGGGGAATTAATTCTGGATAAAAACTTTCACAAAATCTAACCCACCCTGGACAACAAGAGGTAAACTGAGGTAGTCGTTCATCACTTTCTAACCTTTCCATTAATTCATGACCTTCTTCCATAACTACTACATCTGCACCAAAACAGTCATCAAATACTTTATCAAATTCTAACCTCTTTAAAGCAGCTACTAACTCTCCTGTTACTAAACTTCCTGGCTCCATATCAAACATTTCACCAATAGTCACTCGAATTGCAGGAGCTGTCTGAATAACTACATGTTTTTTAGGATCACTTAAAGCATCCCAAACTTTCTGTTTATTATCTTTAGTATGCAAAGCTCCTGTAGGACAGACTAAAATACATTGACCACAAGTAATGCATGGTGTATCTAATAAACTATCATTAAAGCCTGGACCAGCAACTGCAGGAAATCCTCTCTCTAAGACATCATAGATATGTACCTCTTGTATATTATCACAGACTCTAATACATCTGCGACACATAATACATTTACTTGGTTCCCTAACCAAAGCAGGCGATAAATCATCAATTGGATACTCATTCTTTTCACCTTGCATTGAAATATCTCGAATATTAAATTTATCAGCTAATTCTTGCAATTCACAATTTAAGTTAGCCTCACAAGTTAAGCAGTCAAAAGGATGATCAGATAATAATAACTCTAAAACAGTCTTTCTAGCATTTAAAACTTCAGGTGTATTAGTTCTAACTACCATATCATCTTTGACCTTATACTCACAGGCTGGCTGTAGATTATTCTCTCCTTCTACTTCTACTACACAGACACGACAAGCACCTGGTTCATTTACTCCTTCTAAATAACAGAGAGTTGGAATATCTATATTTAATTTTTCAGCAGCATCAAGCACATTACTTCCTTCCTCTATTTCAACTTCCTGTCCATCCACTGTTAAATTTACCATCTTCTTCCCTCCTTTATCACTAATTATCCTTTAGAAATTACATCAAATGGACACTTTTCTTCACAAATTCCACAAGCTTCACAAGCAGCAGGATCAATCTCGTAACTCTCACCTTGCTCACTATTAATTGCTTCTACAGGACATTCTTCTTTACAAACTCCACAGGCTTTACAAGCATCCATATCTATTTTGTAGCTAGCTAACTCTTGGCAGACACCTGTAGGGCAATACTTATCCTCTACATGGGCCAAATACTCATCTTCAAAGTGCTCAAGAGTACTTAAAACAGGATTAGGTGCTGATTTACAGAGACCACAGAGAGCAGTATTCTTGATCTCATGGGATACTTCTTCTAGTAAATCAAGATCCTCTTTAGTTCCATCTCCTTCTGTAATCCGATTTAATATCTCTAACATTCTCTTAGTTCCAATTCTACCTGGAGTACACTTTCCACAGGCTTCATCTTGAGTAAAGTCAAGATAAAAACGTGCCACATCCACCATACAACTTGTCTCATCTAGAATAATTAAACCACCAGACCCCATCATAGATCCTTCTTCTATCAGTGTGTCATACTCTAGAGAAATATCTAACTTATCTTCAGGTAAGCAACCACCAGAAGGACCTCCAGTCTGGGCCGCTTTAAACTCTTTTCCGTCAGGAATTCCTCCCCCCAAATCAAATACTACATCACGTAAACTAGTACCCATGGGTACCTCAATCAGTCCTATATTATTAATGTCTCCAGCTAAAGCAAAGACTTTCGTACCGGTACTATTTTCAGTCCCAATCTGACTATACCAGTCACCACCTTTAGCAATAATAACTGGAATATTAGCTAAAGTCTCCACATTATTAATCAATGTTGGCTGATCAAAGAGTCCATTTTGAGCTGGAAATGGTGGCTTAGGTTGAGGATCACCACGATATCCTTCTACAGAAGTAATTAAAGCTGTCTCTTCACCACAGACAAAAGCACCAGCTCCAATCTTAACTTCTAAATCAAAATCAAAACCACTTCCAAAGATATCCTTTCCTAACATTCCAGTTTCTCTAGCATTTTCAATAGCACCCTGTAACCTCTCTACTGCTAGAGGATACTCAGCTCGTACATAGACATAACCATGATTAGCACCAATAGCATAAGCACCAATAGTCATGCCTTCAATTACACTATAAGGATCTCCCTCTAGGATACTACGATCCATAAAAGCTCCAGGATCACCTTCATCAGCATTACAGATAATATACTTAGGACTCTCTTCACTTTCAGCAGTCAATTCCCACTTAACACCAGTTGGAAATCCTCCTCCTCCTCGGCCACGTAACTTAGAAGTCTTAATTTCAGCAATAACTTCTTGAGGTTCCATCTGATTTAAAACTTTTTCTAAAGCTACATAACCCTCATTTTCTTTATAATCATCAATATGCATTGGATCTATCTGTCCACAATTACTTAAAGCAATACGTTTTTGATACTGATAAAAATCAATTGTTTTATATCCTGGAATCTTTTCATCAGTCTTAGGGTCTATATAGAGTAGATCATCTATTATTTCACCATTGATTAAATGTTGCTCTACAATCTGTTGGGCATCTTCTGATGCTACTTGACAATAAAAAGTACCTTCTGTATCCTCTCCATCATAGACTACAACAATTGGCCCTTGATCACAAAAACCAAAACAACCAGTTTCTACTACTCTAGTCTTATCATCTAAATTATTTGTTTCTAATTCTTCTAATAAATTACGATATATCTCTGGCCCTTCTGAAGAATCACAACTTGTTCCAGCACAGACCAGAATTTTATTTTCAGTCTCCATAGGCACCACCTTCCTATTTGTATTCTTCTAGTAATTCAGAAACTCCATCTACAGTCAAACCTCCATGAATATCTTCTCCAGCAACAATTACTGGTGCTCTACCACAAGCCCCTATACAGCGAGTAGTCTCTAACCCAAATTTTCCATCTTCAGTTACTTCACCTGGTTCAATATTTAGTTCCTCACCAAATTTATCTAAAATCTCTTGACTACCTTTCACATAACAGGCTGTTCCCATACAGATCTCAATTGTATTTTCAGCTCGAGGAGTAGTAGAAAATAAAGAATAAAAACTGACTACACTATATATCTCACTCAATGGCACTCCTAAACCTTCAGCTATTCTAATCTGAATATCTCGCGAAACATGCCCAAATATTTCTTGGGCTTGATGCAGAATATTAACTAAATTTTTATCTTCACTATTACGAGCTTCTTCTAATACTTCTTCTAACTGATTAAATTCTTCTTCCAATTCTGCTGATACTTCAGTTGCCATAGTACACCTCCTGTTTCTTACCTTGACACATCTTAAACCCTTAAAATATAGGAATTGTAAGGCCTTATTTTTTGGAGAGTAAGGTTTTGAATTCCTATTAATCCTATGGACTCTCCGTGAAAATCTGCTGATAGCACACGACACACAAATCATAACTATTTCATCTCTATTATTCGTTCAATTAACTATTTTTATGTCCTCAAAAAATAAAAAAAGATGGGAAATTAATCCCATCTAATATCTAATTCTTCTCTTAATTTAAACAATGCCTTATCTTTATTTTTACACTCTAACATAATATCAAAATCTTTATCTGTTATATCTGTCACTAAATCAATAAACTTCTTAAAATCATGTGCATTAATATTATCAGCATGACTAGCATATTTATCTTCACTTTTAGGAGAAGAAAAATGCATTTTGGGCTTTTCATCCTCCCAGGTTGCAAATATATCTGGTATTAACTCTTCTAACTCTTCATCTGAACTATGGTTACAATTAAAATGATGAATATCAAAAACCATTGGAATATTCAAATCTTGGGCTATCTTTAATAATTCTGTAGCTTGATAGGATTTATCATCATTTTCAATAACTAATCTCTTTTTAACATCACTAGATAACCGATTAAAATTCTCTTTAAATCTGGCTATAGCTGATTCTTTATCACCATAAACCCCACCAATATGCAAAATTAGTTTATGCTTTGTATCAAGTTTCATTGCTTGCAAGACTTGAGAATGGTATTCTAAATCTGCAATAGCTCTATCTACTACATCCTCTTTATTACTATTAAGAACTGTATATTGGCCTGGATGCATACTCACTCTTAGATTATTACTTTTAATAAATTCTCCAATCTCTATAAACTGCTCTTTACCAGTAGTAATATAATCCCAATCTTTAGTAATTGGATGCGTAGCTAGAGGCACAATATCAGAAGATAAGCGATATAAATTTACATTATGAGCTATATTAAATTTTAAAATTCGTAGAGTATTAGTTAAGTTTTCACGTAATAAAGAATTTAATTTAGCAAGTTGGCCCTCTGAATCTAATTTTTTTAGATAACCTACAGTTGTTCTGCGATTTGGTTTGCAGTCTTCTAAACTACAATTTAGACAAGCATATCCTAATTCCATATTTGATATTCCCCCTCTTTAACCTCAATAATTAAAATAAGGCCTCCAATAGTTGGAGGCCTTTAATCTATTCTTTACAACTTTTACAATACCCAAAAAACTCAGTTCGATGATATTCAACTTTTCCATCAGTTAGATCAGTAACTTGTTGATCTAATTCCTGTTTAACCTTTAATTCAACATCCATCACTTCTCCACAATCCAAACAAGTAAAGTGATAGTGATTAGCTGGATTACCATCAAACCGACTATATTCACTACCATAATTCAACTCTTGGATCTTACCCATTTCTTGTAAAACATTCAAGTTTCTATAAATGGTTCCTAGGCTAATATTAGGAATCTCTTCCTTTACTTCTTTATAGATCCAATCGGCTGTAGGATGACAGTCTGTACTTTGCAGGACCTCCAAAATTTTCTTTCGCTGTTTAGTCATTCTACGTTGCTTTTGGCTCACTTATCTCATTCCTTTTTATTGATAATAGTTATTATTTATGTTTGTTTATAGTATAACATCAATCCAAAAAAGTGTCAATCTATAAAGGATAATAGTTATTATTACTGAATTATAAATAATAAGAAAATAATCTTTAGTCCATAATATATTTAGGGGGGATAACTTATGCAACAAGAAAAAGAAATTAATAAAGTAGCTATTATTGGAGCTGGTGGGGTAGGTGCTACTACTGCTTATGCTTTAATGATTAAAGGAGTTGCTTCAGAAATTGCTTTAATTGATATTGATAAAGAAAAAGCTGAAGGAGAAGCAATGGACATTACTCATGGTGCTTCCTTTGTTCAACCAGTTGAAGTCTATGCTGGAGACTATTCAGACTGTAAAGATGCTGACATTGTTATTGTAACTGCTGGAGCTAATCAACAACCAGATGAAACTAGGCTTGATTTAGTTAAAAGGAATACAGAAATTTTTAAGGATATTATTCCTTCTATAACTAAATATAATCAAGATGGTATTCTATTAATTGTATCAAATCCAGTTGATATATTAACTTATGTAACTCTTAAGCTATCTGGTTTCCCTAAAGAGCGAGTAATTGGTTCAGGAACTGTACTAGATAGTTCTCGTTTTAGAACTTTAATAAGTAAAAACTGTGGTGTAGCAGCTAACAATGTACATGGCTATATTATTGGTGAACATGGAGATAGTGAAGTTCCTGTCTGGAGTCTAGCAAATATTGCTGGAACTAAGATTGACAACTACTGTCCTGTTTGTACTAAAGACTGTGAGAATAATAGTCGTCCAAAAATATCCGAGAAAGTTAAAAATGCAGCCTATGAAATCATTGAACGTAAAGGATCAACTTATTACGCTGTCGCTTTAGCTGTAACTCGAATTGTTCGCAGCATTCTTAGGGATGAAAACTCTATCCTAACTGTCTCTAGTCTTATGGAAGATAAATATGGTATCAATGATGTCTGTCTTAGTCTACCAACTGTAATAAATGGCTCTGGTGTAGAAAGAGTACTTAATTTACCTCTTAATGAAGAAGAAACAACAGCATTTAAAGAATCTGCTAAGACACTAGAAAAAACAATAAATAAACTAGATTTATAAAGGTAATTTTTACTTAAGCAAGAAATAGTATAGAGTGTTTTGAGGGAGGTGACAATCTTGAAAGAAAGAGTTAAAGAGGTATTAAATAAAATTAGACCTTCTTTACAAGCTGATGGTGGAGATGTAGAATTAATAGAAGTCACTGATGATGGCATAGTAAAAGTCGAATTGCAGGGTGCATGTGCTGGATGCCCTATGTCTGAAATGACTCTTAAAATGGGAATTGAAAAGCAACTAAAAAAAGAAATTGAAGAGGTTAAAGAAGTAGCAGCAGTTTAGAAAATAAGGCGGAATATTCCGCCTTATTTATTATTAAAATAAAATTCTCTTTTCAAAAAATATTGACAAAATAAAAATAACATGTTATATTATTAATCGTTGCAATTGAAAAACAATACTCAATTTCATTAAATTATTTTTTCTATTTTTTTCTTGACAAATTTCGATAGTTTTTTTATAATAGTAATCGTCGCAATTAAGCGACATCCACAAACAATTATCGGAGCATGGCTCAGCTTGGCAGAGCACCTGGTTTGGGACCAGGGGGTCGCAGGTTCAAATCCTGCTGCTCCGACCATATATGCGCCTGTAGCTCAACTGGATAGAGTTACAGACTTCGAATCTGGAGGTTGGAGGTTCGACTCCTCCCAGGCGCGCCATAATATTATCTAATAACTAACATGGGCCATTAGCTCAGCTGGCAGAGCACCAGACTTTTAATCTGGGTGTCGGAGGTTCGAATCCTCCATGGCTCACCACAATAGGCCCCCATCGTCTAGTGGCCTAGGATACCAGGTTTTCATCCTGGCGGCAGGGGTTCGAATCCCCTTGGGGGTACCACTCTTTAACAATAAAAATGAAAAGTTAGTTTGTAATAACTCTTTCAAAGAAGAAATGAATTATCAATATCCACAGAGAGTCTTGAATTTTAGACTCGAAGGGGACTAAAATACAGTTTACAATTAAGTTCAAAGTCAAAAACTTAGATTTTTAACTGTACACTATACACTGTCAACTAAAAACATGGGCGAATAGCTCAGCTGGGAGAGCACCTGCCTTACAAGCAGGGGGTCACAGGTTCGAGCCCTGTTTCGCCCACCAATTAAAAGCAATTGACAATGTAGAATTGAAAATTGACTATTATTATCGTGGGGACGTGGTGTAGCTGGTTAACACGCCGGCCTGTCACGCCGGAGATCGCGAGTTCGACTCTCGTCGTCCCCGCCACTGTGCTGACGTAGCTCAATTGGCAGAGCAGCTGACTTGTAATCAGCAGGTTACCGGTTCAAGTCCGGTCGTCAGCTCCATTAAATCAATTTATGTGGAGGGGTTCCCGAGTCTGGTCAAAGGGAGCAGACTGTAAATCTGCCGGCGATGCCTTCAGAGGTTCGAATCCTCTCCCCTCCACCATTAACTTATCTGGTAACTAACCAGATTTTTTATTTGAATTTTTATATTTTTTCTTGACAATCCTTTATAAATATCTTATAATAGTAATTGTCGCAATTGAGCGGCACCAAAAAACATCGGAGCATGGCTCAGCTTGGCAGAGCACCTGGTTTGGGACCAGGGGGTCGCAGGTTCAAATCCTGCTGCTCCGACCATATATGCGCCCGTAGCTCAACTGGATAGAGTTACAGACTTCGAATCTGGAGGTTGGAGGTTCGACTCCTCCCGGGCGCGCCATAATATTATCTAATAACTAACATGGGCCATTAGCTCAGCTGGCAGAGCACCAGACTTTTAATCTGGGTGTCGGAGGTTCGAATCCTCCATGGCTCACCACAATAGGCCCCCATCGTCTAGTGGCCTAGGATACCAGGTTTTCATCCTGGCGGCAGGGGTTCGAATCCCCTTGGGGGTACCATTAATTTAAAACTAATATACGGGGACGTGGTGTAGCTGGTTAACACGCCGGCCTGTCACGCCGGAGATCGCGAGTTCGACTCTCGTCGTCCCCGCCACTGTGCTGACGTAGCTCAATTGGCAGAGCAGCTGACTTGTAATCAGCAGGTTACCGGTTCAAGTCCGGTCGTCAGCTCCATTAAATCAATTTATGCGGAGGGGTTCCCGAGTCTGGTCAAAGGGAGCAGACTGTAAATCTGCCGGCGATGCCTTCAGAGGTTCGAATCCTCTCCCCTCCACCATTAACTATCTGGCAATTAGCCAGAATTTTTTGTTTTTTGTTTATAAAAATCTATACTCCTATAGAAATGAACTCAACTGATAATATAAATCATTACTTTCTCTTACTCCAAAGCCAGTATAGACTACTTCTCCTTCTTTAAAAAGCTTAAAAACTGGTACACTAGTAACTTTATATTTGTCTTTACTTTCTTGACTAGAAAAAATAATTAATACATTTTCATGTCCTGTAATAACTTCTATAAAATTATTATCACTAACTTGAGCTAACTCTTTCATTACATTACTCCTTTCTTTTAATAAATAATAGGACAGACTGATATCTGCCCTTCAATCTACCTTAAAATCTGCTATATAATTTTTATACTCCTTATGTAATATATTAGTCATTTCTCCTATCTGTCCATTACTAATCTCTATATCATCAACTTCAACAACACCTAATACCTCTTTAGTTGTACTTGTAATAAATACTTCATCTGCTTGATATAAGTCTTCTTTATCAAATGGAATTTCTTTTACTTTAAACTGATTTCGAGCCAATTCTAATACTAGTTCTCTAGTAATTCCGCCTAAAATAGATTTATTGGCTGGATGCGTATATATTACTCCATCTTGAACTAGAAATATATTGCTACTAGTACCTTCTGTTACTTTGTCTTCATTATTAACAAAGATTGACTCATATACCTCTTCTTCCTTAGCTTTTTGTTTTCCTAAAATATTAGGCAATAGATTAGTAGTCTTAATATTACAATAATCCCATCTAGTATCAGGAATAGTAATTACACTAACTCCTCTTTTTCTTAAATCTTCTGGCAATGATTTAGCAGGTAATAAATAAATAATTAAATTTGGTTCTAAATCATCAGAAAAACTATGGCTTCTAGGAGCTGTTCCTCGAGTTATCTGTAAATAAAGACTACCTGATTCTCTACGAGGATTATCTTTATTTTGGGCCAACACCTGCTTACATAATTCCTTTAACTCGGCTAAACTATAATCTAACTCTAATTTAATCTGACCAGTGCTAGCCAATAATCGTTTTAAATGATCTTCTAACTTAAATAGTTTTCCAGCATATAACTTAATCACTTCATATACTCCATCACCAAATAAAAAACCTCTATCTTGAATAGAAATAGTAGCCTGTTCTAACCCAACAAATTCTCCATTAACATAAGCTATATTCTTCATTTTCTCCTCCTTTATATCAGACCAAATCGACAAAGCCAGTCTGTCTTAAGGCTTCATATAAAACAATACTTACTGAATTGGCCAGATTAAGTGATCTTATATTATCGCCCATTGGAATTCTAATACACTGCTTAGAGTATTCCTCTAAAATATAGTCAGGTAGACCTGCTGTTTCTTTACCAAAAACTAAAAAGTCATCTAGCTGATAATCTATTTCAGTATGATAATTATCAGTAAAGTTAGTAGCAAAATAAAAATTATTGGTTGGATACTTTTCAAATAATTCTTCTAAACTATCATAATAATATATATCTAATTTATCCCAATAATCTAATCCAGCTCTTTTAACTGCCTTTTCATCAGTAGAAAAACCTAATGGTCTAATTAAATGTAAACTAGCTCCTGTACAAGCACAAGTACGAGCAATATTTCCTGTATTTGGTGGAATTTCTGGTTGGTATAAGACAATATTCATTTTCATCACTCCTTAACTTTTTCAATTTTATCTAATTCTTCTTCATTAATTACTTTAATCCCTTCTCTAGCCAATAAAGCTGTTGTTACTCCTTGTCCTTCTTGCTTCTCTTCAGTAAAACTACCATTATAAATTCTTGCACTACCACACGAAGGACTTCTAGCTTTTAGAATAGCCAATTGACAATTATTTTCTCGGGCCAACTGCAAAGCATTCTTGGCTCCTTTAATAAATTCCCCAGTAACATCTTTACCAAATTTATCTACTACCTTAGCTTCTCCAGCTAATACATCAACTCCTGTTCCTCCTTTAATTTCAGCTGAAGGTCTAGGAATTGATAATCCTCCATCCCTTTCAGGACAGACAGGAATAATCTCTTCTTTAGCCAATAACTTTTTTAACTTAGGATTATTGTTATGGCCACCATTGTACTTACAATTCTGGCCTAACAGACAAGCACTAACTAAAATCATAACTTCTACTCCTTTATATTAGTTTACAATTTCAATTATCTCTTAACCACTCTTGAGCTTTATACAGGATATTAAATTGTTTAATAGTTACATAGTTTTGGTACCTTCTTTTCCATAATTTAAATTTAAATCCAGAGATTAAATCTTCTAAGACCAGAGCAATCTTGTCTACCTCTAATTTAGATAAATACTGAACACAGATATCAAAATTACTATCTGCTAAATTTACCTGTCTTACATCAAATAATAAGTTCTTACTATTAGAATTAACTACTTTAATTATTTCTTTACATAACTCCTTCGATTCCACTTCATTTATTATATCACTTCCTCTAATAACTATAAAATCCTTCTTCTCCTCTAAATCATACATAGTTACCCCTCCTTGTTATATAATACTATTTCATAATTAATCTTGTGCATAAGAACAAAAAAGAGCAGCTATAGCTGCTCTTTTGTTATACTGTTATTTACTTTTACTCCTTAAATGAAGAGGTTTTAATTGCTTTTTATCTACTACTATTTTATGATCATAAGCTGCTTGGCTAAACTTTTCTTCAGCTTGATTAAGTGGCATTCCTTTAAGATTAATCTTTCTTATATCTCCTTCTCCTATTCCATCTTTAATTAGATTATGTAAATAATGAACTGCTTGTTGTCTAAAGCCTAACAACCTAGCTCCAACTACATCAGTGGCTACTGGATCAGTACCTGTTACTACTAAATCAGCATTAACAGGCTTACCATTTGATGGCCCAGTACCTACCATTCCTTGATCGCCACTTAAGATAGTTAAATCGATAGGAATTAATTTTCCCATTTCAATAATAAATCTATGTAAGTCTTCATGAATACCATGATCTGCTTTCGGAAATCCATGTATCTCTGCAGGAGGCCAAGAGAGAGCAATATTCTTAATTCCTAATGAAACAGTTGCCTCTTCATGATGTTTAATCTGGGTATAAGAGATCATAAAATCTGTTTCTGTCACTAGCTTATTTAGTTTTAGTGTATTAATCTGTGGATGGTTAATCTCAAATTCTTCATATGGACCATAATTTAGATCAACAAACTCGATTCCTTCTTGATCAATAATCTCTTTATAACCTGTCTGTTTAAATACCTCTTTCGTCTCAGCTCCTCCCGAGCCAGCTGCTATTACAATTTTGGCTGATGATAAATCTTTAATATACTTAATTAACTGTTGTAAAGAATCTGGGCCAACTACTGTACCTGTCTTGGGAGCATTAGTATTTACCCAGTTGGGTATAATGGTAACCTGATCTTGATCTGTAATTGTATCTGCTAGAGATATTTGATCTAATGACCATTTAATAACATCACCTTCTAATCCTTCACCTAATACTACAGTTGGATTTTTTATTCTTCTTTCCCGTAACATATTATCCCTCCAAAATTAGATTTTACTTATTAATTAGTATATCCAACTTGAGGGATAGGTTATAAGTAACTAAAAAAGTAATTTTACTATTTAATATCAACTATATATAAAATGAAACTTAATTAATATAAAGTAGTATTTTCAGTAACACACTATTTTAATAAACTACACAATTATTATTTGATCCAGAAAAACACTGATTACAAGATATACACTTAGCTTTTGATTTATCTTCTGATTTCCATCTGTTTATTAAATTAGGTTCTGCCAATAGAGGTCTAGACAGAGAAAAATAATCTATTTCTGTATTCTCCAAAATATCATTCATTACTTCAAACGATCTATTGCCCCCAACTAAAATAATAGGCACATCTACTTCTGATGCTACTTGAGCAGCATAGTCTCTAAAGTAGGATTCATCCTCTGAAGTCTTTATTTTAGTTCTACTTGCTCCTTTACCATCTCTAGCCGAACCACTACCACCACTTATCTCTATAGCATCTACTCCTTTCTTAGCTAATTCTTCACAGACATACTTACTTTCAGTAAAAGTTAGGCCTTCTTCCATAAAATCATCACAATTAATTTTAATCAAAATTGGATAATCCTTTCCTACCTTTTCTCTTATGGCCTCATACACTTCAAAAATAATTCGAGCTCTATTCTCTATAGAGCCTCCATATTCATCTCCTCTTCTATTATAATAGGGAGTTAAAAATTGACTAAGTAAGTAACCATGAGCACCATGAAACTCCACCCCATCAAAACCAGCTTGCTTGGCTCTTAACCCCGCTTTAGCAAAAGCATCTACAAGTTCTTGAATATTTTCTTTAGTCATTTTAGTAGGAGTAACACCTGTAGCTAAATTCTCTACTGCTGAAGGTCCCCAGATTTCTCTATTATCAGGTTGATAAGTAGTTTGTGATCCACCATAAGCTATCTGTAAAATAATATTACTATCTTCGTTATGTACTAATTCAGTTAACTCTCTATATTCATCAATAAATGAATCATTATAAATTCCCAACATCCCTGGATTAGGCTGTTCATCTTCAATTACAAAAGCATAACCAGTAATTATTGTTCCTACTCCACCTTGGGCCAAATTCTGATAAACCTCAACTAATTCACCAGTCAAATATCCCTCTTGACTAGCTATATTCTCCCAAGTTGCTGATCGCATAAATCTATTTTTCAATTCAACTCCACTTAACTCTGTTGTATTAAACAAATTTTTCATTATTTAAATTCCCTCCATATAGTTTAGATATTTAATTAGATAACTAACTAACTTTTAAAAGAATAATACCATAAACTATTTTTAATTACAAGAAAGAATATTAACTAAATCTAAACTTACCTTAACACCACTTTATAAGTCCACAAGCTAATCTTTTGCCTGCATCTCCAGCTGGTTGAGTCCGAAAGTCATCTGGATTTTGATGAATAATAACTGATCTTCCCACTATATCAGCTGGCTGAAATTCATTGGTAAAAACCTGCATTCTAGCTAATCCATTATTAGAAAATAGATTAGGTAAGTCACCTGCATGATTACCATGTGGCTCATTATAAGGGTTATAATGTCCTCCAGCAGACTGAAATGGATCATCTGAATCACCAATTTCGCAGTTACCATTCTCATGAATATGAAAGCCATATGGCCCAATAGGATCATTAGATTCTCCTGCTGGCTGATAAGAAGGTAGACCTGACACACTAACTATGACAATAGTCCCCCCTGAAATCTCTCTAAAATAAACTATCCCTTCTAGTTCAGGTGCTAGTGGCCCTCCTATGACCTCAGCATAAGCTACTCTACCTAACCCTGGGAATAGCCTCCTTAATAAGCCCATATTGTCCCCCCTCTATAACAACATAACCTTAATAATATCAATATGATACTCTATCAATTAATGTGCTTAACTTCAGATTTATTTTCCAATAAAAAAGTTTTAATTTTTTATTGACATATACGGTTTTTTCTTATACAATAATAAACGTCGCAGATAAGAGAGAGGTAAAATCAATTACATGGACCTGTAGCTCAGTTGGCTAGAGCAGTCGGCTCATAACCGATCGGTCGGGGGTTCAAATCCTCCCAGGTCCACCATTTTATTTTTTGTAAGAAGAAGAGCTCCTTTTAAAAGGGGCTCTTTTTTTATTTTAAAAGAAATTAAATTTTAAATAGTCACTGATGGAAATATAAATATAAAAACTAGAAAGTGATACTGATAAAGGGAAGAAACTTGCGGGAAAATGGTAGTAGGATTAGACTATTAACCTAAGTAAACAGCTGGTTCAGTTCTAATACTATCTCTACCTATTTCTCTATCGCTAATAGTAATGACTCCTTCTACTACTTGATCAGTAAATTGATCTTTTTTTACCAACTCTTCTATATCAAACCAAGCAATTATATCTCGACCATACTTCTTAACTTCTGTAGCAGTCACCCCTACTCCTGAAATATAACCTCCAAATTCATTAACCCCAAAAAATTTAACTTGTTGTAATTCAAGATTACAATTAGCTATTTTAACCGATAAGTAGCCTGGAGTATTTTCTTTAGCCAAAATAATCACTTCAGCACCAATATTTTTCATAATACTCTCCTCCTTTTAACTTAATTGTTTAATTCATATCCCATTAAATGTTAATAATTCCATTTAATTATATTTTATTGTATCTATTTTTCCTTGTCAATACATATACTATAAATTATATTCACTTATTAATAAAAAAGTCGCCTATTCTAAGAAGTAGAATAGACGACTTTGTCTTGCTATTATAAATTTATCTTTGAATTTTGAACTTAGCAATTAATCTCCGTAAGTCTTGAGCCATATTAGCCAGCTCTTGGGCAGAATCAGTTATCTCATCAGACATATTATCAATATCTTCAGTAGATGACATAATCTTATCACTATTTTGGGCCAACTCTTGAGTAGCACTAGCAGTCTGCTGAATCTGAACTGATGTCTCCTCACTTGCTGTCTCTATCTCTTCAAATACTTCCCCTGTCTCTTGAGTAATCTCTTCACCTAATTCAACTTTCTTCCTAACCTGCTTAATTGCTTTTAAGCCAGCCTCAGACTTATCTTGTGTATCTTCAATCAATGCAGCAATCTCTTCTGTAGCTTGATGAGTATCAGTAGCTAACTCTCTAATCTCATCGGCTACTACCGCAAATCCTTGGCCATGCTCATTTGCCCGAGCAGCTTCAATTGCTGCATTTAAAGCCAATAGATTAGTCTGCTCTGCTATATTATTAATCAGATCTACAATCTCGCCTATCTGCTGAGAATTATTGTCTAATTCATTTATGATTGTTACTGTTTCTCCTACTGCTTGACCAATTTTTTGCATACTAGTAACAGTTCTAGTAATATTTTGACTGCCAACTTCTGTTTTAGACGTAGATTCTTGTGCAAAACTAGTTACTTCCTGAGTACTAGCAGAAATCTGCTCTATACTAGCTGACATATCTTCTATTAATTCACTAGTCTGCTCTATAGCTACATTTCCTTCTTCAGCTGAAGCTGATAATTCTTCACTATAAGCTGATAAATTCTCAATATTATCTAATAAGCTAGATATTAAATTACGCTGCTCTTTTATTGCTTGATTAAAAGATCTAGCTAACTTACCAAATTCATTATCATTATCTTCATCTAACCTAATAGTTAAATCACCATCACCAAACTTCTTTATCTTAGCAGTTAATTGATTAATCGGTTTTACTATGTCTTTACTTAACATATAAGCTCCTAAAACAGAAACTATTATTCCTACTAAAAAGATAGCTAAATTTATTATCCCTTGTCGCTTTAACATATTAACTAAGCTCTCTTTACTAAAGACTATCTGTAAAATTCTATTTCGATCTCGACTCTTTAACTTAACTAACTTATAAACATAATGCTTATTATCTTTTTCTAATTTTAATTTATTTTTCTCAGAGTTATTTTCAATTAATTGACGAGTGATTTTTTCTTTATGATCTTCTGGTACTTCATAATTATTATCACCTAAAGCTCTTAATCCATTAACATCGAATAATCTGATTTCAGAAATCAAGTCATCTTCTTGTTTCATTTGATTGACTACTTCTCTAAAACTAGTCTTATTAATCTGTTGATTATAATCTTTAACATACCAACCAAGGTTAATTATATACTTATGATCAGGTGTAGGCTGATAAGTAAACTTCTTTAGTTTACCTGTTCCTAACTCAACTGACAAATCATCAGCTACAACTTTATTTCCTTTTCTTACTCTATCTAAAAAATTTCCAAACTCTTCTCCTACAATTTCAACAAGATTCAACCCTTTATTCTCTTTTAAAGTTGACTTTTCCAGTACTCCCTGCTTATTAATTAAATAAATATCTGATACCTTATACTTCTTATTTAGTTCTTTTAAATATTCATCTGAAAAGTTGCCTCCCTTTTGTTGATATTCTTTAACCAACTTATGAGAGATATTTTTCATTTTTTCTTCCATATTCTGATTTACAATTTGGTAGCCTACATCAATCTGTTTCAAAGTAGATACAGATCTCGAAACTGCTTTTTGTTGGGTCTTATAATATTCCTTATATAAATTATCCCTACTAATATAAAAATTAGCTCCAATTACTACAATTAAAATAATTATAGCAGCCATAACCAGCTTAATACTCAATTCCTGCTTATAAGATTTAAATTTCATATTCTACCTCCTGGTTTGATTAATTTAGAAAGACCCATTCTATTTCTTACTTCTGCAGTCGTCAGACGAATTCCTGCATCTGTAGATTTATATCTTAATCTATCATTTTATCTTGCTAAATAATAGAATTTTAAATAGTAGAATTATTTTTAATTAATCTAATTTATGATATAATGAAGATATCAAAATTAGGAGGCTAAATAATAATGAAAGCAATCTGTCCTATAGATATTTCAATTATTATCTCTCAACTTAATAAAATTCTAACTAAAGAAATAAAGAAAGAGAATAAAAATAGAGATATTGCTGATCTTCATCCAACACAAGCAAAAGCTTTATTCGTATTACAAGAGAAAGGTTCACTACGACTAAGTGATCTAGCTAAAGAATTATCACTTACAAAACCTACTGTAACTGTTTTAGTGCAAAAACTAGAAGAAGAGAGATATATTACTCGAATTGACTGTCAACATGATAAACGTTGTAGTAGAATTGAATTGACTGAAACTGGAGAGAAAGTACTGAATACTTTTTTAGAGGTTGGAAAGAAGATTAAGAAGAAGTTATTTGCAGGGTTAAGTGAAGAAGAGATTAAAGACTGTGCTACTACTCTAAAAAAAATGATTAATAATTACTAAAAAAGCTCTAAACTGAAGGGCCAACTGCCCTCCAATTTAGAGCTTTAAGTTACTATTCATCTAAGTAACAAGATACAATCTCACCAAAGTAGAGAGTATGATATCCTTCTTCTGAATACCACTTGCTATTAACTGATTCTTCTAAGTTAGATTCATCCATAGGTTGTTTAAACTTAATCTTACATTCGTAATGTAACTCACAGCCTTCAATTACTGGAGTAGCAACTTCTTTTCCATCTAAAGCAGTTAAATCACATTCAGCAAACTTATCATAGTCTCGACCTGATTTACTACCACAGAACTTTAATTCCTCTTGCATTCCACCATTTAATGGAATACTGACTGTGAATTCATCAGTCTCTTCAATTAGTTGATATGTATATCTAGAATCTCTAACCATGACCATAAAGACAGGTTGACCCCAAATATAGCCGATACTGCCCCAGCCAATAGTCATAGTATTTACTTCATCATTTGTTTTTACAGTTAAAAAAGCTCCATTGCTCAAGGCTTGAGTAGCCTCTTGCATATACTCATCATAAGATACTTCTTTCATATTTAGCCTCCTCTTAATAATTTACAGTTCTATTAAACTATACATTAAAATTATATGATACTAATATTCACTTCTATAACCTTAAATTATGATTTATCTATTCCTTAACCTTAGCCTCAACCTAGACTTCAATTAAATTATATTCTCTACTTCCTAAACTAATCTTCTCACCATGAGCTAATTGGGCTTCCCAATCTACATTAGGGTGGACACCTCTAAATTTATCTTCACCTGGCTCATAATTAGACTTTAAAGCACTATTTTTATTACCTGGTTGTTGATTGACTAAATCAGCACAAGCTTGATCTAAAGCAACAGGATCTTTTGAAGCTAAAATTCCTATATCACCAACAATTGGTTGATCAGACCAAGGAGTACAGTCACAAAGTGGAGAGACATCCATTACAAAGTTCACATATCCCATTTTATCCTCTTTACCTTTAACAGCACCTAAAGTAAATTCAGCCATCCGTTCCTGAACAGCTACTGGAGCTTCATCCCACTGAGTAGAAATAGCATCAGTTGGACAGCTAACTAAACATTCACCACAACCAACACAGTCTTCTAAATCAATCTCACTTACTTCTTCTACTAAGATTGCATCATGGTTACACCATTCTTCACACTTACCACAAGCAATACAGTCTTCAATAGTTACTTCAGGTTCTACTGTAGCATGCATCATCTGCTTACCACTACGGCTACCTAGACCCATTCCTACATTCTTAATAGCTCCACCAAATCCAGTCAATTCATGTCCTTTAAAGTGGGCCATGCTGATCATACCATCAGCTCGAATAGCTTCAGCACCTATCTTAACAGAATCAAAATGATCTCCTTCTATCTCAATCTCTGCAAAGTTTTTACCATGCATTCCATCAGCAATTACTAATGGTGCTAATACTGTAGAATAACCAAAACCATTAGCAATAGCTGTATTTAAATGATCAACAGAATTAGATCGAGCTCCAGAGTATAAAGTATTTGCATCAGTTAGAAATGGTTTTCCCTGTTGCCTTTTAATCTCTTCTACCATTCTACGAGCAAACATTGGCCGGATAAAGGCATTACCACCTTTTTCACCAAAGTGCATCTTAATAGCCCATAGATCATCCTCATCAACCATTTCATCAAATCCTGCTTTTTTAAATAATTTTGATAGTTTATTGACTAAATTATTCTGTTGGTTATTAGTTCTCATATTTGAATAATAAACGTCACTAGCCATTACTTGTTCCCCCTTTTATAGTTTAAATATTCTTTAAGTAACTAAATTGATATAAAGTGGTTTTTTAGATTGAGGTTAAGGTCGAGGAACTCATAAACTATTAGATTAAAAGAGGTTACTATGTTCTTCCTTAACCTCAATCTCTACCTTAATCCTGAATATTTAACTCTAGTTACTTATCTTCTCGTTCAGATAATAATTTTCCTCCAACTCCAACATTCTCAGCTGGCATTTCATTAATTTCAACTACAAAAGCTTGCTCAGGAATTTCTGTTACTTCACTAGCTACTTCAGTAAACCTCTTAACTAACTCCTTCTTCTGTTCCTTATTTAACTTTGGCCCATCAATATTAATAATTGGCATCTAAATCCCTCCAGTTTTATTTATAATGTCAATAATTAGTGTGAGTGAAATCAAAATCTAACATAACAAATTACCAATAAATCATCTATAAAACTTTACATAATCTCCTTAATAATTTACTATTCACACCCATTACTCATAACTCACACTCACAACTCATAACTTAAAACTGATTTCTATGTACTTTCTCTTCTAAATATCTATCATTAGCTTCCTTCTCTTCATTAGTATACCCAACAACTATTAGAGAAATAGGCACAACCTTATCTGGTAAGTTTAATAATTGCTGTACATTATTTCTTCTTTCTTCCCTAGGATAAACGCCTAACCAGACAGAACCTAACCCTTTTTCTTGAGCAGCTAATAAAATATTTTGAGTAGCAGCAGAACAATCCTGTACCATATAATCATTCGCTACTTCTAGATTATCTGCCTTTAAATCTTCTTTGTTACCGCAGACAGCAATTACCACTGGAGCTTCCTTAACCATCTGAGCATAATTATGAAACTCTGGAATTTGATCTAAGATTTCTCTATCATCAATTACTACAAACTCCCATGGTTGTTGATTCATAGCTGACGGAGCAGCCATTCCTGCTTGTAATAAATACTCTATCTCTTCTTCAGAGACTGGCTCTGAAGTATAACTACGAATACTTCTTCGCTCAAAAATAATACTCATCTTATACCTCCTTTAATTTAATTAGATGTCTAATCAATCTCTAATTAAAGATTAACATAATTTAGGATTAATGGCAAGTCAATTACTAGAATATCTATAACCATATTTTTTAATAATTCTAATAAAAAATACTACTAATAAAAAAACGCTTTTTCTAGACTTAAATTTAAGGACTAGAAAAAGCGTTTAACTACACTTTATTATTCGGTTATTTCTGCAATACATCCATAAATTATATCTAACATCTCTATAAGTTCATCTTGAGTACTACATAGTGGAGGCATAAAAACTACTACGTTACCTAATGGCCGAATAATCATACCTTTATCTCTAGCTTTCATACAGACTTGAACTCCTATTTTTTCTTGCCAAGGATAAGGTTCTTTAGTCTCTTTATCCTCTACTAACTCGATACCAACCATTAAACCTTGTTGACGAATATCTCCTACATGCTCTAACTCTTCAAACTCATCTAACTTATCTGTTACTGATTCAATCTTAGGCGGCATCTGTCCTAAAATATCTTCTTCTTCAAACAACTCTAAATTAGTTACTGAAACTGCTGCTGCTAATGGATTTCCAGTATAGGAATGGCCATGGAAAAATGTCTTTTGGGTTTCATAATCATCATAAAATGCATCATAGATCTCATCTGTTGTTAAGGTAGCAGAGATAGGTAAGTATCCACCACTAATACCTTTAGCTACAGACATAATATCTGGTCTAACATCTTCATGCTCACAAGCAAACATCTTTCCTGTACGACCAAATCCAACAGCAACCTCATCAGCAATCATCAATACATTATATTCATCACATAACTCTCTAACTTTAGCTAAATAACCTTCAGGAGCTGCAATCATTCCTCCAGCACCTTGCATTAATGGCTCAATAATTAAAGCTGCTACTTCCTGATGATGTTCTTGCATCATCTTCTCTAACTCTTTAATACAAGTGAAATTACATTCTTCTTTTTCTTCATCAAAAGGACAACGGTAACAATAAGGAGAAGGCGTCTTTAAGCTATTAAATAACATTGGCTTATAAATTTCATGGAATAAATCAATACCTCCTACACTGACTGAACCAATAGTATCACCATGATAAGCATTAGTTAATGTAATAAATTTATCCTTCGGGCCAAAATCCTTCTCAAGTTGTTGCCAGTATTGAAAAGCCATCTTAAGTCCAATCTCTACTGCTGTAGAACCACTATCTGAATAAAAGACTTTATTTAAGCCTTGCAGACTAATCTCAACTAACTTCTCTGCTAAATTTGTAGCTGGCTCATTAGCTAAACCTAACATGGTAGAATGGGCTATCTTACCTAACTGATCCTTAATAGCTTGATCTAATTCTTCTTTTTGATGACCATGAACATTAAGCCAGATAGAAGAAACACCATCATAATACTCATTACCCTCAGTATCATATAACTTTATTCCTTCACCTCGTTCAATAATCAACTGTTCATCTTTTTCAACCCATTCTTTCATCTGAGTAAAAGGATGCCAGACATATTCTTTATCTTTTTCTATTAAAGACATTTCTTCTGCCATATTAAACCACCCCTTGTTTTTTTATTAACAATTGAGAATGTACAATTTACAGTTGAACTTCTAAAATCAACTTTCTATCAATTAATTCTCATTCTAAAGTTAAACAATATTGACACAATAGTGAGTCGTGTGCTGTGTGCTATGAGCAAATTCAAAACCACAAAACAGTTTAATCTCCGCAGAAACTTAGTAACCAGAAATCTTCCTGCTGTCTAGTTATTATCAAAGATGATATGATCTTTTTATGTTTTGAACCTTAGAGAAATATTGTTTGAACGAATCGATTATAAAGTATGAATATTTATTTAAAAATCTATAAATGCTTTAATATAATATAATATTTTTTAACCTATTCCAATTAGCTATAAGTGAGTTTTATTTCTCCTAAAAAAACTTTTGATTACTTTTGTTTTTAAACAAAAGTAATTCGGAAGGAAGGCTGATAAGCCTTTCCGAAATAGCTTTTTAACTTTAATTATCAATTGTCAATTCTACATTGTCAATTATCTCTTCTAAGTCTACACTGTCTGCAATTACCTCACCTAAATCCACTTCTTCTAAATCATCTATGTAAGGTACAATGCCTAAGATAGGAACTTCTGCTAACTCTGAAATTATATCTGGATTTGTCTCTTCTACAACTCCAGTTTCTTCTGGATAGCCATTAATAATTACTCCTAATACATCTAAACCTAACTGACGGGCCAACTTGACTGTGAGGACTGTATGATTAATCGTTCCTAAATTAGGTCTAGCTACTATAACAACTGGTAAATCTAGCATTTTAACTAGATCAGGGATTAAAAATTCTTCAGCTAAAGGAACCATTAATCCGCCAGCCCCTTCAACAACTAAACCTTGATACTTTCTTTGTAACTGCTGATAAGCTGACGTAACTTGCTTGAGGTCTATCTTCACGTCTTCTTCTTTAGCTGCTACACTAGGAGCTAAAGGATGTTTTAATCTAATTGGATTCATTAGATCATAATCGGCCTCTAAAGATATATGTTCTAGTACAAATTCAATATCAGGAGCTAACAACTTATTATCTTCTTCAATGGCTCCACTTTGAAATGGTTTCATTACTCCTAAATCATAACCCTGTTGACGTAAAGCAGCAGTCAAACCAGTAGTAACTACTGTCTTACCTATATCAGTATCTGTTCCTGTAATAAAAATTCCTCTACTCACTATTACACCTCCAGAATAAATTCATTATCTTATTGAAACTAAATCAGGTCTAACTCCTTACCTGCCTTAGAAAAAGAAGTTAAAGATCTTTCTAAATCTTGAACTTGATGATTGGCCATTACTGTTACTCTAATTCTACTAGTCCCTTCTGGAACTGTTGGCGGTCTAATACCTGGGGCCAATATCCCCTCTTCCAATAAGCTACGACTTAACTTCATGGTTTCTTCTTCATCGCCAATCATAATAGGAATAATTGCACTATTGCTAGGTAATAATTGATATCCTAAATCCTGTAAACCAGTCTTTAATAATTTAATATTTCTCCATAATCGTTCTAAAACTTGAGGATTATCTTGTAAATACTGCAAAGATGCTAAACTAGCTGCTATTGTTCCTGGAGCTAGAGCTGTCGAATAGATAAATGATCTAGCTTTATTACATAAGAGATCAATTAACTCTTGGCTCCCTGCTACAAAACCACCTTCAGCAGCTAAAGCTTTACTTAAAGTACCTACCTGAATATCTACCTCATCTTGTAAATTAAAATATTGACTGCTACCAGCACCATTTTCACCTAACACACCAGTCCCATGAGCATCATCAACCATTACTAGAGCATTATACTCTTGGGCCAACTCTACAATTGCTGGTAAAGGAGCTAGATCTCCATCCATACTAAAGACACCATCTGTCACAATCAATCTTCGGTTATAGTTCTGTCCTGCTTCTAATTTAGCTCTTAAATCATCTAGATTGGCATGTTGATAAATAGCTACTTCAGCTTTACTTAACCGACAAGCATCAATAATACTAGCATGATTTAATTCATCACTAATGATTAAATCTTCATCACCAACTACTGTAGTTAACACACCTAAATTAGTCATATAACCTGTATTAAAGACTATCGCTGCTTCAGATTTCTTAAAATTAGCCAGTTTTTCTTCTAACTCTTGGTGTAAGTCATAATTACCAGTAGTTAATCTAGAACCTCCTGAGCTTGTTCCATAGTCCTCTACAATTTTAATAACTTCATCCTTTACTTTAGGATTTACTGATAACCCTAAATAATTATTTGAAGCTAACATAATTATTTCTTGACCATCAACTATTGTTTGCGGGGCTTGGGCATCTTCTAAAACGCTCAACTCTCGATATAAGCCTACTTCTTTTAATCTATCTAATTCTCCAACCCAATCTTTCATTAACTATCACCTCTAGCCCTTAAAAAGCTAGCTACTGAATTATAACTAACTATTCTCTCATCTAGGTTATTAATTAAAACTGGTCTTTCTTCTAAGTATGTTATCAACTTTTCTAAATCGGTTGACAATCTTGAGAAAAAAATACGCCCTCCTTTATCTAAACCACTAGGCTTAAGATAAGGAAATCGACAATAACCAAATTCTTTGCTAGCTACATAGCCAGCTGTATAATTAGGATCATCAGACCAACATAATTCAGCTACTATATCTGAATGGGAAACAACTTTAGTAGCTAGAGCTAAAGCCTCTGGCAAATGACTTCGGTTAAGGCTATTTTGACTCAATAGATTAGTTAATCTATCTTTAGCCTCTCTAGTATAATCCATTTTACTAGCTCGTAGGCCACGATATTGATCAGGCTCTAATCTTTCTCCTGTATCCACATCCATTATAATAGCCCCGCGCATATTATCTCCATCTGGATTAGCACCTTCTGCTAATCGTTTTGACGCTTTAGTTACTATGCTTCTATTAATCCTTAATTCAATTAATAATTTCTTAACTTCTTCTCTTCCTCTTTTATAGTCATTAACATCTATTGTAGTAATCGGCAATGCTGGCATCTCAATAATATCTCTTGCATTTAATGATTCTAAGGTTAAATTTATATAATCTACACTACCTTGCGTATGGGTTCTAGCTCGTTTAATTAGTTTATTTACTTGCTTATCTATCTCTGATTCAGTAATAATTCTTTCTGCACCAGAAATATGTCTTCCATCTTCTTGATGGCTTCCTCCCTGAGCTGCCCTCATTCGCAAGCTAAAGAGTTTAGGCGACATAAACAACTACCTCCTCATCCACTTGACTAATAACCATTTTTAAGGTAACTACTAGAGGATAAGATACTATAGCAGTAAAGATAAGTCCTGGGACAGCTGATATTAACAAGTATTATTCTTCACTCAATCCTAGATCATGAATCATCTGAATATCTTCTTCTACAGCTCTACCTTCAGTAGTTAAATAGTTACCAGTTAATAATCCATTGATTCCTGATAACAGACTTAAAGATTGTAAATCACGTAAGTTATCTTCCCTGCCACCACATAACTTAATTACCTTAGTAGGTAGAATAAATCTAAAAATAGCCGCTGTCTTTAGAACCTCCATTGGTGGTACAGATTCATTACTTTCTACAGGAGTTCCTGCTACTGGATTTAAGATATTAATTGGTACTGAATCAACATCTAATTCTCGTAAAGTAAAAGCTAATTCTACTCGATCTGCAAAGTCTTCACCTAATCCTATAATTCCACCACAACAGACCTCTATATCTCTATCCTTTAAGAACTTAACAGTTTTAACTCTATCTTCATAACTATGTGTAGTACAGATCTCAGGAAAATGACTTTTAGAAGTTTCTAAATTATGATTATATCTCTTTAAACCTATGCCTGATAATTTTTCAGCCCGTTCTTGATCTAAAGTTCCTAAAGAAGCACAGACTTCTAACTCTGTTTCTTCCTTAATTGTCTTCATAGTCTCTAAAATCTGCTCAAATTCTTGGTCACTAACTACTCCTCGACCACTAGTTACAATGCCAAAGTGCTCTGCTCCACTATCTTCTATTTCTTTGGCCCTAGCTAAAATCTCTTCTCTATCCAATAAATCATAACTACTGACTCCTGTATCATAATGAGTAGATTGAGCACAGAAGGTACAGTCTTCTGAACAGCTTCCTGATTTAGCATTTACAATTGAACATAAATCTACTTTCTTACCAATAAACTGATTCTTAATCTGATTGGCTGCTGCTAATAACTCCATTGTTCTACCTGCCTCTAAGTCAACTAACTTTATCGCCTCTTCTTTAGTAATCTTTTCACCTGATAATACTTTTTTCTTTAACTCAGTTAACATAATACTCCCCCATTTCTACTTTTTCAATCTTACAAATAATAAATGATGAGTTACAACTATCTGTCCTTCTTTGCTAAATTCATCTCTATATTTATGTTCTAATTTCTTTAATAAACCTGGAGTCATAGTCGGTTTATCTTCTTTAGCACTGTTGGCCCCAATTTTTTTCGTTGCTTTTAAAAAATCTCTTACTCGATTAAACTCTTCAATATACTCTTCTTCTTCTATATAAACTTCTTTAAACTCTTGACTTAATAGTTCTTTCAAGTCATCTTTACTATAAAATTCTTGTGAATAATTATACTTTGGTGAGATTTCATATAAACAAGACCTTAATTCATGAAAATTTCTGGCTCCAAAAGTGGAAAAGTATATTTTCCCTTGCTGCTTTAAACTATCTTTAAAATTCTTAACAGCTTTTTTTAGATCTTGAAACCATTGAAAAGTAGCATTAGAAGTTATTAGATCAAATTTTCTCTCTAAATCTAACTCTTCAGCATCTGTAATTAAATAATCAATATTCTGCTGATCTTTAAATTTTTCTTTACTTCTTTTAATCATCTCAGGTGAAATATCTATCAATAGATAATTACTATTAGAAAAACTATTGACTAAAAGTTCTGTAAAAACTCCAGTTCCAACTCCAACCTCTAATATATCAGCTAGCTTTTCTTCAGCATTTAACCAGTTTCTTAACTTTAAAGCCATATGCTTTTGTACAATAGCATACTCTTCATAACTATTAGCAGCTTTTGAAAAATTATTTTTAACCAGTTCCTTATCTATCATATAAATAACCCCTTATTAATTTATTTACCCTATCTGGCGTTTCGTAAATTAGATTATGTCCTACTTCCTCCAACTCATAAAAATAATAATTATTAAATTTATTTAATATCTGCTTTGAACTTGAATTTTTTATTATCTGGTCACTATTAGAAATTATCATAAGAGGTGTTATGGTTTCAGTTTCTTCTATATCATTTAAGTCTTCCTTTAGTAAAAAGTTTAATCCTGTCTCTAAATAATCTATGTCTAATTCTGTTAATTGCTCTTTATAGTCCTCTATATAAGTTCTAAAGTTACTAACATCATAAAAATTAAGTCTACTAAAATTCAATAGAGTCTTTAATTTATTTCGCTTGAGATTTCTCATCATCTTTTCTACTATTATTCGTGGTTGGTTATCTAAAAAATTAAGAGTTGGTGCTAAAAGTATAAGTTTATCAACATTAAAGGATTTAAAATACTTTAGGGCCATCATAGCTCCTAAAGACCAGCCTACAAAAACAACCTTCTTAGGATTTCTTTTGTTAATCTCCTGTTTCAATCTATCTAAATCAAAAAAATCAACAAATAGAGTCTTATACTCTATAAAATCTATTTTTTTATATAAATCTTTAGGAGTTCCCCAACCAGGAAATAATACTACAAGTTTCATGAGCTACCCCCTTATTTCTATTATGCAAACGAATAAATACTAAGGTTTACAATTAATTTCAGTTTAAATTGTATAACAAGCTATGATTATTGTCAACTTTTCATTTTATAAGTTAACAATTATTTTGTTACTAAAGTAATATTGATATAAAGTTTATCTTTTAATCAAAAAAATTAATAAAAAATTATGCATTCATCATACTTTCATCAAAATTAACTGCTATAATTGTTAGTAAGAAAGAAGAAGGAGGAGGAAAATTTATGGAAGGAATACCAACAACCTATTATAGCAAAGATATGATCTTAGATAATCAAAACTTTGATTTCAAAATATCAAAAGCTAAAATCATTGAAGATATTATGGATTTGAAAAGAAAGGGAGCTAAAATTGAAATAAAGCCTAATTCTATAACAGATTATCTCAACAGAAAGATAAATAAGGTAGAATATTGGCTTAATGCCTTAGGACGCCAAAAAATAATTCTAATTATAGAAAAAGGCTATAAAGTAATTGTTGAAGAACCCAAAAAAAGTACTAATTCTTCTGCAGTCGATTAAGGGCTGCTTTAATCTCTTTTTTGACTTCTTTATCTCTTTCTTTGGCTAACATCTTCCTTAAATCATCTACTATACTATCATCACCAATCTCTGCTAAAGCCCAAGCAGCATGAGCACGTACAATTGGTTTTGGATCCTCTAAGGTTTCGACTAAATAAGGAATTGCTTTCTTATCACCTAAATTACCTAAGATAATAGCTGCATTACGTTGAATAGGCCTCTTACCTCTCCAGTTCATAGGAGTTGGCCCGAACTTATCTCTATACTCACTTTTAGTCAAGCTTAATAATTCTGGTACTTTAGGATAAGCAGCCAACTTTTGGGGTCTAAATTCTTTATGATCTCCAATCTCTACTTCTTGGTTATGAGGGCAGACTTCTTGACAAGTATCACAGCCCCATAATCTAGTATCGAATTTCTTACGATTATCTGGATCTATATAACCACGCTTGAGAGTAAGGTAACCTAAACATTTTCTACTATCTAAAGTATAAGGATCTGTTAGAGCATTAGTAGGACAAGCTTCTAAGCATCTTCTACATTTACCACATCTATCTTCTATAGGTTGATCAGCTTCCAACTCTATATTGGTAATAATACCCCCTATAAAGATCCAAGACCCATAATCTGCATTAATGATACTACAGTTCTTACCCTGCCAACCAATACCAGCCCTTCTAGCTAAAGCTCTATCTATAGTTGGCCCAGTATCAACAAAAGCTTCTGCTTTTAAATCCTCTTCTCTCTTCTGTAAAAACTGCACTAGTTTATCTAATCTGTCACCTAATATATGATGATAATCTTGGCCCCAAGCAAATCTAGATAACTTACCTCTTAACTCTTTTGCTGCTTTTTCTCTACTTTCGGCTATATGACCATCAGCCACCTGATAAGAAATAGCACAGACTATTACTGATTTAGCTTCTCCTAATACTTGCTTAGGATCAGTAATTAATTCTAAATCATTCTTTATAAACTTTGATAATAACCCCTCTTCTTTTAATTGTGATAAAAAGTCTCTTAACTCAACAAAAGCATCAGCAGTTGTAATTCCTACTACATCTATTCCTATTTGAGATGCATAATCCTTAATTTCAGTAGATAAATTCATCTGTTAACTCCTTTCTCATTTATTAAGTAAAATAACTTTACTATCTAGTCTTAATTACAAAAGTAGTTTAAAAAGTTTAATTTCAAAAGCTATTTCGGAACGGTTTATTAGCCTTCTTCCAAATTACTTTTATCAAAAAATAAAAGTAATTAAAAATTTTTTTAGAAAAACAAGTTATGCTTTCTATCATTAAAATATTACTAAATCATGCTCAATAATTTTAATTCATATATTAACAGCTATTTCTAATAAAAAGGTTGCATTGTTTTTCTATTAAATTCAAAATCTTTAGATCTTAATTGCTTTTGATTTTAACTATCAATCCTCAATTTTCAATTGTCAATTATAAAGTGACACACTATATCAATAATATTCTACTAATAAAAATAAATCCACTAAATAATCTAATTATTTAACAAATTATTTTAACAAAATCCCAAAAATTTAGACAAACTAAATTGATTATGATAAAATAACTTTGCTATAATACGATAGATGGAGGGAAAAAGTATGTCTAAAGTAGGTAGAAATGAGCCCTGCCCTTGTGGTAGTGGACAAAAGTACAAAAAATGTTGCTTGCCTGAGGAGACGACACAACGACTCTATAATAATGCTAAACAAAAAGTAATCAGAAAAGCAATAAATTTCTCTAAAAAATTCAAAAGAGAAACTAGAGATTTAAAAAAGGATTATCGGAAACTAATGAGTTACGGTCGCAACCGAGAGTTGGCCCAAGGCGAAGCAGCTAACTTAACTAATATTATGTTATTCGATAATGTTGTTAAAGAAGATAAGACCTTAATCCAGTTATTTGCTGACAGATCAGAAAATGGACTACGTCGTAGAGAGAAGAAAGTTTTAAATGAATTAGTCGACCTAAACCTAGGAGTTTATGAAGTTAAAGAGGTAGCTGAAACTACTTATCATTTAGAAGACTTACTAAAAGATAAGGAATTGAAAGTTGCTAAAACAGAAGTTCTAGTTGATATGGCTAATGAAGATGATATCATCTTCACTCGAGTAGCTAAAATCAATAATGAATACCAAATTGTAGGTACTTTAGGTAAAGTAGTTAATGATTTTAAAGAACAGATTATAAATATTGTTAACTATTTATTAGCAGCCTACGAAAAAGAGAATAATAGTTCAAAACTAGAAGATTTCTTACAAGATTATAGTTTATTTATCTCTTTAATTCCAAGTAAAATTCAACAACTAAAGTTAAGACAGAATAATGATAATAATTATGACCAACAGATTATTGAATTACTACAAGATTACCTTGGTATTGATGTAGAAACTGATTCTGTAACTGATGAAGTAGAAGAAAATGCTGACTTACATAATTCATTAGTTGAAATTAAAGAAGAACTTAACTTACAAACAGACAATTTAGAACCGACAGATGAAACTGAAGAAGTAATAGCTAAAACTATGGCAGATAAATTTAATCATGTCGAAGTTAATATCGGTCTTAGTCTATGGCGTAAGTTTAATCAAGTAGCTGACTCAGTACGAGGCAACGCTGAAAGCTGGGGAGCTGGAGTAGAATATCTAATCAATCGCTTAGCTGATAATAATTTAACCCAAGGTGATGTTGGTAATAGATATGATGTTAGTTCTTCAACAGTAGCTAGAAAGTATAAAACCATTAGTAAAGAATTACAAATTGAATTATAGATTAATAAAAAAAGGTACCCTAGGGTACCTTTTTTTAACTTAAACTTCTTTTATAGCATCAGTTGGACATCCTTCTACTGCTGCAGTAGCATCTGCCTCTAAATTATTAGGTACTTCATCATCAATAGCTACTGCTTTCTCATTATCATCCCAACTAAATACTTCTCCTACACTATTAACACATAGCCCACAACTAATACATGCACCCTTATCAACTTCAACTTTCATACTATTACCTCCTTTTTTATCCATGTTTAGTATTGCCAATCTTTAATTATTTATTCAACTATTACACAATAACTAGAGCAATATCATACATTAAAAGTAAGCACAATAAGGAGGTAGATAGACTATGTTTAAAAGTTCATTTAATTCTTCAATTAGAAAAGAAATAGTTGGTTTAAATACTAAAGTTCCTTTAATTACAGGAGGATATGCAAACTATATAAATTTTGATAATGCTGCCAGCACTCCTAGTTTTAAAGCAGTTTATTATAAGGTAAGGACTTTTTTAAACTGGTATTCTAACGTTCATCGAGGAGCTGGATTTAAGTCACAAGTAGCAACTGAGATATATGAAGAGGTACATAATAAAGTAGCTGAGTTTGTAGGAGCAAATAAAGAGGAAAATACTATTATTTTTGTTAAGAACACTACTGAGGCAATCAATAAGTTGGCCTCTAGTCTAAATTTAAACCAAGATGATATTATAGTTACTACTTTAATGGAGCATCACTCTAATATTCTACCTTGGAGAGATAAAGCAAATCTTCTCTATACCAAATTAGATAAATCAGGAAGACTGGATTTAACAGATTTGAGAGATAAATTAGAAGAACATCACGATAAAGTCAAACTGGTAACTATTAGCGGGGCTTCTAATGTTACAGGTTACATAAATCCTATACATAAAATAGCCCGTCTAGTCCATAAATATAACTGTAAGTTGTTAGTCGATGCTGCTCAGCTTATACCTCATCGTCTAATAGATATGAAACCTGATAATGACCCAGAGCATATTGATTACCTAGCTTTTTCCGCCCATAAAATGTATGCTCCCTTTGGAACTGGAGTTCTAGTTGGCCCTAAAGAAGACTTCTTAGAGCAGAGCCCAGACTATAGTGGGGGAGGGACTATTAAAGCAGTCACTCTAAATGATACAACTTGGGCCAACTTACCAGACAAAGAAGAAGCAGGAACACCTAATATAATCGGAGCTGTAGCTTTAGGAGCTAGTATTAACTTTTTAGAAAAGATAGGTTTTGAAAGGATAATTAAACATGAAACTAAACTTCTTAACTATACTCTCCACCAGCTAAAACAACTAAAAGAAGTTGAACTCTATGGAGATATGAAGACTGATTCTGTTAAAAAACAAGTTGGTGTTATTCCTTTTAATATCAAATCAATTCCTCATACCTTAGTAGCTGCTATCTTAGCCAATGAAGCTGGGATTGGAGTTAGAAATGGTTGTTTCTGTGCTCATCCTTATCTTCATTTTCTCTTAGACCTAAGCCCAGAAGAAGTTAAACATCTAAAGAGAAAAATTAGTCAGGATGATTATTCTTATTATCCCGGATTAGTTAGAATCAGTTTTGGTTGTTATAATAATCAAGCTGAAGTAAACAGGCTAATTAAAGTAATTGAATCAATTATTAACAAACAAAAAAAAGGAATCGATTTAGAAACTAACTATAATTTCAACTCATCAACTGGAGAATACAGACCTAAAAATAATTTTAACTATAATAAATACTTCAGACTGTAAACTACAAAGTATAATAATTACTTTCATTTTAAAATTAATATTACATAAAAAAGACATACCATCACTGGTATGTCTAAATCTAGCATTAACTACTCTTTAACTTTTCATTAGCTTGCTTTACCTCTTTCATTAATTCTAACTGCTCTTGTGAACTCTCAACCTGCTGTTTGATTTTAAAGTATAAATCAGTATTATAAACAGTAACTTCTTCCATTAGCTCTTTAATCTCTTCAGTAGAAGAAAGAGAAGATTGACTTTGAGCTGATACTTCTTGACTAGAAGCAGAAATCTGTTGGGCCAACGCCCCTACTTCTTCACTAGCTGCCACCTGATCATTAGCTGCTTCTTTAACCTGCTCCATTTTAGATGTAACTTTGGTAGACATCTGATTGATTTCATCAAAAATACCAACAATACTATCATCATCTCCTTCTTCTTCTGCCACCATAGCCTCAACAGCTTCTTCAGCTGCTACTTCTACTTCTTTGACTATTTCTTGTACTTCTTTAGTAGCTTCCATACTTTCATCAGCTAAATCTTTAATCTCTTCTGCTACTACAGTAAAACCTTGTCCATGTTCACCAGCCCGGGCAGCTTCAATTGCAGCATTTAAAGCCAACAAGTTTGTCTGATCTGTTATCTGCATAATCTGATTAGAAATTTGACCAATCTGATTAACACTCTGCTGTAACTTCTCCATTGTATCAGCAGCATTATGAGCAAATTCATTTCCTTGCTCGATTCTCTGGTCAGCTTGTTGTAATGCTTGATAGGTCTCTTCACCAATCTCTGATATATTCTCTGCTTGAGTAGATAAATTCTCTACTCCAACTGAAACTTCTTGAATTGCTACAGAAACTTCTTCTACTGCATTGGCTACTTCATTATTACCAGTTGTCAATTCTTGAATAGAACTAAATGAAGCAGTCAACTTCTCATCTACATGATCAGCTATTTCTTTTATCTCATCAGAAATTTCAGATATTGCATTAGCCTTATCAGATACTTCTTCTGTCTTCCCTTTAATATCTACAGTAACATTTTTAACTCCTCTAATAATAACAATTCCTAAAAACAAAGAAAAAGCTAAAACGAATAGTCCAATTAATTTAATTCTCTCCCTAATCTTTTTACTATAATTAGATATCTGTCTTATATTCTTGTTTAATCGTTTTATATTATACTTACTTAAAGATGCATTAGCTAATCTAATTTTAAAAGTAGTTTGATCTATTTTAGAAGATATTGCCCTTCTTTCATAAGAGTCAGGATCTGTTTCTTTCAACTTAGTACCTTGTTCGGTTAACTGATTATTTAATCTTTCCAACTTATCTAGTCGTTTAATTCCTTCATCACCCTTAATAAAAGATCTCATTGCTTTAATCCCACCACTAACTACATTATTGCCATCAGGATTAAAATTACCTAAGTCAGCTAACCAACTATAGGTTCTAATCACTCTACTATCAACATCACGTAAGATACTTTCATTAAGTCTAACAGCAGGTACTATCCTATGTTGAACAGATTTAATTTCTTGTGTAATCTGATAAGTATTATAAGAAACTACCCCTACAACTATTAAAATAATCATTAAAATTAAAGCAAATCCTATCTGTAAACTACCAGTAATACTAATTCTATCCAATAACTTGTCTAAACCTACCTTTTCTAGCCCCCATTTAAAAGCTTCATTTATCTTCTTCTTACCTACTCTAAAAAGTTTCTTCAGCCTTTCCATATTATTATCACCCCATCTATTAAATAAAATTAATTCCTTAATTATAGTTTTCTATTATTTTACTAAAACTCCTTTTAAAATCTAAAATCAAACAATTTACTTATTACTAATAGATGAGGCGCCTAAAAAAACCCTCTACTTAAAAGTAGAGGGTTTTACTTGCAACTATTCAGGTTTACTAGGAGTAGAAATGTAAGTTAAAGCACTACCAGCTTCCATCTCTAGACGATTATTAACTGCTAAATCACCTAAAGCAACCATCCCAACTAACTCTTCATTCTCTACTATTGGCAATCGTCTGACTTGATTAGATGCCATTACATCTGCAGCTCTCTGAGCATCCATCTCTGGTGTTCCACAGACTACTTCATCAGACATAATCTCCTTTACTTGAGCATTAGCATCTCCATCATTAGCAACATTTCGAATAGTAATATCTCTATCAGTAAGAATTCCTACCGCCTTTCCATTTTCACAGACTGGTACAGACCCTACATTCAAATTCTTCATTACTTGAGCAGCTTCATTAACAGTAGTATCAGGGCCAACTACTGAAACATCATCAGTCATAACCTCTCTAAGTCTCATAGTTGATATCCTCCTCCTTTTCAAGATTAGGATATACAACTAGCCAAAATTTAAACATAACAAATTTAACTAAATTTGCTGTACTGATAATTCTTCTTGCTTAAGACATTTATACCTTAAATAAACTGTTGCACTAAATAAAATCAATAGATAAATGAGAACGATACCAAATCCAAGTTCAACTCCTAATAAATCATTAAGAAATCCAATCAACCAATTAGCAAAAACTACATTACCCATTCCTCCAGCAGTTAAAGTTAAACCTAAAATTGCTGCTATATCATCATCAAACACCTCAAACATAGCAGCTTGCATAGTAGGAAAGTTAATGGCTAAAAATAGACCTGAGACAGAAAAAGCAAGAGCAAAAGAATCAGGCCCTACTAATCCTAATAAAATAGAAATCATAGCTCCTAATACACTACATAACACTAAACGTAAATATCCTACTTTCTCTACTATAATACTGGCTAAAAACCTTCCTATAGTAAATAATGCAAAAAAAGTAGAGAGATAAAAACTAATTTCTGCCTTACTTTTGCCTTGCACATCATCCAAATAGACTCCTAACCAACTACTGACTCCTAATTCAGAACCTACATGGAATAAAAACATAATTATAAATAAGATAACTTTAGGATGGGTCAGTAACTCTTTGGTTGAAACTTTAGATTCTTTATCTTCTGTTTCTTCCTGTGGGAATTCACAAGTCAAACTATATAAGAAGAGAACTATAACTATTAATATTCCAAAAGAATAAGTTCCTTCCCAACCAAAACCTAATTTAAATACTTGATTAGCATAAATTGGAGCTAAGAAACTACCTACCCCAAAAAAGAGATGGAATAAATTCATCATTCGGCCTTTATTTTCTGTAAAGATACGAGAAGCTAGAGAATTAGATGATATATTTATAACTCCTAAACCAACTCCCATAACTGTCATAACCAATACTAGAAGATAATAATTATCTACATAACTAATAGTCAACAGCCCACAACTAGCTATTAATAAACCAGCCCAAAATACTTTCTTAAGACTGAACCTTTGAATTAGTATACCACTAGAAGAGGTAGCTAAGATACTTCCCATAGAAAAAAAGACTAACACAAAACCTAATTGAGAATAATTAATCTTGTAGTCCTGTTGAATTAAAGGATTAACTACTCCTCTTAAGTTCATAAAGATACCAAAGACTAAAATCATACTAAAAGCTAAGGCTGACAAACGCTTATAACTTGAACTCTTCTTCACAATTTTCCCTCCTACCCCATACTAACACTAATCACTAACTACTAAGTAACTACCAACTAATATCAGACTACCACCAAGCAACGTAACTCCAGTAGGAACTTCACCTAAAAATATAAAAGCCAATAAAATAGCACTAACAGGATCTAAATAACTTAAAACGCCTACATCCTGTACTTTACTCAACTTTAAACCTTTTAGATAAAGAACTAAAGCTAGCGCAGTATGTATAACTCCTAATATAATTAATAACAATAATGATTCTTTATCTGGTTGTTGATAGTTCCAGATTATCGGTAACAAAATTACCATTGTTACTCCTGTCTGTACTAAAGTTAATAAGTAGGATTTAATCTCAGTGATGAACTTATTAACAACTGTAAAGATTGCATAAAAGAAGGCTGCTACTAAACCATAGCCAATGCCCTGCCAACTACTAAATTCTAAATTATGCCCTCCTTGAGAAAACATAATACCAATACCTAAAAAACTTAAGACTAAAGCTACTATACCTCGACTAGTAAGATCTTCCTTTAAAAACAGAACAGATAATATAGTAACAATAATAGGAGCTGTATAATAACTTAAAGTAGCATTAGCAATTGTAGTTACCTTAACAGCTTGAAAGAAGAAGATCCAATTTAAGGCTAAAGCTACTCCACTACTAAATAAGATCCATTTATGACTCTTTAACTTATCTAATTCTAACTCCTTCTTCTGCAAAAAAACAAAGCCAACTAAAAATAGAAAAGCAAACAAAACCCTATAAAAAACTATCAGTTGAGAGACATAAGGAATCAAGCGCACTATAATTCCAATACTACCCCAGATTAACATTGTACAAACAACTAACAAATAACCTATCTTCTCTTCATTCATTACTATTCCTCCTGACAACTATAATAAATAAACGATTAATGGAATAGTTAGTACAGATGATAAGGTAGTTAAAAATACTCCTTCTGAAGCTAGAGCTTCATCTCCTCCAAACTCCTGGGCAAAGATGGCTGTATTAGCTGCTGCTGGCATAGCTGTTAAAATAACTACTACTCCTAAAACCAATGGATCTAAAGCAAGGTTACTTAAGATTAAAAGGGTTAAAATAGGTAATACTAGTAATCTAACTATAGCTACTCCCCATAATTTAAAGTTAGAAAAAATCTCACTTAAACTTACTTGGGCCAAGATAGATCCTACTACAATCATTGACAAAGGAGTTGTAGTCTCTCCTAACATCTTTAGGGTATGAGAAATAGGTTCTGGTAATTTAATTGAAAATAGAAATAAGAAAAAACCAATACCAATAGAAATAATACCAGGATTTATTAAATTCTGAAAGCTAAATCCATGACTATCCTCTTGGCTGCGAGTCATAATTATGACTCCTAGACTCCAAAGTAGAACATTAAAGACCAAGTTATATATAGCAGCTAAAAAGACGACCTCTGAAGTACCATAGATAACTTTGACCATTGGATACCCCATAAAACCAGCATTTGCAAAGATTAAAATGAATTGATAAATATCCTTAGCTGAACCTTTGGCAGATAATATATTAACTGTTAAATAAGATACTACTATCATTAATAAATAGACACCAAGAGCAGTAATAAAGACAGTACCTAATTGGGTTAATCGTTCTAGACTGAATTCATAATTCATAGAATCAATTAGCAAGGCTGGTAGAGTCACATAAATAATTAAATTAGTTAGATTTTGACTAAGATTGTCATCTACAATTCTTAATCTCTTAATTACAAAACCAACCATCAACAATAGAAATAAAATCAATGTTTGGTTAAAAACAGTTAAAAAATTAATTATTATCATCCTTTCTTAACACTATTAAATCTAAATTATCATATTAATCACTGACAACTAAGCTAAAAAATAATATAATAAAAAGAAGTCTATTTAACTTGAAGTTTAATTATTAACTACTATAATATTTATAAAGGAGGGAAGAAGCATGAGTAAAGCTTTTACCATTCAAAACTTAACTAACTTTTTTAATTTAGAACAACATGAGATCCAAGCAGAATTACAACAGTTTGCTAATCAGAATCAGAATTCAGTCCACTATAAAGATAATCAGTATCTAATCACTGAACCTGGTATCAAGAAATTTAGAAATTTTTTAAATCAAGAGATTATGATTACTAACCATAACTTACTAGAATATATTATCTGCTATGCCATTGAAGAACTTAGCTTTAAAGAAGAGAATAACTTCATATTCCAGTATACTAAACGAACTAGAGTTGAACAACAGAGAGACTATAATGAATTTCAGAAGTTACCTGATATTGTACAACAAAAGTACTATGGTTTTGCTGATAATATTTTGACTTGGCTTAAAGAAGATTATATCTCTGACAAACTAACAAAAATGATTGTAGATCGATTACCAGAAGATAAAAGACAAGACAATCATATTAACCTACGAATAACTTTATATGAGGGCAACCATTTATCTGATCTTAATCTTAAAATAACAAATAGAGTTAATAATTTAAAGCAGATAAGTTCTCAACAGCTAGTTAACAATCTACAGACAATACCTGAAGTTAAATCAGAAGCTAATAAGTTGATTACTGAATCCCATTGTGAATTACTTAATAAATTACAACAACTACTAAATGAAATCAATCATAAACGAACTGTACAGAGAATATTTAAATGGTTGATAGGTTATAGCCCTTATTATTTAATTATAGCTGAACCAGAAGTTATTATTGCCGACTTTACAGAACTAAAACTACCTACAGAAGTCCATGTTAGTTGCCAAGATCAACAATTACTAGCCAACTTCGATAATAACTGCCACTTAGTAGCCCAAGTAACTACTACAGAAGAGGAACCTAAATTGAATATTAACTTTCAAAATCTACCTAACCAACTAAACCTACTCTCCTTTTAGTTTATCTATTCCTATATAAGTCTATAAGCCCATAAGCCTATAAAAAATTCCCTCCTGCCCTAAGCAAGAGGGAACTAACAACTTAATTATATAATTTAAAGTAATCTTCAACAGTTGGGAACCTACCTAAAATAGCACCCATAGCTGCTACATGAGCACTTCCTAAATAAGTTCTAGAATCTGCTGGTCCAATTCGTGACTGATAGTTACGAGTAGTAGTAGTTAACGCCGTAGCTCCTGAACCAATTCGGCGTTTATTACCCATACATAAACCACAGCCAGGCATAATTACTGTAGCACCTGCTCTAGTCAACTTCTCTAAGCTACCATCTTGGGCCAACTGATTATAAATATCCAAAGAAGCAGGGCTAACTACAAAGTTAACATCTAAATCAACTTTATGGCCATCTACAATATCAGCTGCTGCTTGGATACTACCTAAGTTTCCTCCTACACAACTACCAATAAAGACCTCATCTAATTCAACTCCTGCTACTTCAGACAGCTCTGCCACATTATCAGGGTGATGTGGTTTAGCTACTAGAGGCTCTCCTACTTCATCTAGAGGGATCTCAATAGTAGCAGCATATTGAGCATCCTCATCAGCCTCTGGTAGAACTGGATCAGCTAAGAAGTCTTCTACAGCCTTAATAGTCCTCTTAACTGATGGACAAGTATCTGCATCTGATCTTGACTTTAAATAATCTAGATTTTCTTCTAATGCCTCTAAAGTTACCTCATCAGCTGGTACAATTCCGGCTGAGGCACTTCGTTCAGCTACTGCATTAGTTAGAATATACCGCTCTTCATGGCTTAAGAAGTCAACACCTTCCATCTCAATAATTCGCCCATTAAAGACATCCTTACCTACTGTCTTTTCAGCATAAACAACTAAAGTAGACACTAAATCACGGGCTGTAACTCCTTCTTGAGGTTCTCCAGTAAAGACAACTCTAACTGATTCATCCATTGTTAGATCTTGCTTACCATACTTCATAACTCCTGCTATAATATCAGAAGCCGCTGGGAAAGAGATACCAGTTGGTGTTCTAGTATGTGAGTCACCACCAACTATAACATCTGTTGGTAAAACAAAACGGTTACCAATAGTGTGAATAATTCCTTCACCAGGCTTTAAGCAGACTCCACCACGTTCTGTAACAAAATCACGCATAAACTGATGTCTATTTCTATCTTCACTAGATGGACACTCTCCTGTATGGCATAGTGACTGAACAACAAAGTCAGCACCAAAGTCTCCACCAGCCATAGACTGATACTCATCTAAAGTCATTGGCCCTGTTGTATCTTGAGAGTAAGCACCTCTAATCTCAACTGTTGCTGTCTCTCCAGGTAAAATAGTATCTTTACCATCAATTCGATTCATACCTACTATTTTTTGGGCCAAAGTCTGCGGTGGTCGTTCTTCCTCTTCTTCTGCCTCAGCAGGTAACTTAGACTGGTCAAAGTCAATCTCCTGCTCTTGGCAATAATTAGCAGCCCACTGCTGTAGTTCATTCCCAGCATCAAAGTAGGTCATACCGCCAGCTGCTACCTTATCTAAGTTGTACTGAATTGGTAGCGTAATATCTATCTCATCTTCACCGTTAACGATTAACTTCTCATTGACTACATCTACTTCTAAACTATCACCTTCAGCAATACTATCTGTATCACACTTAACTGGTAAGATACCAGAAGCAACTAAAGAGTTCTCGAAGATTGGAGCAATACTTTTAGCAATTACTACTCCACCTTCCTTCTTTTCAGGTTCACCATCAACTGGCTTACCTAAGACCTGTAACATAGTATAAGTAGCTGACTTACGAGAAGAACCTTCACCTAAAGCTTTGCCAGCTACAAAAAAGATATCATCATTCTCTTCTTTTAATTCTACTAGTCGCTCCATAAAGTCCTCTTCATCTTCTCGACCATCCATAATAAATTGAGCATGTAGTGGTTGATCAGTTCGACTATCAGCATTCTTAGAAGGACTTAAGTGACCAGTAGTAATATTGTCACCTACCCTAATTGATAAGCCTTGATACTTATCTTCTAACTGCCAGTCCTGAGCAAACTCACGGTTGGCCCAGCTTTTAATAACTTCTATAAGTTCTTCTTGCTCTTGAGATAATTCAACTAATTTATTAAATTCATCTTGATTAACTAGTACTGTATCCTTTAAAATGTCAACTATCTCTTCTACAAAATAACCTTTAGCTGCTAAACCAATTAATTCTTTACTAGCAGCTCCTCCTTGCATCTTATCCAATAGATCTAAAGCCTCTTTATCTGTTAAATAATTACTTTCTAAATCACTAGCTACAAATTTAGCTAAACCTTCGGCTTTAGCATAAGAAGATGGGAAAGTACCCCTTCTTATCTCCTGAGCCAAAAGTCTAAGCAATAACTGATCTACCCTCTCTTCACTAAAGATAGTAAAAGTTTCATTATCAAGTCCAGTTAGTGTTAACCCATTGATTATAACCTCTACTTGTTCTTTAGATAATGGACGTGGTGGTAAATCATAAGCATTCTGTCGTTCTAAAGCTGTTTTCTTATAGTCTTTTAACATATCCAATAATTCTGTCTGCTGCATTCTCTACTCCTCCTAATCATCTTTTGTCAGTAATTATACATTAATTATTATAAATTTACAAACTTAAAGAAAAAATCTTCCCCAAGGGAAGATTTATTTAAACTAAATATTCTCTTGGGCTATTTCTTCTAATTGAGCTTGTTGAGTATCAGAGAATAAAGCTTCAAAATCTAATAGAATAATTAGTTCTTCATCCAATTTGGCTACTCCTGATAAATATTCTGTCTTAATACCGGCCATATTACCTTGTGGGCTCTTAATCTGATCAGTATTAATCTGTACTACATCAGATGCATCATCAACAACCAATCCTGCATTAACACCATTAATATTCACTACTAAGACTCTACCTTCTGTTTCAGCAACTTCACCTATACCAAGTCGCTCTCCTAAGTTAACAATTACAATTACTTCACCTCTTAATTCAATAATACCTTTAATAAAATCAGCACTTCTAGGTAAACTTGTTACTTGCTGAGGCTTGATAATCTCCTGTACTTCTGTAATCTTAATTCCAAATTTTTCAGTCCCAACTTCAAAAACAATAAACTGATCTGTATCCATTATATCATCCCCCTACTAATTACCTTCAATAAGTTTATTATCTAGCTAAACATTTACTAATACTTACTTAAATTATTAGTTATAATTAATCTAAATACCTGCTAATTACTCCAAAAAAACAAAAAGAGCCAGCCTATTGGCTAGCTCTTGTTTTAAATTAAAATGTAAATAGACTGATAATTAATTTATGAATAGGATTAGAAAACTTCTTTCTAGTCTGCTGATTTAAATCACTGCTACAATTACCACAGTAATGGTCTACTGTATAATTTTTAGTTCCACAATCCTGACATGTAGTCTTACTACGCATCGCTACCCCTCCTTATATACTTATAAAAATTATAGTGATATGATGACTTCTATCTCTTATGTCAGTTACTATACCAAATTTTATATACTTATGCAAACCATTTCAGTGAGTAATTGTTAAAAATCACCTTATTACCTTATTTTAATTATAATATTATAAAGCTAAACTTAATATATTATGCCACTTCCAGTAACATATTCGTAAGCCGTGTGCTGTAAGCTATGAGCCAATTCAAAACCATTACATTCAAAATCTAATCCTTATTTTAAGATATATGTGCTGTTTTGTGTTTTTGACTTTGATTTAGCCCACGACTCACAACTCATAGCTCACAGCTTTATATCAATATTACTCTGCTGGGTCATACATTAATTCATAATACTCATCTAACATTCTCTTAGCAGAAAACTTCTCATAAGTATCTTCATGGCTTTCTTTCATCATCTCAACCCACTTATCTTGCTTATCATAATAAGTAGGAACTACTTCATCTAATAAGACATCATATAGATTCTGTAGGTCATATTCATCTAGCTTTTCAACTCGTTCCTCATGAGTTCCAGTAAAGTCGTTAGCAGTCTTAGGCTCAGTACCAATAGCCCATCCATTTTCACCATGACGACAGGCTTCTGGCCACCAACCATCAAGAATACTTACATTTAAAACTCCATTCATTGCAGCTTTCATACCAGAAGTTCCACTAGCTTCTTTAGGACGACGTGGGTTATTCAACCAGACATCACAACCACGAGTTAACATCTTACCAGTAGTCATATTATAATCTTCAATGAAGACAACACTATCTGGATACTTTTCGCTCATCTCTACTAAACGAGTAACAATCTCTTTTCCAGTATCATCTAATGGATGTGCCTTACCAGAGAAAATAATCTGAACCTTACCCTCTTTAAGATATTTATCAATTACCTCTGGCTTACTAAAGATTAAATTACTACGCTTATACGGAGCAGCTCTACGAGCAAATCCAATTAGTAACTTATTATCATCTAATTCAGCACCTGTTTCCTCTTTAACATAATCAACCAATTCTCCTTTTACTTCTTGATGTGTCTGCCAAACTTCATTTTCAGACCCATCTGCAAAAGCATCTACCATTCTATCATCTACCCAAGTACCATGGTGGACACCATTAGTAATTCCCTCAATCTGTGGTGAAGCCTTATCTACATGTTTCCACATTTCCCGAGCTGTCTCCTTATGTAGTTGTGCTACACCATTAGCATTACGGGCCAACTTCAGGCCAGCAACAGTCATGTTAAATGGAGCTCCACCTAACTGTACCATCTGTTCTGTTGTTAGATTCTGATAAGCACCCATGTACTGTAATCGATGGTGAGGATGTTCTTCATTACCTTGCTTAATTGGTGTATGAGTAGTAAAGACAATCTCTTCTTGAGTGTCTTCTAAAGCTTCTTCAAAGGCCATCTCTTTCTCTTCCATCTTCTCTCCAATTAATTCTGTTCCAGCAAAGACGGCATGTCCTTCATTGAAGTGGTAAACATCTGTTTCAATGCCTAATTCCTCTAGAGCTCGCACCCCACCAATTCCTAACACCATCTCTTGAGCAATTCTCTCTTCGCCAAACCATCCATATAACTGGCCTGTAATCCATCTATCAGCACCATTATTCTCAGGTACATCAGTATCAAGTAGATATAGATCAACACTACCAAAGTCACTTACTTTCCATACCTTACAGTAAACATCACGCTGTCTAATCTCAACCTTAACCTTGACTCCTGTATCTTCTAGAAAGTCATACTCATAAATTGGATAAGAATTATATGGTCTGCCATCTTCACCAATCTGCTGCTTGTGATAACCTTGTTTCCAGAGGATACCAACACCAACTATTGGATGATCTTGATCCTTAGCCGTCTTTAAATGATCGCCAGCTAAAATACCTAATCCACCAGAATAAATATTAAAATCTGTCTCTAGTCCATACTCCATGCAGAAATAACTTACTTTTGATTTCTTATCAGCCATTCTACCCCTCCTTTAGTTTGTTCAAACGATTGCACAGTTGAAAAAAAATATTATCTACTCTTTATCATGAGCAAAACACCTTAAAAATATTTCACTTATTAGCATTTTCATTATATATATTATCATATTTTTAGAAAAATTAAAGGGACAATATTAATTATTATACAATTTAATCCAATTAAAAATGAAGGTTAAGGAGATCTCCTTAACCTTCATTTTTTCTAATTACCATAATTCTCTTCTAAATAATCAACTATCTCACTTGAATCATGCACTACTGTACCATCACTATCTTGAATAACTGGTACTTTAATCTGACCAGATAGCTCTTTGATAGTTGTTCTCTTATCTTTATCCTTAGGAACCTCTACCTTTTCATAATCTAGATTTAACCCATCTAACTTACGCCTTACCTTAGCACAAAATGGGCAAGTTTCAAATTGATATAATTTAATCATTTTATCCCCTCCATATTATATTTAAACTCTTGCTATATGACAAACTATCAATCGAATCAAAACAATGATAGTTATTATTATTTTTTACTTTAATATCTATTATTCCTGCCTATAGGTCAAATTTTTGCATTTAAACATCTATGATGATATATATTCTATAAATTATCATTTATTATTAATTCTTTTTAAGTAAAAAAATAATATTAAATTTAATGATATTAATGTTAATACTATTATCCAGAGTGGACTGATCTTTATAATAAATTTTAAAACTTTATTTATCCCTTGTAATAAAAAATCAATTCCTATACTACTGCCTAAAATTAAGCTACCTATCCAAATAATAATCAAATTAGAGAATAACTGTATCTTATATTTCTTACTTAAAACTAATAATAATCCATAAAAAAGAAAAATTCCTATACAAGCTATAAAGATCATAAACCTAATATAATCTAGCCCCATATTACTCCTCCTCAACCTTTTAAATAATTAACCTAAGTCAAATAATTTAAATTTGCTTAATAAACCTTTATTTTCTTTATAATACTGGGGTTGAATAATATTTATTTTCTGATTATTAATTACTAACTGGGCGTTTTTAATAAAATATTTTTTAGCTTGATCTCCTACTAATTTTTCTAAATAAACTAAAGAGTCCTCTAAGCAGACTCCTCTTTTTTTCACAGAATGAAGATCAGATCCAATTAATTGTACCATATTATGATTTACTAAAATTTCAGCTGTCTTCTTAACTTGAAGTCCAAACATCCCTAGTAAACTTCCAGCATTTAACTGAGCTAAAACTCCTTTATTGAGCCATTTATATAGCAGATTAGGATTCTTTCTAATCTCTTTATAACGTTCTGGATGAGCAATAATAGGAGTATAACCTAATGCTTGTAAATCATAAAAAACACTATCAGTATAATCAGGAACTTTAAACATAGGTAGTTCTAATAGAATATACCGACTATTATTAAGCCCCTTTATTCTTTCTTGTTGCACATATTTAGCTAAATCAGAAGTAATATAGACCTCATTTCCTGGCAATATATCTAGATTTATTTCTTGTTTTTCTAAAAAATCTTGTAAACAATTAATTTTTCTCTTGATCTCTTGAAAGGACAAATTATCTTTATTAGGCACATAATGTGGTGTAGCTATTATCTTTTTGACTCCTTGCCTAACTGATTTCTTAGCTATCTTTAATACTTCTGCTTTATTCTTTAATCCATCATCAACACCAGGTAAAATATGAGTATGTACATCAATCATCTAACCACCTACTTTAAACTTTTTCGTCAATACCATAATATTTATAATTATAACTTGATCCCTTATCAACAGGATCTTTATTTAATATAGTTCCAATAATATTGGCATTAGCTTTTTCTAATTTTTCTTTACTTTCTACTAACATTTCTCTTTCAGTTTCATAAGAAGCAACAACTAATAAAATACCATCAATCCTTCTAGCTACAATAGTAGCATCAGTCACAGCAATTACAGGAGGTGTATCTACTATTACAAAATCAGCTTTCTCTTCGGCTGCATTAATTACTTCTTCCATTTTATAAGAACTTAATAATTCAGCTGGATTAGGCGGAACAAAACCAGTACTAATTAAACTTAATCCATCAATCTGAGTCTCTTGTAATCCTTCTATAAAAGAGAGTTCACCTGTTAAAATATTACTTAAACCCTCATAGTTAGGCAACCCATAAAACTTATGCTGACTTGGTTTTCTTAAATCAGCATCAATGATAATTACTTTTTGGTTATTATGAGCAATAGAAATAGCTAAATTAGCTACTGTTAATGATTTACCTTCACTAGGAACACTACTAGTAATAGCTATCTTGTTTAGTGGTTCATCAGGGCTTAAATAACTAATATTAGTTCGTAACTCACGATAAGACTCAGAAGCAGGTAACTTAGGATTATACTCTACTATTAATTTTTCCTTTTCTTCTCCTACATTAATTCTAGTCATTAATTATCCCCTCTTCTATATTCTTGATCAATAGTTTTTATATCTGGAATTACTCCTAACACAGGTAAATCAGTAAGTTGTTCTACTTCTTCTTTATTCTTAATAGTTGTATCTAAATATTCTACTATAAATATTATACCTAACCCAATAAAAACTGATAATATAGTAGCAAGTGCTACATTTAATTTGACCTTTGGCTTAATAGGATCTTCTTTTATCACAGCAGGATCAATTACTACAATATTAGAAGTTTTCATTGCTTTTTGAATCTCAATTTCTTCCTTTCTTTCTCTTAACATAGTATAGACACTTTCTGTTACCATTTTTTCACGTTTTAAACGAGACAACTTAAGTTCTTTCTCTGGTAAAGCAGTCAACTTGCTCTTAACTTGATCTATCTGCTGTTGATATGTATTTAATTGAGTGGTTACAGATATTATTCTAGTATGCAAAGTAACTAATTTTTGCTTTAATTCATTATACATAGGATTTATTGTTTTAGTTTTAGAACTGACTACTTCTTTTACTACTTCTTGTAATCTATTCTTAAGTTGTTTTATTTTGGTTTTAATTTGATTTATTTTAGGATGACTATTTCTATATGACTCTTTAAGACCAGCTAACTTTACTTCTAAATCAGCCAATTGAGAACGATATTGCTTAACTAAAGGATTACTAGTAATCGTTCTAGTAGAAACTATCTCTTTATCTTGACTAGCTAATTGCTTTTTTACTTCCTTTAAGCTAGCTTTACTTTGCTTTAATTCTACTGAGGCTTTAGCTTGAGCAGATTGTAATTTAGTCAACTCATCTAAAATCATCTCCCCCTGTTTTTGAGGAAGGACTACATTTTTATTCTCTTTATACTGTAGTAGTTTATCTTCTATATTTTTCAATCTATTTTCTACTTGTTTTAATTGGCTAGATATAAATTTATTAGCTCCACTTAATTCTACCTGGTTTATCTTTTGATTTTCTATTTTAAATTTTTCGAGCACTGTGTTAGCAATCTTTTTAGCCACTACAGGATCAGAATAATTAACAGTGATAGTAATTAAGTTATCTTCTGTCTCCCTATTTACATTAATTTTATTTCTTAGTGTCTTAAGCTCTATTGATTCTTCAGTATCTTGATTCTTTAAATTAAGATCATTAATTACTTTCTGTAAAATACGACGGCTTTTTAAAATTCGAGAGTAAGTTGCTACTTTATTAGTTTGACTATTCAAACCTGCAATTGACAACTCGCTACTAAATAAACTACTCATCTCCTGATCCTTTTTAACCATTACTAAAGCAGACGTCTGATAAATTTTAGTTAATTGAGAGGTAATAAATAAACTACCTAGTATAGCTATCATTACTAAAATAATCAAAAGCCATTTATAACGCAAAATAATTTTAAAATATTCTTTTAAATCAATTTCTATAAATTCTTCTTCTAAGTTCTCCATCTCTCTCCTCCTTACCAGCTAAGTTATAATAGATCTTTAATCTCATTTAAACCTCCTACAAAGAAGAATACATTTTTCCAAAAAGATAACTTCTTAAAGTTATATTTGCTCTCTAAAATATATATCGTATCTCCATCCTTTAATACAGGATTCTGTTCTTGATTGTTAAATAATCTTTCTAAATCTAAGATTTTCTTCTTTCCCTGTGACATATATTTAATCTTATTAGACGCTTTAGTAGTTACATCTCCGGCTTGAGCTAATACATCCCTTAATCTAGTTCCTTGTTCCACCTTATAACTTCCAGGTTGTCTAACTTCTCCTACTACACTAACCTTGACCAAATCTTCAGATATATATAGCGTATCTCCTGCTTGTAATTTATAATTTTCTTCTTGACTTTCTCCTGCCAAAAGAGACTTTAAATTAATAGATAATGACTTGTCTCCTCGAGTTAATTGAATATTATTTAAATTAGCTGTTTTAGTAGTCCCACCTGCCACTGAAATCAAATCTAGCACTCTCTTATCGGAAGTCAATTGATAAGCTCCTGGTTTATTTACTTCACCTAAAACCATAACTTTAACAACTTCATACTTTTTTAATACTATATTCACTTTAGACTGCTTAGTTTTTATGTATTTTTGTAATTTATGTGTAAGCCTTTCAGTTAATCTGTCAATAGTTAACCCCTTAGCTTTAGTCTGGCCTACTAAAGGAAAACTAATTTGACCATCTGGGCCAACTGTTACTTCTTGTTGTAAATCCTGATGTCCCCAAACAGAAATATAAAGTTGATCTCCAATAGCTAACTTATAATTGGCTTCTGCTGCTACTGGAAAAATTATAAAAAAAGTCAGTATTAAAATAATACTCGATACTAAATAGTTGATCTGATTCTTTTCCATCATGCACCACCTTCATTTAAATATATTATTTCATTTACAATTTTATAATAAAATTACAATTTATTCAAGTTAATAGAATAGTTATTTTTCCTATCAAAAAAATAAAAAATCCTCTTGGCAGGCTGCCAAGAGGATTAATAATAAAGTTAAGATTAAATAAATAAGCTCATATTAGATTGGTTAGCAGAGTTTAAGAAAGTAGCTACACCACCGACTTCCACTCCATCAATTAATTCTTCTTTTTGGATGCCCATAACATCCATAGACATCTGGCAAGCAACCAACCTAACACCATTGTCTTGCGCTTGTTTCATTAACTCCTCTAAAGAGTCAACTCCCTTATTTTCCATTACCTTCCGAATCATCTTAGATCCCATACCAAACATATTCATATTTGATAATGGTAACTCTTTACTGCCTTGTGGCATCATCTTACCAAACATCTGATCCATTAGTCCTTTTTCTACATCGACATCTCGATTCTTCCGTAGGACATTTAGCCCCCAGAAAGTAAAGAACAGAGTTACATCTTTACCCATTGATGCAGCACCATTGGCAATGATAAAGGATGCTATTGCCTTATCTAAATTACCTTCAAAGACAACCATTGTGGCACCATTTTTAGCTGGAGCTGTCTGATTTGTATTAGCAAGTGGCTGACCAGCTTGACCTTTCTGAATTACAGCTGTAAATTTACTTCCTTGATCACCTGTATCTAGTAATGTATTACCAGTACTCTGACACCATGCTTTAATATCAGATGTAAAACCAGGATCAGTTGCTACTACCTCTAAAACATCACCGTCTTCAAGTTCATTTATCTTCTGTGAAACCTGCATAATTGGCCCTGGACACTGCAAACCACAGGCATCAAGCTTTACTCTTTCTCCTTCAGCCTTAGTTGCCATATTAATCTCCTCCTCTACTTCATGGCCTTCTTCTGGATTAGAAACACTAGCTAATTTATCTCTTTCAGGTGTTGTTGAATTATCTACTGTATGATTTTTATCTTTCTGAACTGCATCATATAACTTGTATCCACCAGCTAAGTTCCTAACCTCTTTAAATCCATTCTGCATTAAGATTCTAGCTCCAATATAACCTCGTAGACCAACTGCACAATAGACAACAATCTCTTTATCCTGATCTAATTCATCTAATCTATCTCGTAAGCTATTTAATGGGATATTAACTGCTCCCTCTATCTTACCTAACTGAACTTCTACTTCTTCTCTGACATCTAACAGAATAGTATCATCATCTAAAGCATCAATTTCATGCCACTGAATAACATCCATTTGATCATTTAAAATATTACCAGCAGTAAAACCAGCCATATTAACTGGATCTTTGGCTGAACCAAATGGTGGAGCATAAGCTAAATCAATATCTTGTAGATCAAAGACTGTCTTCTCAAATCTAATTGCTGTTGCTAAGACATCAATTCGCTTATCTACACCATCATAACCTATAGCTTGAGCACCTAATAATCTTCCTTCTTCTGGCATAAAGATAATCTTTAATGTCATTGGTACCGCACCAGGATAATAACCTGCATGATTCTTCTTATTGATATAAGATACCTGATAATCAATTCCAGCCTCTTGTAGTTGTTTTTCGTTATTACCTGTAGCACCTACTTCTAAATCAAAGACCTTAGCAATAGCAGTTCCCTGGCTACCTTTAAATTTCTCTTTCTTACCAGCTAAGTTATTAGCAACAATCCGACCTTGTTTATTAGCTGGACCAGCTAATGGAATATGGGCTGGCTGACCTGTTATAGCATCAGTAACTTCAATAGCATCACCAATAGCATAGATATTTTCATCAGAAGTCTGTAGATAATCATTGACCTTGATTGCTCCTGTCTTACCAATCTCTAAATCAGCCTCTTGGGCCAATTCAATATTAGGACTGACTCCAGCAGACATAATAACTAAATCTGTTGTTAGTTTACTACCATCTTGTAACTCAACTTCTTTTCTATCATCTTTATCAGCAAAACCAGCTACTCCATTTTCTAGATGAAGGTCGATTCCTTTCATACGTAAGTGATTATGAACTTGAGCAGCCATCTCTCGATCAATTGGCCCTAGCACCTGAGGAGCCATCTCTACAATAGAAACCTCTAAACCACGTTCATGTAAGTTCTCAGCCATTTCTACACCAATATACCCTGCTCCAACTACTACTGCATGCCTTGGATTCTCACTATCAACATATCCTTTAATCCGATCAGTATCAGGAATATTCCGTAATGTAAAGATATTGTCACCATCAATTCCTGGTACTGGTGGTCGAATAGGATCTGCACCTGGCGATAATACGACATAATCGTAGCTTTCACGATATGTCTTACCTATTTCTAAATCTTCAACCTCTAATTCTTGACTATCACGATCAATCTCAACTACTTCATTATTAACACGAACATCAATATTAAACCTTTCTTCCATTGCTTCAGGAGTCTGAACCAGTAATTTCTCTCGTTCCTCAATCACCTCTCCAATGTGATATGGCAGACCACAATTAGCAAAAGAAATATGCTCTCCCTTTTCAAAAATGACTATTTCAGATTCTTCATCCATCCGACGTAATCTAGCTGCAGTACTAGCTCCACCAGCTACACCACCGATAATTAAAATTCTATTACTCATTAAAATACCTCCTTGATTATTGAGTTTAAGTTTGAATAGTTTATAATATTTATATATCAAAATTTTAGAATATTTAAGGCTAAGATCGAGGTTGAGATTAAGAAAAATTATGATAAATTTCTAACATTAGTTCTTTCAGTTTCCTTAACCTTAACCTTGATCTCAATCTAATAATGATTTTAAAATAAAGTACTAACAATCTGTTTCGCATCTTCATTAATCACATAATAATTTACCTCCACACCATTCCGTTGGCCCTCTAAAATATTTAAGTTTCTTAACTTAGCTAAGTGCTGGGATAAAGTAGACTGAGGAATTTCAATACATTGTTGCATCTTGGACACATTACAACCCTCTTCTTCCATTAGACCTTTTACAATACATAACCTAACAGGATGCGAAAGTGCTTTTAGAATCTCTGCTTTATCTTTTAACTCTTTCATCTCTTTTGTGATATCTTCCACTTGATTACCCTCCATTATCATTGTATTTATATATTACGATATTATTGGGCAAATGTCAAGCATAAGTATTAGTATTATTCCGGCTTACTGAAAAATTATTGATATAAAGTGGCACTTTCGTGCCACAGCTATCTATCGTCTGCTGTGTGTAGATGGTCTTTACTCACTAAGAGTTTATATGAGTCCTACAGACTCTCCGTGAAAATCTGCTGATAGCACATAGCATACTACTCATGACTCATAACTAATAACCTGTAACTAAAAATACGAATATAATTTCATTTAAAAGAACAAGCTAATAACAAATAGCTATAAAGAGGGGATTAAAATGAAAAAGAAGGTAGTCTTTATATTAGTTTTAGCTCTAATTGGTACCAGTACATTTATCTACTATAAACAATCTAATGATAAAATAGAAACTAATAATACAATAGAAGAGGCTGAAGCTTATGCCCCAGACTTCTGGAGCTTATCTCCTAAAGTAAGGTTAATGATTCGAACTGTATCTGCTGAGGCTAGAGGTGAACCCTTTCTAGGCCAAGTAGCAGTTGGTGCTGTAATTATGAATCGTGTTCATAATCCTAAATTTCCTAACACCATACCAGGAGTTATCTATCAGCCTTGGGCCTTTACTGCTGTAGCCTATGGTCATGTCTGGACTCATACCCCTAATCCAAAAACCATCCGTGCAACTCTAGCTGCTATTCGTGGTTGGGATCCTACTTATGGCTGTAACTACTACTATAATCCCGCTGGAGTAACTAGTCATTGGATCTATTCTAGACGAGTAGTCCGTAGAATTGGTAAACATATCTTTGCTAACTAAAAAAAGGGCCAACCCTAGGGTAGGGTTGGCCTCTTTTTTTATAATTCATATTTATTATAAATTTGTCTAGCAAAACTATCAACAGTATTGGTTAAAGCTTCATCCATCAACTCATTATCAGAAGGAACAACAACTGAATCTCCTTCATAATAAGAATCTTCATACTTTACCTTCTTCTTAACTCGTTTACTTAACACTACTGATCCATCAGATACTTTCAATAGCTTAAAGAAGATCTGAGTATAGGCTACCTTCTGTACAGTGTATCTTCTCTTCTCCTCATCTGAATAATAAACATCTACCCATTCACTATCTTTATTTTCTGATACATCACCACTAATCACTTCACCTACTACTAAATAGTCAACTCCCATAATATTTCCAATATCCTTAGCTGTTGAAGAATCAATTAGACCACTAGCTCCTAACTTCTGTTCTTCTAACACTTCATTTAACTGCTCTCGCTCAATAACTTCAATAAATTTCGGATTCTTATCTAGTAATTGTGCTGTAAATAAACTAGTAGCTCGTTGACCTAGATTACCATAGCCATAAGAACTGTCTTCAAACTCTACAACTGCTATTCTTTTTAACTTTAGCTCTCGTAAGTGGCGATAAGCCTGATTATACTTTTGTTGAGTATCTAAATAACTTCCATATCTTTTGACTTTCTCAAACTCATGATAAGCTAACTCCCAATTTCCTTCTTCTAGGTATTGATTACCTAATTGATAATGTTTCTTTTGATACTTACTTCTAGCTTTATGAAGTAGACGTTCTACTTCTATAGTATCTTTGACGTCCTGTGCTTGACTTAAATTATTAATGGCCTCATCATAATCTTCTTGCTCTAAGTACATTTTACCACGTTTTAAATGCCCTTGATACTCTTCTTCTTTATGTTTACGAACTAAATTAACAATTCCCATGATTCCCAAAACTATTATACCACCAATACCTACCTTCTTAAGTGTCTCATTATCAGAACCAAAGTCAAACTTAGCTCCAGCCTGTGCTTGAGCATAATCAGCTCCTATAAAAGTAACAGATATAAATACTAATAATACTACTGCAATAAATTGATTATAATCTCTTAACATGATCTTATTCCTCCTCTTTTATTCTTTCCAAATTACTTCTAAATAGTTAATTCCTGGTTTAGTTAAAATGCTTCTAATTTCACCCTCATCAGCTTGTAACTTCATTCTACCATTAATCAGATATAAGATTAATTCTTCTTTAGATTCTATAGTATCATAATCAGTTAATCTAGCTTGTGATTTAAATTTAGCTTTTAATCCACTACCATTAGGATTGATCTGATATAACTTAGATTGATTAGCACTAAAACTGGTAAATAAGAGTTGATTACCACCTTGCGTCCAGCTAGGAGAACTATCAGTTCCTAGGTTTGTATTTAAAACTAATTTTTGATCACCATTTTGTTTCATTATATGTAACTTTCTCTCTCCTGTAGTTTCTGAAATATAAGCAATTTCACCTCTAGCAGCTGAATAAGCAGCTTGCCCATCATAATAACTATTATCTGTTAGTCGACGTAAATAACTATCTGCTAGATCCATAACATATAGTTCATAATCACCATCTCTATTAGAAGTAAATAAAATATTATCTTGGCCAATCCAAATTGGACTCTCTTTATCACTAGTAGTATACGTCAGTTGCTTTAAATTAGAGCCATCAGATTTCATAGCATAAATATTTGTATTACCTTCTCGATTAGATAAGAATAATAACTCTTTTCTTCTAGCAGACCAATCAATTGCCCAATTATCTGCCTGATGATTAGTTAATTGAGTTATTTGATTACCATAAATATCAGTCAAATAAATATCCTTAGAACCACTATGATTACTAACAAAAAATAGTTTATTTTCTCTTCTATTCTCTAACTTAATTTTAAGTGACTTTGTTCCTTGGCTAAAACTAATTGGTTGGGCATAAGTTCTATAACCAGGGGCACTTACTTTGACCATTCTATTCTTCATTGCAGTATTACTGATAGCATGTATTTTTTTAACTTTAAAGTAGCCATTAGCATTTGTCTCTACTACTCTATTACCTACTTCAACCTTAATTCCAGCTAAAGATCTACCAGTAAATTGATCTATTACTCTTCCTGTTAAATTCATATACTTCCGATGTAGTTTAATGTCAACTGATTTATCACCTGGTTGTAGCCTAATAGGCTGTTGATAAGACTTGTAACCTGGACTAGTCACTTTTAACATTCTATCTTGTTTAGATAGATTATCAACTACAGGTAATTTCTTAATCATAAAGTAACCTTGAGCATTAGTTGTTACTGTCTTAGTCCCAGCATTAACCTCTACATTAGCTAGGGGCTGACTATTAACATTATCTATAACTCTACCTCTTAGATTCATATACTGCGGATCATTACACCCTACTATACTTATAGTTAACACCATTAGAATAATACTAAAGAATATTCGGTTTTTCACTTAGCTCCCTCCTTAATTTAAAACAATAATCAGCTTAGAATTTTTAAAGATATTATTGATCTTACCTATCTGTTTAACTTTTCTAGCATCAGCTTTAGAAAGTACTAAATCAGTCTTATATCTACCTTTAATCCCTAGGGCATTAATAATTAAGGGCTTATCTCCTACTCTAGGATTCACTTTAGCATCTGCTAAACTTCTAGTATAGCCTACAATACCATTCTTAACTACACTACTACGTCTTACTTTAGACCTACCATAGATCAACTGATCTTGGTTATTATATATCTTAGGTGCCATAGCAGCTTTTACATTCAAGTTAAGAGTATTAATAATAATACCAGTATAACTACTTCCTTGCTCTATATTCACTTGAGTATCATTAACTTGAGACTGGTTCATCGTCGCTTGAGATTGATTATTACCACCTTTTTGCTCTTCTAATTCAGGAAAAATAGCTTTTATAACTCCATTTTTTCCATAAAATTTAAGTTCCATAACTACCATATAGGCATTATCAGGTAACTTCTTTTCCTTAACAATATAAGCTCCTTGAATAGCTCCTTTAACACGCTTAATAATTGTATCAGATTGAATTTGATTATTCTCTACTGTCTGTTGGGCATCAATCTTTACTTTTTTAATCCGTTCTAAAAGATGCCTTTGGGCTATAGTAATGGCTGCTTCTCGAGCCATAATCTTAGCATGACCATCATTCTTGATATAACTAGGAGCTACACCATATCCTTTAGCCTTAATAACTGATTTCTGCCAATCAGTCTTAGAATCTTGGGGACTATTAAATAAGCTATCTTCAGCCTCTAGTGGCAGGTTTAAACTAACTAAAGATAGTAATACTACCAATGAATAGATTCCAATCTTTCTCTCCACTAACATCCCTCCTTAAGTTATTTAACTTTTAAGATCAACTTAGCATTAGACATATTCTGTATTTCAAATTTAAAGTTAACCTTTTCTTGTAACTCTAACGCAATATTTAAAACTTCAGTAGTTGGCTCTAAATCAAGATCAAAGGTAACTAAATTCGAGCTATACTCTCTAAAATAAGAGTTTTTAACTCCTGTAATAGTAGATAATTTATTTTTTAGTCGACTCAATTGTTGCAGTGAATCAACTCCTAAGACCTTTAATTGAATAGTCTGCTCTTGATTAATTAAGCTTTGACTAACTTTTTCAATCAACCTTTCTCCAGCACTATTAGCAGCTTCAGTTAATGCTTTCTGGGCCGCATCTTCTCGATTTACTCCTGCTCCTTTACCTTCACCTATTACTGTTGCTATTACCTGAGCAGTTTCTGTATTGATTGCCTTAGCATCAAATTGAGCCTGATAAGCTTTTAAATCACCTGCTATATCACCACTAACTACATCATCTAAGTCGACATGGTTGGCCTGAGCAGATCCAATAATCACTACATCAGCCTTCAACTCTGAACCTATCTTAGCTGCTAATTGATAGTTACCACCTAAAATTGTACGACGCTGATCTCGACTAGTTACTTTCTTAATCTGATAACGATCTATAACTTGATAACCTGATTCTATAAATTTACTCATCAATGCAGTCTCTGTCACTTGTGAAGATAAATTAATATAATAATTATCATCTTCTTGAGAAACTAAAATCATTAAACGTGGATTGCCATGGCGCTTAATATTTAACTTTAAAACCTCTAAATCATTAGTTAAATCTTCGCTACTTACTGTAGCTCTTAATTTGATTTTATAGCTATTTTCAGCTATGGATTTATCCAATATCTGATACTTCTTAACATAACCTTGACTACTCTTTAAAATCTCATCTTCAATTAACTGAGCATTAGCAGTCTTGGTCTGAGAACTAATGAAAGTACCTACCACCTGCTCTACAGCACGACGTAGACCATCATTAATAGCCTGTTCTCTAGCTTTGACTAAGTTATCATTACTAATATAAGCCATACCTGTTACAGAAACTTCTTTATCTGGCGCAGCAGTTGCTATCTGCGGGCCAACTATCAATCCTACAAGTAATAAACAAATGATACTTGCTACTTTATATTTCATTATTCTGCCTCCAATAACTCTTTTATTATAGTTTCTCCATAATAAATAAAATCCCTTGTTAGTTTTTACTAGATTACAATTATTTAGTTGATTATCATCTACTGATTATAATATGAAAAAACAGACTTAAATAACAAAAAAGACAGGAAACTTACTTCCTGCCTTAAGATCAAAACTCTATTTTAGTAGTAATTCCAACTTTTAAATCTTTAGTTTGATTGAATAAGCCAGTTACATCAGAGACTCCTAAATCTGTCTTCCAAGGGCCAAAATACAGTCCTAATCCTGCTGACCAATCAAGATCATCCTCTAAAGTAGAATAATTGACTCCAGTCCGTACAGGCAGGAAACTAAGCCACATCAACTCAGTAGCAATAGCTACCTTATGATCTGTATAATTTATATCCTCTGTAGTATAGTATTTAGTTAGCGAGTAATTAGCTAACAAGTTAACATTCTCACTATACTTCATCTTTCCACCGAAACGGTAAGTAGTAGGTAACTGCCAAGTTAATTTTTGATTTAGACTTCCTTCTTCAATTTCGTTAAGATCTTCTGTAGTACTGTCATATTGATACTTACTATATTCTGTACTCTCTTCAGTAGCAGTTAAGGAACCTATATTCATAATACTAAAACCGAAACTATATCTATCATTTAATCTACTATAGACTCCTAAATCAAAGGCTGAACCAGTAGCTAAACTCTGATTAGGATCATTATACTTAGCCATTAGATAAGCCTGTTTTGTAGTTGTCTCTTCTCCATCTGTACTATCTCCAACTGCTGTAACTTTGAATACAGAACCAGCCAGCTGATGATAAGTAAAACCTACATAAAGATTTTCCACATCCCAGTCTCGACTAACCTCTTTAGGCGCTTCAACTGAAAAATTAATTCTTCCATCAGCATATACCCCACCAGCTCCTGAAGTAGTATCTAAATTATAAGTATGACTAATTTGATTTCCTTTTAATAATAATTTAGCTACATTAGGTGATAAACTGACTAAGCCTTTAGTATTAACATCTAAACTACTAGCTACTGGTCCAATTATCAACTTACTACCTAATTTCCCAGTAGGACTGACTAAGAATCCATTATCTTTTATCTTATTCAATAATTTATCATTCTCTTTTGGCGTTATGTAGTCATTACTTAATAAGTTATTCCATAGACCAGCATCTACCCCTAACTCAAATGTAAAGATACTAGAATCAACATTAACTGCTCCAGGATTACTATATAAGGCATCTGTTCCAGTTACCGTTGCAAAATCAGAACCTAAACCTAAATTCTTAGCTGATGAACTAGCAAAAGTAGTAGCTGTCAAAGTCAAGAGCAGCAGAATTACTAAATTTAAATACTTCCAGCTTTCATTAAACATTAATCCTTCACCTCATTAATAATTAGAGTAACTAAAGCAGTATAAGATTTAATGTAGATTACCTTCTCTATGGACTACATCATAAGCAAATAAAGCATAACCAATATCAGCTACCTTCATCTTCTCCTCTTGAGCCATTCTTCTTACTATCTCAATAATCTTAATATAATCTTCAGGATTAAAACGTTCCTTTTCTTTAGCAAAATAGCCTAATCGATATAGAGTTGCCCAGACTCGAGTATCAATCACACAATGGTTTTTATCATCTAAGCTGGTCAGAATAGCTGATGCAGTAGGAGTTGCTACTCCTTTTAGACTATTAAGTAAGGCCAGCTGGCAGAACTCATCATCTAATTGGTAAGCCACTTTAGTTACCTTTTTTACACGTTGTTTAGGATTTTTCTTTACATGATAAGAACTACGAGTAGAATTAAGATGGGCCAACTGATAAAGCTCTTCTCTAGTTAAATAACCTTTATCATGATACTTGTTACCTATCTGTTGTAGTTTTTCTGGATATAGACCTGATGTCTTAGGATATTCCTCTAAATACTTATTAAAATCTATTAATTTCATTATTTACCTCCTATGTTGGTCAGTTTACAGTTAAAACCATAAAATCAACCCCTATAAACTATTGAGTTTAAGTAAACAACTAAAATTATTGCGGTTATGGGCTACTCGATCTCAACCTTAATCTTTGATTTTTATCTCAATAACACTTAATAAGTTAATTTTAAACACTAGAACTATCAATAATTATATCCCACTATAGCTAATTTGTCTATCTTAATCAAAAAATTAGAAAAGGACGAATAAACTTCGTCCCTTAATCAATTAATTCTTCAACCTCTATTCTCTGTAAACCAGTTAATTGGACTACTTTTTCTAACTTCATTCCTTCAGCTAACAGTTCTTTAGCTATTTCTTTCTTACCTTCTTTTCTTCCTTCTCTCCTACCTTCCCGTCTACCTTCTTCTCTACCTTCCTCTCTGCCTTCCTCTCTGCCCTTACGTTCAGCAGTTTTAATAATTGATTCTTCATCTCTAAGTTGTTTTAATTTAGCTTCATAAAGCTCTCTCTCTTCTTCATTTAGATACATAGTATCTAAGACCTTAATTGCTCGCTCTACACTCTTATCTTGACTGAGCTCTTGAGGTATATTCTCTTTACTATAAAGATGGGCCTTCTTTAGAAATTCTACCCATCTATCCAAAACTGTCTGTAAATTAGATAAATCTTTATTATATTTTTCTAATTCAATAAAATGAATCTCTAGTAGATCATTTAATTGCTCTTTAGTATCCTTATTATAAATTTTAAAGACATTATGATAACTATCTTCTTCTAAGCAATTAAAATTAAGGACATTAATAACAACTGTCCGTTCTAACTCACTATAGGATTTACCCTCTTCTAGTTGATCAGTATAGACTTTACCCCAATAATAAAGAGCACGCTTAGCATAGAAATCTTGGTCAGCAATCTGCATTTCAATATTATACCACTGACCTTGTTCATCAACTGCTTTAACATCAAGAATTGATAGTTTATCCTCTCTAAATCTTTTAGAATTATAAGGATTCTTCAAAGTTATATCTTCTACTTTATCCTCTGGATCTAAAACAGCATTAATAAAAGAAATTAGAATATCTTTATTCTCTTCACTACCAAAAAGTTTCTTAAAAGCAAAGTCTACTCGTGGATTTAATCGACACATATTTAGTCCCCCTCTATTGGTCAGTGTACAGTTTACAATTAAAAACGTAAAATCAACCTCTATAAACTATTGAGTTTAAGTAAACAACTAAAATTATTGCGGTTATGGGCTGCTCAATCTCAACCTTAATCTTTATTTTCTATCTCAATAACACCTAATAAGTTACTTTTTAATAAGACGAACTATTAATAATTATATCCTATTAGTATTAATTTGTCTATCTTGACCAAAAAATATAAAAATCGGAGGTACTTAATATATTAAGTACCTCCGATTTAATCTTAATACCAATCTTCTATTTTAACTCCTGTATAGAAATGCTGTAAAATATTCTGGTATTGCTTACCACTATCAGCCATACCAGCTACAGCTACCTGATCCATACCAACACTATGGCCCCAGCCACTACCATAGAATAGAAAACTGACTAACTTTCCATTCTGATACTGAGGCTGAATCCAGAACCGATTACTTCTTAAACCACCAAATTTCCAACGTAATCCACTTGTTATCTTCTTCTCTTGATCTGCACCTGTTACTAAGACTGCCTGCACACTACCTGCCTCTCCACGTGAGGTAGGTAGAATCTGCTTAATATCTGTAATCCCTAATTTATCTTCTAAATAATCGACTGAAAGATTCCGTTGCCAACGATAATGGCTTAACTTAGTATATTCTTGAGCAGCTGAATAAGATGCTGGAACTTCCTTCAACCATTCTTTTAACTCTACTGGAGACAGAGGAAATTTACTCTCTTCAACCTCTGTAGAAACTCCTCGTAGATAAGGCACCTTACCACTCCAGATATCTTCACTGTCTTCAGTATGTCCACCAGAATTGGCACTATAGACAGCATTAATTGGATCGCCATTATAAGTCATAACTTCTCCAGCAGTTGCCTGAACTGCCTGATTAGAAGACTTATGCTCACGTCCTAAACCACGATAAGCTGCACAATGAACAGTAGAACAGAGATCAAAACCTTGGCTACCATGTTTCCCTAGATTAGCTAAAGTATAACTACGTGCTGCTACTGCTTGTACCTTTAGTGCTTCGGCTGGCCAAGAAGCTGACATCTCAGAAGGAATAACTGCCTGTAGATACTCTTCTAGACGAACTAGATTAACTGCTGTAATGCCTTCACCTCTTGGTTTTAGCTCTAATAGACCACGATACTGTCTATCTTCTCTCCCTCCCCAATAATATCCTGTTCCATACTCAACATTATGAACCAAAATTGATGCATAAGCTTCAGGTACTATCTTGACTGCTGTAGTAAAATCAATTATTTTATCTTCAAATTCTAATTGATACTTACCATCATTAAATACTGCTTTAACAATTTCACCTTTCTGACCACGAGCTATTATCTCTTCATTCTGTTTTACTAAGAAGTCACTTCCTACTCTAAAGAATAACTGTGGTTTTTCAACTATAATTCCAACTCGGATAGTTGGCCCAGGGTCAGATAAAGGTTTAATAAATTTAAAATCTACTTTCTGAGGTAAATCTTCTCTGGTTAATGGTTCTTTATCTGGCTTATTACCTGGAGTAGTTTTAGATTCAAAGTACTCTGGGTAATCTTGTTTCAATTGATCTAATTTATCCTGTGCTAACTGATTATTACTATTTTCATTGAGAGCTGTCTTAAAGTAGTTAATTGCTTGCTGAATCTTATCTAACTTGAGATAGGATAAAGCTAACTTATAGCTGACTCCTTTCAAACTTCCGTCAGTTTGTAAAGCCTGCTGATAAAACTGTTTAGCTGTACTATAATCCTGCTTAGCAAATTCAACTTCTCCTAACTGATAATAGGCCAAAGCAGAAGTTTCTAGCTTAACTGCTTGTTGAAAATACTTTTTAGCCAAATCATACCTTTTCATTTCTTTATAGATTAATCCTAGATAATAATTGGTTTCTCTTAATTTATAATCTATCTGAGACTGCTTAATTACTTTCATTAATTGCTCTTTAGCAGTTTCTAATTGACCTAGATTATAATAAGCAACTCCTAAGCCTAATCTAACTTCTGGACTAGCATCTAACTGTAATAGCTTTTGATATTCTTCAACTACCTGTTGATAATTACCTAGTTCTTCATAAATGGTAGCTAGATTACTGAGAGCTTGTTTAGAGTTAGTGCTTTCTGCTAGTTGCTGATACTTAGCAATACTAGCCTGATAATCTCCTTGGTAATATAATTCTCTAGCCTGAACCAATAACTTGTCTGCATCTACTGCTTTCTTGTTTTGCTTTGCTTTCTCTAGAGGATCTTGTCTCTTGTTCTTTTGCTTATCCTCTTTATTCTCCTCTACCTTATCTTCTTTTACATCATCCTCTACAACTGGACTGTCTTGACTATTCTGATTAAAATAAAAACTACCAGCTACTGAACTGATTGCCACTACCACAAGAACTACTAGTACTAATGTTATCTTATTTCCTATTTGGTTCATAATTATCCCAACCCTTATTCAAGTCTAGTATTAACTTTATTATAGCGTAGTCTGGTCTAGTAGACAATTATTAATTATTGGCAATTAGATATAAAATAGTTTTTAACATTTTTATACAAAATTTTGATAAAGATTTAATTCAAAAGCTACCAAAAGTTTGATTTTGGGGTTTCAACTGTAAACTGTACACTTATATAATGTGTCATTGACACCTTATATCAATAAAGAAACGCCGGATTTCTCCGACGTTTAAGTTACTATTTCTCTTGGGCTGCTGCTATCTTTTCTAGAGCCTCTGGATCTTGGCTTAATAGATCAGCTAAATAATTACTAAATTCTTCTCTTGTATCCTCTCTAGATAGAGCAAATTCAACTGTAGCTTCTAAAAATCCTAACTTATTACCTATATCATATCTTTTGCCTGCAAAGACGCGAGCAAAGATATTATCTTGTGATAGTAGACTTTCTAAAGCATCAGTCAACTGAATCTCATTTCCTTTACCTGGAGGAGTATTTTCTAAGATATCAAAGATACGTGGTGATAGAATATATCGTCCTAGAATAGCTATATTAGATGGTGCCTCCTCTAAAGCAGGTTTTTCTACCATATTAGCTACCTTATATAGATCATCAGCTACTTGCTGTGAATAATCGACGATACCATACTTATGGACTACTTCATCAGCTACTTCTTGAACACCAATGATACTAGACTCTTCTTCTTCATAAGCCTCAATTAGCTGTTTTGTAACAGGCTTTTTAGCTTTAACAATATCATCACCTAATAGAACAGCAAATGGTTCATCACCAATAAAGGTCTTGGCCCGTAAGATAGCATGGCCTAAACCTTTCGGTTCTTTTTGGCGCACATAATGAACATTGATTAAGCTAGAGATATCTTGAACTGTCTCTAACATATCATCTTTTCCTTTTCTCTCTAGAGCCATCTCTAACTCTAAATTTTTATCAAAATGATCTTCAATTGCCCGCTTATGGCGTCCTGTAATAATGATCAACTCTTCAATCCCTGACTCGACTGCTTCTTCTACAATGTATTGGATTGTTGGTTTATCGACAATTGGTAACATCTCTTTAGGTTGAGCTTTAGTTGCTGGTAAGAACCTAGTTCCTAATCCTGCGGCTGGAATCACTGCTTTTTTAACCTTAGACATGATTTCAATCCTCCTATTTTTATGATTAATAAAGTAATATAGTCATGTGCTATAGAGCTATGAGCTAAATCAAAATCATTACATTCAAAATCTAAACCTAACAAGACTTCTGCTTTAAAAGATTTAAATCAAATTCATTGTTTTGATATTGACTAGGCTCACGACTCACAATTCATCAATGGTGACACTCAATATTGTAACATGGCATAACATATTTTACAATTAACAGACTTCTTTTTACAGAATATTATTTGTAATACTTAAATGTCTCCTTTAATCCATCCTGTAATGTATACTCTGGTTCCCAATCTAATACTTCTTTGGCCTTATCATTAACTAAATAGCTATGTTTAATATCTCCTTCTCTAGCCTCTTGATAGACTGGGTCTAAATTGGTATCTGCTACTTGATTCATAGTTTCTACTAACTGATTAACTGAAGTCTGTCTATTACAACTGATATTAATAATTTCTTCACTACCTGCTTCTAAGGCAGCTAAGTTGGCCCGAGCAATGTCGGCTACATAAATAAAATCTCGTGTTTGCTTTCCATCGCCAAAAATAATTGGTTTCTCACTATTAAGTAATTTATCAACAAAGATAGAAATAACGCCGCCTTCTCCTTTAGGATCTTGGCGTATTCCATAAGCATTAGCATAGCGTAAGATAGTATAATCTAAATCATATAACTGACTAAAGACCTTTAAGTAATGTTCAGGAGTATGTTTAGAGATACCATAATAGGAGATTGGATCGACTGGATGTTTTTCATCTATTCCTAGATATTCTGGTTGACCATAAACTGCTGCTGAAGAAGCATAAACAACCTTTTGAATATCATACTGTTGGCAGTACTCTAATAAATTAACTGTTCCTGTTATATTAATATCACTATCAAAAGCTGGTTCCTTAAGAGAACGTTGAATATCTATTTGAGCTGCCTGATGTATTACATAATCAATATTATACTGTTCGAATACTTCTGTTAAATCATCTCTAATATCTAACTTATGAAATTCAGCTTTTTTATTTAAATTCTCCTTCTTTCCTGTAGATAGATTATCTAGAACAATAACTTTGTCGCCTCTATCTATTAACTGGTCTACAATATGAGAGCCAATGAAACCTGCTCCCCCAGTAACTAGTACTTTCCTTGCTACTGACAATCCTATCATCCCTCTCTATTTAATTTATAGTTCTTCTACTTAATTAATTAAATATTTAACTTAAAATTCCTTTCTTAACCATGAATTCTTGAGGTAAGCTAGCCCGATAATCGAAAGAATACAAAATGGATTCTAAGATTCTTCTACTGGCCTGTCCATCACCATAAGGATTGTTAGTATTAACTATTGTTTGATACTCTTCTTGGTCAGTGACCAACTTGATAAGTGCCTTTCTGATATTTCTTCTTTCAGTGCCTACTAGTTTAATAGTTCCTGCTTTTAATGCCTCTCTACGTTCAGTAGTCTCTCTCAACACTAGAACAGGCTTATCTAAACTAGGTGCTTCTTCTTGTAGACCACCCGAATCAGTAACTACTAAATAACATCTCGCTATTAAATTAATGAATTCTTTGTAAGCTAGAGGATCAATTAAATGTATTCTAGGTTGATTATCTAAGATAGTGTATACCTTATCTTTTACTTTAGGATTGGGATGAACAGGCCAGACTATTTCTACCTCTGAAGATAGAGAGACAATATCTTCGACTGCTCTACAGATATTCTCTAGTGGTTGACCCAAGTTTTCTCTCCGATGTGCTGTTAACAAAATAACTTTATGATTATTTAAATCTATCTGTTGTAAACTAGGATTTTGAAAAGAATAATTAGGCTCTATCATCATCTCTAAAGCATCAATTACTGTATTACCAGTCACAAAAATATTTGAGTCTGAAATTCCTTCAGCTGATAAATTAGAATAATTAGTTTCAGTAGGAGCAAAGTGGAGATCAGCTAAAACACCTGTTAGTCGACGGTTGACCTCTTCAGGGTAAGGAGAGTACTTATTACCACTACGTAGACCTGCTTCTATATGACCTAGCTGTAGTTGGTGATAAAAGGAAGTTAGAGCACTAACAAAGGTAGTAGAAGTATCACCATGGACTAGAACTAGATCTGGCTCTTCTTGATTAAATACTCGATCTAAAGGCTCTAGAATATTAGCAGTTATCTGGGCCAATGACTGGCCTGGTTTCATAATTTCTAGGTCATAATCTGGCGTGATAGAAAATAGCTCTAAGACCTGGTCTAGCATGGAGCGATGTTGACCAGTAACTGTAACTACTGATTTGATTCTATTATCTTCTGCTAAGGTCTTGATGACTGGTGCCATCTTGATTGCTTCTGGCCGGGTACCAAATACAGACATAATTTTGAGTTGCTTCATTTGTTATCCTCCAGATTAATTTTTTCGTAACAATAGGGTGAACACAAGTTATCACTCCTATTGTTATAAAGGTAATATAAGGTAAGGAAGAACCTTGTGTTCTTCCTTACCTTATATCTGTTTCTTTACAATCTGTCTACATCTCTATTATACGGAGGTAGCTATGATTTTATTATCTGGTTTGTGAATTGTTGGCCCATTTACGAGGATTATTTGATATGTATTGACGAACATTATTTAATTCTTGTTGATTACGAATGATACGATCATAATAATTACGTTGCCATAATTTTTTATCAAATCGTTTCCAATTATTATTATAAACACCATCAATATATTTATTGGTTGAAATTGATTTAAAGGCCTGAATCATACGTCCAATTGATCCACCTTTTGTACCACGAGGATAATTTTTGTCATGACCTTTGTCTTGTTTATCAGGTTTAGAGTCAATACGAGTCTCAGGATGAACACAAGGTTCATCCTTATTGTCATTTATTATAATTACTCCATGCATATGATCAGGCATTATTATATATTTATCTAAAACAATATTAGAGAATCGATTCGATAATTCATTCCATTGTCGATCAACCATTTTACCTGCAGAATTCAATTTCATCTTCTGATTAATAATCTTACCGAACATACATTTACGATTATTTGTGCAAATAGTTATAAAATAGGCACCTGGTTGAGAATAATCATAGTCCTGTAATCTAATCGATTGGCGATTTCTTTCCAAGTTAATCCCCTTAGATTACTATTTACCAATCTAATAGAAATATGTATGGGGCGAATCCTGAACCTGTTATGGGGCGAACACAAGGTTCGCCCCATACAGGTAACACGAGCACAGGCGCATAGGTAAGAATAAGTACAGGGGAACACGAGGTTCGCCTGTACTCTGTTGGTATATAGATTCGCCTGTAACTCCTCACTGGACCATATTCTGTTTGGTGTATATTCGCTTATACCCTTTATACCCTATATCTATTCTGTTGTTGCTGCAACCTCTTTTGTAGTAGCCAATTCTTTATTATTCACTGCTGGGCGACCAACACTATAATAGGCAAATCCTCTCTCTTTCATCTCATCTACATCATAACAGTTGCGACCATCAATAAAGATCGAATTATTTAATAATTCTTCTACTTGATCAAGATCAAGATCTTGGAATTCATCCCATTCAGTTACTAAAATAAGAGCATCTGTATCTTCTATAGCATCATAAACCTCTTCACAATACTGAATATCAGCACCAAAGATACCTTCTGCTTCTTCCATAGCAATTGGGTCATAAGCTTTAACTTCTGCACCAGCTTCTAATAACTGCTTGACTACTGTTCTAGATGGTGCTTCTCGCATATCATCAGTATTCGGCTTAAAAGCCAGTCCTAATACTGAAACTGTTTTACCATCTAACTCAGGCAACTCTCTCTTTAACTTATTAACTAACGTTTGTTTCTGTAATTTATTAGTCTCTACAACTGAATTAACTACTTTAAAGTCATAGCCATGTTCTTCTGCTGTCTTGACAATAGCTTTTGTATCCTTCGGGAAACAAGCTCCACCAAAGCCAACTCCAGCTCGTAAGAACTTGTCACTGATTCTGTGATCAAGTCCAATTCCTTTGGCTACTTCTGCTACGTCACCACCTGTTCGTTCACAGATATTAGCAATTTCATTAATAAAGCTGATCTTAGTAGCTAAGAAAGCATTAGCAGCATACTTGATCATCTCTGCACTATAACGATCAGTATGTAAGATAGGTGCATCAAATGACTGATGCAACTCATCTAAAATATCAGCAGCTTTATCACTTTCAGTTCCTATTACTATCCGATCGGGGTGCATAGTATCATCAACTGCAGAACCTTCACGTAAGAACTCTGGACAAGAGACCACATCAAATCCATAATCAGCCTCTTTTTGCTCTGCAATCAATTCTTCTACCCAATCACCTGTTCCTACTGGAACAGTACTCTTATCAATTACAATCTTATAGCCATTAATATGTTGGGCTATCTCTTGGGCTACAGCCTTGACTGCTGATAGATCTGCCCCTCCATCCTCTTGAGAAGGAGTACCTACAGCAATAAAGATAATATCACTTTCTTTAATTCCTTCTTCTAAAGAAGTAGTAAACTTGAGATTACCGTTATCATAATTGCGGTCAACAATCTCTTTTAATCCTGGTTCATAAATAGGCATAACCCCATTCTTCAATCCTTCTATCTTTTCTTCATCTATATCTACACAGATCACTTCATTTCCTAGCTCAGCAAAACAGGCTCCTGATACTAATCCTACATACCCAGTTCCTACGACTGTTAATTTCATCCAATATTCCTCCCATAATTGTTAATTTATAATTGACAATTAAAATCTGCAAAAAAATAAACAATTATTATCTTGTGAAATATATAACACTAAATTTAGTATAGGATAAATTTGAAATTATTTCAATTGATATATCCTTACAATTCTCTACTTTACTTATTTCTAACCATTACATCCTTTCCTGAAAAAGCTATACCTAACTCTAAAACATCATCTATTCCTTGCCCTACTAGCTCTTGTTGATACTCTTTTTCTTCAATCTGATTTAAGGCTGATTCAACTGCTTCTTCTAGAGTTTCATTGGTATACTGATTAACCTTTTTAAACTCTATGACTATGCCTAATTTAGTAATATCTTCTGGGATAAGCATTACATCATAGCGACCATAGCCACTTTCTCGATTAGATTTAACTTGATAATTATCTCTTAAGTTTAAGAGTAGTCCTAACACAAAGGCATGATATACCTTTTCTGGAGCATCTCCACCTACATCAAAATTACTCATGCTATTTAGAACAAATTCTTTAAAAATACCAGTAAAGGTTGCCACATCTCCAGTAGTTAATGACTCTAACATTAATTTAAGTTTCTGGCTAGTAATATTTTCTTCAAACCACTCGATAATTATCTTTTCATAGATATACTTAACTTCTTGGTTGGGGATTGCTAAATCACAATAAAGTCTAGCATCTTCTCGCTTACTACTATTGGCCCGTAAATAACCACTTAATAATAAAAAACTCCATAAAGAACTACTATTTTTATAAATATCTCCAAAGACAATATTTTCATCTATCTTTCTAGTAACTGACTCTCCTTTAATCAGTAATTCTAGGTCGCTTTTTAATTGGCTATCACTATTTATAATTAAATCTTTGATGATTTGGTTACCACTAGTATTGACCCAATAGGGCTTAAGTTGACCATTATAGTAGATACAATTAATTATTGACCAAGGATTATATAATGTTTGATCTCCAAAATAATATCCATTATACCAGTCTTTAATATCTGTTAATTTATATTCTAAATTATAATCTATAAAGATCTTCTCTACTTCTTCTTCCAACAGACCAAAATAACTATCATAGTTAACATTGAGTAAACTACTGACTAATAAATTATTCAATCCAGAAAAGATACTTTCTTTGGCCACTCTTAAGATCCCTGTTAGAACACCTTTAGCTAAACTACTATTATCTTTTAATCCAGTTTCTAAAAATCCTCTCATAAAATTAATTACTTCTTCATAATATCCTTCTGCATACCCACTTTGGATTGGTTGGTCATATTCATCAATTAGAACAATAGTCTTAGTACCATAATATCTTTCTAAATAAATACTTAATTTTCCTAAAGATTTTTGGTAATGAACTCTACTAGCCGTTAAATCAATTATTTGCTGATAGATTTTCTTCTCTTTAGCAGTTAATATATCATCTTCTAATAAATAATTATGGCGTTCATATTCTTCGGAAATAATATCCTTTAAATCTTCAAAACAATTAGCCCAAGTTAAGTCTTTAACACCTTTAAAGGTCAAAAAAATCACTGGATATTGACCTTGTTTATTTAAATATTCTTCAGCTTGCTTATTTATCTTTAAATCTGCAAAGAGATGTCTATTATCTTCAGCAGAGTTTTCAAAAAAATAGCGTAACATTGAAATGTTAAGGGTTTTACCAAATCTTCTAGGACGAGGCAAAAGAATTACTTTAGCTCCATCATCTATAATATCTTTAATCAAAAAGCTCTTATCTACATAATAATAGTCATCTTCAATTATTTCTTTAAAATCACTGATACCTATTGGTAGTTTCTTCATGATCCCCCACCTTTAAGAGATTTCTTTAAGTCCTTCTAATAATTCATAAGAGACATCTACTGTTCCTAACAGAAATTTATCTTCATTTGCTGGGCCATGGCAGTCAGAACCACCTGTTACCAATAGACCATGGTCTGTGGCTAGCTGAAGATAATAATCGGTCTCTTCATCAGTATGTTGGGAATAATAAGCTTCAACTCCGGCAAAGTCCTCCTGGTCTAATAGTTCTATTACTAGCTCTTGATTATCTATGACTCCTGGATGGGCCAAGACTGGGATCCCTGTAGCTTGTCTAATCAACTCAACTGCATCACTAGGCTCTAACTGATACTTAGGAACATAAGCAGGACCACCATCCTCTAAGTAATCATCAAAGGCTGTCTGCATCTCTTCAACATATCCTTCTGCCACCATTAATCGAGCAATATGAGGACGTCCAATTCCTTTCTCTCCAGCTATTTCTTTTAATTTCTCGAATTCAAGCTCTACATCTAAGTCAGCTAATTTATCTAGAATCTGTTGGGCTCTGACTTCTCTAGCTCGCTGCAGTTTATCTAATACATCTGTTAACTCTGGTGCATCTAGATCAATATAGTAACCTAAGATATCTACTCTCTCTCCTTGATAATAAGTTGTTAACTCAATACCTGGTACTACTTCTATATCTAGTTCCTCTGCTAGATCTAAAGCTGGTTTAACACCATCTACACTGTCATGGTCTGTGATAGCAACTGCAGTTAAATCTCTCTCTTGGGCTTCTTTGACTAACTCCTGTGGCGTAAATGATCCATCAGAAGCTGTAGTATGTGTATGTAAATCTATTTGTGACATTTAAGTATCTCCCTTCAAATTTATATAATTTATAATTGAGTTTGTGTCTAAGTTTAAGTCAACCATTAAAATCATTGGTCTTATAATTTGCTCAAGCTTAATCTATTCCTACTCCTCTATCTTCTCTTCTTGATCTAACTCTCCATCATAGTATAACTCATAAGGAATATCAATTTCTTGCAAAATCTGATCTAAAGGATAAACTAGTACCTCTTCTGAAATAAATTGATCATTAGTATAATTAATAATTAGATGATCAACTTCTTCAGCTCTTAATTGTTGCTTGATATCAGATAGCTCATCTTTAGCAAGTAATTCTACATTGACTTTTGATTTAGTTTCTTCACCTTGTTGAGCAATAGAGTCTAAATTCTTGTTGGCCCGATCTTGATACTGTTCAACAATTGTTGACTCTACATCATTGGTTACTTTCTTTCCTAAAAAGCCAATATCAGAGATTAAATTAGATAGGGAATCAGGTAGCTCTTCTTCTATAAATCCTGCTACATATAATTCATCTTCAGGCTCTACTAACTTAAAGGTACGATTAATTACCTGGTCTAAATTTTCAAAACTAAATAATACAAGCATTACTTTCTTCATATATCTCCCCCTCCTCTCCTTACTTATTATAAATTGTCAATGGGTAATTTACAATTTACAATTAAATAAATCTTAAATTCAAAGGCGATTTCGGAAAGGCTTATCAGCCTTCTTCCGAGTGACTTTTGTAAGAAAACAAAAGTCGCCTTGTTTTTCTTATTAAAATCAAAACCCCCTTAAAAAACAATTTCAAAAAATAAATATTATCTATTAGTGATCTAGTATATTAAGTCTAATGAGTTAATGTGTCTAAAAAGAAATTATTTCCTTGCAGTTCATAACTCACAGTTCACAACTATAATTATGCCACAATCTCTAAACCAATTAGTGGCCAATAAAATTTAGCTACTAAAATATAACTGACCCAAGCTACTAACATTAGAATAACCCCTAATCTAACTGCTTCGTCGACACGATAGTAACCAGAAGAGAAAGCAATTGCATTAGGAGGAGAGCCCATTGGCAGACTAAAGGCTAATCCACCTGGTAAAGCAACAGATAGAGTAATAATTACAGGATTTATATTATAGATATCACCAATACTATAGGCTAAAGGTAGAATAATAGCTACTGCAGCTACATTACTGACTCCTTCTGTAATCATCATCGTGAAGATAGCCAAAAAGATTAAGAAGGTAAATGGTGATAATTCTAAATTAGAAAATACAGCTTTTGATAACCAGTTGGTAGCTCCTGTTTCAACTAAAGAGGTAGCTACTACTATTGCTCCACCATACATTAAAATAACTCCCCAGTTAATATATTGTTCAATATCTTCCCATTCTACTACATTGATAACAAAAGTCAGCACTCCACCTAGAATAGAGATTACAGCAATATCTATCCATTGAGATAAGAATAACCAACTGAAGACGACTAAAGATAAAACTACACTTAACTTCTTCTCTTTAACAGTTAGTTCTCCTGCTTCGGCCATTTTCTTTCTTAATTTATCTCGAGCTGGTTTAATACTGTCTAGATCTATTTCTAATACTTTAGTTAAGAAAATTGAAACAACAACTAAGATTAAAGTAGGAATCGGCCAAGAATACTTGATCCATTCAAAAAAGCCAATTGTAATTCCATAATTCTTCTCTAATAATCCTACAGCTAATAAGTTTCTAGCTCCACCTAAGAAAGTAGTAATTCCTCCGGCAATTGCACCCCAAGCCATAGACAGGAAGAGATACTTAGCATAACTACTCTGTAAAGGTTCTAACTCCAAGCTGGTAGCAATCTCTACAATAATAGGAAATAATAAAGCAGCTACTGCATGCTCAGGCATAATACAGGATAGAAAAGCAGAAGATAATAAAATACCTAACAATAATTTTCTAGGACTCTGACCAAAGGTACGCATAATCTTAAAAGCTATTCGAGATCCTAAACCAGTCTGATAGATTCCAGCTGCCAAAATTAGAGCTCCTAAAATAAAAAAGATTGCCTTATTACCAAATAAAGCAAAGGTATGCTCTAACTCTAAGATATTTAATAAAGGCATTAGGGCTATACCTAATAAACCTGTAACTGATAAGGGAATAGCTTGACTGACCCATAGACTTAAACAGAGAATAAAGACAGCAAATGAATTCTTTCCAGCAATACTCAAACCTTCAGGGGAAGGCGATAATAAGATAACAGTAAATAGAGTAATTCCAAGAGTAACAATTATTCGTTTTATATTTTCGAACATATTCTGACCCCTCTACTTTCTTTTATAGTTTTATTTTAGCGTACTGTTTCTTATTATATCATTTTTTCAAGCTCTTGTAAACGAGGTAAACCAATAGGAATGGTAGGTTTATCAGAAACTATAAACAGAAAAGGTGAACAAAAGGTTCACCTTTTCTGCAAAATCACCTGTCCTAGAAAATAGTAAGGGATGAACACAAGGTTCATCCCTTACTATTTATAACTATAGATCTCACATAACTATTATAGTTTCTGGTCAATTGCTGATAATACCTTATCAACTGATTCCTCTAGAGATAGATCTCTGGTATCGACTACTACTTCTGGATTAACTGGCTCTTCATAAGGAGCAGAAATACCAGTGAAGTTATCTATTTCACCTTTTTTAGCCTGTTCATATAAACCTTTTGGATCACGTTGGGCACAAGTTTCTACATCAGCTTTAACATAAACTTCAATAAAGTTATCTGCTCCTGCCTTCTCTCTAGCAAAATCTCTAGAATCTTGATAAGGAGAGATAAAGGAAGCTAATGTAATTAAGCCGGCATCTTGAAATAAGGCAGCTGTCTCAGCAATACGACGGATGTTTTCATTACGATCTTCAGGGGTAAAACCTAAATCTGAGTTTAGACCATGACGTATATTATCACCATCTAGTCTATAGACAGCCTTTTGCTGGGCTACTAGTTGTTTTTCTACTTCGACGGCAATTGTTGATTTACCTGAACCTGATAGTCCTGTAAACCAGATGACAAGACCAGGTTGGTCTAGCACGTTGCATCTATCTTGGTGAGTTACTTCGCCTTCGTGCCAGACGATGTTGTCTGAGGTTGCATTTGAAGATGACACTTTTTCACCTCCTAACATAATGAATTGACAATGGACAATTAAAATTCAAGAACAAGAAAATAAATCAAAGCAGAGCTTTTGACACAATAGCGTTCCCAAGCAGGAGCTTGGGAACGAGATAAATAAAAAAACCAGGAGCTTGGGAACGAGATAAATAAAAAAACCGAGAGCTTGGGAACGAGAACAACGAGAACAAGAAAAATAAGAGTTTCTTTTAAAACTAGTTACTAAGCTCCTGCTTAGTAACTCTAATATTTTACAAAGCTCTGCTTGAAGGTTATATCTCTAATTTATCAATATCTATATGTTGACAATCATTAGCACTAGAGTAACTCCAGTTCGCTGGTTCATTTACAAGACCTTTTCGCACTGGATTATAATAAATATATTGTATTTTCTGTTTTAACATTTTCTCAGTTACTATAGCTTGTGGATGAAACCCCTCTTGCCATACTTGATGAGCACTTTTTCGTTTATAATCTTGCTTATAAAATTTCAATTGATTTAAAAGCCATTGTTTATTATCTTCTTGAACTTCTCTAATTATATTTCTTGCTGTGTAACTTTTAAAATCTTTTATTACTTGAGAAAGATTGTTAGCTGATACTATGCAATGAATATGATTAGGCATAATTACATAAGCAAATAGTTTTAACTCTTTATTTTTTATGCAATATTTTAAAGAGTTAATAATAATATCAAAGTATTTCTGATCTGTAAAAATAGGAATCCAGTTTACAATAGTTGAAGTTATAAAATAAAGGTTATGATTTTCTAATATGTTATATCGAGATCTAATTTTCTTGTTCCCTCCTCAGTAAGTTTTGGTTATTATTCCCGAAACTTATTTACATAATAACCAAAATTGAGAAACAAGAAAACAAATCAAAGCAGAAGTTAAACTAGTTCCTAAGCTTTTGCTTAGGAACTCAAATATTTAAAAAATTCCATAAACAAAGCAGAGCTTTTAGTATAATAGCGTTCCCAAGCAGGAGCTTGGGAACGAGGAACAAGAAAACAGGAGCTTGGGAATGAGAAATCTAAACAAACAAGAACTCGAAAACAAAGGATACACACTGCAACTAACTTCAAAACTAGTTACTAAGCTCCTGCTTAGTAACTCTAACATCTTAGAAAAACTAAATTCCCGACCTAATACTTTGCTTTTTTATTAACATAATGAATTGATAATACATTCCTTCAGGTTTTGACAAGCAAAACCCTTCGTGAGAAAAAGTTGGCTATGCACCGACTTTTTCTCTACCACGGCCTAAAGATAATACCTCTATCTTGTAATAGACCTTCTATTTCTCTAGCAGCCTCTTGCTCAGATTCAAAGTCTGCAATCTGTAGGTCATAGTCAATATCTGTCGTTACATTATCACCTAACCAGACTGTTTCTATCTGATCTGGAGCAACTGTTGTCTTAATTAATTCTAGATCTTCTTGACTTAATTCTACAGCAGTTACAAGTAGGATAGCTCCAGCATCAAGCATAATATGAGAGACTTCAGATAGTCTACGTAAGTGTTCTTCTTTATGATTATTCTGACCTTTAATATCAGCATCTACTCCATAAAGCAGATTACCAATACCTAAGAAGTAAGACATTTGACCTTCATTAAATAACTTCTTCTCTAATTCTTTGGCTGTTGGTTTCTTACCTACATTTTCTTCTCCTGTAAGTAAGACTAGAGTAGGCTGTTGACTATACTTCTTGGCTCTCTCTTCACGCGTGATCTTACTCTTTTCCCACTTGTAATTTCTAAGCATTACTTTTTCTCGAACCCAGCTCTGTTTATCTTCTATTGCTTCTTCAACTAAGCCACCCCCAGCAATCTCATAGTCATCTACAACTACAAAACGACTTGTCTTTTCAAATTCAGTAGCTAAATCAAAGGCAATAGCTTCATTTAACTTGAAGACACACTGGGCTACATCATGGCGCTCTACTTGATCTTTCTCTTGACTCTGGCTTAAGTTAGAGGCATCTATAACTCGTTCTATTCTTTCTAGTCTAGCACTTACTTTAGTAGTACCTAATTTAAGCTTATATTCTTTATTCTTGCTCAGTGGTTCTTTACCTAGCCAGAATAGATTAGCTTTGATTCTTGAAGTTACTTCTGGCTCTGTCTCGTCTGCTATAGTAGCTAATTCACCACGTTTAATAAAGATCTGTTCATCTAAAGTAAATCCTGTAGCATAACCAGGCCCAATAGTATCGGTCTCAGCCCGATTAAATCCTTCAATGGATTTAACAGTGCTTCGCTTGCCTGAAGGATAGAAGACGACTTCATCTCCCACACTTACCTGTCCTGCTTCAATAGTTCCAGAAACAATTCGTCGGTCATCTCCACCACGTGTAAATTTATAGACATCTTGGACAGGCATTCTAAATGGCTTATTCTTAGATAGCTTTTTATTCTCAAAACTATCTAAAACATCTAGTACAGTCTGACCTTGATACCAAGGAGTCTCATCAGATAAAGTAGCTATGTTATCTCCTTCTAGACCACTGACAGGAACAAAGCATTCTGCTTCCATATCTATCTCTTCTAAAAATTCAGTATAATCATTAACTATGTTATTAAATGTGTCTTGGTCATAGTCTACTAGATCCATCTTATTGACTAAGACAGATACTTGATCAATTCCTAGCATAGATAACATATAACAGTGACGTTTAGAGTTTTCTTGGATTCCTTCATCAGCATCAATTACTAATAATGCTGCTTCTGCTCTAGCTGCTCCTGTTACCATATTCTTTAGAAATTCAATATGGCCTGGTGCATCTAGGATAATATACTTTCGTAAGTCAGTTTCAAAGAAGACTCGAGCCGAATCAATAGTAATCCCTTGGTCTTGTTCATCTTTTAGAGCATCTAATAGAAAAGCATATTCAAATGGTTTAGAGTTACGGCGACAAGTTTCTTTAACTTCTTCTAGTTTTCCTTGTGGTAGTGAGTCTGTATCAGCTAGTAAACGGCCGATGATAGTACTTTTCCCGTGGTCAACATGGCCGGCGATTACTAGATTCATGTTTTGATCTATGTTTTCATTTATGTTGTTAGTCATAATTTCGCTCCCTTCAGCTACGTTATTAGTTTACAGTTTACGGTTGATAATTGATAGTTAAAATCAAACCCAAAATCATTAAAATTAATTAATAATAGGTAATTAAATTCGAAAAATCTAAAACGTCTAAAATGCTAGACATGGCAGTGCCATGTCTCTACAAATCTATAAAAACAATAACCATGGATTTGGTAGTACCAAATCTCTACATATAATAACCATTAAATAAATAATAATCATTGATTTGGCGGTGCCAACCCTCTAATAATTACACAACATTAATCGTGGACTTGGCAATGCCAAGTCCCTACATTTACATAAATGGCAGGTTAGATCATTTTGTTAGCTTTTTGGACTATTCTTTTATCTATTTCTAATAAATCAATTATTTCTTTCTGGCTATATCCTTTTTTCAACAGTTTAATAGCTGAATTTACCTGTTCTTGCTCTCTTCCTTTTTCTAATCCTCTCTCTTCAGCTGTTCTAATCTCTTCCTTTTTATCCATGATTCTCTTTCTTTCTGCCTGATAAATTTCTTGTTCTTGTTCATCAAAATACATTTTCTCTAATCTTTCTATAGCTTTTTGGATTCCTTCTTCTTGCCTTAATTCTTCTGGCAGATTTCCTTTATCATACTCATAAGCTTTGTTTAAGAAGTTTATCCATCTATCTAATACTGTCTTTAAATCTGCTACATCTTTTTTAAATTTACTCATTTCTATAAAATGCAATTCTTGATAATCAAGTTCTGGATAAGATTGATTAGTGACAGCATCTTTCAAAACTACTTGTCTATGATATCTATCATCTGTAAAATAATCAAAATCCAATAAATGAATTCCAATTGTCTTTCTCAATTCTCGATAATCTTCTGCTTTTTTTATCTGATCAGTATATACTTTACCCCAGTAATACAAAGATCTTTTCCCATAAGCCCCTTGTTCAGCTAGTTGCATTTCTATATCATACCACTTGCCTGCTTCATCAACTGCTTTAATATCTAAAATACTCATTTTACCTTGCAGATAGTCTGCTAAGTTATAAGGATTTTTAATTTCTAAATCCTTAATTTTAGGTTCTCTATTTAATACTGCATTGATGAATGATAGTAAGATGTCTTTATTTTCTTGGCTACCAAATAATTTTCTAAAGACTAAATCTATTTTGGGATTATATCTACACAATTTGATTCACCCCCATTTTGGGTTATACATATTGGTTAATATTATAATATCAACATGGTAGACATGGCATACCCTAATGATAGACATGGCAGTGCCATGTCTCTACATTGTCTCAACAACATAACGACATTATAGGTTGACAGGGCTGTTATTGTCTAATTCCCATTTTAATGGGTTTTGTCTAATATAGGTACCAATTCTATTTAATTCATCTTCACTGCGAATTATTCTATCGTAATAATTTCTTTGCCAGATAGAATTACCAGGGGTATTTCTGATTTGGTTTGTTTTCTTTGTTACGGCTGATTTATAGGAACCTATGATTGTTGATAAGGTTCCTGATTTTCGATTACCAAATTTTCTGGTTTTGGTTGTTTTCGTTGTTGTTGTAGGGACATGGCATGCCATGTCCCTACAATCATTGTTTTTTATATTTCTACAATTGTTATTTTTAATGATGATTATGCCGTGAATATGGTTGGGCATGATTATATGTTGGTCTAATTTAACGTTATCAAAATGTTGAGGTATTTCTGACCAGTAATCATCTGCTATCTGACCATATTTATTTAATTTTATTTTGTTGTCATTAATTTTGCCAAATATACAATTGCGATTTGAACTACAGATGGTGACAAAATAATGTCCTGATTTTGAATAATCGTAATTTTTTAATCGCATTGATTTGCCATTATATTTTTGTTTCAATTCAATCCCCTTATGTTATCTTTCCAAACAATTCTGTTGATAAACGTGAGGATTGTAATTTATATGACGTTGGCCTGTTAAAAATGGCAGACATGCCTATAATGGTAGACAGGGCAGCCATATCGATGAGACAGGGCATGCCCTGTCTCTACATGTATGTGGTCTGGGTATGTTGGCCCGTAATATAAATATTGTTGTGGATTTGGCAATGCCAGATTTCTATGTGCATTGGCCTTAACATGAACATCGTAGACTTGGCAATGCCAAGTCTCTACATGAATTAACAATTGCAGAAATTAATCATAAACAATTTGATTAATCCATATCAATGGATACATTTGTTGGCCCGTAACACATCATATATGGTAGACATAACAATGTCATTATTGTAGACATGGCAGTGCCATGTCTCTACATTTAATTTGTTTTAAAAATAAATTTGATTAACCTACATGTATCCGTCTTTACGTAATTTAGGAGACAGGGCGTTTCTATGAGACAGGGCGTGCCCTGTCTCTACATTATATTTTATTCTTCCTAGAAAAACGCCTAGGGTAATCTATATATAGCTGTCTTTTCGTAATTCATGGCATGCCATGATTCTACATTTTGGGTTTCTTTTGAAAAGAAACCTAGATTAACCTACATGTATCCGTCTTTACGTAGTTCTTCTAATCCTGCGCCTTCGTCTGAATCTTGGGCTCGGCCGTCTCGTTCGGCTATATCAGAGAATTTACCGCTTTTTAATTCTTGAACTACTTCGTCTACATTACTAGCAGTAGATTGAACAGGATCAGTACAAGTATAGCATCCTAGAGAACGATATCTCTCTCCTTCACCTCTATCATAATAAAGATCTACTATTGGAATCTGTTCTCGTTTGATATACTCCCAGATATCGAGTTCAGTCCAGTCTAGTAATGGGTGAATCCGGACGTGAGTACCAGGAGCAAAGTCTGTCTTATACTGGCTCCAAAACTCAGGTGGTTGGTCTCCAATATCCCAATCATTATTTGTATCTCGAGGAGAGAAGTAACGTTCCTTAGAACGGGAACCTTCCTCATCTGCTCTAACTCCTACAATAACACCTGTATATGGCTTTTGATTGTCATCTGCTTCATACTCGCCTGTTTCATGATTCATCCTGTATCGTTTCCAAGTTCCATTTAGTGTCTTCTTTAGTGCCTCTGCTTTCATGTTCTTACAACACTGTGTATGATCTACATTGCCATCAGGAAGAGTCTGTTTTTCTTCTAAAGCTCTTTCGTTTTGGCCATAGATCATATCTAATTTCCACTCTCGCGCTAACTTATCACGATGTTCAATCATCTCTGGAATTTGATAGCCTGTATCGATATGTACTAAAGGAAGTGGCACATGTCCAAAGAAAGCCTTCCGAGCTAACCATAAAAGAACTGTACTATCCTTTCCAATTGACCATAACATACTTAAGTTATTGAATTCGCTATATGCTTCTCTAATGATATGAATACTCTTATTCTCTAATTTGTCTAAATGATCCACGACTTGATCAACCTCCTTGAGTGATAATTTATAGTTATAGTATAATATTACACTTGATTGATATAAAGTGGCACTTTCTGCCACAACTACCAGTTATCCGTAATCTGTAGATGATCTTTATCACGAAGAGTTTTTATGAAACTCGTAGGGTCAGCTATATCACTATTATTTCAATATAAAATTAGATATTCACAAATAACAATTCAGACCTAGGTAGCATCAAACCCGTTAATCCCTACTAAATCACTATGTTTAATTGACTTTCCCTGAGTTAAGTAACATTATAACAATTATATGCTAGTTTGCAAGGAAGAAATCAACTTAAATGAAATTTTAATAATAAAAAAGGATGAACCTAAAGTTCATCCCAAAATCAAAAAATCACATTAAATGAATCTAAACTTATCATAGATTAATTTTTCCCTATAAAGTTTTCAATAGTTTCTATTATCTTTTCTTTACCACTTTTATATTTATTAGGAGTAAACCTCCTAGCCTTTTCTATTATATTTCCCAAATTTTCATCTTCTTCCCATTCCAAAATATATCCAGCATCTTTAAACTTGTTTATAATTTCTTTTTGATGATTATCATTATGTTCATTATATTTTTTTAACCTTGCCACAGCAATGATCTTTTTTTCTTTCTCTACCCCATGAATAATTGAACCCGTTCCACCATGCGTAATTATAAGATCAGCCTCTTCATACATTGTATTCATTTCTTCATATGTGTAAAAGGATTTAGTCTCAATAAAATCACTTTCAAAGTTTGTATTTCCGATTTGTGCTATAAGTTTATCTTCAATAATTCCAAATTCTTTTAGTTTTTCCACTTCATTTAGAAGACGTTCAAAAGATAATTCATGTGTCCCTAATACTATAAATATCAATATATTCCCCCTCCTGGATAAATAGCTTCAGGATAATGCTTCTTCATTTCTTCCCACTGAACAATAAATAAATCAGCAATTGGATATACTATTCGTCCTGATAAAGTTGGACTTTTTATCTTTGCAAAACTTTCTATGAAAATAACCTTTTTACCAAATAATTTAGCAATATAACACATTGGAACCCCTGTATGCGCTCCTGTAGTGATAACATAATCTGGCTTTTCAAGTGCAAATATTATAAAAGACTTTATTAAGTTATATATAAATTTAAAAAAATATCTGATTGGATAATTTCTACCACCATGAATCAAAAAAGATACTGGATACTTTTCTCTTAAGTTCAGTGTGAAATCTAATTTCTCTGTAACAATATGGAAATCATACTTTTTAAACATTTCCTCTAATTTTAGTAATTGAGTCAAATGACCTCCACAAGATGAAATTAATAATAATTTTTTGTTCTTCACAATTAATTCCTCCAGGTTTATGAAGTTTATATTATTTTTTTATTATTTCTTCATTTATTCTTTTAAATAAATCTAAAGAAATAACTTCAGAATCATAATTTTGAGCTGTCTCTAAAGCCTTTTCTCTCATTACCTCTTTTTCTTCTTTATTATAAAAATATATTATTTTATCATATAAATCATTCTTATTTCCCATTTCAAAAAATAATCCATTTTTTTCATCTTTAATATAGCTTTTTAATCCACCAATATTTGAACCAATAACTGGCACCCTACAAGCCATTGCTTCTAATCCAACTAAGCCTAGGCTTTCTTTTAATTTTGTAGGGAATACAAAAATATCCATTACCGAGTATAAGGGTGGTAATTGATTTTGCGGTTTAGACCCTAAATAAATTATATTATCTTCCAACTTTAATTTCTTTATAGTTTTTAAAAACTCATTTTTGTCTGGCCCATCTCCAATTACTAATCCTTTAAACTTAATATCATTATTATTTTCTTTAAACAGCTTTAAAGCCTCTAAATAAATATCCCATCCTTTACCATCATATAACCTTGATACATAGCCTATCACATACTCATTATCTAAATTTAAATTTTCTTTATCTTTTAGCTCATTAACTGATTTAAATAAATCAAAGTTTATTCCTGAAGAAGGAGAAATAAAAATTTTATCTTCCACTATTGGAAATTTATTAACTACCACTTCCTTAAAATACTGAGATGGAACCACAAACATATCAGCTTTTTTAGCTAAAATCTTAGTAAACCATCTTAATATTTTAGAAAAAAAACTATCTATCATAATATCACTACCATGAGCATTCATTATTAACGGTTTATCAACAAAAAATTTCAAAAATAATAATGGAATAGATGCATGAGTTACATAATGAAGGTAAATTACATCATAATCTTTTTTAGAACCTTTTTTTAATATATTATAATAAAATTTTATATAAATAAATATCTTTTCTAATTTATTAGAAGTTTTATTTTTAATTACTGCTTTTTTACTAACTAAAGCACCTCTACTTTCAATATTATCCACGAAGTTCTTAACAAAAATTCCATAGCTTGGATTTTTCTTAGATGGATACATATTAGAAACTAAAAAAATATTAATCTTTTCCATTCTAATACTAATCTCCTTCTCTGATTATATCTTTTTTATAATAAACTAAAGCATTGGACATACCAATAAAAGTACCAGCCATACCTGAACTTAAAATATGTCCTGCAAAAAATGAAACAGGTATTAATAAAAAATTTATTGTAAAAATAGCTGGAGCATAATAATATTCTTTAAATTTTAACTTCTTAAAAGAATTAAACAAAAAATATAACCACAAGAATAATACAAGACTTGCTCCAATTATACCATAATTAAATAAATTATTAAAAAAGTCCATTTCAACAGTAGTTGAAGTACCTGTCCCAAATATCTTTTGTAAAAAGCTATATTCATTTATAAAAATATACATCTTCCTTTCCACAAAAGTATTTCTATTAGATAAAATAGTAGTTAATAGACTACCATTATAATTCATATATAAATACTCCCATCTATTTAATAAACCTATACTCTTTATAAAGAAGTAGATATATCTAGATATAATAATAAATCCGAAACTACCTATAACAAGGAATTTTAATTTCAACTTAGTGAGTTTAAAAAGCTTGTTTCTCTCACATACTATAGGTATCATAAATATTGATATTACAGCTCCAATAATAGATACTTTTGTAGCTATTTCTATAGATATAGCAATTGTAAATACTGAACATATTACATACAATAGCTTGTTTCCATTATCCCAAATAAGAAAAATCAATAATCCAGTAAAAATAATAAAAAGACCTGATACTTCATTACCTGCAAAGAAAAAACCTCTTGTTCCAATCCCCTCAGAGGAGTATTGTTCATATCCATATCCCATCATCCCTAAAAGTATATTTACAATAAACACTAAATAGTTAAATGTAAAAACTCTAATAACCTTTTTTTTATATTTTCTTTTATTTAAACTAAGTATCTTTTTAAAATAAAAAAAGGTTAAAGGAATCATAGCAAGCTTACTAAACCAAATGATACTATTAAATAGCTGATTTATAGAATTATGTACATAAAAATTAATTGATATTACTGTTACATAATATAAAAAGAATAAATACATAACTATATAATACTTTTTAGATAAAAACATAAGCCTCAAAAACATAAAGGAAAGTAAAATGATTTTATAAAATTGAGAAACACTAAGAAGTAAATTATAGTCACTTCTTAATATTATACCATTTATAGAGTCTACTACTAAATATATGAACATTAAATGAAATAATATCTTATCTAAATCTAACCTTCCTTGACTCAAACATAACCCTCCTTTCTAAGTTCAAAATAATAATATATTAAATTAACTTTATAAAATTAAATAAATTCTTTTAATATATTTTTAACAAATTTTTTCCAAGAAAAATCTTTAGCTCTCTTCTTACAATTATCTTTCATCGCCAAATATTCTTCTTTTCTTTCTAAAAAAGAAATTGCAAGATCTAACTTTTGTTCTAATTTATCTTGAGTTGGTTCATCTACTACAAACCCTTCTTGACCATCTGTAACAATTTCATCAAAAGCTACTTGAACTGTATCATTATTGTTTTTAAACCCTATTACAGGTGTACCACATGATAATGATTCTGTTATAACTTGTCCAAAAGGTTCATAAAATGAAGGTACTATAGTAAAATCAGCAATACTATAAAAATCCTCTTGATTTAGTCTCTTACCTAAGAACATAACTTCTGATTTAAGACCTTTCTTTTTGACTAGTTCTTTACAGTATTCATAATCATCTCCATCGCCAACAATAATAAGAACTGTATCTGTTTCTTTTATCTTATCATAAGCATTAATGAGTAATCTTACATTTTTTACTTTTGAAACTCTACCTAAATATAACAACTTCTTTTTATTAAATGGGATATCATATTCTTCACAGATAGCCTTTTTATCGTTCTTTTCTTGAAATTTATCTTTTTTTATTCCTGGTCTATTTATTTTAATTGATGATTTTACTTTATAATTCTCTTCAACTTGCCTTTTCATTGTTTGGCTAAATACATTTATTTTTTCAATATTTTCAAACACAATCTTTTCAAAAATATATCTTTGATAATATTTTGTTAAAGCACCTAATAGGAATATATTTTCCTTAATAGTGAACTCAATACTTGGTTTAACCATTTGTAAAATAGCCAAAGCAGGTGGTACAAATATATTATTTTTAGATATTTTAGAAATTATACTTGATAAAGCCAAGGTTACATTTCTAGATATTACAATATCTATTTTTTTCCTTTTGAAAATATTTCTTTTAACTAAATAAGTAGTAAAAAAATGTTTTAATGGATAAAAAGGATTATATCTATTATGAGAACAATCATACCTTATAACTATTATATTCTTACCATACCTTTCAACTTCTTTCTGTTCTTCAAACAATCGTTTTGTAAATATATATACTGTATGACCCTTTTTTTCTAATTCCCTTGAGATACTATCTAAAGATGTTTCTATTCCACCTATTTTAGGTAAAAAACCTGGATTTTCTATTAGTATCCTCATGTATAAAACCTCACTTTATCTGATGTTTTCTTAACTATTAAATACCTTATCATATATAATACTTATTTTTGCATAGTACAATTAAATTCATCTAATAAATTAATTTTAATAAAATTATAATTTAAACCTAATACTATACTTAATATGATTAACCCTATAAATAAATTGATAATATTCCACTGATAAAAACTTGCATAAGTTGCATATGATATCAACAATAACAACATTAAATAAAACTTCTTTAATTCATAATTCACTTTATAATATTTTAATGATATAATTGTTCTCATTGTAAAAAATACAACATATGATAAACCAGTAGATATTGCTGCTCCTTTAGCTCCAATTCGTGGAACTAAAATAGAATTCCCCAATACGTTAACTATACAAGATACTCCTGCTATCAAAATATTCCACTTAGGTTTCTTAGCAAAACTAATTCCTATTACTGTCGTTTCAGAAATAGTGTACATCATTGGCATTAACACTAAAAAAGGCATGATCATAGCAGATTGTCTATATTGTGAACCTAAAATATATATTACTAAATCTTTAGTCATTATCAATCCTAATGCTACTATAAACATTCCTATAGATACAAACTTATACATTCGCTTAAAGAATGATTTATCATTTGGATTATTTTCATACCTTTCCAAACGAACAGGAACCCAAAAATTTGAAAATGATGTTTTAATCACATTTAATAATGCTACTATTTTAAAAGCTGCTGTATATAATCCTAATTCAGAAAATGTTGCCCAATGCTTTATGGCAATTCTGTCAAAAGATTGGAATAACCAAGTAATCAAAGTAGTTATTACTAATGGGTAGCTATATTCTAATATATCTCTTAAATTATTATTTAATTTTTTATCATTTAAATCTCTAAAATCCCAAAACTTGCGACCAATCCAAATTGCACCAAACAAAGTAATAGCAATTGCTATTACTTGAGCATAAGGTATAACTTGATATTTTTTACCTATCATATAAGTAAATAATATAATCCCAAATAATTTAATTAGTTTCAACAAAAACTGCAACATAGAATACCAAAAACCTTTTTGCTCCATCCGAATTACTAATAAAGCAAATCTATTTAACATTTGCAATAAAATAGCAACTATTAAAAGATAAATAATATTTTGACTTACTTCGTCAAACAAAAGCAATGAAATTTCATCTTTGAATCCTAGCATAATAATAAAAGTTATAACAAATAAACCAAATGGAACTTTTAATGATTTAAACAATAATTTCTTCCTATTTTGAGGATCTTCTTCATAAAAAAATCTCACAAAAGTTTGGTCTGTTCCAAACACTACAAAAATCATCACGACATTTAATGCCAACCTAAACATGGATGCTTTCCCAAATAATTTTGGAGAAAGAAACCTTGTTACAATTGGAGTACTTATTACTCCTACTATTATTCCTAGCCAATTTCCTATCGAAAAAGATAGAAACTTTTTTATTAAACTATTCTGTCTCATTATCATCCCTCATAGAATTATTTTTTAATTGTAAAAATTAATTTCTTTCTGTTAAATTAATAATATACTTTATTTTTTACCAAACTGATTCTTTTATATGTGTTTTTAAATTTTTAATATAATCCCTAAATTTAGCATTTGGGCTAAATTTAACTTCATTATATAATTTAGTGGAATCAAGAATCATATCTCCTGTTTCAACTCTACTTAATTTTTGTTTCCATTCTACTTCTTCAACTTCTCCACCAAATATTTTTGAAATTATATTAGCAATATCTTTTATTGAAAATACTTCTTTACCACCTAAGTTAAATACTGAATTAATTAATTTTTCTTTATGCACTGCTTTATATATGATTTGACTTAAATCTTTCACATGAATAAAATCTCTTCTTTGTTCCCCTTTACCATAAATTTTAATTACGTCATTTTCTAAAATTTGCTTTATAAAAATATTTATTAAACCATGATTTTCTAATTCTAAATTTCTTTCATAATAACCATACGGTATTGAAATTCTAAATATTAAATAAGGTATACCAAAAAGATTATTATAAGCTTTAAGATAATTTTCAACAGCTAATTTATGAATACCATAAATAGTATTTGGGTTCTTAGGACTATTTTCTTCAACCGTTATATTCTTATTTTGACCATAAATCAATCTAGAACTTGGAAATATTACCATAGGTTTTTTTGAAAAATCTTTTATAATATCTAGTATATTCAACATACCTTTGCAATTAATTTCGAGATTATCTTCATAATTATAAAAGCTATCCAATGAACCTGCATGCCCTACAAAGTTGTATATTAAATCCACATCTAGTAATACCTGCTTTAATTTATTTTTATTTAAAATATTCAACTTAGTAAATTCAAAATCAATATTATTAACAAAATCGCTTTCTTGTATATCACTTATAATAACATTATGATATCCCTGTCTTAAATAGTGTAGTGCTAAATTTCTCCCCAAAAAACCATTAACCCCTAGTATCAGTATTTTCTTCATATAATAAAAACACTCCCTTGCCAGCATATTTAATTTAATAAACTTTTATAGATTAAAATATATAATAACAAATAAGTATTAGAGGTAGGGGGTAGAAAATTATATAAAATCTATATACGCCCATCCCATATTAATTTTTTACAAAAATATTAAAATAAACTAAATAATTTTTTAACATTTACAAACTATCATATTAATAATATTTTATCTTTTGTCCAAAAATTTTAATATCTTTAAAATATAATTTCCATTATTAATAAATTTTGCTATAGATATACATTATAATATAGATAAATAACTCTAAAATGAAATTTATTATCATGTGTAAAAATTACGCTTCCATACTCGTTTTTAACATCATTGGTTAATTTGAAATACAAAATTGAAATTGCTTAACTTTAGCTATCAAATCATAAATATTAGAATATGCTAAAGTATTTGCTGAAAAACTTTCATCCGTTCCACATATTTTCTTGTATATTTAGTTTTAGTGAATAAAACGGTTTGAAAAGTAAAAATAATTGACTTTTATGTTTTTAACAAATTGTTTTACATCTACTGATCTGTATCACGAACATTATCCAATATTATAAAGTGATTTTTAATACCTCTTTTATCATTATAAGATAATATTATTAGGGAATTCATACAATTTATTAATAGATCTTGTAATAGTAAAGTCACATTTTCCTAGAGTAGCCATAATAACTTTTGTATTTAGTCTATTAAAACGCATAATAATAGCTAAAAACAGATTACAAGTATCTTTACTGTCAGCTTTCTTCTGTAATTTTTTACATTGTGACTATGAAGTGTTTTGATTTCTAAACATTTTTGCCATAATATTCCCCTTTTAACTTTAATTATACTATTTTAAAGGAGAAATATATACCGTTAAAATTTTACTTTAAACTTGAAGACCTATATCTCCATTTAATGTTCTTAAATAATCTACATATTATAATATTTTATTCCAGTCATTTTTACATTGATCAAAAGTAAAACTTTGTTTTATAATTTTTTTATTTTTATTTTTATTTTCTATTGATAATTTTTCTAAATTTATATGGTCAAAATCATAAAAAATAAAGTTATGTTGCATAAGATAATTCCAAGTTGTTGAATTATCTTTTTTATTGATATATATTTTTTTTCCGAAATATAATAAAGATAAAATATTTCCAGTTGCCTGCTGTCTATCATGATTAAAAATAGCAATATCAACATTAGACAGAAATTTATAGTATTCTTCTTCAGGTAAGAATCTATCCATTGTTACAAATTTATCTTCAAATATTTTTTCTCCAACTCTCTTAACTTTTCTTATATAATCTTCTGTTCCCCCATAAGATAAAGGACAAACAATTTTTATATTTTCATTTCTGAATTTCTCTAAATTTTGTAATGCTTCAATATGTCTATTTCTTGGATCAGCTGAATTTCCAAGTTGTATAACAGTTTCCATTGAATTTTCAGATGGTAATTTTATATTTTTTAAATAATCATTAACAGCAAAATAAGGATAATATAAACATTCTTGATATTCACCTTTGACTTTATACCACTTTTTAGCAAATTCAAAATCTCCTCTGGCATATGCAATTATACTATCAAATCTTTTTATAACCTTACTTCTGATCCACTCATAAATATTAGATTTCCAATTATTATCCCTATATTTATAATAATATAAATCTCCACCCCATATTATCCAACTGCACTTTTTTAACAACCAAGGTTGTACAAATAATAATCTTACTATATTTTTATTAAATAAACCATGAAGAAATATTCTTGAGGATTTATTCATTAATTTTATTAATTTAAAAACTTCTTTTTTACTACTGATTTTCCAAATATTATTTCTATCTAATATTGGAATCTTATTTTCACTTACACCAGAGATAAAAATAAAATAATGTTCTTTCATATTAAAATTATTCTCTATGAACTTTATATATGAAGTATTAAATTTGTCATTAGACATTATATGTAAATATTTAATCATTCCGTACCACCTTCTTATAATAATTCTGACAATTATCAGAAGTTACTTCTTGAATCCAAGATTGATTATTTAAATACCATTTAATAGTCTTTACTATACCTTTATCAAACATAATCTCTGGTTTCCATCCTATTTCCTCTTTTATCTTACATGGTTTAATAGCATAACGCCTATCATGTCCTAATCGATCTTTTACAAACTTAATCAAATCATAATTTATATTTTCTATGTTTGTTTTTAATATATGATTATACTCCTCTTTTACAATTGTTTCTTTGCCAATTTTAGTTAATTCTTCTCTCATTAAATCAATTATTTCTTTCACTATTTTAATATTTTCTTTTTCATTATGGCCACCTATATTATATACTTCTCCTAATTTTCCTTTATTTAAAACCATATTTATAGCTCGACAATGATCCTCTACATAAAGCCAATCTCTTACATTTTTTCCATCCCCATATATAGGTAAACTTTCACCTCTTAAAATATTCCCTATCATAAGAGGTATTAATTTTTCAGGAAATTGATAAGGACCATAATTATTAGAACACCTAGTTATATTAACTGGCATTTTATAAGTATCATGATATGCCTTTACTAACATATCAGAACTCGCTTTTGAAGCAGAATACGGACTTCTTGGATTAAGAGGTGTTTCTTCAGTAAAATATCCTTCTTCATTTAAACTTCCATATACTTCATCAGTAGACACTTGAAGATACTTTACTCCTTTTTTATATTTAGGATATCCATCTTCTTTAATCTCTATTGTCCAGTGTTTTTTAGCTATATCTAAAAGAGTCTGAGTTCCTAACACATTTGTTTCCAAAAAAACCTGAGGTTTTTCTATACTCCTATCAACATGAGATTCTGCTGCAAAATTCACCACATAATTTATATTAAATCTTGTAAATATATTTTCTACTAACTCTTTGTTGCAGATATCACCTTTTATAAACTCAATTCTATCTAATTCTTCTTTTAATGTTCCTAAATTTGCTGCATAAGTTAATTTATCTAAAACTACTAGCTTTATATCTTGCTTATATTTCTCTAACATATATTTAACAAAATTAGCCCCTATAAATCCTGCTCCCCCTGTTACTAAATAAGTTTTCATTTTAATTCACCTACTTTACTAAGTTCTTTATGTATTTACCATAATTTGTTTTTAATAATGGTTTAGCTAATTCTAAAACTTTTTCCTCACTTATCCAACCATTCTTATAAGCAATCTCTTCTAAACAAGCTATATATAAACCTTGTCTTTTTTGAACTGCTTCAACGAAATTAGCAGCATTTAATAAACCATCATGTGTTCCTGTATCTAACCATGCTAAACCTCGACCTAGTAATTGTACCTTCAAATTATTTTCTTTCATATATAATCTATTTAAATCCGTTATTTCTAATTCTCCTCTATTTGAAGGTTCTAATTTTTTAGCCTTTTCTACAACTGTGTTATCATAAAAATATAATCCAGGTACTGCATAATGAGATTTAGGATTATTAGGTTTTTCTTCTAGAGATATAACATTATAATCCTCATCAAAATCAACCACACCAAAACTAGCAGGATCTTTAACATAATATCCAAAAATTTTAGCTCCTTTTTCTAACTGAGCACATTCTTTCAAAACTGGAGTAAACCCTTGACCAAAGAACACATTGTCGCCTAGAATAAGAGAAACATTATTATCTCCTATAAAATCTTCACCTACAATAAACGCTTCAGCTAATCCATTTGGCTCTTCCTGCACTTGATATTCTAAATTAATTCCAAAATCACTCCCATTACCTAAAAGTTTCTGAAACAAAGGCAGATCCCTTTTAGTTGATATAATTAAAATATCCTTTATTCCTGCTAGCATTAAAACAGATAAAGGATAATATATCATTGGTTTATCATAGATTGGAGTAATTTGCTTTGAAATTGATTTCGTTATTGGATAAAGTCTAGTACCCCTACCACCTGCTAAGATTATTCCCTTCATATTATTTACACTCCTTGATAATCATTATTTTAATAATTTATAAGTAATCATTTATCTCTTTAGCAGATAATAAACTTATGAATTTCTAATTTTTAAGACACTCTCTATCATAAGTTTTTGGACTTACAATATACAATTAAAGATTACTATTTAAATTATCATGAATAGTTAATAAATTACTTTTCTCCTCCTGAAAGATATAATTTAAATTATCATCATTATGCTGATAATTATCAATTACATGATCTATAATTTCAACCAACCAATAGACTCTATCTCGCAAACTTCTATAAGTCTCCTCTTCTTTAACTACTGTTACTTCACTACTAGTTGTATCATAGACAAAACTAGGCACTTTCTCCATCAGTTCTTCTAACTGTCCTATCTCTTGGTGAAAACCAGCCAGTTCTAATTCATCTTCTACAACCTCTTCTAACTCAACTAGATTATGTCTGATTTCTCCCAACACTTCTATTGGTTCTGCTTTTGCTGTAGATCCTAGTCTGATGATTCCAAACTCCTTTAACCAAAAGAATAGAACTGTTAAGATTAAAGAGCTTAATAACAGTACTAATAAACTATTATAATTAACTAGTAAAATAGCAGTCATCCCAAAAATCAAAGCTACTAAATAAATGGTCAATACAGTCTGTTTTTGATTTAAACCAAATCTTAAAAATCTATGGTGTAGATGTTCTTTATCTGCCTGAAAAGGATGCTTATCAATTAGCATTCTCCGGATGAAAGCAAAACTAGTATCAAAGATAGGCACTCCTAAAACAAGTATAGGAGCAAAAATAGTGATAGCTGTTGCACTCTTGACCATTCCTGTAAGGGAAATTACTGCTAGAGCATAACCTAAAAACATACTCCCACTATCTCCCATAAAGATTTCAGCTGGATTAAAGTTATACTTTAGAAAGCCTAATGTACTACCTGCTAAAATAAGGGCCAACCCCAAACTAACTAAATTCCCCTTAGCTAAACAGATAACAGCAATTGATAGAGCAGAAATAGTAGCTACTCCACCTGCTAAACCATCTAACCCATCTATTAAGTTAACGGCATTAATCAGACCAACAACCCAGAGTATAGTAATTGGAATGGCTAAATATCCAGTTAAGATTAAACCTGAGAGCGGATGACTGATATAATCAATCTGTAAGTTATGAAGTAAAATAGGTAGAGTTGCTAACACTTGACCTGTTAACTTTTTCTCTGCATCTAACCCTCTAATGTCATCTATAATTCCGACAGTTACAATAATAACTGAACCTAATAGTATAGCTTCAAAGGTAGGGCCAACTTCAATAAATAATAAACTATTGACTAGAAAAGCTAGATAAATTGCTACTCCACCTAACCTAGGCATAGACCCCTCATGGACTTTACGATGATTAGGGTGATCTACAGCCCCTACATAATAAGCTAACTTTTCTGCTAGTGGCGTAAACAATAAAGACATAACTAAACTAGATAAAAACATTAATATGTATTTCCCCATAGTTGGCCCTCCACTCCTTTTTTCTTTCCATTTATTAATCAATTATTAAATATATTTCAATAATTGATTCTTGATTCCTACCTTATTTATTATATTTAAACATTTATCTCTACTGGTAAATAAATCAAGTTATTAAGCTGTTATAATTATAACATAGATATTTAAATATGCAAAGATACTAACTATTAACTACTACTTCTTCCTCTTCTTCTAAAAACTCCATAAAGAAAGCAACAAAAACTCCTATCATTAATCCTAACACAGCTGCAATAACTATATTTAATTTTTTGTTAGGCTTAATTGGCTCTTCTGGTTTTATTGGTTCATTGATCACTTGTATTCTTTCCATATCATTTAATTCATTCATAAGCTGATACTTTTGATCTCTCAATGATATCTTTAATTTATTCATTGCTTGTAGCTTACCAGTTAAATCATTATTTAATACTACCTTATCTGCTGTAGATAAAGCAGTTCCTGTTAAGTCATTAAGTTTACTTTCGATTTCTTTGGTCCTAGTTTCTAAATTCTTAATCTCAGCTTTAACAGTTGCTAGTTTTTCTTCTTTCAGCTTTTGGTTTTGTTCAAACTCTATCAGACCATCGCTTTGATATTGCTTAATCAATCTATTTATAACTGCTTTTGACTCTCTAGCACTCTTACTATTATAAGTGATCTTGATTAAATCTTTTGTTTCATCTATCATTTTAACCTGTAGCTGCTCTTCTTTTAATTTGGTAAGCTCACTCAAAGTGAATTCCAGATCTAATTCTTGATTAACCTGTTTTAGATAACCTAAGCTAGTTAGTATGCTTGGTGCAATCTGAGAATTAGAATAATCCCCACTAGAACTTCCTAATTTAATCAAAGCTTCTGATTGATAAACTGGATCTAAGACAAAATAGCTTACAACCCCACTGATTAAAATAGAAATTAAAAAGATACCCACAATCATATTTTTATGTTTTAATAATACATTAATATACTCTCTTAAATCAATTTCTACAAATTCTTCTTCAACTCTTTCCATTTTACTAGCCCCTCTCCTTATATACTCATTCTATATTATTCTCTTAATTCCTACTAATTAATTTATAAAAATCAATAGTGATTCTAAGATTATATCTTTTTAGCTAATAATTAAAATTTATAATCAACTTTGATTCCTAGTTTAGGATCTTCACTCTCTTCTTCATAGGCTAAATAGGTTTCTAGAACAAAAGGCTTTAAGCCAAATAAATAAAAGTTACCTTGGGTTCCAATTCCATAAGTCCAAAAAGATTGACCTTCTCTTTTGTAATCAGTAAATAGATAGAAACCTATATCTGACATCTGTAACCCCTGCAATAAATCAATATTATGAAGAAACTGATGAGTATATAAATAATCTATACTTGACTGCAACTTAGTAGATGAATCAGGTCTACTACCACGATAAATAATAGGCGATTCTAAGACTTCTGTATTATTAAAGACTAATTTTGATTCTATAGCCCAGATACTACTAATCTCCTTAAAAAATTCTTTAGAAAATAGTACTGTAGGCTTGTGATCTGGTCTAAAGATTAAATCAGTCTCTCCTTTTAAAGTCAAACCATCAAATAATTTGCTCTGATACATATTATCTAAATAACTATATTCTAGATTATTGATTACACCTACTCCAGCTCCTAGTGTATAATCTTCAGCATAATACTTAATTCCTGTTTCAAAATCAAAATCATCTACTGCTCTAAATCTAGTTTTAGCTATTAGGTCAGTATCTCTCGTTAACTGTTTCCATCTTAACTTGGTCTCTATCTCATGTTCTTGATTAACAACTAGAGAAGAAAACTTAAATTTATTCTTATTGACTTCAAATCCATATTGGAATTGATCAAAATAGTTCCTAATCAAATTCTGTTGAAAGAAAGAACGATCTTGACCATAAAAAACTCTAGGATTAAAACTTAATTGGTCAATTAAAATTCGATTATACTTTAGATCAATAAATTCTTCTGTTAGGTCTCTTTTCTTTCTCTTAGTAGACAGACTAAATTTAATTCCTCTCTCCTGTAAAGCAGCTTTAATTTCTGGGATCTTTTCTTTAGTATCTTGATAACCAGTTTTGATAAGATCTTGAGCAGCAGTAAAGTCTAAAAAAGAATAGGCCCCTACATTACTATAGATTACTTGATCAGCATAATGATTAATTATCCGGTTAGTATTATTTAATTCAATCAATTCCATATATCTACCTGCAATTTGACCTGGTGTCTCATATGTATTAGTTTCAATGTTACCTTTAGCTGTAGTAGCAATCACAAAATCTGCCCCTAATACCTTAGCTGCTTTGGCTGGTGTATTCTCTACCAAACCAGGATCAGCAAAGATCTTACCATTACGCTGATAGCTAGGAAAAAAATAAGGGATAGCATAAGAGGCCTGCAAAACATCAGAGATATTGCCTGTAGTAGTTAAATATTTATTACCACTAGTCAACTCTAGACTCAATAGAGCCGTAGGCAGAGGAAAGTCTTCTAAATCTTGATAAGGAGCTACATTCTCTATAAATTGATCAAGTTTAGCTGTTCTTAAAATTGAATCGCGACTGGCTAGATTTAAATCTAACATATCAGCAAATGATGTTTTAGTTACTATCTCTTCTATCTGTTCTATAGGCAGACCACTACCATATAGTGTCCCAATAATTGAACCCATACTAGTACCTACTACAATATCAATTGGAATTTTAGCTTCTTCTAAAGCCTTGATAACTCCTATATTAAATAAGGCTTTAGCTCCTCCTCCTGTTAAAGCTAGAGCTACTGTAGGATGATCAAATTGGTTAAAACGATGATAGTCTTCTATTATATATTGATCTCCACTCTCTTTTATTCTAGTAATATTACTATCTGCCTGCACATAAATACCACTATTAACTACTAATAAAATAACAATGAGTACCTGTATTAACCTCTTCATCTATATTATGCTCCTATTTCAGTAACTGAACAGTAAGTTCTTTTTGCTCATTACTTATCACTGGTTACTGCCCTTTAATAATCATAATAATTTCTCATATGCTCTCCAGCAATCTCATCAAATTTATCAAGCATCTCCTGATCCCAATCTGTCCACTTAGGAATGGCATATTCTTTAGTAGAATTAACTCGTCTATTCATCATTTTGTCTATCATTTTATCTGTTTCTGTTTTAGGTAAATCTATGTAATCAGCAATTCTATATATACCTTTAAAATTATCATCTTTGAATATATCCTCAAATGTTACTGTAATGGCATTATCCATTTCTTTAACACTCTGATAGATAAATCCATCTTTCTTCTGCCAACGCCAACATATCTTCTCAAATCTACTCATCTGGTTCCACTGATCATAATATGGATCATCAGGAAAATAAATAGCTCTTAATCGTGAACCATCACTTTCAGTATACCAGTTACGACTCATTCCAGAACGTACATAATCTCTACCATCTCTTACTATATGAACTACTTTAAAATCATCACCAAATGTTTCACTTAAAGGCCCTAATAAAGAAAATAGTCGATTATTCGATTCAACATATTTATCAACTTTCATTTTCTTGACTTTTCTACAAAGTGCTCGTCTATTTCTTTCAATCTTTTTGGTAGCATATGAACCTGTTACTTTACCTGTAGCATAATTAATAGCTAACCTCAAAAAGACTGGAGCAGGTTCATGAACTCCATATACTCCAGAAAAATCATTTAGAAAATGAGCAAAAAACTTAGTTCCAGTCCGACCTGTTGAAACAATAAAATATTTATCCACTTCAGACCAATCTTGTTCTCCTAATAGCCTTAACCTCATTCTTATCTTATCTAATTTATAAGGCCACTCTTCATCTATATTACCTAAAAAATTATACAAACTTCCCTCACTCATTTTATTCACTCCTTACTAATTTATAGATAGTCTAGTTCTTCTAGTAACTCTACAACTTCATCATGTTGCATCACTTCTGCTACCCGTTCTTGATTTTCTTCTTTTTTCCATTTTTCTACAGACTTAGAATGAATCTGTTGAGCTTTATCATACCAAGCATTACTATCCTTAACATTAGTATTTTTAAACCAATTATCTAATTCTTGGGTAGGTTCTTCACCAATAAAATTAAAAATTTTATTAATAGTATCTTGATACGATAAAATTAGATCTTCATACTTAATAGTTAATACCTGTGGATGATCTACAAATTTCAATCCAGCTTTTACATCCTTTACCCATCTCTCTGGTGATACCCAGTATTTATCTGGCGCAGATGGGTGCTGAGATAACATTACATCTCTTCCATCCCTTACTATATGAATCAACCTGACTTCTTCTCCAAAATAATCTAATATCTTATCAAATTTAAGTACATTACTAGGGCTTTTCTCACACCACCGAGTACACTGGCTAGGGATCTTATGAGTCAAAGCATACCTATATAGCCTATCCATTCGAGGTAAACTCTTATTATCCTCTGTATACCAGTTGACAAAAGCAGCAGTTTCATAAGGAAAAGTATAAATATTGGGATGAGCTCCTATAATTGATAACAATAAAGTTGTCCCTGAACGACCACAAGCACCGATGATAATTGGAGTATCATTAAATTTACTTTTAAATCTCTGTTTTCCTAAATAATTGATAATATAATTCATTTTCTTTTTTACTATATTAAGTGCCATACTTCCCTCCTTTATAAATAATTTAATTCATCTAATAATTTAACCACTTCATCATTCTGCATCACTTCTGCTACTCGTTCTTGATTTTCTTCTTTTTTCCACTTTTCTACAGACTTAGAATGAACCTGCTGAGCTTTATCATACCAGGCATTGGTTTTTTGGACATTTGTATGTTCAAAATAAGAATATAACTCTTCAGTACACTCTTCATTAATAAAATCACATAATTTTTCAATAGTTTCTTCATAATTTAAAACTAAGTTCTCATATTTAATAGTCAATACTTGAGAATGATCCTTATACTCTAATCCTTTCTTTACATCATTCACCCAACGTTCTGGTTTCACCCAATACTTATCAGGAGCATTTGGGTGTCTAGATAATGTTACATCTCTTCCATCTCGAACAATATGTATTAATTTTATATCTTCATTAAAATAATCTAATATTTTATCAAGATACCGAATATTTTTTGGAGTCTTTTCACACCACCTAGTTACATTATTAGAGATATCATATTTTAAAATCAAACGATAAAATTTATCTAACCTAGGAACTTTATCTCCTTGACCTTTCTCATTCTTAAACAGATATTGGACTTCATTATACCAATTAATAAATACTCCAGTTTCTTTAGGAAAAGCATAAATATTAGGATGAGCTCCTATAATTGATAACAATAAAGTAGTTCCTGAACGACCACAACCAAAAACCATAATTGGTGTATCACTAAATTTAGCTCTTTCTTTTTTTCTACCTAAATAAGTTATTACAGGATTTATTAACTTTTTAAATCCATTCAATGCCATTATGATCTCACTCCTTATAATTTAAAACTGATCTATATTCCCATTCTCATATAACAGATTACATTTATCAGTAATATCTCTTCTATTACTTTCTTTGTAAAATTTTCTCCTCAATCTCATCAATCATTTTTTCAAAAGAAAACTTCTTTTTAGCAATTTCAACACTTTTTTGACCTAATTTATCACGATCTGGATGCTTAATCATCTTTAATATTTTATCTGCTATATCATCAGGATTCTTATTTTCAGCTAAATAACCATTTATATCATCAATTACAAATTCAGAAATAGTAATGGCACCAGTAGTCACTATTGGTAACCCAGACATCATCGCTTCTAATATCACCCAGGGGGCTCCACCTTCATAAATAGCAGTATGAACCATAAAATCTAACTGTTTTAAAATCGAAGGTATATCTTCTCTAAAACCAGTGAAAATAACCTTATCTTCTAATTCTAACTCTTTTACTTTATCTTTAAATAACTCTTTTTTAGGTCCATTACCTACAAATAACAATTTCAGTTTCTCATGCTCTGCTAAAACTTGAGGTAAAGCTTCAATTAAATATTGTTGTGCTTTCTGTCTACAGAGTTTACCAATATTTCCAATTATCAATTCATCATCTTTAATTCCAAACTCTTTTCTAATATCTGATTCAATCTCAGAATCAATAAATTCATCCTTCTTGACACCTTTATAGATTAACTTTATCTTTTCTTCTGATAGATAATTAGATGGTAGATCCTTTAGATTCTCATCTCTAGTAACTTTAGAGATAGACATAAAGTCTGTTACACAATTCTTCAATAACCAGCGATTATAAAACCGATTATTAATCGGTTTAGCCATTGCTCTACGATATATTATTCTTTCTACTCCTGCTAACTTAGCAGCTAAAGAAACAAACTTAAAATGAGAGGACTGACAAAAAAAGACAGCATCTATTTTATTCTTTTTAAAGTACTTAACTAGTTTAAATATTCGATAAGGATTCACAAAAGTAGCTCCATCTATTGAAGAGATATGCTCTACATTAAATCCAGTTTCTTTACATTTTTTATAAAAGGGTGTCTCTTCAGTGGCTCTAATAAATATGTTATAGCCTCTTTGAGCTAAAGCAGAAGCTGTTTGATAATGCCAAGCTTCTACTCCTCTCCAGACCACTCCACTATTAACAAATAGAATATTCATATTTTTTTAATATCTTCCTTCCTGATATCTTTGCTTAAATCATCTTGATTACTAGAAAAATCATTAATAATAATCATATTTATAGCTATTAAAAACCAAAAAAATCGTAATGGCTCAGTATCACCAAAACTAAACTCTGTTAATCCTTGGATATTAAATACAATAAATGATCCTAACGAAGCTAAGATAAATAATTTCCATTGCTTATTATCTATTCTTCGATACCATTCATATAACAGTTTTAAAATCTTAAACATTAACCAACTAAAAGCAAGAAAACCAATAGTCCCTGTAGTAGCAAGAAAATGAAGAAAATTATTATGGGCATGGCTGTATTTCTGAAATCCAATACCATTGTATTCACTTGCATAATCACCTTTTCTATTTGCCTCTTTAAATCTTCCTATTCCAACTCCATTAATAAAATTATCTTGCCACATCTCAATAGTAGACTTCCATAAAGCTACTCTTGTTAAATTAGACCTCATATTTCTATCTAAATCATTCCAATTTGAAACGTTAATATCCACTACAAAACTACTTTTAAATCTATTGATAAAATCATGTGGTAAAAATAAAGTGCCTACCAACAGACAAATGACTAGCCCAATAATTAGTTTTTTATCTTGTATCCAAATTAAACTTACTATTCCTCCTATAAACCCTAACCAAGCGCCTCTTGATTTAGTAAATAATAAATTCAATGCCATAATAACTATTATTAGCAATGAACTTACGTTAAGTTTCCAATTTAAATTACCCCATAGTAAATAGCTAATCATAAACAATAAAAACATAGCCAATAGACCACCAAAAGCTAAAGATAACATAAACCCATGGGCTCTATTCACATCTAAATAAAAATGTTGATAAAGACCTAATCCACTTGCTACTAACATTGAAAACAGAGCAACATATGATAATTTCTTGACAGTTTCAAGTTCAGTAATTGTATTAACAATCACATAATAAAATAATATAGCTAAAATAAATTTATCGACACTATCTAGAAATTGTAATCCCCAATTATCTAATCCTGAAATAAATAAACTAGCTACAAAGAGTAAAATGGTCCTATCTAAATCAGTCTTTTTAAATTGATAATCTTTAGTCACAATAATTCTAATCAACCATAATAAACAAGCCAAACCTAACCCTATACTAGATAAACCCTTTGATGTCAATGAAGCTAAAGCAAAAAGAAAAATACTTATTATTATTCCATTATCTAAGAAAGCCATTAGTTTTGAATTATCTGTATCTTCTTTTGGCAATAGATTACCTCCTTGTATATTATTACATCTTCTATTCTTTCTCTATCAATTTAAACTAGACTATACCTTAGTTAGTAAAAAAATTACTTTCTTTATTAATGGTAAATTGATCTGGTTGATAAATATCAATCTTAAATTTATCTAAAATGGCAAAAGCCTTTTCCTCATCAGAATCTGAAATCTTATTTTTCCATTTTTTTATTAAAGATTCTTTGTCATTTTTATTAATAAATTTCCTAGCTTTTGTGTCAGCAGTAGTTCTAGAAGGTCTACCAACCTGTTTATAAAGTTTATCTAAATCATCTAAGTTTAATTCTTGATATAATTTATTTAAACTCTTTTCTTCTTCAATCACCAGTTCTTCATAACTTATAATCAACCAGTTTTTATTCTCTGAAAACTTAAGAGGCGGTAAGTTCTCAATACACCACTGTAAGATTCTAACTTCAAATTTTGATCCATTCTTCAAAATAGAATTACTAAATTCAATTAATTCTTGATTTAGAAACTGTTCTCTGTATTCTTTATTATTTAAATAATGTCTAACACGCCCTTCCATATTTTCCTTTACTAAAGATAAAGCAACTGCAATAGGATGCCTCAATAAATAAACTACTTTAACTCCAAACTCCTCTTCAAATTCATTAATTAAATCTTTTCCTCTTAAAATCTTAAAAACTCTTCTATTAGTAAAGTAATCAAATTCACCTCTAAATATATGTTTGAACTTTTGTTGGCCAACAGATAATCTACCTTTTATGATTCGACTGAAAAAATCTAAAAATTTCTTTTCTCTATTCGAACTTCCATATATCTCAGACCATGTAGGATCAATATCTGTTAAGAATCCTTTGTGACGATTAGTATGTAATGGTTCATCAATATATTTTATATTGTCTTGAGAGACTATTAGTTCCATTAACCAAGTTGAACCACTTCGGGGACTAGTAAAAATAAATATATCTTTTTCATTACCTGCTGTGTGAAAATTAAATAATCTAGCCGGTAAATACTTTATATATTCCCTAACTGTTCTTACAGCATCTATCAATATCTTCCCTCCTACACTTTACTTTCTAAAGAAACTTCTAATCTTTCTTTTCCATTCTTTAAATCTCTTTCTCTTCTCCCTTTGTTCAATCATTAATTGTAATAGTTCTTCATAACCTTCTGGGCTATAACTTTTAAGGAAAATCTCTTGTTCCTCTGTTGTTAATTTAAATCTTGCCAAGTCCTTCATTCTTGCTTTGATACTTAATTCATCCTTTATCCGACCTCGATTCAAATCGATATAGTAGAATTCAGGCTGGGGTTCTCTCTCCTTAACTAGAATATTACCTGCATGAAGATCATTATGAATTATTCCTGCATCATGCATTAGCTTTATATCTTGAGCAATCAAAGGTAATAAATCTTTTAACTTTTTTCGTTCTGGGTGATCATAATCCTTTACAATATCCAATAAATTATAATCATGATCAACATACTCAGTAATAAAGTAACTATAAATTAACTGATTGAAGTTACCTCTCTCTTCTATAACAGCTAATGGCTTGGGAGTCTTAATTCCTACCTCCTGCATACCTAAAGCTAAACGCAAAGAACGAACTGCCTTAGAATTTAGAAAACAAAACCGAAACTTATCATACTTTCTCACTAGATTAAACTTCTTCACCATAATATCATTCTTAAGACTATCCTGAGTATCTGCTGAAATACTAACTAGTAAATTCCGATTATCATCAATAATCTTACCTGTCTCTAAGTTTTCTCTATAATTTATAAATTCTCTAAAACTATCACTATCCCATTCTTCAGCCAGCCAAATTAACTTATCACTTACAGTCTTCTCTTCTATTTCATAATCTATATTGTCCACTACTTTTCTTAAACTTGTAGCCATTGATTATCACCTTCTCTTCTTTATGTGCCGTCTGCCATCAGAAAACATATAATGATAGCTCATAGCACACAGCCCATCACTCATTACTTGTCACTGATTATAAGATACAACTCTTCTAATTCCGTCACCTTATCTTGAAAAGCAAAATTATCTTCTACTATCTCTTTACCTGCTTGTCCCATCTTCTTTCTTTCTTCTGGGCCAAGATCGATCATCTCAATAACCTGATTGGCAATATCTTTAGGATTCTTACTTTCAGCTAAGTACCCTGTTCTTCCGTCTATCATAATCTCAGAAATATTACTTACATCAGTACTTACAACTGGTTTGCCCACAGCCATTGCCTCAGCAATTACAAAACCAAAGCCTTCCCATAAGGCAGTATGTAGTAAGAAATCTATCTGCGTCATAATATTATAAACATCACTTCTAAACCCAGTAAAGATTATGTATTCTTCTAAACCTAAATCTTTAACTTGTTCTTTGATTTCAGTTTCTAACTCCCCTTTACCAACTACTAAAACTTTAAAGTTATCTAGTCTATCTTTTAATAAACTAACTGTTTCCACTAGATATTTATGGCCCTTTTGTTTACTCAATCTCCCTACATTTCCTATTAGAGTTGTTTCCTTATTTATTCCAAATTCCTCTCGAATATCAGGGCCAACTTCCTGCTCTTGTTCTACTTTATCTAACTTTATTCCATTATAGATAATCTCTATCTTCTCTTCAGATAACCATTGGGCTGTATTCTCTAAAATCGTCTCTTTAGTAGATTGAGAGTTAGCTATAATATCAGTTACACAATCTTCTAATAAGAACTCAGTATAAAACCTATCTTTAATAGGAATTGCACTACCTCGTCTATAGATGATTTTATCTACTTCAGCTAATTTCCCTGCTAAACCACCAAATTTTAAATCTTGAGATAGATTCAAGAAGATAATATCTATCTCCTCACTCTTTAGGTAATTAACAAAAGATACTAATTTAACTGGATTTAAAACTGACAGACTACCTTTCACAGGAACTACTTTAGTATTCAGTCCACTTTCTTTAGCTCGTTGATACAATTCACTACTAGGTACACTACCAACAGTCACTTGATAACCTCTATTATGTAATTCAAGAGCTGTTTCAAAAGTCCACTTCTCTCCGCCACCCCATTCTACACAACTATTGAGGAATAGTATTTTATTCATTCTTTATCTCACCTCCTTTTTGTGTCGTGTGTCTTGTGCTTTGTGTCTTGTGCTCATAGCACATAGCTCACAGCACACAGCTCATAGCTCACGACCCATCGCTATTATACTTCTCCCACAACTTAATATACTTTAAAAATTGATAATAAGATGACAAAATAGCTAAGATAAGTCCCTGAGAGCCTAGTAAAAAACCTTTCTTAAGAATATACTTCTTGATAAACTCTACAACTGGTCTCAATAATATGTATAATAATCCTTTCTTCTTGCCAGCTTGATACTTCTTTTCAGCATCTAAAGTAGTATATTGATTGATCTTAGCTAGATAATGATCTAAATCACGATATGTATAATGGATAAAAGGACTCTCTAGCTTTTCTATCTTACCTTCTATCTCTAATCCTTCATGCACCAGACCACTATATCTATTATCAGCTGCTTTGAATAAGCGTAAAGTATAATCAGGATACCAACCAGCATATTTAATCCATTTACCTAGAAAGTAATTTTTACGGGGAATCTTATAACCACTGGCCTGAGGGGTAGATAACTTATTTAAGACTTCTTCCTGTAAATCAGAAGTAACTCGTTCATCTGCATCAACTACTAGCACCCAATCTGATTCAATCTGCTCTAAGCCATAGTTCCGCTGACTTGCAAAATCGTCAAATTCTCGTTGATAGACCTTAGTAGTATACTCTCGGGCCAACTCTAGAGTATCATCTTGGCTATAAGAGTCGACCACTACTATCTCATCAACCCAGCTAACACTCTCTAAACAGTCTTCAATATTATCCTCTTCATTATAAGTTAAAACTAATACTCCAATAGACACCATTTGACTGCCTCCTAGTTTTGTGTCGTGCGTTGTGTGTCGTGCGTTGTGTGTCGTGTGCTTTGTGTCGTGTGCTTTGTGTCGTGTGCTCACAGCACACAGCTCATAGCTCATAGCACATAGCACATAGCACATAACTCACAGCACATAACTCACAGCACACAACTAAAATACAACTTCTCAGTCTGCTCAATCATAGCTTCAATTGTAAACTTATCTACTACTCTTTTATATCCTTCTTGTCCCATCTTTTCTCTTAATTTAGTATCATTTATTAACTTTAGCAATCTATCTATAAATTCTTCTTCTACTAAAGGTACTAAAAATCCTGTTTTATTATCCTGAATAATCTCTTTTAAACCACCAACACTACTGGCTACTACTGGTTTCTTCATAGCCATAGCTTCAATGGCCACAATCCCAAAAGATTCTTCCTGTGATGGAACAACAAGAATATCAAAGATACTCATTAGCTGGGGAATATCTTCACGAAAACCTGTCAAAATCACCTTATCTTCTAACTTAAATTCTTTAATCAATTTCTCGAGTTTATTCTTATAGTTCTGATTGGGACTACTATCTTCTCCTACAATTAAATATTTAACATCTACCTTATCCTTTAATTTGGCAGCCACTTTTACTAATAACTCTTGATTCTTAGTTGCACCTAGTCTACCTACAGCTCCAACTACTAATTCATTATTCTTAATTTCAAATTCCTGTTTCAAACTATGATTAGCAACATCGCTACTAAACTCTTTAATATCCACTCCATTATAAACTACATCTATCTTCTCATCAGCTATCTTATTCTCCTGAACTAAAATATTCTTTACCTCATTAGATACAGCTATAAATCTACTAACATTCTCATATAACCTAGAATAGACATAACCTTTTCCTAATGGCTTAAGAATATGTCGAGTAGCTACAACCTTACCTCTTCTAGCCAACTTAGCAGAGGTAATGCCTAACCAATATCCTTTACCTCGATGAACATGAATAATATCTACTTGATTCTCAGTTATAATTTTAACCAGCCTTGTAATAGAAGAAAGATCTAACACATTCCTTAATGGTAATTCTTCTATCTTAACATCTAATTCAGAAAACTTTTCCACCATAGGTTCTCTAAGAGCCAAAATAAGATTATGACCTCTAGCAGATAGCCCTTTAGCCAATTGGTAGAGATGGACTTCTCCTCCTCCAAAATGTTTAGCAGAATGAATATGCAGTATATTTAAGCCTTCCATTAGTCGCCCCCTAAAGTTACTATTACTCAATCTGAATAGTTACATACATTTAGAGGGGGATTTAGTTGAGTGCTTTGTGTCATGTGTCGTGTGTCATGAGCTTTGTGTCATGAGCTTTGTGTCTTGTGCACACAGCACACGACTCACAGCTCATAGCTCATAGCAGACGACTTAAAACTTGAAACACTTCCTCAGCTGTAATATCTGCCATACAACGATGATGCTCTAGAGGACACTCATGCTCACCACAAGGTCGACAGTCGATTTCATTAGTTATTAACTGATTATTATCTCCATAAGGATGATACTTTGTCTCATCTGACGGGCCAAAGATAGCCACCGTTGGGGTATCTACACTAGCAGCTACATGGACTGGCCCAGTATCGCCACTGATAAATAAATCACATAAAGAAGCTAAGGCAGCTAGCTCTTTTAGGCTAGTCTTTCCAGCAGCTATAATCGGTTCTTCTTCCATCTTGTCTATTATCTCTTCTACACGATCAATATCACCTGGCCCACCAAAGAAGACTACTTTAGCTCCTTGGTGTTGTAACTTATCAGCTAAGTTGACCCAATTCTCTTGTGGCCAGCGTTTAGTAGCCCAACTAGCTCCTGTATTCAAACCAATAACTCTATCCTCTGCAGTAATACCAGCTCCAGCTAAAAACTCTTTCATCCTCTCTAAAGCCTGACTATTAACTCCTAACTCCTGACCTGCTTGGTCAAAGACTTCTAGATCTATCTCTGGTAATAAAGCAAGGTAATTCTCAACCATATGCCCCTCTTCTACTGGAATTAGAGCTTTATCTAGGAAGATTCCTCTACCTTTAGTACCATAACCAATACTATAATCAGGGTCGATTAACTTTAGTAATAAAGCAGTTCGCCAATTACCATGAATATTGAGTCCTAGATCATAATTATTACTACTTATCTGCTGGGCAAAGTTCCAACTCTCCTGTAACCCCCAACCTTTATCGTAAGCATATACCTGATCTAAATGAGGATTATCTTCAATTATTTCAGCAAAATTAGCATTGGCTACTAAATCTATTCTAGCTTGAGGAAAATTCTTTCTTAAGTTACGAAAGAAAGGAGTAGCAAATAGTAAATCTCCAAGGTATAGTAGATCGATAATTAATATTTTCTCAGATTCTTTTATTTGTTTCATGATAAGTCAACTCCTTATCTTTTGCTATGTGTCGTGTGCCTTGTGTCTTGTGTCGTGTGCTATGTGTCATGAGCCACCATAAAAGTCTATTGTCTCACATAGCACAAAGCACACAGCACACGGCTCATAGCTCATAGCTCACTGCACACAGTACACAGCACACAGCACACAGCACTTAACTCACTGCCTTAATTAATCCAGCTAACATTCTGCTTATATCATTTATCTTTTCTTTAAATCGCAAATACTGCTTTTTTGTAATGTAATTTAAATCTTTGGCTAATAAAAGATGATATTTCAACTCACCTACTGAACCTCTAGCAATGCCAATAAATTGTTTATATTCTCCATCAGTATTTCGATGACTTCCTTCCATCAAATTAGCATTGATAGAAGAAGAGGCTCTTCTTATTTGATCAACCAGACCAAACTTTTCTTGATCAGGAAAATCATTTGTCAGCTTATATAAGTCTACTGTTAAACCATGTGACTTCTTAAATACATCTAAATCTTCAGCATTACTCAATATAATTCATCCTCCCTTGGTAAATGTTATTACAACATCTATCATTTACCAAAACAAGAGGCTTTATGTGCTGGCTGTAGTCTGGCATCTGCTATGTGTCTTGTGCCGTGTGCTATGTGTCATGAGCCACCATAAAAGTCATTGTCTCACATAGCACAAAGCACACGGCTCACAGCTCATAGCACACAGCTCATAGCACACAGCTCACTGCACACGACTCACAGCTTGAAAAACTTGTTCAACTTCTATTTGCTCCATACACAACAACTCATCTTTAGGACACTCTCGTTTCCAACATTTTATACATTCTATCTCTGGTTGCACTACAATATTCTGATCTCCATAAGGACCATGTGTCTTGGGAGTAGTTGGCCCGAAGAGAGCTACAACAGGAAGTCCCATAGCTACTGCTAAGTGCATTGGCCCTGTATCACCACCGATAAAGTAATCAACTCTATTATATACTTCAGCTAACTCCTTTAGATTAGTCTCTCCAGCTAGATTATAAGCTTTATTGTCCATCATACTGATAATCTCTGCTACCCCTTCTCTATCGTCAGGACTACCTGTAAATAAGATCTGGCAAGCAGACTCCTCAATCAATCTATCGGCTAATTGAGCATATCTTACTTGAGGCCAATTCTTAGAGGTCCAACTAGTAAAAGGATTAATAGCTATTGTATTTTTATCTAAATTAAGATTCAGATCTGATAATAGCTTATCTACTTCTTTCTTCTCTTGCGAACTGACTTGTATATCAAAACCTACTTGTTTGCTGTTGGCCCCAATACCTTGGGCCAAATAGAGATTCCTATCGACTTGGTGCATCTCTTCTGCTGGGAGTTCCACCTTACGATCATAAAATAAAGTACTACCTTCTCTCCCATCAGCAGGGCCAACTATCCTGTCAGCTCCACTTAAATAAGCAGTCAATCCACTCTTAAAGAGACCATGTACATCTAAAACTAAATCAAAATCATTCTTCTGTAATTCCTTAAAGAAAGATCTAAATTCCTTTAGAGTCTGCCATTTATTCTCCTTAAACTTATCCTTCCATTCTGCTTTAGTCAATAAGATCACCTGATCAAGATTAGGGTTATCTACTACCAAGTCTTTAGCCTTTTCTTCTACAATCCAACTGATTTCAGCCTCAGGATAAGACTCTCTTACAGCTCGAGCAACTGGTAAAGCATGAATTACATCACCGATTGCACTTAAGCGAACTATTAAGATCTTAGGCTTTAATAGTTCACTAGCTAATTCTATATTCCGCTTAGCAGCCCCTTGATTCTCTTCAATCATCTCTATAGCTTGTCTACTCTTAGCTCTTAATTCTTCCTGATTAGTCAAATAATAGAGCATCTCTTCAGTTAATTGCTCTACTCCCTCGACTTGCACTCCAACCTGATGCTTTAATAATAATCTAGTACTATCCTTAAAATTAAACATATGCGGGCCAAAAAAGACTAATTTACCTTGCAGTGCTGGTTCTAATAGGTTATGTCCGCCTCGTTCAATCAGACTACCACCAACAAAGACAAGATCACCAATACCATATAACTGGGCCAACTCACCAATAGTATCAACTATAATCACTGACTCTCTGCTGGCATCTCTATCTTCTATGCTACTTCTTTGGACTGTCTCTATTCCTGCTTGATTATATAATTCTTCTATTTCATCTGCTCTCTCTACATAACGAGGAGCCAAAATAAAGACTAAGTCTGGCTCTTCTTCTTTTAATCTCTGGTAGAGTGAAATCAACTGCTCTTCTTCATCATCATGAGTACTACCAGCTACTAGAATTGGCTGGTTAGGATCTAACTTATACTCTTGATAAATCTCTTCTTTTTTCTCTTTATCAGCCTGTCCATAGTCTTGATCAAACTTTGTATTACCATAATTATAGACTTTATCTTGACTAGCTCCTAACTCTATAATCCGCTCTGCATCCTCTCTAGACTGCATAGCAAAAGCATCTACCTTATCAAGTAAGTCTGCCAATAAAGGACCTAAGTACTTATATTGTTTATAACTCTCATCACTGATTCGACCACTAGCAATCATTACCTGACTACCTTCTCTTTTAGCATACCTAATAAGATTAGGCCATAACTCTGTCTCCATAATGACAACTAATTCGGGATTGATTATTTTAATAACCTTATTTACAACTGAAGGAAGATCTAAAGGAAGATAAATAAAGCCATCTGCCTCTTTTATTATCTTCTCAGCCATACCTTGACCTGTCTCAGTCATAGTCGAAAATAATAATTTATGTTCTGGATATCTCTTTCTTAACTCACTTACTACCGGATTAGCTGCTCCTGTTTCTCCTACTGATGCAGCATGAATCCAGATTGTTGGTTCTTGACTAAAGGTATCTTTAATAACTTGTGGTAAAAAACCAAATCTTTCTGCTAAACCCTCTTTATATTTACCTTTTACAACTACTTTATATAAGATAACAGGAGAGTAGAGAATGAATAAAATTATCAACAATAAATCATATAACCAATAACCTAACCTCATCATTATCTAAACACCCTCACCAATATTAGTTTAAGTTTGAGCCTAAGTATTACTCAAACCTAAGCTCAAACTTAATTACTAACTGTTATTATACAACATCTACCATTTTTCTGCAAAGTTATACTTAATATTTGAAATCAAGTTTCCAACTTACACTCTTCTCCAACTGATCAATATTAAACTGAGCATTAAAACAATCAAATTCTCTAGTAAAAGAGTAATCAAGTTCTGATAGATCATGATCTATAAAATCATAAGCTGTATTAATCTCTACGTCCCAATAAGGAAACGCTTTTTTATTAGTCTGGAAGTTATAAGTGGCACTAAGTTCATTAGTTATAGCTAGATCATCTTGACTAATAAAGTCTAAATCATCAGCTGCATCCTCTCGCTGATCTTCATCAGTTAAATCATAATCTTCATTGGCTGAAAAATCATTTTCTGATAAAGCTTGATAATTATAACCTACAGCTAAACTATTAAACTTATCAATCTGATAGTTAGCCTCTGTATCTAGACCATATTGTCCATATTCTACTCCTGTTTCATAAAAATTACGATTAGCAAATAGATTCCAATCTACACTTACATCATTACCTAGTTTAATATCCTGTTGCCCAACACTTCCTGCAACCAGATGTCTATCTCCTAAACCATCTGTAATTAAATCATCAAAATCAAAAGGAGTTTCACCTTGATCTCCATGATACTGATAATCTAGATTAAGATTTAAGAATGGTAACTCTCTATCTAAACCTAAATCAAAATTATAACTACTATAATCAGTACCAGTTCCATAACTAGAGCCAACTACTTCTCCATTCCAATGGAAATTAGTATAGTCAGTCAACTGATAATCTTTATTTAGATTTAGCCTAATCTGTTCTCTATCTGCTTCTACATCTATATCTTTTTCGTAAACCTTCCCTTTCTTAATGGCACCTGAGAATAATGTTCCATTTCCTATATCTTTATTTCTAACACCTATAGTCAACTGTGGCTTATAATCAACATCAAAGTATTTACTAGCTTCTAACTGCCAATAATAATCTGACCAATTTTTAGTAAAAGCCAACTTACGATTTAGATTCTCATCATCTTCATCCTGAGCTAGAGTAGTAGCCACTCCAATATCATTGATTTTAGTATTTAAATTCCATTCAGCTGCCCACTTTCTTTCTTGATGATCATAATCTTCATCATCATCCAATCCGATTCTTTCTTGATAGTTATCATCTTCATCCTCAACTAAATAGGAACTATATTTTAACTTACTTGTTGTATCACCAAACTGATTATTTAAAGAAATTTGAGAGTTTAAACCATATTCTTGATTGTACTCTAAGCGAGGATTAAAAGTAAAATACTGATTAGGTTTATAAGTGTAATCTAAATAAAGCTGGTTAGTCTTCTTAGTAGCTGCCTTAGCATGAAATTGACCTTCTAAATCTTCATTAACATAATGATCATAATCTACCTCTACATAAGCTCCATCATCAGTATTATAACTTAGACTGATTTCTGGAATTGACTCTTTCTCTCTTTCTTCCTCATCTAAACTAGTAGTATAAGTTGGTAGAGGCATAAACTTATGATCTCTAACCCATAACCAGACGTCAGTAGCTATTATTTTACCCTGTTTATCTTCATCCACATTGGCATCTTCTGGATAAACAGTAACCTCTTTAGCAGTTAACTTATAATGAGGGTCATCTAATAAACAAGGCGTTAAAGTCGTTTCTTCCATTACCATCTTTTCTTTCTGCAACTTTACTCTCTTACCTTTAAAAGTAATCTCTTCTTTTTTAGTAGCTGGACTGACTAACTTTCCTTCTTCTGTTTCATAATTATACTCTAAAGATCTACCAGTCACTTCCTGAGACCCATCAATCAATACTACATTTCCTTCTGCTCTAACTAGTTTCTGATCTAAGATAATATTAACTTTATCTGCTTTAATAGAAGCGTCTTCTAATTTAACTACCACATTTCCTTCTGCTTCAATCTGCTGTCCTGATTCAGCAAAAACTACATGATCATCTGCTTGAATAGTAAATGGTGTATCTGCTGCTAGACTAGGTTCTACAAAACAAACTAATATCAGTACTGTAATAACTACTACTTTCCGCACTACTTCCACCTCTCCTTTGTATCAGTGTACAATTTACAATTTGCAATTGACAGTTAAAACATAAAATCCAAATCCTTTTATATCAATTGCAAGTATGGGCTTAATATATTAAGCCCTCTACATATACATATTTTGACTATTATTTATTAAATCTCAATTCTCAATTTTCCATTCTCAATTCCTATAATAATTTAAATTTTTAACTAGCTCATAGCACACAACTGACGACTATTCTCTATTATAACACGAATCGCTTTAAACATCTATCACCATAAAATAGAAAATACCTACTTAACTAGAATATCATAGCTAAGTAGGTATTTAAAACTGATATTGATAATTAATAATTAATTTTTTATCTAACTTAGAACCATCTAAATATTTACTTAAATTTAGCTGTAGATTTATCTCTTGTTTCTTTGTTATATAATAATTAATATTTTGATTTAAATCTACTTCCCATTCTTCACCTTTACTAATCTCAGTTCCTAAACTATAATCTGTATTTTCAGATATTTGATGGTCATAATCTAAACTTAAATTTAATTTTTTATTGTATTCATCTTCATCCTTATCTTCATCAGCATTTAACTTGTCCAATTGATAACTGCCCTCTACTTGATATGACCCTCTATCATAGCTAAAAGAAGCAGCAAAGTCATCTTCACTAGATCCTTTATCATTTAGCAGACCATAATCTCTAGTATGGATCCAAGATAAGTCACAATCAAAATCTCCTTTTTCATAACCTAATTTGAAACTGGTTCTCTCATCTTTATCAGTCTGAAATCTATCTTCAGTCCGATACTCATTGTCTCTACTAAAACTGAGAGCTGTAGTATAAGTAGTATCAAGGCCAGCATAATACTCTAATCTCAAATTACTACTCCAGTCTTTATCTATATCATCTGCTTCTTCATTTAAATTATTCTCACTGTATTTTAATTTACTACTGATTAAAGTTGGCCCTAGCTTACGATAACCATATAATCGAGTCTTATATCTACCATATCCTTTATCAAACATACTAGTAACTGCTTCAAAGTCAGGTGATTTATACTCTAATGTTACATCATAATTAAATCTACCCCAGTTAGAATTAAGATTTAATTCACTAGCAATTCCAGTCAGGTTCCTTCCTGTTTCTGTTCCTAGACTTATATTGGATAAAAGATAGTACTTATCTATTAGGAATTGATCATTATAACTAACAAAGTGATTAACAGATTCTCTTTCCTGAATAGATTGATAGGTAAATTCCTTTTCTTGGCCTTGATAACTTAAGCCATATTGTTGCTGACTATTACTCCCAAAGCCACTACTCTCTTCTGCTAGATAGCCTTGCCACAACTGATAGTTGGCCCACTGCAAATAAAGCCCTTCTATCTGCCCAGTATACACAAAAGATGATGTAGCTTCAGGATCTACCAGACCAGCTTCTAATTTAGTATCATCCTTAGCAATAGAAATATAATAATCACTATATTCCCATTTATCTTCTCTTTTGATTCCCTTTAAAAACCTATAATTTTTATCTAAATCAATCTGCCCTCGAAATCTATAATCTGCTATATCTCCTTGATAATCTAATTGAAAGCCATGGTCTATTTCACTAATATGTTCCCCAATCTCCATCCTATAAAAATAACTACTATTACTCTTACTAGCAACTGGATTAGGAAAAATAGTTATTAGAAATAAAATAGTTACAATTAATTTACGCATCAGTTTAAGCTAACCTCTCCTAATTCCTTATAATTAATAGTCATATAATTAATCTTCCACTTATTATCTTCATTAACTGCTAATTCAAAAGTAATAGTTCCATTATCAGTCAGTAGTCTCTTTCCATTATACTCTTCAAAAACTTGGAATGCTACATCGTAGACAGCAGTTGTAGAAGTATAATCACCACTATTATAGTTACCCTTATAAGAAGGCTCTCCAGTTGGTTGCTCAAATAAAAGCTTATAATTATGATCAACTTGAGCTTTAAAGATAGTTTTTTGGTCTCGAACTTCTTGTGCTAATTTATCATAGGATTTATCATAATCTGATCCTATAATTGGATCAATAGTTAAAATATCACTTTTACCTCTATCTTCAAGGAGGTTGATTAATTCTTCAGCGTTATACCCTGGGTTATCTGCCGTTGAATCATACTCATTATAAGAGAAGAAGTTAGCTGTTATATTTTTAGCCTTAAGCTTAATTTTTTTTTCATCATCTGTTCCTATATCAGTCGATTCATCCATTACTAAACAACCTGTAAAAAGTATGCTAATACTAATTAATATACTAAGCACAACAGACTTTTTTAGCATATTAGTTGGCCCCTCCTTCTTCAATCAATAACCTACCGAAACCAAAGCCATGTCGATAGTTATCTACCATAAATTCAACACTATCACTAATTCTAACTCCATTATTATCGACTACTTCAACTGTAACTTTATTTCTACCACTAGGTAATGGCTGTCTAGCAAAAATAACTATTCTTCGTTTTTCACTACCAAAGAATAATACATCAAAACCTTTTTCATCATAGTTCTCTTCCTGATAATAAGGTGTTTCATCATCATCCTGATGATAAAGAGTACCATCACCATCACCATCTAAATATTTAGTATCCTCTTTATATCTATTGCCACTATCAATTTCTGCATCTTTATCTTTGATTAGTTGGCCTTGTTCTACTATTACAGCTCCATTGACAAGGATCTTTAAGGAGTTACTGGGTTCCAGAGAATCATTAGTGATTCCAATTCTTAAGGCTGATGACTGATTAATATTTAATCTATCTCCATCTTCAATACTAAAATCAAATTCTCCAGTATTATTAGTAGTAATCTTAAATGTCTTGGTAAAGACCTTTGGATCCTCCTTTTCGGTAGTCGTATCAGTATCAGTGGTGTTCCCGAATATATCTGTTGCTTTAATAGACAGATTATATTCTCCTTGAGATATGCTAACAACAGGCTGGAACCGAATAGTATGTTGTCTGTTAGTAACTTCTGGTGGCATAATCAGTACTCCAGAGACTTTACGACCTGTTCTATTATTTTCAAAATAAATCTCAATATCTTCTCGTTTTATTTCAGAAGAATTTTCTAGTACTGCTTCTAAAACAGGTTGTCCTTGATTAATTTCTACTGGTTCAGTTGGTTCATCTACTAAGGCTTCAAAAGTATCAGTAGCAGGATAGTTATCGTAATACTTTAGACTATTCTCATTATAAACAGGAGGAGTACCATCAACTTCAATCTTAAAGTGAGCATAAGTCCTTCTTTTATCTTTAACATCCTCATTGATTAGTTTCCCAATATAACTTGTAGAGTCAAAAGCATCATTAATTAATTCAGAATCAGAAATTTCACTCCAACTACTACTGATTTCTGATAGATCACCTGTCCCATTATTATTTTCATCATAAAGTTGTCCAACTTTATCTTTAGTTAGTCCTTCTTCATCAGCAATGATAAAGATTTCATAGATTCCATCTTGAGTATAAATGTTTTCTCCATCAACTTTATCATATTTACCATTAAAATAGGTCCTTAAATACTTAGTTACATAGCCTACTTCGGCCGATTTCTTTACCCACCATTTACTATTGTCTCCATCTAAATATTTGATTCCATAAATTAAATCTTCTGCTCCATATAGCTCAAAGTACATATTTAATCTATCAGAGCTAACAGGCTGTGCTTCTAGAGTCTGTGTATCTATAGTTCTATTATTAACACTTACATTATTGATCCTTGGCCCAGTCTGGTCTATCTCTAGATAGAATAAGCCGGGCTGGTTTCCAGATTTTATATCATCATTATCACTCATATTACCTGCTTTATCTTTTGCAGTAATCTTAACTGCATATTCACCTTCTCCTAATTCATTATAAGGCACAAAAGTCACTACCTGCTCTAGACTGTTATCTTTTCGACTGGCCAAACGAGATTCCAGATCAAGAATATTCATCTGATTTGCATTCTTAAATTCTTCATTATCAAGGTCATTCTTAGTCTCATCAGCTTGCAATCTCCTATACTTAACAATAATATCATCTGTACTTTCAATTCCAGCAATACTATCTTTAATTTTAGCTTTTAATTGAGGCCGACGACTTCTATAAGTATCAAAACTATCACCATAGCCACCTTGATCTACACTTCTAACTTTAATAGTAGGAGGATCATTTGCATCTCGTACAAAATAATAAGTATGGGTTGTATATTCTTTTGCTCCATCTCTCCAAGCTATAACTCTTACAACTCGGAAGTTTAGATTTCCATTACTCTCTAAACTGGATAACTCATCTTCTACATCTTCTGTTATATCTATGCCCCATAGATCAGTATTTTCTCCAGCTGCTAATGGATCGCTAAAATTGACTGTCTGGCGAGGTTGATTGTCTAATTGTAAACCCACCTTACTTGCATAAGTTTTAGGATGTGCCATTAGATCTGTTCTATACTTAATTGTAGTAGTATCAACAGGTAAGGCATTGGCTATAATATTACCATAGTCTCCATCTACACTATCAGGTGGAACATAATAGACATTCTGAGAATTTAAGATTCCTAAGTCAATATCAGAATGATCAATCAACTCAGACTCTATAGTTGGTTGTCTATATTCTGGTTCAATATTTATAGTAGTGAATTGATTCCCATTGATCCTTAACTGTAAAGTATCCCCTTCATAATCATCATTAGTTAAATCATATCCACCAGCTTGAAAAGGAACCGTAATAGTCACTTTCTTATGGTTATCGGTGTCACGATTATAGGTTATATTATCAGCTATATCTGTCAAACTTACTCCTCCACTAGTATTTTCTAACTCTATAGTAGTAGCATTTGAAGGAGCTTCTTCAATTGAGCTAAAGACAAAAGTCATATAACTACTAGTTGTTGATTCACTGCCTGTCTTTAAGGCCTGTGGTCTAACATCAAACTCTCTATTATTTACTTTCTCTATCATATAATCATGATCTGTAATTGGACGTCCTTCAACTATTCCATTCATAAAACTTTTAAAAGTAATCTTCGTAATTGTTATATTATACTCTTTAGTTATTCCATCTTCAGTTACCTTAATTGTTACTTCATTATCTCCTGTCTGTAAATTGACTGTTTCAGTATATTCATAGGTATTATTAGTATTCCCATTAATCATAACCTCTGCTACTGGATCTCCATCGGTAGTAGTTTGATCTTCTGCTTTAGCAGTGACATCAATGGAACTAGTTTCACCTTCTATAATAACATCATATTGCGTAACACTAGGATCAAAAGCAGGATCTAAGGTAACACCTCCAGAAAGACTGATAGAACTTAAATTACTATCTGCAGCCATACTATATCCAGAAAAAATTAATATAAGAGAAATTACTATTCCAAAACTCAATATACACTTTCTATTATTCATCGGTTCACCCCTTTCAAAAAATTAAATCAATAAAATACAAGTTCACTCATCTATTATAATTTATATACTTAAATATTAATCTAATTTATTTTCGTATCAAATCAACCCCTTCTACCTCTTAACTTACTTTTTTCTAATTCCATGCCTTTATTTTATTTCTTTCTTTAATAATTAATTTATTTCCTGCTATTAATTTTTTATTTTTTGTTCTTAAATGTAAAACATTTCATGATATAACTTAATTTACAACTAATATGCCTGTTTTTTATGTAAATTTATGTAAATAAAAATAGTCAGATGCTCTAAGCATCTGACTTAATATTTAATCTATTTGATAATAAATCATTATCTCTTCTACTTGGTACTTAAAGTCTATCACATTTATCTTGGCTAGTTTTATTTCTTCTTTAACTGTTGATAAATTATCTTGGACTAACTTCTCCATTACTTGCATTAAACTATTAAATTTCTCTTGGGTTGCTAATTCAATCAATTGTTCTTCCTTAACTGTTAATACTTGATGATCTGCTTGAACTGTCTGGGCCAACACCACCGGTGCTTGTACAGCTAGAAAGGTAAAGACCAGACAGAAGATTATTATCTTCTTCATTAACTTTCCCTCCTCTTTTTGTCGTGTGTCGTGTGTTGTGTGCTGTGTGTCGTCTGCTGTCTGAGCAGAAGACAGGCGACAGATAACTGACTTCCCATCTTCTTGTTAAGAATTAAACACAAGGTTTAATTCTACCTAATCGAATTAACGTACAGACTCAATATATTGAGCCCCTTCCTGTCTGAAATTAAACAGAAGGTTTAATTCTCCTGGGTTATTCCTCACACTGATTCCTAATTCCTGGTTCCTTGTAACTCATCACTGATTACTTGTCACTTATTATTGATTCCTCAACAAGTACGAGCTTAATATATTAAAGCTCTCTACACACTAATTCCTCACCAAGTACGGGATCAATATATTGATCCCTCTACTAATTCCTGATTCCTCATACCTAAAATAAAAAGACCCCTGGCAAAATACCAGGGGCCAACTATTAACTATGATACTAATTAAAAGTTAACACTAACTTGTCCATTTACAGTTTGAGTATTGAAACTATCTGCACTATTAGCTCCAGTAAATTCAGCATTTTCATAATTAACAGTTGCTGTAGCATCTTCAGTTACTTGATAGTCTAATCCAGCATTAGCAACTACTTTTTCACCTTCGATATCTACACGATCTTCTTTGTTGGCCCAAGCGTATCCAGCTTTTGCAGTCAACTTATCATTAACTTCATAAGTTGCATCTAAGCTAGCTTCTTTATTAATAGCTTGGTTATTGTTCTTATCATAGATAGCAGCTACCTTAGCTTGTGGAGCTAACTTAACTCCAGCTACTTTAAATTCTGGTGCATAAGCAGCACTTACTACCTTATCAGACTTATCATCAGTATTGTCATAGTCATAAATAGCAGCTAAATCAACATTACCTAAGTCTTTATTAGCCTCTACATATCTTGCTTCATCTTTAGAGTTTACTTCATATTCATAGTTACCGAATACTTCTACACCATATACATTATAAGGATTCTCTTCAGCTACATTAGCAGTTAAAGTAGTTTCTTCTCCTGCATCATAATCAGTTTGAATACCAGTAAAGTTATCAGTATGCTGATACTCAGCTGCTAGGTTAAGTTTTCCTAGGTCTTTACTTACTCCTACTCTAGCTAATGTCTCTTCTAAGTTCTTATCACTAGTAGCAACTTCACCAGTTAAATCAAGACCAGCTAATTTAAATGCTGTATCAGCAGCAACTACAGTATTGTCTTCAGTCTTACCTGCATATAAGTTAACAGGTAACTCAAATAAGTTATCTTGCTTAGCAGCAATAGTCTTCTGCTCTCCATCTTTACCTAGAGCAACTGTAGAATCTCCTGCTTCAAGAACTACACCATTGATGTTATCATCATTAGCAAATAAATAGTCTTTCCAACCTAGGTCTTGGTCATCTCCAATATTAGCTACAAAATCTTCAGTAGTAATCTTTCCTGAGATACTATCTAACTTAAAGTTACTCTCATCTGCAGTATTACCAAAGTAATTATTAACTACTTCTAAGTCTAAATCAGCCTCTAATCCATCTTGAGCAACATTTACATTAAAGTCAGCATACTGCTCAAAGATATCTTCTGTTTCTACAATATCATCTGTATCTCCATCATCAGCATAATTCTCATCATCACCATCAAAATCTTTGTTATATGGGTCTTCATAAGAAGTTCCAGGTCCTTCAACTTCAACATCATTATACTCTACGCCAGTCTCTCCATTAATCTGTACAGTCTCTAAATCTTTTAGTCGACTATCAACTTGAGCTAACTCTTTATCAAACTCAGTAGCTAACTTATTAATAGCTTGAGCTGTCTCTTCACTTACTTCTTTATCTTCTTCATTAATCTTATTCAATACTTTTGCAGTTAAAACAGCAACTTCATAACGATTTAAATCTTGATCTCCCTTGAAACTACCATCATTATAACCACTAATCAATCCAGCCTCAACAACCTGCTCTAAAGCATCATTGGCCCAGTGATTAGCTGGTACATCTTGAAAAGGACTCGCCATTACCGGTACAGTTAATGTAAATACTAAAGTCAATGCCAATAAAAGTGTTAGTTTAGATTTCATTAATAAATCCCCCTAGTTAATTTCTAGTTTAAATATTATACTGTCTATTACTCCAACTCCTACTCTATAGCAGGTGTTATAGCTAAGCGACTTTAACTAGGGATAACTCGAATTTGAGTGGCCGTGTTTCCTCACTTTCTTATTATCCTCAGTCTTCTTCTGCTAGCTACAACACCTGTTTAAGCAGCTCATTATTCTATGGCTAATGGGGGCACCTCCTTTCTTGCCAGTCTAAATGAACTGCTTAAAAACAAAGTTAAAAAAACATATTTCGACATATTTCGACAATAGGGGTAAAAAATAAATAGTAAATTAGAAACTCATAATTAAATACTAATATAAGTTAGTAGATAATAATCAATTTCCAATCTACAAATTCAGTAATTAGTTGTCTGTCCTCTGCATTCTGCTCAATTCTAACAGACAGCAGATGGCTCACAGCTACTATACTTATTTAACGTTTCCTTCTTAAATCCTTTAGGTAAGATTATCCAAGAATATTCAGTGTCTAATTAAAATATTTTTCTATTCTTTACTTGTCACTCATTATTGCTATCTGTCTTCTGCATTCCGCTTTCTGCTTAATTCTAACAGACAGCTGATAGCAGACAACTATACAGCACATAGCTCACGACACACAACTCATAGCTTGTCTATTATACTTATTTAATATTTCCTGCTTGAATCCTCTAGGTATTTTTATCCAATAAACTAAGTATTAAGTCTAAGCCTGAGTTTAAGTCTGAGTCTTTACTCAAGCTTAATCTCAAACTCAATACTGATTTATTCTCTATTATTTATTACTTATTCTTTACTAATTGTCAATTTTCAATTACCACTGCCACTATACTACTTTGATCTTTTCTCCCAATTTCCTTTAAGAAAATTTATCCAATTGTTTTGGCTCATAGCTGATAGCAGATAACCCATAGCTACTATACTTATTTGATATTTCCTACCTCAATCCTTTAAGTTAATCTAACCACTGTTTCCAAATAGTGTCTAGCTACCTATCTTCTGCTTGGTTCTAGCAGACAGCTGATAGCTGACAACTCACAACTCATAGCTCATGACACATGACTCACAGCTTGTCTATTATACTTATTTAATATTTCCTGCTTAAATCCTCTAGGTATTTTTATCCAATAAACTAAGTGTTAAGTCTAAGCCTGAGTTTAAGTCTGAGTCTTTACTCAAGCTTAATCTCAAACTCAATACTGATTTATTCTCTTGTCAATTTTCAATTACCACTGCTACTATACTACTTTGATCTTTCCTCCCCATCTCCTTTAAGAATATTTATCCAATTGTTTTAACTCACAGCTCACAGCACAAAAAATAAATAAACCTCCAGGGCAGTTGGCCCTAGAGGTTTTAGTATCTTGATTACAACTAAATTAGAAGTTAACGCTTAACTTAGTAGTTAATGCACTACCTTTTCCATCTTCATCGCCTTCAGTTGTACCATCAATTAACTTAGCTTCTGTATTCCAGTTAACGTTCTCAGATACTTTAGTATCTAAACCAGCTGTTAGGTAATTGAACTCAGCTTGGTCACCAGACTTATTAGTTAAAGAAGCACTTGCAGTAGTAGCTTCAGAAACATCATACTCAGTTCCTAAAGTAATAACTGTAGTATCATTATCTTTAGTGTAACTATCATTAGTTACTAATTCTATAGAAGCAGTATTAGTGAAAGCTCCCATAGTATTGTCTAAAGATAACTCAAGAGTACTCTTATCTTCATCATTAGTAGCACCTAATACATCACCAGGTGTAACTACAGTATAAGAACCTTTAACAGTATTGTTAGTATTTAATACATAATCAGCACCTACTGTCATTAAATCATAATCAGCATCTTCTTCAAGATCGCCAGCTACTGAAGTAAAGTCTTCTCCAGCACTTTCATATCCAGCATTTACAGTTACAGCATCATTTACTGCAACATCAGTACCAATAGTAATTAAAGTATCACTATCAGCTTTTGAATTATCAGAAGAAACAATTTCACCATTAACAGTTACCATATCATTTACAGCAACTTCAGCAGATACAGCTAGATCTGTAACACTTTCTCCATTCTCTCTAGCTTGATATAACTTACCAGTTACATCAGCAGCACCTAAATCTCTTGCAACAGTTACACCATAGTAATCTTTCTCTTTAAAATCAGCATCCTCACTCTCAGATACCATAAAAGCTCTAACATCACTACCTGCAATAGCAGTAGTTAACTCAGTACCTTCTAGATCTTCCTCATCAACAAAGTATACATCGCCATGGAAATCATTGATATCTCCTAACTTAAGAGTAGAAACTCCCTTATTAAGAGTTAATAATGCACTATCCATTAGAAGATCATTAGAATCACCTTGGCCACCCAAAATAGTATCTGTACCATCTGCATCAGCATCATATGCTGGTCCTTCTGTTGTAGTAAAACTATTCACTAATGTATCAACAGCAAGATCAAAAGTGATATTTTCATTTACAGTACCTGCTACACCAAAGTCAATCTCTTGGTAAAATGCTTTTTTAGCTGGAAAATCATCTTCGTCTCCATCTTTATCAGCAACAGGATTATCTAAATCTAAGGCATCACCATCAGCCCATAGAGTAGTAGTTGCATCTGCATTATCACCATAACCAGCAGTTTCAAAAACAGTATCTACAGTACCTGTAACCTCTACATTATCTTCAGCTGCAAATACTGGAGCAGCTAAAGCCATAACTAAAACAAACGTAAGTAACATTGAAGTCTTTTTCATTATTTTATATCCCCCTTAACACTTTTAAATTCAAAGATTAAATAACTTAATCTAAACAAATCATTCTATACTCCGACGTCTGGGGATTCACCTCCTTTCCCGTCAAAGACTATGTATTTTTTAATTCACTATTTATATAATTATGGAAAGATTATAAATTACCTGCAAACTTGATTAAAAAAATCAGAAAAAATTATATTTTCTATCCTTAAATTCGATATTATTATAACATATTAAACCAATATTAGCAACTTATGTCGGTTATTTTTAATAAATTGAATAAATGAGGGGGGGCTTAATGAGAAGTAAAGTATCTATTAGCTAAAATAATAGCTACATAATCATCAATTGGTTGTTGAGGAGTCTGTAGTGAAGTAGGAATCAACCTTCGCCAACCAGAAGGTGGTTGTTCTTGCCAATAAAGATCACGAGCTTCTAAAGTAGAATGAGATTCATTAACTATATTAATCTTCTTAAAAATATCTATAACTTCTTGCTGTAACTCTTGGCTCTTTGTTCCATCACCTAATACTAGTTCTTCAATTTGGTACTCAGTCTGTAACTGCTTTAATCTTAATTTTAATTCATTAGTAGCTACCACCTCCTTATACTCTACAGTTAAATCTTCTTTAACTACTGCTACACCACATTTGTTTTTTCCAGGATCAACTGCAATAATCATCTTATTTTTTCACCTGCAATCTGATATTATTAACTAAATCATCATTTCGCCAGATATCATCTTGGGCTACTATCTTAATTGTTCTAGAATTTTTAGCAGATAACATCTTATCTACCAAAGGATATAATTGGGCCAACTTAAAGTCAACTACCTGCCCTTTGGTATCAGGTAACATACCATCTCTTATCACTTGCTTATTCAACTTATCTACCAATCTATCTAACTCCACTTCTAAATCAGATAAATTACTAAAACTTATCTTCTGCTCCAAGATAGTTGTCCCTAAATTATAAACTCTATAATCGCGATAAAGATCAAACTTCAATTTTAAATCTTCATTTTGGAAAGTATTTTTAGCTACTAATAACCGAATGATCATCTGTTCATCTCTGTTAGCTAAAATATCAATTACCTTTTCAAATTCCTGTTGATTATAGGTAACCTTGCCTCTCCCTAATCCTTTCTCTTCTGCTACTTTTCTAGCATCTTCAATTAGTTGCTGTAATTTATTCTCTAAACTGCTTATTGAATTGACTTGTCTAACTGTCCCACTAGTTATTACTTCTCCTTTAGGATAGATAATATCTCCAGTTAAAGAAGAAAAATAACGCTTACCAAATAAACCCAAATTATGGGCCAAGTTATTGACTTGTTGATTTAACGCTTCCTGTTGTAATGATAATTCTTCAACTCGAGACTCTAGCTTTAGCTTATGCTCTTTAACTTCCTCATATTCTTCTTTCAAATCACCTAATCTATTATTCAACTTCTTCTTATCCTGCTGAATAGTAGTTAACTCTAGAGATTTATCTTCAATCTCATCTTGTAGAGTAGTTAGTCTATTATTTTTAGCTTGTACCGTCTGATTGAGATTATTCAATCGCTCTAATAGAGCCTGCATATCAAATAAAGCCTGGCGTACATTTTGAGAAGATAATAATAATAAACCTAAAGAACTTAAAGCAATTAAGACTCCTGTTATAATAGTAATAATAATAGAAGTATATTTAGGCCGTAAACCACAGAGGGACAGGCGTTTTCTTCCTACTTTCATCCCGATCTTATCACCAACATAAGCTATTAATCCACCAGCTACAATCAAAATTAATACTAATTGTATTCCATACATCCTGTTCCCCCCCTTTCTGTATTAGTTTACAGTTTACAGTGTATAGTGTACAGTTAAGACCAAAACAATTAAAAATAATAAAGTTATGAGTGAATTTAGTTTGAGTCAGAGCCTGAGTTTAAGCAGATTTAAAACAACTGGTTTTATGAATTACTTAAACTAAAACTCAAACTTAACCTTAATTAACTCTTTCTTGCTTTTGAATTTAACTGTAAACTGTAGATTGTGCATTATCAATTCTCAATTGCTTACTACCTTGTTTCCTTAACTAAGAGTCCAACTCCTACTATAGTAAAGACAATATTCTGCAACCAAGCCCCTAACCAAGGAGTCAAGTTACCTGCTTGCCCTAGAGCCGAACCAATAGTCATTAGTGTATAATAGATAAAGATAACAATAATACTTAAACCTAAACCAATAGAAGAACCAGACCGATTAGGTTTTAGACCAAGTGGAGCCCCTACTAAAGCAAAGATAAAAGAAGCAAAAGGAATTGCATAACGCTGATAATAGGTAACTAATAACTTCCTAATATCTCTTCCTTCTTGTTTCATTAACTGAATATGCTCTCGTAATTCATTTAAAGTCATCTCTTCAGGCTCTTTTTGGTTTCTAGCTATCTGGTTAGGCGTTCTAGGTAATCTATTTTGCATATTCAACTGTTGAAAATCAGTTTGAGGAACTCTACCTTCTTCAGTAATATTATAACTAGTCCCATTAATAAAGACCCATTTATCCTTTTGCCATCTAGCCTTTTTGGCTTGAATAATCATTGCTAATTTACCATCTTCATAATTCTGCCAAGTAACTCCCTTTAGAGTCTGAGTTCGACCGTCAAATTTATCTGCTGTTAATACAAAATTTATTTTACCTGTCTTATTATCTACAGGAGAGATTCTTAAATTACTTTGCGTTTTAGGCATCTGTTTACCATGTTTTAACTCCCAGACAATCTCTTCGTAAGCATTTTTACTGGCTGGTACTAAGGTATTATTAAATAGAATTGTTAGACCACTGACTAATAAAGCCACAGCTAAAACAGGAACTATAAGGCGAATTAGGCTGACTCCTCCTGCTTTAAGAGCAATTATTTCACTATCACCTGATAAACGTCCAAAAGCCAATAAAGTAGCTAATAAAGTAGACATAGGAAAGGTCCAAACTATTATCTGAGGTAGACTAAGAAAGAATAACTTAACAGTTGTTAATAATGGTACACCATACTTCATCATCATTTCAGCTAGACTAATTAAGACATCAGAACCAACAAAAATACTAGTAAAAGCAAAGACACCAAATAAAAAAGGTTGGATTAACTCTCGCAATAAATAGCGATATACTATCTTCATTTTTTATTGCACCTCACATTGTAAACTTTTCACCTAAATAGAATTCTTTAGCTACTTCACTATTAGCTACTTCATCAGAAGTCCCTGATAATAATATTTCTCCTTGGTGCATAATATAAGCTCGATCAGTAATTGCTAAAGTTTCTCGTACACTATGGTCAGTAATTAAAACCCCTAGCCCTTTATTCTTTAAATGAGAGATAATATCTTGAATATCACTAACAGCAATTGGATCTACCCCAGCAAAAGGTTCATCCAATAAGATATAATCAGGATCAGTAGCCAGCGAACGAGCAATCTCTACTCTACGCCGCTCACCTCCAGAGAGCATATATCCTTTACGATCTCTAATTTCTTTTATCTCAAACTCTTCTAATAAAGACTCAACAATCTCTTCATCAGGTTCAGAACGATCTATCATCTCTAAAATAGCCATTAAATTCTCTTCTACTGTCAATTTTCTAAAGACAGATGCCTCCTGGGCCAAATAACCAATACCTTTCCGAGCTCGCTTATGCATTGGTAATTTAGTTATATTATCTTGATTAAGCTTAACAGCTCCACCATTAGGCTTAACAAGTCCTACTACCATATAAAAAGTAGTAGTCTTGCCGGCACCATTTGGCCCTAAGATCCCTACTACTTCTCCTGGGTTAACTTCAAAGCTGACCTCTTTAACTACATCCTGACCATCATAGGTCTTAATTAGCTTTTCTGCTTTGATTGCCATCTTAATCACCTTGCTTTTGTGGAATTATAAATTTAGTTCGTCCCTTAGTAGTCATCTTCTTATTTTCTAAATCTACAATAACTTTAGGAGCCGTCATCTGTCGTTTACCACGTACAACATCTACATTACCAGTTAAAATAGCCTCTTGTTTATTTTGATAATACTCAATTCTATCAGCATCGGCTACTAAATCTTGGGCAGAATCTTCTAAATGTGCCTCTCCTATAACTTTTAAATAATTATCTCTTAGATTAAATTTAAATCTCTGTCCTGTAATTAAAGAACTTCCTCTATTCAAACTAGGATTACCTGTCAAACTCCCTGTTTGGCTATTATAATCTAACTTTAATAGTTGACCCTTTAATTGACTACCCTGCTCTTCTAAGACAACTTGTCCTCTAGCTGTTAACTGTTTTAAGCCTTGTTGAGCTATTATTTTTTTCGCTTTAATCGTTGTAGCTCCTCTTTGTAAGCTAACATTACCTTGAGCAATCACCTTGCTATTAAGATCATCAACTACTAATTTATCAGCTGTCAATTCTATTTCTTGCTTATCAGTGGCTGCCAGACCTACAGATATAGATACTAATAAACTAAAAATTATACCTATTAGGATAATTATCTTCTTCTTCATAATATCACCTTCCTTTCAAGCTCTATGCTGTCTGCTATCTGCTATAAAAAAATAAATTCAAGTACGGGCTTAATATATTAAGCCCTCTACCTCTACTACTTGATTTTGACTTTAACCACACAACACACGACTCACAGCTCACGATTCATTACTCACAGCTTTAGCATTTCCTAATACTTGTAACTTCTTTAAGTCAACTTGACTAATAAAACTATCTCCAGTAATCTTTAAGCCAGGCTGTTTAATAACCACATTACCACGTCCAGTCAATTGATTCTGGGCTTGATTCCATTTAAGATGATCAGCTTTAACTATCTTTTGCTGACTTTGAATAGTTAATGAACCATGCAATGATAAGAAACCTGTCCGAGGATCAAAATCTCCTTTCTCAGCTATCAAAGAAATAACTTCTTTTTCTGCTTGATAAACAGTAGCCCGAATCTGATTTAACTCAATTCTTTTAGGTTCTTTAAACCTAGAAATTGACTGAGCACTTAAACGCCACTTAGTACTATCATCTTCACTATAGAGAGTAATTGCTGCATCTTCTAACTCGGTCTCAGGTCCTTTTTCATCCTGTACTGGTTCTTTAGAAATCTTACCTTGAGGTTGAGAAGTCAATTGATCTATTAAAAAATAGCCACTTCCTAATAAGATAACAATTATTATAGCAATCCCGACTTTCTTCATTTAATATCCTCCTTAGGAGGTGCGGTCTTCCACCTCCGATGTAACCATAGCCACTGTTCTGGATATTCTCGTATTTTTTCTTCTAGAGAAGTAGTCAACTTCTGTAAGACCTCTTCCCTTTCTTCTGCCTTAGCTTCCTTAGCTATCTCTAATGGTTCTTCTATAAAGAGACGATACTTACCTGGTCCTTCTCTAACTAGATATACTGGCAGAATTAAACCTTGAGCTTTCTGAGCTAAAACTACTGGTCCTTTAGGCGTTGAAGCTAACCTATGAAAGAATTGCACAAATTCTCCATCTCCATGAGCATCTTGGTCACCTAAAATTAACAATAATTCCTTCTTTAGTAAAGCTTTAAAAGCAGATTTTACCTGATCTTTATTAAAAACAGTAGCCCCTTGACTTTCTCTAATCTGCCATACTTCCTTATTAATTAAAGAGTTTTTATATTCTCTAGCAATAGCATTTACTGGATAACCTAACCAAGAAAGATAAACTCCTAATAGTTCCCAATTACCGAAGTGACCTGTAAAAAGAACAACTCCTTGTTCCTGGTTATAAGCCTGCTCAAGATTATTTAACCCTTCAACCTCTATTTTAGTTTCAAAGTCTTGTCTACTCCAGTTAGATAACCGGCAAACTTCTATAAATTTAATAGCTATATCTTGAAAAATAAGCTTAGCTAAATCATAACTCTCTTCTTTAGAGTAGTCTAATGCACTTTGAATATTATTTACAGCCAATTTACGTCTTCTCTTAACTAAATAAAATAATAAACTTCCTAATTTTCTAGCTAAATAGTAACTTAGGTTAGCTGGCAATAAGTTAGCCAAACCTTGTAATAACTTAAAAGCATAATAACCTATCTTCTCTTGCATCACTAACAACTCCCTACAACTCATCAAGTTTGAGCTTCAGTTTAAGCTTGAGTCCCTTTATTCTTTAATTAGGTAACTTAACCTCAGACTTAAACTCAACCTTAATTTTATTAATCTTGTGCCTGTAAAATAAGCTCTATTGCTTCTCTAACTGCACCTCTACCTCCAGCATGTTCTGTAATATAATCTGCTGCTTTTTTAACCTGACTTACTCCATTATCTACAGTTAAAGCTAGTCCAACTTTATCCAAAATAGGTAGATCATTAACATCATCACCGATATAAGCTACTTCATCCTCACTAATTCCATAACGATTTAATAAATCAGAAAAGACACCTAATTTATCATCAATATTCTGATGAACCTCATTAATCTTTAATTCATCTGCCCTACGTTCTACCAACTTAGACTCACGTCCTGTAATAATTGCTGTCTTAATTCCTGCATCTTGGGCCAACTTAATCCCCATTCCATCCTGCACATGAAAGAATTTAAACTCTTCACCATCATTACCTAAAATAATCCTTCCATCTGTTAGAACGCCATCAACATCAGTAATAAATAACTTTATCTTAGCTGCCTTCTCTTTTAATTGATCATTCATTATTTTCACCTCGTATCAGTTATTATTAAATAATAATTGTCGTTAGTCATGAGCCATGAGCTATGGGCTAATTCAAAATCTTTACTCACAGCACATAGCAGACAGCAGACAGCACACGACTGATAGCTAACAACTAAATAACCCCTGCCTTAAGTAAGTCTTGGAAATTAACTAAGCCTAAAGGTTGACCTTCTTTGTCTACTACTGGCAAATCATTAATCTCTTTATCTTGCATAACCTTTAATGCTTCTGCTGCTAACTTATCAGGAGTAATAGCTGTTGGATCAACAGACATTATCTCTTGGGCTTCTTTATGCATCAGATTAGGATCTTCTTCTAATAATCGTCTAATATCACCATCAGTGATAATGCCAACTAATTTACCTTGCTCATCAACAATATTAGCTGACCCCATTCTAGTAGAAGTCATAACAAATAACGTCTCTTTAAGAGTAGAATCCTGCTCAACTATAGGATTGCGCTCTCTAACATGTAATACATCATCAACAGTCAATAATAGCTGCTTACCTAAACTACCACCAGGATGATAAAGAGCAAAGTCCTCTGGCTTAAAGTCTCTAGTTGCTACTAGCGCCATAGCTAAAGCATCACCTAATGCTAGAGCTGCCGTTGTACTAGCAGTTGGAGCTAAATCTAATGGGCAAGCCTCTTGTTCAATAGCAACTTTTAGGGAATAATCTCCAGTCTGGGCCAATGTAGAATCAAGATTTCCTGTAATAGACACAATCTGAGCTCCAATCCGTTTAATCACAGGCAGAATCTCAACTACTTCCTCAGTCTCTCCACTATTAGAGATAGCAATTACAATATCATCTTCAGTCACCATTCCTAAATCACCATGAACCGCTTCAGCTGGGTGGAGAAAGAAAGCAGGAGTTCCTGTACTAGATAAAGTAGCTGCTAGTTTTTCAGCAATAAAACCTGACTTTCCCATACCCGTCATAATTACTCGACCAGAACAATCTAAAATTTCTTGCACAACATTGACAAACTCTTGATCTATAGATTTAGAAACACCTTTAATAGCATCTGTTTCAATCTTTAATACTTCCTGAGCTTGTTCTATTATTGTTTCTGAAGATAATTTATCTACTGTAGACATCTACACCCCTCCATATTTAGTATTCAGTTTACTTAGTCTTGAGCCTTGAGTTATGTGTCATGGGCTAATTCAAAGTCTTGCAATCTAAAGTCACTCACAATTTCCAACTCATGACTCATAGCTTATAAATTGGTAAGGGTTGAATATATTAAACCCTCTTCTCTACTAATCTTGCTGATTTTATGATTTCAGCTCATAGCACACGACACACGACTCACAGCTCATAGCACACAGCTCATAACTCATGACTCATAGCACACGACACACGACTCACAACACATAGCACACGACTCACAGCTCAAAACTACTTAACGATACTATCAATCTCCTGAGCCTGCTTAAGTAAATCTTCTAAATCTTCTAATCGCACCATATTTGGCCCATCACATAAGGCAGTATCAGGTTCATCATGAACCTCCATAAATAAAGAATCAATTCCAGCACCTATAGCAGCCCGAGTTAAATATGGTACATACTCTCTTTCTCCTGTTGAAGAATCACCAGCACCACCAGGCAACTGAACACTATGAGTAGCATCAAAAACGACTGGATAGCCTGTTTCTCTCATACGTGGTAAAGAACGCATATCCACTACTAAATTATTATAGCCAAAAGAAGCCCCTCGTTCAGTTAATAAGATCTTCTCATTCCCTGTACTTTCAATCTTCCCTACTACTTGATCAACATCCCATGGCGCTAAGAACTGTCCTTTTTTCACATTGACTACCTTACCAGTTTCACCAACTGCAGTTACCAGATCAGTCTGTCGCGATAGAAAGGCTGGAATCTGAATTACATCTAGTACCTCTCCTGCTACTTTTGCTTGTTCTACAGAGTGTACATCAGATAAGACAGGTAGATCAAATTCATCTTTTACTCGCTGTAAAATCTTTAATCCTTTCTCTAATCCAGGACCACGATAAGAATCAATTGAAGAACGATTAGCCTTATCATAAGAAGATTTAAAGACATAAGGAATATCTAATTTATCAGTTAGTTTCTTTAGTTTTTCTGCCATTCTTAAGACATGATCTTCACTTTCAATAACACATGGGCCAGCTAATAAAACAAAAGGATTATCAGCTCCAAACTTAACATCATCATTTAATACTATCTCTTTTACCATTTATATCACCCCTAATTTATAGTTTTAAAAATCTAAACCCTAATAATTCCTATGTTTTAGGATATTGAATTGTGTCTATGATTTTGAGTTTGATTTGGCTGACAGCAGATGGCTGATAGCACATAGCTCAAGACTCACAACTCACTAACTCTCTTACCTTCTCTAAATCTTGAGGCGTATCAACACCAATAGACTGATGCTCTGTTTCAATGACCTTAATTCGATAACCATTCTCTAAAGCTCTTAATTGTTCTAAAGACTCCTGCTGTTCTAAAGGAGTAGCCGGTAGATCTGTATACTGTAATAGAAACTCTCTTCGGTAAACATATAATCCAATATGTTTATAATAAGTAATATCATTCTCTTGGCGTGGATAAGGAATAGGTGAGCGAGAAAAATAAAGTGCAAAGTCATTCTTATCAGTTACTACTTTAACCAGATTAGGATTTTCTAATTCTTCTGAGTCAGTTATCGGATGCTTTAAGGTTCCCATCTGTAAACTCTTATCTTCTAATAATGGGCCAACTGCTTGGTCAATCATCTCTGGAGCAATTAATGGTTCATCTCCTTGAACATTAACAATAACATCAGCTTCTATATCTTGAGCTACTTCAGCTAAACGGTCAGTCCCTGTCTGATGGTCAGAAGATGTCATCTCTACTCTACCACCAAACTCTTTCACTGCCTGATAAATTCTTTCATCATCAGTAGCCACAATAACCTGATCTAAATTCTGAGCTTGATTAGTTCTTTCATAAACATGCTGAATCATTGGTTTGTTATTAATTTTTTTAATCGGCTTACCTGGTAGCCGAGTAGAACTATAACGTGCTGGAATAATAGCTACTACTTTCATTGTTGTAATCCCTCCAACTGAGTAAAAAATTCATCAGATTTTTCTTCAGAATCAAGGATTTCAATTTCAATTCCTAATATTTCAAGATTAATCTGTTGCCGATTTATCTCTGCTATTAACTCTTGATCAATACTAACGGCATCTTTTTCAGTAGTAATGATTCGGTCTACATCCTGTTCAGAAGCAGTAGTAAAGATCTCCATAACTTCCTCTTTAGTATAAGTGTGGTGATCACTAAACCTAAATTCATCTACTACTTGAGCTCCTAAATCTTTAAGTGTCTGTTCGAAAGCTTGTGGATTACCAATCCCTGATACAGCCAACACCTTCTGATCTTCTAAATCTAATTCCTTATGCTCTTGATTACCTATCTTCCGTAAATAAGTTGGTTTATGTCGAGTAGTAATAATCATAGCTGTTGTATTAATCTCTCTTAATTTATCTTTAATTGACTCTAATCTTTTAGGTGTTACCTGATCAGCCTTAGTCAATAGTAAGCAGTTGGCCCGTTGTAGGCTACTTACTGGTTCTCTTAATCTACCTCGTGGTAATAGATAACCATTAGCAAAAGGATTAGTAGCATCAACTACTACTAGATCATAATCCCTCTCCACTTGCCAGTGTTGAAAAGCATCATCTAATATAATAAAATCAGGGCCAAATTCCTGTAAAGTAAATTCCCCTGTTCTACTTCTATCTTTACCAATGACTATAGGAGTAGAAGGTAAGTTATTAGCCAACATATATGCCTCATCACCAGCTTCTTGAGCTGATAATAAAACTTCTTGTCCATCTGAAACTATACCAATATCTTCTTCTAACTCCCCTTTATAACCTCGGTTGAGAATGACAGATTGATGATCTGACTCTAGTAACTTAGAGGCCAGCATCTTGACTACTGGAGTCTTGCCTGTACCTCCGACGGTAATATTACCAACACTAATTACAGGTGCAGACAAGTCTGTTGATTCTTTTAACCCCCAGTCATATACTTTACTTCTCATCCAGATTATACCTTGGTAAATCCAAGCTAAACCAGTTAATAAAATTAGGACAATTTTATCTTTAATACTTTCTCTTTGTCCTGTAATTACTTCTAATAGATACTCTTCTAAATTCATAATTAATCCTCCAACATCTCTTGGGCATTAACAACTGCTGATTCAAGATGTTTTTTTAGTTTCTGTTGATGTTCTTCATTAACTTCTGTTACTTCTAAAGGCTTACCATAAACAAATGCACCTTTAGCAAAAGGATAAGGTAATTCAAACTGATCCCAGCTAGCAAAAACTTTCTTCTTGTTAAAAGCTACCCCTAGAGGGACTATTATACTATCAGTCTTCTGGGCCAAATAGAGAATACCGGATTTAACTTCATGGCGTGGTCCTCTTGGCCCATCAGGAGTAATGGCTATATTCTTTCCTGCTTTTAGTTTCTTAACTAATTTAAGCAGAGAACGAGCTCCTCCTCTAGATGTAGACCCTCTAACTACATCCCAGCCAAATTTATCTAATACTCGACTAATATACTCTCCATCATTACTCTGACTAGCTAAAGCGACATGGCCTTGATCTCTAAGATGATAAATGGGCAACCATAATAAACCATGCCAAGTAGCAAAAATAATTCTACTATTATTTTTTTGTAGCTTATTCAGTCTAGATTCGTTTTTGACTTGTAAGTCCAAGCTACTATTAGTTAGCTTAGATAACCAATAAGCCAACCAAGGAATTGCTTTCTTCTTCATCCTATCACCTACTTATCAAACTGTGCTTGGTATAGTCCTTCATAAACTCCCTCTTGATTGAGTAACTCTTTGTGGGTTCCTGTTTCAACTATTCTTCCCTCATCCATAACTACAATTCTATCAGCATTTAATACTGTAGATAATCTATGAGCAATTACAAAAGTGGTTCTATTCTCCATTAATCTCTCTAGAGCCTCTTGCACTAAAGCTTCAGACTCAGTATCTAAAGCTGACGTAGCCTCATCTAGAATTAATATTTCAGGATCATTTAAGATAGCTCGAGCAATAGCTATTCTCTGTTTTTGACCACCAGATAAACCTACTCCACGTTCGCCAATCTGAGTCTGATAATCATCAGCAAAACTCATAACAAATTCATGAGCATTAGCAGCTTTGGCTGCTTGAACAACCTCTTCTTGACTTGCTGCTAGGTTACCATAGAGAATATTATCTTCAATAGTACCTCCAAACAGGATAGTTTCCTGTGGTACAATTCCTATTTTATCACGTAAAGAGTTGACTTTAAACTCTTTAATATCTACCCCATCAATTGAAACCATTCCTTGATCCGGATCATAAAAACGAGGCACTAAATTAACTAGAGTAGATTTACCAGCACCACTTGGGCCAACTAAAGCTACCATCTGACCTGGCTGTGCCTCTAAGTTAATCTTATCTAAAGCTAATTCATTATCATCATAGCTAAAGGATACATTATCAAACTCAATTACACCATCAACTTCAGTCAACTTCTTAGCTCCTGGCTGATCTTGAATAGCCGGTTGAATATCAATTATTTCAAAAATTCTTTCAGCAGCAGCTAAAGCTCGCTGAATAGTCCCTGATAACTTAGTTAATGATTTTAATGGATTAGTGATATATAACAATAAAGTAAAGAAACCTGTTAATTCACCTGCAGTCATCTTACCAGCAATTACTTCTCGACCACCATACCAGAGAACAACAATAAAAGAAAGAGCAGCTAAAAACTCAGTTACTGGCGTCAAGGTAGCCTTTAGCTGAGAATTTTTAAGGTTGGCCCTGAAATTAGCATAATTCTGCTCTTGAAAACGTTCATATTCGTATTCTTCACGACCAAAAGACTTAACTACTCTAACTCCACTAATTGTCTCTTGTAAAACATCTGAAACATTAGCTACTTTAACTTGGGCCCTTTTACTTACTTCCCTGATTCTACGATTAAATCTATCTACTACATAGCCAATCAAAGGAAATAAGACAAAAGAAACTGTAGCCAATCTCCAGTTATCATAAAATAGTTTCCCAATTCCACCTGCTAATACAAACACCTTACTGAAGACACCAATTGCTCCTGATACAATGGCTCCTTGGAGAACACCTATATCGTTAGTAGCCCGGGACATAATCTCTCCTGTCTTATTATCAGCATAAAAATCTAAGGATAAACTCTGCAAATGGCCATATAAATCAGCTCGTAAATCTTTAATAGCATTTTGGGATACATAAGCTGTCAAATACTTCTGCCCATACTGAAAGATACCTCTAAATAAGAATAAAAAGAAGATTCCAATAATTAACCAGTTTAATTCATCCATCTCTGCTTGACTAATTACAGTATCGATTAATTGACCAAATCTATCAAAAAAGAAAATAGATAAAGCAGCATTAAACAACATACAGATAACTGCTAATAAAAGCCGACTCTTATAAGGGTTCAAATAACTTAAGACCCGCTTAGCTAGTTTCATAAAGAATCCCTCCTGTATCTAGCACCAACTTAGCTACTCGTTTAGTAGCACCTTTAGGACCTAATTTTGCCTTAACTTCTACTAGGTCTTCTTCTATCTCTTCTCTCCTATCTTTTGAATCTAAAATATCTATTACTTCCTGTGCCAGATTAGAACCTGTAACCTCTTTCTGTAACAATTCAGGAACCACTTCTTTATCGGCTATAATATTTGGCAGGCCAATAAACGGAAGTTTAACCAATAACTTACCCAACCAATAAGTAGACCATGAGGTCTGATAAGCAATTACCATTGGTGTCTGCAGGCAAGCCGCTTCTAAAGTAGCAGTTCCTGAAGCTGCTAATAATAGATCAGATACTTCCATTACTTCATAAGAGTGGCCTGCAACTAATTGTAAATTCAATTTATAGTCTGTAACCTTCTCTTCTATTTTAGTTTGAGAAATAGTCTCAGCTACTGGTAAAATAAAATTAGTCGTTGGATATTTCTCAGTAATTATTTCTGCTGCTTCTAACATCGGTCTTAATAAACCATCAAGCTCCTGTTGACGACTACCAGGCAGCAAACCAATTACCTTGCCTTCTAAATCCAGATCAAATTCTTCTTTAAACTCATGAGAGCTCAATTCAGGCTCTACCATATCCAATAAAGGATGTCCAACAAATTCAACTTCAGCTCCTGCTTCTTGATAAACCTCTTCTTCCATAGGAAAGACAGAAGCAATATTAGCTCCATATTTAGCCATTTTTTTGGCCCTCCATTTGCCCCAAACCCAAGCAGAAGGCGCAAAATAATTAACTATAGGAATTCCTAGTTTATGAGCTCTTTTAGCTACTTTCATATTAAAACCTGAATAATCAACTAAAAATACAGCCTCTGGCTCTCTTTGCTTCATTGCATTCTCTAATTGATTTAACTTGTCATACATTAATCTTAAATGTTTAATAGCTTCAACAAAGCCAATTGTACTTAATTCTGTCGGATCATATATCACATCAACTCCGGCCTGACACATTCGCTGACCTCCAAAACCAAAAAACTCTACTTCTGAGTTTAGTTTCTTAACTTCATCAATTACTTTAGCAGCATGCATATCTCCAGATGCTTCTCCTGCTACAACCATAATTTCCTTCATGTAACCACCAACCTTGGTATATATAATTAAGGTCAAAGTTGAGGCTAAGGTACAATCTGCCCTTAACCTCAGCCTTAACCTCAACTTAATACTAAGCTATCAATTAGGATTCAAGTACAACTATTGGTATTCCAGATTCATCAGCTTTCTTAATTACCTGTTCTTGATTAACAATAAAAGTCTTGTTAGCTTCAATAACTAATCCTTTAGCTTCTACTTCAATTAAATTCTCTAAAGTCTGTAAGCCTATAGTTGGAATATCAAAACGTAAATCCTGATCTGGTTTACTAACTTTTGCTACTACTACCTCTTTGCGCCCTAACTCTCCACCACGTAGTATAGCTTGATCAGTTCCTTCAATAGCCTCAACAGCCATAACAGCCTGATCCTTAACTACTACTGTCTGTCCAATATCTAGGCCACCTATCTCTTTAGCCATCTTAAAACCATATTCCATATCATCTAATGTCGCTTCATCTGGCTCAATATCAGTTAAAGTTCCTGGTTGAGGAAATAATTCTTCAATAAATGCAGTCTGATCAATGACTTCAAATCCTGCCTGTTTTAATTCTTCTACTACACCTAGCATAATGGCATCATCATTCTTCTCTGGTAAAGAAGTTAATATTTTTTTGAATCTTCTATCTAATTCAACTCCTTGATAGAGCAGTTCTTTGGTTACTTTTCCTAACATAATAATCTGATCTATTTCTTCTTCTTGTAAGGTAGTAATTATTTGATCTAACTGTCCTACTTCAATTTGCTTTACTTGGTCAAATAAAGCATTTAATTTATCGGACTTAGCATTAGGTGTTACAGTAACTGCCACTACTTCACTTCCTTGGGCCAAAGCAGCTTGAGCAAATAGAACTGGTAGATTTCCATCACCAGCAATCAAACCTATTTTAGACATATTTTGCCTCCTAATTAGAAAATTAATTCAGGATTGAGTTATAAGTCGTGAGCAAGTCTTATAACTGAAATTATTTACTCACAACTTATAGCTCATAGTTTATATTATAATGTCCTATCCAGTCTCAAAATAAGACTGACTGTGATAAAGAATAACACATGTTATTCTTTATCTACATATACCCCGTTGGGCATTCCGCAAGAAACGTAAGAAGTTTTCAACCATTGAACTACTATCTAATTCTTCTTCCATCTCATCAATAGCCTGATTAGTATTTAAGTTAGAACGATATAGAATCTTATAGGCCTCTTTAATCTTGCGACGAGTTTCTGGGTCAACACCATTTCTTCTTAAGCCTACAATATTAATTCCATTGACACTGGCTGGATGTCCATCAGCCAAGATATAAGGGGGAACATCTTTAACAACTTTAGAAGTTCCACCTATCATAGCCATTTCACCAATTCGAACAAATTGATGAACTCCAACTAAACCACCAATTACAACAGCATCCTCAACTACTACATGTCCTGCTAAATTAGTAGAATTAGACATGATAATACCGTTACCTAATTTACAGTCATGAGCTACATGACAATAAGCCATAATTAAATTATCATTACCAATCTTAGTTAAGTTACCACCATCTTCTGTTCCACGGTGAATAGTAGCAAACTCTCTAACAGTATTATTATCTCCAATTTCTACAAAACTCTTTTCTCCAGAAAACTTTAAATCTTGAGGCTCCTGTCCAATAGAGGCACTATTGAAGATTTTATTGTTCTTACCAATCTTAGTCCAGCCTTTAATTACAGCATGAGAACCAACTTCAGTTCCTTTACCGATTTCTACATGCTCTCCAATTACAGAATAAGGGCCAATTTCAACATCTTCTCCAATTTTAGCATCAGGATGAACTACAGCTGTTTGATGGATCTGACCACCATTATTTAGATTAATTACATTATCTTGTTCTTCAATCATTTTCTACCCCCCCTGTTATTACTTATCCTGAATAAAACAAGTTAGAGTAGCCTGGGCTACTACTTCATCATCAACTAAAGCCTTGGCTTCAACTTTGCCCATTCTACCTCGTAGCTTTGCTACTTCTACTTCCATAATTAATTGATCTCCTGGCTTAACTGGTTTCTTAAAACGAGCATCATTAATTCGGCCAAAATAAGGTACTTTCTCCTCCGGATTATCAACAGTTGCTAGCAGACCAATTCCTGCTACTTGAGCCATAGCCTCAACAATTAAAACACCTGGCATAATTGGATGTCCTGGAAAATGTCCATTAAAGAATTCTTCATTACTTGTTACATTCTTTAAGCCTACAACTTTTTCACCTGCTTCTAACTCTACAACTCGATCAACTAATAAAAAAGGATAACGATGTGGTAACACCTCTTTAATTTGGTCAATATCCATTATATCTTCCATAACTATAATTCCTCCCCTTCCAGTATTGCTTTAACCTTCTTAGCTAACAAAGAATTTAAATAATGTCCTGACCTAACAGCCATAACATGACCTTTGAAGTCAGGTACTAGCTTTAAATCACCAATTAAATCTAAAATCTTATGACGAGCAAACTCATTCTCAAATCTTAGTTGATTAACTGGACCATCTTCTTCAATTAGAATAGCATTATCTAAACTTCCTCCTAAAGCTAAACCTTGTTTCTGTAACTTTTCTATCTCATCAGCAAAACCAAAAGTTCTAGCTGAAGCAATTTCTGTCTCATAATCTCCACTTGCAAAGTTAAATTCACTGAATTGGTCCGTTAATCCAGGATGATTACCTACAAAAGTATAACTTACCTTAAATTCTTGGGCTGGTAGAAGAGTCAAATACTGATCACCTTCTTCAACATAGATTGGCTCTTTGATTTGATAAATCATCTTATCAGTAGCCTGCTCTTTGATTCCAGCCTTTGTTAATAACCGATAAAATTTTTGAGCACTTCCATCAGTAACTGGTGTCTCATTAGCATCAATTTCAACTAATAGATTATCTATTCTCAAAGCATTAAGAGCTGACATTAAGTGCTCAATAGTATTAATCTGCCAATCAGCTTGACCAATAGTTGTACAACGTTGCGTAGAAACTATATTTTCAACTTTAGCTTCTATCTCTGGTTGGTCTTCTAAATCAACACGCTTAAATATGATCCCTTGATTGACAGATAAGGGCTTACAAGTAATTGTTACATCTTGCCCTGTATGCAATCCAATACCTGTATAACTAAATTTTGACTGGATTGTCTGCTGTTTTCTCAACCTTGCTCCTCCTTTATAAAAAAATTAACTTAAAAACTAAGCTTGAGGTTAAGTCCAAATCTGATTTAGACTCAATCTCAAACTTAATCAACATAGCTATGAGTCATCTGCTATGAGCCATCAGTTAATCAAAACTTCTACCTTCAAAATCTTTCTTTATAAAAGCTTTTCTTTTAAAGAAGGTAAACTATTTTATTGCTTTTGAATCTGAACAGGCTCATAGCTTTACATCAATAGTATTCCAGCAACTCCTGATATTTCTGACCTACTTCAGATTGAGGATCAGTAAAGATTGATTTAGGGCTCCCTTGCTCAACTACTTGTCCATTATCTAATAATAAGATTACATCTGCTACCTTAAGAGCAAAAGAAACTTCATGAGTTACTAGTACTACTGCTCGATTCTGATTCCTAGTCAACTCCTCAATCACTTCTAATACTTCCCTAACCAAGATAGGATCTAAAGAAGCAGTTGGCTCATCTAATAACATCAGACTAGGCTCAATAACTAAAGCTCTAGCAATTCCTACTCGTTGCTTTTGACCTCCACTTAACTGATTAGGATAACTAGTTGCTTGTTGAGCTAAATGAACTCTCTTTAAAGCAGTTGATGCTTTTTCAATTCGCTCTTCTGCTGTTAAGTTGAATTTAAATAAAGGCAACATTACATTCTCTTCTACTGTTAAGCGCTCAATCAAATTAAAATTCTGGAAGACAAAACCAATCTCCTGTCTAATTTCTAATAACTCTCTAGTAGATAAATCTAATAAAGAAGCTCCCTGAAAATTAATCTCTCCACTATCTGGTTCAGTCAAACGATTTAAACAACGAATTGTAGTTGATTTACCGCAACCACTAGGCCCCATAATAGCTACTGTCTCCCCTTGCTTTACTGAAAAATTAACTCCCTGTAGAATCTCATCTTGACCATAGCTTTTTCTTAAGTTAGTTACCTGTAACATAGCTCCTCCGTTAAAGATAGGTTTTATCTCGATTTAGTAATTTTAGGATACCTGGTTTGCCAGCTGGAATCACAATTTGACGCATAATTTCAGAATAATTAAATCCTAAAGCTCTTGCAGCTTGATATTCAGATTCTGAAATTGGATTGAGACTATCAGCCTTATTAGCTACAACCAAACCTAAGAAACCTCCTACTAAAACAATCTGCCATAGAGTAAGATACGGTACATTTATATCGGCAAGCCAAAAGATGAACCCTAACATTATAGCACCGATACTAAATCCATAATAGATCCCTAAATCAGAATACCAGTTTCTTCCCTCTCCTTGCCATAAACGTAATGAATTAATGACCAAAGTTTGATCAAATAATAAAGAAAAAAGAGTTATCAAAACTGCTGTTACACCAGCCAAAACCATCTTTACTTCACCTAAAATACGATATAATTGGGCTCTATAATTGGCTGTTATAACTCCTAACTGCGAAGTTACAAAAGAGACTGGTTGAGAGATCAGACTCTGAATTCTTTCCTTAACCTTTTCTTTATCAATACCTTGAGCTGGTAATAAAAGTGATATCTCTGAACCAGGAATTACTTTACCAGCTAAATACTGATCAATTAAATCGATAGTAGCAGTAATCTCTTCATCCTTTAATTGAGGTAGTGACTGTTGAATATACTTTAATTCACCTACTACTGCCTGAAAATCTACCTGTTTTAAATTATCAATCTGTTCCTGTAATTGTATTAGATCTTGATCTAAAGCTGCTGTATCTAAATTATTAATCTCCTCTATTAATTGAGGATTAACAACCTGCTTTAGTCTAGATTCTAAATCTATTTGATCAACAGAATCAACTTTATCTAAAACTTCTCTAAAGATCTCTACCTGCTCTTGCCAATAAATAACCTCTTGTAAAACTGGATTATACCGGTTGATATAGCCGATGATTTCTTCACTATTAGTCTGTAAATTAGTTGCTAACTCAGATATAGTATCTTGTAATCTCCTTAATTCTTGTCGATAAGGATTAGTTAATGGTAACTCATGGCTAACAGCTTGTAGCTGATCATTTACTTGATTTAATTCTTTAATTACATCTGTTAATAGATTCTGAATTAAATTTAATGCCCTAGCTACCTCAGTTAACCAAGATAGATTCTCCTCTAAATCAGTTACTGCTTCTTTTAATTCTTTAAAGTCAACTTCTGATAAATCTTGTTGATAAATAGATAATTGGCGATTTAAAAGCTTTAGTTCAACTAGTGATTCTCGAGCTTGTTGTAAAGTAGAGTTTAATTCAGTCAATTGAGTCAATAAAGTCTCTGACCTACTAAAAATCTGGTCTAAATTAGGAACTAATTCTACCAACTCTTCAACTACATAAGCCAACTCCTGACGAGGATTTTGGACTTTAATAGTACCTACAGTTGGCCCTAGCTTATTAGGCTGAAACTGGTAGGCTTTCTTACCTAAGATCTGGCGACTATCTCCTTGAATAATTAGCCCTCTAGCTTGGTTACCATCTACCTTAGTTATTCGTAGAATAATCTGCTTTGCCTCTTGGCCAGGAAGAATTAATTTATCTCCTGTTTCCAACTTAAAGTTTGGCTTTAACTTTACTGTTACTTGACTAGTATAACTGGCCAAAAAAGACTTCATCTCTGTCATTGTCTTAACCAGTGCTTTTAAATCACGTTTACCTGTTGCAGTAATATTGATAATAGAAAATGGAAACTCTTCCTTTAAGCTAGCTGTTACGTCTTTAGATAAAGACAGTATTCTCTCTGATTGGGAAGTAATAGGAAATCTAACTGACAATACTTGATACTGTTGTAAAATAGAATCTATTTCTTTCTTAAGCTTAGTCAGTCTATCAGAATCTGATACTATTATCTCCAATTTATCTCCTTCTGGTAGAGTAAAATCCACACCTGCTAACTCTTTTACTCTAGACTCTACAAAAGAATTAGCCTGACCAGTCAATCCTCTAATAGTAATCCTTGGTTGAATAATTAAAGATAAACTCTCTAATCCATCAACTTCATTAAAATAATCTTCTATTTTAAGCAATGTCTGCCGAGTTCTATATTTATCAGCTACTTCTATAAAGAAGTTGGCCCTACCTACTAAACTAATGCCTGATTTCAATTTTGAACCTGGAATTCGTTCTTCAATAACCTCTTGAATCTGCTTTTTAGCTACTACTTGTTGCTGTTGGTCTACAATTAATAATAAATCATTATCACCATACCCTCCTATCAAACTAGCAACTAAATTACCAAAGTAAAAATCACTTAAATAGCCTACTAGTAGAGACAATAGGGATGCTAGAACAATTGTAGCAGCTAATAAAATTATTATATCTTTGCTAAACTCTGATTGTAAAAGAGGCACTACGTTATCCTCCTCAAATTATATCATCAAGCCAGCAGAGAGTAAACAGCTTCTATTAAATAACTGCTGGATATTTAAGTAAAATATTGACTGTTCATTCTTATCTTTTGTTAAAAATGTTACTTTTAAACATTAAAAATAATTTATTGGCTGATTTCAAATTCCATTCCTACATTTCCTGTAGCATCCAGAGTATCATCGGCTAAAGAAAGAACTACTTTCCTGGCGTTAATCCAGTTCCCATCTTCTTTAATCTTTACTTCCTGCTTAACAATCATCTCTTCAGTCTTAGCATTATATTTCAACCTCTCTCCTCTAACCTCTTGTCCATCATAGTCAACATAAACATCACCTTTAGCTAATAAGTCACTACTCTCTGTCCACATCTTTAAATAATTACTAGTTAACAGAAGTGGTTTATTCTGTTTAATAGAATCAAGCTTTACCTCTTCTTTAGCTATTAAAATATTTTCTTGTAAATCTAACTCTAACTTTTGACTCCAAACTTGATCCTGCTCTTTAGTCAGTTGAACATTATTACTAAAATAAGCTATATTCTCCTCTTTATCCATCTTCAAATGTTGAGAGGTAACTTGAGTACCATTATAATTTAACTCAACATCTTGTGTAGCAATAAATACATTTTCTTCCTTTTTATAACGTAAATGCTGTGAAGTAAGTTGACCTGTTTTAGCATTAACTGGTTGAATAGTTAATAGCATTAAACCTAGCATTAATAATAAACACTTATTCTTCATCAGAGTCACGCTCCTTAATTTGAAAAGTCATCTCTACTTGATCTTTAAAATCAATTATATTTTCTTCTACTTTTACTGTCATTTGTTGAGCCTTTAATCGACTATTAGTCAACTTTACCTCTACTTTATTAGTTGTGCTCAACTCTTTCTCTTCTGATAACCACTTTAACTTACTAGTCTTAATCTGCTCTCCATCTCTTTCTTGTAAAACAATATTTCCTTTTAAAATCATATCTTTACTATCTGAAAAATGAATGACTTGATCAGCAGTTAGAGTATACTTCAATCGATCTTGACTAAAATATTTTCCTTCTTTAATCCTCTGTAGAATAGTCTTTTGTTGCTCTTTCTTATCTACCTTAGGTTCTACTATCTCTTCAGCCTGTAGATCCCATCTCTTCTCTCCTTGTTGATAACTGATTAGACGTGGTTCATTTATTTGATACTGGTAAGTTGAATCAGAATTTGAAGAAGTATTCTGCTGACTTCCTAACCAGACTACCCCTCCAATCATAAATACTAAAACAACTGCTAACTTGTTACTCCACCTCATCTAAAACATCTCCTAAATCACCATCAAATAACATCTCTCCACCATCTGTAGTACCAAATTCAACTTGTTTCTCTGGAAAAGCTAAAAGTTGATACTGGAACCAAGCTTCTTGATTAATATGATCATAGGCCAGAGTTACTTTTCTACGATGTAACCTCTTCTCTATCTTTAAGTTAGCCTCTCCAAATTCTTGGTCTGCATAATAATAACTACTATTTAAACCAATCTGCCACTGCCAATCTGTAGGGCCAACTTTAACTTTAACACTATTATCCCATCTCTGTAAAGTTCCTGTATTCAAGTCTACTTCAAAAGCAGTATTATACTTTATTTGATCATAATCAACTTTAAAAGTAGTAGCAAACTCCTCAAACTGGCGCCGATTTATATCATATTCTACTACTGATTCTAAATTATAATAGTCATTAAAATAATAATCTAGTTCACTAGTCAGATCATTATATTCCTGATTCAAGAAATCATAACCCAAGTTAATATTAAGTTCACTATTACTATTACGCCAATTCAAACTTTCTTTAATCTCATGTTCTTTCTCTTCTGTTGGAAAACCTTCGGGAGCTAATCCAGTTAAAGTATGATAATCATGACTAATTTTATTTGACCAACCTGCAGGTAATCTAGTCATTAAATCAAGATCACTCTGATATGACCAACGTTGACGTCCTGTACTATAAATATCCTGCTGAAACTGTTGGTCGTAACGTAGACTATTAGCTTGATTTAATTGTAAATAATCGGCATAATCTAATCTATAATAACCATGCTGTTTAGCTCCAGACCAACTATCATCATACCTATTCACTCCACCAAAGGTAATATCTAATGGATCTAAAGTCTTATGAGACCAGATTCGTCCTGGATGAATAGTTAATTCCCCTTCAGGAAGATTATAATAATCTATTTTTTCATTACTCCGTTCAAATTCAGTACCTAACCACCAATCATACTTAATTTTATTCTCTTTTAACTTCAAACTAGTATCATACTGCCAGCCTTTATCCTCTTCCTCTTTCCGATGTTCATAATCATAGTTATAATCTAAATAAAGATCATCAGTCAAATATCTTCTATAATCCAATCCTGCTTCATATTTATTCAACTCAGTTTCATCTTCTTGATAACTATAATCTAAATCAATTCCTAAATCATCATCTCTAAAATCCTCTTTAAGCTTGTCCAATCTAAAACCAATTTCAGCTTTATGCTTATACCATTTATTTTTATCATAGTCTAAGTCTAACCTATTTCTCCAGTTATCAAAAGTAGTAGTCTGGTCAGCTGATAGGCTAAGCCAGGTCTGTTTTTGAGGATTAGATAAATAATCACTATAATGATCTTTATACTTTAAGTTTAAATTTTTCTCTACATCCGCCTGCTCATAATGGCGATTAAACTCTAGACTAAGCCAAGGACTCTGGTTTTCATTTCTCTTATCCTGTTCTAAATATAGATTAAGTGAGGCACTATCATCTTTAAAGGTCTTATAGTAATGATTAAATCCCCAAGCAAAACCTAGTCTACTAAAGTAATCAACATATAGCTGGCCAAAATCACCAGCAACTGGTTTTAATAAAGGGGATTGATAATTAGAATCTAAATAATAGTTATAGGTAGTCTTAATAAACCAACCTTTCTGTCTACTATAACCAACCTGTGGTTGAAAAACATTCTGATCATTTTTAAGGGAGTAAATTAAAACAGGCCAATAAAAAATAGGTATTTGTCCGTTAAATTCCCATAAAACTGCATGATAGGCAATAATCTTATCTCCAGGATAAATAATCATATCTTCAGTCTGAAAATGATAATGTGGTTTATCTAGATCACAACTTGTAAATTGAGCATCAGATAATTTACTCTTATCAGAACTATAATCAACCTTAGGAGTATCTAAATAAAAAGGATCTTTAATACTATCACTAATAATAGTTCCTTCTGCATCAATAAAAATACCTTTATCAGTCTTTAAATCATATTCTAGTCTGTTACTAGTATACTTACCAGTTTCGTCTTTAGTCTTTACTTGACCAGTAGCTACTAGCTTTTCTTTATCTAAATTAATTTTCATATAGTTGGCCCAGAGCTTAACCTCTTCAGTCTCTAAATAAACATCTCCTGTAGCTATAATTATTCCGGCTTTACGTCTATATTCAACTTTTTTAGCTTGTAAATTAGCCCTTTCTTGGGCCAAAGCTGGCATTATAGCCGATAAAATAAAGACTAAACTTATTATTGCTACCTGTAGCGACTTCATACCTATCACCTCCCTTTTTCTTTTACGTTACAGGTAAATATTCTTGTCGAATAATTAAATAGCTACCTAATACAACAAAAGATAGATTAGGCAACCAAGCTGCTAACCAAGGAATTAATAGTCCATTTCTACCTAAAGAACGGCTGATAGACAGAAAGACATAGTAAGCAAAAATGATTACTATACTGGCTATCAAACCAAAAATTCGTCCTTTATCAGATTTGATACTTAACGGAGCCCCAATTAAAATAAAAATTAGGCTGGCCAAAGACTGGGCCAACTTAAAATGATACTCAACCTTTAACTTCTTAGTATCTATTCCGCTATCTGCTAAGAGCTTAATTCTTTCCTTCAGTTGGGCTCTATTTAACTCTTCTGGTTTCTTCTTACGACTATATAGCTCCTTAAGTCTTCTCTTAATTTTAAAAGATACCTTCTCTAATTTACTTTCTCCAGTTACATACTCACTTCTTTCTAATCTATGCTTAATCCCTGTCTCTAAATATAAGGTCTCTTCTTTAAAGGAACCAGTCTTAGCACTAATTAAATTTTGGCTTTCAGTCTGCTTAGTATAGACTAAAATATTGTTTACCTTTCTAGTCTGATCGTTAACCTGTCCTAAATAAAAATAACGATTATTTGGCCCTTTAAAAAAGAGATCTTTATGTCTTGCTGTAGCCTTCTTCTTCTGAACTGATTCTTTAATTACTTGTTGGTATTTATTATTAGCTCTTGGTACTATACTTTCATTAAACCAATAAGTCATTAGACTAATAACAAGCCCTAATAATAATAAAGGAACTAATAAACGAGAAAACTTAACTCCTCCCATCTGTAAAGCAGTAAACTCATTATCCTTAACCAATCGACTTAGAGACAATAAAGTAGCAAATAAGACTGCCATCGAAAAACTTTTCACCATAATCCGAGGCACTCTATAGACTAATAATTTAATTACTATTCTAACAGGAATCTTTTTAATAATAATAAAATCTGTTAATTGAAATAGAAAACTACTGATTAGAATAATTACTAAAGCAAATAAAGTAAGTAAGAAAGGTTTAATAAACTCTATAGCTAAATATCTATCAATTATCTTCATTACTGCCACCTACCCTAAATTAAAATACTCCTCTTTAACCATTAAATATAATCCTATTACTCCAAAAACAAGATTAGGCAACCAAGCTGCTATTATAGGTAATAATAATCCATTCCGACCTAAAGATCGACAGAAAGATAAAATTACATAATATAAAAAAACAATCACAATACTAGCTACAATTCCAAAGACTCGTCCCTGCTTTGATTTAATAGTTAGTGGAGCACCTAATAACACAAAAATAAAACAAGCAAAAGGCTTAGCCAACTTAAGGTGATAATCAACTAATAAAGAGGCTACATCTAACCCACTTTCACGAAAGAGCTTAATATCTTCCTTTAGTTCAGACCGGCTCATCTCTGAAGTCGTCTTCTGCTCTCCATAAAAGTTTTCTAACTTCTGATTAACATTTATCTCTAATTTCTCAAAATCAGACTGATAGATTATTTCACCTTGTTTATTAAATTTATGCACCATACCTGCTACCAAATGCCAGACTTTATTCTCAAAATAACCAGCTTTAGCTGTGATTAACCGTGGAAAATCTTTATCTTCTTTCAACTCATAAACCATAATATCATACAATTTATCCTGCTGTTCATCAATCTCTCCAATATAAAAATAACGGTTACCTACTCCCTTAAAGAAAGCCCTCTCCTGTAAATCAGGCAGACCTTGTTGTAAAATAATTCGCCGTACAATATTTTCAGCTCGATGGTTGGCCCATGGTACTACATCTTCATTAATTATAAAGGTAGTCAAACTGACTAATAATGCTGTTACTAGGAAAGGAAGTAGTAAGCGATGTAAAGAGATTGATCCCATTCGTAGAGCAGTAAGTTCGTTATTTTTTACTAATTGACTCAATGATAATAGAGTAGCAAATAAAATAGAGATAGAAAAGCTCTGTACCATTACACTAGGGATTTTATAGATTAATAGTTTTAAGACTTTAATCAAAGGTACCTGTTTAACAATAATCAAATCTGTTAACTCAAATAGATAACTACTAATCATAATCACAGTTAATGCTACAATAGAAAACAGAAAAGGTTTTAAGAACTCCTTTACTAAATAACGATCAACTAACGATACTCTTAACTGCACAAAATGATCCTCCTTCTTTCGACATAGTTCTACATATATAATTAAATAAAAACCCCTTCATACCTCCCTAAATTAAGAACCCAGCCTAAGCTGGGCCAACTACTTAACAGTTACTGAAAGATCTGTATCTGTTATCAACTTAAGATTAAGATTAGTATTTAAGCCGCTACCTACTGGACTATCTGTCTTACCAAAGTAATCTCCTTCATCTACCCTATCATTATTATTTACATCTAGCCAAGCATACAGGTGCCTCCGTCCTTCTTTGGCTTCAGATAACTTATAGACTCCACTAGAGGCTGGATTAACTACTTTACTTTTCTTCTCAATAATAGAATCAATCTTTTCTCCAGCAAAGACCTGTGCCTGATTAATCTTGGCATCAGCAACTGCAGCATAAGCATTAATCAAACCAGAACCATACTTTAAATCCCAGCCTGGATTACCTAAATCCTGAGCTGTCAGTTGCAATTGTTCCTTTACTTCAGTAGGAGTAGTAGCTTGTCCACTAGCCAACACTAAAGCAGCTACACCTGCTACATGAGGAGCAGCCATTGACGTTCCAGCCATTCCACCATAACCATCAATAACAGTAGAATATATATACTCTCTATTGGCCTCTCCATCTCCTCCTGGCGCTACAAAATCAATCCTTCTTCCATAGTTAGAAAAATTGGATTTATCTAGGTTAGAATTTATTGCTCCTACAGCTATCGTCTTTTCATATCGAGCTGGATAAAGTAGATGAGGATCTCCTAATTTATCCTGTCCTCCATTTCCAGTAGCAGCAACTACTATTACTCCTTCTTGATAAGCATAATTAATAGCTTGTTTAAGAGTTAACGAAGGAAGAGAAGATCCTAAGCTGAGATTAACTACCTCTGCTCCATGATTGACTGCCCACTCAATTCCTTTAGCTACATCATAATTACTTCCACCAGCAGCACTTAAAACTCTAATAGGCATTATATTTGTATTAGGAGCTACAGTAGCAATTATTCCTGATACATGTGTCCCATGACCATAAGTATCATCTGGATTATAATTAATATTACCAGTAGAAAAATCAGACTTAGTCACATCCACTCCAGTAACTAACTGTTCCTTTAGATCTGGATGATCTAAATCCACTCCTGTATCAATAACTGCAACAGTTAGATTACTATTATTATCTAGTTTAGTCTGTGACAGACTAATAGCTTTATAATTCCAATTTTCTTTTAATTGCTCAAAAGTATTAGTGGCAGACAGTAGTTGCATCCTATTATTTAATTCAGCAAACTCAATTCGTCTATCTTGATTTAAATCTGTAAGCAAGTTAGCTAGATTGATATCATTAGTAGTTTCTACTAACAATATACCTAGATCTTTAAGACTTCCTTTCTGAGTCAACTTATAATCTTCTAGTACCTGCTTTATATTATTATCGGACCTACAAGATAGCAATAATTCAGACGGATTAGCCTGAATTAATGTAGCTTTATGTATATTATTCTCATCTACTAGCTGATTAGTGGTATCATTTATCTGCTGTTGAGCACTAATCAACTTTACTTGTCCCTTAATACCATTGAATTCATCTTCTTCTCTACTACACCCTAATAATGACAAGACTAATAATAAACCCAATAAACTAAATAGTAACTTTTTCATCACTTATCATCCCTTTAAAATTTAAATACTAATCCATTCTTTATCTGCAAACCACTAAAGTCAAACTCTTCGGCCTCTGTATTACCATCATAAACACTAAAAAAAGATTTATTGGCTCCATCTTTTAATTGGTCAAATGATAGTTGACGATAACTGATTTCTGTATTAAAAGAGAGATCTGGGTTGATTGGGATTTTAAGTGATAGACCTATCTCTCCTCCTAGTGTAAAGCCTGAATAAGATTTAGTAGTCTTCTCTTGTATATCAATAGAATAATCAACTCTTTTCTCCCATTTTAGATTAGAATAATAAGGGCCAACTCCTAACTCTAATAATAAATCTGCTTTTGCTAGAGGCAAAAGATAGCTTATCTGTCCTAACATTCCAGTTAAAAACAGATCATAAGTTTCATGATAAGCAGGATTTTGGGCTGTAGTATTGGCCCAACTAGTATCTATTTCAGCTCCTAAAGCCAACCTATCAGACCACCAATACCTACCTTGAACATAAGCTCCTAGACCAGACTTTAACTCTTCAAAACCAAATTCTCTACTTACAAGTGGAAACTCTTGCCTCAAATAATCTGCTCTTGCTTTAAGATGTTGATTTAGATCAGCTAAAGCAAAAGTAGAATAACTAACACCAGATTCTACTTCAAATTTATTGTCTTGAGCTATAACTATCGGTGTTGCTATTACTAGTATAAAGACTAACAAAAAAATCACTTGTTTCACCAAATTCCCCCTTTAAATAATATATTAAAGGAGTTTTAACCACTTCCTGCATCATATTTAATCCAATAACACAAAATTATTTATCTAAAGTTAAATTCATCCTCTAAAATTCTTAAAAAATAATAATTAATAATTTCCTCTAATCTCCAAATAATAAAGGTAAATAAATTAATTTAAATATAAAAAGGGAGGATTATTCGACTATTAGTTCTAAAAAAAATAAGTATTTGAAATCTACACTATTCTTATTAATTACAGCACTAAGTATATTAATCTTACTATTGACTAATAATTCATTACCAACTTACTACTCTTCAGAAAGGTCAAAATCAGAAATTGACTATCAAGAACTTAATCAACAAATTGAAAATTACTTAAAGAAAAAATCAAATAATACTAATCAGGCTCAGACTATTACCAACAAAGAAAATTTAAACAAATTAAGATCTGCTCTCTTTCTTTATCTACAAGATAATTACCACCTACCAACTGATATAAATCAATTAGTAGGAGATTATCTCAAATCAATCCCTCAAGAAAAGATGTCACATAGTAACAAAATAAGTAACCAACTAGACTACACTGGAGGTTGGTACTATAACCCTCAATCTAGTCTAAACCAAAACTTAAAATCATTAATCAGCACTAGTTTAAAACCAAATATTAAGAGGAACCACCCAACAGATTTTGAACCATACAAATTAATTGTGAATACTACTCAAGATAAACTCTATCTAACTAAAGGCAACAAAAGAATTAGAACCTATCCTATTGCCCATGGGAGTAAAAACAAACCAACTCCTACAGGGGAATTTACAGTTAAAAGGAAAGTTATTTTAAATGATAAGCAGAAAAAAGTTTATGGGGAATACTGGATAGGGCTTGATATCTGGACTAAAGGGGGCAGTTATGGGCTGCATGCTACAACTACTAAGAAAAAACTAGCTCAACAAAGTTCTCGTGGTTGTATTAGACTACAACCAGAAGATATAGCAGAACTCTATCAGCTTATTCCACTACAGACTAAAACAATTATAAAATAAAAATCGTAGGTATTCAGTGGTACCTACGATTTTTATCTAAACTAAAATTTATTTTTAAATCCAACACCAAAAGTAAATTCATCTAAGTCAATTGTTCCTAATCTAACTTCAATTCCTGGTTCAAACCTAAATTTAGCTCCTAAATTTACTCCATCATTATATTCGGCCATTAAGGTAGTAATTGGAATCTTAAAATTATTATTACCAGAAGAAATAGTAACTGGATTGATTATCTTGCTAACACCAGCAAATATATGATCATCAAAATAATCTTGATCACCAATTCCTATATGAGTTCTTACACCATAATAAGGAGTCATTTTACTAGCTACTAAATAATCACTACCATCATTAACTCCAAAGCTTACCTGGGGACGATAGTTATTATTTTCTGATAATAATCTAACTTTTACAGTAGGATAGAGTTGAGGATCATCATCTAACTCATTCCACTTAACTCCAGCACCTAATTGAACTCCTTTTCGCAAACCATAAATTCCTGTTATTAAATCTTGGTCATTACTACCAGCTACACCTTGATATCCCACATCTAAATCTCCAGTTAGTAGAATATCAGCTGTTGGGATCGTCAATAAACCATTACTACCAAAAGCTCCAACTTCATGGGCCTGACCTACACCTACCAGACTAAAGATTAACAATAAAGCTATGCTAAAAGTAACTTTTTTCATTCTGCTTCCTCCTTAGCTAATTCTTCTTCTAGTTGAGACACCTTCTTTTCTAACTTTCTCATTCTTCTAAGTAATTTAGGCAATTTCTTACGACTAGCTTTAATCCTTCTTTCAGAACGATGACTATGGGCCGGATAACCAGAAACAAAGGATTCAGCAGGTATATCATTAGTAACTACACTATTAGTAGCTACAGTTGTATTATTACCAACAGTCAGGTGTCCTGCTACTCCAGTCTGACCAGCTAAAGTTACTCTCTCTTCTATTTTAGCACTACCTGCAATACCTACCTGAGCAATAATCAAGCACTCTGGGCCAACTTCTACATTATGAGCAATATGAACTAGATTATCTATCTTAGTACCTTGCCCAATTATAGTTGAACCAGTAGCTCCCCGATCGACTGTTACATTAGCTCCAATTTCTACCTTATCTTCTACTATTACATTACCAAATTGAGGCACCTTGACATGGCCTTCTTCTCCTGTTTCAAAACCATAACCTTCTGAACCAATTACTGTCCCTGGATGAATCTCAACCTCTGCTCCTAGCTGACATTCATGTTCTACTACAACATTAGGATGAAGAGTACTGTCTTGACCTATCTTAGCATTGGCACCAACATAAACTCCTGGAGCCAAAATTACATTATCACCAATCTGAGCTCCTGCTTCAATAACTACTCCAGAATGAATAGAAATATTACTGCCTAACTCAGCCTCAGGGCTTACAGTAGCTTGGTTACTGATTTGAGGCTTATAATAGGGCTGAACTACAAACTCATTAGCAATCTTAGCAAAAGCTAATCTAGGATTATCAACTACTAATAATGGCTTATCAGTTTCTAGTTCAGCTAATTTAGAATTAACAACAATTGCTGCCGCTCTCTTTTCTGCTTGTTGAAAAAAATCCTTATTCAAAGCAAAAGTAATCTGATTAGCTTGAGCATTATCTGCTCCACCAACTCCATTAACCTCTACTTCTTCATCTCCAATAATCTCTCCACTGACTAATTGAGCTAACTCTTTTATCTTTTTTTCCATTCTTCTCCTCCTTTACCAACAGATCGAATATAACACCAATAATTATGTAGTATAAAAAGGGGGGGAGTCCCCCCTTTTATCAATTACTCTGATTTATCAAGCTTTTCAATTACTTTATCAGTAATATCTGTTCCACCATATTTAACTTCCTGCTTATTTAGAACTACATCATAATTCTTTTGCTCAACAATCTCTTCTACTATATTTATAATCTTATCTCTAAACTCACCTCTTAAATCTTCACGTAACTTATTAATATTATTATATACTTCCTGTCGTCTATCAGCCTTCTCTTCTTGACTTAAATCTTTGGCTTCTTGTTGATAATCTTGTTGCAATTTCTCAATCTGTTGATTCAACTTCTTCTGATACTGTTGTGCCTTTTCACTTTCAGTCCAGATCTTATCTTGACTTACTACAGCTACTTTTAACTCTTTCATTTTTACTTCAGTCTTAATCTTAGGTTTAGTTTCTTGTTGAGCACAACCTGCTAACAAAGCTAGTATAACTAATCCTAGCAATCCAAGCTTAACTAATTTCTGCACCAAATGTCACCTCCTACAATTCGTCCTTTACTTGAGCAGTTAAATTCTGAGCTGAAATATTTTCTTGTGCATCTGTTAAGACTAAATTAATATTATTCTTGCGTGCAACCTGTTTAATAACTTGATCAATATCTATTTTTCTTCTATCTTCTAGTTTCTTCTTTTGCTCTTTTAGCTGCTTGATTTCAGTCTCAACCTGCTCAACCTTAGATCTTACTTTAGATAATAGTTTCTCTCCAGCTTGATTAAAATCAGATTCAATATCTTGATTTAAATGTTTTCTACGTTCTACTAAAACTTGCTTTAACTCTTCTTCAAGTTGAGCTACTTCTGCTTTAAACTCAGTTTCCAATTCTTGTTTTCGTTCTTTGAAATCCTGCTGAGACTTCTTTACTAACTCCTCTTGATGGCTAGACAATTTTTCTTTTAACTCTTTTTCTTTTTGTTTAATGAATTGATTAACTTTCTGGTCATAAGCAGCTTGTCGTTTACTTAACTGATTCTCTTTAGTAGAAGTTAATTCTTTTAATCGTTGTTGATATTCTTTAGATTTCTCTTTACTTAGAGCACTTACCTGTAACTTTAACCTTAAGTTAAGAATTCTAGAGTTATACTGCTGATCTAATTGGGCTTTATACTCTTTTAATTTTTTATCATACTTAGCCCTCTTAGCTGCAATCTCTTTAGTTATCTTACTTTCTAACTCTTTTTTGCGCTCTTTAATCTTCCTATCTAACCTATCTTTGATCTCTTTATGATACCCTTCTAAATTAGATTTTAATTCTTCTTGTCTCTTACTCATTTTATTTTGATAATCTTGCTTAATAGATTCTAATCTATCTTGAGCTTGCTGATTAAAGTTAGCTAATTGTTTTTGACTATTCTTCTTAATCAGATCTAAATTATTTTTTTCTTGCTCTAATGTTAGCTCTGCATTAACAATCTTTTGTTGTAATTGTTTGATCTGACCAGTTAAAGGATGTTCTTGCTGTAATTCTTTAAAATCTACTATTCCAACTTGTGAATCATCTGTAATGTCTGTAGCTTCTTGTCTAATTTTAACTTCTGCTTGACTATAACCTACTACACCTAATAATAGAGCGATTAATAAAATACCTGCTCCAATTTTAAACCAATGACGTTGGAACATTTAAAATCACCTACCTTAATTACTATTCAGTAGTTTTTGTATTATTTTCTGTATTATCTGTTTGATCCTCTGTTTCAGCTTTAACTTCAGCCAATACCTCATCTGTTAGATTATATCCTCCAGTCAAGACAGCAGATTTATCAACTACAATAGTAATACCTTTTTCTTGAGCTACCTGACTAATTTTTTCATTAATATCCTGCATTACCTGTCCTACTAAATCACGCTCTAATTTATCAAGTTGTTTCTGATAATTCTGTAATAATTTCTGTCTTTCTTCCTTGCTTAAGTCTTTAGCTTCCTGTTCTAATTCCTGTTGTAGTTTTTTGGCTTCTCCCTGCAACTTACCTTCAGAAGCAACTTTTTGAGGGTGGTTATTAAATAACTTCTGCATATCAACATAACCAATCTGTGGTTTTTTCTCAGCTTTAGCAGGCTGATTGATTAAGAAACCAGCCCCTACTAAAGCAACTAATAATCCAACTAAAACTACAGGAGATAATTTTCGCATTATTTGTCCTCCTTAACTTAAAATCTATTTCCGATTCTAATACTAAAGTTACTATCTTCTTCTAACTGAGCATCTGGAGCATAACCATAATCTAAACCTAATTGTCCAATTGGTGTATTAAATCTAACTCCTAAACCAACTGAATAATTAATATCCTTTAATTCTTCTAGATCTAAGTGATCATTAAAAGTCCTACCAGCATCTACAAAACCAACTCCAGTTACTTTATCTACAATTTCAGCTCTATATTCTAAATTAGTAGCTAAGATCGAATCGCCAACAAAACCTTCTGCTACTGGATCATATCCTTCAGACTCATGTTCTTTATAATACTGATTATCATAACCACGTACCCCATCTAAACCAGCTAGATAATACTGTTCTGAATCAGTTAAATTACCACTGCTTTCACCTAGTTTCATACGTAAAGCCCAGCTATTTTCACCATCAGATAACAGCTTATCAGGAAGATACTTTCTTAAATCAGCTTCATATTTAGCAAAATCATTATCGCCGCCTAAAATACCTGCCTTCTCTACTGAAAATTCAGCTCTACTTCCAGTCTTAGGGTTAATGATATTATCTCTAGTATCGCGGATAGTCTTTAGAGTTAAGCTACGGCTATCATGCCATTCTGATTCCTCTTCAGTCTTTTCCCTATCCATAGTCAACTTAACATATCCTTTAGTATTCTCAGTTAGAGGTCTTCCAAGAGTAATATTTCCACCTTTTGTCTTTTCTGTTACATCATCTGCTCTATCTTCTTCTTTATTATAAAGGTTGAAATTAAGGCTAGTTTCTGTTCCAAAAGCCCACGGCTCATAAAAGCCTATCTCATAAGTGTTCTTTTTATTACCAAATTCCCAATTTAATTTGACACGTTGACCACGACCAAATAGATTATCTTTTTTAATATTAATTAATCCGGTCCACCCAGAAGTACCATTATAACCTCCACCAACACTAAAGGTACCTGTCTTCTTCTCTTTTACTTGAATTTCTAAATTAACTGCCTGTGGATTGTCTTTTACTTTATTAAACTTAGGCTTAACATCTTTAAAATAACCTAAATTATATATTTCTCTCAAATCTTCCCACATCTTATTAATATTAAATACATGACCTGGTTTCATAGATAGTTCACGTCTAATAACATAGTCTTTAGTTACATTATTACCGCTAATTAGAATCTTATTAAGCTTACCCTCTTTTATCTTAAGATGAAGTTCATCTTGATTTTTGATTGTTACATCAACTACTTTAGCTAATACATAACCTTCCTCTTGATAGTATTTATTAATCTCTTCTACACCTTTATTTAGTCGATTAACATTAAGCACTTGACCTACATCAAGACCTAGTAACTCCTTGACTTTGGCTTTAGAAAGATTTTTATTTCCTGTTACTTTTATAGATGATAATTTAGGGTTTTCAATCACTTCAAGAATTAACATTAAACCTTGTTTATGATTCTTAAAATTGACTCGTACATCAAAGAAATAACCTAAATCAAAGATTGCTTGTACATCTTTTTGTAATTTTTGATGAGAAATATTGTCACCAACTTGAGTTTTAACCTGACTCAAAATTTCATCCTTAGAAACATGCTTATTTCCTACTACTTTAATTTCAGTAATAACATTTTGACTTAACTTATTATCTGAACTGGATAATCCACCATCTATTTCAGCAGCTACTAAAAAACTACTATTAGCAACTACTAATACTAAGACTAAAGTTATTATTCCCAATTCTTTAAATCGCATTAGCTTTATCCTCCTCTATAACTATATTCTCTCACTAATATTTAAAATGGCACTGTCACTTCTACACCTAACTTATAATCACCTTGACTATCATAAGAACCTCTAAGTTGTAAGTTATCTAATCCTTGACTAAAGTTATATTCGAAACCAACAGCTTGCTTTTCTTCAATACCAAAACTACGATTATACTTTAGCATAAAGTTATCAAAGATAAACTTACCTATTTCAATCTCTAACTTATCACTTAATAAAGACTTAATTCTGACTTGATCTAAGTTCAATGATTCTTCAAAAGATCGTTCTACTTTATATATTAACTCTGTCTTAAAACCTTCGCCTACAATTCTCCATAACTCATCTTTAACAGCCTGTTCATAGTTTTTCTCTAATAAATTCCCAATCCCTCCTTGCTTAGTTAATAAAGTAATAATTTCTTTCTTTGTTAACTCGGGATCAGAAGAGAGAGAAAATTTCAAACGATCAGCTAAACCAGTTAGATCAAGGTTAATAGTAGTATCTTGCACCTTTGTCTGAGCCTGAATTTGTAAATTAGGAATATAACTATACTTATTAAAAACAGCTCTTCCTTCTTGTAGTTCAAATTCTGTATTATAATAAGTAAAGCGACCAGTAGTAGACTTTAACCTACCAGTTAGCTCTAACTTATCATTAACTGTCTTAAGATTTAACTCTCCACCTTGAACTAAGACATCAATATTGTCATTCCTCACTTTAACCTTCTCTCCTGGTTTAACCTGTAAGTCAAAACGTGGTTTAATAAATGGTTCCTGATTACTATTATCTCTTGGCCACTTAAAAGGAAGATTAAAGTTCATATTATGAGCTTTAATCTCACCTGAAACTAAAGGCTCTTGTAAAGATCCTGTAACTTCTAATTTAGCATCATTTAAACCTTGCCAAGAACCATGCTCAAAAGCAATATCTTGACCTTGGAATTTCAAGTCATAATTTATTGGCATTAAATCATTTAAAGCAATATCTCCTTGTAAATTAAAGTTACCTTCTCCATAATGGCCAGTCAAGTTATCAACTACTACTCTTTCATCTTTAAATAAAATATCACCTGTTAAATCTTGAATTTTTCTATCTAAAACAGGATGGGCAAAACTGGCTGATACTAACTTAGCTGCTCCAGTTAATCTAGGATTCTGCCAAGTACCTCCTAAGTTTAACTGGGCACTTCCTTGACCTCGGGCCAACTTAACATCATCTAACCAAAAAGAAAGCAGACTTAAATTTCCTTTCTTCATCTTTAAATTAAGCCCAAATTTTTGACTATTGTTTAAAGGGATAACTCCATCAGCTTGTAAAGTACTATTTCCTTTTACCTCTAACTCCTGATTTAGAATAAGTTTCTGACTATCAATTACCTTAGCTCGACCAGATAACTCTTCATAATCTAGTCCAGCCACTTGACCCTGGGTAATCTTCAAATTAGAATCAAAATCCAAACTATCTAACTCACCTGTTAACTTACCTGTAAGATCAAGCTGTCCTGCTATTTGATAAGGTAATAAATTAAATCTATTGAGGAAATCTAAATTAAACTGTTGTGCTACTAATGATAAGTCAACTCCATTACCAAACCAATAATCTCCATTTAGTTGCAGATTACCTTTTTGATCAATATCTGATATTGAGAGATCGGTCTTAAATTTAGGCTGTCTTACTGAACCATTAGCTTCAATTCGACCTGTCAGTTGATAATCTTCCCTAATTTGAATAGGAAGAATTTGATTTAAATAAAAAAGATTTCCTTGTTTAATATCAACTATAAAATCATCAAATTCTTGTTGGTGTAGGTTTATACCACCTCTAAAATCATATGAATTACCAACTTGATTTAATTGACCGTCTAATACAGATAACTTAGCATCATCATAATCTAATTTAGCATCTATCTGGCCTATCTGATACTGATTAACCTTAACTTCTTGGCTATCAACTGTAGCGGATACTTTAAGATCAGATACTTTACCATAAACTCTTCCTCTAGCCTTAGCTTTTCCTCTTATTGCACCTAATCTAGTTAAATGATCTAAATCCTGTAAAGATAAATTTTGGCTGTTAAAACTCAAATCCAACCTTTCATCCACAAAGGTACCACTTGCTTGAGCAGTACTATCTTGATAAGCAGCCTGTAAATTATAAATTCTAAACTCTCCTTGTTGAAAACCAAAATCAAGTTTAGCCCGATCAAAATGTTGATCAAAAGCTTGACCAGATTTAACAAAAGTCTGTCCTTTAATTACTGGATCAGTTAATAATTGCTTGATCTCAGTTCGCCCACTAGCTGCTCCTGTAACTGGTAGATCAATACCTAAGTTTGCTAATAGCTTAGCTGCTTCTACCTGTTGAGTATTAATCACTAACTTAGAATCATTACTAGCTAAATCAATCTTACCTTGCAGCTGACTATTCAACCTGGGTATATTTACTGACTGTAATTTAATTATTTGATTATTATAACTTAACTTACCAGTAGCCTGATTAATACTCAAATCCATTGGATCTGCTAAGACTAAATTTTGTAGCCCAAACCGACCTGTAAACTTTGGATCCGATATATTCCCAGTTAATTTCCCATCTAAACTCAGCTCACCTGATAACTTATCTAAGTTATGAAGTGAATTTAGTTGCTCTAATTTCAATTTATCAGCTTCCAAAGTCAAATCCAACTCTCCTGCTAAGTCAATCATACCTCCTAACTTAAACATACTCTTACCCGACTTTAATTGGGCCTGGTTAAGAAACAACTGACTTTGACTCAACCAGAAATTACCGTCAAATTGATCGAAATTATAATTACTTATCTTGCCTTGACCTATAGAAAGTGATCCTAATGCATTCAGTTGATCCCATTTAAAGGATGTACCTGAAATTATAGCGTCACCTTCAGCTTGTCCAGAAAGAGATAGACTTAAACCAAACTCTCTTTTCAACTTAGCTAAATCCAAATCTGAAAATTGAGCTGATAAAATATAATTGAATTCTTCACCAAAAGTCAACATACCGTCACCTGTAAACTGCCCTGTACCATAATTGAAATTTAACTTCTTTAAATTTAAAGCACTATTTTGATAATATAATTTACTTGTTAAATCACTAACTTCAACTTGATTTATCTTACCAGTAGTTAATTTTAGTTCAGCCGTTAGATTAGGATCCTGTAAAGATCCTCTCAATTGACCATTGATATTAGCTAAACCTGTTAATTGTAACTCAGATGGTAAGAAACTATTTAGCTTAGCCAACTGTAGTTGTGGTACTTGATAATTTAGATTAAACTGTGGCTTCTGCCAACTAAATACTTCTCCTTGAAACAATAAAGGGGCCTTCTTAAATCTAGCAAACAGCCTCTTTACTTTTAGACCATATTCATTAAGACTAAAATATCCACTAATATCATTTAGTTTCTTATCTTGATAGGATAAATTAGCATCCTTTAGCTGTAAATCACCATAATAGTTGGGTACTGCTCCCAACTTACCTTTAAAGCTAATATTACCATCAAGTTGGCCCTGATAATTAAGATCAGCTAAATTAAAATCAAATCTCTTTCCTACTTTAGCCAAATCAAGCTGACTAAATTCAAGTTTACCTTGATAGTTTTTGTCTTTAATCGACCCTATTAGCTTCAATTTACTATTATTTAAACTAGCTATTCTAGCTATTAAATCAACTTCTAGATTATTATTTACTTCTAAAGATCCTTCCAACTTATCAACTTTCTCTTTTAATTTATTAGACTGATAATCAACTTGGCCCTGCTTAATTTCAATAGTCAAATCTAAGTCACTAGATTCACTTGTAGAGGATGAATTATCTGGTTCTATAAACTTATCCTGTAAAGATTGATAATTCCATTGCTCTTGTTTAACTAAATTAATCTCTGGGCCAACTAAACTAATTTTTGCAATACTATCTAATGGCTTTAAATAATTAAATAGCAAGTCTTGCCAGCTATAATGAATTGTTATACTCCTAGCCTGTAATAAATCAGTATTATAATCACCTTTCATCTGAATCTGATTAATCTTTAACTGATTTAAACCTACTAAATTAATTGATCCTACTTTTAACTCTGTTTCTAAAACTTTCTCTAATTGATTGACTACACCAGTTTTAATTTCTGATAATAATTGATTACTATTTATAACTAATATAGAAGAAAGAATAAAGAATAAAGCAGCTACCCCGATGACTACTTTATTGTCTGCTAGAACCTGTAATTGCATTTTCCATCCTCCAGTCTAACTGGACAATCATGTATAAGATATTAGACTTATACTACAATACTTTATATAAATTTCGAGTCACTTTTAATAATATTATATTTTACTATCAGTTGCAATGGATATAATTAGTTATATGATCGACAAATAAATATAAGCAATATAATTTCCTACTATATAAAAAGAAAAAAGTCCCTTCTTAAGGGACTTAAATTCATTTAGCATTATCTTTTATTTGACTTTTATCTTGCTTGGTACTGACATCAACCTTCTCCATTACAGCACCTCTCAATACATAATTAGTATCAATCTTCTCTTTGACTAGATCTTTTTTAACAACTGGTTGTTCCTTTGAGGCTACCTTAGATTGGGACGTATAATTAGGTTTTACTTTCACTAATAACTGATTATTTTGATTCTGCTTCTGATATACCTTAATCAACTCTTCTAAAGACTTAATATTATTAGCTTTAGCCGATCGATTATCATTCTCCTGTTGGGTAAATTGTTCTAAGTTAGCTTCTTGCCCACTTAAAATATGCAACTCTAACTTTCCAGCTTCAACATCTTCTGGTATCTTTACTTTTACTTTCTTTTCTACTACTTCTTTTCTGTAAGGACGTAAAGTTATTTTAGCTTCAACTTCATCTCCAGGCTTTACTTTATCTTTGTCTAATTCTACTTGCTCTACTAAAGCCATTTTAGACTCTTTTTCTACTTCTATATTTAATTTAATACCATTGATTTCTACTTTCTGAAATGGGTTATTAATTATTAAATTTAAACCATTTAATAGGCTAGATAAAGAAGTTGCAGCTATATCACTAGAATTATAGTAGAGATCCTCTTTTTTAAGTAACTGATTAGGTAGATTATTCCCCATAATCTCCATCTTGACCTTAGCTGTACCTCCACCTTGACGATCAATAGTACTATCTATTACCTGTAATAAAGCAGCTGCAGACAGCTTAGGTAATAGTTCTTGATCTTGTACTATCTGAAAGTTATAGACTTGCTGCTTTTCTAAATCTTTATCTGTTACTTCAACTTCAACTGGGACAACATTAGAATATTTATCAATTACTCCAGCCAAACCTGCACTTCTATCCTGATTAATAGTTCCTTTCAAATCAATTGGGGAACCAAGCTTAAAAGGCATTTTAACACTAGTAATCATTTGATGAACATAGGCTGTAGATAAGAAATAATTAGCATTTCCTTTAGATAAAAAAGGATGACCAAAAGCTAACACCTGATTTTGATCACGATAAGTTAAAGTTCCAATTGCAGACACATTAATATCTCCTCGTACTAACTGAGCTGCTACTGCACTACCTGGCTCTAAAGTTGTTTCTTGCTTACCAGTAACTACTCCTCCACCATTAACAGGAGTCAAATCATAATTTTTTAATTCCTTGGCTAATCTACTTCGGGCCCTACCAGCTAAACCACTAACAACTAAAGGGGTTGTTACAGGAGTGGCCACTAGAACGTCAGATGAAGTAGTTTCTTCTTTTTTAGCAAACTTAACCTTATGATATTCTTTAGCTCCAACCTTAATTGGCTGATCTAACTTAATATCTTCTTTAGAGTTGGCTTTTTTATTTAATTTAAAGATATCAAGCATACTTTTAATAGGTGTTACCATACCAATCTTATGATTGGCCATCTGCCAACCATAACCAACAGCTCCTATCAACTTACCATCAATATAAACAGGGCTACCACTCATTCCGGAAGCAATACCACCTGTCTTATCTATTACTTCTCCACTAGTTTTAACTAAAATTAGAGGATTATTAGCCTTCTGCTCTAATATACTAATTACTTCTACATTAAAATCTCTAACTTTAGTCCCCTTAATAACTGTCTTACCTATCCCTTGCATACCAGGTTTAACCTTATCTAATGGCATAATCTGGGGACTAGCTATTGCTATTTGAGAAAATAAGAGACATATAAATGCTACTAGAATAGTCTTTCTGATTTTCTGCAATCAAATCCCTTCCCTTCTAGGTAAACTCTAATAGTTACCTTGATTCAACTGTCTATAGACAGCTTCAGAAATTCCAATCTTACTACCTTGAGCTGCTTTTTTAGACAGCTCATTGTAGTACATATCTTGATATATTTCTCCTTGCAGACCAGTATCTAATAATTTAGATTTAAAGCCTGCTTTCTTCATCTGTTTAAACATCATCCCAACAAACAAAGACTCAAACTTTTCACTAACCTTCTTTAATTCATCTTGACTGTTAGTTTTATCTTGTTCAACCTGATTAGTAAGCATCTTTTTAAAATCCTGTTTTGCTTTTGTCTGTTGAGATTGTTTCATCTGCAATTGATTCAGTTTTAATTTAGAATCTATCTTCATTCTTATAGCTGTCACCTCCTACATAATCTCTAACTTAGCATGTAAAGCTCCAGCCTGTTTAATAGCTTGGAGAATAGAAATTACATCTCTTGGTTTTGCACCTACGGCATTCAATCCTTTTACTACATCAGAAATAGTAGCTCCTTTAGGTAATACCATTAGTTTTTTCTCTTCTTGTTGAACATCAACATTAGTATTTTCTTCTGTTTCAGTCTCTCCATCAGAAAACTCTGGAGGCTGTACTACCTCTTCATTAGTCTCAATAGTTACTGTTAGATTACCATGAGAGACTGATACCTTAGACAAACGTACATTATGCCCCATTACAATTGTTCCTGTTCGTTCATTAACTACTACCTTAGCTTTAGTATCTGGTCGCACTTCCAACTGACCAATACGAGAAATAAAATTCACCTTTTTATCTTTAAAATGTCTTGGGATTTTAACCTCTACTTGACCTGCATCTACTGGCTGAGCATAAGCGCCACCTTGTGGAGTATATCCAAAGTTATTATTAATTACATCAGATATTCTCTGGGCAGTAGAAAAATTAGGTTCAGATAAAAGCAAAGTTACCTGGTCATTAGTTACAAATCTAGTTGGTACAGATTTTTCTATTAGAGCTCCATTAGGAACTCTACCTACTGTAGAATGGTTCTGTCTAACCTGATTACCTCCTTGACCACTATTAAATCCACCAATAGAAACTGGTCCCTGCGCTACAGCATAAACCTTCTTTTGGTTTGGCCCTTGCAAAGGAGTCATTAATAAAGTTCCACCTTGTAAACTGTCTGCTCCTCCAATAGAAGATAAAGTAACATCAATTTCATCTCCTGATTCTACAAAAGGAGGTAAAGTAGCCGTAACCATTACTGCTGCTACATTATCTCCTTCTAACTGAGAAGGATTAATTTGCAAACCAAAATTACGTAACATATTAGATATCGACTGCACAGTTTGGGCACTTCCTCCATCACCAGTTCCATTTAAGCCAACTACTAACCCATAACCTATTAGTTGATTGTTACGAACACCCTTAACTCGGGTTATATCTTTAATTCTAACTAAAGGATCATTTTTACTCTCTTGACTAGGGGTTAAAGCTAAAGCAGAACTAGCTATGATTAAAACTAATAATAATGAGATTATAACTTTTTTCATACTATTCCCTCTTTCTAGAATAACCAATTAAGAATCCTAGTAATAATTCCTGGTTTCTGCTTGTCAGCAACTGCTCCTTGGCCCTCATAATTGATATCTAACTGAGCAATTTTAGTTGAATCAATAGTATTATCAGGTGAGATATCTCCTGGTCTAATTACTCCATGCAACTTAATTTTCTGTTCTTCATCATTAATATTGATCTTCTTTTTTCCTATGATCTTTAAATTTCCATTATCTAAAACTTTTTCTACTTCAACAGTAACCTTAGCAGACAAATTACCACTACGACTAGTAGTTCCTGTTGCAGTACTACTATCACTTTCATTAAAACCAAAGGGATTAATAAAATCTAAAATTCCTGTCCCAGCTCCAGCATTAGCTTGATTACTTTGAGATACATCTGTGCTGGCCTGCTGATTAGCTGTAGCATTTTCACTAACAATTACTGTTAAAATATCCCCTGCTTTATAGGCCTTATTAGTTGAATACATAGGTTTTGAATCATCCCATAACGACGCTGCTTGACCTATTGTAGATACAAATAACAACAATAATAGAAATAAACCCCCTACTTTCTTAAACATACTATTATTCACCTGCTTTCAATTTAACGAATTATTACTTTAACCTGTCCTTTAGCAACTACTTTACCTTTTAGACTCTTACCACTACTCTTATTTTTAACTTTAATTATTTCTCCCTTATGCCCTGGCTCTAAAGAGCGCCCTATAGTACTTATTCTTACACCACCTATTTGAGCAATAATCATTACATCCTGCCAACGTTTGACCAGTGAAGGCATTTCAATCATATGTTTCAATAATGGTCTACCTGCTCTTAAAGAATTCTTCAGCTGCATATTTGTAAGAGAATCATCAAGAGTAACAAATTCTTGATTAGGATTAGTCACCAGTTTTCTCTTTTCTTTAAATAAACTCCGCTTAATAGTCTGATCTTGCTTCAAATTCTCTTTAGCTACCAATACTTTCTTCCATAACTTAACTTCATACTGTAAATAAAACCGTTTATAGAGTTGATTATCTACTAAAATCCTAACTGGAATCATAGTTCTACCAACTAAATGTCGTGAAAAAGTACTCTCTACTTCAATTTCTAAATTTCCAGTAGGAACTCTTAATTTCTGTGGTGGATTAATAGCTCGAATCTTTATATTATTACTAGAGTAAGGTAATTGATTATAAATGTAATTTTTACCTGTCTCAATTAATCTTTTAACTGGTAGCTTACGATAATTACTAATAACATTAAATTGATAAGGTACCTGTAAAACTACTTGAGATAAATCAATCTGTTTATTCCTTAAAACAGAAATTACTTCTTGTCGATAAATAGTTCTTTTATAATCTGGTAATGGAGCTTGGCCCAAATCAATATTTTTAATCTGTTCTTTAAATGATTTACTTCCTTTTATTTGAGCAATTTCTTGTAGTCTGACTTTGAGTCTAGTAACTTGAACCTGCTGAGGAATAACAATAGTATTTACCTGACTATCATTAGCCATAATACCAGATGTAAATAATAAGAGTAATAACAGTAAATTTAAAGCTATTAGATTCTTTTTCATCTCTAACGCTCCTATCTTCTTAAAGAATTAGCTTGCTGTAACATCTCATCAGAAGCTTTAATAGCCTTAGAATTTACTTCATAAGCTCTTTGAGCAGCAATCATATCTACCATCTCATCTACTACCTTAACATTAGATGATTCTAAAAATCCTTGGGCCAACTTCCCATAACCAGCTTGTCCTGGCTGATCAGTCATTGGTTCTCCAGAAGCAGCTGTCTGCTTAAAGATATTCTGTCCTATACTCTTCAATCCAGCCGGATTAGAAAAGTTAGCCAATTCGACTTGTCCACCTTCCTGTGGTACTTCTGCACCAGGTTCTTTATATGTAACCATACCCTCTTCATTAATTGTTACATCCTTAGCATTAGCTGGAATAGTAACAGGTGGTTGCAATTGATACCCATCAGAAGTTACTAGTTGACCACTACTATCTAAACTAAAAGAGCCATCACGAGTATAACCAATACTTCCATCAGGCAACTGTATCTTAAAGAAACCTTTACCTTGAATAGCTAAATCAAGTGAATTACCTGTATTCTTTAAACTCCCTGTAGTAAACATCTTCTGAGTAGCACCAGGCCGTACACCATGACCAACTTGAATTCCAGTTGGTACCTGAGAACCTTGACTATTAGGTGTCCCTGCTTGCTCAATTGTCTGATACATTAAATCTTGAAAGCTAACTCGAGATTTCTTAAAACCAGTAGTATTCACATTAGATAAATTATTTGAAATAGTATCAACATTCAATTGTTGAGCCTTCATTCCAGATGCTGCACTCCATAATGATCGAATCACTATAACTCCTCCTTGTTTATATTAGTGTACAATTTACAATTTACAGTTTACAGTTAAAACCATAAAATCAAACCATTAATAAACTATTAATATATAAAATCATAAAAATTTTAACTTTGGTTTTGATTTCAACTGTCAACTATCAACCGTCTACTGTCAACTATTGATATAAAGCTATAGCTTTATATCAATAACTAAACCTTCCCTACTTCATTAACTGCCTTACCTAAAGTTTCATTTTGTGCTTTAACTACCTTTTGATCAGCTTGATACTTACGACTATTATCAATCATCTTAACCATCTCCTCTACTGGGTTAACATTAGACTGCTCTAAATAACCTTGTTCTACCTGAGCCTGAGCAGCAAAAGCTTGTCCAGCTTGAGGGGTTCGTCTAAATAAAGCAGTTCCTTCCTTTACCAGACCTGATTTATCGGCAAAATCTTGAATCATAATTCTATTCTCCACTCTACCATCAACTACTAATTGATTATCTTTAATAGAAACTTGATTACTATTAGGTGGAACCTGTAATATTCCTTGTTCACCTCTAACTGGATACCCTTCTTGGGTTACTACTTGGTTCTGATTATTAATAGTAAAATTACCATTTCTGGTATATCTAACCCCTTGTTGTGTCTGAACAGCAAAAAAACCTGATCCTTTAATCGCCCAATCAAGTTTATTACCTGTTCTTTTTAAACTACCATCACTTTGGTCTGTAGGAGTCCCAGCCACAGTCACTTGACTACCAGATTTTCCTACCTTAGTAACTTCACCATCTAACCTTGCTACTAGTTCTTCAGAAAAAGACTTTTGAACTGTCATATCTTTTTTATAACCAGTTGTATTAATATTAGCTAAATTATTTGATATTGTATTATTCTTTTGTAAAGATGCTTGCATACCAGATGCCGCTGTGTATAGTCCTTTTAACATAACTGCCCCCCCTTTTTAATTACTTATTTATTAACTTATACACCTAGGACTAAAATCCTCTCTTAATCTATGATTAAATTAGTATTTGTTTTTTGTTTAACTAATTATTGATACTTAATAAAAAAAGAGACTGGCTTAATTGCCAACCTCCTTAGTCGTTTCTTCTGCACCCTTCCTTTCTTTCAAGTATTTTTTTCTTGTAGCTTCCCCACCTCTATAATGACGTTCAGATTTATTATAATCTAATACTTTACGTACCTCTTTTGCTAATTCATGATCTACTTTTTCAATTCTATCAGTTACATCTTTATGAACTGTACTCTTGCTAACTCCAAAAACCTTTGCTGCTTGTCTAACTGTAGCTTTAGTTTCATATATATAGTGAGCAACTTCTAGTACTCGTCTATAAATATAATCCTTCATAACTTGTCCCCCTTGTTCTATCTATATTTATTATATATATATGTTTAGGGACAAGTTATATTACAAATAATTAAAATTAATTCAAGTATTTACTAGGTGGTACATTTTCCCCTTCTTTAATCACTTCAAAATGAAGTCTATTATTCTGACTACCTCCACTATCACCAACTTTACCAATCACTTGCGCTCTACTTACTTGGGAACCTTCTTTTAAATTAGAGTTCTGTAAGTTACTATATAGAGTTTTAAAATTTCCTTGATGCTTAATAACAACTGTCACCCCCTTAAAATCATCTTTAGTTACTCTTTCTATTTGACCAGCTTGAGCTGCTTTAACATCTGTACCAATTTCAGCTACGATATCCATACCTGGATTATACTTCCAAGCATCCAAAGTCTGATCTTTATACCATTCTTGAGAATTAATTATTTCTCCATTGACTGGCATTACCAAATTATTTACTTGAGAATTAGTAGCTACTTTGACAGCCCGTTGGTTTTCTTTTTTCTTAGTCACCTGCTTCTCTTTTTCAGTTACCTCTTTTTCTGTCTGATTCTGTTCATCTTTCTTTTGACTTTGACTATTAGTAGGTAGAACTAACTCTTGATTCTTAAGGTCATAATCTGTAGGTTCTTTAACTTCAACTACTTCGACTTTACTACTAGGCTGTTTATTTCCACTCTGCTGATAAGCACCATTAAGCTGTTGATAAAGAGCAAAAGCAGCTCCTAGTCCAAAGAAGAGAATAAAGATCGCTAACCCCTTCTTCCAGTTTACTTCCTTCAACTTCTCTTTTATTTTAGCCATTAATTCCTTAATCTTGTTCATCATTTCCACCTCCAGGAATTATAATTCCCAGAGATTATATAGATATACATTTTAATTATATTTTACCAATGAAAATTCAATCCCTGTATAATAATGGGCCAATATCTCTCGAAAATTATACCCCTGTTTTGCCATACCAGAAGCTCCATACTGACTAAGTCCCACCCCATGACCATAGCCAAAAGTAATAAACTCTACTTCTCCTTTTCTCTTGTTAAGTTTAAGTCTAGTAGAAGGTAGATCCAAACTTCTTCTTAAATCTGGTCCAGAAAATAGTTTTTTACCTACTTTTAATTGTAAAATTCTATTACTCTGACTTCGCTTAACTACTTTTATTTGATTTAAATCAACATCTGCTAAATTTAATTTTTGCTCTAACTGAACTGCAGAAAGACTAGTCTTAACCTTATAGTAAGGAGATCTAGTCTCATAACTACTTTCAACACTCTGTAAATAAGGTATTGTTCTGCCCCATACCTCTTTAGCCGATGCCGTTTCTCCACCACTAGTAGAATGATAAACTGCATCAATAAATTCTCCCTGATAAGTTAAAACAATCCCCTGTGTCTCCTCTACTGCTGCAGATATTTTAGCCCAGTATTGCAAATAACCAATCAATCCCCATTTATGCAACAACTTCTGTTTAGAAACCCAAGCTTGATCTTTGGTACTATCTGTTGTTAGTTGTTCTCCTTGCTCTAAATGTTTTAAGGTATAAGTTCTAGCTGCTACTGCTTGTGACTTTAGGGCTGACAAAGGAAAACTAGCTGGCATTTCTGCAGCTAAAACCCCTTTTAAATAATCTTCTAAATCTAGATTCATCATCTGTTGTGTAGTTATATTGAAAACCTTAACTCTACGACTTTCTAAGTTATTTGTATTAATCAAAGTAGTTATTGTTGGTATGATAAGGGTGAAGATTAAAGTACAGATAATAAAAAACTCTAAAATATATCTCAATCTCAACCCCCTTTTTATGGTACTAATCTAATATAGTTACCCTATATGATATTTATTGTTGACTATAAAATTAAATCACAAAATTATCCCTTTCAAAATAAAAAAAGAGCAACGCTTTATGCGTCACTCTTACACTTCCCTAATATCTGCCCCTACATTAGTCAGTTTAGAGGTTATATCTTCATAGCCTCTTTTAATATGATAGATATCTTCTATTTTTGTCTGTCCTTGAGCTACTAAACCAGCTAAAACTAAACTAGCACCAGCCCTTAAATCAGTAGCTTTAACTTGAGCACCTGTCAATTGACTTGATTCTATTGTAGCTATATTATCATTAATCTTGATTTGGGCTCCCATCTTCTGTAATTCGTAAGCATGTCCAAAGCGATCTTCAAATACAGTCTCAATTACTTTACTGTTACCCTGAGCTTGAGTCAATAAAGCCATAAAAGGAGCTTGTAAATCAGTAGCAAAACCTGGATAAGGTAGAGTCTTAATATCTACAGATTCCAGTTGTTGATTAGCTATTACTTCTACCCCATCTACATCCTCTTTAATCTTAACTCCCATCTCTCTTAACTTAGCCAATAGAGAATTTACGTGTTCTACTAACACATTATCAATATACAACTGACTATTAGTAATAGCAGCTGCTGTTATGTAAGTTCCAGCCTCAATTCGGTCAGGAATAATGGTATATTCTCTTCCTCGTAACTCTTTAACACCTTGAATTCGTATTGTATCAGTTCCTGCTCCTTTTATCTTGGCTCCCATTACATTTAGATAATTTGCCAAATCAACAATCTCTGGTTCTTTAGCTGGATTCTCAATTATAGTTTCACCTTCAGCCATAGATGCCGCCATCATAATATTCATTGTAGCTCCTACACTAGGATAATCTAAATAGATTTTGGTTCCAGTTAATTGCTTAGCTTGTAGTTCAATTACTCCACAGTCTTGCTTTACTTTAGCACCTAGTGCTTTAAAGCCTTTTAAATGAAGGTCGATTGGACGATTACCAATTTTACAACCACCTGGTAAAGTCGTCTTAGCCTCACCATAACGGCCTAACAAAGCCCCTAGAGCATAGTAAGAAGCTCTCATTTCTGTAGCCAAAGAAGCAGGTACCTCTAACTTATCAACTGAGTCGGTATTGACCTGTAGTTTATTATCTTTAAATTCAGTTTCTGCTCCTAGAGAATCAAGAATCTTGATTAAATTATTAACATCACGTAAATCAGGAATATCATTTAATATACTTTCACCTTGGCCCATTAAGCTAGCCATAATTACTGGTAATGCTGCATTCTTAGCTCCACTGACACTTAATCTACCACTTAATTTATTGCCACCATTAATTACTAGCTTACTCATATTAATCCTCCTATTAATCAATTTCTTTAACAATATTCTCGATTAAAGGCTAATTTCCTTCTTAACCCTCAAATCTAATGGGGGCCAGGACACTGAGCACCAAATAATTTATCAAACCAGGATAATTGTTGATAATTATCTAATTCTTGCGGGGCTTTTTCTTGTAATAATTGATAGCATTCCCCACAGACCTTCTCTCCTTTAGCTGAAATTAACTCTTGAGGTATTCCTTGCTCTAATAAATAATTCTCTCTACTCTTAACAGAAATATCTTTTCGGTTAACAGCATGATCACTGACAACTACTAAGGCTATATCACCAGTAAAATCAGGGGACTCTACTTTCTTAAATGAAAGTCCAGCTTCCCTAGCCAACTTAATATATTCTTTAGCAGCCTCTCTATCAACTTGCCGATTAATAATCAACTTAGTAGCTGCAGAGTCATTCATACTATCTACTACTTGAGGGTAATTACCTTCCTCTTCTACCTGTTTAGAAGTTAGCGCCACTAAAACTCTTTCTCTATACTCACCTAAAAATCTATTTTTTTCTCCTTTCTTAAGTTCAAAACCTCCATGTAATCCTGCTGTTACCTGCTGTTCTAGCTTACTTTTCTGTTGTTGACCCTTAATTGCTTCTTGCTGAATATCCTGATCTTTCTTTTCAGACATTATCTCACCTCTGATTTATTATTAACGATTAGTTACTATTTTATGAAGAAACTATAAGATTAATATACCTACAATAAAAAAAGAGCAAGAGATTACTCCCTTACTCAAAATTACGACCTTTACTGACTTTAATTCTATTTAAGGCCTTCTGTAAAGCAATCTCTGCCCTTTTCTCATCAATATGTTCTTCATTTTTATCTAATCTATCTTCAGCCCGCTTTTTGGCTTCTTTGGCCCGCTCCACATCAATTTCATCTGATGATTCAGCGGCTTCGACTAAAATAGTAACTTCATCTGGCTTAACTTCCATATAGCCATGACTAGCAGCCAAATGATATTCATTGTTACCATCTTGAATCCGAATTGCACCAATATCTACTCCTGTTACCATTGGTTCATGTTCAGGCATAATCCCCCGGTCACCATCAATTGTTCTGACAGTTACCATCTCAACTTGATCATCATAAACAATTCCTTCGGGGGTAACAATATTAAGAGTCATTTGGCCCATAATTATTCACTTCCTTCTGCCTCTTTAGCCTTCTCTACAGCTTCATCAATTGTTCCTACAAATAGGAATGCTTCTTCAGGTAAATCATCATGCTTACCCTCTAGGATTTCTTTAAACCCTCGAATAGTTTCATCAATTGATACATATTTACCGGAAATACCAGTAAACTGTTCTGCTACAAAGAATGGCTGAGACAAAAATCGTTCAATCTTACGGGCTCTCTGTACAGTTAATTTATCCTCTTCAGATAATTCATCCATACCCAAAATAGCAATAATATCTTGTAGGTCTTTATACTGCTGTAATGTCTCCTGTACCCTACGTGCTACTTCATAATGCTCTTCTCCTACAGTATTTGGATCTAGAATTGTAGAAGTAGAGTCTAATGGGTCAACAGCTGGATAAATACCTTTCTCAGCAATCTGTCGCGATAGTACTGTTGTTGCATCTAAGTGAGCAAATGTAGTTGCTGGCGCTGGGTCAGTCAAGTCATCGGCAGGTACATATACTGCCTGTACAGATGTAATAGATCCTTTTTTAGTAGAAGTAATTCGTTCCTGTAAAGCTCCTACATCTGTAGCTAGTGTTGGCTGATAACCTACTGCAGAGGGCATTCGACCTAATAGTGCCGAAACCTCAGAACCTGCCTGGATAAAGCGAAAGATATTATCAATAAATAATAGTGTATCTTTACCAGCTTCATCTCGAAAATGTTCAGCCATTGTCAGACCACTTAAAGCGACTCGCATTCTTGCTCCAGGTGGTTCATTCATCTGACCATAAACTAAAGCTACTTTATCTAATATATCTGCTTCTTTAAATTCTAACCATAAATCATTACCCTCACGAGTTCTTTCTCCTACACCAGTGAATACAGAATAACCACCGTGCTCAGTAGCAATATTATTAATTAATTCCTGAATTAATACTGTCTTACCAACACCGGCACCGCCAAATAGACCTACCTTACCACCTTCAGGGTAAGGAGCTAATAAGTCTACCACTTTGATACCAGTTTCAAAAATTTCATTTGATGTATCCTGCTCCTCATAATCTGGTGCTTCACGATGGATAGGAGAATAATTTTCAGTTGGCACATCACCTTGGTTATCAATAGGTTCTCCTAACACATTGAAAATACGACCTAAGCATTCTTCACCAACAGGAACAGAAATTGGACCACCTAGATCTTTAGCTTTCATTCCTCTTACTAGTCCATCAGTTGAGGACATAGCAACACCTTTAACTCTATTATCCCCAACCTGATTCATGATCTCAACTGTAACTTCTCTATCATTTTCTTCATCTATAACTTTAATCGCATCATTAATTTCAGGTAATCTTCCTTTTTCAAATTCAGCTTCAACTACAGGGCCAATAACTTCAACAACCTGACCAAAATTTTGGCCCTCAGCATTACCTTGACTCATCATATTACCTCCTTCGTCCTAATCTAGTGCTTCTGCACCACCAACAATCTCAGTTAACTCCTGAGTGATTGCAGCCTGCCGGGCACGATTATAGGATAATGTAAGCTCCTCAATTAATTCTTCAGCATTCTCAGTAGCTGAATCCATAGCTGTCATTCGAGAAGCAAATTCACTAGCTTTAGATTGTAATAATGATCCAAAGATTACGTTTTTCACATACTGAGGTAGTACAGTTGCTAAAACTCCTTCAGCAGAAGGCTCATATAAAAAATTACCTTCTTGTTCTGTTTCATCTTCAGGAGGTTCAACAGGTAATAACTTGAAGAATTCTACATTCTGACTTAATACAGATTCAAATTCAGTATAAACTAAGTAGACTTCATCAAGCACCTCATCTTTATATAAATCAATCACTTCGTGAGCAATATTAGTAGCAGTAGAGAAAGTAGGATTATCTTCTAATTCTAGATATTCAGATAGAATTTCAACCCCATCACGTCTAAAGTAATTGCTACCTCGCTTACCAATAGCAATGAGAGCACTTTCCTCTGCTTTTTCTTCCATAGCTGCTTCTACTCTCTTAATAACTTTAGTATTATATGGACCACATAATCCTCTATCACCAGTGATTATTATATAGCCTACCTTTTCTACCTCTCGCTGCTCTAATAAGGGATTCAAGTCATCTTCTCCAGCAGCAAGACTAGTTAGTGTTTCTCTTGTTTTGGCAAAGAAAGGCTTCGCTTCTTCAGCCCGCTGTTCGGCTTTCTGCAATTTAGCGGCAGCAACCATATTCATTGCTCGAGTAATCTTTTTGGTATTTTCAACACTACTAATCTGCCGCTTTATATCGCGCATACTCTCCATTTCTAGCTCACCTCACTTTCTGACAACAACTAACTCAAATTAAGCAGTATCTTCTTCTCCGCTGACTGCAAAACTATCTTTAAAATCATTAAGAGCAGCTTTTAAATCTTCCTCTACTTCATCAGTCAATTCTTCTTCTTCAACAATTGTATTTCCTACTTGTGGATGAGTATCCTCCATAAACTGAATAAACTCAGCCTCAAATCTTCTAATGTCTTCTAAAGGAATATCATCCAAATAACCATTAGTTACAGCATAGATAATCATTACCTGATTCTCTACAGCCATTGGTGCAGTTTCATCCTGCTTTAGAACCTCTACAATTCTTTCACCACGGGCCAACTTCTGCTGCGTAGATTCATCTAAGTCAGATCCAAACTGGGCAAATGCCTCTAACTCACGATACTGAGACATATCAAGCTTTAAAGTACCAGAAACATCATTCATAGCACTAATCTGAGCATCTCCACCTACTCGAGATACAGATAGACCTACATTAACAGCTGGTCGGACACCAGAATAGAACAATTCACTCTCTAAGAAGATCTGACCATCAGTAATAGAAATTACATTAGTTGGAACATAAGCAGAAATATCTCCTGCTTGTGTCTCAATAATTGGTAGAGCTGTTAAAGAACCAGCACCTAATTCATCATTCAACTTAGCAGCTCGTTCTAATAGACGAGAGTGTAAGTAGAATACATCACCTGGATAAGCTTCTCGCCCTGGTGGTCGTCTAAGTAATAGAGACATTTCACGATAAGCAACTGCGTGCTTAGATAAATCATCATATACAACTAAAACATCTTCACCTTCATACATAAATTGTTCTCCAATAGAGCAACCAGCATATGGCGCTAGATACTGTAATGGAGCTGGTTCACTAGCAGATGCCGTAACAACAGTCGTATAATCTAAAGCACCTTCCTGTTCTAACTTATCTACAATTTGAGCTACTGTAGATGACTTCTGACCAATAGCTACATAGATACACGTTACATCTTGATCCTTCTGGTTAACAATAGCATCAATTCCTAAAGCTGTCTTACCAGTCTGACGATCACCGATAATCAACTCACGTTGTCCTTTACCAATTGGTACCATTGAGTCAATAGCTTTAATACCTGTCTGTAATGGTTCTTTTACAGGCTGTCGATCAACAATACCTGGTGCTTGGGATTCAACTGGACGTGAATCGTCAGCATTGATTGGCCCTTTACCATCAACTGGTTCACCTAAAGGATTAACTACACGACCCTTTAGTTCTTCACCTACAGGGACACTAACAACCTTTCCAGTTCTATGTACTTCGTCACCTTCTTCTATCTGTGACTCATCTCCCATAATTACGCAACCAATACTATCTTCCTCAAGATTTAGAATCATGCCATTAACTCCACTTTCAAACTCTAATAATTCACCAGCCATAGCATCTTCTAAACCATGGATTCTAGAAATACCATCTCCTACACTAAGAACAGTTCCTACACCCTCAGTTTCTATCTCTACATCATAATTTTTAATTTGTTCCTTAATGATAGAACTTATTTCTTCAGGCTTAAGATTCATCATCTCACCCCTAACTTACTTCTAACTCTTTTAGGTTTTGATTTAAATTTTCTAGTTGACTTGCTAAACTACCATCAATTATCTTATCACCAATCTTGAGTACTAGACCACCTATTAAATCAGGTTTAATTTCAACTTCTAATTTAATATCCTTATTTAATTGCTCTGCTAACTTAGTCTGTAATCTCTCTTGCTGTTCCTGAGACAATTCAATTGGTGATCTAACTTCAACTTCTAATCTATTAGCTTCTTTATCAACCAACTTCTTAAACTGTTGGTAGATAAGATCTAATAAAGTTTCACGACTCTTATCTATTAACAACTTTACAAAATTAAATAAATCATTCGATAACTCATCAGCAAAAACTTTTGCAAATAATTCTTTCTTCTGTTCTCCAGTAAGTTCTGGATGATGCAATACTTGATTTAGTTCTTCACTTTCTTGCACCATTGTGGTTAAATCAGCAAATTCTGTTAAAGTTGCTTCTAAATTATCTTCTTCTTGGGCCAACTCAAATAAAGCTTGAGCATATTTTTCAGCCACTTGTTCTTCTATCATGTTAGTTCACCTAACTTCTCTTGATCAAGTTCTTCAATAAACTGATCAATGGTTTCTGCTTTTAGATTCTGCTTAGCAACATAGTTAGCTAAGGCCTTCTTGCTCATTTCAGCAGCAATGTCAGCTACTTCATCTTTTAATTCCTCTTGAGCTTCTTGTTTGGCCCGAGCTATCTCTTCTTCTGCTTTAGCAATCTTTCTATTAGCTTCTTCTTGAGCTTTACTAACAATTTCATCTTTCTGTTTCTTACCACGACGACGACTATCTTCAATAATCTCTTGAGCTTCTGCTTTGGCTTCTCTTAGTTTTTGTTGATACTCTTCTTTTAATTCTTCAGCTTCTGCTTCCTTTTCTTCTGCTGATTCTATCTGATCAGAAACCTCTTCAGACCTCTGTTCCATAAAGTTAGTAATAGGCTCAAACAATAACCCCTTTAAAATTAGATATAACACAATAAAGTTAATTAACTGAAAGAAGAAGGTTATATCTAAACTAATCACTGTCTATTCCCTCCTTTCGAGACTACCATAATAAAAGGGAATGGAAGATGAATAGGCATATTCATCATTATCCAATCCCTTATTAAGATTTAACTTAGCCAAGAAGTGGATTAGCAAATAATAAGATTAAGGCAATTACCAAACCATAAATACCTGTTGTCTCTGCTACAGCAGCACCAAGTAACATTGTTCTAGTAATTACACCTTGAGCTTCTGGTTGTTTTCCTACTGCTTCAGCACCTTTTCCTGCTGCAAATCCCTGACCAATACCTGCACCAATACCTGCAATCATAGCTAAACCTGCTCCAATAGCAGATGCAGCTGCAATTAAAGATTGACCATCCATTATGTATTCCTCCTTTTTCTAAATTATTTATAGCAACTAACCAAGTAATGGGTTAGCAAATAATAAGATTAAAGCTACTACTAAAGCATAAATACCTGTTGTCTGACCTACAGCCTGACCTAATAACATAACCTTCATAATTAGACCTTGATATCCTGGTCTATTTCCAACACGTTCAGCACCTTTTCCTGCAGCAAAACCTTGTCCAATACCTGGGCCAATACCTGCAATCATAGCCAAACCTGCTCCTAAAGTAGAAGCAGCAATTACTATTCCAGCTCCTGCCACCCCAACTAGTGGATTAGCATATAGCAGGATTAAAGCTACTACTAGAGAAAAGATACCTGAAGTCTCAGCAACTGCTGCTCCTAACAGCATAACTAAAGTAACATTATTACTATTCTCTTCATTCTTACCTACTGCTTCAGCACCTTTTCCTGCTGCAAATCCCTGACCAATACCTGGACCAATACCTGCAATCATAGCCAACCCAGTAGCTATCGCAGTAGCAGCTAACACTTGAGTACGAGCACTAAATTGGTTAAACCACTCTAAAAGAAATACTACTAGGTTAGATATTTCTTCCACTCAAATCCCTCCTTTCTACCATGGAGAGATTACTCCATCTCCATTGAGATATAAGTCATAGTTAACATTGTAAAGATGAAAGCCTGTAACACACCAGAGAATAAATTAAAGTATAGATCAGCTAAACCTGGAATAATTAAAGTAACTACTCCATATAACAGCCCCATAATAACGACACTGGCCATCATATTACCAAACAAACGGAAAGATAATGACACTGGATCTGCCAGATTTCCAATTACATTCAATGGGAATAAGAAAGGCATTGGTTCAAAGTAACCCTTCAAATAAGTTCCAAGTCCATTAGACTTAATACCAAAGTAATGAATATTAAAGAAAGTAATTGCTGCTAAAGCAAAAGTAGTATTTAAGTCTGCTGTTGGGGTATAAAGATGCAAAACATCTCTTCCTGGAACAATCCCCATAATATTAGCAATAGTCAAATAAATCACTAAAGTTCCTATATAAGGAGTAAACTTCTTCATATTAGGGCCCATTGTAGTTTCAACTAGACCTGATACACTTTTTATAAATGCTTCAGCTATATTTTGAAGACTTCCTGATTCAGGTTCTCGTTTTAAATTACGAGTAGCTAACCAAGAAAATATAGCTAAAACAGCCATAATAACCCAAGTAGTAGTCACAGTTGATTTAATTGGAGCATTAGCAATATGTAACATTCTAGTTAATGCATTATCAGGCAAATAAAACATAACATCTGGGCTAAATGCATCAGCTGAGGGAGCCCCTCTTAAAAAAATCTTATCTAAAATACTCATCCTTTATCTTCCCTCCTTTCTTCCTACTTTCTTTAAATTATATTCACGACCTTGGGGCCAAAAATTAAAAGCATTAACTACCAAAATAACTCCTTTCACTGTTAACATACCTACTAGAACAGTTACTAAATTTACATCTGGCCTCTTTAGAGCTATATAAAAAGTTACGGACCAGAGAATATATCTTAGTATGTATTGAATAAAGGTATAAACTCCAGCTTTGACTGGTTTAAACTCTACTGCCCTCTGTAAGGAAGAAGAAAGTAGTTGGAGATTAAGCAAGCTCATTACTCCTCCTACAAAGATACCTAAAACAGCTTTCCTATCTAAAAAGATAGCCATTAACAACATTAAAACTATATTTAAAATAATTGTCCATTTAAAGATAAATGTCTTTGTTCTCTTTACTTGCTTCATAATTGATCACTTCCCACTATCTTGTTGGCTAATTAGTAGTCGATAAGCATTTCTAAAGCCAACAATAACTCCTAAAATAACTCCCAAAATCAAAAACAAAGGTTCAGTAGCCAATATACTATCTAAATAATCACCCAGCCAGACACCACCAATAATAGGAACAATAATAGCAATTCCTATTTGAGATAATAAAGCTAATGCCTCTAAAACTTTCACTTTTTCCTTCATACCAACTCTCCTAATTAGTGATTCCTAAATTAAGAAACATTATACATAAAGTACAAATAAATTAAAGAACTGTCTTTCTTCCCCTAATTATATCAGATATCCTTTGGCTTAACAACAAAAATAAACCAATAAGTTATAGGATGGTTTTAACTTTAACTTGACTAACAGCTGATCCTTCAGGTCTAAAAGACAAGACCTTTCGTAATAAAAACCATTCATAACAGATAACTCATAACAAAAATATAAAAAGACCACAGCAGATAGCCGTAGCCCTTTTTAGGTATACTTTTCTATTTATAGCTATAGAATGTTTAAATAGCTATAAACAGACTAGACTGATCCCCTTTCCGAATGCCTACGAGGTTAGCTGTCGGGCTCAGGTAAAAGGGTTACCTTACCACCTTGAGTTTAAGTCTGAGTCTAAGTCTAAGCAAAATAGATATTTACTTAAACTCAAGCTCAACTTCACCCTCAATAATGGATTCGCCCCAAAAAAATGGGTCCCCCGCTCCAATATAGGATTAGGCAATTAGCATAAATATTTAATTATCTACAAACATTATACAATAAAGTGATATTTACTGCAAGGAATTTGATTTCTATTTTTTATATCAAACTATCTCTAATTAATATTTCACTGCTTACATTATAATAGATATCTTAAATTTTGTAAAGGATATTTGTACTATTTATCACAATATCCTGTATCTTTGTAAACTTTAGAATCCGTCTTCAAAATTCCCAATTTATAACTACCACTTAACAGAAATAAAGTTATCATTCCTAATAAAAATACTAATTGATTTAAATCTGCTTGACTAATTCCTATAGCTACTAAGCTTAAAGACAGACTGACTAAATAAACGATAATCACAGCTTGCCACTGAGTTAAGCCTAAACTCAATAACTGATGGTGTAAATGGTTCTTATCTGCTTTAAAGATAGGTTTTCCAACTAATCTACGTCGTAAAATAGCAAATAAAGTATCAAAAATCGGAACTCCTAGTACCAAGATAGGAATAATAAAGGTAACAGTTGTTATACTCTTTAAAGCACCAGTAATAGAAATAACACCTAACATAAAACCTAAAAACATGCTTCCGGTATCTCCCATAAAGATTTGAGCCGGATTAAAATTGTAACGTAAAAATCCTAACGTGGCACCAATTAAACTTAAGGTCATTAATACAGCTAACATCTGACCTTGCTGATAAGCGAAGATACCTAATGGAATAGCAGCAATTACTGTCACTCCACCAGCTAAACCATCTAAACCATCAATTAAATTAATTACATTCATAGTACCTAACATCCAGATTAAAGTAATTGGTAAACTTAACATTCCTAAATAATGACCTTTGATAAATTCAATCTTAACTCCAGAAAAGACTAATAATAAAGTAATTGCTATTTGACCTATTAATTTAATCACAGCCGAAAGTTCATATAAATCATCTATAATTCCTAAAAATACAATTAAAGTAGCACAGACCATAATAGTTTTTATTTGAGAATTAAGTCCTAACCAGAAGAGACTTAGCATAACTCCAGCAAAGATCGCCAAGCCACCTAAATTAGGAATAGCTTCAGTATTAATACGACGCTTATTAGGTTCATCTACTGCTCCTAGAGCAAAAGCTAACTTTTTAACTACTGGAACCAATGCATAAGCTACTAATAAACTGATTAATAAAGGCATTAATAACATCAGTTTCACCTTCTTTCTAATTTTTATAACAATAAAAAACTGACCACACAATAGTGGTCAGTTTCCCAATAAGCAAGTCCATCTCTATTCTAAAAGATTAACTTACTTTTTGCAATTATTGAATTCTGATAATTTATCCAATTTGTTCTAATGTTATATCTGCCTCTTTTAACATCTTCTGGGCCAACTCATCTGGATAAGCTCCTTTAAAGACTATTCGCTTAATCCCAGCATTAATAATCATCTTTGTACAGAGAATACATGGTTGATGGGTACAGTATAAAGTAGCACCTTCAATTGAAGTACCATGTAAAGCAGCTTGAATAATTCCATTCTGTTCAGCATGTAAGCCACGACATAACTCATGACGCTGTCCAGATGGTACATTCTGCTCTTCTCTAATACAACCTGTTTCACTACAATGAGGCAAGTCACTAGGAGCTCCATTATAGCCTGTAGCTAAGACACGTTTATTCTTAACAATTAAAGCACCTACTTTTCTTCGTAGACAAGTAGATCGTTTAGCTACAACTTCCGTCATTTCCATAAAGTACGCATCCCAAGATGGACGCCCCTGCTTACTTAGTTCCGAATAATCTGTCACCAGCATCACCTAAACCTGGTACAATATAAGCATGATCATTTAGCTTTTCATCAACTGATGCAGTATAAATATCAACATCTGGATGGGCCTTTTGTAGTCTCTCTATTCCTTCTGGAGCTGCTACTAAACACATAAACTTAATATTCTCAGCTCCTCGTTCCTTAACAAATTCTAAGGCTGCCTCAGCAGTTCCACCTGTTGCTAACATTGGATCTACCATAATTAATTCTCTAGACTCAATATCTGTTGGCATCTTACAGTAATATTCTACTGGCTCTAAAGTCTCAGGATCACGATATAATCCTACATGACCTACTTTAGCTGCTGGTACCAAATCAACAATTCCATCTACCATTCCTAAACCAGCTCGTAAAATAGGTACAATAGCCAACTTCTTACCAGCAACTACATTAGATTTAGTCTTAGCAACTGGAGTTTCAATCTCTACCTCCTGTAGCTTAACATCTCTAGTAACTTCATAAGCCATTAATGCTGCAATCTCATCAGTTAACTCTCTAAAGTCTTTAGTCCCTGTCTCTTTCTTTCTTAAATGTGTCAACTTATGTTGAATTAATGGATGATCAATTGTATATACTTCGCTCATTATTTCTCCTCCTTTAGTTTTTAGTTGTTAGAGTGAGGAATTAGTGTGAGTAAAACTTTTACTAACCACTTACTACTCACACTCATCACTCACTACTCAGACTTAAACAATGGAAAATCTGCTACTAAATCTGCTACTTCTTTTTTGACTTCTTCTTTAACGTCTTCATTATCAATATGTAATAGTACTTTAGTAATTAACTGACCTACTTTCTTCATGTCATCTTCTTTCATACCTCTAGTTGTTAACGCAGGAGTTCCAATTCGAATTCCACTAGTCACAAATGGACTCTTAGTCTCAAATGGAATAGTATTCTTATTAACTGTAATTCCTACTTCATCTAAAGCTTCTTCAGCTTCTTTACCTGTAATCTCATGGTCAGTTAAATCTAATAGTAATAGATGATTATCAGTACCTTCTGCAACTAATCTAAACTCTTGACCTAATTCTTCTGCTAAAGTACGAGCATTCTTAATAATCTGTTCCTGATAATCATTAAAGCCTTCTGTTAAAGCTTCCTTGAAACAGACTGCTTTAGCAGCAATAATATGCATCAATGGTCCACCTTGAATCCCTGGGAAGATAGCCTTATCAATATCTTTAGCTAACTTCTCTTGACAAAGGATCATTCCTCCTCTTGGCCCGCGTAGTGTCTTATGAGTTGTAGTCGTTACTATATGAGCATACTGGACTGGATTTTGATGTAATCCTGCTGCTACCAAACCAGCAATATGGGCCATATCAACCATAAGATAGGCTCCTACTTGATCAGCAATCTCTCTAAACCGCTTAAAGTCTATCTCTCTTGGATAGGCACTAGCACCAGTCACAATCAACTCTGGCTCCTCTTTTTTAGCTATTCTTTCTACTTCATCATAATCTATTCTTTCTGTCTCTTGATTTACCCCATAAGAGACAAAATCATAATAACTACCAGACATATTAACTGGACTACCATGGGTTAAATGTCCACCATGAGTTAAATCCATACCTAATACTTTATCACCTGGCTCTAACAGAGCAAAGTAGACTGCTGCATTAGCTTGAGAACCAGAATGAGGCTGTACATTAGCATGATCAGCACCAAATAACTCTTTAGCTCGTTCAATAGCCATCTCTTCTACTTCATCAACCCACTGACAACCACCATAATAACGCTGGTTAGGATAACCTTCAGCATACTTATTAGTTAAAACAGTTCCCATTGCTTCTAAAACTGCATCACTAACAAAATTTTCAGAAGCAATAAGTTCTAAGTTATTCTTTTGACGCTCTTCTTCCTTATTAATCGCCTCAGTCAACTTAGGATCTACCTCTTCTAATTTACCCACTTTATCACTCCTCTAACTGATTAATCTTATCGATTCTTCTTTGATGTCTACCACCTTCAAATTCAGTCTCTAACCAAGTCTTAACAATTTCTAAAGCTAATTCACTACCAACTACTCTTTCTCCTAGAGTAAGCACATTAGAATTATTATGCTGACGAGTTGCCTTAGCTGAAAAAACATCATGGCATAGAGCAGCTCTAATCCCCGCAACCTTATTTGCAGTTATAGACATTCCAATTCCTGTTCCACAGACTAAAATACCTCTTTTATATTCATTATCTGCTACTGCATGAGCTACTTCCTTAGCAAAATCAGAATAATCAACTGATTCAGTTGTATTAGTCCCAAAATCTTTATATTGAATTCCTCTATCCTCTAATAAATCTATGATTTTTTGTTTTAAATTATATCCACCGTGATCACTACCAAGTGCTACTTTCATTTTTAGCCCTCCTTTTTTAAATAACTTTACTAAAGACTTCTTTAGTAAAAATAATTATCCTCCCTTTAATCTAAATTTTCGACAACTTTTTCTAGTTCTTCTTTAATTTCTTGAGCGCATTCTTGATATACTTCAACAGGTTGTCCAAAGGGATCACTTATATCTAAATCATTCTGACCACCTTGTAACCGGGCCAACTCTCTCTTTTCTGGAGATAGTTTACGGGCCAACTCATTCTCCAACCTAACAATCTCATTTTCTATCTCCTCTAATTCAGAAGTTAGTTTAGATCTCTTTTGTTCTAATTCTTCTAACTCATTCTGATATTGAGATAGAAATTCATTTCTCTTTTCTTCCATTTTATTATATAATTCTTCTATTCTTGCTTCCTCTTCTATATCTCTTTCTAACTTAGTAGAATACTCTTTAAGAGTATATACCTGACCTCTAACTTGAGGATAGTTATCTAAAATACTGACTTTGTGGCGTCGAGTCATAGTCAGAATTAAATCAGATTCTTTAACTAGATCTTCTGTTAAAGGGGTAGTTGTATGATCAGTTAAATCAAGCCCTTGCTGTTTTAGTACTTCAATGGCTTGTCTAGCTGCTGTACCTCCCTCTCTAGCAGATATACCAGCTGATAATACCTGATAATCATCTTTTCCTGACTTTTCCAATATTTTTCTACATAAAGCTTCAGCCATACTACTACGACAAGTATTACCAGTACAGACAAATAGAATTTTAGTCATCTTCTTACCTCCTAGACTAAAAGACAAAAGTTTTAATTCCCAAGCCGATTAATATTAAACCTCCAACTAACTCTAATTTAGCCATTACTGCTCCTAAAGCATCACCTAAAGTTAAACCTAGAATAGTCATTAAAAAAGCTACTGCCCCAAAAAATATAGCAGCCTGTACTATTCCAGCTCCTAAAGCACCTAAACCAAAGCCAACAGTCAAAGCATCTAAACTGACACTAATTGGAATCAAAATCAACTCTGCACCTGTTAATTTGAATTCTGTTTCTTCTTCTCCATCTTCCCGTACCATATTAATACCTAACAAGATCAAAACCCCTGCTCCTAAATAAGTAGCAACCTGCCCTAAATAACGGCTTAGTTGAGTACCTAAATAAAGCCCAACTAGTGGTAATACCAAATGTAATAAACCTATTATTAAACTAAACTTAATTACTTTTTTACTATCATCTACTCCTGCAACTCCTACTCCAATAGATACTGAAAAAGAGTCCATTCCTATAGCCAAAGCTATCAGCACTAGTTCATAGATATTCATGGCTTCAACTCCTTAGCCAGTTGTTAATATTAGATGGAGACCTAGTAAAACCAAAGCTAACCCACCTAGAATCTGTGCTTTATCAATTAAATTACCTAATTTAGTTCCTATTAATAAACCACTAGCTACCATTAAAGCTGCAATAATTCCTAGAGCAAAACAACTTAATAATAGACCAGCATTTAACATACCTAGACTAAATCCCACAGACAAAGCATCGATACTGACACTAAAAGCTAAAATTAAAACTGAGATACCATATAGATCAAATTTAAATTCTTTCTTACTACTAGTCATCTGGTCATAAATCATTAACATACCTAAAATCATCAATAAACCCGAACCAATAACTGTAGTAATCTGATCAATTGTATCTTCAAAGTAATAGTGCCCAAAAAAATGTTGTAAAAGATGTCCCAATTCTACTCCAATCAAGGGCATTAAAACATGGAAAGCCCCAATTATCAAACTTAACTTTAAAACTAATAACCAGTTTAGGCGTTTAGTTCCAATAGCTACTGAAACAGAAAAAGCATCTGTCCCTAAAGCCAATCCTAAAATTAATACCTCAATAGGTCCCACACTACCCCTCCCTATTTCATATCTAAACTATATATATTTTAGGAAGGAGTGATTTATTATAGTTATCCAGTATTGAGTTGTCAGTCAAAAGTCTTTATTTTAGAGAATTAAACTATTTTATGTTTTCGATTTTGAATTAGCTCATAGCACATAGCTCATAGCACATAGCACATAGCACATAGCACACGCCTCACACTTTAATTATATTATACCCCGCTGCCTTACGTAACCGATTCATAATAGCCAAGCCTAAGCCAGTCTTAGGTAAACCCTCAACTATTATCTTATCTACTCCTTGTTTATCAAGACTACGCAATAACTTGAAGATATTACTACTGACTTCTCTTAAATTAGCTCTACTTCCCATTTCTTTAACGATAGCTTGCTGATATCTATTACTTAATTCTGTAGTCGCCATCACACCTATTTTACCCTCTTCAGACCTAATTAATTCTTTAATCTTAGTTGAAATTTGATCTGGGTTTCCTTCAACTAGGATAACATCTGCCTGAGGAGCATAATGTTTATACTTCATACCTGGCGATATAGCCTGTTTAGATTCATTATTAACTTCAGCTTCTACTGCTGGATCAACCTCTACTTCATCTAATATATCCTCTAGCATCTCATATGTAACCCCTCCTGGTCGCAGTAAGGTAGGTGTCTCTTGTGATAAATCAAGAACTGTTGATTCAACACCGATTCCTGTCTGACCTCCATCTACTATGCCACTAATTCGTCCTTGTAGGTCAGCAAATACATGTTGGGCCAAAGTAGGACTAGGACGACCAGATAAATTAGCACTAGGAGCTGCAAGAGGTCTTTTGGCCTTAGAAATTAATTCTTTAGCTAGAGGATGATTAGGCATTCGAACTGCCACTGTATCTAATCCACCAGTAGTTACTTCAGGTATCTGCTCAGCTTTCGGGAGGACTAGTGTTAATGGCCCAGGCCAGAATTGGTCTATTAACTTTTGGGCTTGCTTAGGTATATCTCCTATAATTAAGTCTTCTAACTCTTCTTGTTGAGCAATATGTACAATCAACGGATTATCTGCTGGTCTACCTTTAGCTTGAAAGATCCTCTTAACTGCTTGATTATCTAAGGCGTTGGCCCCTAAACCATAAACTGTTTCTGTAGGGAAAGCTACTAACTTTCCTTGTTGTAATAATTTAGCTACTTCTGCTAATTGACTATCATTAAATACTTTAGTTTCTTTAATCTCTTCCATAATCATCACCTCTCCCAAACTATAAAGAAAAAAGTAGGCTCTAGAGCCTACTTAATACCATCCGTTCAATTCCAGCATAGTCTTCTTTAATTTCCACTTTAGTAAAACCTTGCTCACTTAATAAATCAGCTACATCTTTAGCTTGTTCAATGCCTACTTCAAAAGCAACTAATCCCGAATCAGTTAATAGTTTAGGTGCTCCTGTGACTAACTGGCGATAAAAATCTAGCCCATCATCTCCACCATCAAGGGCCAACTCTGGTTCATTTTGAACTTCTTGCTGTAAATCAATTAGATCTTCAGTAGGAATATAGGGTGGGTTAGAGACAATAATATCGAATTCCTCTTCTAATGGCTCTAATAAACTACCCTCTTTAAAATCTATTTTACCAGCTACTTGATGATTTAATGCATTTTCATAAGCTACTTTGAGAGCAGCAGTAGAAATATCAACTCCTACTCCCTGAACTTCCTTAGTAGCTAACTTAACTATACTGGTAATAATTGCCCCGCTACCTGTTCCAATATCAGCAACTCTGACTTCTTCTTGATCTATCTGATCTATTTTCTCTAAGATGATCTCTACTAGATGCTCTGTCTCAGGTCGTGGAATCAACACATCAGAAGTCACCTTGAAATTAAGGGACATAAATTCTTGTTCTCCTAAGAGATAAGCTACAGGCTGTCCTTGACTACGCTCGACTATTAATTCACGATAGTAGTCAGTTTCAGCTGTACTTAAAGGTCGATTAAAATTAACATAAAGCTTAACTCGTTCCATATCCAATACATTAGCTAATAATACTTCAGCATCTAAGCGAGGATTAGGCAGATTATGCTCTTTAAAAAAATCAACAGTCTTATCCAAAATTTCTTTAACTGTCAATCTGCTCACTCTACTCTACCTGCTTTAACTTTTCTATCTGATCAGCTGTAATTAAAGCTTCAATAATCTCATCTAATTCACCATCTAGAATAGACTCTAATTGATGAGTTGTTAGATTAATTCGATGATCAGTAATTCGACCTTGAGGGAAGTTATAAGTTCTAATTCGTTCACTTCTACCTCCACTACCTATCTGACTCTGTCTCTGTTCTGCCATTTCCTCTTGTCTTTCTTGTTCAATCTTTTCTTGTAATCTAGCTCTTAAAACTCGCATAGCTTTATCTCTATTCTTATGCTGAGACTTCTCATCCTGACAAGAAACTACCAATCCAGTTGGCTCGTGAGTAATTCGTACAGCTGAATCAGTTGTATTTACACTCTGACCACCTGGCCCACTAGAACGATAGGTATCTATCTTTAAGTCATTAGGATCGATATCAATGTCAACATCTTCTACTTCTGGCAATACAGCTACTGTAGAAGTAGAAGTGTGGATCCGACCACCAGATTCAGTACTAGGTATTCGCTGTACCCGATGGACTCCACTTTCATACTTTAAATAACTGTAAGCTCCTTTACCTTCAATTACAAAAATGATTTCTTTATAACCACCCATATCTGAAGGAGTAGAAGATAATATATCTATATCCCAGCCCTTACTTTCTGCATAACGAGTATACATTCTATATAGATTACCAGCAAAGATATTAGCTTCGTCTCCACCAGCACTACCACGAATCTCAACTACAACGTTTTTATCATCATTAGGATCTTTAGGGATCAACATTAATGGTAGTTGATTTTCTAGCTTTTCTAATGTTGGTTTAGCTTCAGCTAACTGCATTTCAGCTAATTCAACCATTTCTTCATCATCGGCCATCTCTAAAATTTCCTCTGCCTCATCTACATTATCTCTTAACTCTTGGTACTTTTCATATTTCTTAACAATCTTCTTCAAGTTAGCATATTCTTTTGATAATTTCTGAAATCTCTCCTGATCATTAATTACCTCTGGATCACTTAACAGACCTTCAATCTCTTTATAACGATCTACTACACCATCTAACTTATCTAACCATTTTTCAATATCAAAATCTAATTCCATATTAAACCTCCTAGCTTGAAATTCAGTATACAGTTTACGGTTTGCAGTTTACAGTTAAATTCATAAAATCAAACCCTTACCAAACATTAGTATATAAGAAGTTATAAAGGCTTTGAATTTGCTTTTAACTATAAATTGTACACTATACACTGTCCCTTCGGGTTCTAACGAACCACTTCGTGTAAAAATTATAACCATCAACTATTGATATAAAACTATAGCTTTATATCAGTTAAAATTTGTTCTCTATTATCTATTATTTATTCTTTACTATCTAGTTCCTCTTCCTCATCCAATACTGCTTCTAAAGACTTCATAGCAACCTCAACTTGTCTATTAGAAGGCTCAGCAGTTGTTAACTTCTGTAGATAAAGACCTGGTAAAGCAATTAATTTAACGATCTTAGGTGCCCCTTCCTTACCGGCCAACTTAATCAATTCATAAGATAGCCCAGCTACTACTGGCAATAAAGCTATATGAATTAAGATCCGATTTATTAAAGACGGACGACCGAAAAAGGAGAATAAAAGAATACTAACTATCATTACCAATAATAAAAAGTTGGTACCACATCTAGGATGTGAAGTAGAAAACTGCTGTGCATTTTTTACAGTTAAAGGTAGATCAGATTCATGATTATGAATCACCTTATGCTCAGCCCCATGATACTGAAAAACACGTTCAATATCTTCTAACTGAGAGATAGTTACAATATAAGTCAACAATACACTAACTTTAACTACTCCTTCAAATCCATTTAAGACTAAATTAGAATCTATATATGGTTGAATGAAATGAATAATTCCTGCTGGCAGAACAACAAATAATAAAACAGCTAATCCTAAAGCAGTTCCCATACTTGTAATCAATTCAAACCAAGATAGCTCTTCTTCTTCTTCACTAAACTGATTAGCTGAAAAAGTTAAAGCTTTTAACCCCAAGATTAAAGATTGAAATAAAGCTATTACACCACGTAATAAAGGTAATCCAAGTATTTTAAATTTATCTGTTAAAGAATTCAAAGGTTTTTCATCTAATACAATCTGTCCATTATCCTTTCGGACGGCCACTGCTATATTTTCTTCTCCACGCATCATAACTCCTTCAATGACTGCCTGACCACCATACTGTTTATCTGCTGCCATGGTTTTTTCCTCCCAAATTATATAGGAATTATAATATCAAAAAATAGCAGAGCAAAAGCCCTGCCATTTATATATTACTCAATACCATATTTTTCTTTAAATCTCTCAACACGTCCACCACGAGCATCGCGTTTCTTCTTACCAGTATAGAAAGGATGACAGTTAGAGCAGACCTCTACTCTTAAATCACCCTTAGTTGTCTTAGTTTCAAAAGTATTTCCGCAAGCGCAAGTAATTTTAGCTTCTTCGTATTCCGGATGAATTTTTTCCTTCATCTTAATCACCTCTCTTTATTACGTGATCTTCTGACTGCCATATTATAACACAGCAATAGTCAAATTTCAACATACAAGATATCATCTTATACTTATTTAATGATCTTCTGTAACGAAGCTAACATTTCTTGGTTACTAGAACTAGCATTTATCTGCTTAACAAAGGAATTAATAATCTGACTTGGACGGGAATTATTCATTTCTCTTCTTAAATTCCACATTGTCTCTATTTCTTCTTCTGATAATAATAATTCTTCTTTTCTAGTTCCTGATTTCTGCACATCAATAGCTGGGAATAATCTCTTTTCTGCCAACTTACGACTTAAGTGTAACTCCATATTTCCTGTTCCTTTAAATTCTTCATAGATTACATCATCCATTCTACTTCCTGTCTCAACTAAAGAAGTAGCTAGAATAGTTAAACTTCCACCTTCTTCAATATTTCTAGCCGAACCAAAGAAACGCTTAGGTTTATGCAAAGCTGTTGGATCTAATCCTCCAGATAAAGTTCGACCACTAGATGGTATATTGACATTATAAGCTCTAGCTAATCTAGTAATACTATCTAGTAAAATTACTACATCTTGTTTCTGTTCTACTAATCTTTTAGCTTCTTCTAATACTAATTCTGATACATTAATATGATTTTCAGGTGGTTCATCAAAGGTAGAACTAATTACTTCTGCTTCAACTGACCGCCTCATATCTGTTACTTCTTCAGGACGTTCATCAATTAAAAGAATCATCAATTTAGCTTCAGGAAAATTAGCGGAAATACTATTGGCAACCTTCTTGAGTAGAACAGTCTTTCCTGCTTTAGGTGGCGCAACAATTAATCCTCGTTGGCCCTTTCCAATAGGAGCCACCAAGTCAACTAGGCGACTGGAGACTTCATTTTGTTTATGCTCTAAAGTAATTCTTTCTTGGGGATATAGAGGGGTTAAATCTTCAAAATGAGGTCTTTCTTGGGCCAACTCTGGGTCTTGATAATTTACTGCTTCAATCCTCAACAAAGCAAAATAACGTTCATTCTCTTTCGGACGACGTACTTGACCTGAAACTACATCTCCTGTCCTTAAATCAAAACGCTTAATTTGAGATGCAGATATATAGATATCATCTGTACTAGGTACATACTCAGAAGGACGTAAAAAACCATATCCATCTGGGAGGATCTCTAAGACACCCTCAGCGAAGATCAAACCACCCTTTTCTGTTTCCGCCTTTAGAATTTCAAAGATCAATTCTCTCTTCTTCAGGGTGCTATATCCAGTAATTTCTAAATCTTTAGCAACTTCATATAATTCACTAATCGTTTTATCCTCTAACTCACTAATATTCATCAACTAAAATTCCTCCCTAAAAACCTTAAAACTGAATTCCTAATCTGAATAACAAATAGGCTCCAAATAAATAAATAGTAGCAATAGAAATAGAGTCCCAGCCAATAGTTAAGAAGGTCTTCTCAGAACGATAGAAGAGACCTATTACAGCAATACTACTTAAAATCAAACCTAATAAAGCTGTGATAGTATGAGATAAAGAGACAGCTCCTAATACAGGTTCTCCTTTATAGAATAACTCTGCCACTATAATAATTACCATATTAAAAATATTACTTCCAAAGACATTTCCTACTGCTATATCATAAGCATTAATCCGAATAGCAGAAACGACAGCTACCATTTCTGGTAAGGAAGTAGCTGCTGCAACTAAAATGGTTCCCATAAAAGTTGTCTCTAAACCAGATAACGTAGCAATTTTATCTGCAGAAGAAGACAATTTAATTCCAGCAATAATAATTATGATTGCAGATATACTAAATCCTAAAATAGCTCTATTCAATGAAATATTTAAATCTAGTAATTCTTCTTCTTTATCATCATCATCTACTTCATTCTTCTTTTCATAACGAAAAATTAACCGAGCCCCAACTAAATAAGTAACCAAAATAATAATAGGACCTAATCCAATACCAAAGATATTCAACTGTAAATCACTTAGATAGTTAGCTAAAATAAATAAAGTAGCAAAACTAGATAATAAAACCCCTAATAAAGCAGATAAGATATGTTTAGAATGCACCCGTAACATGAAAGGTCCTGACCCATGCATCAGATCAGCAAGAGCCAAAATTACTAAGTTAAAAGTATTACTTCCAAAAACATTTCCAATAGCAATATCAGGTGATCCAATTGCAGAAGATGTGCCACTGGTTACTACTTCAGGTAAGGAAGTAGCTCCTGCTACTAAAATACTTCCTACTAAAGCTTGACCTAATCCTGTTTTGGTAGCAATTATATCTCCATAATCAGATAATTTAGTTCCTGCAATAATAATTGCTAACGCTGATAATAGAAATACTAGCCATAATGATAACAACTCATATGCCTCCTGTTTATCTTCAATATAATTTATCCTTCATTACCTATTATATACTCCTGTAATTTTCAAGTCAATCGTCTAACAACAATTATTTTTGAGGTAGTGGTTTTTTGTCCAATTTATGGACTGCTTCTACAAATCTCAAAGTTCCTGTTTTAGATCTCATTACTACAGAATGTGTTGTTGCTTGGTCGCCTGTAAATCTAACTCCATCTAACATTTCTCCATTAGTTACACCTGTAGCAGAAAAGATAACATTATCTCCTGCTGCTAAATCATCCATTTTCAATGCAGCCTTAACATCTTCAATACCCATTTCTTGGGCTCTTTTAAGTTCATCATCATTTTGAGGCCTTAATCGGGCTTGCATATCACCATCTAAGCATTTTAAACCAGCTGCAGCTAAAACTCCTTCTGGAGCGCCTCCAATCCCCATTAATAAATCAACGCCAGTATCAGGTAATCCTGTAGCTAAAGCAGCAGCTACATCTCCGTCACTAATTAGCTTCATCTTAGCTCCTACTTCTCTTACTTGATCAATTAATCCGCCTCCTTTACGATGACGTGGCTTATCTAAGATAACTACTGTTACATCTTCAACTGACTTGTCCATTGCTTCTGCTACTGCTTTAATATTATCTTTAACTGAAGCATTAATATCAATACTCCCTTTAGCCTCTGGGCCAACTGCTATTTTATCCATATACATATCAGGAGCATGTAAGAAACAACCTCTTTGGGCTACAGCCAAAACAGATAAAGCATTTGGTCGCCCTTCAGCAATAATTGTTGTTCCTTCTAAAGGATCAACTGCAATATCAACTTTAGGTACTTCTCCTTCTCTAGTACCAATCTTTTCACCAATATATAACATAGGAGCTTCATCTATTTCTCCTTCACCAATTACTACCTCTCCATCCATATCTACTGTATCAAACATACCTCGCATAGCATCAACTGCTGCTTGGTCAGCTGCTTCTTTATCACCTCGACCCATCCATCTTGCTGATGCAATTGCTGCTGCTTCTGATACTCTAACAAATTCAATAGCTAATTCCCGTTCCATTATAATCATCTCCTTATATTAGTTTATAGTTTACAGTTAAGATCAATCAAATATTAAATTTAAACCTGAGTTTGAGTCTAAGCTTTAGTTTAAGGGTTTACTCAAGCTCAAATCTTAATCTTAAACTGATTTTTTAATAATTGTAACTCCTACATCATCAATTATTAATTATAAATATCTGTTAGACGTATAACCAACCCTTAAAAAACAGAAAAAAGGAGCAGAATTTAATTCTGCACCTTTTTCTTAATCAAATCTATTAAATTATAAGTTACGCTTTATTAGCGCTACCGAAGACTTCAATCTTCTTCTTAGCAGCTTCAATAATTCCTTTTTTACCTGGACCGATAATCTTTCGAGGGTCATATACTTCTTTATCTTCTGCAAGTAATTCTCGAACAACTTTTGTCCAAGCCTGCTGGAAGTCAGTATTAACATTAATCTTAGAAGTTCCACGATTAATTGCTTCTTTAATATCTTCTGTTGGAATACCAGTTCCACCATGTAATACTAGAGGTAAACCAGCAGTTTCTTTGATTTCTAACATCTCTTCAAACCCTAAATCAGGTTCTCCTTGGTATGGACCGTGAACAGAACCTAAAGCTGGTGCTAATGCATCAATACCAGTCTTTTCAACTAACTTTTTACATTCTTCTGGATCAGCATACTTAACTTCACCTTCAACACCATCTTCTTGTCCACCTACAATACCTAACTCAGCTTCAACAGACACTCCATTTGCATGAGCATATTCAACTACTTCTTTAGTAGTCTCAACATTCTCTTCAAATGGATGATGAGAAGCATCAATCATAACTGAAGTATATCCAGCATCAATTGCTTTCTTACAGCTTTCAATACTTGAACCATGATCTAAATGAATTGCAACTGGAATAGTAATATCCATATCTTCTAATAGACCTTTTACAATATTAACTACCGTCTTAAAGCCACCCATGTAACTAGTAGCTCCTTCAGATACACCTAAGATTACAGGAGAGTTCTCCTCTTCACAAGCTTGTAAAATAGCTTGCGTCCACTCAAGATTATTAATATTAAACTGTCCTACTGCATACTGCTCTTCTTTCGCCTTATTCAACATCTCTGTCATTGATACTAATGCCATTTTAATATAACCTCCTTAGTTATTTCCACTACATAGTATACAATACTAAAGATAAAAGTCCTTCATTTTATCCTATTTTTCGGGAATTTTCCCGATTTTTAGCCATTTGTCTTTTCTAAAGCACTAACTACTCCTTCTAAAATCTTAATCTTCTTCAATTTTCTTAATTCTTTTAAATCTCTTTCAGTCTTTGCTTCTACCTTAGTTACACCATCACATTTTTTACAGATTAGTTCTATTTCATTAGGTAACATTTCAATATCTATCTCTTTGCTACCACACTGACAGACTAAACCACTCTCTTTAGCTATATCATGTAATTCATTTAAAGCAGCTAACATAATATCAGGATTAGTAAAATAATCTTCAAAGTCTAGCTTATCCATCATTTCTTCTAAATACTCTTCTTCTTGTTCAGTTAACTCTTTAACTTCATTATAAGGCCCAAAATAACCCAATTCAGTTCTATTAATAGAGCATTCAATACTTTTAACTTGATTGGCCCAAAACTCATTCTGCTTATAAAAATTTCTATGTTTAGTATCACAGAAGATACAAGGATATTCTAACCAAAAGTTCTGGCCTTTTTTACCAATTACTAATTTATCAAAACCACAATCACACTCTAACTCTAATTTATCTGCACCTGAAAAATCAAATATATTAACTTCCTCTAACTCTAGCTTACCACACTTAGGGCAGCGACATGCTAGAGTAATTTGGTATTCAATTACCATTTTGCTCGTACCTCCTTTGACCACTTAAGTTATTCTTTATCTCTATTCCAATTCCTTTATTTAATCAGAAAAAACAGACTAAATATTACGTACTACAGCTAACTTAACTTGCTTATCAACCTCTAATTTAACCCATTGATTTACTGCTAAATCTTTAAATTTTATCTTTTGTTGATTATTTATCAGATTAGTTCCATCCTGTATCTGAAAGGTCTTTAGTTGAGGTTCCGATCTAGTACCTATATTAACAGTAATCTCTTTTTCTTGCTTATCTATCTCTTTAATAACACCCTTATCTTGATAATGATGTAATACCAATTTCTGTAGCTGATTATTAATACCTAACACTACTACCCCCTGATCACCTACCCTGATATCAGTTAAAGAAGCTGAATAATTATTCCTAATTATATCAAGATTAGATTTTAAGTCATAAACTATTTTTTGACCTGTATTTAGATTTTTAAAAATTATTACTTGCTTATTTACCTCTTCAACTATAATTGAGATACTACGATAAAAAGAATCAATAGTTTCTATTTTTCCTTCTTTATTTAACTCAATTCTAGCCTGTTGAAAATTATCTCCCTTAATTGGTCTTAAAGCTTTCAAAGATACATCTCTGTTATTTAACTGAATTGTAGCATTTAAAGCTAATTTATATTCTGTCATCTCTTCTCTACTTTTTAGTAAAATAGTGTCTTGATTAGTATTAACAGCTACTATTTCTCCTATTCTCTCTAAATCACCTTTAGCAGAAACTACAGTAGTCAACATCAACATAAGAACAATAACAAACGTTATGTATTTCTTCATCTTTATCCCTCCCATTTGATTATTCACTAATATTATTTACATTTTTTAGTAATTATATACCAAAAAAATAAAAAAGTAGGTAAAGAATTAACTTTACCTACTTCTTGAAACTACTTATTATTGATATAAAGTGGCACTTTGTGCCACGCTATCAGCAAATGGGTTTTATTACGTAAGGTCTTGATTTCAAGACCTGAAGGATCTGTCGTCTGCTAGGTGCAGATGGTCTTTATCACGAAAAGTTTCTATGAAACTCATAGGGTGAGCTAAATCAAGTTCAAATCATAAACACATCTCAAATCCTTAAAGTGCAGGAATCGTAAGGGAAAAATTTTTAACAACTTAGTTTAATCAAAACTAGCTATAACTTCCATCTCGATTCCTACATCCCTAGGCAACTTAGCTACCTCGACACAAGACCGAGCTGGCTTATGTTTACTAAAGTAATCGGCATAGACTCTATTAATCTTATCAAAGTCATCCATATTACTAATAAATAAGGTAGTTTTTGCTACATCAGACAATTCTAAACCTGTTTCTTTTAAAATAGCCTTCACATTCTCTAAAACCTGCTTAGTCTGTACCTCAATACCTCCTACTATTAGGTCATCATCTCTTTCTGAATCTGGGTCTAAAGGTATTTGTCCTGATAAAAATAATAAATTACCACACTTAACTCCTTGTGAATAAGGGCCAATTGCTGCTGGCGCCTCTGTAGTACTGACTGTCTCTAAATCTGCCATTTGAATACCTCCTAGTTATTTAGTTTACAGTGTATAGTGTATAGTGTATAGTGTACAGTTAACATCAAATAATATAATCATTGATAATCAATGTCAGGAATTACTACTCAAATAACTTATACCCATGCTCTTTTAGAGACTCATAAATCTTTTGAGCATGTTCACGGTTTCTTGTCTCTAACTCTAACTCTACTTCTGCTGAATCAATAGGAATCCCATCCTGGTGATGATTATGATGAATTGAAATTACATTTGCATCTGATTTGGCAATTCGATTTAAAAGTTGTTGTAGATTACCTGGTTGATCTTTGAGTATAGTCTTGAATCTGACTCTGCGACCTGCTTTAGTCAAACCACGTTCAATGATTCTAGAAATCATATTGACATCAATATTACCACCACTTAAAACAGTAGCTATATTTTTATTCTCAACTTCTAATTTATTATTCAAAACAGCTGCTAAAGCAGTAGCTCCAGCACCTTCAACTGTCATCTTGGCCCGTTCTAACAACATTAAAATCGCATTAGCAATCTCTTCATCACAGACTGTTACAACTCCATCAAGATACTCCTGACATAATTGATAGGTTACTGAACCTGGTCTCTTAACTGCTATTCCATCAGCAATAGTATTAGCCTTGTCTAAACTAATTATTTTATCTTGCTTTAATGATCTTTTCATAGCTGGAGCACTAGCTGCCTCAACTCCAATCACTTTTACTTCTGGCTTTATTGTTTTAGCTGCTACAGCAATGCCAGAGATTAATCCTCCCCCACCAATTGGGGCTAATATAATATCGACTTCTGGTAGATCTGCAAGGATTTCTAAACCAATTGTTCCCTGTCCTGCAATCACTTCTGGATCATTAAAAGGATGTAAAAAAGTTAAATTTTGCTCTTGTTGTAACTCCATTGCTTTATTATATGCTTCATCATAGACAGTTCCATACAGAACAACATTAGCTCCATAATTCTGTGTAGCTGTTACTTTAGCAATTGGAGCATCCTCAGGCATTACAATAGTAGCTTGTAGACCATTCTTAGTAGCACCTAAAGCAACTCCTTGGGCGTGATTTCCTGCTGAAGAAGCAATAACTCCTCGTTCCCTTTCTTTTTCAGTTAAATTGGCTATCTTATTGTAGGCTCCTCTAATTTTAAAAGAACCAGTCTTTTGTAAATTTTCTGCTTTAAGATAAATCTGGTTATTACTTAATTGGCTAAAAGTTGTACTATAACTTAAATTAGTTTTATGTATAATTCCTGTTAAATTTTTAGCAGCTTCTTTTATCTTATTTAAAGTAACTTCCATTATAAACCTCCTTGGTTGATAGTGCTATAGCTATCAGCAAATAGTTTCTATTACAAAAGGTCTTGTTTTTTAGACCTGAAGGATGTGTTGTGAGTAGATGGTCTTTATCACAAAGAGCTTCTGTGAAAAATCTGCTAATGGCACACAGCACACGACACATGACTGTATCACCTATGGTGACACAATTATATACATAATATACCATTAATAAAGCATACAGTTATTAAGATTATCCCCTATTAAATATAAAAATATAATTATCAACAGTGTTAAAATAAAAAAATCCTCTTCTTAAGAAGAGGATTTTACTCTTCTCATCTTTCAAAGTTCCACTAGAAAACTTTGTAGGAGTTGGCACCTTCCCTAATCGGGGGTTGCCGGGCTTCATTGGGCCAGTCCCTCCACCACTCTGGATAAGAATATAAAATTATTTTATTTTAAACTATATTAACATCTTTATCTAGCTATGTCAATTCTAATTATTTAAAGCCGCCTCAACAAATCCTTTAAATAATGGATGTGGGCGATTAGGACGTGATTCAAATTCAGGATGGAACTGACTAGCTACAAACCATGGGTGGTCCTCTATTTCAACAACCTCTACTAACCTATCATCTGGAGAAACACCAGATAAAACTAAACCTGCTTCAGTTAATTTTTTACGATATTGATTATTAAATTCATAACGATGGCGGTGTCGTTCATAAATTACCTCTGCTTCATATAAATCACGACAGACAGTATCTTCTGGAACCTTGCAAGGATATAATCCTAATCTCATAGTTCCACCTTTTTCTTCAACATCCTTCTGCTCTGGCATTAGATCAATTACTGGATAAGGAGTATCATCATCAAATTCAGCACTATGTGCTCCTTCTAAACCACATACATTACGAGCAAATTCAATTACGGCACACTGCATTCCTAAACAGATGCCAAAGTATGGAACTTCATTCTCTCTAGCATACCGAATTGTTTCAATCTTACCTGGTACACCTCGATCACCAAAGCCACCCGGCACTAAAATACCATCTACATTAGATAAATGGGCTTTAGCACCATCTTCTTCAACATCTTCAGCATGAATCCATTTAATATCTATTGCCGTATCATTACTTACACCAGCATGTTGTAATGATTCAACAATACTAATATAAGCATCAGGTAACTCAACATACTTACCTACAATGGCAATACTTGTATCATTACTTAGATTCTTCATTTTATTTACCATTTCTCGCCATTCAGATAGATCTGGTTGCTCTACTCGAGAATGTAAATCTAACTTTTTAAGAGTTATATCTGCTAAACCTTCTTGTTCTACAATTAATGGCACATCATAGATACATTCTGCATCTTTAACTGGAATTACTGCTTCTTCATCAATATCACAGAATAAAGCAATCTTATCTTTAACTTCTTTGGTTAACTCTCGCTCACTACGACAAATAATCACATCTGGTTGAATACCTAACCGTCTTAATTCTTTAACACTATGTTGAGTTGGCTTTGTCTTTAGCTCATTTGCTGCATTAAGATATGGAATTAAAGTACAGTGAATATACATTACATTCTCTGGGCCAAAGTCATGTTTACACTGTCTAATTGTCTCTAAGAAAGGTAGCCCTTCAATATCACCAACAGTACCACCAATTTCAACTAAAGCCACATCAACATCTTCATTATCACCTAATCGTTCCACTCTAGATTTAATCTCATCAGTTATATGAGGAATTACCTGTACTGTACCACCTAAATAATCTCCGCGTCGTTCTTTCTTCAATACTGTAGAATATATCTGTCCAGTTGTTACATTAGAATTTTGATTCAAATCAATATCAATAAATCGCTCATAATGTCCTAAATCTAAATCTGTCTCGGCACCATCATCAGTTACAAAAACTTCTCCGTGTTGATAAGGATTCATAGTACCTGGGTCAACATTAATATATGGGTCTAACTTCTGAACTGTAACATTTAACCCTCTCTCTTTTAACAATCTACCTAAAGATGCAGCTGTAATTCCTTTTCCTAATGAAGAAACAACACCACCAGTTACAAAAATATACTTTGTCATTAATAAATCCTCCCTTTAATATAGTGTCATGAGTCGTGATTTGTGTGTCCTGAGCTAAATTCTTTAAATTTTTAAACTCATAGCTCACAGCTCAAGACTCATAGCTTGAAACTTTATATCAATTAAATTCAACTTTTATAATTAAAATTAGATAGTAATCAATAATCTATGTGAATAATGCTTATATCTTATTCACGCTGACACTATCCGTCAGACGTCTATCTTAACCATATTATAAGAAAAAGACTAGAAAATTCAGGCCTTCCTAAATTTCCTAGTCTAAACATCTTAATTTAACATATTAACTAACATAAAACCTAAATAAATACCGATAATTCCCATAACTCCTGATAAAGTCGGTGGAGCTGGAATAGGCAAGTCCAAAAAGGAGAATAAACCTCCAACAATTAAACCAGATAATGTAGATAATAACGCCTGGTTCACTTTAATTCCTCCTTAGTATACAATCCCTCTCCCGCCCACCCGAAAAAAATCGGGCCAACAAATAAAGTTAACAGTTTACAATTTACAGTTGACAGTTATTATAAAGATTAAATAATAAATATAGAATTAAAATATTTATTCTCTATTCACTATAATCTATTATTTATTTTCTAACTGTAAACTGTCCACTATCAACTATCAACTACTACTACATGCTTTCTGGCGCTGAAACACCTAATAAATCAAGTACATTAACTAATACTTGCTGAGCAGCCAATGTTAAGCATAATCTAGCTCTCATTAACTCTTTATCATCAACTAAAACATGACATTTATTATAGAACTTATGGAAAGCAGAAGCTAAATCATAAGCAAATCGAGCTATATGATGTGGCTCTCTACTCTTTGCACTTTCAGCTATCTCTACAGGATAATCAGCTAACTTCTTAATCAGATCTAACTCTGTTTCCGTCTCTAACTTAGTAAAATCGACTTGATCAAAGTCAGGTATCTCAACCCCTTCTGCTTCTATCTGATCTAAAATACTAGAGATACGGGCGTGAGCATACTGGATGTAATAGACTGGATTGTCTGTTGATTCCTTTTTAGCTAACTCTAAATCAAATTCTAACTGACTATCAGTACTACGCATCACATAGAAATAACGAGCTGCATCTTTACCTACTTCTTCAACTACATCTTTAAGAGTGACAAAATTACCAGATCTCTTAGACATCTGCACCTGATTACCATCACGTAATAAGCTAACCATCTGAACTAATATAATCTGTAAAGCCTCTTTACCATAGCCTAAAGCCTCTACTACAGCCTTCATCCGCTGTACATATCCATGATGATCAGCACCCCAAATATTAATTACTTCATCAAAACCTCGCTGATACTTATTTTGATGATAAGCAATATCAGCAGCTAAATAAGTTGGAGTTTCATCATCTTTAATAACTACTCTATCTTTATCATCACCAAATTCAGTAGCTTTAAACCATAAAGCACCTTCTTTTTCGTAGATCAATTCAGCTTCTTTTAGTTCTTCAACAACTTCTTCAATAGCTTCAGAGTGAAGGCTTCGTTCACTAAACCAATTATCAAACTCAATTCCAAAGTTACTTAAATCTTCTTCAATATTAGCCAATAGTTCTTCGTAAGCATATTCTCTAAAGTATTCAATCTCATTATTTTCAGCTGCTTGTAAATATTTATCACCATCTTGATCAATAATTTCCTGGGCCAACTCTTTAACATACTGGCCATGATAAGCATCTTCAGGAAATTCAACTTCTACTCCTAACAGCTGTTGATATCTAGTTGCCACTGATCTACCTAATAGATCCATCTGGTTCCCAGCATCATTAATATAATACTCTTTAGCTACATCAAAGCCAGCTAAGTCAAGAATATTAGCCAATACATCGCCGACTACTGCTCCTCGACTATGTCCTACATGTAATGGTCCAGTTGGATTGGCACTTACAAATTCAACTTGCACCTGCTTATCATTACCTGTCTCTACTTGACCATAATCGCTACCTTGTTTCTTAACTTCTGATAAAACATTATATAACCACTTATTATTAAAATAAAAATTAATAAAGCCAGGTCCTGCAATCTCTACCTGTTTTACAAAATCAGGCTTATGTAAAGTATCGACAATCTCTTGGGCAATCTGACGAGGGGCCATCTTAACTTGTCCAGATAAGACCATAGCTAAGTTAGTAGCATAGTCACCATGAGCCTCTTCACGTGGCTCCTCTAATTTAATAGTTGGTACCTGCTCCACCTCAAAATCTGCTTCAGTAACTGCTGTTTCTAACTTGGCCCGTAACTTATCTTCTAGATCATGAATCAGTGCCATACTATTCCTCCTTATACGATAAACTCAACCAGTTAGTTCCCACTACTCCTTGTTCATTATACAATTGATATTTCAACTTGACTTTACCAGCACTAGAACCAATATCTACATCTAATTTCTCTACTTCAATTTCAAATTCTAAAGTACCATAAGGTGTCTTATAATCAAATGAAGTTCTAGCTTTAGGATTAAAGTCCTGAATTGTTCTCACTTTTCCTTGCCTAATCAGCGTCAATTCTCTATCTCTTATCTTAAGTGTCGTTGTAACTCCTGCTAAATCTCCAGTATCTTCATACCTTAAGTAATAAGTACCAGCTTTATTATAAAACTTACCACTAGTTTCTGTCTTTACTTCTGTCTCTTCTACACCATTCTCTTGTCTACCAACAACCTTGATTGCTACTTCTTGTGCCAAGGTATCAGCCTCACTTTTTATCTATAATACCTAAACTTAATATTTTTAATACAACAATAAATAATTATACAACCTTAACCTAGTTTTTGCAAGAAGAGAGCAGTTAAATTTTTAAACCTAAAGTATAACTTTTAGCTTCTGCATAATCTTTAAGAACTCTAAAGTCTTGTACAAAAGCTCCTTGCTTTTCTAACTGATCCATCAAAGTCTTAACTGCTTTACTAGCTCCAAATAACTTTGAATTAACAAAAGCTATTGTCTTTTGAGCAGATGTTCTCTTACACTGCCTTAAAAAGCCTTTTAGTTCATTATCTATTTTGCCACCAAAGAATCCTAACGCAGGACTGCCTACTAATACTAGATCATATGGTGCCCAATTCAATGGTCTAGTTCGATTCTTGACTTCTTCTATATCAACTCTAGCTCCTTGTTTTTCAAGTCCAGCCTGTAAGCCTGCAACTAAATCCTTTAAGCTATCTGTTGTAGAATGAATAACTAATACTCGTTTAATAACCAATCCCCCCTAATTTAGCCTATACTTGTATATTTAGACTTAAGGAAGATTATACCTGTTAAAAGATTTAAGAAAATAGCTTATATATAACAGCAGTAATTCCACTAGCAATCAATGGCCCACTAGGTAAACCATTAAAGAAGGCTACTCCTACAATGACACCTAATACTAAATTAACTGTAATAGTCGGTTCAGTCTCTAGTAATGAAATACCTTCTCGAGTAAATTGAGTAACAGCAATCCCCATAGTGATTCCTAATAAAGATAAAGGATCTAATAATCCTTCTGTCAATTTCTCTATCTTTAATTCTCCTGTAGCTAATGGAGTTAAAACTCCTAACATAATTAAAATAATTCCTATTTTAACACTATAACTATCGATTAAATCCATAACCCCATCTAACTTTAAATTTCTAACTACTAATAAGACTACTCCTGAAATAATCAATGAATCATTCTTAACTATTAATCCTAAAATTGCAATTATTAATAGTGCTACATTAACTTTCATATTTGACCACCCTTGTTAATTATTATACTATATTATTATAACAACCAATTTCAGTTTCTTGAAGTGATTTTTATTATTATATCATAAAAGCCTCTTCTTTTACTGAGCTCGTGAATAAGCTTTTATCTATAATTATTTATCTGCAAAAGTACCTTTAACTACTGCTTGACCATCCTCTACCATTAACTGACCTTGAGCCACTACTGATTTTACTTCTAAATCGTCATCCAAAATTGTTAAATCAGCTGTTGCTCCTTTTGTAAGTTGGCCCTTACCTTCTAACTTTAATAACTTAGCTGCATTAGTTGTAACAAATCGTAAAGCTTTCTCAAGCTCAATATCTTCATCTAAAACAGCCTTCTGAAGTTCCTCTAATAATGAACCTACAGAACCAATACCTAATTCAATAAAGTGACCAACATCATCAAATCTAGGTAAACTACCCATCCCATCAGAACTAAAAGTAATAGACTCTACACTAGCTCCTTTCTCAAGTAGCTTTTTAGCAGCCTTACTAGCTGGAATTTGAGGATCATCAGGATCATTAGTTGAGCTTGTAGTTAAGTCAACTACTCCACCTTTCTTTATAAAATCAGTAGCTGAATCTAATAACTCAGAATTTCTATTAATATGAGTAGGAAAAAACTGAGCCAAAGGAATTTCAGTCTCTTTAGCTATCTCTAATAAATAAGCTAAACCATTATCTCCATTACCCATATGAACATGAACAATTCCTGCTTTATCAGCCAATAGACCTCCAGTTCTAGTCAGAGCAGTAGCACGTTTAAATTCATTTAAACTAGGTTGAGAAGAACGATGATCTGCTAGAGCTATTTCTCCAATTCCAATTATTTTATCTATCAAGATTATATCATCTCGGCAGTTATCAGTTATTGTCTGTAACGGAAACTGATATGATCCTGTATAGATATAAGCACTAACCCCTTCTTCCTCTAAACCTCGAGCTTTAGCCAATAAAGAAGTCATATGTCTAGTAGTACCATCTGTACCTAAAGCACCAATAACAGTAGTTATTCCAGTCCTAGTCAACTGAGTTAACTTGATTTCTGGAGTTCTGCTACTGAAACCATCTTCTCCTCCACCGCCAATTATATGGACATGAGGATCAATTAAACCAGGTACTACTTTCAAACCTTCAGCATCTAAAACTTCAACTTGATAAAAGTCTGGATCAGGGCAAGGAATAGACTCGGCTATCTTTACAATCTTATCACCAGCTACCAAAATATCATTAGTTCCTAAATAATCAGGACTATAGACTGCTCCCTGTTTAATTAGTTTGAGCATGAGATCCTCCTCTATTTTTACTTTTTATCAAAAAATTTCAGTTAAAATTTAAGTTCAAAAACTGTTTCGGAACGGCTTATCAGCCTGTTTCCGAATTACTTTTGTCCAAAAACAAAAGTAATCAAAATTTTTTAGGAGAAATAAAACTCACTTACCGCTACTTAAAGTTATTTAAACTAAAATACTATACTATATTAAAAAATTTAGAAACTTTTTTATTAAGCATTTATGCTCTATAACCGCTTCGTTCAAACAGTATTTCTCCAAAATTCAAAACATAGAAAAATCACACTACCTTTGATAATAACAAAGCAACAGGAATAATTTTGACTGACGTTTAGAAAATTTTATTTGTGATTATGAAATGAAGAGCAAAATAAGATACGAATAAGACGAATCTATGATTCGGTTGATCTTATTTTACTTGGAATGAAATTAATAAAAAATTCTTTGAGAAAGAAAAATTTCTCCTATTGTCTTACACGAAAAGTGAAGCAATATATCAATTAAGTTCCACTTCATAAATATAATTCACAACAACTACTAATTTATACAATAGAGGAGGTTCAAATAAAAATAAAGCAGGGCAATTAATTGCCCTGCTTTATTTCTATAACTAATTTAAATTAAAATGTTTTTAAGTACTGGTCTAATTCCCACTGATGCACTTGAGTACGATATACATCCCACTCTAACTTTTTAGCTTTAACAAAATGTTCTAAAACGTGATCTCCTAAAGCATCCTTAACTACATCATCTTTTAATAATTCAGCTACTGCATCATTAATATTACCTGGTAGGCTTTCGATACCTAACTCTTCTTTTCTTTCGTCGCTCATAGCAAAGATATTCTCTACAACTTCAGCTGGTGGCTCAATTTCATTCTTAATTCCGTCTAATCCTGCTTTTAACATTACAGCAGTTGCTAAATATGGGTTAGCTGCTGGGTCAGGATTTCTCATCTCTACTCTAGTTCCTGCTCCACGAGAAGCTGGAATTCTAATTAAAGAACTACGATTAGAAGCAGACCAAGCCTTATAAACAGGTGCTTCATAACCTGGTACTAGTCGCTTATAAGAGTTAACTGTTGGATTAGTAATTGCTGCAATAGCATTAGAGTGCTTTAATAATCCACCAATATAATAATAAGCAGTCTGACTTAAGCCTAATTCATCATCTTCATCATAAAATGCATTCTCTCCATCCTTAAATAAAGACTGATTCATATGCATTCCAGAGCCATTTTCACCGAAAATAGGCTTAGGCATAAATGTAGCATGTAGATCATGCTCATTAGCAAGAGCCTTTACTACAAATTTAAAAGTAGCAATATTATCAGCTGTCGTTAAAGCGTCCTCATACTTAAAGTCAATCTCATGCTGTCCTGGAGCAACTTCGTGGTGAGAAGCTTCCATTTCAAAGCCCATCTTTTCTAAAGCCAATACAATATCTCTTCGTGTATCTTGACCTTCATCAATTGGCCCTAAATCGAAGTAACCACCTTTATCATGAGTAATAGTAGTTGGTTCTCCTTCTTCATCCTTTTCAAATAAGAAGAATTCTGGTTCTGGCCCAAGATACATTTCATAACCCATCTCTTCTGCTTCCTCTAGAGCATTCTGTAATACATTTCGTGGCCCACCTTCAAATGGTTCTCCATTAGGCATATAAACATCACAGATCAACCTAGCAACTGCTCCACCTTTATCTGGTCGCCAAGGAAAGACAGTAAATGTATCAAAGTCTGGCTTTAGCTTCATATCAGACTCTTGAATTCTAGTAAATCCGTCAATAGAAGAACCATCAAACATGATCTCTCCTTCTAAAGCTTCTTCCAATTGATCAACTGTAATTGCTACATTCTTAATTACTCCTAAAATGTCTGTAAACTGTAGTCTAATGAACTTAACGTCTAACTCTTCAGCCTTTCTTAAAATATCTTCTTTTGTTAAACTCATACTACTTCCTCCTCAATACTTTATTTTAAAATTTATTTTTATTTCCTATCCTTCATTTAACTTGTTTCTATCTTAACAGACTTCTAAATCTATGTCAAGTCTATGTTAAGTTTTTTGTAAATTTCCTAGTTAAAGAATCATTAGTAACAATAATCCCCTACTTATTTTAGGATTATACACTTATTTAGTTATAATATCAAACCTAATCCAATAGTAGACAAATAAAGAAGTAATAACTGTTACTCCTACTATTAATCCTACCAATTGATCAAAAACTAATACTGAAGATCCTAAAATTAATAATAGTAATCCAATTGTCAACCAAGATGTATAAGGATAGCCCCACATCTTAAACTTTAACTTACCTTCTCTTTCTAACTTAGGTCGATATTTTAACTGGCTAGCTAAAATAATAATCCAGTTAAAAAAAAGAATAAACCCTGCTGCACTAGTAACATATTCATAAACCTTATCTGGTAAGAGATAACTCAACACAACTGCTAGACCTAAACCCAAACTACTAGCTGCTAAAGCATAGATAGGAACTCCATTATCACTCTTAACTGTTAAGATTTCTGGAGCTTGTTTGTTTTCAGCAATAGAAAATAATACTCTAGTTACAGCATACATAGCAGCATTCATAGTTGATAAAGCAGCCGTTAAAATAACAAAGTTGATAATTGAACCAGCATAGGGAAAATCAATTAACCGAAATAGCTCAACAAAGGGGCTTGCCTCTTGGCTAACTTGATTCCAAGGTATGATAGCTAATAAAATAAGTAAAGAAGATACATATAAAATCACTAATGTCAAAACAATAGCTTTAATAGCTGTTGGAACTGTTTGGTCTGGGTTAACAGTCTCACTAGTTGCCATTCCTGTAACTACTACTCCGCCAAAAGAGAGTAAAGACATTAAAGAAGCAGATAAAACACCTTTAATACCATTAGGAAAAAATCCTTGATGAATAAAATAATTCTCCACACCTAATCTACCTTTGACTGAAAATACTCCAGCTAAAATAGACAGTCCTAGTAAGATAAAGATAATCAAGGCACCTATTTTAACTATGGAAAAAATCGACTCTATCTTCCCAAAGTTCTTAACTCCTAAAGAGTTAACTCCAATAATCATTAACGAATAGATAAAAGCAAAGACCCATAAAGGAATATCTGAAAACCACCATTGAGTAAAGATAGCAGAAGCTGTAACCTCACTAGACATTACTAATACTCCTGCTATCCAATACATCCATCCACTAGCAAAGCCATACATATCTCCTAAAGCTTGATTAGCATAACTCTGAAAAGAACCTGTATCTGGTACTGCTACTGACATTTCAGCTAAGGCTGAAAATACTTGCCACATAATAAAAGCACTGACTAAAAAATTAATTATGATTGCAGGACCACTTAAACTAATAGCAATACTACTAGCTAAGAAGAAACCAGCCCCAATAACTGCCCCTAAACCTACTAATATTAACTCTAGAAGATTAAGATCTTCTTCATTCTTTTCTTTGGCTTTTGGTTTAGCTTGTTCTCTAACTAAAGGGTGATCTACTTTATCTTTATCTTTTAACATAGCTTAACCAACTCCTATCTACTGCTCTATCAATTCCTACTTTTTAATATATCCTAAAAACAATGACTTCTATTCTTTAATTGGCAGTAGATAAGAAAACAACCCGATTAAGGATTGCTTTAAAAGACTAAACTTTAAACTGGTCAATTAGCTCCTGTAACTTTTGGGCCATCTTAGCCAACTTCTGACTAGCAACAGCCGTTTGCTCTATTAGTTCTATTATTTAACTAATATAGGGCAAGGAATAACCCTGCCCTAAAAATACTAGTTACTATATTCTACTGTAACTAAATTACCATAATCAACTTTAAGTTCCCAAGCAAACTGATTTAATTCTTCTAGAGAAAAGACCTTAAAACCTGCTACAATACCTGCTTCAGAATCACCTACTCTTCTGGAATGCTTAGCTTTAGCAGCCCAAGTAGATAATTGATACTCTACATTAGACTTCTGGTTGTTATTCCAGATAATAATCTTCTCTTCTCCACAGTTTTCAAATTTATCAATACCTACACCAGATAATAATTCTACTAAAGCTCTTATCTGACTATCAGTTAAGACAACAGAGAAATCTCGTAAATAACTTAAATTTGTAGTACCTTGCTCTTTAATTGCATCTTCAATCTGTGACTTAGCAGTTGTATCCATTCTAAATCCTTTTAACATCTTTCTACACTTATCTAATCTTCGATCTCTTTTAGATAATAATGTATCGGACTCACTAGCTAATATAGCTGTTACTTGTTGCTTAGGCTTAATCTGACCAACTTTAACTACTAGAGTCTCTTCTTCTTCTTTATAATTAGAAGTAACTGTCTGTTCTACTCCGTCAACTTTTAAGTCAAATTCATCTGGCTGTTTAATACCTTTAAAGACCAACTTATAGTCTCTCTCTTCTGGAATGTAATCAGTATTGCCTTCTACTTGATTGATCTCAAACTGTAGCCTATCTTTATCCCATTGCTGGACAAACTTTGTAGTTGCATACTCACCTGCTTTATAATCTTTAGAATCTCCTTCATCTTCATACAGCTCAAAGGTGTTATCGGCACCCGGAAAGATATTAAGCTCAAGTTCTGCTGGATTGTCAACTCCACCCCAGTCTACCTTTGGGCCAAGTGGAATAATAGCACCTGCTTTAGCAAAGACAGGAATTTCATCTAAAGTACCATATTGGGCATACCAATTATCACCTTGATAATACTCTCCAGTAAAGAAGTTAAACCAATCTCCCTCTGGTAACCAGACTGACTGGCGACTTAAATCAGTTGTTTCATCTTTAGATTCTAAATAAGGAGCAACAACTAATTCACTACCAAAGTAATACTGTTGAGGGCAACTATAGGCTTCTTCTTGTTCTGGATAATGATAATACATTGGAGTGATTAATGGAATACTCTCCTGATGGTTTCGCCAAGCCATAGTATATATATAAGGAATTAAGGCATGACGTAGTTTCATAGCTTCTTTAGCTGATTTATAAACCTCAGCACCATGTCCCCAAGGCCTACGATCAAGGTATCTATCCTTGGTACAGTGTAGTCTCAT